>JAJFKU010000001.1 GCA_021773035.1 Woeseiaceae bacterium
TTGCAGTATCGGTTAGCCGTTCTGAGCTGCGCCAGGAGGGGATTTCATAGGAACTGCACTATCTCCTCGTATCTACGATACGAAATTGGCGGCAAATCGCAAATAGAATGTTGTTGAATTTCAAAACAGAGTTTTTCAACAGAATAGGCCAGAACCGGTCGTTCACTAGTAGATGCCGAGTTCGACCCGACCGTCCTCGTGCGGCTTCACAGCAGAGCAGACAACACTCTCGTCATGCCAGTCAGGCTCTATGCCCACTGCCACCGGATGCCCCCAACAAAACTCGTCGCGAAGCTCGCTCTCAAGTTCCTTGTGAGAGGAATCTTCAAGATCGTGATACCAAGATTGGCTACCCATTGTTATGAGGCTTGCTCGCACAACGGCCCAGTCAGTTCCATCGGGAATAGACGACTTAGCTCGTTGAATTAGCTCGTCATTCGATGATCCCCGCACAGGAAACTGAGGTGTGCGGAAGACCAGCACGCTTGTTTGTGGAGGAAGACTGTCGATTCTCTCGAAGAACGACTCAGTAGACTCAAAGAACTCGTACGATCTACTTCCAGCTGACGCATGAAACCGGAAAAGCGCGGCTATCTCTCCTACTGATTCAAGGATAGCGCAGACTTCTTTCTCGAAATTGGGGCTTGAAGTAGAAGCGTTTTTCATCAACAAGATTCAGGAATTGGTGACCGGCTGGAATGGGTTGCGGTTTCAACTGGTCGTCCGGGTGCCACTGACTGCGTTGGTCAGAATCTGACACGGTTGACTCTGACTAGCGCCGACAGAAAGAACAAGTCGACGTATGCCGCGGGCTCTGGCTGGCAGGTGACGCTTACCTGCCGGTTTCAACATAAATTATTCAAAGGTAGCGCATGCTTTCTTAATGTCATGCAGTGCAAAAGGTGATCAAGCCCCCGGCGAGCCGTTAACGGGTTCAGCCGGGGTACCGCTTTTTCCGCATTCCCGTGGAACCTTTTGCCGATTCCGGTCGTGTTTGTAATGAATAACGCCTGCGGAGCGAGCCATGAGCCCAGAAAACGAAGATAAACCTGGAAAGCCGTTGCCGCCGACCAAGAAGCGTCGTGTGCAGATTTTCCGCCGCGATCAGGCAAGCTCTGTCGGCGACGACGGACTGTCCGTGACATCTGACGAATCCGCCGGGTTCGATCCTTACGACACGGCGTCGCTATACGTCGAAGAATCACCGGACTCAAAGGAATAGCGGCGTTGTCGCTGCTTATGGCAGCCAAACGGACCCGCCCCGAATTGCACGATATGCGCTTGCGGCGCAGAATCGATTTCTGTTTTCATCAGTTTTTCTTTGGTCTGCCATCCTTAAGTACTTGACTGCGAACCAAATTTTTTTCCACATGTTGAAATCTATTCCATATGATGGAACCCCGTCTGGTTCACTGGTCTGTCGGTCCGGTAAAATTTTTAGTTAATTCAATCATTAACGGTATGGGTGAGTATGTCGCAGGAAACGGATAACAACGACGATATCGTTCTTTCGGCGCTCGACGATGCCGACCTGGTCGAGCAGATGTTCGACGATCTCTACGACGGTCTGGCCGAAGAAATCGCCGAGAGCACGCAGATTCTTCTGGATCGCGGCTGGGGCGCCAAGAAGGTGCTCGACGAGGCCTTGGTCGGTGGTATGAATATCGTCGGCATCGATTTCCGGGATGGCATCCTGTTTGTGCCCGAGGTGCTGCTGGCGGCGAATGCCATGAAGGCCGGCATGGCTATCCTGCAACCGATCCTGACCGCTTCCGGTGCGGAGCCGGTTGGCAAGCTGGTGATCGGCACGGTGAAGGGCGACATCCACGATATCGGCAAGAACCTCGTTGGCATGATGATGGAAGGCGCCGGCTTCGAAGTCATCGACCTCGGCATCAACACCGACGTCGATACCTATATCGCCGCTCTGAAAGAACACCGGCCGAATATTCTTGGCATGTCGGCCCTGCTGACAACGACCATGCCGTACATGAAGGTCGTCGTTGACGCACTCGTTGAGGAGGGCATACGCGATGACTACATCGTGCTGGTTGGCGGTGCACCGCTGAACGAGGAGTTCGGCAATGCCGTCGGTGCGGATGCTTATTGTCGCGATGCGGCCACCGCGGTAGAGGTCGCCAAGAAGCTGGTACACGAGCAACGGGCATCCTGACTGTGAGACTGCCACGTTGCGGTGCTCTCAGATGATCCCGTCCGTACTGATCATCGCCTGCGGTGCTCTCGGTAAAGAGATCGTCGCACTCAGGCAGCTGAACAACTGGGCGCACCTGAAGATCCAATGCCTGCCGGCAGAGTTGCACAACAGGCCGGAACGAATACCGGCGGCGGTCAGGGCAATGATCGAGGAACAGCGCGAGCGTTTCGAGCAGCTGTTTGTTGCCTTCGCTGACTGCGGTACTGGTGGACAGCTTGACCAGGTCTTGAACGAGTATGGTGTGCAACGCCTGCCCGGAGCGCATTGTTATGAGTTTTTCTCAGGTGCGGCAACGTTCGCAGAGTTGGCAGAGGCAGAGCCGGGAACGTTCTATCTGACCGATTTTCTCACGCAGCATTTTGACCGGCTTGTGAAGAAGGGCTTGGGTCTCGATAAACATCCGGAACTGATGAACACCTATTTCGGCAATTACCGGCGGCTCGTATACCTGGCGCAAACCGAGTCGCCGCGGCTTGAAATGGCTGCACAACAACATGCGAATTATCTGGGACTCGAGTACGAACGTCGCCATACCGGCCTCGGAAACCTGCAGCAGCAGATGAAGGAACACGTCGTTCAATGGCAAAGATGATCTGTATCTACTGGCGCGATATTCCGGCGCAGCTCGTTGTGCGGGCCGGGCGCAAGACCAGTGTAAAAAAAGAACTGCCACCGCGGTTTGCGAAGGCTATCGATCGCGCCGCGATGCGTGCCGGCCGCGGTTCAAGCGATGCGTATCTCGAAGACTGGCGACGCGAGGATGAAGAGGTCAGCGGCGATCTGCAGGCGTTGGTGGACGAACGGGCCGCGGCGCTTGAAAGCGAATTCGACGATGAGTTTCTCGAAGCGCTGGTCAAAGCCGGTGGTTCGATTGAGAAACTGGAGGAGCGCGCCGGGACAGAAGGACGATCGACATGACCGACACAATGATCAGTTCGCGTAGCACGGAAGTCGTGATTGGATTCGAGCAGCCGTTCGCCGTTATCGGTGAGCGTATCAATCCGACCGGCAGGAAGTTGCTGGCCGAGGAAATGAAAAACGGCGACTACAGTCGCGTCGAAGCCGATGCCGTGGCCCAGGTCGCCGCAGGCGCAAGTATTCTGGACGTCAATGCCGGAATCCCGCTGGCCGACGAACCTGCCATCCTGGCGGAGAGCATTCGCCTGGTGCAGGGCGTCACCGACGTGCCCCTGTGTATCGATTCTTCGATTGTCGCTGCACTTGAGGCCGGCCTCGCCGCCTACGAAGGTAAAGCGTTGCTCAATTCCGTTACCGGCGAGGAAGAGCGTCTGGAAGCGGTGCTGCCGCTGGTGAAGAAGTACGGCTGTGCCGTTATCGCGATTTCCAACGACGACAGCGGCATATCCGAAGACATCAACGTCCGCTTCGATGTCGCCAGGAAAATCGTCGAGCGTGCTCAGGATTTCGGTATCCCGGTGAGTGACGTGGTCGTCGATCCACTGGTCATGCCTATCGGTGCGATCAATACGGCGGGCCGGCAGGTGATGGAGCTGGTGCAGCGGTTGCGCAGCGAACTGAAAGTAAACACCACTTGCGGCGCGTCGAACCTGAGCTTTGGATTGCCGAACAGAGACGGGCTGAATACGGCGTTCATCGCCATGGCGATCGCGAGCGGCATGACATCCGCGATTACCAATCCGCTGCACGCGGCCATCATGCAATCGGTGCAGGGCGCGAACGTGGTTATGGGACACGATGCCGAGTGCGCAAACTGGATCGCCGCGAATCGTGACCCGAACGTCGCCGGCCGCGAACGCAAAGGCCGGCGGGGCGGGCGCCGCGGTCGCGGCTAGCCGGGCTGAAACGCAATGAGCGCTGACGACAAGAACGATGCGATGGTCGTCTTCATGCCGTCGGGCAGGCGCGGCCGTTTTCCTCGTTCGACCCCCGTTCTTGACGCCGCTCGCAGCCTGGGTGTCGATATCGATTCCGTCTGCGGCGGCCGCGCGATCTGCGGGCGTTGCCAGATAGAGGTCTCTACCGGAGAGTTCGCGAAACACGGAATCAGCTCCGCGGCAGACTGCCTGTCGCCGAGTGGTGAAGCGGAACAGCGATTTCGCCAGCGGCGCGGTCTTGCAGATAATCGCAGGCTGAGTTGCCAGTCTTTGCTGGAGCGCGATGTTGTGATCGACGTTCCCGCCGATTCCCAGGTGCACCAGCAGGTCGTACGCAAACCCCATGAGGCGTATGACATCACTATCGACCCGCTCGTACGTGCCTACTTCGTGGAAGTTGCTGCGCCGGACATGCACGATGCTAAAGGAGATCTGCAGCGACTTCTGGATGCGTTACAGCGTGAATGGCAGCTCGAAGACCTGGTCTGTGAGCTCGGCGTTACGCAGACGCTGCAACCTGCGCTGGCAGACGGCAAGCGACAGGTCAGTGTCGCTGTGCGCAACGGTGAGAGCATTGTCGCAGTCTGGCCGGGGCTCAAGGAAGGTCTTTTGGGTATCGCCGTGGACGTTGGGTCGACGACGATCGCCGCGCATCTTTGTGACCTGACCAGCGGCGATGTGCTGGCAAGTGCAGGCCGCATGAACCCGCAGATTCGCTTTGGCGAAGACCTCATGAGCCGCGTGTCCTACATCATGATGAATGCGGGCGGCGAAGCGGAGTTGATCGCTGTCGTGCGCAATGCGATCAACGAGCTGATCCTCGAAGTCTGCGAGCAGGCGGGCGCGGCCAACACCGATGTCATGGAGCTGACGGTCGTCGGCAATCCGGTCATGCAGCATCTGGTTCTTGGCATCAATCCGGTGGAACTCGGCACAGCACCGTTCGCGCTGGCATCGGATACGGCGACGGACGTGCTGGCATCTCGTATCGACATCGCGATCAACAGCGGCGGTCATGTCTACGCGCTACCTTGTATTGCCGGCCACGTGGGCGCTGATGCGGCCGCTGTAATGTTAGCTGAGGCGCCGTATGACAGCGACGACATCTCGCTGCTCGTTGACGTTGGTACGAACGCCGAAATTATTCTTGGCAACAGTGAGCGCCTGCTGGCGGCATCGAGTCCTACCGGGCCGGCGTTCGAAGGCGCGCAGATCAGCTCGGGGCAGCGTGCCGCTCCGGGTGCGATCGAGCGTGTGCGTATTGATCGTGAAACGCTGGAGCCGAAGTTCAAGGTCATTGGCTGCGATTTATGGTCGGATGATCCGGAATTCGCGGCGCGAATCGGTAGCTGCGGCGTCACCGGCATCTGCGGTTCCGGCATTATTGAGATCGTCGCGGAAATGTTCTTATCGGGAATCATTGACAGCGATGGGAAAATCGCGGCTGCCGGCGCTGAGCGGTCGGCGAGGATCGTCGCCGACGGTCGAACCTTTGCCTATACGCTTTACCGGGGTCAGCCGGATATTCGCATCCTGCAAAACGATGTGCGGGCGATACAGCTCGCCAAGGCCGCGCTGTACGCCGGTGTGCGATTGCTGCTGGATAAATTCGGCGTCGAACGTGTGGATCGAATTCGTCTCGCCGGTGCTTTCGGCGCCCATATCGATGTCAAGTACGCGATGGTGCTGGGATTGATACCGGACTGCGAATTGAGCCGTGTGTCGTCGGCCGGCAACGCGGCGGGCACAGGCGCGCGAATCGCGTTGCTCGACAAACAGTCGAGGGCGACAGTGGAATCACGGGTGCGTGCTGTTGAGAAAATCGAAACGGCGGTGGAGACCGACTTCCAGGAGCGCTTCGTTGCGGCTATGTCGATTCCCCATAAGACCGATACTTTTCCGAATCTTTCCAGCGTTATCGACTTGCCTGTTCAGCGCGTTGCCGCAACGGGCGACAGCGGCAAGCGTCGCCGCCGGGGGCGTTCCCGATGAGCGCCATCGACACTCTGGAAAGCCATAACATTCTCGCGGCCAGTGTGCGCGAAGCGTACATGGAGATATTCCCGACGGCGACCATCGAGTCCCGCCTCGATGTGCTGGAGCCCGGCTCTTACGTTGCTGTGACCTGTTCGCCGACAAAAGGGGTTGATGAAACGCTGCAGCTGTCGGAGCGACTGGCGAAGCGTGGTTTCAAGGTCGTGCCCCACATTGCTGCAAAAACGGTGCGCGACAGATCACACCTTCGCGAAATCATGGCACGACTTGCGGACACGCCGATCGTCAGCATTTTCGTACCGGGAGGTGATGCGGCCAAAGCGGTGGGCGAGTACTCGGCCGCGTATGAGTTGCTGCGCGATATCGCGGACTTCGATCACCGCTTCGCGGAGATCGGTGTCGCGGCGCATCCTGAGGGCCATCCGTCGGTTGATGGTGACGAACTGCTGCGGCATCTGTTGATGAAACAGGAATACGCGAATTATCTCGTGACGCAAATGTGTTTCGACGCTGGCGTTCTCGGTCGTTGGCTGCGGGAAATTCGCGCCTACGGCATTACGATGCCTGCGTGGTTCGGTTTGCCCGGTGTTTCGGATCGAAATACGCTGCTGAAAACCTCATTGCGCATAGGCGTCGGAGACTCGCTGCGGTATCTGAAAAACCGCGGCGGGATTGCCGCGCAGTTATTGAAGTCGAAATCCTATCGACCGGATGAGTTGCTGTTCGCTCTTGCGCCGTATCTGTCCGACCCGACGTTTGGGATCGGCGGGCATCACATTTATTGTTTCAATCAAGTCGAGAGGACCGAGCAGTGGCGTCACGACTTTCTAACGGAGTTGCAATCATGAGCAGGCGAGGTCATCGCAAGAAGCGGGTAGCGAATACGATCCAGCAACTCCCGTGGCGGCACATCGTGAACCCCTACGGCGCCACCGAAGTACTGAACGAGGAGCAGCTCGAAGCCATCATCGATGGCGCATTTACGGTTCTTGAGTCGCAGGGGATGCGGTTTCTGCAAGCGGACAGCCGTGCACAGCTCAGTGCGGCGGGCGCGGACGTGGACGAAACGACAAAGATGGTTCGTTTCGGTCGCGCCCTGGTGCAGGAGAAACTGGCGCTGGCGCCGGCCGAGTTCGGACTGCGGGCCCGCAACCCGACACACAATCTACACGTCGGCGGAAACCACATCCTGTTCGCATCCGTCGGCGGCCCGGCGTTTTGCAGCGATCTCGACAAGGGGCGGAGACCGGGCAGTTATGCGGAGATGTGCGACTACCTGCGTCTGGTCCAGAGCCTGAATATTGTGCATCAGGAAGGTGGCGGTGCGTTTGAGGCTATGGATTTGCCGGCAGAGACGCGCCATCTGGATCTGTACCTGGCCCAGTGGCGCCTGACCGACAAAAACTGCCAGTCTTACGCGCTCGGCGGGGAGCGCACGCTCGACTCGATCGAAATGGCCTGCATCGCTCTCGAAACCGACCGCGCCGGGTTGCTCGAAAGTCCGGCGTTGCTCGGCATCATCAACACCAATTCTCCGATGCAGCTCGATAAACCGATGACGGAGGCCGTTGTCGAACTGGCGGGAGCCGGACAGGTGAGTTGCATTACACCGTTCACGTTGGCGGGTTCGATGAGTCCGGCAACACTGGCCGGGACGCTCGTGCAGCAAACCGCAGAAGTGCTGGCGGTGACGACGTTTGCGCAGACTGTCAGAGCTGGCGCTCCGGTTATGTATGGCAGCTTTGCATCGAACGTCGACATGCGTAGCGGTTCGCCCGCGCTGGGTACACCCGAGTACACCAAGGCCGCCCAGGCGAGCGGGCAGATTGCCCGGCGACTGGGGCTGCCGTTTCGTTCCAGCAATACGACGGTCTCGAACTGCATCGATAGTCAGGCCGCATTCGAAAGCGAGATGTCGCTCTGGGGCTCGATTATGGGAGGCGCCAATCTTGTCAATCACGCCGCCGGTTGGCTCGAGGGCGGCCTGACGGCCTCGTTCGAGAAGCTGATTGTGGACGCGGAGATGCTGCAGATGATGGCCGAATACCTGCGCCCCATCGAAGTCAACGACGATGAGCTCGCGCTGGATGCCATCGCTGAAGTCGGACCGGGCGGACATCATTTCGGTACGGCACATACCCTGGCCCGCTATGAGTCGGCCTTCTACTCGCCGATCCTGTCGAACCGGCAGAATTTCGAAGCGTGGGAGGAGGCAGGCAGCATCGATGCCGCGACCCGCGCCAACGCGATCTGGAAACAACTGCTGCAGGAATATCAGCAACCGGCACTAACCCCGGCTATCGACGAAGCGCTCTGCGACTACGTTGCGCGGCGCAAGTTGGAAATTCTGCCAAACGCCGAACACACTGGATAACGATATGCGACCAAACCTGAGCGTGCTTTCTGACGATCTCATCGCCAAAATTCTTACCGAAGCCAAACGCATCATGTCCGAGACCGGCATGGAAATTCGCGGCGAGAAACTACGCCAGCGATTGCTCGACAGTGGACTGAAAACAGACAGCAGCGGCAAGCGCATTCTGTTTACAGCCGATGTCGTCGACGCAGCGATCGAGAGTGCACCCGGTAGCTTCACGCTCTACAACCGCGACGGTGAGCCGCACGCGGAGATAGGTGGCAACAACGTTCATTTCGTTCCCGGTTCCAGCGGTCTCAAAATCCAGGATCACCGCAGCGGCGAAACCCGCCTGAGTAACTCCACCGATTTCATCGAGTATGCGCGGCTCTGCGACGGCCTTGAGCACGTTGCCTATCTGGCAACGGCGTTTTCGACCAACAAGGATATCGAGTCCCAGGTTTCAGACGCGTGGCGCTTGTACATGACCCTGATAACGTCGAAAAAGCCGGTCGTCTCCGGAGCGTTCAGCGAAGAAGGCGTGCCGCGCATGGCGAAAATGATGCAGATGTTTCGCGATGACCGGGCGGACCTGATCAGGAGGCCGTTGTCGATTTTCACCATTACTGCGACCGGTAACTTTCGCTACGGCGAAGACTCGTGCCAAAACCTGCTGGACTGCGTCGAGTCGGGCATACCGGTTGAAATAGTCCCGGTCACTTTGATGGGCTTAATCGCCCCGGTAACGCTTGTCGGAGCGCTGGTGTTTCATTGCGTCGACGTTCTGACCGGTATAACGATGGCGCAGATCGCACGACCCGGAACGCCGGTTTTGTTCGGCGGTGCGCCGGCAACGTTTCACATGAAAGCGGCGAGTTCGCCGATGGCGGCGATTGAAGCACAGCACCTGAACGTTGCCTATGTACAAATCGCCAAGTCTCTTGGCCTGCCAACCCAGGCTTACATGGCGTTGAGCGATGCCAAGATGCTCGATGCCCAGGCCGGCGGCGAAACCTTCAGCAGCGCCTTGCTGGCAGCCATCGCCGGTGTCAACAGCGTCTCCGGCCCGGGCATGCTGGACTTCGTACTCACGTTCAGTTTGCCGAAGCTGGTATTTGATAACGAGGTCTGCGGGCAGGCGCTGCATTTCATCAGAGAGATCCAAGCTCTTGGCGATCTGCCGACACAGGGCCTGGTCGATCAGTTATTGCGGGACGATCACCTGATTACGTCGCCGCACACCCTGGAGCACTGGCCGAAAGAGCTGTACCTGACCGAACCCGTGGTCGATCGCCTGAATCGCGAAACCTGGGAAGAGGGTGGTTCGATGGAACTCCACGAACGGGCCTGTGCCGACGTCGAAATACGCCTGGCGAAGTACGAGCCCGTTGCGACAGACCCGGAAATCGACACGGCGATGCGCGCGTTGATCAAAGAGGGCTTCGTCGAGCAGACGGCTTTACCGGAGCTGCCGCCGGTTCCGGACAAACCGGCGCCCGAAGTGGTTGCCGGACGGCGTGGGCGTGCGGGCAGACGGCGGCGGACAAGCTGATATTGCGCTTACGGCGCGAGCCGTTCGATGGCCCAGCTACCGTCGTCCTGTTTGGAATATTGAAAGCGATCATGAAGCCGGTTGCGCCGGCCCTGCCAGAATTCGATCTGTTCCGGTACGACGCGATAGCCGCCCCAGAATGACGGCAACGGGATCTCCTTGTTGCTGAACTTCTGTTTCATTTCCTGAAACTTGTTCTCCAGCAGCGAGCGTGAAGAGATCACGCTGCTCTGCGCGGATACCCAGGCGCCGATCTGACTGCCCCGCGGACGTGACATAAAGTACTGCAGCGTTTCTTTCGCTGGAATTCGCTCAGCCCGGCCGCGAATCTTTACCTGCCTTGCTGCATCGGACCAGAAGAACAGCAGGGCGACGGCAGGATTTGTGTCGATGTGCACGGCTTTCTTGCTCTCGAAGTTGGTGAAGAACACAAAGCCTGCGGCGTCGAAGTACTTCAGCAGTACCGTGCGGCTCGCCGGTCGGTTCTGATCGTCGACGGTGGACAGGGAGACGGCATTCGGGTCCATGGGAACCGTTTCGCAGGCGTATCGGAACCAGTCTTCGAACTGCACGATCGGATCGTCGTTCAAATCCTCGCGGTCGAGAACGAATCCCGTCGCCGAGCGGCGCAGCCCGGATACGTTCATGCCATTTTGCGGCGTGTTGCCGCCGTTGTCAGTACTCATGGGCCAATACTAAGCATCGGCGGGCCAATAGCCAATGGGGAATCGGCAGCATTCTATGTATTATGCTTATCACGATGCCGCGCGGAGGATGACGATGTCCAGTCTGAACGAATTCACACGGAAAAAGTCGGCCAGCCTGTGGCCCTTGGCGCTGCTGCGCATCTACACGGGCGTGTTCTTCGTTTACTACGGTATCGGAAAGATCAGGGGTGGGAACTTCGCTAACGGTCTGGAAGGGTTCGTCAACGGCAGGCTCGAAGACAGCTACGGCTTCGTGCGGCCGTTTCTCGAGTCCGTTGTATTGCCCAATAAGGCCCTGTTCGCGTTCCTGGTCTCCTGGGGTGAGCTGTTGATCGGCCTGGCCCTGATCGTCGGTCTGGCAACCCGCTATGCGTCGATAGCGGGCGCCGTCATGGTCGCGGCCTTCTGGTTCACGAAGGGACAGGGCTTTCTCGATGCCCAGAACCACGATGCCATCTGGTTCGTCATTTTTGTCGTGCTCGCGACTGCCCACGCCGGCCGCGTGTACGGTCTGGACCAAAAACTCGCTGACCGCTTCCGCTTTCTTGGCTAGCCGGCGGCAGATAACTCCCGGGGGAGCGCAGCTCAGGGCGGCCTTCACATACAGGTGGTTCCAATGCCTGACAATGTCACGGTATAATATCCGGCTGGACCGGTCATGCGAGAGTGGCGGAATTGGTAGACGCGCTGGCTTTAGGTGCCAGTGGGGTAACCCGTGAGAGTTCGAGTCTCTCCTTTCGCACCAGACCCGAACAGAAATCAAATAAATAGATAAACAACTAAACAAGAGATTCAAAAGCATGGACGTCACCGTCGAATCGACGGGTACTCTGGAGCGCCGTATGCGCGTTGAGCTGCCCATCGAACCCATTGAACAACAAGTGAACGCGCGCCTGCAGTCGGTTGGTCGTACTGCCAAGATCAAGGGTTTTCGCCCCGGCAAGGTCCCGGCGAAAGTCGTGAGGCAACGTTATGGCAAGCAGGTACGCCAGGAAGTGTTGAGTGAGGTTCTGCAGAAGAGCTACACGGACGCCGTGACGCAGGAACAACTGAATCCGGCGGGTGGCCCGAAAATTGAGACCGAGGACGACAACGGCAAGACGTTTGTGTTTACGGCGACGTTCGAAATCATGCCCAAGGTCGAACTCAAGGGCCTTGAGAAAATCAAGATCGAAAAGCCTGAAGTAACCATCGACGACACGGACATCGACGACATGCTGTTGAACCTGCGCAAGCAGAAAGCCAGCTGGGAAACGGTGGATAGGAAGAGCGCCGATGGAGATCGTGTGGTGATCGATTTCGTCGGCACGCTCAAGGGTGAGGTGTTCCCGGGCGGGGAAGGCAAGGATTATCCGGTCGTGCTTGGCGCAGGCCAGATGCTGCCGGACTTTGAAAAAGGCCTGCTGGGCGTCAAGGCCGGTGATGAAACCAGCTTCAAAGTGAAGTTTCCAAAGGACTATCACGCCGAGGAGCTTGCCGGGAAGAAAGCCGATTTCGCGATCACCGTGCATCGAGTCGAGGCAGAAGTACTGCCGGAGCTTGACGATGAGTTCGCGGCAGGTTTCAACGTCTCTGAGGGCGGTCTGGAGCAGTTCGTTAAGGATGTGCGTGAGAACATGGATCGCGAGGCGGAGCAGAAGATCAAGACTGAACTGCGCGAGCAGGTCATGAACGGGCTGCTGGAATCCAATCCACTGGAAGTGCCGCAATCCTTAAAACATGAGGAAATGCACTCCATGCAGCGCGAGGCGATGCAGCGCATGGGGCTGGAGGACGCCGACCAGGCGCCGCCCGTGGAGAATTTCTCGGCAGCGGCGGAGAAGCGCGTCGCGCTTGGATTGCTGCTGCGGCAGCTCATTGTCGATAAGGAGCTGACAGTGGATGAGGCGATGATGCGCGCTCGCGTCGAGGAACTCTGCGCCGGTTACGAGAATTCGGACGACATGGTCAATATGTACATGAGCAACCCGCAGGTTCTGCAGCAGATTGAGCCAATGGTCGTGGAGCAGCAGGCGATCGACTGGATCATGGAGAACGGCAAGGCCAGTGCGAAAAAGGTATCGTTCAAAGAGTTCATGAACGCACCGGCTTCATGAGATAATCACCTTAACGCGGTGCAATAGTAAGCAACATAACGGAAAATAATATTATGAGTGCAACAGCATTGAATCTCGTGCCAATGGTAGTCGAGCAGACAGCTCGCGGCGAGCGTGCCTACGACATCTATTCCAGGCTTCTGAAGGATCGACTGATTTTTATCGTCGGCCCGGTTGAGGACCAGATGGCGAACCTGATCGTCGCGCAACTGCTCTATCTCGAGTCGGAAAATGCGAACAAGGACATACACTTGTACATCAATTCACCGGGTGGCGTCGTTTCTGCGGGCTTGTCGGTCTATGACACGATGCAGTTCATCAATTGCGACGTCTCGACAATCTGTGTCGGACAGGCCGCCAGTATGGGGGCATTGTTGTTGGCCGGCGGTACCAAGGGCAAACGTCATGCGCTGCCGCATTCGCGGGTCATGGTGCATCAGCCCAGCGCCGGCTACCAGGGGCAGGTGACGGATATCAGCATTCACGCCGAAGAGGTCATCGCCTTAAAGCGCAGGCTCAACGAAATCATGGCGAAACACACCGGCCAGGATGTGAGCCAGATCGAGAAGGACCTGGAGCGCGACAACTTCATGAGCGCCGATGCTGCGGTTAAATACGGGCTAATCGACACTGTGCTGGCAAACCGCAAGGAAATGGCCGGCATTTCGCAGGACTGATCCCTTAAATATCAATTGGTTATAACGCCATAAGTTACTTATGTGACCTACGGCTTTGAACCTTGATAGCGCCCATGTAAACTACGACACCATTGTTACAGGCATGCGATATGCCTGATTTTTACGTTACAAAGGCAATCATGTATGAGCGATGAATCCCGCGGTAAGAACGAGGACGGCAAACTCCTTTATTGTTCTTTTTGCGGCAAATCCCAACATGAAGTTCGGAAGCTGATTGCGGGCCCCTCGGTTTTCATCTGCGATGAGTGTGTCGAACTCTGCAACGATATCATTCGTGAGGAGCTCGAGGACACCGGTGAAACCGGCCACAGCAAGCTGCCGAAACCCATGGAAATCAATGAGGTACTCGATGAGTACGTCATTGGTCAGGCGCGCGCGAAAAAAGTGCTGTCCGTCGCTGTCTACAATCACTACAAGCGCCTCAACGATCGCCTCGACGAGCGTTCCAAAGACGATATTGAACTCGCCAAGAGCAATATTCTGCTGATCGGGCCAACCGGCTGCGGCAAGACGCTGCTGGCCGAGACGCTGGCGCGCTTGCTCAATGTGCCGTTCACCATCGCGGACGCCACCACGCTGACCGAAGCCGGTTATGTCGGTGAGGACGTCGAAAACATCATTCAGAAGCTGCTGCAGAAATGCGACTACGACGTCGACAAGGCACAGACCGGTATCGTCTATATCGATGAGATCGACAAGATCTCAAGAAAATCGGACAACCCGTCGATAACCAGAGATGTATCGGGTGAGGGCGTGCAGCAGGCACTCCTGAAGCTGATTGAGGGCACGATCGCCTCGGTACCGCCACAGGGCGGCCGCAAACACCCGCAGCAGGAGTTTCTGCAGGTGGATACCGGCAACATCCTGTTTATTTGCGGCGGCGCGTTCGCGGGCCTGGAGAAGATTATTCAAAATCGCTCGTCGAAGGCGGGAATCGGCTTTGTTGCCGACGTCAAGACGAGTGAGGAAGAGAAGAGCATCGGTGAACTGCTGCACGACGTGGAACCGGAAGATCTGATTCGCTTCGGGCTGATTCCGGAATTCGTCGGTCGTCTGCCAGTCGTTGCGACGCTTGAGGAACTGGACGAGGACGCCCTCGTGCAGATTCTGCTTGAGCCGAAGAACGCGCTGACAAAGCAGTATCGCAAGTTGTTCGAGATGGAAGGTGTGGATCTGGAGTTCCGCGACGATGCGCTACGGGCCGTAGCGACCAAGGCGATGGAACGCAAGACCGGTGCGCGCGGGTTACGGACCATTCTCGAGAACGTGTTGCTCGACACAATGTACGACCTGCCGTCCTCGGAAAGTGCGAAGAAGGTTGTCGTTGACGAGGCGGTTGTCACGGGTGAGAACCCACCCTACGTCATTTACGAATCGGACGAATCCCCGACCGTAAACATCGAGCAGCCGCCCAGACCGACAGGGTCGGACGGCGCTTAGTTAAAGACATCGAATACCGAAGCTTGAATTGCGGTCGAAAGGCCGCACGTTTGTAAGCAGCTTGTGGTTCGCCCATTTTCTCAGAGGTTCTGCGGTGTCTGAAAACGATATACCTGAAAAAGATTTGATTTCATCGATCGACACGTCTTCGGACGAGCATGTATTCGACGATTCTTCCGGTGTTCCGGTACTCCCGTTGCGTGACGTTGTCGTCTATCCGCACATGGTTATTCCGTTATTTGTCGGTCGCGAGAAATCGATCATCGCGCTGGATAAAGCGATGAATGCGGGCAAGCGCATTCTGCTGGTCGCACAGAAAAACCACGAGTTGGATGACCCGAAACCTACTGATTTATATGAAGTTGGTACGCTTGCAACGATCCTGCAGCTGCTGAAGCTGCCAGACGGCACCGTGAAGGTTCTGGTCGAGGGTGGCGAGCGTGCGCTGGTCGATCGCATCAACGTTGAAGATTACTTTTCGGCAGAGATCACGCTGCTGGCCGAAGATGACCGTCACGACGAGCGCGAAATCGACGTCCTCGTGCGTTCGATCATTTCGCAGTTCGAGGCCTATGTAAAACTGAACAAGAAAGTGCCACCCGAGGTACTGACATCGTTGAGCGGTATTGACGAGCCGGGCCGGCTGGCCGATACCGTGGCTGCCCATATGGCGCTAAAGCTGTCGGAAAAGCAGCGCATCCTGGAGATTCAGGATGTGAAAAGCCGCCTGGAGCAGGTGCTGGGCATCATCGAGGGCGAGATTGACGTACTGCAGATCGAGAAGCGTATTCGCGGTCGTGTCAAACAACAGATGGAAAAGAGCCAGCGCGAGTACTACCTGAATGAGCAGATGAAGGCGATTCAGAAAGAGCTCGGTGAGATGGACGACGTGCCGAACGAACTGGCGGACCTGGAGAACAAGGTCGAAAAAGCCGGTATGCCGGAGGAGGCGAAGGAAAAGGCAGTCTCCGAACTCAACAAGCTGAAGCTGATGTCACCCATGTCAGCAGAGGCAACGGTCGTCCGAAACTACGTTGACTGGCTGGTGAAAGCGCCATGGAAAAAGCGCAGCAAGGTTTTCAAAGACCTGAAGAAGGCCGAGGCAGTGCTCGAGGAAGACCATTACGGTCTTGAGAAGGTCAAGGAACGCATTCTAGAGTATCTGGCGGTACAGCAGCGTGTGAAGCGTCTGAAGGGCCCCATTCTTTGTCTGGTTGGCCCGCCGGGTGTCGGTAAGACGTCGTTGGGTCAGAGCATCGCTCGTTCCACGAACCGCAAGTTCGTTCGTATGTCGCTGGGCGGTGTTCGTGACGAAGCCGAGATTCGCGGTCACCGGCGCACCTACATTGGTTCGATGCCCGGCAAGATCATCCAGAACCTGTCGAAGACCGGTGTACGCAACCCACTGTTCCTGCTTGACGAAGTCGACAAGATGGCCATGGATTTTCGCGGCGACCCGTCATCGGCGCTGCTGGAAGTGCTGGACCCCGAACAGAATTCGACCTTTGCCGATCACTACCTGGAAGTCGACTTCGATCTGTCGGACGTCATGTTTGTCTGCACGGCAAACAGCCTGAACATTCCGGCACCGTTGCTGGATCGGATGGAGGTCATTCGCATTCCGGGCTATACCGAGGATGAGAAGACCAATATCGCGCTGAAGTACCTCGTGCCCAAACAGTTGAAGGAAAACGGACTCAAGGCAAAAGAGCTCAAAATTACCGAGAGCGCGGTCCGCGACATCATTCAGCACTACACCCGCGAATCCGGTGTTCGTAACCTGGAGCGGGAGATATCGAAGATCTGCCGGAAAGTCGTGAAATCGCTGTTGCTCAAGCCGCGCGATACGCGCGTGCTGGTTACGCCAAAAAGTATGGAAAAGTACCTTGGCGTGCGCCGCTTCCGCTATGGCAAGGCCGAGGACAGGGATCAGGTCGGACAGGTGACCGGCCTGGCCTGGACGGAGGTCGGTGGGGAGCTGTTAACCATCGAGGCGGCCGTCGTTCCCGGTAAAGGCAAGCTGACTCACACGGGCCAGCTGGGCGAAGTGATGACCGAATCCATCCAGGCGGCGATGACCGTTGTTCGCAGCCGGGCGGTCGTTCTGGGTATCGAAGAGGGCTTTCACCAGAAGGTCGATGTACACATTCACGTGCCGGAAGGTGCGACTCCGAAGGACGGTCCGAGTGCGGGAGTTGGCATGTGTACGGCACTGGTGTCTGCGTTAACCGACATCCCGGTAAAGAGCGATGTTGCCATGACCGGTGAGATCACGCTGCGCGGTGAGGTCCTGCCCATCGGAGGGCTGAAAGAGAAGCTCCTGGCGGCTCACAGAGGGGGGCTTTCCAAGGTCTTAATCCCCCAGGAGAATGAGAAGGATCTCGCGGAAATTCCGAAGAACATCAAGGACAAACTGACGATTGTTCCAGTGAAATGGATCGACGAAGTCATGCAGCACGCATTGGTCCACCAGCCACTGCCGGAGGCTGCTTCCGAGGACGAGAAATCGGAATCGAAAACGCCATCTGACGAGCAAAAATCCGAGGACAGCGTACGTCCGCATTAACACGCTGAAACCCGCGTGGTTAAAGGATATTTGACGCTATATATGCCAGTTGGTATAAGCCCCGTAGTTGTCGGTGGATGCACGGAGCCACTTTCAGCCATTCAGCGGATTGCACATTGGGGGAGCTCGCTGGATTGATGACCATTTCTTTAATCAATCTGCAAGGGTGAATAACATGAACAAAGGGGAACTCATAGACTCGGTTGCGGGTGCAGCAGGACTGTCACGCGCTGATGCAACCAAAGCGGTCGACGCAGTACTCGATAGCATTCAAGGAACGCTTGCCAACGGCGGTTCGGTATCACTGGTTGGCTTCGGTACGTTCTCGGTGAAGGCTCGCGCAGCTCGCGCAGGTCGTAATCCACGTACCGGCGAGACCATCCAGATTAAGGCCAGTAATGTGCCCGGATTTAAGGCTGGCAAAGGCCTGAAGGATGCCGTAAACTAGCGCGCCCCGCGGGGGCACAGGGTCGGGAAAAGCCCGTTACGACGGGCTTTTTCATACCTAATGTGGGTGCTTAGCTCAGCTGGTAGAGCATCGCCCTTACAAGGCGAGGGTCGGCGGTTCGATCCCGTCAGCACCCACCAGAATTCGGAGCGGTAGTTCAGTTGGTTAGAATACCGGCCTGTCACGCCGGGGGTCGCGGGTTCGAGTCCCGTCCGCTCCGCCACTGGTAAGATCCCGGGTCCCTCTAGCGGGGGCCCGGGATTTTTTTTAGAATTCCACGCCCTTAAACATTGGAAGACAGACTCGATATGCTGACACAAATTCGCGAAAAACTGACAGGCTGGATTGCTCTGGCTGTCCTGGGCACGATTGGCTTGTCCTTCGTATTCGTTGGCGGAGCGAATTTCTCGACGATGGGCTCAGGCTACGCGGCCAAGGTGGATGGCGTGGATATAGGCGTCGCTCAATTCGAGACAGCGTATCGCGATCAGATCCAGGACAATCCGCAGTTCGCGGCATTGCCCGACGAGCTGCGGCTGCAGCTGCGCAGCAACATTCTTGAGCAGCTGATACAGCAACGGGTGATCGACAACTACCTCGACGAAGCGGGCTTCAATGTCAGTGACCGGCAGTTGACGGAGATCGTACACCAGATTCCGGATTTCCAGGTCGACGGAAAGTTCGATCGGGAAACCTACGAAAACGTACTGACCGCTAACGGTTATACGCTGCCGCAGTTCGAGGCTTCGCAGAAGGTCTCTATGCGTCGCTCGCAGCTGCAGCGGGCGATCCGCGGCTCGTCGCTGGTGCCGCCGTCGGCCTATCGTCGCTATCTGAACCTGTCTTTTGAGAACCGGGTTGTAACCACCGCCAGCATCAGTCCAGCGGCGGTTGCCGATGAGATCAGCGTTACCGAAGAGATGATTACGGCCTTCTATGACGACAATCCGACGATGTTTAGCCTGCCGGAGACCGCCGACATAGAATATGTCGAAATCCTCCGCGATGCGGTGGCAGCACAGGTCAGCGTGACGGAGCAGCAGCTGGCGGAGTACTACGAGTTCAACAAGGATCGTTATCTGCAGGATGAGCAGCGCCAGGCACGCCATATCCTTATCCTGTTTGACGATGATGAGGCCGGCTCCGAAGCGGTCGCGAATGAGTTGCTGACACGTACCCGTTCTGGTGAGTCTTTTGAAGAACTGGCGCGTCAGTACTCCAAGGATGGCGGTACATCGGCCAGCGGCGGTGATCTGGGCGCCCTGACGCGAACACAGCTTCCCGACGCGCTTGGCGGAGCAATATTCGGCATGCAGGAGGGCGAGGTATCGGGCCCGGTGAAAGGCGATTTCGGTTTTCACGTTGTACGCCTCGACAACATCATGGAGTCCGGGCCGCTGCCGTACGATCAGGTGCGCGCGTCGCTCTTGTCTGAACTTCAGGAACAGCAAGCGGAAGGTTTATTCCTGGAGCTTGAGCGAAAACTGTCAGATGCGTTGTTTGATGCTGCCGATATCAGTGAACTGGCCGCGGCAATCGGTGCTGAGGTGAAGAGCGTTAGTGGCTTCGCACGAGCGAGCGTTGAGCCGTTTGCGGGCAGTCAGGCTGCCGCCGATGCAATCTTTGACAGCGCCGTTCTCGACGGTACACAGCTGTCGGATGTGACGGAGCTCGATGCCAATCGTACCGCCGTGTTCTCAGTGACGAAACACAGTGCGGCGACGCGGGATACGCTCGCTAACGTCCGCTCGCAGATAGTGGCAAGCTTGACCAGAGATCAGTCAGAGACTCTTATGGCGGAGCGAGCGCAGCGTATGCTGGACGCCGTCAGCGCCGGCGAAGAATTTGCTGCAGCGGCGGCCGCGGCCGGTGCCGAAGCGTTGCCGCCTGCGGTTATGACGCGTAACGCCGAAGACGCCGATCAGTTTGTTGCTGTCGCTGTGTTCACGGCGCTTAAACCCTCGCAGGATAAGCCGACGCGCGGCAGTACCCGCAATGGTGTCGGTGGTTATACGGTTTACAGTATTGACGCCGTGGTTCCCGGTCGGCCGCAATCCATACCGCGGGCAGATCGAGATGCGGGCAAAAACCAGCTGGTCGATCAGTACGGAATCGGCGATTTCGTCGCTTTTGTGCACGCACTGCGAGCAAATGCCGAAGTTATCGTCAATGACGATGCGCTGGCCGCCGAAGACCTGTTCCGTTAAGCTGTAGCGCATAAGAAAAACACCACTACGGCCTAACGCCGTAACCGGGGGTACTATGCGTAAGCTGGCTCTGCATTGGCAGATTTTGATCGCGATTGTTCTGGCGTTCGTCGCCGGCCTCTGGATTTTCAGTGTCAAAGAGACAAGCGGCGCGCAACCGAGCCTTCTTGGTATCGAATTCGTCACGATGTTTGCTTACATCGGAAAGCTATTCCTCAATGCATTAAAGATGATCATCGTGCCGCTGATCACATCGTCCATTATCGTGGGCGTTGCGGGAATCGGTTCGGGCGGTAACCTGGGCGCGCTTGGTGGCAAAACGCTGCTCTTTTATGCGACGACGACGCTTTCCGCAATACTGATCGGTCTGTTCGTTATCAATACAATCGGGCCTGGTTATGTCGACGGTGAGCCTGCGAAAGAATATCTCTCCTTATCCGCATCTGTCGAGGAAGTTGAGGCGACCGTCGGTAACAAGGGCGCGGGCGACGTTGCAGAGATATTTGTCCGCATGATCCCGCCAAACATTGTGAAAGCGGCGGCCGATGGACAAATGCTCGGGCTGATTTTCTTTGCCATTCTGTTTGGTTTCTTCATGACACGCCTCTCGCACGATTTTGCGGAGCCGTTGTTCAAGTTCTGGAACGGCATTTTCCAGGTGATGATGAAGATGACCGAGTTCATCATGAAGTTCGCTCCCATCGGAGTGTTCGGCCTGGTCGGCGCGGTCATCGCTGAATCCGGGCTGAAGGCGACCGGACCACTGGCCCTGTTCGCCGTGGCAGTCCTGGTAGCTCTTGGTCTGCACGCGTTTGGCACGCTATTGCTATTGCTGCGTTTTGTCGGTCGGGTTAAGCCGCTCAAAACACTGGTGGCGGCGTCTCAGGCCATGCTGACCGCGTTCTCCACGGCGTCGTCGTCGGCAACTTTACCGATCACCATCGAAAGCGTCGAAGATAATATTGGTGTATCGAATAAGGTATCGAGTTTCGTGCTGCCACTGGGCGCCACGGTGAATATGAACGGTACGGCGCTGTATGAATGTGCGGCGGCGCTGTTTCTTGCCCAGGCTTACGGACTGGATCTCACTTTCGGTGTGCAGTTCACGATTGTCGCCATCGCGCTGATGACGTCGATCGGGGTTGCGGGCGTGCCCTCGGCGTCACTGGTTGCGATCGCGATTATTCTAGCCGCTATCGGTATTCCCCTGGAAGCAATCGGTGTGCTGATGGTGTTTGACCGCATCCTCGACATGTGCCGCACCAGCATCAATGTCTGGGGTGACTGTTGTTGTGCGACTATCGTTGCGCGGCTGGAAGGCGAGGAAACCAAAGTCGCGTTGTAGCGATGCGGTGCGCTTGAGGGCTATTCGTCGTCCAGCGTCATAGCCATGATGTTGGCGCCGGCGTCAACGAAAGTGATCTCGCCGGTGATACCGCTGGCGAGGTCCGAGCACAGGAACGCGGCCGTATTACCGACCTCCTCGGTTGTGACTGTGCGCCGCAGCGGCGAGGCCTTTTCGGCGTAGCTCAACATCTTTCGAAAACCGCCTATACCGGCGGCGGCCAGCGTTTTGATGGCACCGGCGGAGATGGCATTCACTCGTATACCTTTTGCGCCGAGGTCGGCGGCCATGAAGCGTACACAGGACTCGAGGCTGGCCTTGGCCAGGCCCATGACGTTGTAGCTCGGCACGGCCTTCTCTGCGGCGTAGTAGGTGAGGGCAAGGATCGAACCGTTGCGACCCTCCATCATCGGCAGACCGGCTTTGGCGAGTGCTGCGAGGCTGTATGCGGAGATATCGTGCGAAATAGCAAAGCCTTCACGCGTAATCGATTCGATGAAGCCGCCCGCGAGTTGGTCGCGCGGCGCGAAGCCCACGGAGTGGACGATAATATCGAGCCCGTCCCACGATTTGCCCAGAGCATCAAAAACGGCGGCGATCTCGTCGTCGGAGGTCACGTCGCAGGGGAACAGCAGGTCGGTATTCTGATCCAGGCGTTCAGCAAGTTTTCGCACGCGGCTGAGGAGTTTTTCGTTCTGGTAAGTGAACGCAATCTCACAACCTTCTCGCGCGAAGGCTTCTGCAATACCTGTGGCGATGGAACGATCGCTCGCGACACCAACGATTAGCGCCTTCTTGCCGGCCATGAAGCCCATAGTGTTTTCCTGTCTCGAATTCAGGCGGTATTTTACATCGAATCCCGTGCATCACCACCCGGTCTGATATTTGCGGCGTAGCCCGTTGGTAGAACTGTCTGGTCTGGCATCGACGAACTGTAATCGGCGCAGGCGAACGGGCGAGATAGTGTTTATCGGAATGGCTCCCTGCGGTCCGCTTTATTTCCTATAAACACTATCTCGCCCGTTCGCTTACAACGGTTCGCGTAGATGTCAGGTCAGCACTTCATATCTGCTCTGACCCGAATACATCGGTCACTGTCACAAGGCATCGATCTGGAGGGGTATACCGGAAATAAAGCGGACCGAAGGGAGCCATTCCGGTATACCCCTCCAGATCGATGACCCTGCGCAAATGCCAGTTCGTCGAAGTCAGACCAGACAGTTTTAACTGGATTGCGCAGTCACATCCACATACATGGTGAGCTTCTGCCCGGGTCGCAGAATCTTGTTCTTGTCGATCTTATTCCAGCGAGCAATCTGATCGATACCGACGCGGAACCTGCGGGCGATGAGGTACAGGGAGTCGCCGTTGCGAACCGTGTAGTTCAGTTTGCGGGTCGTGTTACCTAAGGCCTGTGTCGGGGACGTGCGAGGCGCGGCGGCAGCGGCGCTGGTCCAGACGACGAGTTTCTTGCCGATCGACAAAGTGTCACGCGGCGCCATGCCGTTCCAGGCGGCAAGCTGGCGGCTCGTTACTTTGTAACGTTGTGAGATCGTCCAGAAGGATTCGCCACTGGCGACAATGTGTTCGACTTTGTTTCCCGAGCGCGTACGGTTTTGTGTTCTGGCGAGTCGCGCATCGGCGCTCTTGCTGTAGGCGCTCAAAGGCTTGGTCGCGACCGGAATCATCAGATGATGCCCTGCGCGTATGGTATTGCCTCTGAGATTATTCGCTGCCCGGATCGTGGTCACGGTCGTGTTGTATTTCTCGGCAATCTGCGAGATTGCTTCGCCGTTCTTCACTTTGTGACGTTGCCAGCGAACACGCTCGGATTTCGGAACCCTGGCCAGCGCTGCCGTGAATTCTTCTGCAACGTCGATCGGCATAACCAGGCTGTGCGGACCGGCCGGGTCGGTAGACCAGCGGTTATACCCGGGATTGTACTGATACACGGTATCGACATCGACGCCGGCAAGTTCGGCGGCAAGTGCCAGGTCCAGCTGGCCGTCGATATCGGCGACCACGAACTGCGGTTCGTCGGGCACGACAGGTAGCTGCAGATTGTACTTCTCAGGGTTAGCGACGATTTCAACCAGCGCAAGCAATTTCGGTACGTACATGCTGGTTTCTTTCGGCAGGTGGAGATTCCAGAAATCGATCGGTTTGCTGGCGCTGGTATTGCGTCGAACGGCCCGCCGAACATTGCCCTCACCCGAATTGTACGAGGCGATGGCGTTCAGCCAGTCACCGTTATTAAATTTGTGCAGGTACTCAAGGTAGTCGAGCGCCGCGCGGGTCGAATCGACGACATCACGCCGACCGTCATACCACCAGTTCTGTCTGATGCCGAAGCGTTTTGCTGTGCCGGGAATCATTTGCCAGAGTCCTGCGGCGCGTCCGTGTGAATAGGCGAACGGATCGTAGGCGCTTTCGACAATCGGCAGCAGCGCCAGTTCGAGCGGCAGGTTGCGGTGCTCAAGCTCGGCGACGATGTGAGGCAAATAACGCTGCGCCCGGGTGAAAACCCGTTGCAGGTACTCCGGGTGCTTGACGAACCAGTTTCTCTCGGCGGTTGTGCGCTTGTTATCGACGTAGGTCAGGGCGAAACCCCGCCGTAACTTCGCGAGTACGTCGTCGGGCCCGGCGGCCGAGGAGTCGAGATCAATGCCTGCGACTGGTGAAATCAGCGTCAGTGAGGGTTTCGCATCGGCGTTGGCGACGCTGGTGAGTGTCGCCGGCGCAGCAACAACGATAGAACCCGCGAATAACAAAAAAGTGACGCTGGCTGCGCCAAAAACGGAGAATCTCTGCGATAATTGCCGCATCGGCGACGATATTCGTATAAGCATCGCGCCATCCTACTGAGGCAGCTAGCCAGTGCAAGCAGATTGTTCACAAATGACGCAGGAATGGCTCGAAACGAGCCTGGGCCAGGCGTTGTTACAGCAAGAGGCACGGATCGTCGAGGACGTGCTGGACGGTGTTTTCGGCGAGTATTGCCTGCAAGTAGGGCTGTGGGGCGGTCGGCGGACGTTCACACGCTTTACAAGAACCCAGCGCTGCTCGCTAATCGCCCCGTCGACCTATGGCGCCCCCTGCGCGGTGGGTGAAACACACCGCCTGCCCGTCGAAAGCGACTCGATAGATGCCGTTTTGCTGCCGCATACGCTGGATTACAGTGATCGACCCCATGAAGTACTGCGTGAAGTGGACCGGGTGCTGCGCCGTGATGGCCGGATTATTGTGCTGGGGTTCAAGCCGGGAGGTCTGTGGGGACTGCGCCGGCTGATTCCGGGGGCCGGTATTCCGCCGGGCGCCGACTACCTGATCTCGGACCGTCGGCTCAAGGACTGGTTGCGACTGCTCGATATGCGCATCGAAGGGTCGTCGCGGTATTTCTTTCGCTGGCCGTTACCCGGCAACAAAGCCCGGGGGGCGAGTCGCTGGGAGCAGCGTGGACAGGCATGGTGGCCGGAACTCGCTGCTTGCTATATGCTTTCCGCGCAGAAACGAGTCAGCACGCTGACACCGGTACGACCAGTCTGGCGGCGGAAGCCAAAAGTTGTCGCCGGCCTGGCAGAACCCACAACACGAAACATTTCGCGAATCCACTTTGACCAAAACCATTGAGATTTACACCGACGGCGCCTGCAGGGGAAACCCCGGCCCGGGCGGTTGGGGCGTCCTGTTAATCGCTGGCGAGCGGCGCAAGACACTGCATGGCGGGGCGGCCGACACCACCAATAACCGCATGGAGCTGACCGCGGCGATCGAAGCACTGAATGCGTTGAAAAAGAACGGTCACGTCGTTCTGCACACCGACTCCAAATACGTTATGGATGGTATCAACGAGTGGATGCCGAACTGGAAGAAACGCGGCTGGAAAACGGCGGCCAGGAAAGCGGTGAAAAACAAAGACCTGTGGCAGGCGCTGGACGCTGCGACTGAACGTCATACTGTCGAGTGGCGTTGGGTAAAGGGCCACGATGGCAATCCCGGCAATGAGAAGGCTGACGAACTGGCGAACCTGGGAATCGACGAGCTATGAGGCAGATCGTACTCGATACTGAAACGACCGGCCTGTCGACCAAGCATGGCCATCGCGTCATCGAAATCGGCTGTGTGGAACTGATCAATCGTCGCCTGACCGGGCGCGATTTTCACCGCTTTCTGAATCCGGACCGTGATATCGATGAAGGCGCCGAGCGCGTGCATGGCATCAGTCGGGCCGATCTCGATACCGAGCCGCGCTTTCCGGAGATCGTCGACGATTTCCTGGCGTTTATCAAAGATGCCGAGCTCATCATTCACAACGCGAGCTTCGATGTGGGTTTTCTTGAGCACGAACTGCAGCTCATGAAGCATCCGCAGCCTGAGATCGAGGATCATGCCAGTGTTCTCGATACACTGACGATGGCGCGCGAGATGCACCCGGGGCAACGCAACAGCCTCGATGCCCTGTGTAAGCGTTACGAAGTGGACGCGACCAAGCGAGACGTGCACGGCGCTCTGATCGACTCCGAATTGCTGGCCAACGTTTATTTGGCGATGACGGGCGGGCAGACGGCGTTGCTGCTTGACGAAGATTCTGTAGAGGAAGGTTTTGCAGACGATCCCGGCATCATGGGATATCATGCCGATGATCGCACCGACAGCGACGAAGTGGCAGAAATCCAGGATCTCCCGGTTATCGGGGCCAGCGCCGAAGAAGTTGTGGCACACGACGCGATGTTGGAAAAAATCCGTAAATCCGGTGCGTGCGTCTGGGATATTGACTAGTATTAACGGTCGGCTTCGGGGGAAGCCTCAAGAAAAAGGATAATAATTTTATGGCCCACACGATGGCTGCAGCGCTTCGCGAAAACTTCCTCGGCAACTCTCCAAGCTGGTACAAACTGACGATCATCGGCTTCCTGATCCTGAACCCCATGCTGGTGTTGATCGATCCCCATCTGGCGGGCTGGGTGCTCGTCGGTGAGTTCATCTTCACGCTTGCAATGGCGCTGAAATGCTATCCGCTACAGCCCGGCGGCCTGTTGGCCGTCCAGGCGATAGTTCTCGGCCTGGCATCGCCGGAACATGTACTTCACGAAGCGGAAAAGAACTTCGAGGTCATCATGCTGCTGATGTTCATGGTGGCCGGCATCTACTTTCTTCGCGACATGCTGTTGTATACGTTCACCAAGATTTTGCTGGGCGTGCGATCGAAGATTCTGTTGTCGGTGATGTTCTCGTTCGCAGCTGCATTTCTGTCCGCGTTTCTCGATGCGCTGACCGTGACGGCGGTCATCATTACCGTTGCAGTCGGTTTTTACGGCGTTTATCACAAGGTCGCGTCAGGAAAGAAATTTCACCACAGCCACGATCATGGCACTGACGAAGAGGTGATCGAGCTGCACCGGGACGATCTGGCACAGTTTCGCGCCTTTCTGCGTAACCTGATGATGCACGGTGCCGTCGGCACGGCACTTGGCGGTGTTACGACGATGGTTGGCGAACCGCAAAACCTGCTGATTGCAGAGGTCATGGGCTGGAGTTTTGTCGAGTTTTTCCTGGTCATGGCGCATATTTCCATGCCGGTACTGGTCGTCGGATTGCTGACCTGCGTGCTGCTTGAGGTAACAAAGAGTTTCGGTTACGGCGCGGAGCTGTCTTCCAAGGTGCGCGAGGTGCTTGAGGAGTACGATAATGAAATGGTGGCGCAGCGTACGCGCTCGGATATTGCCATCATTTTGGTGCAGGCTGTCGTTGCATTACTGCTCATAGTAGCGCTGGGCCTGGGCCTCGCGGCCCCCGGTATCGTCGGCCTGATGGTTATCGTGCTGGCCACCGCGTTTAACGGCATCACGGAGGAACACCGTATTGGTCACGCGTTCGAAGAGGCGCTGCCGTTCACAGCCTTGCTGGTTGTGTTCTTCGCCATCGTCGCCGTTATCGAACATCAGCATCTGTTCACGCCCATCATCGAATGGGTGATGACCTATGACGGAAAAGTGCAGGAAGCGCTGTTCTACGGCGCGAACGGCGTGTTGTCGATGATCAGCGACAATGTGTTCGTTGCGACAGTGTATATCGGCGAAGTCGAGCAGATGTTTACGAACGGTGATCTGACCCGGGCGCAGTTCGAAGCATTGGCGGTCGCGATTAATACCGGCACCAACATACCGTCGGTGGCAACGCCAAATGGCCAGGCGGCATTCCTGTTCCTGTTGACGTCTGCGCTGGCCCCGCTGATTCGCCTGTCCTACGGCAGGATGGTCGTTATGGCGCTGCCCTACACGATTACCATGAGTATTACGGGCCTGCTGGCCCTGTGGTATATGCCGCGGTTTGTCTAGGAGGACGCCCTGCGCGAAACAAAGGAATTGCTCGTGCGGGATATCTGTCACCTCAATCTGGCCCAGTACTTTCGTGGTGGAGAGCGTCAGACAGAACTTCTGATACGTGAGCTTGCGGCTCGGGGTTACTCGCAGCGCCTCGTGATCCGGCGCGGCAGCTGTCTGCGCCGCCGCTGTGCCGACGTGCCCGATCTCGATGTTCGTGAAGTGGCGTCAAACCCGGTCGCGGCCGGTCTGGCGGTGCGGGGCTGTCGCATCGCGCATGCTCACGATGGTCGGACTGTCTACAGCGGATTGGTGGCGAGCCTGTTCTTCGGCATACCCTATGTCATTACCCGTCGCGTCGTGGCGCCGCAGTCGAACAAGTTCCTGCGCCGCTGGGCATACCGGCGCGCAGGGCGTCTGGTTGCGATATCCAACGCCGTGGTCAGCTCAATCCGGAGGCGATTCGCGGCGGCCGAAGTTACGGTTATCCCGGATGCGCGCTCCGGGTTCAAACCGGATTTGGCGAACGTGCAGGCGCTCCGCGACGCTTACTCGGCGGGAACCATTATCGGGCATATCGGTGCTCTGGATCACTCTCATAAAGGACAGTCGACGATTATCGATGTGGCCAGGGCGGTTGCGGACATCGAGCCGGACTGGCACTTCGTTATCTGCGGCGATGGCAAGGACGAGGCCCGGTATCGAGCGGAAATCGGCGACCTCGGCAATATCGAGTTGCTCGGCTGGGTCGACAACGTTGGCGACTACCTGGCGAGCTTCGATCTGTTTCTTTACCCGTCGCTGCACGAGGCGCTGGGTTCGACACTGCTGGATGCGCTGCAGTTCGGATTGCCGATTGTGGCGACAAACGTCGACGGAATCCCGGATATTGTCGAGGATGGCGTCAACGGAACGCTGGTCGAGCCGGAGCAACCGCAGCAGATCATCGCTGCAATCAGGGACCTGCTGGACGAGCCTGGCCCTGCGCGGGCGATGCGTGAAAGGAATATTGCCAAGGCCGCCAGGTATGGTGTCGAGCCCATGGCGGATGCGTACCTGGCAGTCTATGAGTCGATCTGACGTGACTCACACTCGCCTATGCGACAGGTGGCAGCGAAATCGCCCGAAAACTATGGTATTTAAGCGCTGAGTTTTCACGGAATCTATTATGTCATTCAATATTAGCGAACTTCGTATCGGCGTTATTGGTCTTGGCTATGTGGGCCTGCCGCTTGCGGTTGAGTTCGGCAAGCAGTACCCGACAGTGGGATTCGATGTAAAAGTCGAGCGGATTGATGAGCTGGGTCGCGGCGAAGACTCTACGCTGGAGTGCTCAAGCGAGGAGTTGTCGGAGGCCACGCAGCTGGACTTCACCGCCGACGCCGCCGAACTGGCCAAATGTAATTTCTACGTCGTGACCGTGCCGACGCCGATCGGCGATGGCAATCGCCCTCTGCTGACGCCGCTCAAGCTGGCCAGCAGAATGCTCGCCGGAGTCATCTCCAAGGGCGATATCGTTGTCTACGAGTCGACGGTGTACCCGGGTGCAACTGAAGAATTCTGCGTGCCTATTCTCGAAAAAGAATCCGGTCTTGTGTTTAACGAAGATTTTTTTGTCGGCTACAGCCCGGAGCGCATTAACCCCGGCGACAAGGAGCACCGGCTGCCATCAATTCTGAAAGTCACTTCAGGCTCTACCGAGGAGTGTGCGGAGTTTGTCGATTCGGTCTATGCGTCGATCATCACGGCCGGTACGCACAAGGCCTCGAGTATCAAGGTCGCGGAAGCGGCGAAGGTTATCGAGAATACGCAGCGCGACGTGAACATTGCGCTGGTAAACGAGCTGGCCATGATTTTCGAAAGAGTCGGTATCGATACCGAAGAAGTTCTCGAAGCGGCAGGGACGAAATGGAACTTCCTGCCTTTCCGGCCTGGTCTTGTCGGTGGACATTGCATTGGCGTTGATCCTTACTATCTGACCTACAAGGCGCAGCAGCTCGGTTTTCATCCGCAGATGATTCTGGCTGGCCGGCGGATCAACGACAATATGTCGCTCTATGTCGCATCGCAAATCCTGAAGCGCATGTTGAAGAAGGGTCTTCAGCCGAGCGGTTCAAGAGCGCTGATTCTCGGTTTGGCGTTTAAGGAAAATTGTCCTGACGTGCGCAATACCAAGGTGGTCGATATTG
Organism: Woeseiaceae bacterium; assembly: GCA_021773035.1. Lineage (GTDB taxonomy): Bacteria > Pseudomonadota > Gammaproteobacteria > Steroidobacterales > Woeseiaceae > UBA1847. The sequence goes on from JAJFKU010000001.1 coordinate 29,994, forward strand.
CCAGCGAGCTGTCGTCTTACGGCGTCACAATTGATTTCCATGATCCCTGGTGCGACCCGGAAGATGTCAAGAACGCGTATGGACTCACGATGGTCGCCGAGCCGGAGAAAGGGACGTATGATGTAGTCGTAGTCGCCGTGGCGCACGACGAGTTTCGGGCCATGGGCGTAGACGGAATCAGCGCGTTTGGCAAAAAGACATCGGTGCTCTACGACATCAAGTACGTGTTGCCGGCCGAGCAGGTTGACGACCGACTTTAGGAACGAGCATGGATCGCGAATAGTGAGAGTAGAGTGAAAATACTAGTTACAGGCGCAGCCGGCTTTATCGGCTTCCATACCTCCCGGCAGCTGCTTGAGCGAGGTGATACGGTAGTCGGCCTGGATAATTTCAACGACTACTACGATGTCAGCCTGAAGGAGTCGCGGGCGGACGTACTGGCTGATTTCGATAACTTTTCTATGCATCGAATTGATCTCGCTGATCGTGATGCAATGGAAGCGTTGTTTGCGACTGGAAAGTTCGACAAGGTAGTGCATCTTGCGGCGCAGGCTGGAGTGCGGTATTCAATTGAGAACCCGCATTCCTATATCGACAGCAACATTGTCGGCACGCTGCACGTCCTGGAAGGCTGCCGCCACAACGACGTCAAGCACCTGACCTATGCGTCGTCGAGTTCGGTTTATGGCGCGAACACGACCATGCCGTTTTCAGTTCACCAGAATGTCGACCACCCGCTTGCTTTGTACGGCGCAACAAAAAAAGCGAATGAGTTGATGTGCCATACCTATTCAAACCTCTACAATCTACCGACGACGGGTCTGCGTTTCTTCACCGTTTACGGGCCGTACGGCCGCCCGGATATGGCGTTGTTCATGTTTACCAAGAACATCATCGAAGGAAAGCCGATCGATGTGTTCAATTTCGGCAAACATCGGCGCGATTTCACCTACATCGACGACATTGTTGAGGGCGTCGTCCGCACAATGGACCACACGGCCACGCCGAATCCGGACTGGGACCCGGCAAACCCGGATCCCGGAACGAGCATGGCGCCGTTTCGGATCTACAACATCGGTAATCAGCAGCCTGTTGAACTAATGGACTACATCGGAGCGATTGAGGACTACCTGGGCAAGACTGCCGAGAAAAACCTGCTGCCACTGCAGCCTGGCGATGTTCCCGATACCTGGGCCGATACCGAAGACCTTGCCACCGATGTCGGCTATCAGCCGAATACACCGATCGATGTCGGTGTGAAGAATTTCGTTGAGTGGTATCTTGAGTTCTACAAGGACGAACTCAAGCAAAGCGCATAAAAAGTGGCCAACACCTACACTGACAGAAAGCTGTCAGCACGATACCCGACTGATCTGCCGGCTTGGAAAAAGCTCGCGGGGCATTTTCGCGAGCAAATGCGAAACCGCACCTTGCGTGAGCTGTTCTCTCGGGACAAAAAGCGACCCGAGAAATTCGGGCTCGAAGCCGGCGATCTATTCCTCGACTATTCGAAAAATCATCTCACCGCGACGACGCGCAAGCTGCTGACGCAGCTCGCCAGGCAGGCCGACGTACCAGCGGCTATCGAGGCTATGTTCGCAGGCGACAGGATCAATAAGACAGAGGATCGAGCGGTTCTGCATGTCGCTTTGCGGGCGAAAATTGCCGACACCGTCGCGCTTGAAACAGCCGGAGTCCCGGAAGTCTGGGAAGTGCTGACGAAAATGGAGTCTTTCGTTGAGGGCGTTCATAGCGGCGCGATCAAGGGCAGCACTGGCAAACGCCTGACCGACATCGTCAATATCGGCATTGGCGGTTCTGATTTAGGTCCCGTCATGGCGAGCCGAGCTCTCAGACCGTACTGGAAAGACGCGATGCGCTTTCACAGTGTGTCGAATGTTGACGGTACACAGCTTGCCGATCTGACGCAGGAGCTGGACCCCGAAACGACCTTGTTCGTCGTTTGCTCCAAGACGTTCACTACGCTTGAAACGATGACCAACGCAGGCAGGGCCCGTGCCTGGGTGGTTGAGAATCTGGATGAGCTTGCGGTGCAGTATCATTTCGTGGCGGCGTCGACCAATCACGAGGCAATGGACGAGTTCGGGATTCGCAGCGATTTCCGTTTTGGGTTCTGGGACTGGGTCGGCGGGCGCTATTCATTGTGGTCGGCTGTCGGCTTATCGCTGGCGCTGGTCGTTGGAATGGATGTGTTCAGAGCGATTCTTGCCGGTGGCCGGAGGATGGACTTGCATTTTCGACAGTCCCCGCTGGATGAAAATATGCCTGTCCTGCTGGCTTTGCTGGGTACCTGGTACAACAATTTCTTCGGCGCGCAGAGCCAGGCAATTTTGCCGTATGACAATCGTCTCGACCGTTTTCCTGCCTATCTGCAGCAGCTGCAGATGGAGTCGAGCGGCAAGAGTGTGCGCATGGACGGCAAGCCGGTGCGCTGTGATACCGGGATGATTATCTGGGGTGAGGCGGGCAACAATGCGCAGCACTCTTTTTATCAGCTGCTGCATCAGGGGACGCGACTGGTTCCCGTCGATTTTCTGTTGCCGGCCCGGTCGTCGGGTGCGAGTCAGGCGCAGCAGGATTTGGCGATTGCCAACTGCCTCGCGCAGGCCGAGGCGTTAATGGACGGTACGAAGGACGCCGATCTCGAGCCTCACCGTGTTCATGCAGGCAACCGGCCGAGCAATACGATTCATTTCGATGAGTTGACTCCGGACGTGCTTGGCCAACTCATCGCTCTCTATGAACACAAGGTGTTCGTTGAGGGGATCGTCTGGGGTATCAACTCATTCGATCAATGGGGGGTTGAGCTGGGTAAGAGACTGGCAGTGGCGAAACTATCGACGTAGGCGCGGGTTTCCGCCACAATTCGCGCATGCCTTTCACTGCCCAAATATGGCTGGGTTTTCTTCTCGCCAACTTATGGTGTTGTACGGTCTTGGCCGGTCCGTACATCCCTGCCGGCGATCTGGCGCTTCGCCACGATATCCAGCGTCTTGCCGATCACGGAGTCATCAAAGGCCCGGTAACTACCTGGCCATTGGCGTGGGGCCCGATTCTCGAAGACCTTCGTAAAGCAGATGCTGCGAATTTGCCATCGGGAGTCTTGGATGCATTGGGCCGGGTACGCGATCGTGCGAACTGGGAGGTGCGGGCTCACGAGCTGACGTTCAATGCCAAAACCGGCGTTGCTGACAACGCGACACGAATTCGCTCATTTCAGAATACACCCAGGGGCAAAATCGAAGTTGCTGTCGGTGCGAGTTGGATCGACGACTGGTTCAGCGCCGACCTGAACGTACAGGGTGTTGATTCAGATCAGAATAGCAATGAATTTCGGGCAGACGACAGCATGATCGGCGTGGTGCTGGGAAACTGGTCGGTCGCCGCGAGCACTCAACAACGGTGGTGGGGCCCTGGCTGGGATGGCAGTCTTATCTTGTCAAACAACGCGCGGCCGATTCCGTCGCTGGTCATTGACCGGGTATTTACTGATAGGTTCGAAACCAAGTGGTTGAGCTGGTTAGGCCCCTGGGACCTGAGCGTGATGTTCGGCCGGTTTGAGAGTGAGCGCCATGTTCCCGATGCCCAATTTTTCGGTTCGCGATTCAATTTCAGACCGATCCCATCGCTGGAGATTGGCTTATCCCGCACTGCACAATGGTGCGGCGATGGCAGGCCTTGTGACCTGGATACATTCTCAAATTTGCTTATTGGGCGTGATAACCGGGGTGGGTCTGGTATCGATGTGGAAAACGAACCCGGAAACCAACTGGCCGGAGTGGACTTTCGATGGTCTCCTTCGTTCATCAAGATGCCCGTTTCTATCTACGGGCAGTTTATCGGCGAAGACGAAGCAGGCGGCTTCCCGAGCCGATACGTTGGACAGGTCGGTTTTGAAGGTTCAGGTTTCGTGCTGAAGCAGTGGTCATACCGCTATTACGTAGAGGCAGTGTCGACCAGTTGTGATTTTTGGAAATCGGACGAAATATTTAACTGCGCTTACAATCATTCTATTTACCGAACGGGCTACCGTTTCCACGGGCGGCCCGTTGGCCACGGAACAGATAACGATGCGCGGTTGATTTCCGTCGGACTTATTTTCGTCGATGCTGACGATACTCAATGGCGCACACTAGTTCGATATGGTGCCCTGAACCGCGAAGGTGTGCCGGATAGTCGTAACAGCCTGACGTCGACCCCGCAGGACATTGCCAGTATTGATGTTTCTCACAGCCGCGCATTCTCTTTTGGTGTCATTGACATGGGTGTCGGTTATGAGCAGGTGGACGATAATGCATCCGGCGTTTCATCTTCTGATGGCCGATTCTATTTGCAATGGCGGAGTTCGTATTAGTGTTCAGGGCGATTGATCGATACTTGCTGCAGTGTGCTACCTCTAAGGCGCGTTGTTTGCGCGCGATCACTGTAGCGATTTTTCTGGCAGCTCCGCCAACCGCGATCGCAGAACCACTCTCTGCTCCCGGCGACACGCGTTTGCGTCATGACCTGCAACTGCTCAACGACAGTGGTGTTATCAATGTGCCATTGAGCGCATGGCCATTGGCATTGGGCGACATACACGAAGCCGTTGCCAGCGCCGCCGATCGCGAGACGTTGAGTCCGTCACTAAGAAACTCATACGATCGCGTACGGGATCATCTCGCATGGGAACTCGAGACCAACGTATTGAGTTACAAGTTTGCCTTGTCGGGATCTGAGAACCCGCGAGTCATTCGAGGATTCGAGCGCACGCCGAGAGAAGAGGGCGAGGCTTCCGCTGAACTCAGCTGGCTCGGTGAGCGATTTGCTGTGAATTTTTCGGCAACGTATACGGCAAATCCATTCGATGACGAGGAGTTTCGACCGGACGGAACCTATGTCGGTATGGCTCTCGGCAACTGGATAATGACGGCCGGCTGGCAGGAGCGCTGGTGGGGCCCAAGTCGGGACGGCAGCCTGATCCTGTCCACAAATGCGAGACCGACGCCTGGCATTGCTATTCAGCGGAATGTCAGCGCACCCTTCGCAACGAGGTGGCTCAGTTGGATCGGTCCCTGGACGCTTACCAGCTTCATGACCGAACTCGACGACGACCGGACCATCAACAATGCGTGGTTATACGGTATTCGCACCAGCTTTCGGCCACCGAAAACCGGTTTGGAAATCGGCATATCGCGCGCCGCGCAGTGGTGCGGTGATGATCGTCCATGCAATGCCAGTACGTTCGTCGATCTGCTGGCTGGTAACGACAATCGCGGTGTCAACGTTGCCCCGGAGGATGAGCCCGGCAACCAGCTCGGTGGATTCGATATCCGTTGGTCATTGCCAAAGCAGCTTCCGATAGCGCTCTATATGCAATGGATTGGTGAAGATGGGCGCGGCGGTGGCGGAGCGATCGGTGCATGGATGAGGCAGCTGGGGCTGGAACATTGGGGCTCTATTGGCTCCATGAGCCATCGGACGCATATTGAAGTATCCGACTCGACGTGCAGGGAAGGTGGGTTCGGCTTTAGCAATGCGAAGCCGAACTGTGGCTACGAGCACTCAATCTACCGCACCGGATACCGGTACCGTGGCCGCTCGATTGGTCACCCGGCAGATGGCGACAGCTTGTCGTACTCGATAGGTTCAACACTGGTACAATCCGGCGGACATTTTTGGAACATCTCGCTACGCCACATGGAAATAAATCGAGAAGGTGTGCCGAACGCCCGGCATACTTTGACACCGACAGCCCAGGATTTGACGGATCTGCATGTTTCGCACGAGCGCTATACCAAGTTTGGCCGGTTCTATACGGGACTCGGATATAGTCGTCTCGATGATCAGGTGTCGGGTACGTCACGCTCGGATGTCACCGGGTTTATTCAATGGAGTTCGCATTGATTTACAGCTTTAGCGTCAAGAGGTCTCTGTTGGAGCCCGCGTTGCGGGCGATAATCTTCACCGCCTTTGCTACATCCATCGCCTTCGCTCAGGGTATTCAGCTCGCTCCCGAACAGCAACAAATGCTCAACCAGTTGCCGCCGGCGCAGCGGCAGCAGGCAATGGAGGCGATTCGTCAATTGCAACAGAGCCAGGAGTCGCCTTCTGGTCTGCAGTCAATCAATGAAGCAGTTTCGCAAACGGAGTCCTTGCCTGGATTCAGCGATGTTAATCAGCTCATTCCGAATGCCGAGCCACGAGCCGAGAGCCGTAGCCGGCTAGTTCTGGATTTCAGCCCATCGGAATTCCTGTCCGTCATACAGCGCCGCTTGCTTGAGGAGGACGCTGTACTTCAACAGCTCATCGGCAGCCATCTTTTTGTACTTGATGACTCAGGGCTGCTATCACTGCGGGGAATGGAACCCGTCCCGCTTCTTGGCTTGACTGAGGCAGACATCAATCGACGCCTAAAGGCTGAGCCTTACCTATCGATGTTTGACGTTAATGCGCGGATTCTCGGGCAAAAGCTCATAGGGGTAGAGGCACTTGAGCCTTTTGGCTATGACGTATTTGCTCCCAGGGACACAAGGTTCGACGCGCCAGCAAGTGGGCCGGTTCCACCCGATTACGTGTTGGGCCCGGGGGATTCGGTTCGTGTGCAGCTTTTCGGCAACGTAAACGGTATTTACGAATACGAGGTATCGCGCGATGGCATATTGAATCTGCCTGAGGTCGGACCGATTACCGTGGCCGGACTGCGGTTCTCGGAGTTTCGCGCTGACCTGAACAAACGGGTTAAGGAGATGCTGATCGGCACGCAGGTCAGCGTAACTATGGGGCCGCTGCGCACGATACGTGTATTCGTACTCGGCGACGTCAATGAGCCGGGTTCTTACGTGGTAAGCGGGCTCACAACTGTCAGCGGTGCGCTCTACCAGGGCGGCGGTATCAGCGAAGTAGGGTCGCTGCGTAATGTCCAACTTAAGCGTAACGGTCGCGTGGTCGCCAGCTTGGATCTTTACGATTTATTATTGAACGGCGATACATCGTCAGACAATCGCCTGCAACCGGGCGACGTTATCTTTGTTCCACCAATAGGTAACACGATAGGGGTTAGCGGTGCGGTCAAACGACCCGCAATCTACGAAACCAAAGGCGCATCAACAATCGCGGATGCGGTCCAACTCGCGGGCGGACTCGCACCAGATGCTGACGGGAAAGGTGCTCGCATTGAACGCATCGATGGCGAAAGAACAACCGTAGCCGTTGATTTGACCAGCGTCGAATCGTCCCAGCAGACTGTACGTTCTGGCGACACGCTAATCGTGCCCGACGTTTTGCCGAGCCTTGAGGAAACGGTGGTTCTCGCCGGTCATGTATTCAGGCCAGGCAATTACCAGTGGCGTTCCGGCATGCGCTTGTCGGATTTGATCGGGTCCACGGACGAACTCAAGCCGGGGGTCGACACCGAGTATGTCTTGATTCGGCGAGAGATGGAACGAGGTCAACCGGTACAGGTGTTATCGGCGAATCTGACCGCCGCGCTGCAGTTTCCTGCCGGGGCTGACAATATGCGTCTTGAAGCGTCAGATACTGTGCACGTGTTCAGCCGCGCGTTGGGAAGGCAACGCGTTATCGAACCGCTGTTGGAAGAGCTGCGGCTCCAATCCACGTTTGACGAACCGATTCGGAAAGTCGAGATTTCCGGTAACGTGCATGCACCTGGCGTGTATCCGCTGGAATCAGGGATGCTTGTAAGTGATCTGGTCCGAGCAGGCGGTAACTTGTCAGAGGCGGCCTACGCTCTTGAGGCTGAGCTGACGCGTTACTCCGTCGCAAGCCATAATAGTCGTGAAGTCGACGTCGTGAAAGTGGACTTGGATGCGATCCGGCGAGGCGTAGCGTCCGCGGATTTGCAGTTGCGAGAACACGACTACCTGATTATCAACCGGGTGCCTGAATGGGATTCGACCTGGACAGTATCGCTTGAAGGTGAGGTACTGTTTCCTGGCGAGTATCGCATACGCCGTGGCGAGACCTTGGGTAATGTGCTGCAACGAGCGGGAGGACTGACCGATGCGGCGTTCGCAGAAGGCGCAGTTTTTCTGCGAGAGACGCTGAAAGAGCAGGAGCAGGAACAGATCGAGACGCTCGCGCGTCGGCTCGAGGCAGACCTCGCGTCACTGTCCTTGCAAGCATCGAACACAGGTGGGGCTGACACGCTGACAACCGGTCGAGTACTCCTTGACCAACTACGCAGCACGGAGGCCGTCGGCCGTCTCGTCATTGATATGGGGCAGGTCGTGAGCGGCAGAAATAGCGCTGCTGCAGCCGTAGAAATGAGAGACGGTGACCGATTGCTTGTGCCAAACCATACTCAGGTAGTCACTGTGCTTGGTGAAACTCAGCAAAACACCTCTCATCTGTACAGAGAAGGTATGTCGCGCGACGACTACATAGGTTTGAGTGGCGGCCTGACGCGCCGGGCGGACAAGAAATTGATTTACATTGTCAGGGCAAATGGGGCGGTGGTTGCTAAAAACCGCTCGAGGTGGCTAGGTCGCGGCGGCAGGGTCGATATCCGCCCGGGCGACACGATTGTTGTTCCTTTGGACACCGATAGAATGCGGCCGCTGACTTTTTGGGGCAATGTAACGCAGATTCTGTACCAGGGCGCGATTGCTGTGGCGGCCGTTAGGACATTTGACAATTAAGACATGAATGAAACAGATCAGAGACCATCGTCGGCGATTGATGATGATGAGATAGATCTTCGCGAGCTTTTCCGTGCATTGTGGGCAGGTAAGTGGGTAATCGGAGGCACTGCATTTGTGGCGACAGTAATCGCTGTACTGGTCGCCCTCATGCTCCCTAATATTTATCGTGCCGAAGCCTTATTGGCGCCGAATGATCAAGAGCGTGCCAGTGGTTTGTCGGCGTTGGCTGATCAGTATGGCGGCTTGGCTAGCCTGGCCGGGATCAACATTGGTGGTGGCTCAACCAATAAGACTGCTTTGAGCTTGCAGATTTTGCAATCGCGAAAGTTTATTGCCGAATTTATTGAGCGCCGTGACATTCTGGTGCCACTGATAGCGGCCAGGGATTGGAACTCAGAAACAGGTGAGTTGACGATCGATCCAGACCTGTACGATACAACAGCGGAAAGGTGGGTGAGAGATGCGCGGCCACCCAATACGGCAACTCCATCATCGCAGGAGGCATACAGAGTACTCTCCGATATCTTGTTCGTTAGCGAGGACAAGAAAACGGGCTTTGTTACACTCGCGATTGAGCATTACTCGCCATTCATTGCCAAGCAGTGGGTGGACTGGCTGGTTGAAGATATTAACTCGACCGTCCTGCATCAGGATGTCGCGGACGCAGAGCAGGCGATCGCATATTTGAATGAACAGATCAGCGCCACATCGCTGGCTGGTCTTCAAAATGTATTCTTTAGGCTTATCGAAGAGCAAACAAAGACAGTGATGCTCGCAAAAGCGTCGCCGGAATTTGTGTTAAGGACTTTAGATCCGGCGGTAGCTCCCGAACTAAAAGCAAAGCCGAAAAGATCATTAATTGCGATTTTGGGCTTACTGTTTGGTGGAACAGTAGGGTTACTTATAGTGTTTTTTCGCACGGATTCTAAAGTAGGAAGAGATTAGTCTGATTTCTTGGGTGAAAATGGCGAGTAATTCGTACCCGAAGTTTTGGTGAGCGTAAAACGCGCCAAGTAGCGGAATTCGGCGGACCGAGAGCTTCACTACTGAACAGAGTTGCTCGAAATATCCTTTAGCTGGAAAAGTGCCTGAGCGAGAGGCTACGAAGAAGTTTCTGTGGCAGGAGACCGGCGATGCACTCGACGCCTGAATTGATGTGGAAGATGTAGTCCCGTATGAGTATTAATGTTCGATCACGCCGGCGGAAGTGTGGGCAAAGAATTCATGGAATCGAGTTGGGAAGGCTAATGGGCCAGAAAAGGCGCATTGATGGCGCGTTCGCCCGGCGCCCTTAGTGACGTGAAGAACGTCAGAAGAATGCTACTCATACCTTTTTCAACAACCCGGACAGTGGGGTTCGGGTGTACTTGTGAAGCCGTCTATGAGTGTTCTTGAGCAGATGTCGCTCGCATCATCCGACGCTACCATAGAGGATCATTGGCGTGAAGCCCTCGCAGCTATGGATTTGAGTTCTGCGGAATTGCTGCAAGTCAGTCCATTGGATGTGGGGCGGCGCGTATATAGAAAGGGCAACAGTGCGTACAAAATCAGAATTCGACATCTTGATGAGTCCGCAAGTCTGCGAGTAAATAACTATGAAAAAGAGTACAAAATTCTTGAAGTATGTCGTGAAGCTAATCTGAATTTTGTTCCGCGCGCGATTAAATACTTACAGACTGAGCACTATGAACTGATAGAGATGGCGTTCTTCGATGGTGTTACATTATCTAAACAGACAAGTGGGTGTGTTCCGAAGACTCTTTGGAACGTACTAGTGGCGATTACAAGGTTGGCCTACGTTGGCATAAGTCATAATGACGTCCGTGTAGACAATATCTTGGTTGATGCAAACTTAAATGTCGCAGTTATAGACTTTGATCAAGCAACTCAAGGAGGATTCATGTCTTGTCTTCTCGCTGGGTTATTAGGTTTCGAATTAAGGAAAAAAGGAACGAAGATGCATGGCAGTTACTTGACCGTAATTAAGGAATGCGTAAAGAAGTGTTTACCGACGAGCTTACTCGTGTCGATTCAGCGATTAAGAAACTCAAGAAAAGCCGCGGACCTGCCCGTGCTTCCAGAAAATTCTACTGACAAACTCAGATTGTTATTGGAGGCGTGGAGATTAGGGCAGTCATCCGATGCGAATGCGCCAGACGCATTCGCAGCTTACTATTCATTAGAAGTTGATGGGCATTGTTTTCCTGGGGAGAGGCCCTGGTTACCCCGTTGGACAGTGCTTAGCTCCGTCACCGACTTCGAGGGAAAGAACGTGTTGGAACTTGGATGCAATATGGGCTTGCTTTCGACCTTTCTGTTGAAAGATAAGAAAGCTGCGAATTCCGTAGCAACGGACGTTGATTCTGGAATATTAAAAGCGGCCAAGCTCGTGGCTAAAGCCTATGATGTGGCTCCAACCTTTGTCCGTCAGGACTTCGATTCTCCGGAGAACTGGGAAGAGATATTGGATGAGTCAAAGCCGGATGTTGTTTTTGCGTTGAGCGTATTAAATTGGGTAAAAGATAAGGAAAGATTGCTGAAATTCTTGGGGCGATATAGAGAGGTGATTTTTGAAGGGCATGATTCGGTGGCAGTGGAAACAGATAGATTCAAACAGGTTGGATTCAAAGATATCAAGCTGATTGCAGTGAGCGAGAGGAATCGTCCGTTATTGCATTGCAGGAAATAGAAACCGAACATTGTCATGAGTGATGAAAAAACGTATTGGAGACTTAATCGCGACGTAAAATTGAGTGTATTGCTTGGCCCGTTTCGAATCTTAATGCCGGTAATCGGCTACGCTGTTCTCTACCCGTTACTATTGAAATACTCAAGCCTTAAGGTAGTCGGGGTTTGGTCGTTAATATCATCACTTGTCGCTGTTACATCAATAGGCGATATTGGTTTTAGTCAATTGCTCACCCGCGATGCCATAGATAGGCGTGTTACAAGCGAGGCGTTGTGGCTTGACTACTATACCGCGAGCAGATTCTATTTGTTGCTGATCGGATTTCTATCAGTCTGTGTTCTGTTCTTGTCAATTGCATTCGATTCGTATCTCGCAACGAATGAAACGGCAGTTCCCCTCGCTTTGATTATCGTGATGGTTGTCGTTAGCGCCGGATTGCAATTGATTAACAAATTGGATAGCGCAATTTTGGCAGCAAAACATGACTATTACACGGTTCAGTATGTAGGCATATTAGCGCAGTTCTTTCTGTTTATTCCGGCAATTCTCGGTGTGGTCGGCGGTATTCCACTCGAAGGACTAGCCTGCGGTACGCTTTTATCGAGTGCATTTTCTTGGTATTTTGTTAGACGGAGATTGCCGGGCGTGTTCCCAGAATTCGCTTCTCGAATCGCGCCGGCTTGGTCCGAAACTCTGCGACACACACGTGTTCAGATGATTAGAGGGCGGCACTTCTACGCTATTACTTTGGCTGTGTTGATTCGATTACCTTTGACGCGTGTAGTTGTGGGGGGTTCGGCTGGCCTGGAGGGCATTGCGATATTTGACATCGCCATGCGAGTCACGCAGTCAATTCGTGACGTCGTAGCTAGTGGCTTAGGCGTACTCTTTCCTGCCTTTAACAAATTATTCAGAGACGCAGATGTTGACAAATTAGTACATTTGGCTCGACGTAGCTCAATGGCATTAATCGCTATCGGTGGGCTTTCGTTGACAGGTTTTGCTTTGCTTGCAGACTGGTTTTACGAGTTATGGCTGGGGGATGTACCAGCATTCCTGGTGGTCACTTCCCTGGTCCTGGCCGGGTGGCAACTCATAGCCTTACTTAATGTCCCATTCTGGTTTATTTTGCTAGCCTCCGAAGAGGAAAGAATGGCCTCCATATCGATATGGTGTCATACGATCTTAATTCTGTTGGCAGCGCCGTTGGCTTACAAACTCCAAGCATCTGTTGACCAAGTCGCAATGTATTGGGCTGTTTCTTCGCTCTTAACGCAAGCGCTTATTTACTACCATGTTCAGCGCAAACAAAAGATATTCTGGAGGATAGCGGGCGGTCTGTTTCCGCCGGCTTTACTTGTGTTTACTTCGTTTGGGTTCGTATTCTCTTCGCTGACTACGTATTCTGGCGAGCCGCTCGGTGCATACATTGTCGTGACACTCATGCTCCAATTCGCACTCTCAATTTTCGTTGTTAGCGTTCTTTTTACTAAGAGGAATAGGTGGTTGCCCTTGTTAGGGTTGCCCAGCTCTTCTACATGACGGAATCGCGGCTAAGAGTGATACTGCAGAGATGGAACTTCGAAGATGGAAGGATGTGGAACTGGCAGTCTGCCCGCTGAACTGATTGGGCTGCAACCTAGTACTGATTTCACGCATGGCAAGTGGAGGCTTGGATCTAAGTAATCATGATATCCGATCGCGATAAATTCTGCGTTGTAACGCCGAACTACAATATGGGTGGTTTCTTAGCAGAAACAATCGAGTCCGTGCTAGAAAACCTGAATCCCGGAGACCAGTATTTTGTGATTGACGGTGGGTCTACCGATGGCAGTGTAGATGTATTGAAAACCTACGCCAGCCGGCTGACTGGATGGGTATCGGAGCCAGACCGCAGTTATGCTGATGCTGTTGCGAAGGGCTTCAGCCGCTCAACAAACGGGCTGCAGTGCTGGATTGCATGTGGTGATTTGTTGTTGCAAGGTGCACTTGATCGGGCACGGGATTTGCTCTCGACTCGGTCGGTTGATTTTGTATTTGGTGACGATCTCTATATTGATGAGGATTGCCGAATATTGCAGGTGTCAAACGGATTCGTCTTCGATCTTGCTCAAACGATGTTGCATGGCTCGTGGACTCCGTTGCAAGACGCGTGCTTCTGGCGTCGCAGTCTTTACGAAAGTGTGGGAGGCATCAATCCGGACCTGCTCTACGCAGCGGACTACGACCTGTTTCTCCGCATGGCGCTCCTGGGGCGAGTGCGTTACGCGCCCGAAGTATTCAGCGCATTCCGCCGACATGCCGGGCAGACATCGGAGTTGCACCATACCCGCTATAAGTTGGAGAAATTGTCGTCGCGGTCGCGCGCGCTTGCCTTGGGTTTGGCGCCCTCAAGCGCAACCCTTCGACACAGGGCTTTCTATTGGCTCTATCCGCGCCTAAGGGCACGCTTTGGGAATAAGAAGAAGATCGGTAAACACGTGGTCGGTAAGCATGCACTCTCTTTCCGTACCGCAACAACCTCGACCTTTGGGACGGAATAATGGCAACGCTAAAGAGATTCTTCGTACGGTGGATCGGTGCGTTCATGGACGCACCGCGGCTACTCGGACTCGTCTATCTACCACGTTACATAGCGAATTGGCGATCGTATCAACGCTCATCCGGGGCGAGGCTCCGCCTTGGCCAAAGCTACCCTTGTCTTTCTGACTTTGTCACGACAACGCCATTCGATCCGCATTACTTCTATCAGTCAGCTTGGCTCGCGCGAGAGCTTCAGGGGCGCCGCCCCACCGCGAGGCACGTCGACATTGGGTCGGATGTGCGAATGATCGGTGTGCTGTCGGCCTTTGTTCCAGTCGATTTTGTTGACTACCGGCCATTGAAGGTTTCGCTGAATGGGTTGGTCTGCGCCGCCGGTGACATCACCAGTCTGGAGTTCGCCAGCGACTCGCTTGGGTCGGTTTCAAGTCTACATGTCGTTGAGCATATAGGTTTAGGGCGTTACGGCGACCCGATTGATGCAAATGGCAGTGAGCGCGCACTGGCGGAACTGGCACGAGTCGTGAAGCCCGGCGGGCATTTGTTCTTGTCAGTCCCTGTAGGTCGTGAAACTGTGTGTTTCAACGCGCATCGGGTTTTTGATCCTACCACCATCACAAATGCACTAGCGCCGCTAGAGCTCTGCGGCTTTTCGCTAGTTACCGATGATGGCCAGTACGTCGAGACAGCAACTATGGACGCTGCCCGGCAGCAGATGTATGGCTGCGGAATGTTTGTATTCCGCAAATGAAACATCAAATCACCGGGCAGAGGACAACTTCGAAAGCCACAACGAGGTCGCTTCGCATTGTACTATGTTTCGTCGTCTGTTTTATGGCGACAAACCCGGTGTTCTTGGCTCTCGGCCTCAGCGGTTTCGTTTTGCTGATTGTACTGGCAATACTCACTCTCATGTCGATGCGAGTCGTTGTCTCTGGGCCGTACATACTGGGTTACGCGCTCGGCGCGATCTACCTGATTACTGCCACGTGTACAGCCGCATATAATGCTACCGGCACGCCATTGGTCTTCGCTGGATTTTTCGTGCTGACATGTGTCACCGTGATACAGATTGAATACCGTGTTGCGGTGATTTTCGTAGAGTTGGCAACGAAAATGTTTGCGATCTTTATCGTCCTGGCTCTGATCGGAGTTGTATACCACGGTATTGGCGGTGAACCGCTGTTTGTCCTTACAAACCCGGATGGGAGAGACAATTCCTTCTATCTGACGACATTCTCGAATACGGTACTCTTGGTTCTGCGACCGTCGGCAATTTACGATGAACCCGGCACGTTCAGTTTCTTGATTTGTATCACGGTCGCATTACGAAGCCTTCTCGGAATGTCTAAGCGCTTCAGCACGATTCTGTTACTCGGTGGATTGGTCACACAGAGTATCACGCACGTTATGTTTATGGCTATCTGGGGCGCCTGGGCTATCAGGTCTGCCGGGATTCGTCGCAAGGGGCTGTCGCGAATTCTGGAGTTTGGACTGCTTATTCTATCAGTCTGGATGATCTACCAAAGCGGTGTTCTTGACTGGTCAATCGAACGTGCGATCGACTACTACGAAAACCCGTGGATGAACCCGCGTCAGCGCTACTTCGATAATACCCTCATGGCACTAAAAGATTCTCCGCGGAGTTTGTGGTTCGGGTTCGACCAGAATTGCATTCAACGCCTGCCGGGTTGCACGGAACTGGGTGAAAACCCCCTAACACCATTGATCTATGGTGGCATGCTTGCGGCGTGGCCTTACTACGCCTTCTTGTTGTTCGCCTTCACTTCGCCGCTCTACCTGAAAAACGGGCTGATATATTCAGCCGTCGGTGTGCTGTTGCTGCAACGGCCGTATTTGATGGAATTTCCGTATTCGGCAACTTTGGCATTGATGTACGTTGTGGCGACACGAGGTTCGATTCGTCACCAGTCTTCGTGATGTCTGGCCTGCTTTCTTTCCGGTTTGATGGATGTAGGTTAGACTACTCGGGATTGATGAATGTGTATCATGATTGAATAGGATTTTTTTGAAACCTACTTTCTCGATCTAGCTTGGTATTATGGGAACAGGGCATACCTCTGAAATGATAATGGATATCGTGAGTTCAATATGTCGGAACTAACGGGCGCTGATAAGAACGCTAATCGGTGGATCGCGTTTGGTCGTGACAATGAATCTCGCCGACAGGCGTGGCTCAAAAAACATCTTAGTCGCGTACCTAATGGTTCGAAGATATTGGATGCTGGTGCTGGTGAGCTTCGAAATAGCGTGTATTGCAAGCACTTGGAATATACGTCTCAGGATTTTTGCGAGTACGAGGGTGAGGGCGACGGTGCTGCTCTTCAGATGGGGAACTGGGATACAAGCAACATAGATCTGGTTTCAGACATCACTAATATTCCAGCGGACGACGGGTCTTTTGATATTGTGCTTTGCACCGAAGTCCTGGAGCACGTACCAGATTCGGCGAAGGCGGTTCAGGAGCTTTCGCGTTTGGTTAGGCCTGGTGGTCAGTTGATCATTACGGCTCCGTTCGCCAGCCTGAGTCATTTCGCACCCTATCATTACGTTTCAGGGCTTTCGCGGTACTGGTATGAGCATCACCTGACTGAGCTAGGCTTCGAAGAGATCACTACGCAGGCCAACGGCGGATGGTTTGACTTCTTGGCACAGGAGATCTGGCGACTTCCGTGGGTCGGCAAGTCATATTCAAAGCGTGTCTTGGGTTGGCTTGCTCTACTGCTCGGATCGCCTCTGTTGCTCTGCTTGAGGTTCATGAAGTCTCTGGATCGTGGCAGTCACGAGTTGCTGACGTTCGGTTGGTTCGTCGTAGCTCGCAAACGCTGATGTATTCAATATTGTAGGTCTCGTCGTGATCTGTATTCGCCTGGAAGGCGGCCTGGGTAATCAAATGTTCCAATATGCTGCCGGGCGTGCTCTGGCGGTGCGCTATAGTACCGAGTTGCTAATCGATACCAAGAGATTCGCGAAGAAGAGAGGAAGTGAGACACCCCGCGTGTTCGATCTAGATCATTTCAACCATGCAGCTCGCATTGCAGACGACCGTGAGACGCGACTCTTGCCTTGGCTATGTCACCTACCTGCTTTGTCGAGTTTTGTGAGCCCGTGGAAGATCTATCTCGAAAGTGGGCCAGGCTTTGACTCGGGGTTTACGTCCTTGCCGAACCAAACCTATCTTGTTGGTTATTGGCAGAGCTATCGCTACTTCGAGAGTATTGCCTCACGCTTGATGCTAGAGTTCGAACCCGTTGAACGATTGTGTCCAGCTAACGCGGGGCTGCTAGAGCAGGTTAACGCCGTAAACTCCGTTGCAGTGCATGTGCGACGGGGTGACTACGTGACACTAGAGTCGGCGGCACGACTTCACGGTGTTCAACCGCTGTCTTATTACGCCAAGGCACTGCAAAAGGTCCGCGAACGAGTGGTCACGCCGACATTCTTCGTCTTTTCTGACGATCCCAAGTGGTGTCGAGAAAATCTGCCCGTAGGGGACAGAGCAATTTTTGTTGCTAACGATATAGGGTCGGGTGCCTGGCAGGATTTAGTTTTGATGAGCCACTGTCGGCACCACGTGATTGCCAATAGCTCGTTCAGCTGGTGGGGAGCCTGGTTAGCAGATCAGCGTTGGTCTTCTGTTAGGAGGGTTGTCATTGCCCCGGCTCGTTGGTTCGCGGGAAATGCTGAGCACAATGAGGTCGACCGATTTCCTCCTCACTGGTTAGTGCAGTCGTAATGTCGGAAGATTCCACAAGCGACTCTGCGGAGCAATATGAAGGAAGTGCTCCTGCAGTAAGTTGGCTGCTATGCACCCACGCGGCAAACGAACAATTACGCCAGGCAATTCGGTCTTGTTTGAATCAGACATTCACCAATTTCGAGTTGTTGGTTATTGTGAACGGCGCTTCGGCTAACAATGTTGCAGCGGCCGCGCGCTCGTGGAGCGGGGGCGATTCCCGTGTCCGCGTGATAACTACGGCAGTAAGACACCTCACTTTTAGTCTCGGGTTGGGACTACATCATGCCCGCGCCGCATTGGTGGCACGAATGGACGGCGACGACTTATCGCGACCGCATCGGCTTGAGCGCCAAGTTGAGTTCATGAAATTGCACCCTGACGTTGTTGTTCTAGGGTCAGCCTACGATTTGGTCGATAGCGATGACCTTTTCCTGGAGACAGTATTACCTCCTACCGAGAACAAAGAGATTCGAAAGGCGTTGTTACGTGGTAATCCACTTTGTCATCCGAGTGTGATGTTCAGACGCGCAGAGGTGTTGGCCGCCGGCGGCTACCTTGGCGATATCTACGCTCAGGACTACGACCTCTGGGCTAGGTTGGCCGTTAACCCTGCTATCCGGTTCGCCAACCTCAGTGAGGTTTGTCTTAGCTATCGGGCGGAGGGTATGGGCCGAGCACGTAGATCGCGTTTGTCCTATGCTTCATGCGCTGGCTCACAATTTCGAAATTTTGTCCGTGGTGCCGGTTTTGCCTGGGGTCTTGCAGCGTTGCTAACTGCCGTGAAGGCTTTTGTACGTTCAGCACCTATACGGCCGCAATCGTAATCGATATGTGTGAAATCACCGGCTTTTTTCTACTGACTTCGGATTCCGGGCATGCTGTCCATCGACTGGCAAACGGTGGGCTTCTTGTTCACCGCGGGCCTGATGCGTTTGATCGTTGGATTGATTCGACAGGGACAATAGGACTGCAGCACTATCGACTGGCAATCCAAGATGTATCACCAGCTGGGGCCCAACCAATGACCTCCGCAAACGGTCGGTACGTGGTGGTTTTTAACGGCGAAATATACAACCACTTCGAACTGCGCGAGCGCCTGGAAAAGGAAAGTCTGAGTCCAGCGTGGCGAGGACACTCGGATACCGAGACGCTTTTAGCATGCATTTCGTCCTGGGGTATAGATGAGACTCTAGGTCTGTGCGTGGGCATGTTTGCTTTCGCGATATACGATTTGGCAGAGCGTCGTCTTACATTGGCGCGTGATCGTCTGGGAGAGAAGCCGTTGTACTATGGCTTTCTATCTGGGGCGCTGACTTTTGCCTCTGAGGTCAAGGCGCTGCGGGCGGTTGCCGGTGGTGCGTTGGGCCTGCATAAAGGGGCACTGGCTGCATATATGCGATTGGGGTACATCCCTGGGCCGCAGTCGATTTACGAAGGTATTTTCAGACTGCCACCCGGAACTACTATCAGTATCACCTCGGACGAAGTTTCTCGCGCCCAACTTCCGTGCCCAGAAGCTTACTGGAGCGCACTGGCGCTGCCCGAGTTACACAATGCGCAAAGCGAGCCGGTTACACAAACGGATGCTCTGGAAGGGCTTGACGCTGTGCTCTGCAACGCAGTCAAGGGTCAAATGCTCTCCGATGTGCCGCTTGGCGCGCTCCTTTCTGGCGGCATAGACTCCTCGCTCATCGTCGGCATGATGCAGGCACAGTCAATGAAACCGGTCAACACGTTTTCGATTGGCTTTGAAGGGTCTGCATTTGACGAGGCGCCACATGCCCGGCGGGTCGCGGCACACCTGGGAACTTGCCACACCGAGTTGTATGTGAATGTGCAAGATGCGCTTGATCTGGTTCCAAGCCTTCCGGCGACATTCTGTGAGCCATTTGCAGACTCTTCTCAGGTGCCCACAATGCTTGTTTCCAAATTGGCCCGTCGGCACGTTACGGTGGCGCTCACAGGCGACGGAGGCGACGAGTTATTCGCCGGTTATGAACGTTACTTTCGCGTCTATAATGGATTTCGCCGCATCGGTCCAATGCCGATTTCTTTACGACGGGCGGCTGCACTCGTTTTGCGCCACACGCCACTGCCTCTGATAAACGCGCTCGCTCGGATGACATTTCGTTTTGGCAATATCAGAAACCCTGCCGACCGGGTGCGAAAGGTGGCAGAGGTGCTGGCCAGCCGCAGCCCGTCAGAACTGAATCGCGGACTATTGTCGTTGTGGGATTCGTTCGCCTTGCTACCTGGCACGAAAGAAGTCGACTCAGTATTCAGCCGCGACTTGCCGCATGCTTCATCGGTTATCGAGGAGATGATGCTCGCAGACACACTATGCTATCTACCTGACGATCTACTAGTAAAAGTCGATCGGTCGGCTATGGCGTCGAGCCTTGAAACTCGTGCACCGTTCCTCGATCATCGAGTCGTGGAGTACGCGTGGGGTCTTAATCTAGAGCAAAAAATTGGGGATATGGAAGGCAAGTTTTTATTGAAGAAGTTGCTAGATAGGTACGTCCCACGTCCTTTGTTCAATCGACCGAAGCAGGGCTTTGGCCTTCCCGTCGACGGCTGGTTGCAAGGGGCATTACGTCCATGGGCTGAGGATATGTTGTCTCCCGGTGCTCTTGCTAAGCATGATCTATTTGACGTTGACTTGATTCGTACGCGATGGAAAGAGCACGTCTCTGGTTCGCGCAATTGGCAACAGCATATTTGGACAATTCTAATGTTTCAGGCTTGGGCGGAAAAAGCGGATATTTAGTGCGTATTGCTATTGTTTCCACAAACGCGTTTATCGCATCTATCGGGAGTTAGAACTCAATCTCAAAATTGAACCGGTGCGCCGATTAAAATGTGATAGACCCAACCCGTTGGACATACCGCATCACTTGGAGACTCCCGCGACTGAATAGCAGCGGTCGACAATCTGGTGAATAGCCTCGTCCTTAAACCCGGGACTGTATCTCTGGTTGGTCATTCCACTTCCTTCTATGCTTAAATCATAGCTAGGAAGTGTCTAGCAGACCGAGGGCAGTCGAAAGAAATCTCGTAAATTATTGAGGGAGCTCCATATGGAGACGAAAAAAAACACTGCGTCAATCTATGAAGATCAAAAATATCTGAGCATGAACGAAAGCTGGCATGTCGAGGATTCGCCATGGAAAGCGACTCAAATAGTAAAATTGATCAACGAAAATAAATGTGAGCTGGATATCACCAAAGTACGTACTGTTTGTGAGGTTGGTTGCGGCGCTGGCGAGGTATTAGTCCAGCTGTCCAAACATTTGCCTAACGAGGTAAAGTTCTCTGGTTATGATATTTCGCCTCAATTGCGAGACATGTGGAAAGAACGGGAAAGCGAGAAAATCGAGTTCATATGTAGTGACTTTTTAGCTTCGACAGAACAATATGATGTTCTAATGTTTATAGACATCATTGAACACATTGAGGACTATATCGGTTTCTTGAGAAAAACAAAGGACAGGGGCCACTATAAAATATTTAATTTCCCACTAGAAATTCATGCTGCAAAGGCCATATTGGCGCAGAAATTCATTGATACACGTACAAAATACGGACATATTCACTATTTCAACAAAGATATTTGTTTGGCTCTTTTGAAAGAGTTGGATTTTGAGGTTGTGGACTATTTTTACGCCTCTGGAGCTATCGACTTGTCATCCACCAGTACCAGTATTACACCGCTGTCAAGAATGGCGAGAATACCTCGGATTCTCCTGTCGAAAATCAGTAAAGATATTACTGCTAAATTACTCGGCGGTTATTCACTGTTTGTTCTAGCAAAGTGAACACACAATACGATTAATGGGGGAACCACCAGCGATACCAATAGAACTTGGAAAATCCAACGCGAGCTGATATTTGCTTCGAGCGCGGGCAATCAGTACTGGCGAAACGAGAAAGGATCAAGAAAAGCGCCATCGCGAAACATCTCTTGCACAAGCAACGACATGCCGCGTAACATGAAGATGATGAGCAGAACACTCGCTTGGATCAAACCCTCATTTGTCTCATTTATTTGAAAGCGGACACGTTGATCGGTCGGCAATGTCATCGAGCCTTGAAA
Organism: Woeseiaceae bacterium; assembly: GCA_021773035.1. Taxonomy (GTDB): domain Bacteria; phylum Pseudomonadota; class Gammaproteobacteria; order Steroidobacterales; family Woeseiaceae; genus UBA1847. The sequence continues at coordinate 51,743 of JAJFKU010000001.1, forward strand.
GTTGTGCGCCGTTCCTCGATCATCGAGTCGTCGAATAAGATTAGGGCCTTGCTATTTGGCGAAAAAGTCGGAAACGGGGAAGGAAAATATTTGTTGAAGAAGCTGCTCGATAGGTATGTCCCGCGTGCATTGTTTGAACGATCGCAGCAGGAGTTCGGTCTTCCCGTTAACTTGATCCGTAAGCGATGGCAAGAACACGTCTCCGGTTCGTGTAATTGGCAACATCACATCTGGACAATTCTCAGGCTTCAGGCTTGGGCGGAAAAAATGGAAACCTGATGCGTATTGCCGTTGTTTCGAACACCGCATGGTATTTATTCAATTTTCGGTTCAATCTGATGAGTGCGCTGCAGTCTGCTGGCCACACGGTCGTTGCGGTTGCTCCAATCGACGCCTATTCAGGTCAACTGCGTGCTGCGGGCTTCGTATTTGAAGACGTCCGTATTTCTGGAAGCGGCACCAATCCCTTTAGAGAGTGTAAGTCGGTTGTAGCGTTCTGGCGCCTGTTGCATCGTCAGCGGATTGACTTGGTTGTAAGCTTTACGCCGAAAGGAAATCTTTATTCTGCCTTAGCTTGCATTGCGCGGAAGGTGCCGTTCGTGCCCGGCGTCTCGGGCTTGGGCCGCGCGTTCATCCGCAGGTCTTTGGTGACTGTAGTTGCGCTGATACTCTATCGCTTCACTTTTCGGCGTGCATTCAGTGTGTTTTTTGAGAATCTCGACGACAAGCACCTGTTCGAGAGGTACGGCCTTGTTCGTTCCGACAACGCCATCCATGTGCCGGGTGCGGGGATAGACCTTGTGCGGTTTTCGCCCATGACACGACCGACGCCGCCTGTTGAACCGCCGGTGTTCTTGCTGGTAGCCCGCATTCTGTGGGACAAAGGAGTTGGTGAGTTTGTAGTTGCGGCTCGCAGAGTTCGGTCACTGCATCCTCAGGCACGCTTTCAATTGCTGGGATTCCTGGATGATGCGAACCCCTCGGCTATTCCTCGCGAGCAAGTGAATGAGTGGGTAGCGGAGGGTATCGTTGAGTATCTGGGGCAGACTGATGATGTGCGACCGTATTTGTCGCGGTCAGATTGTGTAGTGCTGCCATCTTACCGCGAAGGTTTGCCGCGAACTCTTCTAGAGGCTGCAGCTATGGGGCGCCCGGTGATAACTACGGATGTGCCAGGTTGTCGTGACACAGTAATAGAAGGTGAGACAGGTTACTTATGTCGTCCAGCGGATGCGGCAGACTTGAGCGAAAAGCTGTTGCGGTATTGTGCGCTAACTCCGGAACAACGCCAAGCCATGGGGCAAAGAGGGCGAGAGTTTGTAGAGAATAACTTTGATGAGCGACTGGTGATATCACAGTATTTGAAAACAATCGCGCTATTGGTTGCGAGTCATGTGTCATGATACACTGCGTTTTCTTTGCTACTGATGCCTATCGGTCGTACGTCACTTTTCGAATACACCCAACTTATTGTGCCTCTGTTTCTTGCAGACAATTCCCTCGATTTAAGGCAGCGGAGTGGGCTAATATCTCTCCTTTGGGTCGGAGCAGACGCTCCTAGTTGAAATGACAATCTTAATTTTTGGGTCCCTATGAAGACTGCTTTAGTAACAGGCATCACCGGCCAGGACGGCTCCTATTTGGCCGAGTTGTTGCTGGAAAAAGGCTATGAAGTTCACGGCATTAAACGTCGAGCGTCATCGTTCAATACCGACCGAATCGATCATCTGTATCAGGATCCCCATGAAAAAGGTGTGATGATGCACCTTCACTACGGGGACATGACTGACGCGACGAACCTGATCCGAATAATCAAGGAGGTTCAGCCTGCAGAGATTTATAATCTCGCAGCACAAAGCCATGTACAGGTGTCGTTCGAGACACCCGAGTACACCGCTAACTCAGATGCATTAGGCACGCTGCGAATCCTGGAAGCCGTGCGCCTGCTCGGAATGGAAAAGAAGACGCGTATTTATCAGGCGTCGACCTCAGAAATGTTCGGCAAGGTGCAGGAAGTCCCGCAAAAGGAATCCACGCCGTTCTATCCTCGCTCACCATATGGGGCCGCCAAGGTTTATGCGTATTGGATAACGGTCAATTATCGTGAGGCGTATGGAATGCATGCGTCGAACGGCATTCTTTTCAACCATGAATCACCGATGCGCGGCGAGACTTTCGTGACCCGCAAGATTACGCGTGCCCTTGCCAGAATCAAGATGGGCCTCCAGGACAAGTTATATATCGGTAATTTGAATTCATTACGTGATTGGGGGCACGCCCGCGACTTTGTGGAGGCCATGTGGCTTATGTTGCAGCAGGACGAGCCCGATGATTTCGTGATCGCGACCGGGCGGCAGCATTCTGTTCGCGAATTCATTGAGTTAGGCGGCGCTGAGCTGGGCATGGAGATTGAGTGGAGCGGTCAAGGTGTCGATGAGATTGGTATTGACAGGAAGACGGGCAGTCAGATCGTTGCCGTAGATCAACGTTATTTTCGCCCTACTGAAGTAGAAACATTACTTGGCGATCCTTCCAAGGCGAAGAATCTTTTGGGTTGGGCAGCAAAGATATCGCTCGAACGGCTCGTAGGGGAAATGGTTGCGGCGGATTATGAAACGGCTAAGCGCGATGCGTTGGTTAAAGGCGCCGGCTACCGGACTTTCGACCACCACGAGTAAGCAGAGACAGTGAGCAAAATATTTGTTGCAGGCCACAAAGGCTTGGTAGGTTCGGCCATCGTTTGCCGTTTGCAGGTGGATGGTATTGGGGCAATTGTCGCTGGCCGCGACGAGTTGGATCTCCGCAACCAGGCAGAAGTAGAAGCATGGTTTGCCGCGAATGAAATTGACGAAGTGTATCTCGCCGCCGCGAAGGTGGGCGGCATACACGCCAACGATACTTATCCAGCCGAGTTTCTTAGGGACAACTTGGTTATCCAGACCAACGTCATTCACGCGGCTTGGAAGCACGGGGTGAAAAAGCTCTTGTTTCTGGGTTCATCCTGCATCTACCCAAGACTCGCATCCCAACCCATGGCTGAAGACAGCCTCCTAACCGGCGCACTTGAGCCAACCAACGAGTGGTACGCCGTCGCCAAGATTGCGGGCATCAAAATGTGCCAGGCGTATCGCAAGCAATACGGTTTCGATGCGATTTCGGTGATGCCAACTAATCTGTATGGGCCCGGAGATAATTTTGATCTCGAAAACTCCCATGTGTTACCGGCATTGATTCGAAAATTCCACGAGGCGAAGGCATCGGGAGCAAAGTTCGTTGAGATATGGGGGAGTGGTAATCCACGCCGCGAGTTTTTGCACGTCGACGATCTTGCTGATGCGTGCGTGTTTCTGATGAGCAACTATAGCGATTCCGAAATTATCAACGTTGGCTGGGGCAGAGACATCGGAATCGGTGAACTTGCAGGTCTGGTAAGCGAAGTTGTTGGCTTTCAAGGCGGATTGGAAAATGATCCAAGCAAGCCTGATGGCGCACCCAGAAAACTCCTTGATACATCAAAACTGACAGCACTTGGTTGGGAACCGTCGATCAAGCTTGATGCAGGCATCGCCAATACGTATGACTGGTATTGCTCCAACGCCTGATCACCCGCTTGACAGCGTGATGTTACGAATGAACTGGGTTTTGCAGGTGTTTACAATTATTGAAGCGCTCGCTAAATAAGGGAGAGGGGTACCAAGTGTGACGTACTTCCGGTACCATTACGCCCGACCAATCTGGTCAACTTATTTCTTCCCGAGCCGTTAAAGACTCTGTGTCACCGGACTTAAGAAAAAACCAGAAGCAAAGCCAGAGCAGATGAGCGATTACCCACTATTTCCCGCAAGCGCAGTCGCATTTGCGGTTACTGTTGCCTTTATGATCGCGCTGAGGCCTTTTGCAACGAGTGTTGGGCTGATCGACCGCCCGGGTGGGCGCAAGCGTCACGTCGGTGATGTGCCGATCATCGGTGGGCTGGCAATGTTCATTGGCGTTCTGTCGGGTCTGGCCGTGATCGGTGTTATCAACAGTAGTTCAGTCGCACTGGTATTTTCTTTCTTCCTTCTGGTAGTGATCGGCGCGATAGATGACAAATACGCTATACCGGCTGCAGTGCGTGTTCTTGTTCAGGTCGCCGCTGTTCTGATTATGGTGAACGGCTCAGGCTTCATGCTCGCGAGTATCGGCAACCCTCTTGGCTTCGGTGAAATTCTCCTTGGGCCATTCGCGCTGTTCGGAACCTTGATCGTCGCAATTACGGTCATCAACGCCTACAATCTGGTCGACGGGGTCGATGGACTTGCAGGTATTCTGGCGCTTATAGCGTTGCTGGCAGTGTCCGTAGTTGGTGGGCTGAATGCCCTGTCCACAGTGATTGCAGTGATTGTCTCGGCGTCGATCTTCGGATTTCTGGTATTCAACTTCCCTGTCGTAGCCAACAGGCAGGTTCGATCGTTCATGGGTGACGCTGGGAGTACATTACTCGGCTTCACGGTTTTTTGGGCGACCCTGGGCATTAGTGAAGGGGCAAATGCGATCATTTCTCCGGTCGTAGGATTATGGTTCGCGTCGATTCCCGTCTATGACAGCCTAACCTGTTTTACTCGACGTATCGTCGCCGGAAGATCCCCGTTCCGGCCGGGGCGTGATCATTTTCATCATACGTTGAGGCGGGGTGGTTTCGACGTTCGACAGAAACTCGCCATTCTTGGCGGCTTGCAGGCGGCCTACGCGGCTATCGCCGTGGGCGCACATTCTGCAGGCGTGGCCGATGTCGTGCTTTTTATCGCCTGGTCCATACTGGGTCTCACACAGAACTGGGTGATCAAGAGTATTGCCAAACGTCATCGGCTCTACATTTTTCGCCAGCTACGGGCCGGTAAACTGGGCCCATATCGCGCGGCGAGAGCCCGTTCGCTGCGGTAACCGGTACTGGTCGTAGTAACTCCGCCGTCTCTGTCTGTATAATTTCGTACTCTCGAATACGGAATCTGACTCACATATGCGCCTAACTATCTTCGGCTCCGGCTATGTCGGCCTCGTCACCGGTGCCTGCATGGCCGAAATGGGCAATCACGTCGTTTGCTACGATATCGACGAGCAAAAAATCGCCAGGCTGAACAACGGCGAGGTGCCCATCTACGAGCCCGGCCTCGACGCGTACATCGCCCGCAACATGGAGTCGGGCCGCCTCGAATTCACGACTGATACCAGGAAAGCCGTCGACCACGGCTTGTTTCAGTTTATTGCGGTTGGTACTCCACCTGACGAAGACGGCTCCGCTGACCTGAAACACGTGCTGGCGGTTGCGCGTGCTATCGGTGAGCACATGGATGAATACCGCGTCGTTGTCGACAAATCGACTGTCCCCGTAGGGACGGCTGACAAGGTTAAGGCGGAGCTACAGAAAGCGCTCGACGAGCGTGGCAAGTCGGTAGAGTTCGATGTCGTATCGAACCCCGAGTTTCTGAAAGAGGGTGCCGCCATCGGCGACTTCATGAAACCGGACCGCATCATCGTCGGCACGGACAACCCGCGGACGACGGAACTCCTCCGGTCGTTGTACGAACCCTTCAACAGAAACCATGATCGCCTGATCAGCATGGATATTCGCTCGGCCGAACTCACCAAATACGCCGCCAACGCCATGCTCGCAACCAAGATCAGCTTCATGAACGAACTGGCCAACCTGGCCGAACGCTTCGGGGCAGATATCGAAAACGTCCGGCATGGTATTGGTTCGGACCCACGTATCGGTTATCACTTCATCTATCCGGGGGCCGGCTATGGCGGTTCGTGTTTCCCGAAGGATGTGCAGGCGTTAGCGAAGTCGGCCGCGGATACCGGATACGACGCAGCCCTCTTGAATGCCGTCGAGGACGTGAATCTGCGACAGAAACGCCGTATTTTCGAAAAGTTACAAGCGCACTACGGCGGCGATCTCAAGGGCAAGACGATCGCGCTGTGGGGCTTGTCGTTCAAGCCCAATACAGACGATATGCGAGCGGCCCCCAGTCGCGTAATCATGGAGTCGCTTTGGGAGGCTGGCGCAACAGTCAGGGCGTATGATCCGCAGGCCTCCGCCGAGGCGGCGCGCATCTATCCCGACAGGGAAGGTCTCGAGCTGTGCGACACGGCCTACGGTGCCGTCGAGGGCGCTGACGCGCTCGTCATCATTACCGAGTGGCAGGAATTCAGAAGCCCGGATTTCAAACGGCTCAAGGACGAACTCGCCGACGCGGTGATTTTCGATGGTCGAAATCTCTATGATCCGGAAACGGTCGAAGGATTGGGGTTGCAATACTACGCGATCGGGCGAGGACGATCATGAGTTCGATCCTGCCAGTCATACTGTCGGGTGGATCTGGTACCCGGTTATGGCCTGCGTCTCGTTCTATGTACCCCAAGCAACTGCTTCCGCTCGTTGATGGCAAGACAACAATGTTGCAGCAAACGGCGCAACGTCTTGCCGGAATGCAAAATGCGTCAAGTCGTTGCATGGTGGTTTGCAATGAGGCGCATAGATTTCTCGTTGCAGAACAGCTCCGGGAGGCGGGGCACGATGCCCAAATCGTGCTGGAACCAGAGGGCCGTAATACCGCTCCGGCGGTGGCACTGGCCGCATTCCTTGCTGCGGAAGAGAATCCAGAAGCATTCCTGCTGGTGATGCCGGCCGATCATGTCATCCACAATACTGCTGAGTTTCAGGCCGCGGTCGAGTGTGGAATGGAGGCCGCCTCACAGGGCAAGCTTGTGACATTCGGCATCGTCCCGGTAAGACCGGAAACCGGTTACGGCTACGTCAAGGCGACACCAGACGGCAACAACCCCGTTCCGGTCGAGTCATTCGTGGAAAAGCCGGACGAGAAGACAGCGGCAGCCTATGTCGCGGATGGATCGTATTTCTGGAACAGCGGCATGTTCCTGTTTAGAGCTCAGACTTACCTCGATACCCTCAGTGAATTGGCGCCTGAAATGTATTCGGCATGCAGGCTTAGTATTGAGAAAAGAACGGACGGCGATTTTATCCGACCGGACGCGGAGTCGTTTCTGGCGTGTCCAAAAGACTCGATTGACTACGCGGTTATGGAAAAGACTGATGCCGCAGCGATGGTGCCATTGGACGCGGGATGGAGTGATGTTGGTTCCTGGGCCTCGCTCCACGAGGTCCGCCAACAGGACGAAGACGGCAATACAATCGATGGCGACGTGGTTGTGCACGACTGCAGGGGTGCGTTTATTCAGGCGGAAAGCAGGCTGGTGGCAGCGGTTGGTGTGGATAATATCGTGATCATCGAGACCAAGGACTCGACGTTAGTGGTTAACAAGGATAGAGCACAGGACGTCAAGGAAGTCGTTGACGCGTTGAGCGCGACTGATCGTTCCGAAACAAGATTGCATCGCCAGGTGTTTCGACCCTGGGGCAGTTACGACAGCCTTGAGAATGCCGACGGGTTTCAGGTGAAACGGCTGGTAGTCAATCCTGGTGCTGTTCTGTCGCTGCAAAAGCACGCACATCGTGCCGAACATTGGGTCGTTGTGCGCGGCAAAGCGCAGATAACGAAGAACGACGACATCTTCGATCTTGGCGTGAACGAGTCCACCTACATCGCCATTGGCGACATTCACAGGATTGCCAATCCATTCGAAGAGCCCGCACATATCATTGAAGTGCAGTGCGGGGATTATCTTGGTGAAGACGACATCGTGCGTCTGGAAGACAATTACGGACGAGAAGGGACGAATACCTGATATGCCCATGACGATCGACTGCTTTAAGGCCTACGACGTGCGTGGGCAAATTCCAAACCAATTGAATGCGGACATCTGCTACCGAATCGGTAATGCGACCGGTGTATTTCTGAATGCAAAAACCATGGTTGTTGGCCGGGACATGCGGCTGACGAGTGACGAGTTTGCCGACGCGGTAATCAAAGGCCTGCTGGATGCCGGTGTTGAAGTGTTCGATATCGGCATGTGCGGAACGGAGATGGTTTATTTCGCTACAAGCCACCTGAACACCGATGGCGGTATCATGGTGACGGCCAGCCACAACCCCGCAGACTACAATGGTCTGAAGCTGGTGCGAGAAGAAGCTCGTCCGATCAGTGCTGACACCGGTCTTGCAGATATTCGCAGTTTGGCAGAGTCGGATGAAAGAGCCACTAATGACGGCGGCAAACTTACAAACATCGATCTGCTGGATGTCTACATCGATCACATGCTGAGTTACGTCGATGTCGAAAAGCTCAAACCGCTAAAGCTCGTAGTGAACCCGGGCAACGGTTGTGCGGGGATCGCATCGGACGCGCTTGAGTCGCATCTGCCATTTGAACTGATCAAGGTGCACAACGAACCGGACGGGACCTTTCCGAACGGTATTCCAAACCCAATGCTCGAGCAAAATCAATCAGTTACAGAGGGTGCCGTGGTTGAGCATCGGGCCGATATGGGTATCGCCTGGGACGGTGATTTTGACCGCTGTTTTCTTTTCGATGAGAACGGTAGGTTCATTGAAGGCTACTACATTGTCGGGCTGCTGGCTGAAAGTTTCCTGGCCAAGAATCCTGGTGCAAAAGTCGTACACGACCCGCGCATGACCTGGAACACATTGGAAATAGTTGACGAGAGTGGCGGCGAGGCCGTGCAGAGCAAATCGGGTCACTCGTTCATCAAAGAAAAGATGCGCGAGGTTGACGGAATATACGGCGGAGAGATGAGTGCCCACCATTACTTCCGCGAATTCTCGTACGCGGACAGTGGCATGATTCCGTGGTTGCTGGTCGCGGAATTGATTTCGACCAGCGGCAAGACCTTATCCGAACTCACTGGCGAGCGCATGGCGCGCTATCCGGCGAGTGGTGAGATCAATCGGCAGGTAGCTGACGCCAGGGCGACTTTGGCAACGCTATACGATCAATACGCGGGTGATGCGCTAAGTGTCGAAGATGTCGACGGCTACAGCTTTGAGTTTTCCGACTGGCGTTTCAATATTCGCATGTCGAATACGGAGCCCGTCGTGCGGCTCAATGTTGAGAGCCGAGGTGACGAGGTGCTGATGCAGGAAAAAACTGCTGAGATATTGGCAGTTATGGGAGGAACTGGTCCAGGCTGACCTTGAACTGCAGGAAAAGGATGCCGCTTAGGGTGGGATCCAGCATGTTAGAACCCGTAGTTTTCTCTACTGCCATCTTCGGCATGTAGGTCAGGTTGAATCCAACCGTGTCATTGCCGATGCTAATGCTCGGCAAGACCCCCGGGAATGGCTGTCTGTTATTAACGTCGTCACGCGTCATCAGGAATGCGTTCAGTCCTGCGTAGACATAGAAGCCTGCCAAGCTGTCCGTTTCGTATATCCGCCTGTGCAGGCCCGCGCCAGCCATGTAGGACATATTGTTGGTGCTGTCACGAAAGCCATTCGCCATCACAATCTTTTTCCACGCACTAGTCTGCGTGAATTCATGCTCAAAACCGAAGCCGTAGTTGTTCTCGTTCCAGTCATAACTTGAGTCAAAGTGATATGACTTGCCGTTGACGACCACATTGAATTTGCCGGCCATCGCGGGCGAACTGAATGCGGCAGCGAATACGAAAGCAACGAGAAGTGGTTTGATTGAAGTCCTTTTCATAGTAACTGCTGCTGCAATTGGCGTGCCAGCAGTGAAAACCGCATGAAATGGCGGCCAAGCGGGATATTCAGCCTGGAGTTGTATTCGGCCCCGACAACGCGGCTCCGGAAAATGTGACGCGATTCACAATCTGATCCTCTTCGACGTCACAAGTGAGGAGTTTTGCCCCGAATCCGGCCCTATCGAAGGGCGGCAGGACACGAAAGTGTAAAAAAGACCGAATATGATGGCTGTGACCGTGCCGGAGGAGTAACGAAGTGACGACGATCTCCTAATCCGCTGTGACCAGCATCACTTCCCGGGCATGGTCGCGGGTGTAGAATGATGAAGCTGAATCGCTAGATTCAGTCTTAGTCATTAATAATTATCAGTTTTTCCAGCGCGTTGTATTACAATGCCTGGACAGGTCATTGCACTAACCAAATGCCAATCCGGTCAACCAAAAGTCAAGTACGAACACCGCTATTGCTCATGGCGGTGATAGAAGTGGCGGTGCTTTTTTCGTCAGTCTATGTCGCCGGCCTCATCGTATTCGGCAGCTTGGCAGAGTGCATACAGTTCCTCGGGCCGGTGGCTCCGAAAGCAGCGCTCGTGGCTCTGGTCGCGCTTGTCAGCATGATCGCTGTGGGTCTGTACCAGTTTCACCAACGGCTCTATTTCGGCGAGGCTGTCGTCCGGCTAATAGTTGGCTTGACAATTGCGTGCCTGGGATTGGCAATTCTGTTCTACGCCTATCCGCCGCTGATGATCACACGCGATGTTGCATCGGTCGCAATCGGTTACTCGTTGTTGTTATTGCTCGGAGTCAGGTATGTCTTCGTCAGGACCGTCGACGAGCACGTTTTCCGCCGCCGAACACTAATATTCGGGGCGGGGGAGCGAGCGATGAGTATTTCCGCCATTCGTCGACGCGCTGATCGTCGTGGATTCAAAGTCGTGGCGCAAGTTGCGGCGATGGGGGACACGGTCGTTGAGGCCGGAGATGTTATTCAGAGTAATGGGCAGTCGATCGCGGATATTGCAGTCGAATCAGGGGCGGAGGAAATCGTTGTTGCCATGGATGATCGTCGTGGCAAATTACCGATTAGAGATCTCCTCGATGCCAAGTTAAAGGGTATCGATGTCATAGACCTGCTTGAATTTCTCGAGCGCGAAACAGGCAAAATTCCTATTGATCTTGTGAGCCCCGGCTGGTTGATTTTTTCTCCTGGTTTTCGTCGATCAAAGCTAAGCCGCTTGGCCAAACGTGCTATGGATACGGTGGTTAGCGGCCTGCTGCTCGGTGTGTCCTTACCGATAATGATCCTGGTGGTTCTCGCGATAAAAATCGAGAACGGGCTGTCGGCGTCTGTCATCTACCGCCAATGCCGTGTTGGGCAGGGTGGCGTGCCATTTGATGTCCTCAAGTTTCGCAGCATGAGTGAGGATGCGGAAGCGGACGGTGTGGCCGTCTGGGCAAGCGAAAACGACAGCCGGGTGACTCGTGTAGGCAACTTTCTGCGCAACAGTCGACTGGATGAGTTACCACAGGTTTTCAATGTGCTGAGAGGCCAGATGAGCATTGTGGGACCACGCCCTGAGCGACCGGTGTTTGTTGAGGAGCTGCAGGAGAAAATTCCGTATTACTCGGAGCGTCACGTGATGAAGCCCGGCGTGACCGGTTGGGCGCAGCTGAAATACTCCTACGGTGCATCCGAGGAAGATGCCGTCGAGAAATTGCAGTTCGATCTCTACTATATTAAGAACCAGACTCTACTTCTCGACGCATTGATAGTGCTGCAGACGGTCGAAGTAGTGCTGTGGGGCAAGGGCGCTCGCTAAATTTACTATCCTTCCGGTGCGGTAAAAACCGCTGTCGATCGACCATGGTGGTAAGTGAGATTGTCAGTCAGTATTTCAACACTAAGGCCGGCGTTTGAAGCAGCCTCGCGGATTTCCTGTTGATTCAGCTTCAGTAACGGCCGCGCTTCCTTCAGGGCAGAATAGTTGCCAATTTCCTTCACGCCGGCCCAGACAGAACGCAACAGCGCGCCCTTGCGCATACACAAGTACAGGTAAGACACGACATCACGGATGAAGCTGTAGTCCGGCGTTACGATATCCGAAACGACCAATCGCCCATCTGTGTTGAGCAAGCCCTTCCAGCGTTCGAGCCAGCCGTGAAGATCTTCTGCTGTCATATATTGAATGACGCTATTGACGACAATGAAATCGAACGGAGTGACGCGTGCATCTTCGTTGCCGTCGGAAAGATCAACAAACCGGACATTCTCTATTTTCGATAATCGTTGATAGGCGATGCCGCGCATATTCGCAGCGCTGTCCCAGACCACCAGTTCCCCTACATGCTGGGAAACCGCCTCGCTGAGAAAACCGAAACCGCAACCGAAGTCGAGGACGCGAGCATCCTTCGTCTCTGGAAATGCCCTGGTGAATCGATCTGCATAGTCACCAGCTTCCAGCGCAAAAATTGGCTGCTTGTCGTCCAATTGCTCCCAGTAATCGTCCCACGCCTGAACCTGGCCCGGCAGTGTTCTGTCGGTCGTCCAGACTTCTGGCACGCCAGACATTGCGGTCTCGTTTGGCTCTGCAGTCGTTGTAGAGGCGTCAGTCGTAGGAGATTTTGTCATTGGTCCTCCGGGAGAGTGATGAGCGAGAGCAGTTTTCAAAGTCGGTCATAGTACGCGTTCACGCCTGAATTGACACACAGGTTGATGCCTCGTCAATTCCTGGTTGCGTCAGGGCGTATCGCCGGGAGACGAAGCCGCGGCTTCGGTTTCGGACTCGCGAACCAGTTCGACCGCCGAGTAGCCCATGCGCCGCGCAAAGTAGATACCACCCAAGCCGACGGACACAAATACCACGGCATGAAACAGGATTGACGCCGCAATGGCCAATCCGGCCTGCACGCCATAGGCGCCAAGGCCGATAGTAAAACAAAGTTGAATTGTCCCGAAGAATCCGGGGCTGCTGGGAACGGTCATTCCGACCACTACGACGGCGAGGACGACGTAAGCGGCCGAAACCGGTACATCGATGTCGAAGGCGAGGATTGCAAACCAGGTGCACAAGCCCATCAGGAGCCACTGGACCAATGACCATCCGGCCAGCGCAATTAACATTCTGAAGCTGGTGAGCGATTGCAGGCCGCTAATGGCCATTTCGAATTGCCTGTTCAGCGGGCCAGATACGGAAGCTGGCAACCAGCTTGTCGTGATGTGGAATAGTCGTGTCAGGAGCTGTGGCCGGAAGGCACCCAGCAGTGCACCTGAGAGAATCGCGGCTCCGATAGCACCGCAAATCTTAGCGGCAAGAACCAACACATCAGGCGTGTTTGGGACCAGGGGTACGAGGGTGGCAACGAAAACCAGTATCGTCAGAAAATCGAACATTCTTTCCAATACAATGGTGACAAGTACCGGGCCCGCTTTCAGGCCGCATCTGTTGCTCACCAGGTACATTCGAACAAGCTCGCCGAGTTGCGCAGGCAACAATATATTGCTCGCATAGCCGGTAACCGTAAGAGGAAAAAGTTGCGCGCTCGAGATCTTTAGTAGCGGCGTCAGCAATAGTGCCCATCGAACGGTCTTCGTCCAAAGAAACAGGATGAGAGCCAGAAGAACCAGCGGCACATAAAGGAGATTGGCACTGCGGAAGGCGTCGCCGATGGCGGCAAGATCCGTGTTTCTGAATGCGAGTAACAGAAAGGTCATGCCAACGGCTATTCCGATCACCGTTAATAACGTTGATCTATTTGCGAATGGGCCTTTCACGGTGGCAAAGTCGTCCCTGTCTGGATGGTTCCTCAGTGCGTTTATGCCACTTGAGGCGATCCAAGTCCATGACTGTATTCACAAAGGGCGCAGAGGGCACAGCAGGTCCCATATCATCTGCTACACTGCAGCGCTTTGGGCCGTCCACCACCGACTGATTCTATGACTGTACGTACTCGATTCGCTCCAAGCCCAACCGGGGTATTACATCTTGGCAGTGTCCGCACAGCTTTGTTTTGCTGGCTCTATGCGCGGCATTGTGGCGGGCAATTCGTCCTGCGCATCGAAGATACCGACCGTCAGCGATCGACGCCCGAAAATGTCGACGCCATTGTCGATGGCATGGCATGGCTCGGTCTCGATGCCGATGAGGGGCCGTTCTTCCAGACCGAGCGTTTCGATCGCTACCGGGCAATAACCGAGCAGTGGCTGGATGAGGGCAAGGCGTATCGCTGCTACTGCACGAAGGAAGAGCTGGACGAACTTCGCGCCGGGCAGAAGGAACGCGGAGAGAAGATGCGCTACGACGGCCGTTGCAGGCAACGAAGCGAGCCCTGCAAAGCAGGCGATTCAGTTGTTCGATTCAAGAATCCGCTCGACGGGGACGTAGTGGTCGACGATCTTGTCCGCGGGCGAGTGGTATTCAGCAACGCCGAACTCGACGATCTTGTCATAGCCCGCTCCGACGGAACGCCGACCTATAACTTTTCAGTGATTGTCGACGACCACGATATGAAGATCTCCCACGTTATTCGTGGGGATGACCACCTCAACAATACTCCCAGGCAAATGAATCTTCTTGCGGCTCTGGGTGCACCGCCGCCGGCCTACGCGCACCTGCCGATGATTCTTGGTGCAGATGGAGCGAAGTTATCCAAGCGCCATGGTGCCGTGGATATTCGCGACTACAGAGAGCAAGGATATCTACCGGAGGCCGTGCTCAATTATCTGGTGCGACTCGGGTGGTCGCACGGAGACCAGGAAGTCTTTTCGATCGAGGAGATGATTCGCCTTTTCGATGTCGCAGATGTGAATCAATCTGCTTCGTCGTTCAACCCGGAAAAACTGCTGTGGCTAAATCAACAGCATATTATTTCAGCGCCCGCGACGCGGCTCAGCGAGGCGTTGATAACGCACTTCGAGCAAGCCGGCCTTGCCCCGCAGGATGGCCCTGATCTCAAAGACCTGGCAGACGGGTTTCGCGAGCGAGCAGAGACTTTGACGCAGATGGTTTCGAATGCCCGTTATTGTTATGAGGACTTCGACGAGATTGATCCCAAGGGAGCCAAGAAGAACCTCCGTCCGGTCATTCTCGAGCCGTTGAAGGCGGTGAGGGAGAGGTTTGCGTCTCTCTCGGAGTGGAGCAAAGAGGCCATCGGGCAATCGATTGAAGAGGTTGCCGCAAGCTTCGGCCTGAACATGGGAAAACTGGGGCAACCGATCAGGGTCGCTGTGACAGGAGGTACTGTCTCGCCCCCGATTGATGTCACTGTTTCGCTCGTCGGCCGTGAACGAACGCTGGAGCGCTTGGACAAGGGGATTCGGCTGATTGAGGCGAGAGCCCAAGCTCATGAAAACTAGGCGCTTATCGCGGCTCTTGACAGCCTGACGAGGCATCCTTATAGTGCGCCGCTCAGTGGGGCTATAGCTCAGCTGGGAGAGCGCTTGCATGGCATGCAAGAGGTCGGCGGTTCGATCCCGCCTAGCTCCACCATTAGTTTCACACTGAAATTCCGGGTCCCCATCGTCTAGAGGCCTAGGACACTGCCCTTTCACGGCGGCAACAGGGGTTCGAATCCCCTTGGGGACGCCACTTTTCTCAATAAAAACAAAAACCTATGAGAAAAGTGGCCTAGCACACTTTTGAACTCGTTTACTCCCCTTTTGTTCGTTCGCCACGTCCCGGGCTGTCGTCAGGATTTGACGAAGACGATCGTTCTTTAGCTAAGACCAATTGCCGGAAAGTCCGTGATTGGGATTCGGTCCTGACGGTGCTCGGGGCTTTAAGAAAAGCTGTCCCGAGCAGTATGACGCGACAATCGAATGTGTCACCTTCGTGAACTGGCGTCGGGTCGAAGTGGACGAGACGCGGTCGTTGGCATCAGCGAGCGTTAGCTGTCATCATCCACCGACGTTACAAGCTGTTGTTTCCTGTCAGATAATCTATGTTTTTGATGACTGAATTGAGCGCGATCGGATATGCCATCCTGGCGGTTTCTTACGCGTTGCTGACGCTGTTGCTGCTGATTAGCTGGCGTGGCCAGCTGATTGGTGGTTTGTTGGCAGGCGCGTGCGTAGCCAGCGTCGCGTGGGCAGCAGCGCTCGCGATCGATCATTCGGTTCGCGAAGTCGACATGTTCGTGATGTTTACCCTGGAAGTGGTTCGAGCCGGCGCCTGGCTCGCGTTCCTGTCGGTCCTTCTGCGCAGGGTCAGTGCTGTGCGACTGATTCGTCTCGTCGGCTACGGTATTTGGATCGGCGTGCTGGCGGCAGGCGCATCCATCGAGTTCAATTTTCAAATCCTGCCATCGCACATCACATTTGCGGATGTTCTTACTTCCGGTGGACTGCTGATGGCGATGGTGGGTCTGCTCCTCGTTGAACAGCTGCATCGTAATGCCTCGGACGAATCCAAGCGGAGCATCAAAGTTCTCATGCTCGGTATCGGCGGGATTTTCGCTTACGACCTGTTTCTTTTTTCCCAGGGCCTGATGCTGGGGGCGGTCGAGCCCTGGACCTGGGTAGCTCGCGGATTCGTCAATATCGGATTCATTCCGATGATCGCTATAGCGGCACGATCCAACGGCGAGTGGAGCCTCGATATATTCGTATCTCGACAGGTCGTCTTTTACTCGACAACACTCGCGGCGGTAGGCGTCTACCTCTTGCTGATGGCCGGCGTTGGATACTGGATTGTAATCCAGGAGCGGGCCTGGAGCAGTCTCGTGAGCGTCGTCTTTTTCGTCGGCGCTGGCGTGCTCCTGGTGCTCTTGCTGTTTTCGTCCAGCCTGCGTGCACGGCTGCGAGTGTTCCTGAGCAAGCACTTTTTTCGCAATAAGTACGATTACCGAGAAGAGTGGCTTCGACTGATTTCGACGCTTGGTGAAATCGAAATCAGTTCCGCCAAAGAAATCGCCGTAAAGGCTCTGGCACAGATTGTGCGCAGCCCGTCAGGCGTACTCTGGTTACTTAACGACGACAAATCCGCTTATCAGCTGGTGGCGTCGTACAATCGTTCGGATGCCGTGCCGCCCATTTCGGCGCAGGATTCGATCGTGAGTTTCATTGTCAAAGGCGGTTGGCTTGTCGATCTCGAGGAATTCAAACAAAACCCCGGGCTGTACGAGGGTATGCTGCTTCCAGCCTGGCTTGCCGAAAGCGACGATGCCTGGCTTGTCGCTCCGTTGTTTGCGCGTAGCGAATTGATTGGCTTGATCCTGCTGGACAAGGCCACGGGCCCGCTCAAGTTGAACTACGAAGATCGAGACCTGTTGAAAACGGTGGGTAATCATGTGGCCGTCCACCTTGTCCAGGATAGTACTGATGAGCAATTAGCCGAGGCGCGCCAGTTCGAGGCCTATAATCGGCTCACCGCATTTCTGATGCATGATCTCAATAACCTGATCGCCCAGCAGTCGCTTATCGTCTCGAACGCCGAAAAACACAAACGCAATCCCGAGTTCGTGGATGACGCGATGAACACGATTGCAAACTCGGTGGACCGGATGAAGCAGGTCATGACTCAGCTGAAGCGCGGCGAGGCCAGCATGGCTACTCAGACCATCGAGGTTAGGTTCGCAGTGTCTACTGCGGTTGACCGCTGCGCTGGGCGGTCACCCGAACCGCGACTCGAATTCAACGATGACGACGCGAGTATTGAAGTCGACGTCGAGCAATTGATCATGGTGATTGTTCACCTTATCCGCAATGCGCAGGACTCGACATCATCTGCAGGGCAAGTGTTGGTAAGCACCACTCTAGCCAATGGCCAGGTCAGTATTACCGTCGCGGACGACGGCAGCGGTATGACGCGGGAGTTCCTGCGTGACCGCCTGTTTCGCCCGTTCGATTCGACAAAGGGTAGTCAGGGAATGGGTATCGGTGCCTACCAGGCGAGGGAGTTTGCGCGCAAGATGGGCGGCGATATTGAAGTATCGAGTGAGGTGTCAAAGGGCACCTCCGTGACCTTGAGGCTTCCCGCAGACTAGGTCGTGTCTGAGAGGAGGTCTTCGCTACACAGGCCCATGCGCAGGAGATCGTAGCGTTCTCCGTCGATGCATACCTCGTTCTGTAACAAGCCTTCTACTTTGAACCCGACGTCTTCGTTCAGGCGAATATTGCCGATATGCGTCTGCAGTGTGCTCACATAGATTTTCTGCAGGCCAAGTGCAGAGATGCCGTAGTCGATCCAGAGTCTGGTAGCTTCTTCTGCGTATCCTTTTCCTCTGGCCTCCGGCACACCGATCAACTTGCGCAGTTCGGCGCGTTTCTGATCCTTGTTGAAGTCGAGGTAGGCCATCGCGCCTATCGGCGTACCATCCAACAGGGTGATCGTCCCCAGTACGTTCAATGGAGAGTTGACGAGCATCTCAATATCGATGGTCTGTGCCGTGGCACAGGAGAGCACGAAAAATCGGCCATACTTGTCCGGTAACCAGCCGCGCAAAAGATTCAGATCCTGCTCGGCATCGAAGCGGCGAATTATGATGCGCTGGCTTTTGATAGGGAGTTCCGGCGCTTCCGATCGAGCAGCCGTCAGATCCCGCTGTGAATCATTCCTGGCCGCCGGGCCACGCTCGCTTGCCGCGCTGCATAAATCCATTAGCTCGTTAATCAGGCGGATAGTGTCGACCGGTCCGAATCCGTAATTCGAGGTCTCTTTATAGACGCTCCGTGCGACGGCCTGGATTGTCTGGATCGGCATGCTCTTGGGCATAGACAGCACCTCTTTGACAAAGTAGCTTTCATACTACAGCCGAAGACGGGGGCAAGCATCAAGCAGATGCAAATACGATGAACGACGAGAATAGAGAAGACCACGATTATCGTGCTGTGGAGTACCTGCAGTTTCATCAGGGGCCGCTTGTTCGGTGGACAATCGCAGTACTTGGTATTCTGAGCTGGCCACTGATTCTGCCGTTGGCACTGCTGGCGCGTCTGTCCAACGTCATTTTCCGTACGGTCGCCGAGTTCCTTGGTTTCGTGCCCTATTTTCCGGGTTTCATCTTGCGCTACGAGTTCTACCGTTTCGCGCTGAGGCGATGCGGCAAGAACGTGCTCGTCGAATCAGGCAGTGTCTTTCTGTACTCGGATGTCGAGGTTGGCGATAACGTGCTCATCGGTCGGTACTGCATTGTTCACGAGTGCGATATCGGCAGCGATGTACTGGTTGGAGAGAGGTGTACTTTCCTGAGCGGCATCAAGCAGCATAACTATGACCGGGTCGATATTCCGATGAACCGGCAGGGGGGCGCAAGAAAAAGAATTACCGTCGGTGACGATTGCTGGATAGGGTCGCACAGCGTGGTTGCAGAAGACATCGGGCGCGGGTGTGTGGTCGGCGCGGGATCGGTTGTCACGCGGCCAATACCTGAGAACTCCGTTGCCGTGGGCAGTCCCGCCGCGGTGATTCGCACTCGGTCTTCATCAAAATGAACCAGAGTCTCAGTTTCGCGACTGGCTCGTTGACCCGCATGTGAGCTGCGATACTCTCTGTATTTACTTGGAGATCAAAAACCTATGACCACTGGCGACACCGCAAATAGTCCTGACGCAATCAGTATCCGTGAAGTGAGTGGCGACTGGTCGCCCGACTGGGACGCGTACGTCGAAGATACGGATGAGGCGACGTTTTTTCACCTCAGCGGCTGGTATCGTGTAATCAGCGATTCCTTCGGCCACAAGCCACACTATCTTCGCGCCGTCGGTGCTGACGGAGTTACCAGAGGAATCCTGCCATTGTTCGAGGTAAAGAGCATGGTTTTCGGACACTCGTTGGTATCGACTCCTTTTTGCGTTTATGGCGGTGCAATTGCCGACACGGAAGAAATCCGTAGCCTTCTCGAAGATCGGGCGGTGGAGTTGGCTCAGGAACTGGGCGTCGACTACCTGGAGTTGCGTTACAGGGAGAAGACGCGAGATGACTGGCCATCGAAATCGATGCATGCGACATTCCTGCGCGACATTGAGCAGGGCGGAGATGAGGCGATTCTCCTCAGTGTAAAAAACAAGCAGAGGGCGGTAATTCGAAAGGGCGTACGCAACGATCTCAACCGAGAACTACAATCGGACGTGAGCGATTTTTTCGAGACCTACTCGACGAGCGTGCGAAACCTCGGCACACCCGTATTCAGCAGGAGCTATTTTCACAATCTCAAAAGAGAGTTTGGTGATGCTTGCGAAATCGTCTCGATCAGTGGCGAGGGAGCTCTGCACAGTTCATTGATCAGCTTTTACTTTCGGGACCAGGTCTTGCCGTACTACGGTGGCGGCCTGCCGGTTAGCAGACAGTCAAAAGCTATGGACTTCATGTACTACGACCTGATGTGCCGGGCAGCCGGCGCTGGTGTTCGGGTTTTTGATTTTGGTCGCAGCAAGAATGATTCAGGACCCTACAACTACAAGCGGCACTGGGGCTTCGAGCCTCAGCCTCTCCATTACCAGTACTTCCTCGTAAACAGTGAAAGTCTGCCGGAGATCAATGTGACGAACCCGCGTTATGAGCTGATGATCAGGTGTTGGAAGAAACTGCCTTTGAAGGTCAGCCAGATTATCGGCCCGATGTTGTCGAAGTACCTTGGGTAATCAGCACCACATTCACATCGTACTGGTACTTGGCCTCGCACTTATTGTGCGGCTTTTGTTCTTTCATGGTTTCCTGCCTTCGGATCCCTATGACTACAGCGCGGCGGCAGCAGCCCTGGCCTCAGGTAACCCGGACGTATTCGACACCGTTGCGTCAACCCGATTCGGGCTCATCGTTCCTGTCGCGCTGATCTACTTCGTATTTGGCGTAAGCGAGTTTTCCTCCGCACTGTGGCCCCTCCTGTGTTCTCTCGGTACCGTGGGAATTGGCTATCTTTGTGGCAGATATCTGGGCGGCGCGCGGGCCGGCATCATTGCGGCCGTGCTTCTGTCGCTGTTTCCACTGGACGTCATATATGGCACGCAGCTCATGGCTGACGTGCCATTGGGGTTCTGGCTGTTTACGAGCATGTATTTGTATATTCGTGGGGCAGATGCCGGCGAATCCGGTCATCGTCCAAGGTACTTCTTTGGTAGCGGAGTCGCTGCGGGCCTTGCCTATGTAACCAAGTCTGTAGCGCTCCTGATAGCGCCGTTCTTTGTCATTTGCGGAGTAGTGATGCTGGTCAGGGATCGCAGGATGCCCTGGTCGTTCACCTACATCGTGGCCGGGTTGTTGAGTGTCGCAATGGTCGAAATGCTGTTTTTCTTCCTGACCACCGGGGATCCGCTAAACAGGTTGAGCGTTCTCTCGCCAGCCGTGGACAGCAGGACCCAGGTAATAGTCAGCGGCGGAGAGGCCATCGCCCTGTCGCTGTTGGAATACTTGAAGTGGATGTTCGTTGACATCCGATACACCGGCCCGGTGTTCATCATCCTGTTGGTGGTCGGTTTGGTCGCCCTGACAAGGCCCGCCGTGCGTTCGCGCTTTCACGGTGCCAGGTTCGGGCTGTTGTTGCTGTGGACGTCCGTCATGTTCCTCGTGTTGAATTTCTATCCGTTGAGCATCAGTCCCTACGTGCCGGTCTATAAACTGAACAACTACATGCTGATGTTCACCGCGCCGTTGATCGTTTGCCTGGCGCTGCTGCTCAGTCGTCTGTCCAATGTGACGCAGTATGCGTGTGTCGCCATGGTCGCAATGGCGACACCGTTCAGCCTTTACCTGTCCGCCGAAAGCCACCGGGCGCACAGTGAGAATGCGCGGCAAGTCCACGGCTTCGTCAGCAGTCTTCACGACAGTCGTCTCATGGCCGAGGGCTACGGTATATCGACGTTTCGCTACATGGACAGTTTTGATGCGGGAGGGAAGTACGAAGACTTCACTCTGAGCGGCCCGGCAGTAGTTCCCGGGCATGCGGTTAGTCCGGACGATATTCACGATACCTTCGTCGTCGTCGACAGCTATTTTCTGGACTACTACGGCCGCCGCGGTTTCGATTATCCGGAATTCGTTCACGAACCACCGGAATACTGGGAAGCCGTATTTCAGTACACAAGAAGCGAGAATTCGCTGCGCCGATTCGGACTGGACCTGGCAACCAGGCTTCACGAGCGGCGCCTGTTGTCCAGTGACCAGCACCGGCGGATATCGGCCAGGCTCGCGGCGTGGAGCCATACCTTGCCCGTCACCATCTATTACGCCAGGTAGTTCGGCACCTCGTTTCCCTCCCTGTGGCGAGTGTTGCTTAACGCCGACAGTCGTTTTTTGTTGTCAATTCATGAGCTTGGTTGCACAACCTGAGGGACCTTCACGTAAGCCGTCTGCATTTGGAGACGGCTTTCGGCGCTTTCGCCCCTGGTAAGCCAAATTCGCTCCCAAGTAAGATTTGTAAGTTATTGATTATTAATTAATAACAAAATATTGGCACGAATACTGCTAAATTATGGTCGTACAGCAATTCGAGCCGGCTAAGGCTGCTGAATTGTTCAATATCGTGACCGGGTCCACAAAACCGCGAGCCACGATAGATTAGCGTTACATATGAAGTGTCAGCGAATGAAAATCGACTGACGTTTAGTCTGCGAATAAGGGCAAACTCATTGAAAAATGGGGGCGCAAAGCTACCGGTCTAAGGAAAATTCTAGGATGGCGGGGCTGCCGGAGACACAGCCAGCGGTATTACACCGCAGGTTGCCAGGCACCCTCGGTTCTCGCGAATCCACTTTGATCGCTGTTGATTGACAACCTGGGACTGGGACTTGATGAAATCGGTAAATCGATCTTTACTTACGCTCGTTGCACTAACGAGTCTCGTGATGCTTGGCGGCTGCCTGGGCGAGGAAAATACCGATAGCGGCGACACCGGTACTCCCGATACTCCGGCACCCGCTAACAATTCGCCGTCGATTTCCGGGTCTCCGTCAGCCGCGGTCAAGGCGGGAGAGCAGTACCTGTTTACGCCATCAGCGTCCGACGTCGATGGCGATACGCTGACATTTTCAGTGAAGAACATGCCGCCCTGGGCCGATTTCGATGCCGCTACGGGTTCGCTTTCCGGGATACCGACGATTGCTGATATCGGCGTTCACGCAGATGTCGCCATTACCGTCAGCGATGGCGATCTGTCCAGTTCGACGCCTGATTTTTCGATCGAGGTGACGTCGGTCGCAACGAAATCCACGACGCTGTCCTGGACTGCGCCGACCGAAAACGAAGATGGTACTGTGCTCACGGACCTGCGAGGATTCATTATTTACTACGGGTCGGCCTCGGGGAACTACCCGAACCAGATCCGAATCGACAATCCCTCAGTGACGACCTACGTCGTGGATAACTTATCGCCAGGCACCTACTTCTTCTCTGCGGCCGCATTCAATGCCACGGGAGTCGAAAGCAGGCTCGCCGGCGAAGTCTCCAAAGCACTGAACTAGCCCAACGGGCGGTCTCTCGTACTCACATGGATTTGAAAAAAATGCGAATTATTTCTCTTGTTGCTGCCCTGGTAATCTCGACTCTCAGTGCGACGTCGTATGCCCAGTCCCTGCCCGTCGGCCCTCTGTTGCACGATGGACCGGCGACGCCCGAGCAACTCTCGCTGGTGATGCGTGTCACGGGCTCATTGCCCGACACTGCGACCGCAACCGTGCGTTACAGGGAAACCGGATCGGCCGCCTGGCGGGACGGTCACGCCCTGTACCGTATACGCCCCTCTTTTTCGACACGCCCGTCTGTCGGATCGGTTGAGGACGCATTCGCATGGCCGATAATCGGACTGAATCCCGGAACGGGCTACGAAGTTGAGGTGACGGTGAGCAGCGGCGGTACGACCGATGTGCACAACGCTACGTTCACGACGCGGGCACTTCCAGCCGCGGCATCTGCACCGAACAAGACGATCTCAGCGGGGTCGTCGAGCGCCCAGGTTCAGTCGATGTTAAACGGACTCAGTCCCGGAGACGTTGTTCAGATCGAGAACGGCACATACAACGTCAGCAATCTGGAAATCAACAGATCCGGAACGCGAGACCAGCCGATTTACATTCGCGGTGAGTCGCGAAACGGCGTCGTGCTGAATGCTTCGTCCGGCTCCATCCTGAGGCTGAGAGATGCCAGCCATCTTGTAATTGAAAATATGACTTTGCGCGGTGCGGCGGTAGACAGCAGCTGGAACGCCGATAGCAGAGGGGTTTACGGTGGAGGTAATGACAATCCCACGGTAAGGAATACGTTCCGACGACTGACCATTACCGGCGTTGATCAGGGACTTAACTTCTATTCCGGGGTAAGTGAAGCGCTGGCCTATGACAACACGATCGCAGGAAACAACATCTGGAATGCAGCTTTCCTTGGCGATAACCGTACCTGGAACGACGATGGCATTAACATGCCGGGCTACGGAAATGTCGCGTTTGACAATACGATCTCCGGATTTGGCGACGTATTCTCATATGCGCAGCATGTCGGCGACGACAATCTGACTGAGACGAACGGCGTTCACTATTACAGAAATGAAATCCGCAATACGCTCGACGATCTTGTCGAGGTCGATCATGCGCACCGCAACATAACGTTCTACGACAACCGGTCGCATAATTCATCGACGTGTACGTCCCTGGACCCGCTGTACGGTGGTCCATTTCTGTTCGCACGGAATATTTGCATCAACTCGGCCCGCGTTAACATGCACAAGTGGAACGATACGAATTCCGGACAATTCCTGTACAACAACACGTTCTTGAGCACCGTCACGGCGGCGGGCTTTAATCCCGATGTAGCGGCCTGGTATCAGCCCAATAACGGGCCGCAGCGGGCCTACGGATTCAGGAACAACCTTGTTGTTTACCGCGGAAATTCGAACACGACGCTGTGGCTGGAAAGCAACGGTCACGACCCGGTAGACTGGACGCACAACTCCTGGTATCCGGACGGTGCAATGCAGTGGGGCAATGTCTACAGCAGTCTTGCGCAAATGCAGCAGGGTCTGGGCAATACCACGCCGATATTCAGCGGTACGACTCGCAGGACGGAGAATGACAACATCACTTCCTCGAATCCGTGGACAACGCAGATCGTTCTTGGTGCGAATTCCTTCACGGAGATCCGGGATACGTTCATGCCCGCACTTGCGACTGGCACATCGCCCAAGAACAGCGGTGTCGCGATTGCCAACATCACGGACGGCTACAGTGGCGGGGCACCCGACCGGGGTGCCGTCATCGATGGCCGGAGTCTTGTGAGCTACGGCGATAAAAACAGTACTCCCGGGTCTGCCCCAAAGCCCCCCACGGGTCTCCGGGCCGACTAGTCGGCCTTTTCTAGCGTGTGCCCGCCCCGCCGGTCGGGGCGTCAGCAAAGTTCGGATTGCCGCGTCGCCCGACCGTGCTGCCTGCTATGCCCGTCTGTCGGGTTTCTTGACATTCAAGTCCCGCCGAGCAGTCCGTCACTCAATAATTCCTTGTATTTCAAGCACATGAAAATCGGCATGAATCTTGCTGACTAGTAGACAACAAGTGGCGATGCCACAGATGTGTCTTGGGCGTGAGATCTATGAATTTATCGAATTGGTTGTTTGGTTTGTATTCCGTTTCCTTCGCTGGGCTGGCCAGGGTCACCACCTGCCTGTTGCTGCTTGGAATGTCGAGCGTGTCGTTGGCGCAGGGGTTTCAGGACGACTTCGACAGACCCGACGCTGCTGCACTCGGCAACGGCTGGATCGAAAAAGCGCCGGGTGCGCTCGCCCTGGCGGGTGGCCGAGCGGTCAAGCTGGCGGTGTCCAGCACGTACACGGACAACCTGGCCTACCGGCCGGCAACAGAAAATCTGCTCGATGTCGAGTCGTCTGTGGAGTTTCAACTGCAGTCGTTGGATATCGGCTTTCCGCAACTCTTCACGCGCGTACAGTCTGATTCCGTTGTCTGGTACGGCATCCTGGATGCCTACATCCTGTATATCGACAACAGCACCACATTCGCAGTCCTTGGCAGGCAGACCGGTTGGGAGTTCGTCACGGCGCTGGATGTACTCACGTTATCGAGTCCGCTGAATACAAATGACACCTATCGGCTTCGCATGAGCGTGGTTGGTACTGATCCGGTGCAGTTGAACGCTTTCGTCGAGCGCCAGGGTGCTTCGGGGTGGGAGGTGATCGGACAATCCTCGATCACAGATGCGGAGAACTCACGAATAACGACTGCCGGATCCGTGGGTTTCGGTGGCTACGTTGAGGCGAGCTACAGCTTCGACAATTTTGCCCGAACAGACCTTGGTGGCGGCGGGGGTACAAATAACCCGGCCCCAGTCGCAACATCGCTTGCGCCCAATTCGACACCAACAGGATCCAACGGATTCGTTCTGACCGTCCAGGGCTCGGACTTTGTACAGGACGCGGTCGTACGATGGGACGGAGTGGACAGGGCAACGACCTTCGTCTCTGCGAATGAGCTACAGATAACTGTCGATGCCGCCGACCTCGCCGTTGCTAGAACGGTTCCAGTTACGGCATTCAACCCGGCGCCGGGCGGCGGCGAGTCCAGCGCCCTTAACTTCACAATCAGTGACCCGGCTGGCAATCCGGTACCCGGCGTGACCACGCTGGCTCCGAATACTGCCACGGCCGGCGGCTCTGCCTTCCTTCTCACGGTCCAGGGCACCGCCTTCGTGCCCGAATCGGTTGTTCGCTGGAACGGCGCGGACCGCCAGACGGCCTATATCTCACCGACTGAGTTGCAGGCGACTATCGGTTCGGCCGATATCGGCACCGCCGGAACGGCGCTGGTTTCGGTCTTCAGTCCGGGGCCCGGGGGTGGGGTATCGAACGCGGAACAGTTCGTAATTGACCCGGTTGCAGGAAACCCGGTACCGACTCTTGGCGATATCAGTCCGGCATCAATCGTTGCAGGCAGCGCCGGGATCACGTTGACCGTACAGGGCTGGGATTTCCTGGCTGATTCCGTCGTCAGATGGAACGGGCAGGACAGACCCACAGTCTATGTTTCGACCTATGAGTTGCGTGCGACGCTGAACGCGAGCGATTTCGCAACGCCGGGCTCCTTCGACGTATCAGTCTGGTCGCCGACTCCGGGCGGTGGCGAGTCTAACTCGACGGCGTTCGAAGTCACTACCGGCGGCGGTTCGGGTAACAACCAGAGCCTGTCGAACGTCAGCCCGAATACCGCAATTATTGGCGGTGCCGGATTCCAGATGACGATCACCGGCGTTGGTTTTACGCCGTCATCGATCGCCCGGGTTGACGGAACCGACGTCACCACTACCTACGTGACAGGGAATCAGCTGTTCGCCGATATCCCTGCAGCGATGCTCTCAACCGGGGGCCGGGCAGCGCTTACTGTCTTCACGCCGGATGCGAGCAACAGTGCCTCCGATCCGCTGCCTTTATTCGTCGTGGCGCAGGATGAGACCGTGTTCTTCGACGGTTTCAACCGCCCGAATTCGCCTACGCTCGACAATGGCTGGACCGAGAAGACCGCCGATTCATTCCGTCTCGAGGGCGGTGAAGTGGCGTCGATCTACACACCGTCCGAGGGCTTCACGGATGCAATCGCTTACCGACCGGACACGGAAGACGCCCAGAACATCGAGGTGGGCGTTGAGTTCATCAGGGCACCCGGCAGCGTCGCGCGATACCCCCAGGTTCACGCCAGGATTCAGCGTGACTCTATACCGTTCCGGGATATGCTGAGCAGCTACACACTCTTCTATGATGACGGTTGGTCGGTTCCCGGAATCACAATCACCACGATTGATGGCTGGGGAGAGTGCTACCTTGCCTCGTGGCCGCTCACGGTTCCGTTTGTGCAGGGAGAGCGCTATCGCCTGCGATTCATCGTGACAGGTGCTGATCCGGTGCAGCTTACGGGTTACATGGACTTGTTCAGCGGGGACTCATGGCAGGAAATCGCCACGGGTACCGTCTACCATGACGATTCCACAACGCCGGTCCCCGGACTTTTCTGTAATACGGGCGACATGGTTGCGCCAGTAAACGGTACCGGGGGAACGGGAATCGCGAAGTGGCTGGACCAGACAGATAATTACGATAATTACTACACGATCGCGCTGGGCGGCAGCGACAACCCGGTACCGTCACCGTCGACGTTGTCGCCGTCCTCGATATCAGAGGGTAGCTCAGGATTCCAGTTGACAGTGACAGGCTCCGGATTCACATCGGGTGCAGTCGCACGCTGGAACGGTGCGGATCGCCCGACGACAGTCGTTTCGTCTACTGAAGTGAGAGCGGCGATAAGCGCGGCTGACGTCGCGTCGGCCGGAACAGCTTCGGTGACTGTTCGTAATCCTGCTCCGGGCGGCGGCGAATCATCGCCACTGCAGTTTGACATCACGGCTGCCGGAAATCCGGTCCCGGGAATCTCTTCGCTAACGCCGGGTTCGGCGACGGTTGGTGGCAGTGCGTTTGCCCTCACTGTGTATGGTACCGGTTTCGTACCGGGCTCGACCGTGCGCTGGAACGGGGCCGATCGTTCGACGACCTTCGTTTCCTCTACCGAGCTGCAAGCTGCAATCTCTGCCGGCGATGTGGCGACAGAAGGAGCTGCGCTTGTATCGGTATTCAATTCGGGTCCAGGTGGCGGCGAATCAGCGGATACGACATTCACGATAAGTACGCCAACGGCAGAGTTCCTTGATGACTTCAATCGACCCGACGGTCCGAATCTGGGTAATGGCTGGATAGAAAAGACGCCTGCTGCGGTTGATCTGGTTGGAGGCGTTGCCGCCAAGCAGACCGTTGGAACGGGATATCGCGACAACCTGGTTTACCGGCCAGCATCTGAAAACGTGTTGAACGTCGAAGCGTCGGTTGACCTGCGAATTCGCAACACGGCCATTGGTTATCCGCAGGTATTGGTGCGGGTGCAGTCGTCGACGGCAGGTTTCGCCGAGTGGCTGGACGGGTACATCCTGTACGTCGATAACAATGCAACCCAGGCTGTATTGGGCAGAAACCGAAACGGTGATTTCGTTGAAGCGCTGTCAATCATCGGCTTCACGACGCCGCTCAATACTACGGATCAGTTCCGGATGCGCTTGCGAGCGACGGGTACAAACCCGGTCATGCTGGAAGCGTATGTCGAACGCAACGGTGCCAACGGGTGGGAGATCATAGGATCCGGAGTCGCGAGCGACTCCAGCGCAAACCGGTTTGATACGGCCGGGTCGGTCGGATTTGGAGGCTATGTCGAGAATAGCTACGAATACGATAACTTCCGCAGGACTGAGCTGAGCCAGTGACCGTAGTCTCGCGACATAAGTCTGGGACTGGCGTCGGGCTCCTTTACAAGATGTCCGCTTATGGTCAGGTTTTGCACGGTCCAAGTATTGGCAAATCCCTTAACCCTTTGATTAAAATAAGAAAAAAGCGATTGGCACGTAAGTTGCTTTAATACTAATAACAATGAACACAATAATTCGCCGCGCTGCTGCGCAGATCGAGAGTGAGAATACTATGAGAAAGTCCCTTAGAACATTGCCTGCGGTCGTACTGACCGGCCTTATTTTCGTGAGTCCCGCGCAGGCAGAGCTGATTCTGACCCTGAGCGACGGCGAGACGACTGTGCAGACGTCGGATCTGAACACTGACGGAGCGGTACTGTACGCCGGATCAATAGGTGACTGGTTCCTGAATATTACGGTCGGCGTTGCGAATCCGATTATCGGTGACGGCAATACCTCGTCGCTGGATCTGAGTTCTCTCAATATTTCCGGCAGCTCTGAAGATGGCGGAGTTCTGTACATCAGCCTTACAGACACCAACAACACAGTCCCGTTTGGCGCCACCAACTACATGGTCGAGTATGGCGGCACGAGCGGTGGGACAGTAGCGTTTCAGTCCTATGTTGATACAAACAACACGGCTTTCGGCACTGAGACACTGCTCTACGATACCGGAGCACTGGATGGCGCATTCAGTGGCACCGGCTTCGGCGGGGTTTCGCTGACCGGTCCGTATTCCATCACGACCGTTGCAACAATTACGCACGAGCATGGTTTCATGGCATCAGGCTTTAATCATGGTGTGACCATACCTGAGCCAGGAAGTCTGGCGTTGATAGGTATCGGCTTGCTTGGTCTCGCCATTGGTGTCCGACGCTCCAGCCGCAAGGGCAAGAGCTGAGACGAAACAGCGACCCTTAGCGGGTCGGGTCACAAAGACTGCCGGCCGGGGGTGACGATGTCGCCCCCGGCTTTTTTTGTGCTCGAATGAACTGCCGTTCAAGCCGGCAACCGTGCGCCCGTCACTATTCAAAGTGTGGCGGGATACCGTGTCACCCTGAGGCAATCTAGGTATATTAGTCTGCTCGTTTTCCCAGGCGCCATTTTATGTACCGTAAGCGCAATTTCTACCAGGATCAGCTTCTGCCAAGGGAGCCCGGCCGTCTGTGCAGAGGCGTTTCAGTACTGTTCCTGTGCTCGGTGCTTGTTGTGTTGGCCTCCTGTAGCCTGCGTCTCGATAACGAGGAATTGCTGAACCGCGCTTCCGCGGCGCTGGATCAGCACGAATTGCGTGCGGCGGTAATTGACCTCAAGGCCATTTTGCAGGCAGATCCGGAGCATGGTGAAGCACGGCTTTTGCTGGGGCGAACCTACCTCAAGGTTGCGGATCCGCTTGCGGCGGAGAAGGAACTAAGAAGGGCCCTGGAGCTGGGGATTGCTCGGAGCAGGGTGGTTATACCGCTGGCCGAGTCACTTCTGGCGCAGGAGGCATTCGACCGGGTCCTGGAAGAGGCCGTCGAGAGTGAATCCATGCCGGAAGGTGGTGCTGCCAAGCTGCGCTTGATTCGGGGTGATGCGGAACTGTCTCTGGGGCGGCCCACCGCGGCCCGCGAGCAGTACGTTGCGGTGCTCGAAAGTGAGCCCGAAAACGGTATAGCGTACCTGGGCCTGGCGTCGGTCGCCGCGACGGAATCCAATGTTGAACAGGTATCACAGTACCTGGATCGTGCCATTGAGGTCGCGCCCGATCTGCCGATTGTCTGGCTGGCACGTGGGGAGTTCAGTATGAGTCTTCGCGACCCGGTTGCAGCTGAGGAGAGTCTGAGACGGGCGCTTGCGCTCGCCGATGGCCCGGCTGACGTTCGGGTCAGACAGGATGCGCTGGCCGGCCTGACCGATGTTTACCTCGTCAAGGAAGACATAGAGGCCGCTACCGAGAGCCTCGGCGAGCTGAAACTAATCGCGCCGAACACGATTCTGGCGCGTTACTCCGAGGCACGTGTTGCGTTTGCAAAGGGCGAACTGGATTCCGCGGTCCAGTTACTGCAGGGGATTCTTAAGGACTTGCCCGATTTCAGAAAGGCCCATTTTCTCTTTGGCGCCGTCAGTCGTGCAAAGGGTAATCTGGCGCAGGCAGAGATGTATCTGGCGAGTGTCGTCACAAGCTGGCCTGAGAATGAGCAGGCAAGACGAATGCTGGCCGATGTGCGGTTCCGGCAAAGTAAGTTCGCGGATGCCGGCGAGGCGCTTGAGCCATTGCTGACAGCAGACGATGCTGATGATCAGTTGCTGGCTGTCGCTGGCGTCGTCATGATGCGGGCGGGCGAGGGTGACGCCGGGCTTGAGCTTTTCGAAAGAAGCGTAGCAGCCGACCCTGAAAATCTGGCGCGCAAGCTGGACCTGGCGGCCCTGTATCTCGCGGCGAATCAAGTAGACATGGCCACCTCACTGCTCGAGTCGCTGGAAGACAGCGGTGCGGACGAGACCCGCCGGAGAATACTCACTCTACTGTCGACAGAGCGAGGCGGCGACAGAGCAGCTGCGGTGCAAATGGCGAAAGGGATGATCGACCAATCACCCGACAACGTCAGTCTGCTGATCGTCGCAGGGGGGCTGTTCGAAAGAGCGGGCGACATTACTACGGCAAGCCGGGTTCTCGAACAAGCATTGAAACTCGATGCAAATAGAATCGCGGCAATCCTGTCTCTCGGTCGAATTGACGCCTCGACCGGCAAGCTTGTGCGTGCGCGATCATGGTATCGGCGTGCGTTACAGCTGGAGCCCGACAACGCGCAGATCATGATGGGGCTATCGACTCTCGCAACGGGCAGCGGGGATATTGCGACGGCCGTGAGCTGGCTCGAAAAAGCGCGTGATAGTAGCCCCACTGCGGTGATGCCGAGGGTCCGCCTTATCGAACACTACCTTTCGCAGAACAGAGCGAAAGACGCCGGCGTTGTTGCACAAGAAGCCGTCCGGATCAATGACTCGGATGCGCGAACGCATAACATTCTTGGAGTCACTCGCATGGCGCAAGGAGATTTCGTTGCTGCATCGAGTAGTTTTGCAGACGCCGTTCGCCTTGCGCCGGAGGTACCCGCATATCGCCTCAACCATGCCCGCGCGGAATTGCAGCGCGGCAATGAGGAGGGCGCCGGGAAAATGATGCGTGAAAACTATGATCGATATCCGGATTATGTTGCAGCAGCGATGCAACTGGCCGCGTTCCATTTAGGTCAAAGAAGGTATGCAATGGCGATGGAGGTGGCGGACCGACTCCAGGCCGAGCCTTCGAACCGGGTCGCCGGACTCGCGCTTGCGGCAGAGGTCCTGGCGGCGCAATCAAGATTCGCCGAGGCGGCTGCGCTATATGATCAGGCGCTGGAGATTGACAGCGAGCGGAAGCTGGCATCAAGGGCTGTCCAGCTTCGAAAAAGAGCCTCCGACGCTGATCCATTTGAACCCTTAAGCGAGTACGTTCAACGCAACCGCAGCGACATGAAAGCCAGGATGTCTCTGGCAGAAGCGCTGCTCGCAGACGGTAAGAGCGCGCGCGCAATTTCGCAATACGAGGCGGTATTGGCTGGTGATTCGGAGAACCTTGTCGCGCTTAACAATCTGGCATGGGTTCTGGTAGGTAATGGCGATCCGCGAGCGCGTGAGTTAGCTGAAATCGCCTACTCGTTGTCGCCGGACAACCCGTCGATTGTCGACACTTACGGGTACGTATTACTGAGTCTCGGTGAAGCCGGTCGAGCCGTCGAGGTATTGCGAAGCGCTGCAGATACGATGCCCGAGAACGAGAGCATCCGGACTCGTCTGGATGAGGCACAGCGACTGCTGGCAGCGCAAGAATGAAATGTTTATGAATGGAAAATCAGGAATTGAAGCTATGAAGAGGATATTGCCGACCCTGTGCCTCGCTATCGGAATACTGCTCCTGGGTGGTTGCGGCGGATCGTCCGCTAACATTACACAGGTAGAAGCGGAGCCGGTTGGCCCCACTGCGGATTACATTATTGGGCCCAGCGACACTCTACAAATTCACGTGTGGGAAAACCCGGAATTATCCGTCACGATCCCGGTGCGACCCGATGGCTTAATCACGATTCCACTGGTTGAAGACGTTAAGGCGGTGGGCAAATCACCGACAGTGTTGGCGCGCGACATAGAAACAGAGTTGTCGGAGTACATTAGGACACCGCAGGTCAATGTGATTGTGACCAGCTTTCGTGGAACATACCGGAAGCAGATACGAGTCGTCGGCCAGGCTGTCAGTCCCCAATCGCTGTCTTATCAGAGCGGTATGACGGTGCTCGATGTCATGATCGAGGTCGGTGGTCTTACCGAATTCGCGTCCGGTAATCGAGCGAAAATCATCCGTTGGGAAGACGGGAAGCAAGTACAAATGCGGGTGCGCCTGGATGACCTGATCAGTGACGGCGATATTAACGAAAACGTCGGCATGAAACCTGGCGACGTATTGATCATTCCCGAGTCGATATTTTGATTTTTGAACATGAAAGTTTTTGTTAAATTGTGATGTTATCTACATGATATTCAAGATAAAATATGGGGATGTTTGTGAGCAATTTCTGCCGGTGAGTCACCTATGAACAACATTCTGTCCCGCATTCTGTCTGAGGTGCTGGGAGCCAGGAGATACAAGTGGCATGGCATGGCCGTCGCCTGGGTAGTTTGCGCTATCGGTTGGGTTGCCGTGGCGTTGTTGCCGAACAGCTACGAGTCGAAAGCTGTCCTCCATATCGATACAGCCTCTGTGCTCAGGCCTCTGCTCGCAGACCTGGCTGTGAATACGAACGTGATGTCCGAGGTCCGGATGATGTCTGAGGTTCTCCTGAGCCGACCGCTGCTGGAGAGTGTTGTCAGAGAGACAGACCTCGATCTTCGTGCGGACACACCAGCGGAGATGGAGGAGTTACTCGCTGATGTTCGTGCGCGTGTTTCTATTTCCGGCGGTATGCCACGCAACTCATTCAGCGAGCAAAATATCTATACGATAAAGTTCGTCGATCGAGATCCGCAGACTGTTCATGCCGTTGTGCAATCTCTGCTGGATTCCTTCGTAGAGTCGTCGCTTGGCCAGAACAAGGCGGACTCTGCCGGGGCGCAGAAATTTATTCAGGAGCAGATCCAGGAGTACGAGCAGCGGCTTGGTAAGGCGGAACAGGAACTGGCCGAGTTCAAGCGAGCGAACCTCGGCTTGATGCCAAGCGAAGGTCAGGACTACTACCAACGCCTGCAAGCGGTCACGGAGGACGTGGAAGATCTCCAGGACGAACGTGCGGAGATATTGGCGCGTCGCCGGGAGTTGCAAAAGCAGCTCGATGGTGAGGAGCCGAGTTTCGGTCTGTTGTCACCGCCGGACAGCGGAGGTCAGGTGCAGGTTCAGACGGTCGACATGTCGGGGGTTGAAGAATACGAGCGTGAATTGGCGTCATTGCTTCTCAGGTACACCGAGAAACACCCGAAAGTCGTCGACCTCCGGAACCGAATCGAGCAGATCAAGTCGCAGCAAGCTCAAGCTGCGAGTGCAGGATCTTCGACTGAATCGCGAGGCCCACAGGGCCCGGTACTGGGGACGGAACTTGAGGCAATGAATACCCTTGATCGCAACCCGGTCTACCAGAACCTGAAAATGGCAGTTTCGAAGGCCACTGCTGATCTCTCGGTAGTGAACGAACAACTGTCGGCAACCAGATCTCGGGCGCAACATTTCCGCAGCATGGTCGACCAAGTGCCTGAAATTGAAGCCCAGCTCGCGCGCCTCAATCGCGACTACGAAGTGAACAAGGCGCAGCATACTGCGCTTCTGCGGCGTCTGCAGTCAGCAAGGCTCTCAGAGGAAGCTGAAACGCAAACAGAGGATATCAAGTTTCGCATTATCGAACCTCCCGTGGTGCCGTTGCAGGCGACGGGGCCAAACAGGACCCTGTTTGCGTCGGTCGTATTGGTTTTGGGATTCGGTGTCGGTGGGGCTCTCGCCTTTCTGTTGAACCTGCTTAACCCGGTTTTCAACTCTGCTACGGATGTTCGGCAGGTGCTCGGATTGCCAGTACTCGGTTCGATTCCAGCCTTTAAGTCCAAGGAGCAGAAGGCGGTAAGCGTGCGGAGTATTCGAAGATTTACTTACGCCGCCATCGGGCTGATTGCTGCGTACGGGGTGGCGATTCTATCGTGGCCATTGGCACCCTACATTAAACAGATATTCACGGGAGGCGCGGCGTGAGCAAGCTGCAAAGAGCAATTCATAAAGCCGCTACTGACCATAAGCGCAACAAGGCGGAGGTCGACAGTCATCAGGAAGCACCGGCGGATCCGGGCTCCGATCGGCGTGTCTCCCATTCAGCAGATCTGTTGGGGGAAAACCGGATTCATGTGGACTTCGATGCCCTGGTTGATTTTGGAGTGATGGCGTCGGAAGAGCACAAACGTGAGTTACGGGACTCAATGCGGCGGATCAAGTGGCCGGTACTGGCGAACGCGTTTGGTGAGCAGCGCGCGACAACGCCGCGCGGTAATGTGGTGATGGTGGCGAGTGCAACAGCTGGTGAAGGCAAGACGTTTACCACGGTTAATCTCGCCCTCAGTATTGCGGCTGAAAAGGACTATGATGTGCTTCTCGTCGACGCTGACATTGCCAAGCCGCGTGCAAGTGAGTCGTTCGGGATCATCGATCGCGCTGGGGTCATCGATTACCTCCTGGGTGAGGTTGATGATGTTACGGACGTGATAGTCGGTACTGATGTGCCCGGGCTGTCTCTGTTGCCAGCCGGCAAGTCTCACGAACATGCTTCCGAGTTGATTGCCAGTTCTCGAATGAAAGAATTTGTCGCTCAGCTCAATGAGAATTTTCCGAATACCGTCATTCTGTTCGATTCGTCGCCAATACTGCAAACAAACGAATCGCAGGTCCTGTCTCACATCGTAGGTCAGGTGCTGCTGGTAGTTGCTGCCAATACCACATCGCAGCCCGCAGTTCTCGAGGCTGCCCGGATTCTTGAACCGGAAAACGTTGTGAATGTGGTTTTCAACGGTATGAACTCGTTCTTCCGGCACAAGTATCGATATGGAGGTTATTATGGCTACCAGTCTAGGACCTAGCGCCGGGGAAAGGCGAATGTTACGCGCGTTCTCGAAGACAGCGCTGGTCGTGGCGGCTCTGTTTTCTACCGTGGGTCTGGCCAGCGCCGACGAATGGCAAATAGAACCGTTCGTGGAGTTCGTTGCGACCTATACCGATAACATGTACCTGGGAGCAGAAGGAAACGAGGTTTCGGGTTTCGTCGGCCAGGTCAATCCGGGAATCTCCTTGCGTGAACAGCAGGGTCGTTTTCGGACGAACACGCGGTATCGGTTACAAAGCCTGTTTTTCACAGAAGACAGTGATTTTGATACGGTTCTGCACCAACTCGACTCGTCCAGCACTCTGGATGTCGTCGATGAGCGGCTCTTCGTCGATATCACTGCGTCCATTGATCAATCGATAGTCGATCCGCGTGCGTCGATTCCTACCAGCAATGTCGTGGCGACTGAAAATCTGGGTGACGTGTTTTTGGGGGATATCAACCCGTATTTCATCCAGCCGCTTGGCAGCAATACGGCCTTACGGCTCGACTATCTTTGGGGTGTCGGTCGCTACGATGGATTCGGTCTGGACAACTTCAGTCGTGTTGATGACTTCACACGTGACATGGCAAGTTTCAGTATTGGCAACGGTCAGCAGGAGTCCGGTCTTGAGTGGTCGCTGGGATATGTGAACGAGAACGTAGACTACGACACTGCGACCGATTTCAAGTTTGAGCGCGCTCTTGTCGAAGTAGGCGTGCCTGTCTCCCGGACCTTCAGGCTCGTGGCTACCGCAGGGCGCGAGAGCGACCTGCTGGTCAGCCTCGATGAGGGAGGCCTGGATTCGGATATCTGGGAAGTTGGTGTCCGAATCAACTCAGGACCGAACAAATCTCTTGAACTCAGGACTGGTGAACGCTTCTTCGGTACGTCTTACTTTGGCAATCTGGCGTTCCAGGGTCGACGCCTTGGTCTTTCACTCACCTACTCGGAGGACCCCGTGACATCAGCGCTCGGTGGTCTTGGGTCTCTCGTCATTGACTTCACGTCAGGTTTGGAGAGTGACGGCGAGCCCCCGACAGAGGACGATATCAATATCGGACCCATCCGGGCAGAAGTGTATGTTTCCAAGACGGTGCGAGCTCGTATCGACCTCGAGGGTGCGCGTAGCGGGGTCTTCGTTTCATACTCCGAAGAAGACCGCGAGTTTCTCGAAGATCCCAGTTCGCTTGGCGGAACGCAAGATGGCCAGAGTGCGGGCACCGTGGGTCTGACCTATGAGTTCGGGCCCAGAACAGGCGCTGAGTTATCAGCATCCCGCCTGCACTACGACTACGCAGATACCTTGGTATCGACCAAAGTGACCCAGGCAAACCTGGGTGTTGTGCGGCAGGTGGGTCGAGAGTCCGAACTTCGTATCAACTACCGGCACATTCTCCAGCATACCGACTCGGTTTCGGGTTTTGACAACTATACGGAAAACGCAGTCGATATCGCGTTTGTTTGGCGGTTTTGAGCAAATCACTTCTAAAAACCGGTTGGCCGTCAGAGGACTCGGATTCCCGTTCAGATGAGCGGCAAAGTGCCGCTGTTTGTGAACGTCCACAATCGCCCCACGCGGGGATTGTCAACGGCATGTCGATCGATGTTGAGGAGTATTTTCAGGTCTGGGCGTTTTCGAATGCAATAAAGACCGAGGATTGGGAGAATATCCCGAGCCGCGTTGAGCAAAGTACCGATACCGCCTTGCGGTTGTTTAGCGAGGCCGGTGTATCTGCGACGTTCTTCATCCTTGGCTGGATTGCGGAAAGGCATCCGGAAATGATCCGGCGCATTGCGGCGGAAGGACACGAAGTTGCCAGTCATGGTTACGCCCACGCAAAAGTGACGAGCCAGTCAATGGAC
This sequence comes from Woeseiaceae bacterium, assembly GCA_021773035.1. Taxonomy (GTDB): domain Bacteria; phylum Pseudomonadota; class Gammaproteobacteria; order Steroidobacterales; family Woeseiaceae; genus UBA1847. The sequence continues at coordinate 89,572 of JAJFKU010000001.1, forward strand.
GAGTTTCGCGAGGATGTTACCCGTACCAAGGCGATTCTCGAACACATGACGGGCCAGGAAGTTGTTGGCTATCGAGCGCCCAGCTTCTCTATCGGTGCCGGAAATCTGGAAGCGCTTGATGTGCTGCAGGAGACGGGTCACCGCTACAGTTCGAGTATCAACCCGATCCGCCACGATCATTACGGAATGCCAGATGCGCCCCGATTCCCGTTTTTCCCGAGGGAAAATGGTGTTCTCGAAGTACCCGTATCAACGATACGAACGCTCGGCCGCAACATTCCCTGCGGTGGCGGTGGTTATTTTCGTTTGGCACCGTATCGCTATTTCCGCTGGGCAGTGCGGCGACTGAATGAATCGGAGAATCAAAGCTCCGTGTTCTATTTCCACCCGTGGGAACTCGACCCGGATCAACCGCGTATGAAGGACATCACCTCAATGACGAGGTTTCGACACTACGTCAATTTGGGGCGGATGGAGCAGGATTTGAGAAGGCTTTTGGCCGAATTTCAGTGGGACCGTATGGACCGCATATTCCTTGGTCAGCAGTAAAGCCCGCTCGTAGCTGCGGTTGGAAGGATTTGAAGTGAAAGAACTGCTGTATCTGAGTCATCGAATTCCGTTTCCGCCCGATAAGGGCGACAAAATTCGCTCCTACCACTTGCTGAGCAGGCTGGCGGAGCGATGGACCGTGCACCTGGGGACGTTTATTGACGACGAAGACGACTGGCAGCACGTTGACACCCTATCCGGTTATTGTGGGGAAACGAAGTTCCTCCGTCTGAATCCAACCACCGCAAAAATACGTTCCATGCGTGCGTTGGTGGACGGCACCTCGCTGACAATGCCGTACTACAGGAACAGGGAATTACAGCGCTGGGTCGAAGATCTGATGGTCAGACGCGATATCGAATGTGTTGTCGTGTTTTCGTCACCGATGGCCCAATACGTGCTGGATTCGGTGGGTGGCGAAGTACGGACTGTGATCGATTTTTGCGACATGGACTCGGACAAGTGGCGTCAGTATAGCGACAGGTTTTCGGGCATCAAGCGATGGATCTACGGGCGCGAAGCAGACCGGCTGAGGGTGGAGGAGACCGCTGTCGCCGAGCGCGCTGACGCATCAGTCTTCATTTCGGAGGACGAATCTGCCGTATTCTGCGAACAGACGGGAACGCCTGAGCAGACCGTGTTTACGGTTCCGAACGGCGTAGATACCGTTTATTTCGATCCAGCCGTCCCCCTCGATAATCCGTACGCCGCGGACAGCGACCCGATGGTGTTCGTAGGAGCGATGGACTACTGGCCGAATATCGACGCTGTGCTCTGGTTCGCCGACAAGGTATTTCCGGCGGTTCGCGAGGCGAACGCGAAGGCCGAATTCCATATCGTTGGCTCCAATCCCCGTGACGATGTATGCGCGCTCGGTCAGCGTCCGGGCATCAACGTTACCGGCAGGGTCGAAGATGTCAGGCCCTACGTGAAACACTCTCGTTGCGTAGTCGCGCCTCTGAGAATCGCACGTGGTGTACAGAACAAGGTGCTCGAGGCCATGGCGATGGCTAAGCCGATCGTGGCGACGAACGCGGCGCTGGAGGGAATAAGCCTCGTTGACGGTTTGGGCATCAGGGTTTGTGAGCAGAAGGCAGACTGGGTCGAAGCACTGCAGTCGCAGACCGCCGGTTCCGTGCCTGCGGATCAGCCGGCGAACGCGCGCCAGCATGTTGCTGACCACTACAGCTGGGACGCGAGCGCCAGCCAATTGACCGATATCATTTCTGGATGATGGACTCGCAGGGAGCAGTAGCTGTCAGGGGAATTTACCCCGCCGGGCATGTCGCCGTCGTTGCGATGTTCCTGATCGTCGCGGCTGAGGTCTTGTTCTTCCGCGAAACCTGGATATCACTATTTGAAACCTGGATCGGCATCGATACTTATCGTTATGGCCTGATCGTTCCGCTCATCAGCGCCGCATTGTTGTTTCGTAGTCGCCACCAGTGGTTGCCATTGACGCCAACACCGTCATTCCTGGGCGTTGCGGCCACCGCCGTTGCGTCACTGTTGTGGGCAGTTGGAGACCTGGCGGGTATCCAGATCCTGCAACACTTCGCCGTGCTCGCGCTGATTCCATCAGCTGCTTTGGCAGTGTTCGGTCAGCGAATCATGCGTGTTGTCGCATTTCCTTTCTTGTATCTGTTGCTGGCGACCCCTTTTGGGGAGTTTTTGGTCCCTGCGCTGATATCCTGGACCGCCGAGTTTTCGGTGAAGGCGGTTGAGGTTCTCGGTATACCGGTCCTGAGGGAAGGCCCCTTTATCCGCACATCAGCAGGTGACTTTCATGTAATCAAGGCATGTAGTGGCATTCGCTACTTGCTGACGGCCATCGTTCTTGGGGTTCTGTTTGCCCGTCTCGGGTTTCGCTCATGGTGGCGCCGGATTGCGTTCATCGCTCTTTGCATCATCACACCGCTGGTCGCGAACTGGATTCGGGCAGTCTGCATTATCCTGATCGGCCACTTTAGCGACATGAAACTCGCAGCTGGTGTTGATCATTTTGTTTACGGTTGGCTGTTTTTTGGCATCGTAATGTTGGTGATCTTCCTGATCGGTGCCAGATTCAGCGACGGCATGCCGGAAGAGGAGCAGCCGACGGAACGCGAGCCGATCGCCCAAGCCAGTATCGCACGAGTTCTCATTATCCTGATCGCCGTATCGATGACGGCCGCAGCAGGTGGAATGATTCCCCAGGCGGTAGCCAAGCTGGCCGACGCTGATGGAGAAACGGTCGGTCGGCTGGAGCTGCCCGAGTCATCGGCGGGCTGGATTCGCCAGGACCAAGCGCTCAGCGACTGGTCGCCTGTATTCCTGGGGGCACGTTTGGTCGACATGGCCAGCTATGTGCAGGACGAGCAGGGCGTTTCAGCCATCGTCGTTTACTACGATACGCAGTCTCAGGGAGCGGAGATCGTCAATATAGAGAATAGTCTGTACGACATTTCCAAATGGTGGCTCCGATTCGATGGCAAGCACCGGATAGTCAGCGGCGATCTCAAAACACCGTTTACGGTCAGAGAAATCAGCGTGAACGATGACAATCGCAACCGCCTTATCTGGAGTTGGTATCTGATTTCCGGAGCGCATTACTCGAGCGAGTTTCTGGCCAAACTGGTAACGCTTCGCACGGCCATTTCAGGCAGTCGTGCCGATTCCTACCTGGTGGCCTTGTCCGTTGATTATGCCGGTGACATCGATCGGGCGAGGGAAACGATGGCAACATTTTTTGGCGATCACAGGCTCGCGTTGTCGTTTTGCAGCAGTGAGATGAACGGCCTGGACGCATCGTGTGACTAAAGACGCGCCACTCATTGCACATGTCATTTACCGGCTGGACATCGGCGGGCTTGAGAATGGGATTGTGAACCTGATTAATTCCACTCCCAGGGAGCTATATCGGCACGTTGTTATCTGCCTGGCCGGATACACAGAGTTTGCGAATCGAATCAGGCGGGACGACGTATCCGTGTTCGACCTGGAGAAGCCTCCCGGCAAACACCCCGGTTACTACCTCAGGTTATACAAGCTGTTACGAAAGCTGCGACCGGATGTCGTACATACGAGAAACATCGGTACCCTGGATTGTCAATTCGTTGCTCTCGCCGCAGGAGTCAGGCACAGAATCCACGGTGAGCATGGCTGGGAAGCAAGTGATCTGAGGGGAAGGAATCGCAAGCACGTCTTGTTGCGCAGACTGTCGCGGCTGGTTGTCGGGCGCTACATGGCGGTTTCACGCGACGGAAGTGACTGGCTGCAAAACGTGATAGGGATACCGGAAGAGCGAATAACTCAAATCTATAATGGAACTGATACAGACAGCTTCACCGCTGTGCGCGAGCGCCGGGAAAGCAACAGTTTTGTCATAGGAACCGTGGGAAGGCTGGATCCGATCAAAGATCAGCTCACGTTGTTGAGTGCCTTTGCGTTACTGCGCGATCGCAGCAGCGAAGGAGGGCAGGCACTGAGCCTGGTCATCGTCGGGGCAGGCGAGATGCGCCAGCAACTCGAGGATTTTGTATTGCGGCATGGACTGAAATCGAGTGTCACATTGGCGGGTTCGTCCGATGATGTTGCGGCGATGATGCGGACCTTTGACGTGTTCGTATTGCCATCGTTGAACGAGGGAATCTCGAACACGATCCTCGAAGCTATGGCCAGCGGCCTGCCGGTTTTGGCTACGAATGCAGGTGGGAATCCGGAACTGGTCGTTGATGGCGTTACCGGCTCACTATTTGCTCCGGGCGATTCGGAAGGGCTGGCTGAACTCATTCGCATGAGTATCGAAAATCCCGAGGCGCGGTTGCAGCAAGGCGCGGAAGGTCGGTCACGAGCGGTCGGAGAATTCAGTATGGCCGCAATGAAGGAGCGGTACATGGACATGTATGACAGCGAACTACGCCGGTCTATGCTGGGCGGCAGATAACAGGAATAAGATGATATGTGTGGTTTTGTCGGAATAGTGGACTTGCAGGGAACCCGGGATATTGATCCGGGGTTGCTCGATCGGATGAATGACTCGCTAACGCATCGTGGGCCGGACGAGCGCGGTGTCCACAACGTGCCGGGCGTCGGGCTTGGGCACCGCAGGCTGTCGATTATTGACTTGTCGTCCGGTCAGCAGCCGCTGTACAACGAAGATCGCTCCGTTGTCGTTGTCTACAACGGCGAGATTTATAACCACACGTCACTCAGAGAGGAGCTTCAGCGGCACGGCCATACTTTCAGAACGCATTGTGATACGGAAGTCATCGTGCACGCGTGGGAGCAGTGGGGTGAGGATTGTGTCACGCACTTCAATGGCATGTTCGCGTTCGCGGTTTGGGACAGCAATCGTTCGGAGTTGTTTCTCGCAAGAGACAGGCTTGGCATCAAGCCGCTCTATTACGCGTTGCTGGACAATGGGCACGTTATCTTCGGTTCGGAGCTCAAAGCCCTGTTGCTGCATCCGGATTTCAAACGGACGCTCGACGACCGTGCGATCGAGGAGTATTTCGCTTTCGGCTATGTGCCTGAACCCCGGACCATACTTGCGGGCGCAAACAAGCTGCGACCTGCGCACTCGTTGAAGCTCGGTCGCCAAAGGCCTGTACCCGATCAAAGAGAATACTGGGACGTTGCTTTTGAGCCGGGTTCCTCGGTGACGATTGAACAGGCCCAGGAGGAGCTTATCGAGCGCCTGCGCGGCTGCGTCGATCGAAGACTGATGGCAGAGGTACCGCTGGGCGCCTTTCTATCGGGTGGAGTCGACTCCAGTGCTGTTGTGGCCATGATGGCCGGCCTGACGGATTCGAAGGTCAATACCTGTTCGATTTCTTTTGGCGACCCGCAGTTTGACGAATCCCGGTACGCGAAAATGGTGGCGGACCAGTACTCGACTAATCACTTCGTCGAGAATGTGGAGTCCGATGACTTCGGTCTGATAGAGACACTGGCGGCACACTACGATGAACCTTTCGCCGACAGTTCCGCTATTCCGACATACCGTGTTTGTGAACTCGCGAGAAAGCATGTGATCGTTGCGTTGTCTGGCGACGGAGGTGACGAGACATTTGCAGGGTACCGCCGCTATCGTTGGCACTCGTATGAGGAGAAGGTCCGTTCGTTGTTGCCACAGGCGATTCGTGCTCCGGTATTCGGATTTCTCGGTTCGGCCTACCCGAAACTTGACTGGGCACCGAAGCCTTTGCGTGCGAAGACGACATTTCAGGCGTTGGCGAGAGATAGCCTGGCAGGTTTCATGGACAGCGTCTCCTTCGTTTCGAGCCAGAATCGCGAAATCCTGTTTAGCCAGGATTTTCAGAAAACGCTCGAAGGGTACAACGCGATAGAAGTGCTTCGTCATCATGCAGGACGGGGCCAAACCAGCGATCCGCTGTCACTTGTACAGTACCTGGATCTAAAGACCTACCTCCCTGGCGACATTCTCACCAAGGTTGATCGAGCGAGCATGGCGCACTCGCTCGAGGTGCGCGTGCCGCTCCTCGATCACACATTTACGGAGTGGGCGTCCGGATTGAAACCGAAGTGGCGACTCAAAGGCCGCGAAGGAAAGCACATATTCAAGCAGGCTTTAACTGGCCACCTTTCGAATGATGTGCTGTACCGGGAGAAAATGGGATTCGCAGTGCCATTATCGAATTGGTTTCGAGGGCCGTTGAAGGAGCATATTCAGGACCTGCCGGATTCACCTGGATTGTCACAGCTCGGCATCTTCGACACGTCGACTATTCGTACAATGGTGAAACAGCACCAGTCCGGCGTGCGAGACCACAGCACGATCATCTGGTCGCTCGTGATGTTCGATGCGTCGATGAGGCACCTGGGTTTATCCGCTGGTGGTGGCGTGAGTCGCGCGTGAGCGAAGAGACGATGGCGCCCCTCCGTATCCTCACATACTCGTCGCTCTACCCTAACGAAGCGATGCCCGGTCATGGCCTGTTCGTGCAGCAGCGGCTACGTCACCTCACATCGACCGGTGCAGTGGAAGCAAGAGTGGTGGCGCCGGTGCCCTGGTTTCCGTTCAGGCACCCCGCGTTCGGGGGCTACAGCAGATTCTCGAGGGTTCCGGCAAGTGAAGTCAGACATGGCATCTCGCTTAGCCACCCCCGTTTCCTGCAGATCCCCAAGCTTGGAATGTCCGCGGCTCCCTGGCTGATGCGCGTTGGCACGGAGCGATCGCTACAGGCTCAGATTCTGGACGGCTTTGATTTTGATCTGATAGATGCTCACTACTTTTATCCTGACGGCGTTGCGGCGGTTATGCTCGCTGAGCGCCTCAAAAAGCCGGTGCTTATTACAGCGCGCGGCTCAGATGTGAATTTGTTGGCGCAGTTCAAACAGCCGCGCCGGATGATCAAGTGGGCTGCATCCCGGGCGGATGCTCTGATTACTGTCTGCGGCGCGTTGAAAAGTTCGTTGATCGCACTTGGAGTTCCCGGTGACAAAATTACAGTCCTGCGGAACGGCGTCGACCTGGATCTGTTTCAGCCGGTTGCCCAGGACTACGCACGGGAGACACTCAAGCTGGAAAAGAACCAGGTCGTGTTGCTGTCTGTCGGCATGTTGATTGAGTCCAAAGGTCACGATATCCCGATCCGGGCGTTGCGCGATTTGCTGGATGCCCGTTTGCTAATCGCGGGTGAAGGAGGGCATGAGAATGCACTTCGGGAGTTGGCCGGCGAACTGGGCGTCCTCGACAGGGTGACGTTTCTCGGGGCCGTACCGCAGGAGCGTCTGAAGATGTATTTCAGCGCGGCAAATGCGCTGGTTTTAGCGTCAAGTCGTGAGGGATGGGCCAATGTGTTATTGGAGTCAATGGCATGCGGGACTCCCGTGATTGCCAGTAACGTTGGAGGTACGCCTGAAGTTGTCGCCCGCCCGGAGGCAGGTATCTTGATGGAGGATCGTACGGCTGCATCGTTTGTGGATGCCTACCGGGAGCTGATGTCGAACCACCCGGGCCCGGACAAAACCAGGAAGTACGCCGAGCAGTTTAGCTGGGACGAAACAACTTCCGGGCAACTGGATATTATGCATAGGGTAGTTAAGCGGGCAGAAAAGCAATCATGAAAATCCTCTACCACCATCGAATTCGCTCCAAGGATGGCCAGTTCGTCCATGTCGAGGAATTGACCAATGCGCTCAGGCGCTACGGTCACGAAATTATCTTTGTCGGTCCCAGGGTTATCGAAAACGACAAGCTTGGAGCGGATGCCGGTTTTGTTGCCTGGATGAAAAAGCACCTGCCTCAGTTTATTTATGAGCTCATGGAACTCTGTTACTCGTTCCTGGATATCGTCTTGCTGATAAAGGCTATCAGGCAGCACAAGCCGGATTGTTTGTATGAACGCTACAATTTACTGTTGCCGTCCGGCGTCTGGGCCAGCAAGCTATTCAGCCTGCCGATGTTGCTGGAGGTCAATGCACCTCTATTTGAGGAAAGACAAAAATACGACGGCATAGCATTGCCCGCGTTGGCACAGTATGTCGAACGATATACCTGGCGAGGCGCAGATTTCGTGCTGCCGGTAACCGAAGTGCTGGCAAAAAAAGTTGAGCAATCCGGGGTGCCCCGCGACCGCATTTGCGTGATACACAATGGCATCGACAGCCACAAGTTTTCGTCCGTACTGTCCCGGGAAGAGGCCAAGTCGAGACTTGGCCTGTCGGGTAAGTTTGTCCTCGGTTTTGCCGGGTTCGTCAGGGATTGGCACGGCCTGGACAGAGTCATCGAATTCCTGGGCGTCGATAAACATCCTGATCAGCACCTGCTTCTGGTCGGCGACGGGCCGGCAAGGGACGGGCTCCTTCGTCGGGCCGAAGAACTGGGCGTGGCCGATCAGTTCACGATCACGGGCATTGTCAGCCGGGATGACGTCGCGAACTACCTGGCGGCATTCGATATTGCCCTGCAGCCGAATGTCGTCGCGTATGCATCGCCGCTGAAGCTGTTCGAGTACCTGGCTCTGGGGCACGCAATCGTCGCGCCTTCGACTGACAATATTCTGGAAATCCTGAGCGATGGAGACAATGCGCTGCTATTCGACTCGCAGTCGGATGAGCAGATGTTCGATGCTATCAGGCGAATCCGGGATGACGCTGAACTCCGGGAGGGCCTGGCTCACGGTGCGCAGGAGACCATTGGTCGCTTGGGACTGACCTGGGACGAGAACGCGAACAGGGTGACGCGATTGTTCGTTCGCCTTGATGTCGGCGATGATGTGCAGAATGCCGGGCCCCCGAGTGAACCATGAGAGACATACTTGTCACGGTACTGGTTCTCGGTGCGATTCCATGGATTATATCTCGTCCGTGGATAGGCGTACTCGTATACACCTGGCTGGGCTTGATGAATCCGCACCGCCTTACGTATGGCTTCGCGTATTCCTTTCCGTTTGGCAGCGTCATCGCAATCGTGACTCTCGTTTCAATGCTCTTCTCCAAGGAAAAGAAGCAGGTCCCCTGGTCGCCGCTAATGATAGTGTGGCTGATATTTGTTGTTTGGCTGAATATTACGACGGTCTTTGCCGCATTCCCTGATGCTGCGGCGGTCGAATGGGATCGCGCCATCAAAATTCAGTTGATGATCTTTACAACGCTGCTGCTAATCCACGGCAGGGAGCGGATCAACGCGTATGTATGGGTCCTCGTCATTTCGCTGGGGTTTTTCGGCGTCAAGGGCGGCATTTTTGCCATTCTCACAGGCGGCCAACATCGTGTGTTAGGGCCTTGGGAGAGTTTCATCGCCGACAACAACACGTTGGCATTGGCGCTGATCATGACGCTGCCGCTGATACGGTACCTGATCAGTGTCACGCAGCATAAGCAGGTTCGCATTGGCCTTATTGTCGCGATGGGCCTGACTGCGATGGCTGTTATCAGTTCCCACTCACGAGGCGCATTTCTGGCGGGTGGAACGATACTCTTGTTCCTGATCCTCAAAAGCCGGCACAAATTCGGGTTCATGGCTGCTGCGATAGTTATTGTGCCGATCATGTTGCTTTCGATGCCGGAGGCGTATTTCGAACGCATGGGTACGATCAGCGAGTATCAGGAAGACGCGTCAGCCCTGGGACGTATCAACGCCTGGTGGTTCGCGTTCAATTACGCGGTGGATCACCCGATTACGGGCGGAGGATTCGGAGTTTTCTCAGAGGAACTGTTCCTGACCTATGCACCCAACCCCCTCGATTTTCACGATGCGCACAGCATCTACTTCGAGATCCTCGGGGAACAGGGCTTCGTTGGCCTGGCCTTGTTTCTTTTGTTGGGCTTGCTTGCACTGCGGTCATGCTCGTGGATCATGAAAAATACCATTGATCGTGAGAGCCTTGGCTGGGCGCGCGATTTGGCCGCGATGCTCCAGGTCAGTCTGATCGGCTACGCGACAGGTGGTACATTTCTGGGTCTGGCCTATTTCGATTACTACTATGACCTTATCGCGACCGTCATAGTGCTGCAGTTTCATGTGAAGCGAAAACTGTCCATGCCGCAGGATGAAAAGGATGATCCGGTGGCTGATACTATTGAAGCGCGGCGAGGGACGGACGTGGTGCAAGCGGGCGCGCGCCGGCCCGCATCGTAACAGGAGGGAAGAAATTGCAGCGCGGACTAATCATACTTGCCTATCACCGGGTACTGAGTGCACCGGACTCCCTGCGACCGGGTGATCCTTCTCGTGAATCCTTTGCCCGGCAGATGAGTGTTCTCGCGCGATTCTTCAACGTGCTGCCACTCTCGGAAGGCGTTTCACGACTCCAGGATGGTTCCTTACCGTCGAGAGCGGTCAGCATCACATTCGACGATGGCTATGCTGACAACTACACGCTTGCCTGGCCGGTATTGCGAAAACTCGGGCTGCCCTGGACAATTTTCGTGACGACCGGATACCTCGACGGTGGACGAATGTGGAACGATACTGTGATCGAGGCGATCGAGCACTTGCCCGGAACCGAGCTTGATCTCAGCGATCTGGGTCTGGGCGTCCATCCGGCAAACGATGCGCAGCAGCGTGCCCATACGATTGGCAATGTCCTGACTCGGCTCAAGCACGTCGAATCCGACAGTCGCGAGGAACTGGCTATTGCTCTTGCTGAGAAGGCGGGGATTGGTTTGTCCAGCAACTTGATGCTCAGCTCCTCTCAGCTCGTGGAGCTGGCCCGGTCCGGTGTCGAAATCGGCGCCCACACCGTCAAGCACCCGATACTAAAAGTGGTGGGAGCCGATGTCGCACGACGGGAAATCACCGATAGTAAGGACCAGCTGGAGAAGATCATTGGCGAGCCCGTACGTGCGTTCGCCTACCCAAACGGTCGGCCGGGTCAGGACTACGATGATTCGCACGTAGAACTGGTGCGCGATGCGGGATTTACCTGCGCTGTTTCAACCCGGCCGGGAGTTGCATCGCATTCGAGTGACGTACTTCAGCTGCCACGCTTCGGCCCTTGGGACGAATCAAGGATACGCTTCGCTCTACGCCTGTTTCTGCAGCGAATCTAGCGATTGGCGCCTGCTTCGTAACGGATACCATGCTGCTTGAACCAAAGCTCCAGGGCCATTAACACCCAGATAAATTCTCCGTAGTAGTGTGCGTGCGTTGATCGGTGCGCATTGACAAGTTGTTGCAGGTAGTCCGGCTGAATGATGCCGCGCTTGCCGATGTCAGCCAGGCAATCGTAGGCGAGTTCCTGCAGCGGCTGGTGCGAATTCATCCACACACCGAACGGAAGACCAAATCCGTGTTTTGACTTCTTTAGCACTTCGGGCGGCAGGTAGTTCTTCATTGCATGCTTGAAGAAGTGGCGCAGGCGAAACCGACTGATTTTCATCTTCTCCGGGACTCTTTCCGAGAATGCCACGAGGTCGTCGTCGAGGAACGGGTAGCGGACCGATACGCCGGCGAGGTCGCACATTGTATTCACTTTTCGGAGGTCGTTATCCGCGAGCGTGATTTTCCAATCCAGCTCAAGCATCCGGTTCACTATCGACGATGCCTGTGACGCGTCATAGGTTTTTCCCAGGGCGATGGCCGGCATTCTCTCATCCACGTTGTTCAGCAAGGCGGGATGCAATATCTGCTCGAGTGGAGAGCGATTCAGGTAGTTGTAGGTTTCGAGCCGCTGCGGCATTGGTACTTTTGCCTGCGTAACGTAGCTACGCAGTTTTCGCGTTGGCATGAATCGTTGCCCGCCCGGCAGCTTGAGTGCCAGCGGGTCGATCATGAGCGATTTCAAAAAACCTGGCGTGCGATCGTAGATGTTGAAAATCTGTTGAGTGACGTAGCGTGTGTTGCCGGCGAACAACTCGTCGCCACCATCGCCGGCAAGCAATGTGTTCACGCCGGAGTCCAGCGCCATCTTGGCACAGTAGTAGGTCGGTACTACGGAGGAGTTTCCAAACGGCTCATCGTACGCGTCCGCGATCGTCGGCAGAATATTGACGACGTCTTCCGGCGTTACGAAATATTCGTGTTGCTGGTTACCGAAGTACGTCGAGGTAACTTGTGCAAACGATGTTTCGTCGTATCCCTTCTCATCAAACCCGATCGTAAACGTTGGTGAGGGATCCTGGACTTCGGACAGCATACCGGCGATTGTCGAGCTGTCGATTCCGCCGCTCAGAAATGCGCCGGTATTCGAGTGCGCTGCCGCGCGTTTGACCGACGCCCGCATGAGATGGCGTAGCTCGTCTTCGAGCTCGGGCCGGCTCGTGTTGCCGCAGCGGAATTCGGGCACCCAGTAACGCTCGCGTAGCAGATCATCACCATTGAAAACAACGCGCTCACCAGGCTGCAGTTTGTACTGGTTCTGGAAGATTGTTTCCGGGCTTGGAACGACATGAAAATACAGATAGTTATAGACGGACTGGTCGCTTATCGCGGGCATTGACCCGTCCGGAAGACGAAGAAGACTACCCCGGCTTGCGAAGGCCAGGCCTGAGTTTCCTCGTGGAGAGTAGTGCAGCTGACAGATCCCCATTCGATCGATCGCGAGAAAAGAGAGGTCCTTGGCGGTATCCATCAGCGCGAGCGAAAACGGGCCGCGTAGTTTGTCCACGAGGTCGATGCCAAACCGGGCGTACGCCACTGCCAGCGATTCCGGCAGTCCAGCTTCGCGGCGAATACCCTCGAGGTCCGCAACGGCCCAGAACGGTGTGCCAATCGCCGCGCCGACGAGGTCGCCTGTGTCGACAAGGCAGCTGTCCGCATCGGTTCCGGCAAAGCTGACGCCCGACGACTCAGAAACGACAACACGGGAGGTTTGCCCCGATTGGCCAGTCGCCATGCTGGCCAGCTCGGATCGAGGGTCGGCGGACGAGCGTCGCATTGCGAGGCCTAAAAACGAATCTTTCATTTATTGCGCTCTATATAAGGTCCAACGATGTTCACATTTTTCGAACCTGGGGTGGCGGTATCAAGTCACGTATCTGACAGTAGTCCTCATTGCCAAGAACAGCGCCAGGCGGCGTTACTGCCTTGTGCCGACGATCGTGCCAGTCTTCAGCACCCGTTGATACTGTAGAGTGCCATGGAAATCAATAGCTTTAGCGCATGTTTTGAATAAGTACTTCGCTTGCATGTTCGGACAGTTCCATGGGCCCGGCGTGACGCGCTGCTATTTTCTCTGATTTCAAAGTGTGACGCAGTCGGCATGTCTGTGATTTGAGACAGTTTTCAGGCTGATTTTATTGCGCTATATTCGACTCACTGCTTACGTAATTGCTTGTTCACCCGGTATTTTTGGAAGTGTGCAGCAACCGGTAAGTAGTATTGAAAAGGGCAAACTCATTGAAAGATGAGGACGCAAAACTACCGGTCTAAGGGAGTGAACCTATGATAGCGGAGTTGCCAGTAACAGCTGATGGTACCCGGCCGGGTATCCAACCAGGACGGACAGCTGAACTTGCCTTCGTGAGTATTTTCGGGAACCGCCATTGCTTCAGCTATGTCGCAAACGCGGTCCTGTTTCTACGACGTGTCAATGTTCTCTACTAGCCTGTTCCGAATATTAGATGGTTCGCGATGGGTCGCGGCCAAACAAGCGGTTTTATAAATGAACGTTTCGAATATCACGCAATCAGTATCTTCAACTCGTGCGAGCAGACTGCGGGTGGTGCCTACATTGGTATTTCTGCTTGTGGCTCTGAGTGGTTGTCTGTCGCAAACAAAGTCCGATGTGGCGGCGGGTGCAGACGTAACTGTCTCGATATCCGCATCACCGACGAGTGTCAGTTCCGGAGAGATGTCGACGCTGACGTGGAGTTCGTCGAACGCAGATAGTTGTTCTGCCTCTGGTGCCTGGAGCGGCGTACGCCCGTCTGGCGGTACAGAGGACGTTGGTCCGCTAAGCGCTGATAGCGAGTTCACGCTTACCTGCACAGGTACAGGAGCGGATGCGGTTAGCTCGACGACAATCACGGTAACTGCTGCTCCAACTGCACCTTCGCTGACATTCGCTGCGTCGCCGGCGGTCGTCAGCCAGGGAGCATCGTCTGTCCTGACCTGGAGCACGACAAATGCGGATTCCTGTACCGCGTCCGGCGACTGGTCCGGTGTGAAGTCGACGTCAGGAAGTGAAGCAACAGCGAACCTTATGAGTAGTGCGAGCTTTTCGCTGAACTGTAGTGGTCCTGGCGGCAGCGTAAGCAGAACGGTTTCGGTCGACGTCACAGCGAGCACCGGCGACGGCATTTTTGGCGCTGTCGACAGCAGCCTCATAAATCGGACAGGAACGAACCTTGTATATTTGTACCAGGGTTCGGTTACGCCGGATGATTTCGACGGAGATAGCGGTGATCCAATCGCGACCGCGGTCGTTCAGCAAGACCCCGGCGCCTGCACGTTTAGCTACGACAGCGGGTCGCTGGTCGCTGGGGACTACACGGTTGCGTTCACGAGTGCCGGTGAGAACGACAATCCTCAGACCAGCGACAACATAGAATTTTTCGGTGTGCAGAACGTGTCGTTGGCTGCGGCGCCGCTGGCAGTTGGTTTCGAAGCTGCCAGTGTTATTCGAGTAGGGCCGGGCAGAACCTATTCAACCGTGTCAGCTGCGGCTAATGCTGCACAGGATGGTGATGTCATTGAGATTGACGCCGGCGTTTATGCGGCCGATGTCGCCACCTGGTACCAGGACAATCTGACTCTTCGGGGGGTGGGCGGTTACGCGCACCTGCGTGCCGATGGTGCGGATGCGCAAGGCAAGGCGATCTGGGTTATCGAAGGCAACAATACGATTGTCGAGAACATCGAGTTTTCGGAAATCACCGTACCCGACCAGAACGGTGCCGGTATCAGGGCCGACGGTCGCGACCTGGTCGTTTGCAACGGCTATTTCCACGACAGTGATGAGGGAATACTCGGTGGCGCGGGTGAGGTATTGATCGAGTATTCAGAGTTTGCCGACAACGGATTCGGCGACGGCTTCAGCCACAATATGTACATACTCGATGCCGATCGTTTTACGCTGCGTTACAGCTATATGCATCACGCGCGCATCGGCCACAACGTTAAAACGCGGGCCCGGGAGAACTACATTCTCTTCAACCGTGTCATGGACGAGATGACTGGCAACGCCAGCTACGCTGTGGACATCCCGAACGGTGGCCTGAGCTACGTTATTGGCAACCTCCTGCAGCAGGGACCGAATACCGATAACTCTGCGATCGTCAACTATGGGACCGAAGGACTGCTCGGTGGGCGAACGCACAACCTGTACGTCGTAAACAACACCTTCGTCGACGATTTCGGTGGCATCTTTATCCAGGCGGCGGGTGGATCGTCATTAGTACGGACGATCAACAACCTGTTTGTTGGCAGCGGCACGGTTGTATCGGGTATCACGGCAAATGCGACGACCAATTTGCAGACAACGGGGCCGGCCCTGGTTGATATCGACTCCTACGACTACCGTTTGACCGCCGCTTCGCCCGCGCGTGATTCTGGTAGTGATCCGGGCTCAGGCGACGGGTTTGATATGAATCCACGGTTTCAGTATTTGCACAAGAGCAACGAGGAAGAAAGGCCCGCAGACGCGACGATCGACATCGGCGCTTATGAGTTCACGCCCTGAGCTCGCCAAATGAACGAGTATTTTGAGATGGAAACAATGAATCAAACTATCGATAGACAAACTCTCCGCGACACAGTCCTCGGGTTTTTCGCATTCATGGTCGTTGTTGTGCTTGCGCCGCAAGCCAATGCGCAAGGTGGCAGCAGAAGCGATTTTATCGACAGCATTCCTGTGGACGGTACCTGGCAAAACGTGACCGCGAACGAAGGCAATAACCTGCGCATCGACTACAAGGCCACCGCGTACTCAGGTGGTGGCACAGCCAATGGCCGCACCGTCGTTTTCGGTGGCGGGCATAACGACGGTTTAACCGATGCAGTCGCTTTTCTCGACTGGCGCAATTTTGAGACAGTAGGTTGGGTGGAGGATTTCCCGTCTACTGCCGATCATATCGGCGTCGCCGATGACGAATGGGGAGCGATCGGCCGGCATCTGAATTCGAATTACAATTCGTCTACACCAGGCGGAATCCAGGATAGTCGGGGAGCGGTAGCGCTGTCCCGGCATACATACGATCAAATGGTCGTACGCGATGACCATTTCTATCTGTTCGGAGGCGTCCTGCCATTCGACAATCCCGGGCAGCCAAACGCGGTCTGGAGAACTCCGGATGAAGGCGATATCTGGCGCTATGATTTCGGTGCAGGGTGGACTTACGTTAGCCGCGATATCAAGAGAGGCTACCCGGGCCATGGTGCGGCGGCCTACGACTCACTGACAGGAGATATCTGGGTCCACGACGACGACGGCCTGCGCCGGTTTGACACGAGCAGCGAGAATCTGGGATCGGCTGGCGACGTTCTGACTTCTCAGGCGATCGAGTCGTCGCTCGGCTTCAATCCCGAAAAGGGACCTCAGGGAACGCTCTTCGGTTCGGGAACCTATGCCGGTTCAAACTGGCACGAGTACGATATCGCGACGGGCCAGCAGCGCAACATGGGACGTGTGCCCGGGAGCGCTGCCAACACCTATATCATCTATGTCGATTCGTCCTACGGATTGAACTACGGGACCTACTTCGCACTTGTTCCCAGTGACGGCACGCTGCGGCGCTGGAATGGCTCAGGTTGGGACACGATTGCAACGGGTGCGCCAAGCCAGAACAACTACGTCTATGGGCGCGCGGGATTTGAGCCTGTGCATGAGGTCTTTTACTGGATTGACAACACATGGTCGGGTAACAGCTCCTGGCGTACTCACGTTGTGCGTCCGTATCCATTTGATGGCAGCACGACGCCGGCACCTACGGTGTCGTTGACCGCTGACCCGATGACGGTCCCGGAACAGGGATCGACTACCCTTGAGTGGAGCTCGACGAATGCAACGAGCTGCGTCGCTTCGGGTGACTGGAGTAGCTCGAAGTCGCTGGCAGGCTCCGAGTTTATTAGTCCGATCGACAGAGATATGAGCTTCTCGCTTACCTGCAGTGGCGCAGGAGGCACCAAGGCCGACTCAGTTTCCGTAGTCGTTCAGCTTCCGCAACCAGCGCCTACCGTCAACGTGAATGCCAATCCCGCGAGTATCAATTCGGGCGAGTACACCACGGTCGATTGGGATGCGACGAACTCTGGCTCTTGCAGCGCACTTGGTGACTGGTCGGGCAGCAAGTCGACTCAGGGCAGCGAATCGATTGGGCCCCTGACAGGTGACGCCCAATTCACTATTGAGTGTACGGGCCCCGGGGGACAGGTGACGGATAGCGTTGCGGTAACCGTATCAGCCGCGCCGCCTCCACCTCCGCCTCCGCCGCCACCTGGTGGTGATGATTCTTCGGCCGGGAGCGATTCCGGCGGGGGGGGCTTCGGGCTCTGGTCGCTGATTTTCTTGTTGTGTGTCGGCATGCGGAGAGCCGTTCGCAATATGCGGCCAGCTCGAACCTAGACTCTAGTCACGCAATAGCCCGCAGATTGCGGTATGTTGTCAGGCCTCGTCCTGACCAGCGGTTCGACTGTGCCAGGTGAATGCTCGTCCGCAGGGTCTGACGGCACATGACAATAAGAAAAAGTGTTCTAACCGCAATTCGATGGACTGTTCTGGCCAGATTCTCTGGCCAGCTATTCACGTGGGCCGTCACGATTTTCGTGATTCGGATTCTCAGTCCCTCTGACTATGGCCTGATGGCCATGGCTATGGTGCTAACGTCTCTGCTTTTCCTGGTAAACAACATCGGGCTCGAGTCAGTGCTGGTGCAAAGAGCCAATATCGATCCGCCAACGCGGGCCAGGATCTTTGGCATCGTGATCGTTACGAACATATTCTGTTTCTTTTTGATGCTGTTGGCATCAAATCCGCTCGCAACCTACTTTGGAGAGCCGGATCTTGCGCTGTTGGTCCAGGTGCTTTCTCTGCAGTTCCTGGTTCTGATCTTCGAAGCACTGCCATTATCCTACCTCGAACGGGAATTGAGATTCAAAAAACGTTCGATCGTCGAATTCATAGCAATGCTGATCCAGAGCATGGTCACTCTCCTGATGGCGCTCGGCGGCTGGGGGGTTTGGGCGCTCGTGTGGGGCTATCTTTGCGGTATCACAATACGAATAGCCGGATTAAATTTTATCGCCAGGTGTTTATGCCGGCCGCACTTTTCACTTGCAGGAATGAGAGAGCTAATCGGCTTCGGCGGCTTCGTCAGTCTGGATAAGTCCTTGTGGTTTATTTTTGCTGAGTCAGACAAGTTCATAGGCGGCAAGATGCTCGGGAAAGAGTTGCTGGGCTTTTACGCGGTGGCAAATCATCTCGCGTCATTGCCGATCAACAAGATAGCCGGGCTGATTGCATCTGTAGCGTTTCCTGCGTTCTCGAAAGTCCAGGCAGATATGGATAAGGTGCGCTCGTACCTGCGCAAGTCCGTCCGCCTCATGAGTATGTTCGCATTTCCGGTGTTCTTTGGGATTTCGAGCGTGGCGCCAACCGCGGTCTCAATCTTCCTGGGCGAAAAGTGGTTCGGCGCAATTCTGCCGTTACAGATTCTGGCGTTGGTCATGCCGGTGCGACTGATTAGCACGGTAATACCGCCGGTGTTATGGGGGACGGGGAATCCGCGGGTAAGCGCGGAGAATTTCCTGATTTCTGCTGTCCTGATGATCCCGGCTTTCATCTTTGGAGCGCAATATGGCCCGGTTGGTCTGGCTGTAGCCTGGGCTTCGGCCTATCCGCTGGTATTTCTGATAACGACTTTCCGTGCCAGCAGGTGTGTCCAACTCAGGACTTTCGATTTCCTGGGTGACATGTACAAGCCGCTGCTTGCGGCCGCAGGCATGTACGCGATTATTCTGGCAGTGAAACCATTCATTTACGGGAATCCGGGCAGTATTGTTTTTCTCCTGCAAGCGGCGTTTATTGGGGCATTTTCCTATGGCACAATCTTGTTTCTAATCCACAGAGACGGCATTGTGGAGGCAATGGACCTTCTAAGGCGGGACCGTGGTTCGGTTGAAGATACGACTGCGTAGTCCGGGCAACGAGGTTGCGATAATGAAAAACCTGACCATTCTGATTCTGGTAGTAGCCTGGACCCCGGCACAGGCTGCCGTATTCCATGTTGGGCCCGGCATGCCATACGAAAAGCCGAGCGAGGTCGCCCTGATTGCAGAAGACGGCGACACGATCGAAATCGAGGCGTCCACTTATATGGGCGATGTGGCGGTTTGGACACAAAACGACCTCGTCATCCGTGGTATTGGAGGCCGACCACACCTTCGCGCCGCCGGGAAAAGTGCTGAGAACAAGGCGATCTGGGTCATCAAAGGCAACAATACGACCGTCGAGAACATTGAGTTCTCCGGTGGGCGTGTTGCGGATGAGAACGGTGCGGGAATCCGGCTGGAGGGCACGCACCTGACAGTCCGATCTTGCTACTTCCATGACAATGAGAACGGCATCCTGACGGGCGAAGATGCTGAGAGCGAGGTGCTCGTCGAGTATTCCGAATTCTCAAACAACGGCTTCGGTGATGGCTACTCTCACAATATGTACATTGGACGTATTGCCCGGTTCACCCTCAGATTCAGTTATTCACACCACGCTAAGGTCGGTCATCAGGTAAAGAGTCGCGCCGAGGTGAACCACATACTGTTCAATCGACTGATGGACGGAGTTTCGGGTAACTCCAGCTACATAATCGATCTTCCGGATCCGGGAGCAGCCTTTATCGTTGGTAATGAAATTCAGCAAGGGCCAGCAGCCGAAAACTGGGCAATGCTTAACGTGTCGCAGCGGCTAAATCTGGTCAACAACACGCTGGTAAACGATCGGGGCGCAGGGATCTTCGTCCGTCTGACGGATGAGAGCGGTTCGAGCATTCTGCAAAACAATATTTTCGCCGGGCGTGGAAACCTTGGTGCGAGTGGCGTATCGCTGGTATCCAACCTGGCGGCGGAATCGGTGGGACTTGCCAGCCGGACAAGCTTTGACTTCGGGTTGACAGCTCAGTCCAAAGCCATCGACCGCGGGACAGCTGTTTCGGTAATGGACGCTGAAGTGTTACCTGCTTCAGAGTATGTTCATCCTGCAGCGGGTAAGCTACGTCAACTGGACGGAATGATCGATATAGGCGCGCACGAATACCAGGCAGCCGAATAAGCGCTGTCCGATACTGTTCGGCAATGAGCCCGCAAATCTGTATGATTATGTAAAATTCCGCGTCGTGGCCTGAGGGGATTGGGCATCATTACCGCAGTTTGACGAATGTTTGCCGTATTTCCGCAAAGATGTAGAGGTGTAAGAGTGAGAGTGACTATCGACCAGTTGATTCGAGCGGCGCTTGTAGCGATTGCGTTGTCTCTTGTTACTCCGGCCGCGGTCGCCGCCGAACTCTGTGGCGGGCCACTGAGCAATAATAATTTTGGTCGGCCGCTGGATTATGCGAGTGATCAGGATAAATACGGTTTCGGTGACGGCGCGAAGAACAAGCTTGCTTTGGTGGAGGATTACCACTTCAACAGTGATGTCGAAATGCTGGTTTCCGGGATGACCGGACCGCTTCCGACCGACCTGCATTACACCTTGAGGCATTTCCCGAACCACTATCGAGCTTTGCATTCCATAGCCAAGTGGCACCTGCAAAACCCGAGTCCGGATGACGAGGAATGCAATTGCGTGAAGTGGCTGTTGCCCGCCGAATGTTATTTCACGCGCGCCATTACTTTCCGCCCCCAAGACCCGGTTCTCTACTACATACTGGGAATCTACCTGCATAAGAAGGGAGATCTGGAAAGGGCCCGCGATGCGTATAACGACGCTTCGAAACTCGGGCTCGACGGGGCGGAGTTTCAATATAACTACGGACTGCTTCTTGTCGACCTCGAAGACTACGAGTTAGCCAGAGAATATGCTAAGAAAGCTTATGGCGGTGGTGTACCATTCCCGGGTCTGCGCAATAAACTGAAGAGAGCCGGCCAGTGGCGTGATGGCTAGCAAACAGCTCGCGTTTTCCGCTTCCAACATGAGTATCTGATACCTTGGCTAATCCTGAGAAACCGCTTGTAACCGTCGTGTTACCGGCATTCAACGAAGAAGCGATCCTCGAAACGAATGTCGGGGTACTTCTCGACTATTTCGATTCGCTAACAGACCGTTACCGATGGGAAGTAATCGTCGTAAATGATGGCAGCGGCGATTCGACCGGTGAAATCGGTGAGCGCCTCGCCGACAACCATGATGATGTTTCGATCATTCACCATCCTGTCAATTTCGGCCTTGGCCAAGCCTTCAAGACAGCTTTCGCAGCGTCGACAGGTGACTATGTTGTCACGTTGGACGTCGATCTCAGTTATGCCCCAGAGCACGTCGAGAGGCTGCTTGAGGTCGTGGAAACCACGCCGGCCAAAATTGTGCTTGCTTCGCCGTACATGAAGGGCGGATCAATAAAAAACGTGCCTGCGCTCAGGCGAATTCTCAGTATCTATGCGAATCGTTTTCTATCGTTTTTTGCCCAGGGACATCTGTCGACCCTGACTTGCATGGTTCGTGCATACGACGGCAAATTCGTGCGCCAGCTGGATCTTCGCTCCACGGGTATGGATATCATGCCTGAAACGGTCTACAAGGCGATGATCCTGAGGGCGAAGATCGTACAGATCCCGGCGGACCTGGATTGGGGTCTGCAGCAAAAAGAACCTGAGCAAGAAGGTGCGAGCAGACAGTCCAGCATGCGTATATTTCGCCATATTCTGGCGACTATCCTGTCGGGGTTCATATTCAGGCCGTTCATGTTCTTTGTCCTGCCGGGGCTCCTGCTGCTGGCTTTGTCGGCTTATGTGAACATTTGGATGGTGCTTCATATCCTCGAGGAATTTGGGCGCGGCAGCGACGACCTGGGCCTGATCACAGGGCTCTCGGCGGCTGTTGCGCAGGCCTACGAAGGGTATCCCCACACCTTCATAGTAGGGCTACTATCCTTGATGGTGGCCGTTCAGCTGATTAGCCTTGGGATCCTTTCACTGCAAAGCAAGACCTACTTTGAGGAGATCTTCCACCTGGGCTCCTCGATAAAACGAGGCAATATCGACCGGCAGTGATGAAGCACAATCTGCACTGCGTCTCCAATTGCAGTGTGATTGCCATCACGGTCAGGAACCGATCATTACTCTAGACTCCGATAGTGTTTGTAATCAGTTAGTTAGCTCGCGCGATGGCTGACGGTCATAAAGCGAGTGGACTTGATGTACTCGCTATAATTAAGTAAATGGAAATATGGTCTTGAAATGGGTCTAGATGCGACAGCGTACGCAGCGGCGTCAGCGCCACAAGAAAACACCGATTCTGTGGTTTCTGGCAGCGAGGAAAACCGTGGCGTAGCCGTTATCGGCGGTGGGGTCCTCGGCATGTATCTGGCCTATAAGCTCCGCAACGAAGGCAAGGAAGTGACCATTTTCGAGGCTGCCTCGCACTCCGGTGGCCTGGCGTCGGGGGACGAAATAGGCAGTTACACATGGGACCGGTTTTACCATGTCATCCTGATGTCGGATTTGAATACGCGCGGGCTCCTCGAGGATCTGGGGATCGCGGATAAGCTGAACTGGGGAACCACCAGAACCGGGTTCTTTGTCGGCGGCGAATTGTATTCAATGTCCGATACCCTGGAGTTCCTGCGCTTCCCGCCTCTCTCCTTAATAGACAAACTCAGGCTTGGGGCGACGATCTTCTTCGCCGCGCGAATTCGAAACTGGCGCCGGCTTGAGAAAGTGCTTGCCGTAGACTGGCTCACACGTTGGTCGGGAAAGCGAGTCGTCGAGAAAATATGGATGCCGCTGCTGCGCTGCAAGCTGGGAGACAACGCGAGGACCGCGAGCGCCGCATTTATCTGGTCAACCATCGCGCGCATGTATGCGGCGCGCAGATCTGGCATCAAGAAAGAGATGTTCGGCTATGTTGAAGGGGGCTACGACGTCATTCTCAGGGCGTTGCAGGAACGCCTTGACGAGATTGGTGTGAAGACAGTTTTCAACGCACGTGTTGGCGGAATCGTTGATTCGAGCGACGGTGCTACCGTGAACTGGAATGAGTCAGAGGCCCGCAACTTCGACGATGTTGTATTGACCGTGCCAACACCTGTGGTTGCCAAGATGTGCGGGCAGATGCCAGACGCAGAAGTTGAACGACTGAACGGCGTTACGTACCAGGGAATCGCGTGTGCGTCGCTACTTCTCAAGAAGCCGTTGGGACCATACTACGTAACGAATATCACAGATGACTGGGTACCGTTCACTGGCGTGATCGAAATGACCGCACTGGTCGACCGAGAGAACTTTGGTGGTAACGCACTCGTCTATCTGCCTTGTTACCTGACCCAGGAGGATGACTTCTGGAACAAGACCGACGATGAGATCGAGGAGTTGTTCGTCTCGACCCTGGACAGGATGTATCCGGAATTCGAGCGCAGCGATGTGCTGGTATTCAAGGTGGCGCGTGCGCGCAACGTCCTCGCGGTATCGACGCTCAACTACTCGGAGACGTATCTGCCACCCGTCAGGACCTCGCTGGGCCATGTTTTTACTGTAAATTCTGCTCAGATTGCGAATGGCACGCTGAATGTCAACGAGACTCTGGGGATAGCTGATACGAAATTCGCCGAGTTAATGGAGCATCTGCATGATGCAAGCCCCGGGCAAACGAAGTCTCAGGAATTGTCCGAATGAGCAAGGTCAAGTCTGCAAGTATTTCTCTCGATCTTGATAATCTCTGGTCGTATATGAAAACTCACGGTACTTCCGGGTGGGAGGAGCGTCCGTCGTACTACGATAGCTTCGTTCCCCATATGCTCGAAGTGCTTGAAAAGCTTGGCCTGAAAATCACGTTCTTCATTGTCGGAGTCGATGCGGACGATGAGAAGAACCACGCGGCCCTGAAACTGATTGCGGATGCCGGACATGAATTTGGCAATCACTCCTACGAACACGAACCGTGGCTTCATTTGTATGACGAGCAGCAGCTGGAGGATGAGATCGTCAAGACCGACCAGGCGATTGAGAGGGTCACAGGCCAGAAGACCACCGGATTTCGTGGGCCGGGCTATAGCTGGAGCCCCGAATTGCTCAGGATTTTGACACGCCATGGCCACGCATTTGACGCCTCGACGCTGCCAACCTACATTGGCCCGCTTGCCCGCATGTACTATTTCTGGACAGCAGATCTTTCGAAAGAGGAGCGCAAACAGAGAAAAGGACTGTTTGGCCAGTTCTCGGACGGATTTCGCCCGCTGAAACCCTACTATTGGGATCTTGGCGATTCCGAACAGATCCTGGAGATTCCGGTAACGACCATTCCACTGATCAAGATTCCGTTTCACTTCAGTTATCTTCTCTATCTCGCGGGATATTCCGAAAAACTCATGATGGCCTACCTGCGTACAGCGATCTGGGCTTGTCGAATCACGGGAACAGAGCCGAGCTTTCTGTTGCACCCACTGGATGTCATCGGCGCGGATCAGGTGGAGGAACTGGCGTTTTTCCCGGGTATGGACAAGACGGGTGAATATAAGACTCAACTGCTCATGAAAGTTCTGGAAGTTCTGCAGGACAGTTTTGAATTGGTACCTATGGGTGAGCACGCGCGGCGTATCAAAGCGCGTGAGGGCTTGCGGCTTAGAGTGCCCAAAGCTCTGAATACGGCCTGACTATGTGTGGTTTAGTTGCAATCGTCGGGCGAAATGGGAAGAACGTTGATGCGAACGTGCTCGGCGAGATGGGGAGGTCTCTTACCCACCGCGGTCCCGATGATGAGGGTTCCTGGGTTGAAGGCCAAGTGGGATTCCATCATCTCAGGCTGACTATTATCGACCTGGTATCCGGGCAACAGCCGATGAGCAGAAACGGTGTGACGATCGCGTTCAACGGCGAAATCTACAATTTCGTCGAGCTACGCAAGGAACTCGAAAAAGAGGGTGTTACGTTCAGCACCACATCGGATACTGAAGTGCTGCTCCAATCGTATCTCGTATGGGGCACGGAGTTCCTGCAAAGACTCGTCGGCATGTTCGCCTTTGTGATTCATGACGCGAACCGGGGGCGAGTCATTGCGGCGCGAGACCATTTCGGGATCAAGCCGCTGTATCGCTACGAGGGTAGTGATTTCGTTATCTACGCTTCGGAAATTAAAGCGCTTCTCGCCCATCCTGAGATACGGGCCAGGGTCGACAACGCGGCTCTGGATGATTACCTGACATTTCAATATACGCTGGGCGAACACACCTTGTTCCGGGGCATCAAGAAACTACTGCCCGGATATTTCGAGTGTTGCGACGTGGAAAGTGGAAAGATCAGGCGCGAACGCTATTGGGATCCGTCCTTCAGCATCGACAACACGATTGACGAAGCCTCTGCGGTTCTGCAATTGCAAGACCTTCTTCGCGACAGTGTCCGTATGCAAATGCGCAGCGACGTTCCTGTCGGTGCCTATCTGTCCGGCGGCCTTGACTCGAGCATGGTAACTGTCCTGGCCTCCGGGCACACACAACACCCGCTACAGACGTTCACCGGCGCGTTTCGCGAAGGGCCGGAATATGACGAGACGGCCTACGCGGAAGCGGTGGCCGATTCGGTGGGCGCCAAGATGCACGTGATTATGCCCAATGAACAGGAGTTCATCGACGCGCTGCCAAAGCTGGCTTTCTCCATGGATGAACCGGCAGCGGGGCCGGGGCTGTTTCCGCAATATATGGTGTCGAAACTGGCGGCAGAAAACGTCAAAGTATGCCTGGGCGGTCAGGGCGGTGACGAGATATTCGGCGGTTACGCCCGATACCCGATCGCTATTCTCGAACAGTTGCTCAAGTCGAGTATCGATGGCAGCAAGCCTGCATGCCCTGAAGAAGCATCGTTAGTGGAGTTCGTCGAACATTTGCCGTCACTGCAACAATACATGCCGTTGATGAAAAGGTTCTTCTCGCAGGGCATGTTCGAGTCCTTTGATCGCCGTTACTTTTCACTGGTCGACCGGAGCGAGGGCGCCTTAGCCGCCTACACGCCTGAGTTTCGCGCCAGCTACTCGAACGACGGGGCTTTTGGACGATTCCAGGAGTACTTCGGGCACCCGGAAACCGATTCTCTTTGGAATCGAATGTTGCACTTCGACATGACCACGAGTTTGCCCGCGCTGTTGCAGGTCGAGGATCGCGTGAGCATGTCCGTGTCGCTGGAGTCGCGGGTACCGTTGCTTGACCACAGGATCGTTGATTTCGTCGCTTCATTGTCGCCGGCGGTCAAATGGAAGGGTGGTGAAATGAAGTACCTGTTCAAACAGGCCATTGCGCCGTGGTTGCCTGCCAAAGTTTTTCAGCGGCGGGACAAGATGGGCTTTCCAGTGCCGCTGCAAGTCTGGGCTAAAGGCAAGGCGAGAGATTTTTTCTGTGATGTACTGCTTTCAAAGCAGTGCAAAGAACGAGGGTTATTCGATATTGGCGTGGTTGAGACGCTGATCAACGAAGAAGCCGCATTTAGTCGCGTACTGTGGGGGTTGCTGCAAATTGAATTGTGGCACCAGCAACACATCGATACGTACCAACATGAGGAAACGGGAGTGAAGCATGCCTTTGAAATTGGATAACGGAGAATGCACGGAATGGTGCGTTCGGAAGATTGGTGTGATCGGACCAGGAATCGTCGGGATGCCCATGGCGGCATTGCTCGCGGATGCGAGATTGAAAGAGGGTAGTGACGAGCCCGCCAAGGTCGTTGTGGTGCAGCGGAACTCGCCGACATCTGGTTGGAAGGTCGACGCGATCAACGAAGGCAGGTCCGTCATTGGTGGCATCGAGCCCAGTCTCGACAAAATCGTCAAGGAAACCGTCGAAGAGGGAATCCTCAGCGCGTCACACGATTATTCTGATCTTAGCGACGCCGATATCGTTCTTGTAGCAGTGCAGACCGATAAAAAAGGCGTCGATCCGGACTACGGTCCGTTATTCGGGGCACTCGACCATCTCGCCGAAGCTCTGACACACAAGCCCGAAGGGAATATTCCCATCGTCTGCTTTGAGTCAACGCTGGCACCATCAACAATGGCGACCGTCGTTAGAGAGTATTTTGCGAAGTTCGGACTGGAGGAGGGTAAGGACATTCTTCTCGGCAACAGCCCGAACAGGGTAATGCCCGGTCGTCTCGTGGAACGAGTTGCTTCGGCTGACAAGCTTGTCGCCGGGCTTCATCCGGTCACTCCCCAACTCATCAGCAAGTTGTACGCCCGAATCGTAACCAAGGGCGATCTGCATCAGACCAACAGCATGACGGCTGAAGTCGTGAAGACCCTTGAGAACGCCTATCGCGACGTGCGTATAGCGTTTGCGACCGAAATTGTGCGTTATTGCGATGCGAACGATATCGATTTCTACAAGGTGCGGGACGCTGTCAACGACAGAATTTCCCAGAGTGATGACGCATCCGCAAGTGCAACGGCCGTGCCTGTCGGCGGCGTACTTGTACCTTTTATTGGAGTTGGCGGGCATTGTCTGCCGAAAGACGGCATCCTGATGTGGTGGCGGAAGATCCGCTCGGGTGCGGACACGTCTAATAGCCTGATCCTGCGGTCCCGTGAGATAAACGATGCGTCTCCGGCTGACACGATCGCCATGGCGGAACGCAAGATAGGCAGCATTGATGGCAAGAGCGTGGCTCTGCTGGGCACGGCTTATCGCTTCGATTCTGAAGATACGCGTAACTCGCCGACGCTGGCTACGGCCAAGCTGCTGCTGGAGAAGGGTTGCAATATTACGATCCACGATCCGTACGTCAAAAAGACGGACCAGAATCTGGAACGTCTCGGCCTGTCCGAATACTTTACGAACGATCTGGACGAAGCGTTGGGCAACGCGGATGTCTGCGTGTTCTGTACCGGTCATGGCGTGTACCTGGACGGACTGGACGAAATTCTGGCAGCAGGTCCCAAGCTGGCTGCGGTTATCGACGGTGCAAACCTGTACACCGAGTCTTCAGTAGAAGGACCGCAGTACATCGGAATAGGCCGTGGGACTCAGCCTCCTACCGAGGAGTTCCTCGATTTCGTTGAGGAGTCTTTCCGCGTGATGGAACATGGCACGGCGAATGAGGTGCAGGCGCTCATTGAATTCCTGAATACGAACTACTCGGATTCAGAGTTCAACAACGTCCGGCTGGATGTCGTGCAGAAACTCGGAGCCACCTGTGCGACAGGTTGCGACATAGCGGATACAAAATCGCCGCTGCCGGCGCCATCGTACGAAGGTTTCACCAGCGTGCTGGCGCAGTGTGCGAGCAACGAGGCGGAAACCGGATAGCGTTGGCATGTCTCACAAAGACGTCTTTGTTCATGAATCGTCGTACGTGGACGACCCTTGCTCGATCGGGGCCGGCACGCGGATCTGGCATTT
Source organism: Woeseiaceae bacterium (assembly GCA_021773035.1). Taxonomy (GTDB): domain Bacteria; phylum Pseudomonadota; class Gammaproteobacteria; order Steroidobacterales; family Woeseiaceae; genus UBA1847. The sequence continues at coordinate 118,033 of JAJFKU010000001.1, forward strand.
CAGCCATATCATGCAAAACTGTGAAATCGGCGAGGGTTGCAACATTGGTCAAAATGTCGTGGTGTCGCCGAATTGCATAATTGGCAACAATGTCAAGATTCAGAACAACGTGTCCGTCTATACCGGCGTAGTCTTGGAAGACGACGTTTTCTGTGGACCATCGATGGTGTTTACCAATGTCATCAACCCACGTAGCCACGTTGAACGAAAAGACGAGTACAAACGAACGCTCGTCAGGAAGGGTGCGTCTATCGGCGCCAACGCAACAATCGTTTGCGGAATCACTCTGGGCCGGTATGCGTTTGTGGGCGCAGGGGCTGTGGTGACTCGCGACGTTCCTGACTTTGGCGTTGTCTACGGGTCACCAGCCCGTGTCCGCAGCTGGGTCTGCAATTGCGGACTCGGCCTGTCTCTTTCCGCTGATCCGGACAGCAGTGAGACGGCTTCCTGTACGTGCGGCGCGAGTTACACAAAGCGCGGTTATGCAGTAATCGAGCAAGACAAGAAAACAGCGTAAAGGACTGTATCAAATGGCCGAAAAACCGAAAATGACCGTGCCGCTGCTGGACCTGAAAGCACAATACCGAACGATCAAAGAGCCTGTTCAGAAGGCGATCGACGATGTTTGTGAAAGTCAGTGGTTTGTAATGGGGCCCAAGGTCAAGGAACTTGAGGAGCGTGTGGCCGAGTACAGCCAGTGCAAATATGGCATTGGTGTCTCGTCGGGGACGGATGCTCTGCTGGTCGCTCTTATGGCGCTGGAGGTCGGCCCCGGGAATGCCGTAATTACTACACCGTACACGTTCTTTGCTACAGGTGGCGTGATCGCCCGCCTGGGCGCGAGTCCGATTTTCTGCGATATCGATGCCACTACGTTCAATCTGGATCCGGTCACGGTTGAGGCGATGATCGAGAAGGACTGTGACGTGAGCAATGGCAGCCTGGTGCACAGGCCCAGCGGCGATACTGTGAAGGCGATTATGCCGGTACATCTGTATGGACAAACCGTCGATATCCAGCCTTTCGAGAAATTGGCCAGAACCTACGGTATCGGGATTGTTGAAGATGCCGCGCAGGCGATTGGTTCGGAATTCGGTGACGGCCGCAGGGCAGGCTCAGTCGGCAGTATCGGTTGCTTTTCTTTCTTCCCAAGCAAGAATCTCGGTGCTTTCGGCGATGGCGGTATGTGCGTCACTAATGACAGCGAACTGGCCGAACGCCTGCAAGTTCTCAGGCTGCATGGCGGGAAACCAAAATACTATCATTCGATGATCGGTGGAAACTTCCGGCTGGACGCGTTGCAGGCAGCCGTTTTACTGGTGAAGCTTGCTTATCTCGATGGCTGGACGTCCGGGAGGCAGTCGAATGCGCATGCGTACAACGATGCGATCGAGCGGGCAGGACTCGACAAAAGTGTCGTGCGGCCCATCGAGCAACCGGGGTGTCGGCACATTTACAACCAATACGTCATACGAGTGGAGCGTCGCGACGAACTGCGCCAGTTCCTCAGTGACGCCGGAATCGGTAGCGAGATTTACTATCCTGTGCCATTGCATGTGCAGAAGTGCTTTGCGTATCTTGGTTACAGTGAAGGTGATTGTCCCGAATCTGAGAAGGCGGCGGCGGAAACGCTGGCAGTGCCCGTCTATCCGGAGCTCGGGCCCGAGCAGATTGAGTACGTCGTCGATACGATATCGAGCTTCTACGCCTGACCTATGAAGACCGTGAGCCTAGTTGGTGCCCGGCCGCAATTCGTCAAGTTGGCGCCGGTGAGTCGCGCCATGGCCGCAGCAGAACACGATATCGAGGATGTGATCGTCCACACCGGGCAGCACTATGACCCCAGCCTGTCGGACGTCTTCTTTTCGGAGTTGAAGATTCCGGAACCGGCGGTGTCATTGGGTGTGGGGTCGGGTAGCCATGGCGTGCAGACTGCGCGCATGCTGGAGAGTGTTGAAAGCGTCCTGCTTGATCGCAGACCCGATATGGTCGTGATCTACGGGGACACCAACTCTACACTTGCCGGCGCTTTGGCGGCGGCGAAAATGCACATTCCCGTCGCTCATATCGAAGCAGGTCTCAGAAGTTTTGAGCGCGAAATGCCGGAGGAGGTCAACAGGATAGTGGCGGATCACCTGTCAGACATTCTGTTGGTCCCGACACAGACGGCGATGGAAAATCTTGCGGCTGAGAACCTGGCCGCACGATCGATTCTGGTCGGAGATGTCATGTTCGACGCCGTGAAATTCAATTCAGCGTTGTCCCGCGAGAGGTCCGACATCCTCGATCGCCTGGCGATACAGGATTCTCTATTTGGCGTGGTGACACTGCACCGTGCCGCAAACACGGACTCCGGACGCCTTCTGGAGCTGCTAAACGCGCTCAATGAAGTGGCAAGCGGGTTCGTCCCGTTGATATTTCCGGTACACCCACGGACGGTAGCTCGCATTAATTCTGAATACCCCGATTGGAAGGCCGTCGAAGATCTGAAACTGGTCGAGCCGGTTGGTTATCTGGACATGCTGCGCCTGCTTGATGCGGCTGGCATTGTACTGACTGATTCTGGCGGATTGCAGAAGGAGGCATTCTTCCTGAATGTACCTTGCGTGACTCTACGCGAAGAGACCGAATGGCCGGAGACCGTTGACGGCGGTGGTAACACTCTCGCCGGAGCGGATCGCAGTCGTATTCTGGCGGCGGTCAAAGAGCGACTTGGATCTGTCGACTCAGCGAATGATCCGCCGACATACGATGCCGAGCGGTTCTTCGGCGATGGTCGTGCTGCGGAGAAAATCGTCAAGCAGATTGTGAGTTATCATTGCACAGGCGCCTGATCGACCACGAACAATGAATCAGGTCCGTTATCGAATGTGCTCTGCGTCCGATAAACGGTAATACGCTTGTGAGATAATTCTGAAGGTTTGCCAATGGCATTAATTGCAAAGTGGATTGGTTGAGATGATACGTATAGCGGTTGTTGGTGCAGGTGGCTGGGGCAAGAACCTGGTCAGAAACTACTTCCAGATAGCGGAGGCGGATCTCAGGTACGTGTGTGACCTGGACGAGAAGAGGCTTGAGGCGGCGGAGAGTCAGTTCCCTGGCATTCGCACCACCAGCGATTTCGATGCACTGCTTCTCGATACGGAGCTGGACGCAGTCGTTATCGCTACTTCCGCGCCGACACATTACAGTCTTGCAAAGCGGGCACTGCTGGCCAATAAGGACGTTTACGTCGAGAAACCGTTTGTTCTCGATGTGGCCGAAGCCAAAGAGTTGATCAAGCTCGCGGAGGATCGCGAGCGTATTCTGATGGTTGGGCACTTGCTCGAGTACCACCCGGTTGTAGAGAAGCTGCGGGAAATGATCAAGTCAGGGGAACTTGGCGACATCTACTATGTTTACAGCCAGAGGCTCAACCTCGGCACTGTGCGGCAGGATGAGAATGCGCTTTGGAATTTCGCGCCGCACGATATCTCTTCAATTCTTTTCCTGCTCGGCAAGGAACCGGTCGATATTGCGGCCCGTGGCCAATCGTATCTGCGTGATGGCGTGGAAGATGTCGTGTTCTTCACGCTCACTTTCGCCGACAATTCGATGGCCAATATCCATGTGAGCTGGCTGGATCCGCACAAGGTTCGCAAACTGACCATCGTGGGTAGTAACAAGATGGCCGTATTTGACGATCTGGAAGCGACCGAGAAACTTCGTATCTATGACAAGGGCGCAGAGTTTGCCACGGACTATGATTCCTATGCGGAATACGTCGGCTTGCGATTTGGCGATGTGACGATTCCATATATCAAGTCTGGTGAACCGCTGCGTACCGAATGCATGCATTTTCTCGACTGCATCAGGGATCGAACTCAACCGCTGAGCGATGGTTACGATGGTCTGCGGGTTGTCAAAGTGCTAGACGCGGCGCAACGCTCATTGAAGAACAATGGTGTACCGGTTCTGCTCGACTAAAGGGTTGAAGATATGCAAGACAAAATTCTGGAACTGATTATCCGGACTGCGCGCGAACTCGGCGAAGACGAGTTGTCATTGGGCGGGGACCTGGATGCCGACACCCGTCTCTTTGGCGCTGACGGTGTACTTGATTCGATGGGCCTCGTTACGTTGATAGTGGCAGTCGAGCAGGCGATCGAAGACGAGTTGGATGAGTCCGTGGCGCTCGCTGATGAAAAGGCCCTGTCGCAGGCCAGGAGCCCCTATCGGACAGTGTCGACTATGGCGGAATACGCGGCAGACCAGTTGCAGGGAGGCTAGACCATGTCCAGTCCTGTGACGCTTATTACGGGAACACGTAAGGGCATCGGTCGCCATGTTGCTGAGCATTTCTGCAAGAAAGGGCATACGGTTATCGGCTGTAGCCGCGGTGAGTCAGACTGGGAGGACGAAAACTACCGCCATTTCATCGCAGACGTCTCTGATGAAGTTGCAGTCAAGAAAATATTCTCGGCGATTCGTAAGGAACACGGCCGCCTGGATATACTATTGAACAACGCGGGTATCGCGTCGATGAATCATTCCCTCCTGACGCCTGTAAAGACGGTGCAGCGCGTGATGGAAACCAACGTCGTGGGCACCTTCCTGTTTTGCCGCGAGGCGGCGAAATTGATGAAGAAGAATAAATTTGGTCGCATCGTGAATTTCTCTACGGTGGCAGTTCCGCTCAAGCTGGAAGGCGAGGCCGCCTACGTCGCCTCGAAGGCGGCTGTTGAAGGATTGACCAACGTACTGGCCAGAGAATTCGCTGAGTTGGGGATTACGGTCAATGCGGTCGGCCCGGTTCCTATTTCGACGGATCTTATTCGTGCCGTTCCAAAAGACAAGATCGATGCGCTGGTTGGCCGACAGCCGATCAAGCGCCTCGGCGAGATGGATGACGTGATCAATGTGGTCGAGTTCTTTGTTAGCCGTAGCAGCGACTTTGTAACCGGGCAGTGTCTGTACCTGGGAGGCGTCTAGTGCATATCGATTTTCTAAGGGAACAGTTCGCGAAGAACAGGGATTCCGACGCGCTGGTATGGCGCGACCAGGTTTTTTCGTACGAGCAGATCCTGGCAGAAATCGACGGCTGGGCCGACGTGCTTGAGAAGGAGAGCATCGCAAAGGGCTCGGTAGTCAGCATAGAGGCAGACTTCTCGCCGAAGGCAATCGCGCTGATGCTTGCATTGATCGAGCGCAATTGCGTTGTGGTCCCGCTGAGTAGTTCGGTTCAGAACCAGATTCCGGAATTTCGCGAGATAGCCCAGGTTGAGGTCGTTATTTCCGTCAGCGACGAGGATGTGTCAGAAATATCCCGCACGGGCACCAAGGTCGATCATCCGGTCCTGGTAGATCTCCAGGCGAAGGCTCACCCCGGGTTGATCCTGTTTTCGTCAGGGTCTACGGGTAAGAGCAAAGCTGCGGTTCATGATTTCGTTCCCATGCTCGAGAAATACAAAGTACCGCGACACTCGCTAAGGACGATCTCGTTCCTGCTTTTTGATCATATTGGTGGCGTCAATACACTGCTCTACAACCTGTCGAATGCCGGATGCGTGATCACAGTCGCAGATCGAAAACCGGAAACTGTTTGTGCGGCGATCGAAAAGTACGGTGTTGAGCTGTTGCCTACGTCGCCGACGTTTCTCAACCTGATTCTCGTAAGCCGGGCTTACGAGGAGCACGAGTTGGGCGGCCTGAAGATGGTGACTTATGGCACAGAGGTCATGCCGGAGAGTACGTTGGAGCGATTTCACGAGTTGTTTCCCGACGTTCGTCTGCTGCAGACCTATGGCCTTTCCGAGGTTGGAATATTACGTTCCAAATCCCGATCGTCCGATTCATTGTGGGTCAAAGTTGGCGGAGAGGGGTTTGAGACTCGCGTTGTCGACGGCATGCTCGAGATCAAGGCCAAGTCCGCGATGTTGGGTTACCTGAATGCGCCGAGTCCGTTTACGGAGGATGGCTGGTTCAAGACCGGCGATGCCGTTGAAGTGGACGGTGAGTATATTCGGATACTCGGGCGCAAGTCTGAAATCATCAACGTTGGCGGTGAGAAAGTCTATCCGGCTGAGGTTGAAAGTACGCTGCAACTCATGGAAGGAGTTGACGAGGTCGTAGTTAAGGGCGAGCCGCACCCTCTTACTGGCAATATCGTTGTAGCTAACGTCAAGTTAGGTACCGATGAAACGCTTGCGCAATTCAGAAAACGCATGCGCGCTTTTTGCTCGTCCCGTCTTGCGCGATTCAAGATTCCACAGAAAGTAGAGCTGGTGGAGAATTCCTTGCACGGCGAGCGATTCAAGAAGATGAGGAAGTAGTGCATTCGGTCGAGCACAACAATCATACGCATCGCATCAGAGAGATCACCTGCGCCGACACGGAGGATATGAACACCGTCGCAGACCTCCACATCGAATTGCTGGGGTTCGGTCCCATGGCGGCTCTCGGGAGACGATTTATTCGCGATGCCTGCTACGCCAATAATATGCGGGACGGGCAGCTTCGAGTTTCTGTGTACGAAATCGATGGCGTCATTGGCGGTTTCATAGCGTACACGGATCAGTCTATTTCATTCCACAGGTCGTCGCTGAGCAAACACTGGTTCAAGACGGGTCTGACGCTGTTGATGTCGTTACTGGAAGACCCGAGACGAATCGCCGCACTCTGGAGGGCGTTTGCGGTCCTTGGCTCGCGCCGCTCGGAACAAGAAGTTGTCGGCGTGGACCCGATGGGCGAGGTCGTGTGTATCGCCGTTCAGCCGAAGTACCTGAAGTCAGAGTATCGTACAGAGAGCGGGGCGCGTGCGGGTGGCGCGTTGGTCGTTTACGCTGCGCATCAATTGAACGAACTGGGTGTGAGCATGATGCGAATGCTCGTAGACGACGACAACAAAGCCGTGCTGTTCCTGTACCGGGCGCTCGGCGCGAACTTCGAATCCTACGAGCAAGCCGGCAAGCCGACCGTACAGGTCTGGTTCGATATTCAGAAGCTGGTCCATGTTCGAGGCAATCCGTGGGCATAGGTAGATACGTGCTCAGTTAGGACCTCGTGTTTTTCGCGCCGCGTAGGATATTTGCAGTGCCGCTCCTATTGATGCACCCAGTGTATTCATGACGACGTCGACCAACGAAGCGATTCGCTGCGGCGAAAAAAACTGAAGTAGCTCTGCGATCAGACTCAACGAGCAGGCGGTCAGCGTCACTTGAAGGATGACGACGCCTGGTGCACGTCCGGCCAAAAATGCGGCAAGAGCAACGCCGAGAAAGAACGTGGCGACGAAGTTGAGGAACATGTCTGTGCCGTTGAATATTTGCTTGTCCAGTCGAAGTATATTTTCCAGTTTGATAATGCGGGGCCACTCATAGCTGTGAAACGGGATTGACGTCCCGTCCTGCGCCTCAAGTCTGTATTGGCCCGTTGTCGGTATAGCCAGCCGAAGTACTGCATCTGATCGTGCGGTTTTTACCAGGTAAGAGCGGTGAATACCGGCGGCATCCGAGGCATCCGGGGCCGAGGCATACAGACGCAGCAACTCGAGTTGTCCAGCCCAGGGGTAATCACCCAGGTCGAGGTTTCCGATCACAAGGCGCGCGTCGAATGCCCAGTCCCGAGGTGGTCGATCCCACGCCGCCGATCCGGCGAAAACCCCGTCTGCGTACAGCGCGGCGCCATCCGCCGTTGCCACATAAAGATAGTGGCGGCTCTTCCCGGGACTGATCACGCCCGTGAATCGGGCGCTGCGATTCCTGTGCAGGACGGCGAGCGATTCGTTGTGTTGCTCCACAGCCCAGTTGAATTCCGGTCCGGTGGAATATGAGAGAATCGAGCCAACGTAACTACGCCCTGACATGGCTGGCCTGGCAACGAATTCTACAGCAAAGGGCGTGTTTACGAAGCTGGCAGAATTCAGGTCCACCGGCCCGGGAGGAGTGGTGACCAGGCTCCATATGCCGAATTCCAGCCCGTCAGGCCCGATTGCCTGGACGTCCGAGGGCCCGCTGGCACTGGGTACAGCAGGTGGAACGGTTGCATACAGAAAAGCGCCTGCGAGGGCGATTGAAACGACCAGAGCCCATCGCCGTGGTCGATCGAATGTTGTGGCTGTCTTGAATTTCATACCAGCAACCTTCTACCATAATCTGCAGGGATTTCCTTCACACTTAACAACGTGATGCGTTTCATTGCGCATTGAAACGGGAAGCCTGATAATTTCGCGATACCCCATTCCGGACCTGAAATACACTATGGACTACTTGATTCACGACCTCGTTTCCAGCGCTGCACGGCGTCATGCCGATGCGACTGCTGTCGTCTGCGAGGGCGAGCAACTGAGCTACGCGGCGCTCGATCAGAAAGTAAACGAGGTCGCGACAGGTCTGGTAGCTGCGGGCCTGCGCAAGCACGATCGGGTTGCGATTTACCTGACCAAAAAGACCGAAAACGTGCTCGGGATGTTTGGCACTGCGCGGGCTGGCGGCATCTTCGTTCCTGTCAATCCGGTCCTCAAAGCGCCTCAGGTCGGGCACATTCTTGGAGACTCGGGCGCCCGGGTACTGATAACCACCAGCGACCGCTTAAGGTCTCTGGGTGCGGTCCTCGATTCTTGTCCGAAGTTGGCGCTGATTGTGCTGGTGGACGACAAAGAGCCCGATGTGGGATTGGCGGATGGGACGCGTGCGCTTGGCTGGACCGAACTTCTAGGTGGTGGCCGGGCGGATCCGCATCGAGTCGTCGACATCGATGTTGCGGCGATTCTCTATACGTCGGGCAGCACAGGGAATCCGAAGGGAGTCGTGTTATCGCATCGCAACATGCTCGCGGGCGCCGAGAGCGTTGCGACGTATCTCGAGAATACACATACGGATCGGCTGCTTGCTGTTCTCCCGTTCAGCTTCGATGTGGGCTTTAGCCAGTTAAGCACAGCGTTCTGCACGGGGGCGACAGTCGTGCTGCATGACTATTTCTTGCCCAAGGACCTTGTGAAGATAGTCGAAAAGGAGCGCATCAACTGTATCACCGGAGTGCCGCCGTTGTGGATGCAAATCGCCGACCAACAATGGCCGGAAGCCATCGGATCGCAGATCCGTATGTTCGCAAACACTGGCGGTAAGATGCCCCAGCCTCTGCTGCAGCGTTTGCGGGATCACTTTCCCAAGGCAAGACCATTCCTGATGTACGGACTGACCGAGGCGTTTCGATCAACCTACCTCCCACCCGAGGAGGCTGACAAGCGGCCGGACTCCATTGGTAAGGCTATTCCCAACGCGGAAATCCTCGTCGTGAGGGAAGACGGCAGCATTTGTGACGACGACGAATCCGGTGAGCTCGTGCATCGCGGCGCGCTTGTGTCGCTGGGCTACTGGAACGATCCTGAGAGGACGGCGGAGCGTTTCAAACCGGTGCCGGAGGTCGCGTGCCGAGGCATGCATGAAGAACTGGCGGTCTGGTCGGGCGATGTCGTCAAACGCGATAAGGACGGATTTCTTTATTTTATCGGCCGCAAAGATGGCATGATCAAAACCAGCGGTTATCGCGTTAGCCCAACCGAAGTGGAGGAAACAGCTTTTGCCTCCGGCTTCGTAAGTGAAGCCGTCGCAATTGGCGTCGAGGATGATCGGCTCGGACAAAAAATAGTCCTGGTCGCTACCCCTGCTTCGAGTGCTAAAGAAGAGGCAGACGCCTTAAGTGCATATATGCGAGGGAATCTGCCGGCATTCATGGTGCCGGCCAGGATCGAGTGGCGCGAATCGCTGCCAAGAAACCCGAACGGGAAGATCGACAGAAAGGTACTCGAACAGGAGTTGGTGAGTCATCATGACAACTGAAAAAGCGCAGGGAACAAACCTGCCGGTTCACGCCGAGATCGAGGCCTTTGAGGTTGTCGACAACAGTCTTGTCATTGGCGGGCAGAGACTGGTTGACGTCGCATCGAGGGTGGGCAAAACGCCGTTCTATGCCTACGATCGCCAGCTGATCGAAAAGCGAATCGGCCAACTTCGTGAGGGCTTACCGCAGGATATCGATCTGCACTATGCGATAAAGGCAAATCCAATGCCCGCTGTTGTCAACTTTATCGCTCCGCTGGTCGACGGGCTCGACATTGCATCGGCAGGTGAAATGCACGTCGCGCTGGATTCTGGCATGGACCCGAGGGAAATAAGTTTCGCGGGGCCCGGTAAGAGTGTCGAGGAGCTAACGCAGGCGATAGCCGCTGGCATCACGGTCACGCTGGAGTCGGAAACCGAGATGGAAAGGGCGTGCGCAGTTGGCTCAGGACTTGGAATTCGGCCGCGTGTTGCGGTGCGGGTCAACCCGGATTTCGAGCTCAAGGCGTCGGGGATGAAAATGTCGGGCGGGCCCAAGCAATTTGGCATCGACGCAGAAATCGTTCCACAGATTCTCGAGAAGATAGGACGCCGGGCACTTGAGTTTGTCGGCTTCCATATTTTTTGCGGCTCGCAGAATCTCCGTGAAGACGCAATTATCGATGCACAACAGAAGACCGTTGAACTGGCCCTCAAACTGGCAGCGGCGGCGCCTCAAGCACCGGCCTTCATCAACATCGGAGGCGGATTCGGCATTCCCTACTTCCCTGGCGACAAGCCGATTCAATTGCACGAGATAGGCGCGGGACTCGAGCGGCACGTTGAACGAGTCAGGAACGTGCTTGGTGATACGAAACTGGTATTGGAACTCGGGCGCTATATGGTCGGTGAGTCTGGTATCTATGTATGCCGGGTCCGTGACAGAAAAGTTTCGAGGGGCCAGGTTTTTCTGGTTGTCGATGGTGGCTTGCATCATCATCTCGCCGCGTCCGGCAATTTTGGCCAGGTGATCAGGAAGAACTACCCGGTGATTATCGGCAACAGGGTCGAGTCTCCTGAGACTGAATCGCAAATGGTGGTGGGTCCGCTTTGTACGCCACTGGATATTCTGGGGGCAGCGATGGAGCTGCCAGTCGCCCAAATCGATGATCTGGTCGTCGTGTTTCAATCAGGAGCGTACGGCCTGACGGCGAGTCCACTCGGGTTCCTGTCGCATCCTGTGCCAGCCGAAATACTGATTTGATTGGGGTGTTCTGTCAGCGCTCAGACGTGCGGTTGAGCTTCCGTGTCACATCAATGCTCTGCGCCGGATAGGAATCAGGCCTGATAGAAAGATGGAGGAACGGGCGAAGCGGCGAGATCATCAGCTGTACCCGGCCGATAACGACGAACAGGACGTCAGCACAGCGTACGGCCCCCATACTCTTGTGCGACTGGAATGAAGTGACATTGAATCTTGAGATCCTGCTCACGGACCAAACCCGCCCGGACGCAGACAAGGCCTGGTTGATGGCATCCCACAGCCGGGCGAACATGAGTGTTCCCCTGTGCTGTGGCAGAACGAAGACATCGAAATCCCAGCCGGTCTGCGCCTCCGGCAACGGCGTGAACAGGCACCTGACCTCGTCTTCGATATAATTCCCGAAAGAGAGCCAGCCGTGGCCCAGGAGTTCGTCTCGCTGCGCCAATACGACGCAGACATAGTCGTGGGAAAAACGCTCGCGGATCATCGACTCGGTGGCGGTCATTTGCTCGGCGTATGGCGCTATGTCTGTCCAGTTCTTACAGACCACAGTGTGCTGATCTTTGGCCGGCCTTAGTCTCGGCCGGACGACTGGCTGAGCAACCATCGAGTAGTAGAAGAAGATACGCCTGCCGAACAGGCGCTCGACAGCCCGGTCGGCCAGGTAAAAAAAACCGGGCAGAAATCCGAGCTCCCGAAAGGGTTGAATCAGCCTGTGCATGCAGGCATTAGACACGGCATTTGTGTGATCTGCAATTGGAAGAATCGTGCGAGTATGACGCAATTCATGGCAGTGCGGTGTCCATACGGATATGATCCGGTGCTTGAGTTAATCTCGGAAAAGGACTGAGGAAATCAATGATCGAAGAAGTACGCACAATTCTGGGGCAGGCGCTCCAGCTGGGAGACCGGGTCCAGTCGTTTGACGCCGATACCCGTCTTCTCGGTGAGCTGCCCGAATTGGACTCTATGGCTGTCGTAACGATTATTACGAGCCTCGAGGACAACTATGGGTTCGTCGTCGAAGATGATGAAATCTCGGCGGAGACATTCTTAACACTTGGTTCATTGACTGAGTTCGTGGAGCAAAAGACGTCGGAGTGACTTCGCAAACTGCGGGCTATTCCGTCAGTCCTTTCTACCTGGATGCCGCGGCGGGCCGGCTGTTTGCTGTCAGTTTCGAACCCGCGGGAGAACGGCGAGGGCAGCTGCTTTTCTGTCCGCCGTTTGCGGAAGAGTTGAACAAGTCCCGTCGTATGATGAACCTGGCGGCACGACATCTTGCTGCCGCCGGGCATGCCGTCCTGATCGTTGATCTCTACGGGACCGGTGATAGCAGCGGGGGCTTTGAAGATGCGCGGTGGGAGACGTGGATAAGCGACCTCGAGTACGGCGTTCGCTGGCTTGCTCGGAATCGAGAGACCAAAGTCGATCTTTGTGGAATTCGTTTGGGCGCAAATATGGCTCTTGCAGTCAGTGAGCGAATGCCCGGCCGGATTGACAATCTGTTGCTCTGGCAACCACTACTGTCGGGTAAGACGCACATGACGCAGTTCCTGCGTTTGAAACTCGCAGCACAACTCACTGCACCGGGCCCGAAGACCAGCACAGCGGAGCTACGTGCTGCGGCAGACTCTGGTGAGGTAATTGAGGTCGCCGGGTATTCGTTGCACCCGGACCTTATTGTCGCGATTGACGAGCAGGACCTGCGTGGCCTCATGGCACCGAAAGGCGCTAGTATCAGCTGGTTCGAGGTCGTGGCGGACGAGGGGCGGGGTCTCGGTATATCGTCGTCAAAGTTGGGAGACGGCTGGCGAGCAGCCGGCGTCGACCTGCAACAGGCAGTTGTACAAGGGGAGCAGTTCTGGACCTCTCCCGAGATCACACTGGCGCCAGAACTAATCGAACGGACGGTGAGTCGAGTTGCAACCGCACCCTGAAGAACAAGCGCTGGTAATTCCCTGCGGCGCAGAAGATCTCGTCGGCATCGTGCATTGCCCTGAACATCCTGAATCTACTGGAGTGCTGGTCTTAACCGGCGGGCCGCAGTACAGGGTCGGTAGCCATCGCCAGTTTGTGTTGTTGGGGCGCAGCCTGAGTCTTGCCGGCATTGCAGTGATGCGTTTTGATTATCGTGGCATGGGCGATAGCAGTGGCGACCCGACGGATTTCGAACATTGTGAAGCGGACATTCGGGCAGCGGTCGACAAATTCCTCGAGACCGTACCAGGATTGGAACGCGTAGTGCTCTGGGGATTGTGCGACGCGGCCTCGGCGTCGATGATTTACGCCTGTTCCGATGCCAGGATCAGCGGACTGGTGTTGCTCAATCCATGGGCGCGAACTGAGGCCGGTGAGGCTCAAACGCTGCTGAAGCACTATTACCTCAGACGCCTTTTCAGCGCTGAATTCTGGCGAGGGTTCTTCACCGGCGGTCTGGCAATTGGCGATGCCCTTCGTTCGTTGCTGGGAAATGTCAGGCAGGCCATGTCCAGCGACGGCGAGGAGATCGTTGCAGGACGCAGTGAGAACTTCATTGATCGGATGCAACAGGGACTCGAGGCATTTGCCGGACAGACGCTGCTTATCATGAGTGGTGACGATCTCACGGCCGCCGAATTCCGTAGCCTGGCCAACTCGTCCAGGGACTGGCGCCGAATCCTGGGCCGCTCGAGTTGCGTCCAGAGAGACATCCCGGCTGCAAATCACACTTTTTCGTCAGCAGAATGGCGGAGTGAGGTTGAGTTATTGACTCGCGACTGGGTTCTAAAGCACATGAACAAGCCGGGCCAGGCTTAAGAACTGGGCAGTTCGTCGCGCGACGGTTAGCAAAGCTTGGTATCTTGATAGCTGGCTGATTAGCTGCCTTGATTATGTAAAATTAGCAGCGAATCAGACAGTTAGGAAGCTGCTGACTAATTACTGCCTATGGGATGTTGTCGATGTTTTATGTGGGTTCATCATGCGCAAGAAGCGTGACTATCGCCGGGCCGCTGCTAGCCGCGTTGATGCTGCTTGCTTCGCCGCTCGTCGCGGCTTCGTCACTCGAGTTTTTCGGCAACGGTTCTAATGACATCGACCGCGTCAAGATCAGAATTGACGATGAATCAAACAGTAATCCCGGCCCGCCGGCCGATATCGGGAACGAGGACTTTAGCATTGAGTTCTGGTTGAAGCCCGGTAGTAACAATACCGAAGGCTCTATCGGCTGTGGTGCGAATTACAACTGGATCCTCGGCAATATTATTTTCGATCGTGACCGGTTCAACCAGACTCGCGCCTTTGGTGTTTCGTTGGGTGCCGGGCGCGTGGTCTTTGGGGTCAAGAACAGCGCGGACCAGAACCGGACGATTTGCGGTTCGACGGACCTGCGTGACGGATCATGGCACCATGTTGCGGTTCAACGGCGTCGCAGCGACGGATTTCTCTCTTTGTATGTTGATGGTTCACTGGAGGCGTCCGCCGATGGGCCGGACGGCGATATCTCGTATCCCGACGATGGCGTGCCCGGAAACTTTTGCAATGGCTCCTGTAATTTCAGCGATCCGTTCATCGTTATCGGTGCTGAGAAACACGACGTAGCTGCCGCCTACTTCGGCCTGGTCGATGAGCTTCGGTTATCGAATACACTGCGATACAACGCCAGCTTCACCCCGAGCCAGCAGCCGTTTGCGGCGGATGGCAGCACCGTGGGTCTGTATCATTTCGATGAAGGTGCCGGGAACGTAATCAACGACAGCTCTAATGGCGCAATGAGTCCGGGGCAGCGGCGATTTGGTGGAAGTCCGGCCGGACCCGCGTGGGTCTCGGACTCACCCATAGTCGCCGGCGGGAGCCCCGGGACTCTGCAATTTTCCGCTTCAGATTATAACGTCGGCGAAGGTGACGGCAGTCAAACGATAGCGGTAACGCGCACTGGCGGCAGTGCTGGAGCGGTTACTGTGGACTATGCGACCGCGGACAGTTCAGCGACATCCGGGTCGGACTATTCGGCGACGAATGGCGCGCTGAGTTGGCTGGACAATGATGCCGCAGCGAAGTCCTTTGCAGTTAGCATCGTGGACGACGGCGACAGTGAAAGCGATGAGACAATCGATCTTTTGCTGACAAACGCGACCGGTGGCGCAACGCTTGCGGGGCGAACCACCGCAGTTTTGACCATTAGCGACAATGATGCCCTGACGCCCGGGCAGGTTCAGCTCTCAGCTTCGAACTACTCGGTTGCCGAAGACGCTGGACCGCTTGCCATACAGGTAAGTCGCACTGGCGGCAGTGATGGCGCAGTCTCCGTTTCGTACAATACTGGCGGAGGAACCGCAACATCCGGCTCCGATTACCAGCAGGCGTCCGGAACCCTCAGTTGGGGAGATGGGGTCGGCGGCACCCAGTCATTCGACCTGACAGTCATAGATGACACCGACGTAGAGGGCAATGAGACGATCGACATTTCGCTCGGTGCTGTGACCGGCGGAGCGGCACTCGGTAGTCCGTCAACAGCGACAGTGACGATCAGTGACAACGACGTATCGCCGGTTGGTTCGGTTGCCTTTTCGGCAAGCGGCTATTCAGTGGCAGAAGACGGTTCAAGTATACAGGTCACTGTAAACAGAAGCGGCGGTAGCGCTGGCGCGGTTTCGATCGACTACGCGACAGCGAATGGCACCGCGACGGCTGGATCGGACTATCAGCCTGCCAATGGTGTGCTTTCCTGGGCCGATGGTGAGGGCGGCGCAAAGAGCTTTGGCGTAACCGTAACGGACGACAGCGATGATGAGGCAAACGAGACCGTATCGTTAAGCCTCAGTAACCCTGTCGGCGGTGTTGTACTTGGCAGCCCGTCCGCTGCTACGTTGACGATCAATGACAACGACGGATCACCGATTGGTTCGGTTGCCTTTTCAGCTGGCGCTTATTCAGTGGCAGAAGATGGCTCAAGCGTACAGATCACCGTTAACAGAAGCGGCGGTAGCGGTGGTGCGGTTTCGATCGACTACGCGACAGCCAATGGCACTGCGACGGCAGGTTCGGACTACCAGGCGGCCAATGGCGTGCTTTCCTGGGCCGATGGTGAGGGCGGCGCGAAGAGCTTTGGCGTAACCGTAACGGACGACAGCAATGATGAGGCAAACGAGACCGTATCGTTAAGCCTCAGTAATCCTGTCGGCGGCGTTGCGCTTGGCAGTCCGTCCGCTGCTACGCTGACGATCAATGACAACGACACAACAACACCCCCACCCCCACCTCCGGTGGCAGAATCTGGCGGCGGTGGAGTAAGTGGATCGCTATGGCTCAGCGTATTGCTGGCGCTTGCTCTCTGGACGTGGAGATCAGGTCCGGCTGGATCGAGCCTCGTCTCGAATCTGCTTGACCATCAACGCTATAGAAAGAATTAGCAATACTGCGCCGATTTCGAGTATGCGGGATGGTGCGTAGTTTCGTGCCATGAGGCTGTGTCCAAGCAACTGGACGAACCCTTCGACGAATGCGAGAAGTATGGCGAATGCTCCAACGGCAAGCGTTGAGCGGGTTAACAGGCTCTCAATCGATTTGATGTTCATAATAGGGGCGGCTTCCTGACAGGATTCATAGTACGACATAATATACTGCCGGGGCGGGCGGCGTGTGGACTGTCGGCATTTTTTACATCGCGCACTCCGGGCGACTGAAAATTGCGTGGAACCGTTTGAAATCACTGGCTTTAGTATAGTTGGCGCGGATTTTGCTTTATATATCAGTGCATGGGACTGTCCTGTTACCTGGGAGCGTGCAGTAGCGCACCGGTAGATCGTCCCATATCTTGCGAAAACTGCTTGGGATGCTGGAATGTCACGGAAGGAACGAATGGACAACATGGAACAGGCTAAGAGCGACACCAAACAGCCGCAGAAGATGAGTCGGCGCACGATGTTGCGGAATGTGGCTGTTGGGGCGCCAGCCGTTTTGACTCTGCACAGTGGCGCTGCTTTAGCCCGTTCGAGCAACATGGTCGGCGCCGCGCCCGCTGGTACCCGGGATATGGATGGCAACGCGCTTTGCCTGGATACAAGAACGGCAAAAATCGACTATAACGCCTACCAGGTTGATCTTGGCGAACCCGCTCGGGGCAGGGTTAATGTACTGTCGGATCGCGCGTACTACTCGAGGAAGTCACGATTTTCGCGGCCTCGAAGTGCGGACATGGTCTGCAAAAGAGGTGGGACTTATTATTATCGAGACGATGGATGGCACGAGGTGAACCTGCCAAGAAATGGCGTAATCGTCTCTGCAACTGCAATGGTATCGGTAAGCCTTCGTGGTGGCATTCAGTTCAACAGGATAGCCTGACCCGCTCATTCCCGTCCTTCTAAAATTCCGCCGCTTTGCCCAAATGAAAGCAAGGCAGGCTGCTCGCGAAAACATCCGAATTTTCGGCCGGACACACCTGTGTTATAAGGACGACTGTCCCAGGTCGAGGTCTACTTAGCACGTGCCTAATCAATCTCAGGAAAGTGTTGTGCTGTGGCATCGCCGCAATGCGGAAGACTGCGCGTGGGCCGAGTATGGGGACGAGTGCATCGTCTATCACAGGCCCTCCGGAATGACGCATTTGCTAAATGGTGTGAGCGTCCGTCTGTTGGCCGATTTTTTGCTGGAGCCGAAAGACACAGACGAGATTGCCGGCTTTTTCATGCCCGGTAACGAGGATGTCGTTGCGGAGGAATTCCGTGCGCAGTTCCTCGATGTTCTTGCCAGGCTTGAGTACTTCGGACTCGTCGAAAGTGAGTTCTGCTCCAGAGATGTCTAGCTGCCGCGTAAGAGATATCGGTGAGACTGAATTCACCCGCCAATTGGCGGGCGATGGCATCGGCATACGGATAGGCCCTTTCAACGCACATATCCGGATGCCCGTGGCCGGAACCGGAGCGATTCTGTACCGATACTACTCAGCGTTTCCGATAGTCGGCGATGACGAGATCTATAGTTTTCGGGTCCGGGTAGATCCGGTACGGACTTTTCCACGGTTGCACCGACGCATGGTTCGATTCAGTGTTGATGGTCAGGTACCGCACGAAGATTTACCCATTGAGCAGGCTGTCGCGGTGTTGGAATGGGGCATCAACCTCGTTATTGCGCTAAGGTCGCACGCCTATTTGATGCTGCACACCGCAGTTATCGAACGGAATGGCAAAGTGTTGCTGATGCCGGCGGCTCCGGGATTTGGGAAGACGACTCTTTGTGCCGCGCTCGCGTATCGCGGATGGCGTCTGCTGTCTGACGAATTTGGACTAGTTCGCCCGGACGGACTGGATTTCGTACCAATTCCGCGGCCAATGGCGTTAAAGAACGAGTCTATTGGCGTGATCAAGCGCTATCTTTCAGAGGCCTTTGTCGGTCCCTCTATTCCGGGAACTCGCAAAGGAACGGTTGCCCACGTCGCTCCACCAATGGACAGCGTTGAAAGCCAAAACATCAAAGCTCCCGCTGCCTGGGTTATTTTTCCACGCTGGGTTGAGGGAGTTTCACTTGAGCTTGATGAACTCCCCCGTGCTGATGGTTTCATGAAGCTGGCCATGAATGCGTTCAACTACGAGCTGCTCGGCGAGGCCGGGTTCAGGACGATCAGAGGAATTGTGGATCGAGCCGACTGCTACAAGCTGGTCTATTCTGACCTCGACGAGGCTGTCGACACCCTTACTGAGCTAGTGGACCGCAATGCCGCCGGATGACTTCAACTTGTCGCAAACCGTAAGGCAGCTGTTGGTATTGGCATTGCGGCAGCCCTCTGCCGTAGTGGATCTTGGCAACAAGGATATCGACCTGCTTATTCGGTTGGCTCGTCAATCGCGTTTGCATGGGCGCATAGCCGCGGAGCTTAAGAAGGCCGGCGTTTTTGGCAGGCTGGACCAGGTTGCGCGCGACCAATTCGAGAGCGCCTTGCGCATGGCCGAGGCGCGAGACTCTGTCGCGCGCTGGGAGTTGGACAGAATTGACTGGGCCCTGGAAGACGGCCCGACCGTTACCATCGTTTGCCTCAAGGGTATTGCGTACTCCTTGCTCGGGCTTCCCAATACCCCGGGCCGGATTTTCGCAGATGTTGATTTTCTCGTCGCCGAGGAAGACCTCGATACAATTGAGCAGGCCCTCAATAGCCGAGGTTGGATGACGCAACAGCTTAGCCCCTACGATGACAATTACTATCGGCGGTGGACCCATGAGCTGCCGCCGCTTGTCCACATCGAGCGCGATGTCGAGATTGACCTGCATCACAACATTGTGCCGCGAACTGCGCGTTTGAATCCGCAATCGTCGATGCTGATTGAGAGCGCCATGCCGATCGAGAATAGCCGCTATCTTGTGCCCTGCGAGAGCGACATGGTTCTTCACGCCGCCACTCACCTGATGTTCGATAGCGATCTTGCCGACAAGCTGAGGGACTTGCTGGACATTGCTGACCTGGTCGAGTTTTTTGCACAGGGAGATGATCAGTTCTGGAATAGCTTGCTCGATCGTGCCCAGGAACTCGACCTTACCCGGCCTACATTCTATGCGTTGCGTTATGCGAGCATGATTCTGGCCAGCGACGTGCCCGCTGTTGCCGTCGAGCGAGCCAGCAAGTGGGGCCCACCGGCGCCGCTGCGCTGGCTGATGGACCACCTTGTAATGCGGACGATTCTCCCACCACATCCTGACCAGAAGACGACGTATGTTGCGTTCTGTCGTTTGCTGCTCTACATGCGCTCCCATTGGCTGCGCATGCCGCCCTGGTTACTCGTGTACCACCTGACCGTCAAGTTCTTCATGCGGAGGTTCCCGCAAGGTAAAAATACAGATGATCAGGCAGAATAACGGTTACTGTGCCGACTGCAGGTAGTTCTGCACGCCCAGCTTCTCAACCAGCCCAAGCTGCGTTTCCAGCCAATCCACATGTTCTTCTTCTGACACCAGGATGGCGTCAAACAGGTCGCGGCTGACGTAATCCTTGTGGTTCTCGCAGTACGCAATCCCCGCCTTCAGGTCGGGCAGGGCATCGAGTTCCATATCGAGATCACACTGAAGAATCTCGGGTACGTCTTCTCCAATCCGGAGCTTTCCGAGATTTTGCAGGTTGGGTAAACCCTCCAGAAACAGGATTCGTTCTATGAGCTGATCCGCATGTTTCATTTCGTCAATCGATTCCCCATGCTCGTAGTCGGCCAGCTTGTTGAGCCCCCAGTCCTTGAGCATTCGGGAATGCAGAAAGTACTGATTAATGGCCGTAAGCTCATTCTTCAGGACTTTGTTAAGGTGTTCGATGACTGTGGCGTCGCCTTTCATGTTGGAACTCCGATCTGATTGGTATTGAGGCAAAGGCGTCCATCATAACGTCTATGCCGTGGTAAACAAGATGGTGCATGAGTGTCGCGCAGTTCATGCTTTCAGCGATGATCTATCTCAGGAAAAACACATACGGCAAATCAGCACGTTGTTGGAAACGCGCTATTTCGCTGCAATGAAAAAGCCCCGGGACGCGGGGCTTTTTTTGGAATCGGGATTGCAGGATAACTAGGCGGTCGCGGGCTGGTACCTGATCGGCTCAAAGCGGCCTTTTTCGCGTCGCTTCTCACCCAGTATCTCCGACGCCATCTCCTTGCAGGAGCCACAACCGGCTGCAACGCCCAGTTCGCGCTGCAGGCCCCAGAGGTCCTCGACCCCCGACTCCGCCGCTTTGCGAATTTGTTTGTCGGTCACCGCATTGCAGATACATACATACATGACACAATTCAAACGCAAATGAGAATGATTGTCAATACCATTACGGGCGAAGTGTGACGGCGGTGGTGCGGCGGCGGCAAAAAGACCCGCCGCGGCGGGTCTTTTTAACAGAATATCAAGGACTTGCGGCTACTGAACTCCGCGTCCTGGCGTCCACGGCACGCCAGCCTGATCGAGAGCCTGTTTAAGGCCTTCGTATTCGCTGTCGACGAGGGTGCCCAATTGCTGCACTGCGTCGTCGTATAGCCGTTTGCCGATCTCGTAGGACCGCCGCTGCGCTGGGGTCGGGCCGTAAGCGTTCGTCGACGGGTCGAAGCGGGCGTGCCAGAGGCGTTCCTCGAGCGACATTCCGGTCCAGTCCTTGAAGATTTCACGTGTCGTATTCTGGCTCAGGCGATCTCGTTGTTCGAGCAGGCGTTCCTGTATCGAATCTGCGATCTCAAACAGCGAAGGATCGGCCGTTGAGCGAACCAGCACCTGTTTCACAGCGTCGAGTTCGCCGTTGATGCGATCGATCGCATTGAGCGTGCCATCCGCAGCCCGGCCGAGTTCGTCTAGCTGGCTTTCAAATACCACGCGCTGTTCCTGCGTGCTGCCGGGAAGTGTGGGCGTACGAATCGATACGACGTCGAAAGACTGGCTTTGCCCAAGATCCGTCAACACGCCGTCAAGTCGCTGCTGCATCGATACCGAAAAGCGGCCGGGTGCGGCCAACACGCCGGCGCCTTCCGATGGCTCGTCTTCCTCGCTCATCGGTTCCCAGGCATCGAGCGCCGGGTAGCGCAGGTTCCAGGCAATACGGTGGAAGCCGGCCTCGGCGGGGCCTTCGATATGCCGAACGACTTCACCGCTGCTGTTCCTGACCGTAAAAACGAAGACCGGGGCATCTTCGAGTTGTTCGTCGATGACCTTGTCGAAACTTTCGAAGCTGACGTTCTGATTCTCTGCCTCAAGCAGCTTTTCGGCTTCGCGCCGCGCGTCTTTGGCGGTCTGCAGCCCCTCAGGCACGTAATAGGTAAAATTCGCTCCGAACGCAGGGTTTGGCGCGACGTAATAGCTGTCGCCCTGGCTGCCGGTACACAGAGGACTTTCGCAGCCGAGCAGGCGTTTCGGTACGTACCAGCGGGCTTCGCGTACCGGGAACAGTGTCACGTCGTTTTGCAGCATTTCCTCAGTGACTTCGCGCAGCGGGGTGTAGTCATCGAGAATGTAAAAACTGCGTCCGAACGTTGCGCCGACCAGGTCGTTTTCGCGCGTCTGTATCACCAGATCACGAAACGCGATGTTCGGGCTGCCGCCTTTGAGTTTGGTCCACTCGCTGCCGCCGTTTACGGTAAAGAATACGCCGAACTCGGTGCCGAGAAAGATCAGGCCGGGCTTTACGTGATCCTGTACGACTCGCCAGAGCAGGTGGCGCTCCGGCAGATTGCCGGCGATGCTTTTCCATGAGCGTCCGCGGTTCTCGCTTTTCAGGATGTACGGTGCGTAGTCGCCACTCTTGTGGTTATCCACGACGACGTAAACGGTATCCGGGTCGAACAGGTCAGCCTTAATATCGTTGACGAAAAAACGCTCCGGCACGCCCGGCAACCTGTCGATTTTGCGCCACGTCTGGCCGTTGTTTTCCGTAACCTGGATGATGCCGTCATCGGTGCCGGCATAGATCAGTCCAGGGACGAGTGGCGACTCAGACAGCGATGTCGTCGTATTGAACATGGACATGGCGTACAAATCCCACGCCGCGTCGAAACTCCAGGTACGGCCCATGATCGGCTGCTGCGTGCGCTTCTCGTTACGCGTGATATCGCCGCTGATCGCCGTCCAGCTATCGCCGTAGTCGTCGCTTCTCCATACGCGTTGTGTGGCGAAGAACAGCGTCTTGGAGTCGTGCGGACTGATCAGTATCGGCGAGTCCCAGTTGTAACGCTCGGGCGGATCGCCTTCGGCGGCCTGTGGCCGAATGTAAACGGCTTCGCCCGTCTTGCGATCGACCCGTGTCAGATTGCCCTGTTGCCATTGCGCGTAAATGATATCCGGATTATTCGGGTCGACCGCCGACTGATGACCGTCACCGAACATCGTTACGAACCAGTCAGAGTTACGAATGCCCGATATGTCCATCGTTCGCGAAGGGCCGCCCTGACTGTTGTTGTCCTGCGTGCCGCCATAGACGTTGTAAAACGGTTCCTCGTAGTCGACCGCTACTTTGTAGTACTGCGTAATCGGCAGGTTGTTGACGAAGCGCCAGCTTTTCCCGAGATCGTAAGACTCGTAAATACCGCCGTCTACGCCCACCAGCAGATAGTCCTCGTCGTTCGCGTCGAACGCCATCGCATGGTGATCGGAGTGTTTGCTTTCGTGGCGCAGATTCATGAAGTTGTCGCCGCCGTCGTTGGTGACGTGCATCTGCACATCCATCTGGTAGACGCGATCGAACTGATGCGGGCTCGCAAAAATTTCCTGGTAATAGTGTGGGCCGGTGCCGCTGGAGAGATAGTCGTTCTTCTTCTCCCAGGACTCGCCGCCATCTGCCGACCGCCAGAACCCGCCTTCGCGATTTGCGACTTCGATTGTCGCGTATATGACGTCGGGATTCTGCGGCGATATCGCAAGACCCGTTTTACCGAGGTTCTCCTCCGGCAGCCCTGCGGTCAGTTCACGCCAGGTCTCGCCGGCATCTTCCGATTTGTGAATGCCGGTCCCAGGACCGCCATCCATCAATACCGCGACATTGCGTAAACGCTGCCAGCTGACGGCATACATGACGTCCGGATTACGCGGGTCCATGTGAACTTCCGAGACGCCCGTATACTGGTCGTCCGCAGCCTTGTTACCCAGACCGTCACCGAGGACCTTGCGCCAGCTTTGTCCGCCGTCCGTCGATTTGAAAAGACCACGGTCACCGCCGCCGGACCACAGGGGACCCTGAGCCGCGACAAAGACGGTGTTGGAGTCACGCGGGTCGATGCGGATCATGCCGATGTGCTCGGAGTTTTCCAGGCCCATGTTTTCCCATGTCTGACCGCTGTCGCGGCTGCGGAACACGCCCGAGCCGTATGCAACGTGCCGGCCGGAGACGTTTTCACCGGTGCCTACCCAGATCGTGTCGGGTTTATTTGCATCGATCGCCAGGGCACCGATCGAGTAGGAATCTTCATCGTCGAAGATCGGTTCCCAGGTGGTGCCGCGGTTGTCCGTTTTCCAGACACCGCCGCTGCCGACGCCGACATACCAGGTACTTTGACGTTCCGGGTGTATCGCGATGTCCGCGATGCGCCCGGACATAAATGCCGGGCCGATGCTGCGAAACTCGAGACCCTTGAAGGTGGCTTCATTGAAACCGGGTTCAGTGTTGTCGTCTGCGGCGAATACGGGCGTAGCGGCCAGTGCAAGAAGCAGGGCGCTGAGAGTTAGGCGTTTCATATGGACCCCTCACTGTATTGTTGCCGCATTCTACCGGGGAGCTGCCAGGTAATGCATCCATTTGCTAGACTTCTCTCATGAAAGATCTATTTGATGTCAGCGGCAAAGTCGCCGTAGTCACCGGGGGCTCGCGGGGAATCGGCGAGATGATTGCCGAGGGTTACGTCGCAAACGGTGTGAAAACCTATATTTCCTCGCGGAAGGCGGCGGCATGTGACGCGACTGCGGAGCGGTTGTCTTCGCTGGGCGAGTGCATTTCGATTCCGGCCGATCTGTCGACACTGGACGGTATCCAGTCGCTGGCCGATGACATCAGCTCGCGTGAGAGCCGGCTCGATATTCTCGTCAATAATGCCGGCGCGACCTGGGGTGCGCCGATCGAAGACTTTCCGGAGGCGGCCTGGGACAAGGTTATGGATATCAACGTCAAAGGACCGTTCTTTCTGACACAGGCGTTGTTACCGTTACTGGAAGCATCGGGATCGCATGATGATCCGGCGCGGATTATTAACGTGGGCTCGGTTGATGGTTTGAACATCAACCGTATGCCGACGTTCGCCTATGGCCCGTCGAAAGCCGCTATACACCACCTGACGAGAACACTGGCCAGCCATCTCGCCGCTCGCAATATTACGGCTAACGCGATTGCTCCGGGACCTTTCCCGAGCAAGATGATGGAGCATACCTTGAAGACCATGGGTGAGCAGATCCGACAGGGCGTTCCGCTGAAACGGGTCGGCGAACCCGCCGATATGGCGGGTACCGCGATTTACCTTGCCTCGAAAGCCGGCGCTTATCTGTCCGGTGTGGTGATTCCCGTGGACGGCGGCGTCATTGCCTGCGCGGGAACCTTCTAGAGACAGCCCTAAAGGCTGAACGTCAGTCCCAGGTAGGCCGTTCTGGGCAGGCCCGGTCGAACGCCGGCAGGCCGGCGCGCCGCAATGTAGGTTTCATCGAACAAGTTGTCGATCTTGATGTAGGTCGACAAACTCTCTGTGAAGTTCCAGGTCGCTATCGCATCCCAGACAAGATGAGAATCCACTGTTTCCTGAGGATCGTACGCACCCTGACCGGCCGTGGTGCGCATCTTGCCAACGTAGTTGGCGGCGAGGTTTAAGCGCAGGCGCTCGCTGTGCAGTCCGGCGCTGGCGCGCAGCTGATGTTCCGGAATGTACGGGAGGGCATCGCCGATCGCGACGTCTCCCCAGGGATCGAAACTGGAGTCAAACGCATTTTCGAATTCAGCCTTGTTGGTCCATGTGTAGTTGAGACCGACCGGGATATCGAATGAGCCCGCGTCGAAACTGTAGTCCGTGCTCAGTTCCAGCCCGCTGACAACGACTCCGCCGCCGTCGAACTGGTCGCCGATCTGGCCGCCGCCGCCGGTTGAGTCGGTAACTGTGCCGACGAGGTTATCGTAGTCGTTGTGGAAGAAAATCGACTCGAAGCGCAGTGCTTCGTCCTGGTAGCGCACGCCTGCCTCGAAGTTCACGCTGGATTCCTCGTCCGCCGAACTGCCGGGCCCCGGCGGATTGAAGCCCTTGTGCACACCGGCGAGCAGGCGCCACTGGTCGTTGAGTCGATACAAGGCACCCATGCCGGGTATGACAACCTGCACGGAGTTGTTGCGAACTCTCGTAGGCCCTGATGCGCGCGTCGGGTCCGCCGTCGAGTAGTCGTAGCGAGTCAGGTCGATGTCCTCGAAACGTACGCCGGGCGTGAAAATCCAGCTGCCGGTGCGAATTTCGGAATCCACAAAATATGACGTAACTTCGGCATCGGAAACACGATTCGTCTGCGAACCGCCTGCTGCCGCGGTCGTCAGTATCAGCACACCGTCCTGCATTCGATAGCCGTCCTGATGCTGGAAGCGATCTTCTTCGTCTTCATGCACCCGGATACCGGTGTTCAGTGCTATGTCTGTCTCGCCGATACCGAAATCCCACTCGATCTTCGCCTGTACGCCCTGTGAATAGTAGTTGCGATTATTTGCGCGAATTTGAATGGCATCGTCCGGGCTCGTGCTACCGCGCAGATATCCATACTCGGTCGCATAGGTCGTTGGATCGACGAGAATATTGTTGAGACTGGTTCCGCCAGCCGACTGTATCTTGTACCAGTTGCGCGAGAAGTCGTTGCGGTAAGCGGTGACTTCGCCGCGCCAGTTCTGGTTCGTGTCAATGACGTAAGTCGCCTGGTATTGCTCGTGCTCGCTTTGAAAGTTGTCGTTCGCCGATGCGGCGTAACGCTGGTAAGGCGTGGCCTGGAAATCGGTATCGGTCAGGCCGAGATAGGTTTCGTTCGATAGCTGGTCGGTATAACCGAGTTTCACGCGCAGGCTCTGGTATATCGTGCTGGTCGAGGCGCTATCGAGCTGCAATTTGGCCACGTAGTCCCTGACGTCGTATCCGGTATCGCCACCGGTTGGACCCTGAATCGCCTTGAAGCCGTCGCTTTGCGCCTGCACGGTCTCCAGCAGCCAACCGAAACGTTCGCGACGGTCGCCGACATTGATGTGAGCGTCCATGGTGCTGTGGTCGCCGAGTCGCAGGTCCGCGTTCGCATCCATTGCGTCGGGAATCGGTGTCGAAATCAGATTCATGGCGCCGCCGGTCGTGCGGGGCCCAACGGCCACCGAAGAGGGGCCTTTCAGTACTTCAACGGCGCTCATGCGGCGTTGCGTTGGAAAGTAGTATGCCGACGAGGCGGCATACGGCGCCGGTGCGATGAGGACGCCATCTTCGA
Organism: Woeseiaceae bacterium; assembly: GCA_021773035.1. GTDB lineage: Bacteria > Pseudomonadota > Gammaproteobacteria > Steroidobacterales > Woeseiaceae > UBA1847. The sequence goes on from JAJFKU010000001.1 coordinate 144,994, forward strand.
GGAGTGCGATACGCGCACTTCGATCCAGTCCGGATCCCCGAATACCGATGTTCGGCCGCAAACCAAAGCCTTCCTCTTCCTGGACGTAAACACCCGGTACCGCCCTCAGTACCCGCAAAACGTCCGACTGGGCAAACTCGGCGAGTTCTTCGGCGTTGACGATGTGTGCCGAACCCGGGACATCGGCAACGCTGCTGCGATTGCCGATAATCGTAACCGTATCAATAGCTTCAGGGCCTTCAAGATTGTCGTCGGTGGCTCCGACCAGCGGCAGAAACGACAACGCGGCAAGCGTCGACACCAGGGCAGGCTTATACATTCTCATGGCTTCCAATGGGCTATTGCGGTGTGATATCCAGCAATCGTAATCTAAATGAGAATGATTCGCAAATGCGTTAAATACGTATTTCCCTGCGCACTGGACGCGGCGGTTTTTGCTGCGAGTCACACGGGTTTACGTGATCTACTCACTGCCATCGTGGCCCCCTTCATGGCATCATCCGGGACCGCATTATCCCCGGCTGACTAAATGAGCGAGCAGACCCGAAAACTCTTGATTGTCGAGGACGACCCCGGCCTTCTGAACCAGCTCAAATGGTGTTTTGAGGATTATGACGTCTACACCGCCGAGAACCGCGATGCGGCAATCGCGGAGCTGCGTCGTCACGAGCCTGCTGTCGTGCTTCAGGATCTGGGTTTACCGCCCAAACCTGAGGGTGTCGAAGAAGGCTTGGCAACACTCGCCGAAACGCTGAAGCTTGCGCCGCATACCAAGGTCATCGTCGTTACCGGTAACGGCGACCAGGAAAACGCGCTCGCGGCAGTGGCGCAGGGTGCTTACGACTTTTACGAGAAGCCGGTCGATACGGACACCTTGAAACTGCTCGTCGACCGCGCGTTCAACATAGCCGAGCTCGAAGGCGAGAACCGGCGCTTACACAATCAGGTCAACGAATCGCCGCTCGACGGAATTGTCGCGGCAAGCGAAGGGATGCTCGCAGTCTGCCGCATGATCGAGAAGATTGCGCCGACCGACGTAACGACCCTGTTGCTCGGTGAGAGCGGTACCGGTAAGGAGCTGCTGTCGCGCGCGCTGCACAATCTGAGCCCGCGCGCCGAAAAGAACTTCGTCGCTATCAACTGTGCTGCCATTCCGGAAAATCTCCTTGAGTCTGAATTGTTCGGTCACGAGAAAGGTTCGTTCACCGGCGCGCACAGGCAGTCGATCGGTAAAGTCGAGCTTGCCAGCGGTGGCACGCTGTTCCTTGATGAAATTGGCGATATGCCGATTTCGCTACAGGCGAAGATGCTGCGCTTCCTGCAGGAGCGGGTGATAGAACGGGTTGGCGGGCGCCAGGAAATTCCGGTGGATGTACGTGTCGTCTGTGCAACGAACCAGAACCCGGAGATGCTTATTAAGGAGGGTCTGTTTCGCGAGGACCTTTACTACCGGGTCAGCGAAATCACAATCAACATTCCGCCTTACCGTGATCGCGAAGAAGGGCGCCTGATTTTGGCGCGTACCCTGTTGCAGAGGTATTGCAAGAGTCAAAAACGTGCGATCAATGGCTTCGCTGACGATGCTGTTGCCGCTATCGAGGCCTACGGCTGGCCGGGCAACGTTCGTGAGCTCGAAAACAAAATCAAGGGCGCGGTGATCATGGCCGATGGCAAAATGGTCACGGCAGCTGACCTGGGAATTGCCACCAGCGACGACGAAGAACAGTCGCTCAATCTTCGTGAGGTAAGACAGCGTGCGGAATCCAAGGCCATTCGTGTCGCGCTCACCAGAAGTTACGGCAACATATCCAAAGCGGCCGAGATGCTGGGGATTACCCGACCTACCTTATACGATCTTCTGAACAAGTACGGACTGAGTTCCGACTCTTACTCAAAGAAAGCCTCCGGAGGCGCCGAATAAAAAAAGGCCGCCCGAGAGGCGGCCTCACACAAAGCGGCAGTGGCCAAGGGGGGTAGGCCACGCCTTTTGTTTGTTAGAAGTCGATGCTGAACGTCCCGGTTACAGTCATCGGTGCCCCGTAGAATGCCGTCACATTGCCTTCCAGACCGAGTGCCGGAAAATTGTAGCCGGCAACTTTGTATTCCTCGTCGCCAAGATTCTTACCGTGCAGCCCGACTCGCATGCGGCCATCGTCGTCTTCCCAGACGATGCTGAGGTTCCATAACGTGAAGGCCTCCTGGTCAAGCAATGGGATCGGAAATTCAAACTGGCTGGCGTCGTCGCGATACGACGCCGAAGTGATAACCGCAATGTTGCCGCCTTTACCGAACAACGACATTGGAGTTTCGAAAGTCACCTTGCCACTCGCTGTCAGATCCGGCGTGTTCTGAAACACGGCCGTATCAGAAACGTCGGTATTCGTCGCATCAATAAACTCTTTGTACTCTGCGTTCAGTGAGCCAATCGCCCAGCCAAACGACCAATGATCATTCGCGCGGAACATCCCTTCGAATTCGACGCCCGGTAGCTCGGCTTTACCCGCGTTCGTAGTGACGCCGGTAAAAGTGTCATTGATACCGTCGCCGTCGGTGTCTACACCGACTGAGCCCGGGATTTGCACGTTTTCATAGTCGGCAAAGAACACGGCCAGACTGGTTGTCAGACGGCCGTCCAGCAGGCTGGATTTCAGGCCAACTTCATAGGACTTCACCGTCTCAGGCTCGAACATCATGAAGTCGAATATTTCCGCTGCGGTGACTGTTCCGTCGTTGTCCAGGTCGGGGGCGCCGGAAGTCTGCGCGCGCGGGTCGAAGCTGCCGCCCTTGAATCCTTCGCTGTACGAGAAATACAGGTGCTGGCCGTCCGTGGGCTTCCAGCTGGCCGAGACCCTGGGCGAAAACTCTGTCCATTTTTCACTGCCATTGAAGTCCGATGTCGTGGCGAAAATGGTACCGGTACCGCCAAACCTTGGCGAAATACCACCAACGAAACTCCGGCGCAGGACCTGCGACGTTCGCTCATCGGACGTGTAGCGGCCACCGATCGACAGGCTGACCGCGTCCGAGACGTCATAGGTGAAGTCTGCGAATACCGACCAGGTTTCGGTATCGACGTCGCCCAGCGTATTTGCGTTTAAGCCCGGCAGATTGATCAGTGGACCCAGCTGCCCAAGAACGACGTCAAACTCATTGAATGCGTTCGCGTCCAGATAGTACAGGCCGGCGACACCATTCCAGCGTTCGCCGGAATACAAAAGCTGTAATTCTTCGGAGAACTGATCGTTCGTATACAGGACGGGGACGTCCAGATCATCGACGGCTAGGCTGTCGAAGTCGATTGGTGACCAGGTCTCGTCATCCCGATAAGCCAGTATGTTTTTTATGGTCCACCTGTCGTTGATCGTCCATTCGGTGAGCAGCGACGTGCCGGTGGCTTCGACACTCTGCTTCGGTACGGCGAGCCCTGCACGCGTGTCGAAGACATCGTCAAGCACCGGTGCGCCGGAAACCGCGCCGACCAGGAGGCGATGCCCGGCTTTGGGGTCGGAGCTGTCATCGGTGTAGTCGGCCGACAAGCGGAACAGCAAATCGTCGCTCGCGTCCCATTCGAGGGTGAGCCGCGCACCGAACACGTCCTTATTGTAGTTTTCCCAATCGCCTTGCGTCAGGTTGTCGCCGTAGCCATCGCGTGTGAATTTCGCCAACGTACCGCCGATGCGAAACGAATCGTTTATGGCAGTGGAGGCAGTAAATGTGGCGTCGAGCTGATTGTAGTTGCCGACGGAGAGGCGCAGTTTTCGTCGCGTCTCGTCTGCTAACGGTCGAGTGACGTATTTGATTGCGCCACCGATGGTGTTGCGCCCATAGAGCGTGCCTTGCGGGCCGCGCAGGACTTCGATGCGTTCCACTTCGTACAGGTCGAGAACGGCCGCATGAGGACGGTTGAAGTAAACGTCGTCAACGTACAGGCCGACCCCGGATTCAAAGCCGGCCACCGGGTCCTGCTGCCCGACGCCGCGAATGAACGCGGTCAGTGTCGTGTTCGTGCCGCGGGAAACTTCGAGCGTTACGTTGGGGCTGGACTGACCGACCTCGACGATGTCGACGGCGCCGATGCGTTCCAGATCTTCGCCGGACATGACGGAGATGGACAGCGGTACGTCCTGCAGCGACTCCTCGCGACGGCGTGCGGTCACGGTGATTTCATCAAGCGCGCTGGTGCCAACACCCTGAGCGCGCGCCTCCTGTGGCAAGACGAGCAGCGAAGCAGAACCCATCGCTAGGCCATAGAGAGCTGCATAGGTTATTGATCTTGAATCGATTTGCATCAGTATCCCCCGGGAATCTGGCAGGCACGTAGCCCACGTATTTCAACGAACGTTGGAGGAACATTAGTTCAACGATCGTTGAAAAGCAAATGCCAGCGACCACCCACGACCGATTGCCGGGCGCCGTGAAGAGCTTTACTTACAGAGTCGTTCGAATCCCGCGGCGAGGAACTTTGGCATGCGCTCGACGACGCTTGCGAGATCCGACGACTTCACGGTACCACCGGAGAGATTGTCGATCCGGCCGGTCTCGGCGAAAGTCAGGGTCAGCGCGCCGGACAAAAAATGATAGCTCCAGAAGAGGTCTGCGTCCTCACAGTCGGGCAGGGCCTTTCGCAATGCCTGTACAAATCGTTCTACCAGCGGATCAAAATACCGGGTCATCAATTCGCCGCCCCACTCGGGTGAGTTGTTGACCTGTGCAATCAGGCGAAAATAGTACTTCCACTCATCGTGTTCGCGTGCGAGCAGGTCCAGCAAGGGGTGGGTGAATGCGTCAATAATCTCTTCAACGGTCGGGGCATCGGCCGGGTGGCGTTTCTCGACGGCTTCGAGAGCTTTGAGGCGAATATCGTTGAGAATGTCTGCGCGGCGCAACATGACCTGGTCGAACAGGTCGCGTTTTGATTTGAAATGGTAGTAGGCCAGCGATACATCAGCTTCGGCCTTGGCCATGATCTGCCGTACCGATACGCCTTCGTGTCCTTTTTGTGCGAACAGTTCTTCAGCGGCATCGAGGATGCGGTCGCGCGTCTTCTGCTTGTCGTTTTTCATAGGCCGTTCACCATATTTGAATTTCAACACTCGTTCAACTAGTATTCAACGATCGTTGAAATTATACGCCAGGGCTGTAACTGGCGATACGTAAGGGATAAGGGGGTTGTCTTGATGGCGTGGTTCTCGCCGAAGCCGTTACTCATACCGGACATTATCGCGCTTAACGCGGTGTCTTGCTCAAGCAAAGACGCGGTTGTCGATGGCGATCGGGTATTCAGCTGGGCCGAGTTCGGAACCGGGACGACGAAGATCGCAAATGCGCTCCACGCGCTGGGTCTTGGGCACGGCGACCGGGTCGTCATTCTGATGACCAACAGCTACGAAATGATCGAGGCGATGTTCGGCGTGATTCGCGGCGGGTTCTGTGCGGTGCCGCTGAATTGTGCCATTACCGACGCGGCCGTCGCGGGAATGATTGCTAACTCGGGAGCCAAAGCCGTCATCGCGTCGGGTGAGCATATCCCGCGCATCGAAGCCTTGCGTGGGCAGCTCGGCAACGAGTGCAGGGAACACCTGATCGGTGTTATGCCGCAGGACAACGACTGGCATGATTACGGTGCGATGCGGGATGCTGCCACTGCAGCGGCGCGCGAAACCTGCATAGCCCCGAGTGATGAGTGCAACATTATCTACAGTTCGGGCACGACGGGTTTGCCTAAAGGCATTGTGCACGATCACGCCTGTCGTGAAGCCTGGGGTTCGGACATGGCCGTCGCGCTGCGCTACCACTCCGGTGCGCGTACATTGTTGAACCTGGGGCTGTTTTCCAATATCAGCTGGGTGGCGATGCTGGCGACGATTTTTGCCGGCGGCACCTTGGTTGTACAGCGCCGTTTCGACGTCGAGCAGTGCCTGGAAATTATACAGCGCGAAAGGATCACCCATACCGTGATGGTACCGCTGCAGTTCCAGCAGCTGCTCGAGTGCACGCGTTTCGACGATTACGACCTGTCGACGCTGGATGCTTACATGTGTTGCGGTTCGCCACTCGCCGTCGGGATCAAGCAGGACATCGTCGCGCGCATGCCGGGAGACTTCATCGAGCTCTACGGGCTGACAGAAGGCCTCGTTACGATACTCGGCCCGGAAGATATGCTCGCCAAAGTCGAATCCGTCGGTCGCGCCTGTCCGGGTCAGCAACTGGCTGTCATTGACGATGACGATAATGAGCTGCCGCTTGGCGAGGCGGGAGAAATTGTCGGCCACTGTCGATTCATGATGGCTGGCTATCACTCGAACCCAGAGGCGGACGAGGCGTCGACCTGGGTGCATTCGTCCGGCGAGAAATGGCTGCGTACCGGCGATGTTGGTGTTTTTGACGATGATGGTTTCCTGTACCTGGTCGATCGCAAGAAGGACATGATTTTGTCCGGTGGGCAGAACGTCTACCCGGCTGATATTGAGGCGACGATAATCGGCCACGATGCAGTTCACGAAGTCGCAGTGGTCGGGATCGCAAGTCGAAAGTGGGGTGAAACGCCGCTGGCCGTCGTGGTTTTGGCAGATGATTCGAACATTGGCAACGATGAGCTTACGGCTTGGGCAAACAGTCGTCTGGGCAAGCAACAGCGTGTCGCTCACACGATTTTCGTGAAAGAGTTGCCGCGCAATGCAAATGGCAAAGTACTGAAACGCGAACTGCGCAGCCGGTTTACCGATCTGAAGTTCTGAGGAACCCATTCATGAGTACAGCCGTAAACAGGCAGTATTTTCCAAGCACAGACGGACTCAATATCTGCTATCGGGACTACGGCGCGGAAAACCCGGGCACACCGATGATCTGCCTGCCGGGCCTGACGAGAAACAGCCGTGACTTCGACGAACTTGCGCAGCGTTTTTCGAGGCGCCGCCGCGTAGTCACAATCGATTTCCGCGGCCGGGGCTATTCCGACTATGACCCTGATTGGCAAAACTACCATCCGTCGACTTATGTCTCTGACATCTGGGCCTTACTTGCACTACTGAACATCGACAAAGTCATCGTAATCGGCACATCCTTAGGCGGCTTATGCGCGATGGCAATGGCGGCCGAACACCGCGAACGGATAGCCGGCATTATCATGAACGACATCGGTCCGGAAATAAATCCGGCCGGTATCGCCCGCATTCAGGACTACACTGGCCGCCTCGATCCGGTGGCAAACTGGGCGGCAGCGGCACAGCAGACAAAAGCGATCTACGGCGAGTGGCTGCCGGGTTTCAGTGAAGGCGATTTCCTGCGCATGGCGCGTCGTGCTTACCGCGAAATCGAAAGCGACGTGCCGCGGCTTGATTTTGATCCGGACATCGGTCGTGCAATTCGCGAAGTCGGCGCACAAAAGGGCGACCCCTGGCAGTACTTCGCCGCACTTCGCGACGTCCCCGTTATTCTGTTCTGGGGTGTACTGTCCGATATTTTGACGATGGATATCATTGACAAAATGAAGGCCGAAAAACCCGACCTTGAGGTCGTTCCAGTGGCTGAACGTGGCCACGTTCCGTTGCTGGATGAACCTGAGTGTTTATCAGCCATAGCCGCGTTTATCGCAAAGGTCGCGTGATGCCTAAATACCTGCTCGTAATACTCATAATTCTGACCGCCTGCAGCCAAAAGACGAACGGCGTTGCTGCGGATCAGGTCACCTACAGACTCGATCAGAGCCGCATCAGCGTCTCCGGCGTATCGTCAGGTGCGTACATGGCGGCTCAGTTGCATCTGGCGCATTCAGCGCTATTCGCTGGCGTGGCCATCATCGCGGGCGGTCCGTACTACTGCGCGCAGGGCGAATTGTCTGTCGCACTTGGGCCGTGCATGAAAGGCGGTGATTTCGATTCGGAAGCGCTGATGGAGTATGTCCGGGTTTCTGCCAGCAGCGGAAAGATCGATGAGCTGAGCAATCTCGAGGGCGATCGTGCCTGGGTCTTTCATGGCATGCTCGACTCTGCAGTCGATCAAAGCCTGTCTGCCGCTGCTGCAGCGATGTACCGCAGCATGATTTCAGCAGACAACGTAACGCTCGTCACCGACATCGCCGCAGTCCACGGGCTGCCGACTATCAGCAGTGGGTCGCCGTGCGATACGTTCGCCGCTCCCTTTCTGAATGCCTGTGACTATGATGCGGCGGGCGAGATTCTGCGCACTTTGCATGGCCCGCTCAACGAGCGTGGCACGGCCAACGGCAGTCTGCGGTCGATTGTTCAACCCGGTTTCGACGCCGCCAGCATGATGGAACACGCCTACCTCTATGTGCCGACTTCCTGTACTGAAGCTGCGGCATGTGGAGTGCATGTTGCCGTTCATGGTTGTTCGCAATCGGCAGAGCTTGTCGGCGACGCCTTTGCGCGTGGCGCGGGCTTTAACGAGTGGGCGGACGCGAATCGGCTGTTGGTGCTCTACCCGCAGGTCGCCAGCAGTCAGGTTGCGCCGATGAATCCCTACGGATGCTGGGACTGGTGGGGTTACACCGGTGAGAACTATGCGACCAAAGAAGGTGCCCAGATTACGGTCGTGAAAGCGACACTGGATGCTCTCGCCGGGACGACGCTTTGACGCTCGCGTGGTCACTGTTTATCGCCTATCTTTTCGGTACTGCGTGGCTCGGCTGGCTGGGTTTTCGTAAGACGACGGGTTTCGGCAGCTTCGCCGTTGGCGATCGCGCAATGAACCCGGTCGTGGTCGGTATTATTCTGGCCGCGAGTGTGTCGTCGGCATCGACGTTTATTATCAATCCTGGGTTTATTTTCGTTGATGGTTTTAGCGCGTACTTTCATTTTGTAATCGCGGTCGCGGTCAGTTTCATCGCTATGCTCGCCGTATTGTCGTTTCGGTTTCGACGAATCGGGGCAGAGCATGGTGCCCTGACCATTCCGGACTGGATAGGAAAACGCTACGAGTCGCGGAGTTTTGCGCTGTTCTTTTCACTGCTAAACCTATTGTCATTCGCGTTCATCGTGCTTCTGGTAGGCGGTATCTCAATCGTGATGCAATCCCTGCTCGGCGTTTCTAATACTACGGCGCTTGCGATCACGCTGATCTTCGTTACCGGCTACGTTTTCATCGGTGGCACGTACGCACACGTGTTGACGAATCTGTTGCAGGGCAGCTTGATGATCGTTGTGACGTTGTTAGTGCTCGCGTCCTGCGTTTGGGTCGCCTACCAGAACCCCGGCTCCACGATCGAGGCGCTTCGGGCGATCGATGCGAATCTCGTCGCGCCGATAAACGCGAACGGAAAACTCTTCAACGATGCTTTTTCAATTTACGTCGCAGGATTTGTTGTGGGCGCGATTATTGTGTGCCAGCCGCATATCCTGACGAAGGCCCTGTATGTCAAGGACGACCGGGCAGTGAAGCAATATCTGATCGTCTTCGCAATCGTATTCGTTCTGTTCCAGTTGCTTGGAACCGTTGGTTTCTTTGCGCATCTGGTGGTGCCAGGCGAGGCCCTGGTCGATGCGGCAACAGGGCAGTTTCGCCAGGACCTGGTGATGACGATGTACCTGAAGACGGTTTTTCCGGAAGCGATGTTTACGCTCGTGAGCATTGTCCTGTTGGCGGCGGCAATGTCGACACTGGACGGACTACTGGTTTCGATCTCGACGATCACCGCAAACGATCTGGTGCTGAACGTTATGGGCAGGCGCCGCCGCGAGCGTCTCAGCGAGGCGCAACAAATGGCCTTCGCTCTGAAGGTCAGCCATATTGTTCTTGTCGTTATCGCTGTTGCGGCTTTTCTGATAAACCTGCAGCCGCCGAAACTGCTTGGCATATTCGGCCAGACCGGTGTCTACGGGCTGACGGCGGCAACGGCGGTTCCGTTGTTGCTTGGCATCGCGTTTAAGCGGGTTCCGGTTTCGTTGGCCTGCTCCGGGTCGGTGGTCGCGCTGATTATCCACTTCGGTCTTTTCTTTAACGGCGAGTCGATGTTCCCTGATTCGAGGCTGACGTTCGCCAACCCGGGAGTCACGGCCGCTATTGCAGCGATGATCGCAATTCCGCTAACGATGCTGGCGGCTGCGATCGTGGCGAAGCGTTCGCCACGCTTCTCTTAACGAGTTTTGAACTCGTCCGGGTTCAGGTCGTGACGCGCAAGCAGCTTGTAAAAATCGGTGCGATTGCGTTTCGCCAGGCGGGCAGCCTGACTGACATTACCGGTCGTAATCTGCAAGATCTGGGACAGGTAGTTTCGCGTAAATTCATCACGCGCATCGGAGAACGACGCCAGCTTGCCCGCATGCTCGCCCAGGGATTGTTGTACCAGTTCGCCACTGATTACCGGTGAGCGCGATAGCGCAACGTTTTGCCGCACGACGTTGTAGAGCTGGCGGACATTGCCCGGCCACTCTGCAGTGACCAGCATTTCGACAGCCTCGGGGGCATATACTTTTCTTTCCAGGTCCGACTCGCGGGAAATCTGCTGCAGAAAATGCGCCACCAGTAGCGGGATATCCTCGCGGCGGTCATCGAGTGTCGGCAGTTTGATGTTGACGACATTCAGGCGGTAGTATAGGTCCTCTCTGAAGCGGCCCAGCCCCATCAGTTCCTGCAGGTCGCGATGCGTCGCCGAAATGACACGCACATCGATATCCTGTGCTTCGATACTGCCGACCGGTCGCACCTGGCTCTCCTGCAATACGCGCAGCAATTTGACCTGCAGCCGCATCGGCATGTCGCCAATCTCGTCGAGCATCAAGGTGCCGCCTTCGGCCGCCTTGAACAGACCTTCATGATTTCGAGTGGCACCGGTGAATGCACCTTTCTCGTGGCCGAACAGTTCTGACTCAAGCAGGTTTTCCGCCATTGCGCTGCAGTTGATTGCGACGAAGGGTTTGTTGCGACGGTCGCTGGCGAGGTGAATAGCCTGCGCGAGCAACTCCTTGCCCGTGCCGCTTTCGCCGGTAATCAAAACCCGGGCATCCGTTGCGGCAACCATCTTGGCCTGCTGCATGACTTCTTTCATCGCCTGGTTGCGCGTAATGATCTCGGCAGCCCAGTCTTCGTTCAGTTCGCCCGTGCCGGAGACTTTCAGCGCGCGATCGACCAGCGACATCAGTTCTTCCTTGTCGATCGGTTTTGTCAGGAAGCCAAACGCGCCGTGCTGCGTTGCAGTGACGGCATCCGGGATGGTGCCGTGCGCCGTAATGATGACGACCCGCAATCCAGGGGAGCGTGTCTGCAACTCCTTCAACAGGCCGATGCCGTCCATCTTGTCCATGCGCAGGTCGGTAATGACGAGGTCCGGGGTGAAGCGGCCCAGGGCGGCCAGCGCTTTGTGAGCCGACTCAACGGCTTCTACCTCGTACCCTTCTGCCCGCAGGCGAATGCTTAATAGCCGCAGCAGACCTGGATCGTCGTCAACGAGCAGGATTTTGCCTTGGACCTGAGACTGTCGATTTGCCATAGTGGATTGTGTCGCGTGGTGCTTTATTATCCGCACAGACTAAGGGGTATTGGAAGCTTCGGCAAGGTGTCTCCGGCTGGCGACGGTGCGATCACTCCTGTTCGCGAATGGATCGCTCGATGGTAGTGATCGCCTGCAGCTTCTGCTCGGCCTCTTCGAGATCGCGTCGCAGCTGTCGATTTTGTGCCTCAACGGTGGCAAGGCGCTGGCTAATTGCCTGTTCCTGCGTCTGTGCCGCACGTGACGACGACGCCCGTAGTCGGCGTGACTCGGCATCTGCCACGATCTGGCGTTCGACGTTGTTCAGATGAATGGTCGCCAGTGATATTTCGGCGCTGGTCAAAAGCACCGTTTGTGTCAGCACTTCTCGTAGCAGGCTTTGCGCGCGCACAGGATCGGATTCCGGGTGGCCGGGGATCGCCAGGACCAGTCCGAGGCGCAGATTCGTCGACGGTCCGGGCGTCAGGCTGGCTGCTGCCGCTGCGTCTGCGAAAATCTCCGCCTGGGCTGCCGGGTCGCCGCTCGCGATCTGCCCAAGCTCCTGCACATAGACTTCTATTTCCGGGGCGCCGAGTATTTCGGGATTGTCCGAGCCCGACGAAATTCTGCCTTTGATCCAGTCGCCTGTTTGCGCACAGGCGGACAGCAGCACGGCGACCGAGGCGGTCGTCGCGACGTGGCGTAGTTTCGTTGTCAGCTTGCCGTTACCCATTCGCCGCCAGTTTCTGTTGTCCTGCATCCTGCTTTTGCGGAATGTGAATCCTGAAATGCGCACCCGGGAACTCATCCGAGTTCATCAGTTCGACCGAACCGTCGTGTGCCTGAATACACTCGAGAACCACCGACAGGCCGATTCCCGTACCACCGACCTGACCACCCTGTTCGCGGCGTCCCTGGAAGAAAGCCTCGAATATTCTCGGGCTTTCGTCGTCGGGAATACCGGGTCCGGTGTCGCCGAATTCCAGCACAAAACTCTTTGGCAAGCGACTGGCCCTTATAGTGATGACGCCTCCACGAGGCGTGAATTTGACCGCGTTCGACAGGAGATTATCCAGCACCGTACGGATTTTATCCTGATCCGCGTTCACAATAATGTCATCTACCGCCAGTTTTAACTGAATATTGGCCGCTTTCAGGGCCAGCCGCTGTGTTTTGGCAACATAAATCACCTGTTTTCGAAGCTCGAAATCTGACAATGTCAGGACTTCGCTCTTGGTTTGCCAGGCGCTGAAACTTAGCAGATTTTCGATTAGCTGCTGGAGTTTGAGTCCGTTCATGCGCAATATATCGGTCACTTCGCGCTGTGGGTTCTCGAGTTCTCCGACCGAGCCGTCGAGTAATAACTCAGTGCCCTCGCGGATATTGGCCAGCGGAGTCTTCAGTTCGTGGGACATGTGTCGCAGGAACTTGTTCTTTTCCTGCGCCAGCTCCAGCAGCCGCAGTCGCAGCCATTCGAGCTGCCGTCCCAGTCGCTGCAGATCCGTCGGCCCCCTGATCTCTATGGGACGCGAAAAACCGCTTTCGCCGAGTTGTCCTATCGCGCGATCGATCTGGCGGATCGGGCGTGCGACGAGCAGGGTGAAAATCAACACGAGGACAAGTGTGCCGGGAACCAGCGCTGCAACCTGCCAGGCAGATACCCGCTGTGCGTTCCGGGCCGTTTCCTGCAGCGTCGACAGGGTGGTGTCAACATAGGCGGTCATTGCGGAAGTGAGTGTCTCGATACGCTGACTCAGCGGTTCGAAACGGGCAATAGCGTGCAGCAGAGCAGCATCGTCAGCGGCAGTATCCGACAAAGCATCGATGATGCTGTGGGCCTCCGTACTAATCGATGTGGCGAGTTGTGTCGCATTGACTTCCTGTGCGAGGGGCGCCATATCCTGCAGCAGGCGGTCAAACTGCTGCAGATCCTGAGTCAGTAGCTGCAGGCTGTCGTCATTCTTCAAAACCTGGTAGAGGCGGGCGCCCCGTTCGAGCGAGATGAGCTGTTCGTTAATTCGCCGGTTGTTTTCAGCTGCGGATACGCCGGTCGAAACGAGTTGTTCACTTTGTTCGGCGACGCGGTCCAGATTGACGAGCGCCCATATCACTGCAATCAGCAACGGCAGCGCAACGAGTCCAAAACCAACCAGAATGAGTCCGTTAAGCGATCTTGGGCGAGGAAATCTCATAGCGAAAGCAGTCTAGCATCGGCGCGCCGATCGCGGTCCTCAGGCTGCCCAGTAGGCGCCGGAGTCGCGAGCGGCAATTTTGCGCTCCCAAGCGAGGCTGGTGCTCACAATCGTATCGAGATCGTCGAATTTCGGTGCCCAGCCCAGAACCTCGCGAACCCGTTCGGCGACGGCGATGAGCTCCGGCGGGTCGCCGGCGCGACGCGGTTCCTCGGAGACAGTCAGCTTCTGACCGTTTGCGCGTTCTACGGCAGCGATGACTTCGCGGACGCTATAGCCGCGGCCATAACCGCAGTTCAGTATTGAGGACTCGCCGCCGTTTCTAAGATAGGTGAGAGCGTCAAGATGGGCACTCGCGAGATCCTCGACGTGGATGTAGTCACGCAGCCCGGTGCCGTCGGGTGTTGAGAAATCGGTGCCGAAAATAGCTACGCCCGGCCGTGCGCCGGTCGCCGCTTCGCAGGCCACCTTGACCAGCAGTGTTGCCTTCGGCGTGGATTGGCCAATGGTGCCGCCGGGTTCGCAGCCGGCCACATTGAAATAGCGCAACGCGACGAAACGAGGGCCGCCTGCCGTGGACAGGTCGCGCAGCATCCACTCGGTCATGAGTTTGGAAGTGCCGTAGGGATTGATCGGTTGTGTGGCGGAGTCTTCGGATGCTCTGCCGCCATCGGGAACACCGTAGACAGCGGCTGTTGATGAAAACACGAAGTTCTTTACGCCGTTTTTCGCGCACGCCTCAAGCAAGGTGCAGCTTGAGGCAGTGTTGTTACGGTAGTACTTGAGCGGGTTCGCGACGGACTCCGGAACGACGGTGTGCGCGGCAAAATGCATCACGGTATCGATATCGTGCGTGGCGAAGATTTTCTCCAGAAGGGCGGCATCGCCGGTATCGCCGACGATCAGGTCACCGTTCGTGACCGCAGCCTCGAAGCCGGTGGACAGATTGTCGAGCGTAATGACGTCCTCATTCGCTAATCCCAGTTGCCGAACGACGTGACTGCCGATGTATCCGGCCCCACCGGTAACCATTATCTTCTTGTTTTTCATGGGATTTTTCCTTGCCCGAGATATTTTCCCAGGAACTGTGAACCGAGCGCTATCTGAACAAGCTAAAGTTTAACAATACTTGCCCGACGCGTACGGACCTGGATCGCACTCTCTTATGCGACCTAATGCGCTGAACTGTCGCCGATTGCGGACGCTTTCGGTTCTGTTCGCGTTCAGGCTGTGCAGGTAGTATTGGTGAAAGTCTTGGTGGGGTAGTGAAGACCATGCAGCGAATAATTCAACGGGAAACGGCGATCTTGCTCGCAGGCGTTTTGACCCTGGCGGCCTGCGGTGGCGGCGGTTCGGGTATTACGACAGATCCGGCCCCGGTTAATCAGGCGCCCACAGCAATTGCCGGTGCGAATCAGTCGGTTGACGAGCTGGCCAATGTCACGCTCGATGGCAGCAGTTCCTCCGATCCGGAAAACACGGCGTTGACCTACGCCTGGACCCAGACCGCTGGCACGACGGTCACGATTACCAACAGCTCGGCGGCGCAGGCGAGTTTCGATGCTCCGGACGTAACGGCAGTGACAGTATCCGAGACACTGACCTTTCAGCTCTCTGTCAGTGACGGGGCGCGCAGCGCTACCGCAACGACCGATGTCGTTGTCAACGATGTCGGGCTGGGCGTCAATAGCCCGCCGGTATCGAATGCGGGCGGTGACCAAACGGTGGCTGAGTTGTCCAATGTCAATCTTAACGGTAGCGCATCGTCGGATGCGGATGGTGATGCCCTGACTTATGCCTGGCTGCAGACGGCGGGCAGTAACGTTGTTCTGTCGGATGTGAGCATCGCACAGCCGAGCTTTACGTCGCCCGACGTGACCGCGCCAGAGACCCTGACGTTTGAACTGACCGTCAACGACGGTACGGACAGCGTGGCGGATACTGTTGATATCAATGTCGTCGAGACGTTGAGTGCAGTGACGGTTGCGGGAAAGCTGCAATTTGAGTGGGTGAATCCGAACGCAAACTGCCAGGGCCTCGATTTGAACAATCCCGTGCCGCGAGATATGCGTGGCGTTACCGTACAGCTACTGGATTCGGGCAATATCATTCTTGGTACGACATTTACAGCCAACGACGGTAGCTACTCGTTCAGCAATATTGACGCGAATCTGGACGTGAAAATTCGCGTCAGGGCGGAGTTGCTGAATGGCGGTGCTGCCACCTGGAATGTCGAGGTGCGCGACAATACTTCCAATACCGGCTCTCCACTGACGGCGAGACCGCTTTATGTTCTTGAGTTTCCGGAATTTAATACAGGTGCAGTGAATATCGCTGACGCGGACTTCACAGCGCGAACCGGTTGGGATAGTGGGTCCTATTCCGGAACGCGCGCCGCTGCGCCGTTCGCGATTCTCGACTCAATCATGGACGCGATGACAATGGTCACCAATGTCGATCCGACGGTGACATTCTCGCCGCTCGACGTTTACTGGAGCGTCAACAACAGATTGACGAGCCCTTCGGATATCGACGCCGGGGAGCTATCGTCAACGTTCTACACTAACAACGGTCTATACATGCTGGGTGATGTGCTGACGGATACTGAAGAGTTTGACGACCACGTTTCTATTCATGAATGGGGTCATTACTTCGAGGATAACTTCTCGCGCTCGGATAGTATCGGCGGCGCGCATATTATCGGTGCGCCGCTGGATCCAAGGGTGGCGTTCGGTGAAGGTTTCGCCAGTGCGCTGGCGGCAATCGCTCTGGACGAACCTATCTATTGCGATACGAACGGTAATCCAAGTTTGTTGAGCGGTGGTTTCGGCGTCAACTGGGAAAATCCGCAAGGCCTGCAGGGCTGGTTCAACGAATGGTCGACTGGGGCAATGATTTATGATCTTTGGGACACCGATGTCGACGGCACGGACAACAGTTCTATCGGATTTGCCCCTATTTACGAGACCATGGTCGGACCGCAACGGACGACATCGGCATTCACGACGATGTTCTCATTCGCGGCTGGTTTGCGTCCGATGTTGAACGCGTCCGATCTCGCATTCGTAGATTCGCAACTCAGCCGGATAAACGTAGACACGCCGGCAGTGGTCGATATCTGGGGTGAAAGTCAGTTAACGGCGCCGACGAACGCCACCTTTCCAGACGGGCGCGGCATTGTTCCTCCCTATACCGAACTGCAGGTCGGTGCGGCCGCGATTAATGTCTGCCTGAACAATGACTATTTTTCGAGTTACGCTGACGGCGATGGTGAGAACAAACTCGGAATGTACAAGTTCTTCAGATTTACGACTAGCGGGACTGCGAGCTATACCATTACGGCGACGGCCAATCCCGCGCCGGTCGCGACGACAGGGGCTGGTAGTGCGGCTCCACGCGATGACAGCGATCCGGATTTGTTCCTGCATCGCAGTGGCCAGGGATTTCCGTTTGCTAACAGTACAGCGGACGGCGATGCTGTCGAAGTATTGACGACGCCCTCAATAGCGGCAGGTACCTATTTGCTGTTGTTGCAGGAATGGCGCCATGTTGATGAGGATCGCGTTCCTGGCTTCCCGGCAGAGGTTTGCTTTGATGTTTCAGTGGGCCTTTAATGTGCTCCGTGAACAGGTGATGAAAATGATTCGAGTGACAAGCAGTTTTTTGTTCGTGGTGACGGTTTTTGGTCTTACCGCATGTGGTGCCGATCCCGTCCCGGATGCGACGGTCGCTGAAGAAGTCGATGTCGCGACAAACAGCCCGGAAGTGAGTTTCAAACCGCAGCGCGATGACGACGAATACGACGGCACGGTGACGAAACCGGGTTCACCGTACGCGATCAGCTACCGTATCGTCGGTACGCCGGTCGTTGGCAGCCCGCTCATTATCGATCTCCGTGTTGCCTCTGCGCTGGGGCCGCGCCCGTTGAACCTGGACTATCGAATCAACGATGCCTCGGCGATGATGTTTTCCGATTCGCAGCCGGACAGTGTTCGCATGACACCGGCCGCTAATGAAAGTGCGTTTAAACAACAGGTTACAGTCGTTCCGCAGCGGGAAGGGCGGTTCTATCTGAATGTCAGCGCATCGTTCGAAACCGAAGACGGCACGATGTCGACGGTTACCGCCATCCCGATTCAGGTCGGAACCGGCACCCGCGAGCTGCAGGAACACGGTGAGCTGCAGCAGGACGAAAATGACGAAACGGTTAGGGTGCTCAGTAACGAATAGTCAAGAAAAGGGAAAAAATTCCCAAATTTTTTCTCAGAATTGAAGCCAGGTCACAGTTCCCGGCCTGGCATGTATTTAGAGTGGTTGACCAGGCTGCCGGACGAGCTGGTCAATGAAAAAGGATTTACGGGATAAAATCAGGGCTGCCACCGAGGCATCCGGTATTTCGAAGCCGGGCTTCGTCGACCTGCTGTCACTGATCGACCAGCATTATGACAAAATGGAAGCGACGATTACCCAATCGGTACGCACCGCAACCCATCCCACAAGCGCCGCCCCTATTGAAGCCATTTTCGATAGCGTGACCGAAGCGCTGTTGTCCGTTGGAGCCGACGGCGTTATTCGTAACTGCAACAGGGTCTGTACGCGCTGTTTCAAACTGCCCAAAGATCATCTCGTCGGCACGAACATCTCAGGCCTCCTGAGCGACGCGAAAGACCGGTCGATCGGCGATTTCCTCGAAACCTATATGTCGAACCTCGATGACACCGGCATTGAGCTGGTCAATGGCGAGGTCAACGCACAGCGCGCGGATGGCGAGCACTTCGTTGCGGAAATCAACGCCAGCAAACTGGAAACTGTGGATGGCGACATTTTCGTTATCAGCTTGCGTGACGTTACCGATCGCAAGGAAACGGAGATTGTGCTGCGCGAGAACGAAGAACGGTATCGAGCGCTTGTGGAAAATGCTCCAGAAGCGATCATTGTGTTCGACGTAGACAGCAATCGCTTTACCGACGCGAACGACAAGGCCTGCACGTTGTTTAATCTGTCGCGTGCGCGCTTGCTGTCAGTCGGCCCCGAAGCTATCAGTCCGGAGAAGCAGCCTGACGGTACGCCGTCGTTCGGCGTGCGCCGCGGCTTTATTGATCGCGCGCTGGCAGGAGAGCATCCGATTTTCGAATGGATGCACCAGGACTCCGCGGGCAGGGAGATACCCTGCGAGGTACGTTTCAGCCGTTTGCCGTCGGACGAACAGCACCTTATTCGCGTGAGCATCAGCGATATTGCAGAGCGCAAGCGTGAGGAGGCTTTATCGTACGCCCAGAACAAAGTTCTGGAAATGATCGCCGGCAGTACCCCCCATGATCGGACGTTGCGCGCTATTTGCCGTTTCGTCGAGAAGCAGGGTGAGAGCTTCAGAGCGGCCATCATGCTTCTCGACGTCAAGAATCAGACGCTTTCGGTCGAGCAGGCCCCAAGCCTCACCGAGAAATTTCGTTTGTGCCTGGATTTTGTCGACGTCAGGACAGACGGCCTGACCTGCGGGTCTGCCGTTTATCACGCGCAGGACCGCATCACCAGCAACCTGGAGACGGACCCGAACTGGGAAGGCAGCCGCAAGGCGGCGATCGAACAAGGCCTGAAAGCAGTCTGGTCATTCATAATTCAGGGTGCGGCCGGGCGTGTGATCGGTACTCTGGACGTCTATATCGACGAGTCGCGTGCGCCCACCACCGACGAGTTGGACAAGCTCAGCGGCATGACGCGTCTCGCCGGTATTGCCATAAACCGCCAGCAGGATGAGGACAAACTGCGCTCGAGTGAGGCGCGCTATCGCGGTCTTTTTGAGAACGTGGTCGATGGTGTATATATCGCATCGCGGGACGGCGACATCATTACCGCAAACCCGGCGCTCGTCGAAATGCTTGGTTATGAGAGCGTCGAGGACCTTAAGTCAGTCGGCAAAACGACGGTCCTGTACGTTAATCCTATCGATCGCGAGCGCGTTTTCGCCCGCCTCGAGGCGCAGGGCGTTGTGAAGAATTTCGAGTATCGTCTGCGTTGTAAAGACGGCTCTGAGATAGTCGTACTGGAGAACTCGCGGGCAATTCTCGATGATGGAAAAATCGTCGCTCACGAAGGCACCATTACGGATATCACCGAGCGCAAACGCGCAGAGACAAGGATTTTCGAGGAAAAAGAGCGCGCCGAGGTTACCCTGCAGTCCATCGGTGACGGCGTCATAACCACGGATGCCGACGGTCAGGTCGACTACATCAATCCGGTTGCACAAGACCTCACCGGTTGGGATATGCGTAGCGCCCGCGGTGTCGCGGTCACCGATATCATGATGATCGTCAATGAACACACGCGAGCTAGTGTGGAAAATCCGGTGATTCGATGTTTGAAGGAAGGGCGGATCATCACGCTCGCGGAAAACTCCGTACTCATCACCAAAAGCGGCGACGAAGTGCCGATTCAGGACTCCGCGGCACCCATACGTGACCGTATCGGCAATATTGTCGGTTCCGTGATGGTGTTTCACGATGTCAGCAAGGAAACGCGACTGTTTCGCCAGCTGAGTTACCAGGCATCTCACGACTCGCTGACAGGCCTGATTAATCGGAGTGAGTTCGAGAACCGCCTCATTGCTGCGCTTGAGGAAACGCGCAGTAACAGCGAAGAAACGCACGCGTTGCTGTACGTTGATCTTGATCAGTTCAAGGTGGTGAACGATACCTTCGGACACACAGCCGGCGACGCGTTGCTGCGGCAGTTGTCAGAGCTGATTCAGCAGAATATTCGCTCGACCGACCTGCTTTCGCGATTGGGTGGCGATGAATTCGGCATTCTTCTAGAGCGTTGCAGTGAGGAACGGGCTATCGAGGTCGCAGAGAACATCCGCGACTGCATTGAAGGTCATCGCTTCGAGTGGAAAGACTCCTTTACGAGCGTCCGCTGTTCGATCGGCGTCGTGGTGGTTACCAGCGAAAACGCCGACGTTGCTGCTGTGATGAGTTCTGCCGATGTCGCCTGTTATTCCGCCAAGGACATGGGACGTAACCAGGTGCATCTGTACCGCGACAGCGATGCGTCGCTGCGCCATGAGGAAATGAAATGGGTGTCCAGAATTACAAACGCGGTCGAGGAGGAGCGCTTCGAGCTGTACTTTCAGCCAATCATCGGGATCGGCGCGGAAAACGGTAACAGCCGTGGTCACTACGAATTGCTGCTGCGAATGCGTGATGAAAAGGGTGAGCTGGTCGGGCCGGATCACTTTATTCCCGCCGCAGAGCGTTACAATCTGATGTCGACGCTGGACCGCTGGGTCATTAAGGAGGCGCTGACGGAGCTGGCGGATCGCAACGATAGCGGTGAGGCGCGTTATACGCTGGCAATCAATCTCTCAGGTACCTCGCTGAGCGAAGATCGTTTCCTCGAATTTGTTATCGATCAACTGAAAGAACAGGACCTGCCGGACGGAGCGATCTGCTTCGAGATCACAGAAACTGCGGCGATATCCAATCTCGCGAGAGTCGTATATTTCATGCAGACGCTAAAGCAACTCGGCTGCAAGTTTTCTCTGGACGATTTCGGCAGCGGGCTTTCCTCATTTACCTATCTGAAAAACCTGCCGGTCGATTACCTGAAGATCGACGGCCAGTTCATACGCAACGTCGTCCACGACAATGTCGACGAGAGCATGGTAAAAGCCATCAGCGAAGTGGGTCACGCGATGGGTATTGAGACGATTGCCGAACGCGTGGAGACCAAACAGGTGCTGGACAAGCTCGGCTCATTGGGGATCGAGTTCGCTCAAGGTTACTATATTGCCCGGCCGGCATCCGTGCAGTCCTTTGAGCCGTGGGGCCAGAAGTCGGGACAACTTCTGGCGTAGCTCTGTGGATACGGTACACTGACCGTATGTCCGGCGGCTTATCTACAGACAAGCACAGCAGTAACTCCCGACGACTTCTGTCCGCGGACGAACCCGGCCCGTTCAAAACCCTCAATCCGCTGGACGAACAGCCGATACTGCTGGTTTGCGATCACGCGAGCCGGCGCTTCCCGAAGTCGCTGGGCGATATGGGTCTGGATCCATTTGCTCGGCGCTGCCATCTGGCGGTCGACATCGGAGCCGGTGCATTGACCGAAAGCCTGGCCGCAAGCCTGGGGGTAACGGCTGTGCTGGCGCAGTATTCGCGATTGGTGATGGACTGCAATCGGGAGCTACTGGATCCGGGGGCCTTTCTCGAATTCGGCGATGGCGTCGTTGTTCCGGGTAACCGCAATCTCCACCAGAGCGACAAAGACCTTCGTGCGGAGGTACTTTACTGGCCCTACCATAAGGCTATCGATCAACAGGTACAACGTCTCCGAAATATCGGCCCAGGTCCGGCTTTCATCGCCATACACAGCTTCACGCCGGTTATGAATGGCGAGTCGCGACCGTGGCAGATGGGCGTTCTGTGGGACACCGATACGCGCCTGAAGGAGATATTTCTCGAAGGATTCAGCGCCGCAGGCTATCACGTCGGGGATAACGAGCCTTACTCCGGTAAGGCGCCACAGGACTTCACTATCGACCACCATGCGGAGGCGATCGGCTTACCGCATGTCGGCATTGAGATTCGTCAGGACCTGATCGACGACGCCGCCGGTGTAGCGGAGGTCGCTGCATTGATGCACCAGATTATCGCTTCGATACCGAAACGTATCGAGGTCAATCAGCAACGAGACACTGCCTGAATCAGGGTAGAAAATAAAAACAACGGGGGGCAGGGGATGAAGAGGAACGATCCGGCTTTCACGATAGGCGTCGAAGAAGAGTATCTGCTTGTCGACAAGCAGACGCGCGCACTGGTGGTTGACCAGCCGCCGTCGCTGATGGCAGAAGCGGAAGAGAAGTGCGGTCCGCAGGTAACGTCGGAATTGCTGCGTTCGCAGATCGAGATCGGTACTAAAGTCTGCAACAACGTGCAGGAAGTGAGAGAAGATCTCTGTCGTCTGCGCAGCAATATTATCGCTGTCGCAGACACTCACGGCCTGGCGCCTATCGCTGCGTCCACGCATCCGTTCTCGAGCTGGACCGAGCAAAAACACACGGCCAAGGATCGCTATGAAGAGCTGACCCACGAAATGCAGGGTGCAGCGCGACGTCTGGTGATCTGCGGCATGCATGTTCATGTTGGTATCGCCGATGATGAATTGCGAATCGACCTGATGAACCAGATGTCGTATTTCCTGCCGCATCTGCTGGCGTTATCGTGTTCCTCCCCGTTCTGGAATGGTAGAGATACTGGCTTAAAAAGTTACCGGCTGACGATATTCGATGCCCTGCCGCGTACCGGCTTACCCGAGCGCTTCGCGAGTTGGGCTGAGTATCAACGGCACATAAACATCCTGATGGATGCGGGCTTGATCGAAGATTCGACACGCATGTGGTGGGACCTTCGACCCAGTGCCCGGTTTCCAACCCTGGAAACACGCATCATGGACGTTTGCACACGTCTTGAAGACACGCTCGCGCTGACGTCCTTGTTGGCCTGTATCATGCGCATGATGTATCGCCTGCGTACGCGCAACCAGCGTTGGCGGATTTACACGCCGATGCTGATCCGTGAAAACCGCTGGCGTGCGATGCGCTATAGCTTCGATGAAGGCATGATTGATCTCGCCAAAGGAGTGGTCGTCCCGTTCGAAGATCTGATCGAGGAAATACTGGAGCTTGTCGCCGAGGATGCGAAGGCGCTGGATTGTGAGAGTGAATTGTCGGGCGTGCGGAACATTCTTTCCCGGGGCACCAGTGCGCATCGCCAGCTGAAGGAGTATGAGTTGGAGCGGGCGGCCGGAGCGAGCGTCGAAGACAGCCTCAAAGCGGTTGTCGATACCTTGATCGAAGATACCGCGGAAGGCCTGAAACTGTGACATCGTGCGCTCTTCGGAGCGAAGAATGCGGCGTAGGTCGCATTATGTAGTGCCAGACCCCGATAGCATTGTCATATGTCAATGCTGGACCCGATCATAACGCCATTTCTGGCGGTAGCGTCTGTCGCCTATGCGCTTCTGGCAGTGCGTATGTCGCGCTCGGCTCCACAGCATTCAAACAACCTGATCAGTTTCTTCTTGTTCCTGGTCGCGGGAATGCTGGCGGGGTCCGCTTTTTCCTACGGTGCGACGGATGCCGGCATTTATGGTCTCGGCCGGGTCCTGAGCTTTTTCTCAGCCGGGTTCGTGCCGGTCGTTTTCTATTCTATCTATCGGGAATACACGGTTGGTCCGCCTAATGCTTTGACAATCGTGATGCTGAGCATTATTCCGGTAGCGACCACTGTGCTGGCGCTGACGAATTCGATGCACAACATCATCTGGATAGCGAACGAAACGCCGACGGGACTCGTCGCGAGCAACGTTACTGACCACTACTGGTTCAACCGAGTTTACGCACCTTATGCCTACGGTCTGTTTGCTTATTCAGCGCTCGCACTACTCAGTCGCTTACCCAGCATTGCTCCCGCTCACCGCCGGGTGATTGGCTTACTGCTGATATGTGCGGTGCTTCCTTACTCGATTAGCATCGCCAACATATTCCTGGGTGTCGGACCACCGCAGTTTCCGTTCACTGCAACGACCCTTGGCCTGGTGCTGCCGTTCTTCGCATACGCAAGCCTGAAGCTGCGAGTACACGAATTCAGCCCGGTGGCCTACCAGACATTGTTCGATCATGTCCGCGACCCAATCTTTGTTGTCGACAACGAGCAGTGCATCATCTGCGCGAACAAGGCCGCTCAGCAACTTCTTGAAGGCGATGAGAGCGAACTCGTGGGCCGCAAACTGTGGGAGGACTTTCCTGCTGCACGAACGATCCTCGAGCAGGCCAAGGAGCTGGACCTTACGCAGACACTGAAGATGGATAGCAACAATATCTATGAGGTCAGCGTCGGTCCGCTAAGCGGTCCGAAAGGGCAAAACCTCGGCATGGTTGTCGTCTGTCGCGACGTCACTGAACGCCGTACCGCGTTGAGCCAACTGGCAGATTCGGAACACCTGATAAGGACACTGATAGAAACATCGTCGAATGGTATTTTGCGATTTGCCCGTGATGAAGACGATTCTGAGCTGAGGTTTCGCTGCGTGTTTGCGAACCGCGCGGCGGAGTCGTTCGCTGGGGAGGAGCTTGAAACCCTGGTCGGAATGCCGCTGGAACAACTGCAACACCTGGACCCTGAAAAGTTACTGCAGCACTTCGGCGGGGAAACGCGGGCGACTTCGCAGGTCAGCTTCGAGGTGGCGGCCGCCGGACGCGGGGATAACTGGTTGAGGATAGTGGGCGAGCCTGTTGGCGAAGATTTTTCCGTCACACTCGTCGATATCACGCAGCGCAAACGTCACGAGGACAAAATGCTCGCCGATGCGTTGCGCGATCCGCTGACCGGGGTGCTCAATCGTCGTGGTTTCGAAAAGGAAGGAGCGTCGGTCATACGTCGCAGCAGCCTTGGTGCTGTGCTGTACCTCGATCTGAACCACTTCAAGTCAATCAACGATCGATTCGGCCACCAGGCTGGCGACGCACTGCTGAAGGCATTCGGGCATCGCCTTGAGTTCTGTCTGCGACCGGAGGATATCCTGGGTCGGCTGGGCGGTGATGAATTCGCCATCGTATTACCCGGGGTCAACGTCGACGACGTCAGGCACATCGCCGAGCGACTCGTGCAGACGGCATCGGAGGCTTACATCATCCAGGGGCAGGAAATTAAGTGCACGGCCAGTGTCGGGATTGCGCTGATGCCGAAGCATGGCGAGGAGCTCTGGCATCTCCTTAGCGTCGCTGACGCGGCTATGTACGACGTCAAGAAGATCACCGAAGAAGAAGCGGCCAATGATCGCGCCGCTTATGTCGAAGCCGCTACGGCCACCTAGCCACAGCGGCCTGAAGCTGCCTACGGGTTATTCGGCAAAAAACCGACTGTGAATACCGCAGGATCGGCGCTATCGAAAATTACACCGCCGAGCACATCGCCGTAGGCCACATCGAGTGCAATCGGCCCCGCGAGGATGTTGATGTCGGTCGTGCCGGCTTCCGTGATGTAAAGCTCGAAGTTGCCCTCAATGAGGGCTATCACCGGCGATACGGCCCCCCTGCCGAGGTCGTTCAGTGCCGTAAACGAGTCTTCGACAGCCGTCCCGGGCGTCACTATGTAGAGATCGACAGCGCTGAGGCTAACGGCCGCGTTAAAGAGCTGTAGCTTCGCCTGTGTATCGACAGGTCGCCGGTCGGGCACGTAGTTGCTAAGTATCTGCGCGTCGGCAGCGCCATAGGCGACGCTGCGGCCGCGAATGCCAGCGAAGAAGTTCACCGTGTCTTCGACCAGCAGCGGTGACAAACTATCGGACGGCGTGACGTAGAACGTATTGACTCCCGGTGCCAGGTTCAGTTCCGCCGACACATCCGTATATGCCAGGTCATCGACGATCTGTGATGTCAGCATCTCGTCATCGTAAACATCGACGGTATTAAGGGCGATAGATCCGTTGACGAATTCCGTGGTTGAGGGATAGTTGATATCCGCCAATGTCAGTGCGGTCCCGCCGGCGCCTGTAGTGAAGGCGCGTGCGACTATCGGCGCGAAGGTATTGGCGTCGCCGTCGAAACTCGTAATAAGGTATTGCACCGCGGCCGTGTAAGTCATCGTGTCTGACTGAAACAGAATGTTGCCGGGATCGCCGCTGGCTGTGATGGTCAGGACGAAATCGCCTGCTGTGTAGTCGACCGACGTCAGCACGTCACCGAAAGAGAGTGTGCCCACGGCTTCTCCCAGAACGGGCGCGACGCCGGGTGCTGCAAAATAATAATCGGCGTTGCCGAGAGAGTCGGACGTATGCGCAAATCGCGTTTCGAACACGGTTGCCGAGGCATCAAAGCTGCGAGTGGTGGTTTCCCAGGTGAGTACGCTTGGGTTGTCCAGCGTGCCGGTCAGCAGCAGGATGTAGTCCATATCCTTAACCACATCGAGGTTCTGCGATGCAATTCGCCGATTTTCCGCCTCGCCGAGAAAGCGCACTTCAAAATTGAACGTGTAGTTCAGATCGTCGTAGCTGGAGGTGGTGCCCAGCGGCGTAATCTGACGATAGTCCACTGCACCAATGCTGCGTTCCTCGATCAGGAATGAAACGGAAGGAGCAGAGCTGATGCCGTTGACTGCTCGAATGTTCCCCTTACCGCTTACCGTCGGCAGGCTTGAGTCGCCGCAGGCACTTAGCAGCAGCACGAATGCCAGTAATGGCAGGAAGCTTGTTTGTCTCATCGAATCATTCACTCTTCGTAGCCGTAAACCGACTTCACTTCTAAGAATTCGTCGATACCGTGCGCGCCCCACTCACGACCGTTACCGGACTGCTTAAAACCACCAAACGGAGCCAATGCTTCGAGATCCGCACCATTGATATGTACCATGCCCGTTCGCATTCGTGCCGCGACCCGGCGGGCTCGCTGGATATCACCCGAGGATACGTAACCCGACAATCCGTAGGGCGTGTCGTTGGCAATGCGAATGGCATCGTCCTCGTCGTCGTAGGGAAGGATTGACAGCACCGGTCCGAATATCTCTTCACGGGCAATCGTCATACTGTTACTGACATCGGCGAACACCGTTGGTTTCACATAGTAGCCGGTGTCCAGACCGTCAGGGCGCCCGGTGCCGCCCGCGGCCAGAGTCGCACCTTCATCGATACCTTTTTGGATCAGCCCCTGAATCTTGTTCCATTGTGTCTCGGAGACCACCGGGCCAACCCGGCTGCCTTTTTCCCTCGGGTTGCCGACGGCCGTCGCTGCGGCGACTTTAGCGGCAATCGCCGCGGCCGCATCCATCTTGTCCCTGGGTACGAGCATCCGTGATGGCGCGTCGCAGGATTGCCCGGTATTTTCGAACATCGCGGCCGCGCCGTCCGTTACCGCCTGCTCCAGGTCGGCGTCGTCCAGGATTATGTTAGCCGACTTGCCGCCCAGTTCCTGGGCGACGCGCTTGACGCTTGGCGCCGCATTCTGTGCAACCAGTACGCCGGCGCGGGTCGAGCCCGTGAACGACATCATGGCAACGTCGGGGTGCTGACTTAATGCAGTACCGACGCCGGGGCCGTCGCCATTGATGAGATTAAAGACACCGGCGGGTACTCCGGCTTCATCGAGAACTTCGGCAAAAATAATGGCATCGAAAGGGGCTATTTCGCTGGGCTTCAAGATCATCGTGCAGCCGGCAGCGATGGCGGGCGCAACCTTGACGGCAATCTGGTTCATCGGCCAGTTCCAGGGCGTGATCAGACCACAGACACCGATCGCCTCCTTGACGATCATCGTCGAGCCGATCTTCTCCTCGAAAGCGTAATCTCTGAGCGCCTTCAAAGCCGCGCCAATGTGTTGTGTTCCACTCGCGGCCTGGGCGTATTTGGCGAGGCCCCAGGGTGCTCCCATCTCGTCCATGATGGCTTCGGCAACTTCGTCCGAGCGCCGTTTGTAGACTTCCAGTATCATTTCCAGCAGGTCAATGCGTTGTTTGCGGCTGCTGACCGAGAATGTTGTGAACGCACGGGTCGCCGCCGCCACCGCTACATCGACGTCCGCTGCCGAACCGATACTGATGCGGCCGTACACGGTTTCGGTCGCCGGGTTGACGACGTCCATCGTGCGCGCCTCGACCGGATCAACCCATTGGCCGTCGATATAGAATTGAAGTTTCTCGAGCATTTCCGTCCTCCTCAAACGAGCCGCGCATGATAACGCAAATTTGGGCTCTGAGGCTTAAGACAGCGTCAGGAAGCGCTGTCGATACTCCGCGGGCGGCATGTCGTACCAGGATTTGAAGGCGGTCGTGAAGGTGCTGATATTCGAGTAGCCGAGCAACATCGCAATTTCCAGCGATTTCAGCCGTCCGTCGCTCAGATAGTTGACCGCGAGCACCGCGCGAACTTCTTGTAACACCTTCTGGAAACTGGTTTTTTCGGCCTTGAGGCGGCGCTGCAGCGTACGGCGACTGAGCTTCAAAGCCCTGCAGGCGGCATCGGCGTTGGCTTCGCCACACGCCATGAGGTCGGCAAGCTTGCGTTTTAGCTCGCCTGCGATATCGTCCTGCTTGTAGAGCGACCTGAGATATCTCTCAGCTTGGTCTGTTAGTTGCCGGTACATCCGAGCATTATACCCCACGCAGTCGGAAAATAAGGAAGCAAGATGTCATCTCCCGTGAGCTATCGGCTCGAAGGCAATATCGGCGTAATTGCCGTTAATAACCCACCCGTCAACGCGCTGTCCCAGCCGGTACGCCAGGGCATCCTGGATGCGATTACGCGGGCGCAGGGCGACGAGTCTGCCGCAGTGCTGATCATTTGCGAGGGCCGGACCTTTATCGCGGGCGCCGATATCACCGAATTCGGCAAGCCGTTCAAGAGTCCGTGGCTGCCGGAACTGCTGGCCGCTATCGAAGCTTCGAGCAAGCTGGTGGTTGCGGCGATCCACGGTACCGCGCTTGGCGGAGGCTTCGAGACGGCGCTCGCGGCACACTATCGTTGCGCCGTGCCCGCGGCAAAGATTGGCCTGCCGGAAGTGAAGCTGGGCCTGTTGCCCGGAGCCGGCGGCACCCAGCGAACGCCACGCCTGGCCGGCGTGAGGGCATCTCTGGACCTGATTACCGGCGGCGTTCCGATTTCGGCGCCGCAGGGGGAGAAGCTTGGCCTGATCGACAAGATCGTCGAGGGCGATCTCCAGGCCGCTGCGCTGGCCTGGATCAGTGAGTTGCTGGCGAATGAGACAGCTATTCGTCGCAGCAGCGAACAGGCGGTACCCGAATTCGATCCCGCCATCTTCGACGAATATCGCTCGCAACTTCTGAAGCGCGCCCGCGGGCAGGTCGCGCCGGGATACATCGTGGACTGCATCGAAGCGGCCGCGAGCGGCTCATTTGACGAGGGCATGGCAGTAGAGCGTGAAGCGTTCACGGCCTGTATGGAGAGTCCGCAGTCGGCCGGCATGCGGCACATATTTTTCGCGGAAAGACAGGCGGCGAAAGTCGAGGGCCTGGCGAAGGATACGCCGAAAAGAAGCGTGCAGAGCGTTGGCGTCATTGGCGGCGGAACGATGGGCGGCGGCATCGCCATGTGTTTCGCCAATGCCGGGATTACCGTCACAATGATAGAAATCAGCGACGAAGCACTGCAGCGAGGATTGGCGATCGTCGATGGTAATTATGCCGGTAGCGTCAAGCGCGGCAAACTCAGCGAGGAGAAAGCCCGCAGCTGCCGGGGGCTGATTTCGGGCTCGACTGACTATGCGGCCCTCGCCGATGTGGACATGGTTGTCGAAGCAGTATTTGAAGATCCCGGTTTGAAAAAGAAGATTTTCAAGCAGCTTGATGCGATCTGCAAGCCCGGCGCCATTCTCGCTACCAATACCTCGTACCAGGATGTTGACGTTATTGCCGCCGCAACCAATCGTCCGGCAGACGTCATCGGTACGCATTTCTTCAGTCCGGCCCACATAATGAAACTGCTCGAAGTGGTCCGTGGAGAGAAGACGGCGGATGATGTACTGGCGACAGTGATGTCGCTGGCAAAGACCATCAGGAAAGTGCCGGTAGTTTCCGGCGTTTGTTATGGCTTTATTGGCAACCGGATGTTGCGGCCCTACGGCAAGACCGCGCAGCTTCTGTTGCTGGAAGGCGCATCGCCGCAGCAGATTGACACGGCAATGGAGGCCTGGGGCATGGCGATGGGTCCACTGCGGGTGTTCGACCTCGCGGGTCTGGATGTCGGCTACAAGGCGCGCCAGGCATTGTCGGACGAGAAGAAGGGCGATCCGAAAACCTACCGCGTCGCTGATCTGTTGGTCGAACTGGGGCGCATGGGACAGAAATCAGGGGCTGGATTTTATGCCTATGACGACAATCGCAAACCGACACCGGACACAGCCGTCGATAAGCTGATCGAGACCGTTGCCGACGACCTCGGCGTTGCGCGCCGCAAGATAACGGACGAAGAGATCGTCGATCGCCTGATTTCCGCACTGGTCGATGAGGGGCGTAAGATACTGGATGAGGGCATCGCGCAGCGTTCCAGCGATATCGACGTTGTCTATGTATACGGCTACGGATTTCCCGTGTCGCGCGGTGGTCCAATGTTCTACGCGGATCAGAACTAAAGGAGCAAGGCGATGGAAACCGCATGGATACAGGTATTCATACTGACCCTGGCCGAGTGCGTGGCACCGGCCGGTAAAACAGTGTGCCAGGAGCAGCAGTTCGAGCTGCAGTTTCTGACACGGGCAGACTGCGAGTATGCCCTGGAGCAGCTTATCGCGACGAAGGACGAAACCGATTACGTGATCGTCAATCGGCAAAAGTCAGGTTGCGCGCCGTCGGCCGTTGAAAGCAATGTTTTTGCAAGTCTCGAGGCGATTAACGAGGCGCACAGGGACAGCGCCGGCTGGCGTGCTCCGGACGCAGGCGACAAGCGGCGCGCGCTGGTGAGTAAAGACCATCACCAGCGGCTCGTAGAGCTAAAGACCTGCGAAGAGACTGACGGCGCGGCGCCGTGCAAGGTCGGCGACATCATTGTCGAGGAAGCGACCGGTGATCGCGTCGACGTCTGGAAACGCGACTAGGCGCCAGTTGTGATCGTCGGTACTTGATCGGACAGTCACGGTCGGACAATAGCTAGATCGAATGACCGTTTTGACCTGCGGATTCAGGCGGTTGCCGTAATGTCATAATTGCCGGTGGAGTTCTTGATCCGGTGTTGATCCGGGATAGCCGATGCCGTCTTCACGACCCACAGGCGACGGCATCGGCTATCCCGGATCAACACCTGTTCAGCACTGCGATCGGTAACGAAATTACGTGCCCGACTGTCGAGATGCGGTGGATACGCCAATGACCTCGCCTGTGGGTCGTGAAGAGGTCATTGGCGTATCCACCGCATCCCTGCGCCGAACATCAATTCGTTTAACGAGCTTTGCTGCGCTGTACAGTGAAACACCGGAGCAAGAATCCAATGCCTGTGTTACATCGATCCCTTGAGTTCTCAAGCTAGCCTGCCGTTCGAATTCGATCAGCTCCGACACTGTCTGTACGGCCGGGTCTGAGTTATTACGGTTAGTCGATTCGGTAGCGATCCTTATACTCGGCTTCGAGTGCCGTGTGAGTTCTCCAGAACGGTTGTGGGGTCCGGCCGATAAGCACGTCGTGCAGAATGTCGAGGTGTGTGTGCCAACCGCCGCTGACGCCGAGCAATTCGTCTTCGTCGCTGAGGCGCCGGTGGGTCAGGATTAGCAGCACCTTGTCGTCCTGCTCGCTGAGCTGGTACTCGACGACGGAATACTCGTCGTCCGATTGCCAGGTATGCGACAGCTGATAGGGTGCTTCGCACTTTAAGACCCGCCCGGTGTAAGACATTTTCTCCGGCAGGCCGCAGTATTTCTGCGGTGGCGGGTCGTCCGGCAGCGGCGACAAGGTGCCGTTTTGAAACTCCAGTTCCACCAGGCCGTCGACGGAGAGCTCGGTTCTGCCGCCGGCCAGCCATTGCGCACGTTTATCTCCCTCGGTCAGGTATTGCCAGACACGCTCGATCGGCCCCGGTAGCAGGCGTTCGAAGCGAACCGTGCTTTCATCGAGTCGTTCACCGTATTTTTTCATTATTTTTCCTCATCGTTGTGTGGTTTCGCCAGGGCTTTTTCGAGTTCGTCGAGCGCACCGGACCAGAAGCGGCGAACCGCCGCGATCCACTGCTCCAAATCGTCGAGCGCACCCTCATTCAGCCGGTAAACCCGGCGCTGCGCGTCGGGCCGCGAGGCGACGATGTCGGCGTCACGCAGTACTTTCAGATGCTGGGAAACAGCCGGGCGGCTCATCTCGAAACGGTCCGCCAGTTCGCCGAAGCTCTGCTCGCGGGACGCCAGCAGTTCAACGATATGGCGGCGTGTCGGGTCTGCCAGTGCAGCGAATATATCCATGGGTTTAATATAAGCAATTTCTTAAATAAGTCAATACTTAATTAATAAGCTAAACAAAGCTGCTCGCGAGCGGAGTGGTTTATCGTCGGGTAGAGATTGCCTCGCGAATGGCAACCAGAGAACGGTCGTCGCGCAACACGACGCTGCCGTCAGCGTTCACGGTGATCCCCAGGTCGGCCAAAACGGGTGCCATATCGGGGAAACCTTCGACGTCGGCATACTGTCGGTACAGTGGCATGAACACCGGGCTATCCAGGAAACTATCCAGCTTTTCGAACAGTCGGTAGCCTCTCCAGAGGCGTCTGGACGGCAGGCAGCAGCTTTGCAGTTCACCCAGGACAGTATCCAGCGACTCGGCGCCGTCCGAGCGCCGGCGCAGCTCGATGTCTGCCAGCAACGCGATCGCCGCTCCGCTCCAGTAAACCTTCATTCTGGCGTGTCGGGTGCCACTCGCTGCCGCATCGTTGGGCGATAACTCCGGGCGGGACTCACGTCCGCGCTCGAAGCCCTCGCTGAGGCGTTGCCAGGCGAATTCGGGCGTGTAGTGTCCGGCGCGGGACATCAGAACATTCTGATAGTAGGTAGCGAAGCCCTCGGATATCCAGCGGTAGCGATGATTCAGTAAGGGCAGCATCAGATGGCTGAACTCATGCGTCGCTGTCCAGTCTTTATAGAACTCCTCAATTGGCCGTTCCGCATTGACGAACAGTTCCACGGTTTCCCGACCTTGCCGCGTAACCTGCCCATAAATCACCGGGGAGTCGCTGCTCCACGGTCTGCTGTTGGTCGGCACAACGATGATTCGCGGCGCAGGATTCGGAAAGCGGCCGTAGGTCAGGTTGACATTATTCGCGGTTGACCGAATCCACTCCACGATCTCAGCGGCCTTGCGCTCATCGACGGGCTGTCTTATCTCGATGTGTAGAGTCGCGCCCGCCACTTGTTCGCTGGCATGAATCGTGGCACCTGACGCCGAGGTGAAAAGCGATACTGCCAGCAACGGTCCGACGATCATCATTCGATTATGGACCAGATTGCTGCCGGCAAGTTTCGCTGCAGTGCGCTTAGCCTGCCTCGGCCCGGTAGTGGTCCATCAGAATCTGCGCGACTTCCGGCCGGGAAAACTCCGCAGGCGGCGCAATCCCGTCACCCAGCATTTCGCGGACCTTGGTGCCCGACAGAAACACATAGTCGTCGGGCGAATGGTCAGGTGCTTCACGCATCATGACGACCTTATTGAGTTTCTTGGACCAGGCGGTGTGATCGGCAGCGAATATTTCGATGTCCATCGAGCCTGCTGGAATCCGTTCGAAAATTTCCTGCGCATCGAACGGTCCGTAGAAATCGCCAACCCCGGCATGATCGCGGCCAACGATGAGGTGTGTCGCGCCCATGTTCTGACGGAATACGGCATGCAGTACTGCTTCCCGGGGGCCCGCATACAACATGTCGAAACCGTAACCTGAAACAAGCACGCTGTTCTCTGGGAAATAGACATCGACCATCTTGCGGATGCAGGCGTCTCGTACGCTGGCGGGAATATCGCCGGCTTTGAGTTTACCGAGCAGCATGTGAATGGCGACACCGTCGGCGTTCAGGCGCTCCATCGCCATACGGCACAGCTCTTCGTGAGCGAGGTGCATTGGATTGCGAGTCTGGAAAGCGACGACCGTTTCCCAGCCACGTGCGGCGATATCCTCGCGAATTTCGACAGCCGTCTTGAACGTGCCGGCGAAGTCTGTTTCGAAGTAGCTCAGGTTCAGAACCTGAATCGGTCCCGAGACGCACTGATTTCCCTCGGCCTGGAAAACTGCCACGCCGGGATGTGAAGAATCCAGCGTGCCGTAGACCTGTTCCGTTATGGCATCTTTTTGTGCAGGTGAAATGGTCTCAACTGCTTCAACGTCCATAACCGCAACGACCGGCTTGCCGTCGATATTCGGGTCGCGCAGTGCGATTCGGTCCACGCCTTCGACAAGGCTGGTGTCAGACGTCAGGTTCAGTACCGGCACCGGCCAGAACAGGCCGTCAACCGTGTGCATTTTCTCCGCGACGCTGAGCGCATCGGCAAGGTTCATGAACCCGGATAACGGTGTGAAATAACCGCCACCCAACATGACGGCATTGGCGCTCGCCGCTGAACTCAGTAACAGCGAGGGCAGGTTCTCTGCCTCGGCACTCAGGCGCGCGTGTTCCTGCGCGTCTGTCACCAGTAGTGGGCTCAGGGCATCGGCCCCGTGTGGCTTGATCAAGACGGTCTCCTACAGCGATGCTGTATTGGTGGTGTTATCAGCGGACGGGATTTGTTGCTGCATGATGAAGCCATTTTGTCGTAGATGATCGAGAATGATCTCTACTTCCTGTTCGACGGTCATTTCGTCGGTCTTCAGGTGAATTTCCGGGTCAACCGGTGTCTCATAGGGATCGTCAATTCCGGTGAAGTTCTTGATCTCACCGGCCCGAGCTCTTTTATACAGGCCTTTCGGGTCGCGTTTCTCGGCCTCAGCGAGCGAGCAGTCAACGAAGACTTCGATGAATTCCAGCCCTGCCGCTTCATGCAGGCTGCGAACCTCGTCGCGGTCCGCTTTGTAGGGGCTGATGAAGCTCGATAAAGAAATCACGCCGGCGTCACCGAAGAGTTTCGCAACCTCGCCAATACGGCGGATATTTTCGGTGCGGTCTTCTTCAGAGAAGCCCAGATTCTTGTTGATGCCCAGGCGAACATTATCGCCATCGAGGCGGTAGGACAGTTTGCCGATATTAAACAGCGCGCGTTCCAGGGCTACCGCGATCGTACTCTTGCCGCTTCCTGATAGTCCGGTAAACCAGACCGTCGCGCCACGTTGACGAAGAATACTGAAGCGATCCTCGCGGGATACTTCGCCGTCCTGCCAGGTGACATTGGTTGCCTTTTGCTTAGCCACGTTCAATTCCTGTTTGTTGTATTCGTTTGCTGGATGAAACCGTTGATGAGAAGGTCTGTGCACTTGTGAATAACCCTGAACAGATCGAGTTCCGGGTCGCGCACGATCAAGTCGCCCCAGGCGTTGCACATTCCGATGACAGCCTGCGCTGCAAAATGGCAGTCCATCGATTCCCGAACAGCACCGCTTTTTTTGCCGTCCTCGAATATTTCTTCCAACTGTTGGCGGTAATGGCTGCCGAGTTCTTTGAGGCGACTGCGTTTCGCTTCCGGAAGGTATAGCCGCTCATCGTTGTAAACTTTGAGTGCTTCGTTTCGTTCGCGATAGCTGCTCAGGTGCGAGGTCACAGTGGCGGCCAGTTTCGCTTCAAAGCTCTGCTCACTGCCCGAGATATCCTCCATGTGCTGAACGTAGTCCTGGATACCGAACAGGCAAACTTCGCTCAAGGCCTCTTGTTTCGATTTGAAGTAATAGTAGAGACTGCCTTGCTTGATGCCCATGCGCTCGGCGATGTCCTTGGTGCAGGCGCCATGAAAGCCCTTTTCGGCGAACACGGCGGCAGCGGCACGTATCGCCGCCTGCCGTTGCCTTGTGTATTTTTCTGCGCCCGCCTTATGCATGCGAATAAATTCTATAGAGCTATAGAAATATTGGCAATACTAGTTAAATATTAATAAATAACAATATCTTATATGTATGCATAATCTATACATCAGTCGAAAGCTGAGGTTTCAGTGAAACGGCCTGAATCCCTGGGCCCGCAGGATCGCCGCTGCGTCGAACATCTGCCGTCCCTTGATGACTTGCTCTACACGATACAGGCTGGACATGTCCTGCAGCGGATCGCCGTCGATCAGGACCAGGTGGGCGTCTTTGCCGACGGTGATCGAGCCAAGCCGGTCCTCCAGACCGAGATGGCGGGCGGCTTCGATAGTCGCGATTTGCAGCGTGTCGGCGGCGGAGATGCCGGCGTCGACGTAGTTCATCAGTTCGTGAATCAGTGTAAAGCCTGGCAGCGCGTTATCGGTACCGGGAAGCAGCCGGACCCCACTGTCGTGAAGCAGCCGGACCATCCGCTGTGTTGTCGCAGCGGACTCAGCAAACGCTGCTTCCTTGCCGGCATTGTAACCCGTGCCGGAAATAGTGTTGCGTCGCACGTTGGCCGGCAGATGATCGGCAATGGCGCGGAACGTAGCTTCTACCTGGCCGGGTTCGTTGAGAAACATGTTCAGGAAAATCGTCAGAGTCGGATCGACTGCGATTTTGTTCTCGCTCAGCAACTGCACAAACTCAAGTACGGCAGGCGAATCCAGATCGATACTTCTCGCTCGCTCCCCGGGCACGATGAAGCGGGTTGGCGTGCGTGTGTCGAGTTCTTCAGCGCCGAGGAAGTTGAGTAAGACCATGTTGATATGCGTGATCTCGTCGTAACCTGCATCAACGGCCTGACGCGCATTCATATACGCCGGCACATGGCCCATTACCACCATGTCACGCTCGTGCGCGTAACCGGCAATACCTTTTACCCATTGCGGTTCGATCGAACTGTACAGTTTGATACCGTGAAAACCACGTTGCGCGTAGTAGTCAACCATTGCGATCGCTTCCTGCTCGCTGTCCACGAGGCGCCCCGTCGGCGCGGAATACTCGCCGCGCTTGTCGATGAATCCGAGGGCGTAGACATCCGGGCCCGCGATACGCTCATACGCCAGATCGTCGAGCAGCTTGCTGATGACCTCCGGGTCGTTCGCCATGTCGCGAATATGGGTCACACCCGATGCCAGATAGTTGAAGTTTGACGACAGGCCGATATGAGCATGCATGTCCCAGAGGCCTGGCAGCAGTGTTTTGCCGCTACCGTCTATAACGATTGCGTCGCCGGGTATCTCCACGTTGTCGAAATAGACGGCGGATATCTTGCCTTTCCAGACAAATACTGTCGCCGGTTCTGTCAGCACTCCCTCGATGCTGTCGAAGAGTCGTGCACCGCGAATAACCAGTTGCCCGTCGATGACCTGAGTCAGGTCTTTGCTAAGTCCGTTGTAGAAGTCGTCAACCGCGGTCGCCTGGGTTTCTTTCAAAACGCCGATAGTTTTCTCGTATCCCCGGGGCGTGATTCCAACCCAGTCTGCATCGAAGCCGAAGAGTTGCTGCTGCTCGTCGAGCCAGACATAGGTTGGTGCCGTGTCGAGGCCCTTGATGCCGTACAGGACGATGTTTTTGTTGCCGGCCTCATGCGTTGCTACCCTGCGGGCCAGTTCTTCGATTGTCGCCGTGCCGTTAGGCAACAGCGGTATCGTCCCGTCATCGTCAGCCAGAAGCGCTCGTGCGAGTACGGCCGTGAATTCCGGTGGTGCATTGTTGGGCATAAAAAACGCGCTGCCATCGAACGCCGCTTCGCCTTTTTCTATGTTGGATGTCCAACGTGCCTTTGCGCCATCTGCGGTGAATCGTTCGTCTACGGCGCCTTTGCGATAGTTCTTGCCGCTGATCGCCACAGATACCGGGATGCCTGCATCATTTAGCCGGAACTCGGTGACGGTTTCCGGTCCGCGGCCGCGATCGTTGAACTCAAACGTCACTGTCGTTACGCCATTCTCCGCGATGCTGCTGACCTGTGAACCGGACGGTTCGCCGACCGTCAGGAAAGTGTGGTGGCGCACCTCGGTAGTCGCAGCCAGGGCTGTTTGCGCGCCTATCAGTAGCGAAAGAACCTGCATTAGCTTTTTCATACTTTTCTCCACAGTCTTGACTGCCATAGGTTTTCGTTGGACTTGCGATGAACGATTTGTCGGCAGGCGTTGCCGCAAAATCAGGTCAGAATTTTTGCGGCCGCAGCACGCGCACGTCGCTGATGAACAGTATCATTGCGTAGTCGTCGTAGTAGCGATCCCGGACTCTTGCGACGATTCGGTCGCTGGTTTTTTCGTCACAGACGATTTCAATACGGATATTGCTGTCGGAACTCCAGCCGGCATCGCGAATACCGCGATTGCCGCGCCCGCGTGCGTTGGTAATGGTGTAG
Organism: Woeseiaceae bacterium; assembly: GCA_021773035.1. GTDB lineage: Bacteria > Pseudomonadota > Gammaproteobacteria > Steroidobacterales > Woeseiaceae > UBA1847. Next base: position 183,506 of record JAJFKU010000001.1, read on the forward strand.
CCGGTTGCGCCGAGCTCGTCGAGATCTGCGCACAGTGGTGCTTCCAGCGCCGCCTCGGTAATGATCGTTAGCAGTATTCGAGATTCGTTTGACATGACTTACCCCAGTACTCCGTGCAGGCGTACGGCAATCGCGTGATAGACCGGTATACCAATGAAGATGTTGAAAGGAAATGTTATGCCGAGAGAGGCAGTGAGAGACAGAGCGGGATTGGCACTCGGCACAGCGACACGCATTGCCGCCGGTGCGGCGATGTAGGATGCGCTGCCGGCGAGGACACCGAGCAGCATCGCACCGCCGACGTTCAAGTCGATCAGGTGGCCGACGACAATACCGATAGTGCCCAGCGGTAGTGGCATCAATATTCCGAAGGCGACGAGGAACAGACCGTTCTTGTGCAGGCTGCGCGACTGGCTCGCGGCCAGCAGTCCCATCTCGAGCAGAAATAGTGCGAGAAAACCCTTGAACAGGTCCAGAAACAGCGGCTGCAGGCCGACAATACCCTCTGCACCGGCGACCCAGCCGATGACCAGTCCGCCGAGCAGCAGCACGATACTTTTGCCCAGGAATATCTCATGCAGCAACGGCCCCCAGCGGGTGCCGCCCCGGATGCCGCGTGCTAACACGATGCCGACCATAATCGCCGGAATCTCCAGCAGTACCAGCAACAGCGATAGTTGCGGGTCGAAGTCGATGTTGCGACTTCCCAGCCAGGCTATGCCGACGGCAAAGGTAGCGACGCTGACGGAACCGTAGTGGGCGGCCAGGCTGGCGGCGTTGGCCCGGTCCATGCGGCCGAAGAAACGGGCAATCGGGAACAAGAGCAGCGGCAGCGTGAATCCCATCACGAGCACGGCGACGATCTGGATCCAGAGGCCGGAGATGGGTTGTTGTGACAACTCGATGCCGCCCTTCAGGCCGATCGCAAGCAGCAACACGATACTCAGCAGCTCGTAAATCGCTGCCGGGATTCTAAGATCAGAACGGGCCAGGCCGGCGATGATGCCGAGCAGGAAGAACAGTACGACGGGATCCATGAATTACACGCGCCTTTTTGATTGCTCCGATAATAGTAATCCTTTTTGCGCCGCTTCTCGCGCCGCAAACAGCTTCCAGTCAGCCGCCATTGCGATCCATGCTCTGCTGCAACTGCGCCATCTCGGTGCGCAGCGACCTGACTTCTCGCAGCAGCGATTCACGCTCGTCGTGCGCCATCACCGCTTCGGCCTCGGCGGACTCGCGATCCTGCATGTGCACAGACTGCATCGAGTTGACGATCAACGCGATAAACAGATTCAGAACGGCGAAGCTTGTGATGATCACAAACGGTACGAAGAATATCCAGGCGAGCGGGTACTGTTCCATAACCGGACGAACGATTCCCATTGACCAGCTTTCCAGCGTCATGATCTGGAACAGGGTGTACATGGACTCGCCGACGCCGCCGAACCACTGCGGAAAAACGCCGCCGAACAGCTTCGTGGACATGACGGCGGCGACATAAAAGAGCAGCAGCAACACTGCAATGATAGCGCCCATGCCGGGCAGGGCAGCGAACAGTGCGCCAATGACTGTGCGCATCTGCGGCACGATGGAGACCAGTCGCAGCACCCGCAAAATTCGCAGTGCGCGCATGACGGATAGTGGTCCGGATGCCGGTATCCACGCGATAGTAACGATGACCAGGTCGAAGACGTTCCAGCCGTCCGAGAAGAAGCGGAGACGGTAGACCCAGAATTTGAGCGTTAGCTCAACGCTGAAAATCAACAGCGCAGCGCGATCGATCCAGTTTAAAAGCGGTCCTGCAGCACCGGCTGCCGGCGGCCAGGTTTCAAGGCCGAGTACGATAGCGTTGATGACGATGATGATCGTGATTGTCACTGCGAACCAGCCGGATTCCACCAGGCGGGTTAGCATTTTCCTACTGCTTTCTATGGGCATTGCTGTGTCCGGCGTGCGTAGCTGCGTGCGATCGCAGCTGAATGTACAGAAAAACCGCCAACGGTACACGCCCGGTGGTCAGGCCGGCCGGTCGCGGCTGGCGTTCTCATGAGGCAATCCTCAGCCGGTAAGTATATGAAACACCGGAATAGATATATGAAATATCGGCAAAGGAACCGTTGGTGTTACGGGTTGTACTGTCCAGTCAGTTATCTAGACGACGAGGCCGTTGAATGGTCGCCGCGTGGTTAATTGCAGCCGTAAATCACCAAAACGGGGAAGCGCTTAAATGTTGGCAAATGTTAAGACAGTCGTATCCTGGGGTGTTTTCGTTTTGTGTTCAGCTCTGACGTTAACCGTATTTGCTCAACAACACAGTTCAACCGACGGCGTTTCCGTTGATAATGACTACCTGATCAAGTTTCGTCATAGTACGTTTGATCCGTTGCTGCACAGACAAGAACAACCGGTATCGTCCAGACTCAAACCAAAAAGCGGACCCCATTTCAAACCCGGCGATGAGCCGCAGCACAATTGCTACCTGGTGCAGTTCACAACACAAGCGCGGGCGGAATACCAGCAGAACATGCGATTGCTGGGCGTTCAGATTCGCGCGCATATTGCCAGCAAAACAATCGTCGCCTGTATGACACTGCAGGTCCGGCACACCATCGCGCAGTTACCTTACGTTCGCTGGGTTGGAGAGTTTGGTGTTAGCTACAAAATACAGTCGGAACTCATAGACAGGATTGTCGACGGCGATCGACAAGCGACAACACGGCGCTTTTCTATCTTGCTACACGATTCCGCGCCGGCGATTCAGGCAGCCGTTACAGCTCGCATCGAGGCACTCACTGGCACGGTAAATCGTGTTGGCGGCCGGATTATTGAAGCTACGTTCAATTACGAAGCGCTGGTTGAAATCGCCGCTATGAACGAGGTGTTCTATATCGATGAATGGTTGCCGGTAAAGGAAGACGTCGACCAGGTGCGAGCTGACGACATCGGTGGTTTCAACTTCGTCGAAGACGTAGCCGGCTACAGTGGACAGGGTGTGCGCGGCGAGGTCAGGGACGATGGTCTGCTTACAACGCACCGGGACTTCCAGACAAATCCACCGCTCGGGCACCAGACGGGCGGCGCCGATCCCTTTAACTACCCCGGCACGCCGGAGCCGGGTGACGATTTGACGGAACCCTACGATCACGGTACGCGCGTTTACGGTGCCATATTCGGCGACGGCACCGGCAATGCCAAGGCGCGTGGGTTGTTGCCCGACGGGCAAGGTATCTTCGCCTCGCGGTTTTTCGACGCGGATGACGTAACTCACTTCGGGGAACTGGTCGACCCGGCAGGCCCCTATCGCGCAGTTTTTATCACCAACAGTTTCAGCTCGAGTTCACCGAACTATACGACCCGAAGCTTTGAGCGTGACGACGCCATTTTTCAGCATGATCTCATTGTGACCCAGTCCATGGGCAACAGCGCGGACCAGGAAGAGGCCGCGCCGCGAGGCTGGGCAAAGAATGGCGTTTCGGTCGGCGGCATCGATCCGCAGGATACGCTGACGCGTGCCGACGATAGTTGGGCTACCGGTAATGGCAGTATCGGCCCGGCGGCCGACGGCCGTGTCAAACCGGAGCTGTCGCATTTCTACCGTGACGGTTATACGACGGGTTATCTGAATGACTTTGCCTACGTCGACAATATGAACGGCACGAGTCATGCAACGCCGCTCGTCGCCGGCCATTTCGGCCTGCTGTTTCAGATGTGGGCCGACGGCGTATTTGATCCCGCCGGGCCGGGCCTGGGCCGGGATGTGTTCGATGCACGCCCGCATGCGGCGACTGCGCGAGCCCTGGTCATCAATACGGCCTATCAATATCCGTTTATCGGACTGCAGCATGACAAGAGCCGCTTTCATCAGGGCTGGGGTATGCCCGATGTCGGCAACCTGTATCGGGTTGCGCAAAGTCACGGCTGGACTCTGCCGATTCTGATCGATGAGTCCGAGCCGCTCGCACCCGCACAGACCCATAGCTACACAATGCCTTCGGATGGCAGTAAACCGCTTAAAGTGACGCTCGTCTACAAAGACCCGCCGGGCGCGCCGGCCGCTTCCCAACATCGGGTCAACGACCTGAGCCTGCGCGTCACCAGCCCGTCCAATACGGTGTACTGGGGCAACAACGGTTTGATCCGCAGCCCCTGGTCGGTATCCGGTGGAGATGCCGATACGATTAACACGGTCGAAAATGTGTTTATTGGCTCACCCGAAGCCGGCACCTGGACGGTCGACATCCTAGGCAGCGAGATTGTGCAGGATACGTACGCGACAACGGCAGAAATCGATGCAGTGTATGCCCTGGTCGGCACCGGCGGTAGCGGTGGAACCGACGCCAATCATGTGCTGGAAATCAGGGTTGGCAGCAGCTCTGATGATGCTGAAGAGTCGGCCGACGGAACGGTCAGTCTGGGCACTACCGGTGGCGGTAGTGCCGAGCGTCTCGACCTCGGTGAGGATGGCGGCGTGCAGCAAAGCGTCGGTGTTCGTTTTACTGACATCACGGTTCCGGCCGGTGCGACCATCATCAACGCGTTCATACAGTTCGAAACGGATGTCGCCGGTCTGGTGCCAACGGCACTCACGATCGACGGTGAAGCCAGCGATAACGCCGCTGTGTTTACCGCGGACAGTAGCAATATTTCGTCCAGGGCACGTACTGTGGCGACGGTAATTTGGAACCCCGCGGACTGGGTAAAAGCCAACGAACAAAGCCTCGATCAACGCACGCCGGATCTGACAGCGATAGTGCAGGAAATCGTCTCCGGCACGGGCTGGAGCAGCGGCAATGCCCTGGCGTTTATTATTGGCGGTACGGGTACGCGGGCCGCGGAGTCGTTCGAAAGCGATGACCGGCATGCGCCGTTGCTGCATATTGAATACGATGATGGCACTCCGGCATCCGATAATGTCGCACCCTTGGTAGATGCCGGCCCGGATCAGGGGCTGGTGGTTGATACGAGCGATGACGTGCCGCTGGCCGGTATCGCTGTCGATGACGGTTTGCCGGATTCTCCGGGCATGCTTGCAGTTGGCTGGTCGGTCGTCAGCGGCCCGGGAAATGTAGTCTTTGCAGATGCAGGCGCAGCCACGACGACTGCCAGCTTTTCGGCGACCGGCATTTATACGTTGCGCTTGACGGCCGGTGACGGCGAATTCAGCAGTAGCGACGACCTTCTCATTGATATCCTGGAAGAAGGTATCGGTCAGCTGGAGGTGCGCCTCAGCGCTTCTACAGACGATGCCGAAGAGAGTGAGCAGGGGGCGGTCGACCTGACCAGCTCGGATCTGGAGCTGGTTGAAGACGGGAATGACCGGCAAACCGTCGGTATGAATTTCCGCAATGTTGCTATTCCGCCGGGCGCGACGATTACACACGCGTACATTCAGTTTCGGGCGGATGAATCCGGCAGTGGGCAGACTTCGCTGACGATTAACGGTGAAAACAGCGATAGCGCGGCTGCCTTTGACGGAAGCGACAGAAACCTGTCGTCCAGAGCTTTGACTTTGGCAACCGTTGCCTGGGATACGATTCCGCCGTGGACTGAAGGTGAAGCCGGCACCAATCAGCGCACGCCGGATCTGGCCACTATCGTTCAGGAGATCGTAAACCGGCAGGGATGGGCGAGCGGCAATACGATCGGTATGACTATCGCTGGCAGTGGCGCGAGAGTCGCAGAGTCCTTTGACGGCAACCCTGGCGCTGCAGTCGCGTTGCACGTTCGCTATCGAGAGGAAGTCGCTCCACCACCGCCACCGCCACCTCCACCTCCACCTCCACCTCCTACATCCGACTCTGACGGCGGGGGAGGTGGTAGCGTGGCTGCAGGCACACTACTGGTACTCGTCCTGTTGTTGGCGGGTTTCGAGCTGCGTCGTTACTACGCTACGCATCAGGCAGTCGTGCAATGCAGTTCCGTTTTGGTTTTGATCATCTCGATCATTGGCGCTAAATTGACTTAAGGCACGTAAATGTTACAGTTTTCCCATATTGATAATAGCAAACCTCCCGTAAGGGAGGGACGCAAAGCCACGGATCCTCGACAGCATTGAGGATAGCGGAGTTGCCAATGACAGCAGATACGCCGGAAGTCCTGTGCATTTACTGTAGGAATAAGTATTCAGCTGAGCGTGTTGATTTCGCGCTCGGTCACTATCGACACCTCGTGCACCTGAGTAGCTACATCGAAAACCGGTGGCACGAGCCAATTCAACTCGCGGATGCCGCCGCCGCCATCGGGATTTCACCAAGTCGGCTGTCACATTTGTTTCTAGAAAAGACCGGCGTTTCGTTTCGAGACTGGCTACGATTCCAACGCGTCGAGAAAGCCACAAGATTGTTGGCTAAGGACGATAAACCGATTCGTGAAGTTGCCTTTTCGGTTGGTTATCGCAATGCACGAACGTTCGAACGTTCGTTCGTCAAGATCACCGGTGTTACCCCGTTCAAATATAGAAAACTGATAGAAGCGCAAGCGGTGTCGCGAATCCGGCCGTATTTGTGCAGATTCCAGCGAGAAAGCGACACGCAGGCCAGTGACCTCCGAGTATGTTCTTGAGAGTACATAAATAGCTGGCGAATACTGGTACAGATTCGAACGACTGACCCTGTCGGTTAGCTATTGTAAGCCGGAGTTGGGTATGACGATGTTACGCTACTCGTACAAAAGCACGACGAAGTCCCGCGAATTATTGCAAGCGCTTAAGCCGCGGTCTGGTTGGTTGGTCATCCCGTTCGTATTTCTTAGCCAACCGCTGTTGGGGGCGGAATTAATCGGTACAATCCCCGGCGATTTTTCAGTCTCCAAAACCGGTGTTGCTAATTACACCATTCCCATTGAACTGCCCGCAGCTACCGGCGGACTTCGGCCACGACTTGCGCTGACCTATAGCCATCGCGGTGGAACCGGAATCGCTGGACAGCGTTGGAAGATCGGCGGTTTGTCCAGATTTACACGATGTTCCAAGAACCTCGCGCAAGACAATGAAATTCGCGGTGTCGAGTTCGATCTACACGATCGATTCTGTCTGGATGGGCAACGTCTGGTTGTCACATCCGGTACCTATGGTGCACCAGGCTCTCAGTACCGCACGGAGATCGATGGGTTTCGAAAAATCGTCGCAAACGGTACGCAGGGTAGTGGGCCGCGGTCGTTTACAGTTTGGGAGAAAGATGGCACCAAACACTCGTACGGACATAGTCAGCAATCCAGTCTTGGACACGGTCCTAGCAACAGTTATCGGAGTTGGGCACGTTATCGAACGGAAGACCGCTTCGGAAACGAAATCAACTACCACTACGCAGCGATCGCAAGTACCGGAGAATTCTTGCTGACCAGTGTGAGTTACACCAAGAACACCGCGCAGTCACTCACCGAACGTTATCGCGCCGTTTTCACTTACGGGCTTCGGCCTGAGACCGACAAGCGCTCAGGTTTCGTGTTTGGTGACGTCTGGTCCGAATATCAGCGCTTAACGAAAATCGACGTTCAGCATTTTGATTCGACGTGGACTTCAATTAGCGACTATACGCTGACGTACTCGACGGGGACCGCCGGTCGTAGCCAGCTCGATAGTGTTAAGCGTTGTACACCGACAGACTGCCTGCCGGCGAGTACGTTTGATTGGCAGGACGCGGTCGCTGGCTGGGAATCAAACGTCTCCAGCGGTCAAAGCAGCGTCGGGCACAGTAACCAACTAGTCGGTGATTTTAACGGCGATGGTCAACAGGACTTGTTTGTAGTCAAAGGCGGGGAATGGCATGTTCTCAACGCCTCCGGCGGCAGTTTCGCTGCGCCAATCGATACCAACATGAGCGCGCCCAATGCGGGCCAAACGATGGTCCTCGACTTCAATGGGGATGGTAAGAGCGATTTGCTGGTGCCCGGCAGTGATAGCAAATGGCATGTTTACCTATCAACCGGGACTGGCTTTACTGATATCAATACGGGGGAAGCGAGCACCGGATATTATGAAAGCGATGCGCTGGATGTCGATGGCGACGGCCTCGATGATTTGCTGTATTACTCCGGTTTTAAGATCTATCTCCGTAAGAGCACCGGCACGGACTTCGCTTCAGCAGCCTCGGTCGTTCTATCTGAGCGGGATCTCCAGGAGTTCACCGGGCATTCGATGCGGTCGGCGCACAAATCCATTGATTTCAACGGCGATGGACGCGGGGACATCCTCGTGAAAAGCGAAGAAGAAGAAGAGTGCGATCAAGGCGGAGAAGAAGAATGTGACGATCTTGAGGAAATCGTGGAATGGGAAGCCTACATATTTGATGGTAGTAACTATGAAGGCATCGGCGTTATCACAGATCCGTCGACGGAACCCGTACCGGTCGATGTCAACGGCGACGGTTTAACTGACCTTGTCTACTACGAGAGCTTAAGGTGGAAACAATACATTAGTAACGGCAGGGTTTTGAGCTATGATCCGGCGCCGCCCTTAGCGGATAGCTACTCGAGCAAGGCCGTATTCGCAGACTACGACGGCGATGGCCGGCGCGACCTGATTCGTGCCACGGCATCGAACTGGGTCGTTCATAAGTCAATCGGCTATGAATTTGAGATGACAGGTACCCCGATCGGCGGTCCCGGTCCGTTAACGACGCCACTCATTCCAATGGACGTTGCTGGTGACGGGCATGACGAGTTAGTCATGTCTTCAGCAAATCTGTGGCAAGTACGTGATCACAGATCGCCGCAAGTGGATGTGGTTACGAAGTTCTCTGACGGTCTCGGAAACTATTTCGAGCCGACTTACGAACCGTTATCCATCAGTTCGCACTATGACCAGTATTATTTTGGTACCCCTCCGGAGGACCGGAGTTTCCAAGAACCGTTCTTTGTGGTCACCGACCTCAAGGCCAATAATGGTATTGGAGGCTCGTATACCAACACGTACCGTTACTGGGGCGCAAAGATGAATCTCAAGGGTCGCGGGTTCCTCGGTTTTCGGCAAATGAGAACCTACGACACCAGGGAGGGTACGCGGATTTATCGCAACTTGTACCGTCAGGACTTTCCGTTCGTATCCCGACTGGAATGGCGGGAAGTGTGGCTTGGTGACTGGTCATCGAGAATCAACAAGACGGATCCGACCTGGATATCAAGCCAATCGCCAACAGGCGTCTACTTTGTCCGGCCCGCTTACACGATTACCGATAGTTATGAGATATCCGGCGCGCTAAAGGGCACGTCCTACCGCACGGTTCGTGATGATCCATACCATGAACCAACCTTTGGCAATGTAACGAATAGAGTTACTACCGCAACGTCACTTCAGGCACCAGGAGAGTCGTATATCACGACGCAGAACTTCCAGTTCGCCAACTACACGGTACCCTGGTGTGTGGGACGGCCAACGCAGGTCACTACAACGCGATCGGCCCCTGGCGCGACTACCAGGACCAGGACACTCAACAACACGTTCGATGCTGCATCGTGCAAATTGTTGACAACGACGAATGCGTCAGAAACCAGCACTGCGCAGCAACTCAAGACAACATTGACCTACGACAGTTACGGCAATATCAAGACACTTACAAGAGATAGCGCGAATGGTGCGACGACTGATAGAAAGACAGAATTTTTCTACGATCAGTGGGGTCACTTCGTCGAAACTGAAAAGTCTTATGTCGATAATGCAACTGACAGTGTCGTCGCCCAAACCTGGGACTACCGATATGGTTTGCCCTTGGTTCTGACCAATACTCAGGGCCAAACAACAAGTTATCTTTACGATTCGTTCGGCCGCGTGACGAAAGAAACTACCGCCGACGGTAAGTCGACCAGCGTTGCCTACTCGAACTGCATCGATTGTTGGATAACTGGTCGCGGCAGATTCAAGATCACGCGAACCGAATCGGACGGTTTCGTCGAGTTGGATACGCGTGACTACTACGGTCGTCAGATCGGACTCCAACGGTCGCTCTCGGGTGGGACCCTCGCTAGATCTACAACGGTCTATGACGCCCGTGGCCGGGTAAGCAAGCGTTATGCTCCGTGGGTCTACGGGGAAACTCCGTACTCCACCACCTATACCTACGATCTCGCCAACCGCCTGACGCAGGTCAACGCGCCCATCAGCGAGTCGCAAACGACGGGAGCGGTATCAACAATCGACTACCAGGGACTGAAGCAGATCCTCACAAATGCAGAGAGTCAGTCAACGACAACAGATTTCGATGTGCTTGGGCGCGTAGTAAAGGTGACTGACGCACTTGCTGGAGAGACGCGGTATGAATATACGGTCTTCGGAGAATTGCACAAGACGTGGGATCCGGCCAGCAACCTGATAACCACGAACTACAATAACCGTGGCGATGTAGCGTCAACAGCAGACCCGAACCGGGGCACTTGGACATATGGCTACAACGTGTTCGGTGAGCTGATCAGCCAAACGAACGCCAAGAGTCAGGTCACCACTATTAGCTACAACCAGCTTGGTCTTGTAAAAAACAGAACTGAGCCGGAAGGTACGACGACCTGGAACTACTACAATTCCAGTGACCATAAGCTCTGGTTACCATCGTCAATTACGTCGCCCGGTGGGTTCTCCGAAAGCTACAGCTACGATACGTTAAGCAGACCCTCGAGTGTTACCGCCACTATCGACGGAACGTCGTATGCTACTGATCTTAGCTACCACAGCAGTGGTTCTGGCAGGGGCAAGTTGCAGCGTTTGACGTATCCGACAAGTACGGGCGGCGTCCGATTCAAGGCCGATTACGACTACGACGTATGGGGACAATTAGAAAAGGTAAAGAACGGTGACGCACCATCGACAGTTTACTATCAGTTGCATGAAACCGATGCCATCGGACGGGAGCGCTTGTCGACCCTGGGTAACGGCGTCGATGAGGACAGGGACTATGATCGCGCTGCCAACTATCTGAAGAGCATCAGAATCGGCGTGAACATGACTCCGACGGTACTAAACCGGGGTTATCAATGGAACAAGATCGGCGTACTGCAGCAACGTCAGGATATCAATCAGAATAAGACGGAAGTCTTCACTTACGACAACCTCAGCAGAGTCAAGACTGCGACCCTGAACAATTCGCTGACACTGTCCGTCGACTATGATAGCGCCGGTAATATTACGTATAAATCAGACGTAGGGACCTACACCTATGGTGCTGGAAACGCTGGGCCCAACGCCGTTACCGGCATCGTCGGTATGCGTCCCGGTACTTATGCTTACGACAACAACGGCAACATGACAGCGCGTGCGGCACAGTCCATCACCTGGTACTCGTTCAACAAACCTAATCGGATTAACTACGGCAATGACTATGCGGAGTTCAAGTATGGCCCAAATCGCGATCGATACAGGCAGGTCGCATACACTGGTGGCGCTACTACGACGACTTACTACGTCGGGCAGCATTTCGAAAAGGAGACGTCCGGTGGTGTCACGTCGTATCGGCACAATGTTCTCGCAAACGGCAACGCTATCGCCATCCACACCCGACCCAGCAGCGGTTCGGCTACAACACGCTACCTTCACAGAGATCACATCGGCAATATCGTCGCGGCGACCAACGAAAGCGGTACCGTGTTGGAACAATATAGCTTTGATGCATTCGGAAAACGACGAAACACTGACTGGAGCGCCGACACAAGCGATCTGCAGTTTAGCGTCTCGCAGTTAACGGAACGCGGATACACCGGTCACGAGCATCTGGACAATGTGCGCCTGATCCACATGAACGGCCGTGTACAGGATCCGACAATTGGCCGAATGATCAGTGCGGATCCGTTCATTCCGCATCCGCTGGATGGCCAATCGTTTAACCGCTATAGCTACGTTCGCAACAATCCACTAACTCTTGTTGATCCTAGCGGATTCCGTGACATTGAGGATTGGGAAGAGGAAGACGATTGGCTGGACGACCTTTGCTTTGGAACCCCAGGCGTCGAATGTGAAGAGGACGATGGGGGGTTCATTGGTTCCGATTATCCTGATGACGAGCGAAATGATTTTCATCCCTTTGTCAGTAATTCCGAGTTTTTCGACTACTTTGAAGAACGGGAGCGGTTAGAGGGCGAACTCGCCGAGGAGGTCAGTCGTGTTTTAAGGTCCGACCTTCCCTACGTGAGAGTCGCAGTACTGGCCGATGCGATCGCCCAACTGGACAGGGATTTCGCGTGCAAGATGGATGAGTGCGGCCTGGAGGGTGTTTATCCGGAGTTATACGTGCTCGGACTTGGAGGCACAGCTCGTCTCGGAGTAGCGCTGTTGACGCGCGGGTCGGCGTTATCCGGCGCAGCTAAAGCGGCCCTTTCCCGGGCAGCAGCGGCACTCGATAAAGGGGGATTTACTGCAGCAGGGCGATCATTGACGAAACACGGTGCCGGCGCGAGGCCAGGTAATAAGCTATTTCCAGCTGCGAAGGGTAGTCCAGCAGAGATAAACCGCCAAGCTCAACAAATAGTTGATGATATACTTGCAAACCCGAATTCGAAGGTCATTAGAGGGCGCAAAGGGCGTTTCGAAGACGCGACTCAAGTTATTGCACCGGATGGCAGAGGAATTGTGTTCGATTCAGACGGAAAATTCCTGTTCTTCAGGGAAGGTTTCGATTGACCGCTCGTTGGATCGTACGGTTTCCGTTCTATTGGGCGCCAGACAGACGAAAGGCATGTCGAAAATCCGCCAGGAGGGGGGCGTGACCTAACGATGGAAACAGCCGACTTGCTTTGGACGGAGCTGCACAATTTGTTCGAACAGGACGATGGTTCGTTGCCAGAAGTCCGGGTGAACTACGTGGATGGAAATGCCGCTGCCAGCGGCTACCAGATGCTGCGTAATGAAGCCGTCAAGATCGTGTCGGAAAGACCCTATTTCTGGTCGAACGTCCGGAACCAGGAGGAAGCTGTAGACTCGGTTCCGAATGCGGCAGCCCTTGTCGTATCGGGTGAAGCCGCACCTTTTCATGTGGTGTTGGGTGGTATTCAATCCGGGGGTGTTGCTATTCCGCATATCGGAGTTTTGGTGTTTCCGGATCAGCTGGCATTGGACTATCGGATGGGTCGCGGATGGAACGCCGAAGTTCTCAGTGCATTCTTCGGGCTACTCGCAAACCTAACCGCTCTTGATGAAGATTCCTCGCTGACCCTCGAGGATGGGGTATCCAGCGACATTGCCGATAAGTTTCAAAGATGCTGGAGTGAATACCAATCCCGCAAAGTGGGCTAGAGGTACTGTGTGCGAGCGAAACCAAGGTCGTTGGCTGATCGGGATATCGTCAGATCAGCGCGTTCGCTCAATTCCTGTGGGCATCTTGTACCGGAGTTTCCAGCCCTGCGGCAGGTGGTAGTGACTGGGTCGCTCGGTCTTCGGAATCGACCGTTCAAAGCAGGATGACATCCTGGCGGCTGGTCGTTTCTCTATGACGATTCCATTGGCGACGCCAGAGCATACGCCGATATACTTACCCGACGTCTTTGAGGCACCGCAAGGTGGCGCTCCCGGTCAGGCACCGAGTTCGAAGTTGACTATTTATGACTGGTATCAGAACTATTTGTTAATGCTATGAAGACTGGAATAAACGTTGCGCCGATGATGGAGCGGGGTCGAAGTCGAAAAAAATTAGCCTTTAAAACAAAGAGTTAGAGACGCGATTTTTTTCATGTCGCACCGATGTCGCACCGACAGCATGCGTCCCATATCCGACAATGTAGTCGTATTTGCGCTACCTCATGTTCGCCCACTGTCGCTGCGCAACGCAGCGCTTTTCATCGATATGTTTGGCAAGGTCAATTGCACTAATAAGCCAGGGCGATTTTTGCGAACCGGTTCGGTATGCGGGGACAGGAAGTTGTTGCAAACAGGCTCGGCGTTTTGCTTTGGGTGTCGACAATCCAAAATACTTTTCGCAAACACGTTCGAGCGGGATCTCCGTTTCGCCGAACTCCGCGAGTAATCCGAAATACGTTGGGTTCATTGCGTTGCTTACCTCCCCAAGTAGACGACCGTAATCGCCTCTCTGTTGTGTCCGAGTTCTTTGCTGATCACAGCGCGCGCTATTTTATTAAGCGCGCGTTGCTCGTTCGTCAATTCGTTTCGTTTCGGACCGCCTTGAGCGGGCGATTCAAAGCCGGTGATCGCGACGAATCGCTCCTGCGCATAGGCATGCCGCAATCCGTGCATGCGCGATAGCCCGGCGCGGATACATTGCCCTTCGTACAGTCGTAGTTGCTGCACGTAGGTCTTGTGGCTGGGGATCAGTGATCCTTTGCCAGTCAGGGTCTTTGCTTGATTGAGCAAATTCCGCTGCTCTTGATTACGGATCGGGATCTCTCGTTCTCGACCGCCCTTGGTCCAGCCGAGCTTGAGCCAGATCGTTTCCTCTTTATCCGCCAGGGCCGGCTGGATTTTGATCGCTTCTTCGCGCCTCAGACCAAAGGCTCTTTGTAGCTCGAGACTCATTCTGACATGCGGGTCCGTGATTCGCTCAAGCTGATCCTTATCAATGTTCGTTGCCTTGGATGCGCCGCTTGAGTACTTCCTGCGCGGTAAACCGTAGTGATCGTTCGAACGTGCCACGACATTCTGCTTATTCACCTTGCCAGCCCACCATCGAATGGCCGCCATGCGATTCTTCATGGTCGCGGCAGCGACCCCTGACTGCAGCCAGTGCTGCGTCAGGGCCTCGATGTGTTTCGGCCTTATGGATCGGGCGGCCATTCTTCGATAACCCAAGGCGTGTAACTGATTGGTCATCAACGTGAGCATGCGCTCACGCTGTGTCTGGGTGCCGAAGCTCCCATCTCGGTTGTTCTTACACAATTGCTTCAGTTGGTAGTTCAGGTCTCTCACGGTGTTTGGAACCACTGTCCATTAGTTATCTGGTAAGTGTTTCTGATCACTTGCTGATCGTAATCAAACAAGGACATCCATTGCTGGATGACTTGATCTCGGGACACCACTCCCGTCTGACCTGAAAATGCCGGTCATCGGCTACACCGGTGATTTAGACAACTAAATTCGATCCGGTGAGGGCCAACTGCGCTCTGAAAAGAGCAAGATGAAGATTGAATCAATAAACGACCTCCTTTTATGAAAATGCGGGATTGCCGCTGATGAATGAAGATGCAGGCAAAGCCTGCTGAGAGTGAAGATGGACTGACGAGACTAAAGCCTCGGTGCGATTGAACAGCCCGAATCGCACGGTTTGCCACTTTAAGCGCGAGTGGCGGCGCATAAACCTAATGGGGCCAGTCTAGGACGCGATCCTTCGCCCAGCCTCCAAATGTCGATGTTGCAGACGGCGTGGTTTGTGGCCTCGGCGTGCGCGTCCTTGCCGCGCTTCGCTCGCCAAGGACGCGCATCGATCAAAGCCAAGCACCCGTTCAGCCCTGAATTTTGCGACCTCGCGGTCACTCAATTCAGTGCCTGGCCGCTCGCCGCTGCTACGCGGCGCACGGACAGCGCACCACGGACTGCAAATGCAGGCTAGGTAGGCTTTTCAGGGGTGGAAGGCATAGCTGGAGAGCTCGATGGAGATCATCGACAGATCAGGTGTTATCCACAGAAGGGAAGGCGTTTACAGTGTAAACGGTGGATAACTTCTTGCGGAGGGCCAATTTCAGTCGGGCTGATCCGCTCGTCAAGAGCGGGCAGGGCACCTCGCCATTGACAGTAGCATCAGTGCGACAGCGGAGGCGCGATCAATCGAGCCAGGTTGCGTGTATGTTTCTTCGATGGGCGAGCGTTCTGAATCACCCAGCAGGGAACTGCTGGAACGTCCGCTTTTCACAAGAACAGTCGTTCAATCAACGAAATGCCTGAATTTCGATCGGCTGCTTCCGGCCTATTCTGTTGAAAAACTCGTTGTTGAAGCCGCAATTATAGTCGCGATTTTGTTGATGCGAGCTTCCTGATCCGGCATCGCCGGATTTTTGTTTTCTAACATTGTTTCAGTGCGTTCATTTTCCTCTTTTTACTCAAA
>JAJFKU010000002.1 GCA_021773035.1 Woeseiaceae bacterium
GCGATACGAGATGCGTCCAAACGGTGGACCATGCCGATCCGCAACTGGAAGCTGGCACTGAACCGATTTATGATCGAATTTGAAGACCGATTAGTCGACTACGTTTGAAACTGGCAGTTACACAGAATTACTTACAGACTCCTATTGTCTGACAGTGACTGTCCGATCAAGGTCCGACGATCACAGTTAATCTACCAAATCCCCCCGTTTGTGACCCACTCGGGGTGATTTTTTTGGACTATGTCGTAGTTTTCAGGCTCGATTAGTCGGTACTCTTCCAAGCTGACATAACGCAGGACAAGCTGATCCACATGGTCAAGACCTTCCACCTCCCTGTTTGGCTCCTGCTGCTGGCGGCGCTTGCCTGTCTCACACCGCAGCAGAACGCACGCGCCATGACGGCGGAGCAGTACTATGCCGACGGGAACCGACTATTTCGTGACGATCTCTACTGGGCCGCCTTACTGCGCTACCGGCAGGCCGCCGAGGAGGGCATGGATACGCCGGTCCTGCACTACAACTCAGGCGTTGCACACTACCGGGCCGGGCAGCATATTCGCGCGCGCGACTCGCTCATGAAGGCGCTCGCAGACCCGTCCCTTCGAGTGGCAGCTCATTACAATCTCGGACTCAACGCCTATGAACTCGGCGAAGTCGACGAGGCACTGCGCTGGTTCCGTCTCGCGCGTGACCAGAACCAGAACTCGAAGATCCAGACCTTTGCAGTCGTTGCGATATCGAGGATTCGCGATGAGCTGGCAGAACCCGACAACTTCGAAGTCCGGGTCGCCGAGCGCGAACAGAAGCGAAACTTTGCCGACCTGGAGTTCTACGCCCGCATTGGCTTCGGCAACGACGATAATGTCTTCCGCTCTCCGGATCAGCCCTATATCGACCTGTCCGACCCGACGGCGCCGACGGTGGTGCCGGAAGTTACCAGCGGTGCGTTCATGCCGCTTAGCCTTGGCGCAAAGTACCGGGTCAACAGTCTTAAATTCGAGGGCTTCTATGTGGCCTATCGGCTTGCAGGACGTTACTACCAGGATAAAGACCTCGAAAATGCCAACGAATATCAGCACGAAGCCAGTTTTGGCAGCGAATACCGCCGCAAGAAAGGTAGCCGCGAGCGCGAGGTCTACAGCGCCTTCAAAGTATCGCAGCACGACGAGACCTACTACGACCCGGACGACGGTGCCGTCCGCGACGTCGCAGGCGTCGACATCGGCGACCGACTGAACTATTTGCGCTACGGACCCGAACTGAGCTTCCGCCAGTCGCACGAGCGCCTCGCTGTTGGCGCGAAGATCAAGGGCCAGCTGTGGAATTACGAAGAACAGACCGTCGTACCGGAATACGATCACGAGTACATGCTGCTAAGCCTGTACGGCCAGTACAAACTCGCGTCGTCATCACTATTGCGGATTACCGTGGACGGTTACAGCCGGCGCTTCGGCGATCGCCCGTCCTTCGATCTCGATGGCCAGCAGCGTACCGCCAACCCGAACATTCGCTACGATTACTATGCGCTCGGGCTGACGGCCAGGCAGCGCATTTTTGGCAGCCTTTGGTTTGGCATCGACGCCAAGCGCACGGAACGCCTCGATAAGCACGTCGGCTACAACGACTACACGCTCGACACCTTCGGCGTCGAAATTCACTGGTCGCCCGGCGGGCGCTTCGATCTCCAGGCCAGCGGCATCTATCGACTCTACGACTACCCCAACGCATTCGCGTTCCACAATACGACTGCCGGACGTAAGACGCAGGAGTCGGCTGACATCAGACTCATTGCCAACTTCCGCATGACACGCCGTCTAAGCCTGTTCGCCGAAGGCCGCTACCGTGAGACGGTGTCGAACGATACGCGCCTTCAATATGAGCGAAATCAGTACTTGTTAGGGGTTCGCTGGGAGCAGTAAAGCTCTGCTACACTTCCGCGCTCCTGCAAGCACGGCAAACAGTTTTCCGATGGATGTCACACCGATTCTCGACGGCCTGAACGACGCGCAGCGGCAAGCTGTTACGGCGCCGTCCGAACCTGCGCTGGTCATCGCCGGCGCCGGTAGCGGCAAGACGCGCGTACTCGTGCACCGCGCCGCGTGGCTTATCGACGTCGAGGGCGTTTCGCCGCAGGGCCTGCTCGCCGTTACCTTCACCAACAAGGCCGCGGCCGAGATGCGCGGCCGCATCGAGGCGCTGCTCAAGGTGCCGGTACAACACCTCTGGATAGGCACGTTTCACGGCCTTGCGCATCGCATGCTGCGGCGTCACTGGCGCGAAGCCGGATTGCCGCAGAGTTTTCAGATCATCGACTCCGACGATCAGCTGCGTTTGATCAAGCGTCTGTTTAAGAGCCAGGAAATCGATGACAAGCTCTGGGCTCCGAAGGAGATTCAATGGTTCATCAACGGTCAGAAAGACGAGGGTCTGCGGCCGCAACATATTGACGACGGCGGCGATCCAAACCTCCGCCAGAAGATTGAGCTGTATCGGTCCTACGAGGAAATCTGTCAACGTGGCGGCCTTGTGGATTTCGCCGAGCTGCTGCTGCGCGCGCACGAGGTTCTGCGCGACAACGCGGAGTTGCTCGAACACTACCGGCGGCGCTTCCAGCACCTCCTGGTCGATGAGTTTCAGGATACGAATGCGATCCAGTATGCCTGGCTGCGCCTGCTGGCCGGCAGCAAAGGCGTGCCGTTCGTCGTCGGCGATGACGATCAGTCGATCTACGGCTGGCGAGGCGCGCGCGTGGAGCACATTGAGCAGTTTCAAAAGGATTTTCCCGGCACTCATGTCGTCAAGCTCGAACAGAACTACCGCTCGACCGGGACAATCCTGAATGCGGCCAACGCCGTAATCTCGAACAATGGCTCACGCATGGGGAAAAATCTGTGGACAGACGGAGCCGTTGGCGAGTCCATCAAACTGTACTCCGCCTACAACGAGCGCGACGAAGCTGACTTTATTGTTGGCCGCCTGCGTGACTGGTCCGCACAGGGCAATGCGCGCGCGGATGCCGCACTCCTGTACCGCTCAAACGCGCAGTCGCGGGTACTGGAAGAAGGCCTGATCAATGCACGCATTCCCTATCGGGTCTACGGCGGCCTGCGGTTTTTCGAACGCGCCGAAATCAAGGATGCGCTGGCCTACCTGCGCCTGGCGTCCAATCGTGACGACGACAGCTCGTTTGAGCGTGTTGTCAACAAACCCACTCGCGGCATCGGCGCGCGCACTGTCGAGATAATGCGCGCATACGCTCGTGCCAATGCCTGCTCAATGTGGCGCGCCGCGGGGGCTGTTGCCAGCGACGAGCTCAACGGCCGCGCGGCGAATGCCGTCGCCGCTTTTATGACGCTCATCGAGCGCATGGCGCGGGAAATCGACGGGCTTGAATTACACGATAAAGTCGATCACGTCATTCACCTGAGCGCACTGATCGACTTCTTTAAGAAAGACAAGGGCGAAAAGGGCGAAACCCGCATCGAAAACCTGGCGGAACTGGTCAGCGCGGCGAAGAGTTTCGAGCCGGATCCCGCCGGGGAGATGTCGCCGCTGGACGAATTCCTGGCGCATGCGGCCCTTGAAGCGGGCGAGGGCCAGGCAGGCGCCTGGGAGGATTGCGTGCAGTTGATGACCATGCATTCGGCCAAAGGGCTGGAGTTTCCACTGGTCTTTATCTGCGGCATGGAAGACGGCCTGTTCCCTCACCAGCGCTCGGTCGCCGACGCGCAGGGCCTCGAAGAGGAGCGCCGCCTCTGTTATGTCGGCATCACACGCGCGATGCGCTCACTTTACATCACGCATGCCGAGCAGCGACGCCTGCACGGTATGGACAGTTTTTCCCAGCCATCGCGCTTCATTGCCGAAATACCGGACGAACACATCGAGGAAATACGACCGCGCGTACAGGTAGCCCGGCCAATGCGCTCCCCGGGCGTCACCGGACGCAGGGGCCCGGTGCCGAGCAGCGGCAACGAGCTGGGTATCCGGCTCGGGCAGCAGGTCCGGCACAAGAAGTTCGGTGATGGCGTTATTCTCAACTGCGAGGGCCAGGGAGCGCACGCGCGGGTAGAGGTGAATTTCGAGGGTGCCGGTACGAAATGGCTGGTTCTGAGCTATGCGAATCTCGATCTGATGTAGACTACCCGCGATGAAAATTCTCATACTTGGCGCAGGTCAGGTTGGCGCATCCGCGGCGTATCATTTGTCGCGCGAAGAAGCCAACGAAGTCACGGTTGTCGACATGCGCTCGGACGTCCTCAGGGAGCTGCAGGACCGCCTCGATATTCGTACCGTCGTCGGCCACGCCGCCTATCCCGACGTGCTTGAACGCGCCGGCGCCAGCGATGCAGACATCGTGGTGGCACTGACGAACACCGACGAAACGAATATGGTCGCCTGCCAGATCGCCTACACCGCATTTCGCACGCCCACCAAAATTGCCCGCATCCGCGCTGCGGAGTACATGAACGCCAACAAGCTGTTCACACAGGACGCGATACCTATCGATGTCCGCATCAGCCCGGAACAGCTCGTATGTTCACATATCGAACAACTCATTCTTTATCCCGGTTCCTCGCAGGTTCTCGATTTCGCCGATGGCCGCGTGCGGCTCGTCGGCGTAAAAGCCGACCGGGACGGGCTGCTGGTCGGCCAGCGAATTGCCACGCTCAAAGACCATATACCGAATACCGAAGGTCGAATCGCCGCTATTTACCGCCACGGCAAGGCGATGCTTCCCGATGGCGATACGGTAATACAGGAGGGCGATGAAGTTTTCTTCATCGCTGACCGCAAGGACGTTCGTGTCTTCATGAGCGAAATGCGGCGCCTTGAAGATCCCGTACGACGCGTCGTCATTGCCGGCGGCGGCAACATTGGCGTACGCCTCGCACTGGCGCTGGAACAGACCAACCAAGTGAAAATTATCGAGCGCGACCCACGACGGGCACGTCGTATTTCCGAGCAGCTCAACAAGGCGATCGTCCTGGTCGGCGACGCGGCCGACGAAGAGCTGCTGCTCGAAGAGAACATCGACAGTGTCGATGTCTTTTGTGCACTGACGAACTCGGAAGAAGCCAACATACTCAGCTCGATGTTGTCGAAGCGCCTGGGCGCCAGCAAGGTCATGGCGCTGATCAATCGTCCGTCGTATGTCGACCTGGTCGAGTCGGGCAGCATCGACATCGCGATATCACCGCAGCAAATCACGATCGGTTCCCTGCTCGCGCACGTGCGGCGAGGCGATGTCGTTAAAGTGCATTCGCTGCGGCGCGGCGCGGCCGAAGCCATGGAAGCCATCGCGCACGGCGATGCAGACAGCTCAAAGGTTGTCGGGCGGGCAATCGAAGATATCGAGCTGCCGAAGGGTACGGCGATTGTTGCAGTGGTCCGCGGCGACAAAGTCATCATCGCGCATCACGACACCGTCATTGAATCCGACGATCATGTCATTCTGTTTATGACCGACCGGCGCAAGATCGAGCACCTGGAGACGCTCTTCCAGGTTGGTGTTTCATTCGTTTAGGGCCTGTTACCACAAATGAGTAGACCCTAAATGAACTGGACGGTCGTACAGCGGATACTCGGGCTGCTGCTGATGATGTTCAGCCTGACTATGCTGCCACCGATCGTCTTCAGCCTTTATTATGACGATCAGTCCTGGCTGCCGTTTCTCGAAGGCTTCGGACTGACGCTGGCGGCCGGCGCCCTGATCTGGTTGCCGGTTCACCGCTCGCGCAAGGATTTGCGTTTACGCGATGGTTTCCTCGTGGTCGCTGCTTTCTGGACCGTGCTGGGCACCTTCGGCGCCGCGCCGCTTTATTTCGCCGATAGTTTGTCGTTGTCGCTGACGGACGCTATTTTCGAATCGATGTCCGGTCTGACAACGACCGGCGCGACCGTGCTCACCGGGCTCGATGATCTCCCGCTGTCGGTACTCTACTACCGCCAGCAATTGCAGTGGCTAGGGGGCATGGGAATTATCGTTTTAGCGGTTGCCGTGTTACCGATGCTGGGTGTCGGCGGCATGCAGTTGTACCGGGCAGAAACGCCCGGACCTGTGAAGGATACCAAGCTCACGCCGCGAATTACCGAAACGGCCAAGGCGCTGTGGTACGTGTATCTGGCATTCACGATTGCCTGCATGCTCAGCTACCGACTCGCCGGCATGGGCTGGTTCGACGCACTGTGCCATGCCTTCTCTACCGTTGCGATTGGCGGTTTCTCAACTCATGACGCCAGTATTGGCTATTTCGACAGCGGCATCGTCGACGGCGTTGCAATCGTCTTCATGTTTTTGGCGGGTATCAATTTTTCGCTGCATTTCTTCGCCTGGCGCTACGTCTCGGTCAAACACTATTTTCAAGACCCGGAGTTCAGGGCCTATGGCTTCATACTCATCGTACTGTCCGTCGTCGTCGTCGCTACGCTGTACCAGTTTCGCGGCTTTGATGACCCTGGACAAACCTTTATCAACGGCGTTTTTCAGGCCGTGTCGATAGCGACGACAACCGGTTTCACGACCGAGAACTTTGCGCTGTGGCCTGCTGCCCTGCCAGTGTTGTTGATTTTCGCCAGTTTTGTCGGCGGATCAGCCGGCTCGACGGCCGGCGGTATCAAGGTGATTCGCTGGCTGCTCATTTACAAGCAGGGAGCGCGGGAAGTCGCGCGACTCGTTCACCCTAATGCAGAAATTCCGGTCAAACTTGGAAACACTGCCGTTCAGTACCGGGTTGTAGACGCCGTCTGGGGGTTTTTCTCGGTCTATATCGTCGTCTTTGGAGTGATGCTGCTGGCAATGATGGCAACCGGACTGGACCAGGTCACTGCGTTCTCCGCCGTCGCCGCGACGCTCAACAATCTCGGCCCGGGCCTCGGCGACGTCAGTGCCGGATTCATGTCTTTGAGCGACACGGCCAAGTGGATTTCCGTCGCCGGGATGCTGCTCGGGCGTCTTGAGATCTTCACGCTGCTGGTACTGATAACCCCGACGTTCTGGCGCCACTAGAGTCCGCTAACACGATGCTCGACCGATTCAGCATAATGCTCGGCAAAACCACCGCGTGGTTCACGTTGTTCATGGTGCTGGTGACTTTTGTCGTCGTTGTTATGCGCTACGTTTTTGATGTCGGGCTAATTTGGCTGCAGGAGTCCGTTGTCTGGATGCACGCGTTTGTCTTCATGGCCGGAGCTGCGTACACACTGCAGCAGGAAGAACACGTTCGCGTCGACATTTTTTATCGACGAATGAACCCTCGACAGCGTGCCTGGATCGACCTCGCGGGCGTGCTCCTGTTTCTTTTTCCTCTGTGTATTTTTCTTGCCTGGAAAGCGCTCGACTTCGTCGCTGTTTCGTGGCGACTGCAGGAGGCTTCGCGCGAGTCCGGTGGTTTACCGTATCCTCTGATCCCGCTGCTGAAGTCCGCTCTCGTCCTTATGCCGGTCACGGTTGGATTGCAGGGCGTTGCTTTGACCTTACGCAGCATTCGCACGCTGCGAGGCCATTAGCGACATGGAGTGGGTTGCCGCACTGTTGTTCATTGCCGTTATCCTGTTACTGCTGGCGGGGTTTCCCGTTGCATTCACTCTCGGCGGTACCGCGCTGTTGTTCGCCGCTGCCGGTGTGCTCGGCGGCAGTTTTCACGAGGCCTTGTTATCAGGTCTGCCGAACCGAATTTTTGGCATCATGACCAACGAGACGCTGGTCGCCGTGCCGCTGTTCGTCTTTATGGGCGTAACGCTGGAGCGCGCACGTATCGCGGAAGACCTGCTCGAAACGCTGAGCGCGCTTTTCGGGAAGTTGCGGGGAGGGCTCGGTATTTCGGTCACGCTGGTCGGCATGCTGCTGGCCGCCAGTACAGGTATCGTTGGGGCAACGGTCGTGACAATGGGACTGTTGTCGCTACCAACGATGCTCAAGCACGGTTACTCACCGGAGGTCTCCGCCGGCACTATCTGCGCAGCCGGTACGCTGGGCCAGATCATTCCACCATCGATCATCCTGGTCATGCTCGGCGACGTCATGACGACGGCTTACCAACAGGCGCAGCTGGACATGGGTATTTTCTCGCCCAAGACCGTATCGGTTGGCGACCTGTTTGCCGGCGCGTTGATTCCAGGCCTGCTGCTGGTTTTTCTGTACATGCTTTATCTTCTTGCGCTGGCGTTTTTCAGGCCGGCAACCATGCCGGCGCATCGCCAGGAAGACGGCGAAACCGTTTCACTGAGCCGGGTTTTACGCGCTCTTTTCCCACCGCTGTTGTTGATCTTCGCGGTGTTGGGTTCAATTCTGGGCGGCTACGCAACGCCAACCGAGGCCGCGGGGGTCGGCGGCATGGGGGCATTGTTGCTCGCAATCTCACGACGCGAGCTAAATCTTTCCCGCCTGCGGGAAATAATGCGCAGCACCCTGCGTATCAGCAGCATGGTTTTCATGATACTGATCGGTGCGTCAATCTTCTCACTGGTGTTTCGCGGCTACGGCGGCGACGATGGCGTGCGTGCCATCCTTGAGTCGCTTCCGGGGGGTATAGTCGGGGCCGTTATCGTCGTCATGCTGGTCATGTTCCTGCTCGGCTTCGTACTCGACTTTATCGAGATCACTTTCGTCGTTGTGCCGATCGTCGGTCCGGTATTGCTGGCGATGGGGCTGGACCCCGTGTGGCTCGGTATCATGATAGCGATCAATCTGCAGACCTCGTTCCTGACGCCACCGTTCGGCTTCGCATTATTCTATTTGCGCGGTGTTGCGCCACCCTCGATTACGACGGCGCAGATTTACCGTGGCGCGATACCGTTTGTTGCCATTCAGTTATTCGCACTGCTGCTGCTCGCAATTTTTCCGCAACTGGTCACCTGGCTTCCCGGAAAGATTTACGGCAGTTAACCCCGGCGCTACTTTTTAGACGTTTATATAGGCGCATTCAAAAAGGGAGGCAGTGATATGAGATCACGAATAGCTATCGTAGCAGTTTTATGTGTTTTTCTTGGCGGCGCGGCGGGCGCGGAAGAGCAACAACAATCAACTTCACGCCAGTTGCCGGATATGCCGTTGATGGACCTGCTGCAGGAAGTCGGCAGGAACACCGGCCGCGTTTTCGTCGTTGACCAGCGAGTCGATGCGGACGTTGTGACCGGACAGGCCGGTGGCAAAGGTACGGACTACGGAACGCTGCTGTCGATATTAAAGAACAACGATATGGCGGCGGTTGATAACGGTAGTGTCGTCAGTATCGTAGATGTGAACAAAATTCGTCAGTACCCGTTGCCGGTATTGTATGACGAGGACCCGTCGATTGACGATGAGCAGTGGGTAACGATGTTAGTCAAGGTGCAGCACGCGAATGCCGGAAAACTCGTTCCGATACTCCGGCCGATCCTGCCGCTGCAGGGGCACATGGTCGCGCATGCGGAGTCGAATACACTCACTATAGTTGATCGTTACGGCAACGTCCGGCGGGTGCTTGCGTTGGTCAGGAAGATGGACGACGAGGTAGTGCGGCAACAACAGCAGCATTGAGCCGCTCGACAAGCAGAGCTTCGTCTTCATCGTTGAGGTTGTAAGGCGGGGCGATCAGTACATGGTCGCCCCGCACGCCGTCGATCGTTCCGCCCATGGCGTAGCAGAGCAGGCCGTTCTGCATCGCAGCCGCCTGCACTGCCTTGTGGACTTTGGCGCCCGGCTCGAACGGCTGCCTGCTCGTGCGATCAGCAACGAACTCAACGCCGATAAACAGCCCACGACCGCGAATATCGCCGACGCCCGGATGATCGCCGAGCGAGCTGCGCAGACTTGCCCGTATGGATTTTCCACGGTCCGTGACATTCTCAAGCAGGTTCTCCTGCCGTATTGCCGTGAGTGTTGCCAACGATGCCGCGGCTGCCGTGGCATGGCCCATGAAAGTGTGGCCATGTTGAAAATAGCCGCTGTTGTTTCTGATGACGTCCGTAATTTGCTCTCGGCATAACAGCGCTGCGACCGGCTGATAGCCGGCTGCCAGACCCTTTGCCATCGTGACTATATCCGGCGTTATGCGTTCCTGCTGGTAGGCCATCATCGACCCGGTTCGGCCGGTACCGCACATCACCTCGTCCAGGATCAGGTGCACGCCGTAGCGATCGCATATCTCGCGAATTCGACCGAAGTAACCCGGCGCCGCAACAACGGCACCTGCCGTTGCACCGACAACGGTCTCGGCGACGAAGGCGGCCACCTTGTCCGGGCCGAGTTCGATGATCTTCTCTTCGAGCTCGGCGGCGACTCTTTCACCATAGGCTTCGGGCGTCTCATCGTCACCGCGGTCGCGGTATTCGAAGCATGGAGCGATATGGTGTCCTGCGATCAGCAGTGGCCGAAAGGCCTGCCGGCGCCACTCGTTGCCACCGACGGCGAGGGCGCCCAGCGTGTTGCCATGGTAGCTCTGACGACGTGCAATAAAGAGATGTCGGTCTGGTTCGCCGGCTTCAAGAAAATATTGCCGAGACAGCTTTAGTGCCGCTTCTACAGCCTCGGAACCACCGGAAAGCAGCATCGCCCTGCCCATACCCGGAGCGGCTTCTACCAGCGTATCGGCCAGCGCTTCGGCGACGTCGCTGGTAAAGAACGAGGTGTGAGCGTACGGCAGGGTTTCGACCTGGCGTTGAATTGCTTCGATGACGGCTGGGTGACTGTGCCCCAGACAGGAAACGGCCGCACCGCCGCAGGCATCGAGATAGCGCTTGCCGCTGTCGTCGACGAGATAGGCGCCCTCGCCGCGAACGGCGCGCGGCGGCGGCTGTAACAAACTTCGGTGTAATGCGCGACTCATGACTACCAATAGGCGCTGACGCGTGCCAGCTGCTTCTCCGCTTCTTCGACGATTTTGACGGCATCGCCACCGGCCTTCATGACCAGCAGCGTTATCAGCGCCTGGGTGACGGCCAGCGCGCCGACAAAGGAGTGATAAAAGGACGGTGAGTTGTTTTTTGTCACAATGATGTGTTCGGCGTGATTGGCGGCGGGCGATATTAGGCTGTCTGTCACGGCAACGATGCGCGCACCGGCTTCCGCCGCATAGTCCACGGCATCGACCGTCAGCTGTGTATAGGGTGGAAACGAAATTGCCAGAAGAGCGTCGTTCGCGTTAATGCCCCGCAGCTGGTCAGCGAACGTGCCGGCAGCCGTATCGAGCAACTGGCTGTTGTCCTGGAACAGCTGATAGGCGTAGTGAAACAGGAATGCGGGCGCGTGTGCACCGCGCAGGCCAAGAACGTAAACGCGCCGGCTTTCATGCAGCGCCTTTGCCGCGGCTTCGATAAGCGGAAAGTTCTCCTCCGACAGGGAACGCTCGATGTTCGATATCTCCTGTGCTCGCAGCTCGGCAAACAAGGCCTCCTCACCGCTTTCCGCGCGCTGCTGAACGCGCTGCAGACGGGTGGCGAACTCCGGCGCGCCCCGCCGCAGGCGCTGCCGGAACGGTTCGCGCAGCGCTTCGTACTGCCCGAAACCCAGGGTTTTGCTCAGCCGCGTAATCGTAGCGGGCTTGACCCCGGCGTCCTTCGCCACCCGTCGCATGGAGTTCAGGCCGATTTCTTCCGGATGCTCCACCATGAACCGCGCGGCCTTCTGCAGCTCAGGGGTCAGCTTTGGGTAGGAATCGACCAGCAGCCGGATAGTGTCGGGGTAGCGCTTGTCCATAAGCTCTCTATTCGAAATATGTGCCGCCAGGTTCAAATACGGCCGGTGATGAAACAAATGATTCATCAACTGTCGATATTGGATCATTCGTTGCATTAATGGAAGGGATCGGCTAGGTTAATTTCCAATGCTTATAAGACAACTCCGTTCGGGCGTTGTCAGATACAAAACTGGTCTTTTTTTCTGAGGGGGAAAACAAATGTCCAAGAAGACACTATCTTTTGCCGCGTTGGCGCTCGCGCTTGGCTGCTCGGGCCTTGCACCGCAAAAGGCGCTGGCGCAGGACGACGGGGCGATTGAGGAAATCGTTACCATCGGCTCGCGTAGTGCCAAGCCACGATCGGCCTCCGACTCACCCGTTCCTATCGATGTCATCAGTGCCGAAGACTTTGATTCGGTCGGCAGCACCGCAGATGTCACCGACAACCTGAAAGCACTGGTGCCGTCATACACGGCGACACCGGCGACCGGTGACGGCAGCGCGTTCGTGCGCCCGACATCGCTGCGCGGCACCGCGCCCGACCAGACCCTGGTACTGGTGGACGGCAAACGACGTCATCGTTCTGCCCTGGTGCAGTTCTTTGCACCGGCTGCAGGTAACGGCTCACACGGTGCCGATGTCGGCATGATTCCCGCCATTGCGGTCAAGAGGGTTGAGGTTCTGCGTGACGGTGCGTCGTCGCAGTACGGCTCGGATGCCATTGCCGGCGTCATCAACTTTGTCATGAAGGACGCCTCCGACGGCGGCCAGATTCAACTCACCTACGGCGAGCACTACGAAGGCGAGCAAAGCACCAAGATAGCCGCCAATGCCGGATTCGCGCTGGGTGATATCGGCTTCGCGAACGTCAGTTTCGAAGTCGTCGATAACGATGCGCTGTCTCGCGGGGTTCAGCGGCCGGACGCTGCCGGATTGATAACCGCCGGGGTTGCCCCGCAGCTCATCGGTGCCGACACACCGTTCGGTGATGCGCCACTGCTGCAGACCTGGGGTCGCCCGGAGACGGACGGTGTTCGCTTCTTCGTCAATTCGGGATTCGACATCAGCGGCTCATCGGAGCTCTACGCACGCTTCGGTGCGGGAGAAACGAACGGTCGTTATCGCTTCTTTTACCGGCACCCGCAGACTCATGGTGTGTTTACGGCACAGCTGCCGTTTGGTGCCGGGTGCCCGAGCTGTGACCCGAACGACCTTACCGACACGATGAACCTTCGCGAACAGGGCTTTGTCGGTCTGCCTGCCGGCTTCACGCCGTTTCTCGACGGTAATCAAGAAGACGCGAGCCTCGTCGTCGGCGTCAAGGGCGAGTTCCAGAGCGGCATGTTGTACGACATCAGCTACGGCTACGGCAAGAACACGCTCGACTACTTTCTCAACAACACGGTCAACCCGTCACTCGGACCCGGCGATCTGAGTTCGATAACGCAGATGGACTTCGACGTGGGTGGATACACCCAGGAGGAGAACAACGTCAATGTCGATTTCTCACTGCCGGTTAGCGACAGCGTAAACCTTGCGTTTGGTGCGGAGGCCCGCGAAGAGAAATACACCGTGATCGCGGGCGAGCCCAATGCCAGCTTTGGCATCGGATCCAGCGGCTTTGTCGGTATAACCACACGAGACGCCGGCGAGCATACTCGCGACAATGTCGCCGTTTACGCGGATATTGAGCACGACCTTTCCGACGCCCTTCTGCTGCAGTACGCGTTGCGTTATGAGAACTTCTCCGACTTCGGCCCAACCACAAACGCGAAGTTTGCCTGGCGTTATCGTGCCAGCGATGCGTTGGCGTTACGCGGTGGCATATCTACCGGCTTCCACGCACCGACACCGGGTCAGTCAAACGTTCGCACAACCATTACCACCTTTGACGGAATGACGGGTCTGCAGGTCGAAGAGGGGCTGGTATCGCCGACATCGGAGGTAGCGCTGGCGAACGGCGGCGCGCCGCTGAAGGAAGAAAAGTCTCTGAACTACAGCGTTGGCTTTGCCAGCGAGCTGGGCGACAACTGGTCGTTGACGGCAGACCTTTATCGTATCGAAGTCGACGATCGCATCTACCGTACTGGCGATATCGCTGTTACCGGTGCTCCGGCCGGCACCTCCATTTCCTTCTATACGAACACGCTGGATGTCGTGCACCAGGGACTGGACCTGGTTCTGACCGGCGGCTTCGACTGGGGCAGTTCGGCATCGACCGATGTGACATTTGCCTATGCTTACAACAAGGTCGAAATTGACGGACAGAAACCCGTTATCGTCAATGGTGTGCCCATCGTTCCCGTCAGTGCATCGACGGTTCAGGACATCGAAGAGAACTATCCGAACGACCGCTTTACGCTGTCCACCAATACACTCTTTAGTGACCAGTGGAACCTCATGGCGCGTGCGACCTTCTATGGCCGCCACTATGACGAGCGCGGGGTAATCGGTGTCGATACGGCGCCGATCGACGCGACGGTTTATCTCGATGTCGAGCTTGGCTATCAGGCGACCGATAACCTGCGTATCGCGCTTGGTGGCACGAACGTGACAGACGAGTTCGTTAACGAGATCGGCCTGGCCAACGCGAACCGGCTCGGCGTCGGCTTGCAGTACCCGCGACGCAGTGCCGCAAACTACGAAGGCGGCGCTTGGTATTTGAAGGGTATTTACTCCTGGCAGTAAACGCCCGGGTTAAATTCCACATTGTGTTACAGAGAATCGGCCACCTCAGGGTGGCCGGTTTTTTTCTGCTCAGAGAATACCTCTGGTCTCCGCGGCCGCCAGTTGCTCGAGGAGCTTCCCGTTTGTGAGTCGCGCGAGGCTCAGGTCGGCTGCATAGGCCGGCAGTTCGCGTCCGCAGATATGTGCAGCACACAGCTTGCCCGCCGCGCAGGCGGCCATACTTCCAAAGCCCGACATCGCCGCGATAATAAACGCACCGTGCCCGTCGAGCGGGCCGATCAACGGCCAGTTCTCTTCGGTCATCGTGTAGTAGCCTCCGTAGTGGCTGAAGCGCGGCGGCGGCGATGCAATGTAGGACTCGAGGGCTGGAATGAACTGCGCGGCACCCCGGATCACGACTTCGGGAAACCACGCGTCGATAGCCGGTTCATTTGCCATGTCCTCCAGAGGATCACTGAGCCGGCGATTATAGGCCCAGCCCAGCTTCACCCATTTCCCGCGAGCACCGCCTTCCGGTCGGCAGTGCGTGCCGGAAGGCAGTTCATCGGCAAGCCAGGCGAGACCGTCGTCTTCCTCCAATAAACCTCGTTCTTCGGCGGTCCAGTTCAGTTGCTTCGAATCGAGGTCGATGGAAAACGGGGCACTTCGGGGAATGGCCTGGAGGTGGTCTTCGAACGCGATCTTCTGCTGGAAGACGTTCCTGATCGGTAACTCGATACCCAGCTGTCCTGCGACACGATTCGCGAACGGCCCCGCAGCATTGACTACAGTATCGGCGCGCACGGACTTTGTGCCCTCGGCCGTGGTCACGCGCAGCCGGTAGCCTGCATTTTGTTCGATGGCACTAACACTGCCCGGCATTTTTGCGCCACCGGCAGCACGTATTTTCTCCAGCATGTACTGGCCCATTTGCTGGCCGCTGATATCGCCGCCGCGCCGGATATGAACTACGTTTCTTATGTCATCCGACAGGTGTGGAAACCGACTGCGAATCGTATCGCGCCTGTCGAAGACAGAAACGTCGATACCGTCGGAGATCGTTCCAAGTATCGGGGTAATGTCGTCGCGACGTGTTGCCAGCACATAGCCGCCACGCGACATCTGAAAAACGTTGTCCGATTCCTCTGCGAGGCGGTCCAGCTCATCGATGCTGTCGTTGGTGAAAGCCGTCATAGTCGGATGCGGCCACCAGTTTCTGTAGTTGTCTCCGGATTGGGCGCTGGTGTAGCTCATCGGTTGCCGCGGATCGATCAGCAGCACCGAGCGCCTGCGATTCTGGACGCACAGGTAATAGGCGGCGGCGATGCCGCTGATACCGGCACCGATAACCGCAATTTCAACATCGTGTTCAGGTTTCGCGGGTATCGAGGTAGGCCTTCTCTGAGATGCGTGAATTCGCTTCCATCTTTGCGAGATACTCGTAATAGGGTTTGCTGATCTTCGCAACGGCGGGATCCGTTGCCGCCATCTCTTCCACGACTTGGCGAGCGATTTTCTTCAAGTGTTGCAAAACGTCGGCCGGAAATTCGCGGACGTCGACATCAGGGTCTGCCAGCAGCTGTTGCAGAGAGTTCGCGTTGCCATTGGTGTACTCGGCGGCCATATCTGTCGTTATCGACTGACAGGTAATCTCGACGATTGCCTGCAGGTCCGGCGGCAGCGTGTTCCAGGCATCCCGATTGATAATGCACTCCAACCCCGGCCCCGGTTCCTGCCAACCCGGATAGTAGTAATAGCCCGCCGCCTTATGCAGCCCGAAGGATACGTCGTTGTAGGGGCCCACCCATTCGGTCGCGTCGATCGCTCCGGTCTGTAAAGAGGTGAATATCTCGGCGCCCGGCAGCGTTATCGGCGTGCCTCCGGCGCGCCGCAGAACTTCGCCACCCAAGCCCGGAATTCGCATCTTCAGGCCTTTCAGGTCGTCGATGCTGTCGATCGCCTTATTGAACCAGCCGCCCATCTGCACACCGGTATTGCCGCAGAGAAACGGCACGAGATCGAACGGCTCGTAGAGCTCACGCCACAGCTCGAGGCCGCCGCCGTAATGAATCCAGGCATTGAGTTCCATATAGTTCAGCCCGAACGGTATCGCCGTGAAGAACTGCGCGGCGTCAACTTTACCCTTGTGGTAATACGACGCATCGTGGCCCATCTCAACGGCACCCCGGCTAACGGCGTCGAAAACCTCGAATGGCGGAACCAACTCGCCGCCACCGTAGACTTTTATTTTCAAGCGCCCGGCAGACGCCCGTTCGATGCGTTCGGCGAGGTTCTCAACCGCCATTCCCAGTCCCGGAAACTTCGGCGGCCAGGACGTTACGCAAGACCATTCGAACGTCTCGGTCGAAGCACTGGCACCATTTTCGCAGCTACTCTCCGGTCTGGCGCAGGCGGCCAGGCCTGCAGCAGCCGTCAGACCACCGACAAATACTCTTCTTTTCATTGGGAATCCGGCATTCAGAATCGACCGTCAGTCTATGCGTATGCCTGGGGGGACTCAATAGCCCCTCGAAGGTCTCTCTGAGAGCCGGTGGTGGGAAAAATTCTAGGTCATTAATCACCACTTTATGTCTATTTCGAACGAATAATGGCGCAACAGACCCCCTTTTGAGCTGGTTAATGGGCCCCGAAAGACTATCGGGGCCCTCCTTCCATGGTCCATGGCGACGACATTCAACAGCCGAGCCGTCCCTGGCACACTGTAGAGGCCGGAAATCTGCAGCCTTTTCCCACCGCCTGGCCCGTCCAGTGTTGCAAAGCGGTGCAGAGGGTGTAGCTATTCGTAATTGCTTAATGCATTAATAAACGCCTGATTCACAGCGAATACGGGCACCTCGCAGACAAATGATTGGATTACTACAGCGCGTCAGCCGCGCCAGCGTTAGTGTCGACGACGAGATCGTCGGTGAGATAGGGCGCGGTTTGCTGGTTTTCGTTGCCGTCCACAGAGACGACGAGCCGCGGCATATCGAGCGGCTGGCGCAGCGAATACTGACGTATCGCGTCTTCCCGGACAGCAACGGCCGCATGAACCATAGCGTTCTGGACCTTTCAGGCGATCTGCTGCTGGTGCCCCAGTTCACGTTAAGCGCCGATACGCGCAAAGGCACCCGCGCAAGCTTCACCAAAGGAGCCGCACCCGAGAAGGCTGCCGACTACTTCGACAGGCTGGTGGTCCTGTGCCGGGAGCGGCTGACCACTGTCGAAACCGGGCAATTCGCCGCGGACATGCAGGTCAGCCTGGTCAACGACGGCCCGGTTACGTTCTGGCTTGAACCTTGAACGGCGTGTGACGTCGGTACGGTTTTGTTGCGCTTGCAGGCGTATCATGAACATAATTCGTGCCCGGCGTCAGCCGGCGACACCACCTAATTTGAGGGGCTTGGCGCCTCGGGAGTAACAACATGTTTGCCAACATCGGTCCGTGGCAGTTATTGATCATACTGGTCATCGTGCTGGCCATTTTCGGCACGAAACGCCTGAGTTCACTGGGATCGGATCTTGGAAAATCGGTCAAGGGCTTTCGCTCGGCGATGAACGAGGCGGAAGAGGCCAACGACCAGATCGGTGAAAGCAAGGACGCCGACTTCGACAACACCCCGGCCAGCGAGGCCCACGACAAGAAAGACGCATAGCGACCTCAAACACCATGTCTGGAATCGGCGGTTCCGAGTTTATTCTTCTATGTCTGATCGGGCTCCTGATACTGGGGCCTGAGCGCCTGCCGCGCGTGGCCAAACAGATCGGCGGCTGGATCGGCAAGGCCCGGCAGATGACCCGCTCGCTGCAGCGTCAGCTGGAAGAGGAAACCAGCGTTAAAAAGAACTTCGGCATCGACCCGAAAGACCTCGATCCCAATGAAATGCTCAAGCCGCGCGAGGACGACACGTTCTCACCGCTGCACAACGAGGAGGATGAGGCGGACGAGGACAACGCGGGAGACGACGGCAAGGCTTCGTCGTCATGAGCGAAGCGCCGGCTGACACCAAGGAAGATCTCGCCGAAGGCACGCTGTTGTCGCATCTCGTCGAGCTGCGCAATCGGCTGTTTAAGATTGTCGGCAGCGTGTTTGTCGTGTTCATTATGTTCGTGCCATTCTCGCGAAAAGTCTTCGATTTCGTTGCCACGCCGCTGACGCGCTTTGTCCCCAGCGGCGAACTGCAGTCTATCGGCGCGGTAACGCCGCTAACCGCGACCATTTCGCTGTCGTTTTACCTGTCGCTGTTTCTCGCCATGCCGGTCATCCTTTACCAGGCCTGGGCCTTCGTAGCACCCGGGCTCTACAGAAAGGAAAAGCACTTCGCGCTTCCTTTGCTGGCTTCCAGCATTTTGTTGTTCTATGCCGGACTGGCATTCGCTTATTATGTCGTCTTCCCGCTTATCTTCGGCTTCGTTTCGACTTTCACACCCGATATCGTCGAGTGGAAACCCGACATGGCGGAGTACGTCAGCTTCGTCATGATGGTCGCGCTGGTCTTCGGGCTCGCTTTCGAAACACCGATCGCCACGATGCTGACGGTCTCGACCGGCCTGACGACGCCGGAGAAACTGGGTAAGGCCCGCCCCTACGTATTTCTTGGCGCGTTCGTCGTCGGCATGCTGCTGACACCGCCGGACGTTATCAGCCAGACCGTGCTCGCGGTTCCGGTTTATCTGCTCTACGAGCTCGGTATTATTATGTCGAAACTATTTCGGCCTCGTCCTGTCAAGTAGCGTTACAAGGCGTAAATAGTGTTAAATGCAACTAATTGCCCAAATGAATAGAAGCTAATCAATAAAACCAGCGGCAATCGAGTCTACCGGGGAACTACACATGACAGATACTGCAGCCGCGCCAGCGGCCAACCCTTCGGCTAGCGACGAACTTTGGGGACATCCGAAGGGCCTGTACGTCTGCTTCACGACCGAACTCTGGGAGCGCTTCTCATTCTACGGAATGAAATACCTGCTGCTCTTATACCTGACAAAGTATCACCTGTTTACGGACGGCGAGGGCCTCGACGTCCTCGGGTCCTACGCCGGTCTTGTGTATGCACTGCCGCTTATCGGCGGCATGATTGCCGATCGCTATCTCGGCATGCGTAAATCGGTTTTGTTTGGCGGCATATTGCTGTCGCTCGGGCACATACTGATGGCGGTAGAAGGACATGCAGCCGTCAACTATGCGGCGGGCCACCTTCTCGACCACGACCTTAGGCTGGCCACCGGCGAAGTAATTGCGGCGGGAACGACCCTGTCCGAAGCTATCATGCATCGCGACACCGCGGCCCTGAACGTTTTCTACTTCGCGCTGGCATTGATCGTAATGGGTGTCGGTTATCTGAAACCCAACATCTCGACCATCGTCGGCAAGCTCTATGCTAAAGACGATCCGCGCCGCGACAGTGGTTTCACCATCTTCTATATGGGCATCAACATAGGCTCGTTCACAGCGACGCTGTTGTGCGGCTGGCTGGGCGAGACCTACGGATGGAGTTACGGTTTCGGCGCCGCCGGAATCGGCATGATCGTCGGCCTGTTTACGTTCATGTACGGGCAGAAATTCCTGCACGGACATGCAGAGCCCGCGGAGCCCGAAAAGCTCAAGAAGCGTTTTCTCGGACCGGTCAATGTCGAGTGGTCCATCTACCTGTTAAGCCTGCCGTTCCTCGGTATCTTCTGGCTTCTGGTTCAGCACGAGCCAGTGGTATTGCTGACGCAGAACGTTTTTCTGATCATCGCGATCGTCGGCCTGATTCTTTATTCGATGGTGCACTCCAAGGAAGGCAGCAACACGGTCGCTTACGTGATCGCCGGTCTGGCGGTCGTTTCCGGCGTCTACGCAGTGGGAGTAAACCTGCACTTCATTCCCGGCAGTGAGGCGCTGGCCGAGTACGTTCTCTACGCCTCGATTTTTCTGATCGTGGGCTTTGTTGTCTATGGCTTCATGACGCACTACTCGCCCGAGTTCGCTCGCACAGTTGTATTGATGATCCTGATTCTGTCGACGGTTGTCTTTTGGGCGCTGTTCGAGCAATCGGCAGGCTCGATGACTCTGTACGCGGATCGTGTAGTGGATCGGTCCATCGGCGATATGACGGTTACCGCGGCGCAATTCGGCTCCTTAAATGCCGGCTTCATCATGTTGCTCGCGATACCGTTTGCTGCTTTGTGGACCTGGCTGTCGAAGAAGAATCTCGAGCCCAATACGCCGGTCAAGTTTGGCCTTGGCATCCTGCAGGCCGGCCTGGGTTTCGGCGCCTTGGTTTTCGGCTCGCAGTTCCCCGACCAAACCGGACACATCGCGATGATCTGGCTGGTGCTGGCGTATCTCCTGCATACGACGGGTGAGCTCTGCCTGTCGCCGGTCGGCCTGTCAGCGGTAACGAAGCTGTCTATCGGCAACGTTGTCGGTGTCAGCATGGGAACCTGGTTCCTTGCGACCGCTTTGTCGGAAACCGTTGCAACCCGTATCGGCAAGATGGCCGCCATCGATACCTCTGCCGGCGAAACGGCAGATGTCGCAACCGCCCTTGCCACCTACACGGAGCTGTTCTCGTTTTTGATGTGGTTCGGAATCGCCATGGGCATCTTCATGATCGTGATCTCGCCGTTACTTAAGCGCTGGATGCACGGAATCCACTAGATAAAGGGCCATACTGGAAACAATGGATATGAAAAACCTCGCCAAGCTTTTCTCGGGCATGCTGCTCGTGTTTGTTATCGCCGCCTGTTCGCAGGAAACCCCCGTCGACACGGCCGCCGCGCCACCAGCGGAAAGTGCCGAGGAATTCATCGCGCGCGCAAATACCGAACTCGCGGAGCTGTCGAAGGAAATCGGTGCTGCAGAGTGGGTACGATCAACCTACATTACTGATGACACCGCAATCGTTGCGGCCGCAGCCAACGAAAAGTACGCGAAGTGGCACAGTGGCATGGTGCAGCAGGCGCTGGCCTATGACGGCCTGGAGCTTGCGCCAAAAACTCAACGTGCGATTGACCTGTTGAAGCTGGGCACGTCGCTGCCAACACCGAACGACGCGGCAAAGCGCAAGGAGCTTACGCAAATAGCGACCGAGCTCGAGGGCATGTACGGGGCAGGCCAATACTGCAGGAATGACAATGACTGCATTTCGGGCTCGGAACTCGAGGGCCTGATGGGCGAGTCTCAGGACTACGACGAGCTGCAGGAATACTGGACCGGCTGGCGCACGATCTCTCCGCCGATGCGCGACAAATATGAGCGCTACGTCGAGCTGGTTAACGAGGGTGCCGGCGAACTGGGTTACGGCGATCTCGGCGAAATGTGGCGTGCCGGTTTCGATATGAGCCCGGCGGAGTTCGAGGGCGAGACTGCCCGCCTATGGGACCAGGTTAAGCCGCTGTATGACGAGCTGCATTGTGCGGTTCGCGCGAAACTCGGCGAGCGCTACGGCGAAGACAAGGTGGCCCAGGACGGCCCGATCCCGGCACACCTTCTCGGCAATATGTGGGCGCAGGAGTGGGGCTTCATCTACGACCTGATGGAACCCTATCCCGGCGAGTCCGATCTCGACGTCAACAGCACGCTGAAGACCAAGAATTTCTCGCCACAGGAAATGGTCCGCTCGGCCGAAAACTTTTACGTATCGCTGGGCATGGACCGACTGCCGGATAGCTTCTGGACACGTTCGCAGTTTTCCAAGCCGCGCGACCGTGACGTTGTCTGCCACGCGAGCGCCTGGGGCCTCGACGGCGGTAACGACCTGCGCATAAAAATGTGTATCAAACAGACTTACGATGAGCTGCGTGTGATTTACCACGAGCTCGGCCACAACTACTATCAGGGTGCCTATAAGGACCAGCCGCCGCTTTTCCAGGACAGCGCGCACTCCGGTTTTCATGAGGCCATCGGCGATACCGTGACCTTGTCGATGACACCCGAGTACCTGAAGGAAGTCGGGCTGGTCGCATCGGCGGAAATCAGCGACAAGGCGGTCATCAACCGGCAGATGCAGATGGCGCTGGACTCGATTGCATTCCTGCCATTCAGCAAGCTTGTCGACGAATGGCGCTGGGGGGTGTTCTCCGGCAAGATCGCGCCGCAAGACTACAACAAGGCCTGGTGGGACCTGCGTCTGAAGTACCAGGGCATTGCGCCACCAACCGAGCGTGGCGAAGACTACTTCGACCCTGGCGCGAAGTATCATATCCCGGGGAACGTCTCCTATACGCGCTACTTCCTCGCACGCATTCTGCAGTTCCAGTTCCAGCGGTCGCTGTGCGAAATCGCCGGCCACGAAGGTCAGCTTGCAGCCTGTTCGATTTACGGCAGTAAGGAGGCTGGTGACAAGTTCTTCGCGATGATGTCGTCTGGCCAGAGCGAGCCATGGCAGGACGCACTGCAGAAGCTTACCGGGACCCGCGAGATGGATGCGACTGCGATCATCGATTACTTCGCGCCGCTGATGGGCTACCTCAAAGAGCAAAACGCCGGGCGCAACTGCGGCTGGTAGCGTTCGCGACCCTGGGGCGCAGGACACAAAGGCACAATGCCCCACCGGCATTGTGCCTTTTTTCATTCGTGGGCAGCGCTCAATTCGGGTCGATAATCAAGTAAGATCACCAACATACTAATAATCAGGGGGCTGATCATGTCAGATCAAAAAGCTGCATTCGGCGGTTTTCTCGGGACGGTAGAGCGGGTTGGTAACAAGCTGCCAGACCCGGCTGTGCTGTTCATCGCGCTGCTGTTCATCGTCTGGATTCTTTCCTGGCTGCTCTCCTACGTATCGTTCGATGTGGTGGACCCGCGTACCAGCGAAGCACTGATCATCAACAACCTGCTGTCCGGGTCAGCCTTTACCGAGTTCCTGTCGGTGATGGTCACGAACTTCTCCCATTTCCATCCGGTTGGCGTTGTGCTGGTCGCCATGCTCGGCATCGGCGTTGCCGAACACACCGGTTTTATCAATGCAGCGTTGCGGGCACTTCTTAACGTAACGCCCGATAAACTCTTAACGCCGATGGTCATTGCCGTCGGTATCGTCAGTCACACCGCCGCCGACGCAGGCTACGTTTTGGTCATTCCATTGGGTGGCGTAATTTTCTATGCCGCCGGCCGCCATCCGCTGGCGGGCATCGCCGCGGCGTTTGCCGGTGTTTCCGGCGGCTTTTCAGCGAGCTTTATTCCGTCATCCATTGACCCGTTGCTGCAGGGCCTAACGCAGGCCGGGGCACAGATACTCGACCCGGAAGTTACGCTGAACCCGCTCAACAACTACTTCTTCACGACCGCGTCGTCACTGCTAATTATCAGTGTCGGCTGGTTCGTCACGGAACGAATTGTCGAGCCGCGCTTACAGGGCGAGACGATTGACGGCGACGCGGAAGACCTTCCCGAAATGCACGACCTGGAGGACAAACAGCGCAAGGGTTTGCGTATGGCGACGATCGCTATGTTATTGGGTGTCGTCGTCCTGGTGGTAACGTCGCTACCCGCCACTTCGCCGTGGCGGGATGCCGGCGGACAGATTTCCAGTTTTCAGGCGCCGCTGATGCGTTCGATCGTGTCATTGATATTTCTGCTATTCCTCATTCCCGGCGTTGTCTACGGGATTGTCGCCGGAACGATAACGAGCTCCAAAGACATCATCGTTGGCATGACGAAGTCGATGAACAGCATGGCTTACTACCTGGTTATCATGTTCTTTATCGCGCAGTTCGTTTACGCCTTCGGTCAATCAAACCTCGGTGTGTTACTGGCGCTGGAAGGTGCCGCGCTCCTGAAAGCCCTGGCAATGCCCGCTGCGATAACCATCGTCGGCATTGTTTTGCTGACGGCGTTCGTCAACATTTTCGTGGGTTCGGCATCCGGCAAGTGGGGCCTGCTCGCACCGATTTTCGTGCCGATGCTGATGTCGCTCGGTATTTCGCCTGATCTCACACAGGCGGCGTATCGCGTCGGCGATTCGAGCACGAATATCATCACGCCGCTGATGCCGTACTTTCCGCTGGTTGTCGTCTATTGCCAGCGCTATGTGAAGAGCACCGGTATCGGTACGCTGACGGCGATGATGCTGCCGTATTCAATGTCGTTCCTGGTGTTGTGGACAATCTTCCTGCTGATCTATTTTGCCATCGGCCTGCCGCTGGGAATTCAGGCTAGCTACACTTACCCGTAAGGACCCGCCGACGATGCACGATTTCGAGAAGCTCGGCGCGTTCTACCTGGGCAAGCGCTACGATGCAGATAAGGATGGACTCACGGAGGAACTGGTCCTTTACGATTCAAAGGACCTGACCACGCACGCCGTTATCATCGGCATGACCGGCTCCGGAAAAACGGGACTCGGTATCGGCATACTCGAGGAGGCGGCCCTCGATCATATCCCGGTGATCGCCATCGACCCGAAGGGCGACATGGGAAACCTGTTGCTGACCTTTCCGCAGCTTGCGCCCGAGAATTTCCGGCCGTGGGTCAATACCCGGACAGCAACCGACAAAGGCCAGACGGCGGACGAGTTCGCGGCGGCCCAGGCCGCGCTCTGGAAAAAAGGCCTGGGGCAGTGGGGCCAGACCGGCAAGCGCATATCGAAGCTTCGCAACAACGCCGATCTCGCGATCTACACGCCGGGCAGCAATGCCGGGCTGCCGGTGTCGGTCCTGCAGTCCTTCGGAGCACCTGATCAGGCCCTGCTCGACGATCTCGATCTGTATCGCGAACGCGTCCAGTCCACCGCTACCGGAATCTTGACGCTGCTCGGCATCGATGCGGACCCGGTATCGAGCCGCGAGCACATTCTCCTGTCACGGCTGCTGGACAAAGCCTGGAAGGAGGGCCGCGATCTCGACATCGCAGGTTTGATCGCGGAGATCCAGGACCCGCCGATCACCCGGGTTGGTGTCATGAACCTCGATGCGTTCTTTACGCCAAAAGACCGTTTCGCCCTGGCAATGAGACTAAACAACCTGCTTGCAGCACCGGGCTTCGAGGCCTGGATGCAGGGAGCACCGCTGTCCGCTAAATCGCTGCTCTATACGGACGAGGGTAAACCGCGAATCTCCGTGATGTCGATTGCGCATCTTGATGAGTCGCAGCGCATGTTTTTTGTCTGCATGCTGTTGAACGAGCTCATCGCATGGATGCGCGCCCAGCAGGGCACGTCCAGTCTGCGCGCCATTTTGTACATGGATGAAATTTTCGGTTACCTGCCGCCGGTCGCCAACCCGCCGTCGAAAAAGCTGTTTCTGACGCTGCTCAAGCAGGCCAGGGCCTACGGCCTCGGCCTTGTGCTGTCGACGCAAAACCCGGTGGACCTCGACTACAAGGGCCTGTCAAACACCGGCACGTGGTTCATCGGCCGCCTGCAAACCGATCGCGACAAAGCGCGCGTCATGGAGGGACTCGAGGGGGCCAGCGGCGGCGACTTCGACAAGGCGCGCATGGAGCGCACGATTGCCGGGCTGGGGAAGCGGCGCTTTCTGCTGCATAACGTTCACGAACAAGAAGCTGTCGTTTTCGGCACACGCTGGGTGATGTCCTATCTTGCCGGACCCTTGACGCGAGACCATATCCGCGCGCTGATGTCCGGTGCCCGCAAGCGGATTGCCGCGACTGCAAAAGCGCTTTCGAAACCGAAGCGAAAAAGCGGCGCCGCGGCGCCGGTGCTACCACCGTCGATCGAACAGTATTTCGTTTTGGGACGCGGCGAGGACATCGTGTATCACCCACGGTTGATTGCAGGCGGTGATGTGTTGTTCTCAAGTGCCCGGTACAGCATCGAACAGGAACGCGCCGTATTGCATACGGTCGAGTTCGAGAGCGGGCCCGTCAGTGTTGACTGGGATTGTGCTGAGCCGATCGACCTTTCCATAGACGACCTTGACGACACAGGGGCCGATGCTGCCACCTATGCCGACTGCCCGGCAGCGGCAAACGAGGCACGGGCCTACGCCACCTGGAACAAGGATTATCGACGCTGGCTGCGGCAAAACGAGAACATTACGCTGTTTCGCAGTGCGCGTTTCCGCCTGACATCGGACGCCAATGAAACTAAAGGCGAGTTTCGCACTCGCTTGCAGGACGCCGCCAGCGAGAAGCGCGACCTGACGATAGCGAAGATTCGAAAACGCTATGCAGGCAAGGTCACGACTCTGGAGAACCGCTTGCTGCGCGCCGAGCAGGCAATCGCGGTGCAGAAGCAGCAGTCGACGAAAAAGAAACTCGATACCGTAATTTCATTCGGCACGGCTATTCTTGGAGCCGTTCTGGGCAGAAAGAGAATCTCCAGTGCCTCGGCATCGAAAGTAGGCACGGCGATAAAAACAGCCGGCAGCGCGAGAAAGGAGGCCGCCGACGTGGAACGCGCGGAGCAAACGGCCGCGAAGGTAAAGGCCGATATCGAAGCGCTGAACAAAGAGCTCGAAAAAGAAGTCGGGGACCTGGACACGGCTTTCGACGCGCAGTCGGAGGAGCTTAAGGAAATCGTAGTGCGCGCGAAGAGCACCGACATTCATGTCGCTATTACCGGGCTCGTCTGGCTACCTTACGCCCGCGGTGAAAAAGGACGCCTCAGTCCGGCCTGGTAATCCAGCGGAACGGCTTAGCCCTCAGTCGCCAACGCAGGCTCCGGCGTACGCTTTTTGCACATCGGCGTTGTCCAGCTGACAGGCATTGTCGTAGGTCTCGCCGTCCATACCGCAAACCGGAGCATATTCCGGCGGACAGTTTTCGCCCAGGCTTTCGCAGACGCCGGCATACTCGATTGAAATACCGCGCCGCTCAGAGAAACAGGCGTTGCCATAGGTGACCCCATCGACTCCGCAGACCGGCACGAAGAGCTTCGGGCAGGAGCGGACGTTGCACATCCCTTCGGTGAAATTCGCAATACCGGCTTTTTCGCCGAAGCAGGCATTGTCATAGGTAAGCCCGTCTTCGCCGCAGACCGGCGCGAAAACTTTCGGGCAGTTGTCAATGTCGCAAACACCCTTTCGCTGCACCAGAATTCGCTCTGCATTAGCTTCACAGCGATTGACAAAAGTGCGCCCATTCATGCCACAAACAGGGTCTTCGTAGCTGGGGCAACCGTTTGCCGTGCAGGCACCGAGCCCGGCAATTTCAGCCTGTGACTTGTTCGCGAAACACTCGTTGATATAAGTATTACCGTCTTCGCCGCAGACCGGATCAAACAGCTCCGGGCAGCCGTCCGCATCGCCTTCCAGGCAGATGCCGGCACTGACAACCTCTACCCCGGCTACACCGGCGACACATTCGTTACTGTAAGTCTGGCCGTCAGCACCGCAGACCGGGTCGTATTGCATCGTGCAGGCCGCCATACTTTCCTCCGCGAGCAGCAGCGGCGCGCCGGTCGGTGGAAAAATACGCTGCAAATCGACGGTTTCCGCTGCGAGCGCGAGGGCAGGAGTAAAGGCTAATATCAGTGCCAGGAGCCTGTTTGGGTTTTGCCATCTCATCGTTTTCTTAGAGCCCTATGTTTGTTCGCAGTTCACTCATTGTTGCAACAACTCGCTGATCGTGACCAGCTCATAACCCTCAGCCGCGAGCTTTGGCAGCTCGCGTTCCAGCAGCTCGAGTGTTGCCGCATACGGATGGCCGATCGCGACTATCGAACCGCGTCTGTCGGCCAGGCGCTTCATGCGCTTGAACTCCCGCGCGACGGTTTCCGGCCGGCGATCGGGGTCCAGGAAGACGTCTCGCTTACGAGCATTGACGCCGAGCTCTCCTGCCATTTGTAGTGCGACACTCCGGTGAGTGGTAAAGCTGTCGATAAAAAACAGGTTTTCGCGGGCCTGGATCTCCTCCATCAACCACCGCATATGTCCGGGGTGCCGGGTCAGGAGGCTGCCGCGATGGTTGTTAACACCGATGGCGTGCGGCACCGAGGTCAACGCCAGGGCAAACGTGTCACCAAACTCGCGACGGCTCATATCCAGGCGGATACCGTGCGGCTCCAGCAGGCTGTCATCCGACTGTGCCTGCAGCGGCAAATGCAGCAATACCTCCTTGCCGTTGTCGTAGGCCCGCGCGGCCAGGGCCTGGGCCCGCGGTGTGCCGGGAAGAACGGCGAAAGTAACGGGGCCGGGCAGCTCTATGGCTCGCAGGCCAGCGTCCAGGCGATATCCCAGGTCATCGATAATAATGGCGATTTGAGGCGGGCTGTTCGCGACGGATCCGGACGCCGACAACACCAGTAGCGCCAGCAGGCAGGGCTTCATGAGCTTCATTTTGCGTTGCTGTGCATCACCGCGTGAGGTTGCAGCTGCTGCAACGCCTCGGCCAGCTGTCCATCGGCTTCGCGGTCCAGCAGCCCCGACAGGCTCAGGTCGGGATAACCCGGGGTATCCTCGACGAGAAGGTCCGGCGTAATGCCGACATCCTGAATCGAATCGCCCGACGGTGTGTAGTAGCGCGACGTCGTCAGTTTGATCGCTCGACCTCTCGACAGCGGCATCAC
Organism: Woeseiaceae bacterium; assembly: GCA_021773035.1. Lineage (GTDB taxonomy): Bacteria > Pseudomonadota > Gammaproteobacteria > Steroidobacterales > Woeseiaceae > UBA1847. Next base: position 28,781 of record JAJFKU010000002.1, read on the forward strand.
TGTTTGTACGAGGCCCTTGCCAAAAGTAGCGGTACCGATAATCGTCGCGCGATTGTGATCCTGCAGGGCACCGGCCACGATCTCCGAAGCAGACGCCGAACCGCTATTCACCAGCACGACCATTGCTGCTCCGTCAAGAATATCACCGCGATGCGCGACGCGTGTGAAGCGCGACTCCACCGAACGACCATCCGCCGATACGATCACACCGGCGTCCAGAAACAGGTCGGATACATCGACAGCGGAATCAAGAACGCCGCCGGGATTGTTCCTCAAATCCAGTACCAGGCCATCCAGCAAGCCGCCCCGGGCGTCCTGCAACTCGTCAACCGCGCGACTCAGCTCCCGCGCCGTGCCTTCGTTGAACTGATTAACCCGCACATAACCGTGCGCGTGGCTCAGGAGTTCCTTGTGGACGCTGGCGACACGAATGATCTGCCGCCGCATTTCATGATCGATAACATCGCCTTCGCGCAGCACGGAAAGCGTAACCTTGCTGCCCGCACTACCGCGCAGAGAGTTCATCGTGTCTCGCAGGCGCCCCGCTTCAACCGCCTGCCCATCAACCGCCAGCAGTTCGTCGCCGCTGCGTATCCCGGAGCGGGCCGCGGGCGATCCCGCAATCGGTGAGATAATCCTGATCGCGTTGTCAACCTCCGCAACCTCGATGCCGACCCCGGTGTAGCTACCCGTTGTGCTAATCCGGATATCGCGATACTCGGAGGCATCCAGATACTCCGAATGAGCGTCGAGATCTCCGACCATGCCGCGAATTGCACTTTCGAGAAGCTCCGCATCATCGATCGGTTCAACATATTCACGCTTAACGCGCTCGAGGACTTCCGCGAACAGCTGCGCCTGTTCCCAGGACAGTTCCGCTTTGCCAAGCGGTTTATCGGCACCGAGAAGACCACCACCGACCGACAGGCCCAGGCCCATTACCACGCCGATAACGATTACAAGAATTGCTCTTATTTTCAATGACATAGAGTGTTCCTGGTGCCCCGGCCTTCGACTCTTATGGCACGATCCTTGGCCTCGACCTTAGCACAGAATACGGCGTGCTATCCGCCCGGCCGCCGTGTTACCCATTGCTGCGGATTCACCGGCTTCGTTCCCCGGCGAAGCTCGAAGTAGACACTGGCCTGTTGTTGCCCGCCGCTGTCGCCGACCGTTGCAATGACGTCCCCCGGCGCTACCCAGTCGCCGGCGTTCTTGAGAATCGTCTCGTTGTAACCGTAGAGCGACATGTAACCCTCGCCGTGATCGACAATAACGAGCAGGCCCATGCCGGCCAGCCAGTCCGCAAACGCGATACGTCCGTGATAGACGGCGCGAACTTCGCGTCCGCGGGGCGCCGCCAGCACAACACCGTTCCATTTGATCTTGCCGCCGACGCGCGGCTGCCCGAAGTCGTGGATGAGGGTGCCGGCAACCGGCCAGGTGAGGCGGCCCTTGTGCTTGCTGAACGCCTCCTCGGAGGTGATCGGGTAATCCGACAGAATACTGGTCAGCTCTGCGATCAACCGTGTCAGGTCTTCTTCCTGGGCAGCAAGCCCTTCAACCTCCCGCCCTTCACTGGCGATTTTCGCGCGCAAGCTGGTCAACAGGTCGTGACGCCGCTCCTGCGATTGATTCAGTTCACCCAGTTTCGCGTAGCGGCTTTGTGCCAAACCCGTCAATCGCGCCTCTTCCGCGGCAATCTGGCTGCGCAGCTCTTCGAGCCTGCGGATTTCCACCATCACCGCCTCAATATTACCGGCACGATAATCGTTCAGATAACGATAGTAGGCCATCAACCGGCCAAGCATGGCCGGGTCCTTCTGGTTGAGCAGCAGGCGGATTTTTTCCTGGCTGCCACTCATATAGGCCGCCCGCAGCTGCGCGGCCAGCTCCCCGGACTCCTCGTCCAGGTGCGCTTCGTGCGCTTCGAGATCCGCGCTGAGCGCGACTCTTTTGGTCTCGGTATAGCGCTGCTCGCGCTCAATTTCCTTGATGCGCATGCGCTGCTCGGATATCTGCACCTCTATGCTCTGCAGTTCGCCGGTCAGCCGATCTCTCTCGGCCGCGCTGCGGTCCATGCTTTCCTTGAGCTCGCTGATCCGCTCCCGAACCTGCTCCAGCTCGCGCTCCTTGACCTTCGCCAGCTCTCCGTGCGAATCCTGCGCCTGCACCGCCAGGGTAGCGGCAAGCAGCGTGGTCAGCAGTATCAATGGCGACTTCATGGCCGCAGAGTGTAGAGCCTTCGAGGGGGTGTTTCCCAGACTTTTACAGGTATAATCCCGCGATTCTCGGTACCTGAGTAACCCATGGACAAAATTGTAGAATTCGCCGGCAACAACACTTTGCTGGTGGCGGCCTTGATGATCAGCTTTTTCATCGTCGTGTTCTCCGAACTGCGCCGCAAAGCCAGCGGTTTAGTGAACATTGAGGCGATTGAAGCGGTCAAACTCATTAATAACGACGCTGTAGTTATCGATTTGCGCAGCGTCGACGCTTTCTCAAAAGGCCATATCGTGAATGCGAAGAATATTCCGTCGGATGAACTCGACGGCAGGATCGAAGGCCTCGGTGAGTTCAAGTCCAAACCGATTGTTGCGGTTTGCGATGCGGGTGTAACGTCTACCAAAGCCGTTAATACGCTACGCACGGCCGGCTTTGAAAGTGTCTACGGGCTGAAGGGCGGCATGAGCGGCTGGGGACAGGCCGGGCTGCCAGTGGTAACCGGTAAGAAAACGAAGGCGAAGAAGTCGAAAGACAAAAAAGCGAAAAACAAATAGGGCGCCGCATGAGCTCATTGAATGCAGTCACAATTTACGGCAACACGACTTGCGCGTACTGTGGTGCGGCCCGAATGCTGCTGGCGAAGAAGGCCGTGGCGTTTCAGGACATCGTCATTAGCGACGATGCCGATAAAGAGGCGGAGATGCAGGAACGAAGCGGCAGCCATGTTGTGCCGCAGATATTCATTGGCGACACTCATGTTGGTGGTTTCGCGGAACTTTGCGCTCTGGACAAGAGCGGAGAGCTGGATAAACTGCTCGCCGGATGAGCTGGCGGGATACTACAAGAGATAGGAAGAACGATGGCAGAGGAACAAGCGGCTGAAAAGCACTTATCGATAGGCAAGATTTACCTGAAGGATTTTTCGTTCGAGTCGCCGCAGGCGCCGCGCGTATTCCGTCAAAACGACTGGAAGCCGCAAACGGACCTGAACCTGCGCAGCAGCCACACGGTCGTGGAAGACGATCACCACGAGATCGTGCTGACGGTAACCATAGAGGCCAAAGCTGAAGACAGAACGCTGTTCCTGGTTGAGCTGCAGCAGGCCGGACTCTTTCAGATCAGTGGCTATGAAGGCGACGAACTTGGCGCCATTATCGGTAGCTTCTGTCCGAATATTCTGTTTCCGTATGCGCGCGAGAGTATTGCCTCGCTGATTCAGAAAGGCGGCTTTCCGGAATTCGTGCTGCAACCGATCAACTTCGACGCATTGTACCTGCAGTCGCAGCAGCAACGAGCGACAGAGCAGGTAGCGGACGCGGAGAAACACTGATAAGCGACCGTGCGCAAAGAGCGATCGCCGTTGTCGGCGCCGGTTCCTGGGGAACGGCGCTGGCACTGCAGCTTGCTCGCAGTGGCCGCGAGGTGCGTCTCGGCGGTGTTCGCGAACTGGACCTGCTCGAGGCGATGGCGGTCGATGGCGAGAACACCCGTTATCTTCCCGGCATCGAGTTTCCGTCGAATCTCAAGGCCTCCCCCGACCTGGATGTTTGCCTCCGCGGTGTGCGCGACATCCTGGTCGTGGTCCCCAGCCACGGGCTTCGCGAAACGCTGACGGCTATCAAACCGATGCTCGGACCGGAATCTCGACTCTGCTGGGCAACGAAGGGTTTCGAGCTGCACTCGGGAAAACTGCCACATCAGGTCGTCGCCGAAGTGCTGGGCGAGAACCTGCCAATGGCCGTGCTTTCCGGCCCGACCTTTGCCAAGGAAGTCGCCGAAGGGCTGCCGACCGCAATGACAATAGCCGCCAACGATGAGGAATTCGGACAATCGCTCGCAGCGGCACTGTCGGACGATAATTTCCGCGCCTACACCTCGGACGACATCGCAGGCGTTGAGGTCGGCGGTGCAGTCAAGAACGTGCTCGCCATCGGCGCCGGCATGTGCGACGGCCTGGGTTTCGGCGCCAATGCCCGCGTCGCATTGATCACGCGCGGGCTCGTCGAGCTAAGCCGCCTCGGTGTCGCGCTGGGCGCCCGGCAGGAAACGATTATGGGTCTCGCCGGTATGGGCGATCTCGTCCTGACCTGCACCGACAATCTGTCACGCAACCGGCGCATGGGCCTGGCACTCGCCTCCGGCATGACCGTTGACGAGGCGCAGGAGGAAATCCAGCAGGTCGTCGAAGGCGTGCTGGCCGCCGAGGCGGTGAAGGAAGTTGCGGACAAGCTCGATATCGAAATGCCCATCTGCCAGCAGGTCTACCGCATTCTCTATGAAGGCGCAGCACCGCGCGAAGCCGTTGGTGCGTTAATGAGTCGGGCGCTGAAGCCCGAGCAGGAATAGACCGGTCAGCGAACGTAGCGACCTCTGCTAAGCTCTACTAAACTGAAAAAAAATAGGGGAACACCATGAATCGTCGCAAATTTTGCAGAACGGCTGTTGCCGCAGGCATCGCCGCTTCATACCCGGTCCTGGGTGGCTGCAGTCGCTCGGAACCGCCCGTCGCGACCTCCGCCGATACCAGCATTCGCGGTATTTCGCTGGATGGCGCCGAGATTGAGCTTGAAAAAGCCGCCATCCGGGAGCTTGGCGACGCAATGACGGGGCCGGTTATGCTGTCGGGCCACCCGGACTACGAGGGGACCCGCAAAATATGGAACGGCATGCACGATAAGCGCCCGGCGCTGATTGCCCAGTGCATGAACAGCGACGACGTGTCGAATGCGGTGACTTTCGCTCGTGAGCGAGAGCTTCTTGTCGCGGTTCGCGGCGGTGGACACAGCTGGCCCGGCAGGTCTGTCTGTGACGACGGCCTGATGATCGATCTCGCAAGAATGCATGACGTTCGTATCGATACAGAAAACAAACGCGCGCATGTTGGCGGCGGCGCTCTACTGGGGCACCTCGACAATGCCTCTCTCGAGAAGGGTCTGGTTACGACGGCGGGCGTTGTCTCTCATACCGGTGTTGGCGGTTTTACACTCGGCGGCGGGTTCGGCCGCCTCAACCGCAAGTACGGACTGGCGATCGACAACGTCCGCTCGGCGGAAATCGTTACGGCTGACGGGCAGGTCCGCCGCATCAGCGCCGAGGAAGACGCGGAGTTGTTCTGGGCTATTCGCGGCGGGGGCGGCAACTTCGGTGTCGTCAGCAGCTTCGAATTCCAGCTTTATCCGTTTGAGCGCAAGCTGTTATCCGGCAGCATCGTCTGGCCAATCGATCAGGCCAGAGACGTTTTGGAATTTTACGGCGAATGGTATCTCGGCCTGTCCGACGAACTTTATGTCGGGCCGACAATGGCCACCATGCCGGACGGCACCAGCGTGATATTGATGGAGGTTGTCTACAACGGCGACCCGGCGCAGGGCGAAAAGGAACTCGCACCGCTGCGTGCATTGGGTACGGTAATGGAGGACGGCATCAAGATGCAGGACTACACGGTGATGCAGACGCAGGAGGATGCGGCCTTCTCGCACGGCGTCCGGTCTTACGCCAAGAACGGCATGGCGAAACAGATTACACAGGAACTGATCGACGACATGCTCGACGCCTTCGTTCCCGATCCGCGCCTGGCGTTCTTCACACACACGGCCGGTGGCGCCATCAAACGTGTTGGCGAGACTGACACGGCGTTCCCGCATCGCAACGCGGAGACCATGCTGATTGTTGCCGGCGGCTGGATGGATCCGGAGCAGGATGCGGAGGCCATGGCGACAGCACGAACCTGGTTTGCGAAACTGCAACCGCATACCGGCGGCTACTATGACAACATCGAGTGGGAAGGCGACAAGAGTGTCGCCGGCAACTATGGCCCGAACTTTGCGCGACTGGCTACCGTCAAGAAACGCGTTGATGCCGGTAACCTGTTTCGCATGAACAGCAATATCAAACCGGCTTAGCGACCGCCGGCAAAACCCAGCTGGCGCCAAACCTCGTAGACGACGACCGCAGCTGAATTCGAAAGATTCAGGCTGCGGCTGTTTTCCTTCATTGGTAGCCGCAGGCGTTGCTCAGCTGGCACGGACTCGAGGACTTCCTGCGGCAGGCCGCGCGTCTCCGGCCCGAATAGCAGGGCGTCGTTTTTTTGGAACGCCGCTGCATCGTAACGTGTTGTACCTCGTGTACTCAGCGCAAACACCCGCGGTGCCTGCAACGCGTCCAGGCATGCTGTCAGCGACGCGTGTGTCGATACCGTCGCGAACTCCGCGTAGTCGAGACCGGCTCGTTTGAGTCGCGGCTCATCGAGCTCGAACCCCAGCGGTTCCACGAGGTGCAGCGCCACGCCGGTATTGGCACACAGGCGAATAATGTTGCCGGTATTGGGCGGTATCTCCGGCTCGTAAAGAATGAGGTTAATCATCTAAAACCCTGTAGAATGCGGCGCCGATGGCTGGCGACGGACTGAAAACGAACTTCTGCGGTATTTCGATGGAATCTCCCATCGTGCTGCTCTCCGGATGTGTCGGCTTCGGAGAAGAATACACGCGCGTTGAGGGTTTCTCGAACGCCGATGTCGGCGCCGTCGTCCTCAAGGGAACCACCGGCGAGGCACGCCTGGGCAACCCGCCGCACCGTGTCTACGAAACGCCGGACGGCATGCTGAATGCCATTGGTCTGCAGAACCCCGGGGTCGATAAGGTGGTCGATGACATTCTCCCGGGCCTGGATTTTTCGGAAACCCGCTTCTTCGCCAATGTTTCCGGCTCGACGATCGAAGAATACGAGCGCGTAACGAGGCGCTTCGACGACTCCGATATCGACGCCATCGAAATCAACATCTCCTGTCCCAACGTCAAGGAAGGCGGTGTTCAGTTCGGCAATGATCCGCAGATGTCCGCCCGTGTTGTAGCCGCCTGCCGCGCGCAGACGTCGAAGCCGATTATTACCAAGTTGTCGCCTAATCAGACCGACATACAGGAAAATGCGCGGCTGTGCATCGAGGCGGGTACGGACGGTTTCGCGGTGATCAACACCCTGATGGGTATGGCGATTGACGCTGAAACACGCAGGCCGGTTATTGGCAATGTACGCGGCGGCCTGTCCGGGCCGGCGATAAAGCCAATAGCGTTATTGAAAGTACAGCAGGTTTATGAGGTCGCAAAAGCGCACGCTGTACCGATCATAGGGCAGGGCGGCATTACGACGGCAAGCGATGCGATTGAGTTTATGATCGCCGGCGCAAGCACGGTGGGGGTCGGCACAGCGCTATTCTACGACCCGCTGGCTTGCAGCAAAATCAATACCGGCATCGCCGACTACCTGACGCGACACAACATGGCTTCGGTTGCCGATCTGACCGGGACGTTGACGCTCTAGTCGCCTGGGCTGTCCGCTACCATGGGGCCGGTCGACGCAACAGCCGGTCCCAAGTATATTGAACACGATGCGGGTCACCTGGTATTTCGATTTCATTTCACCGTTCGCCTATCTGCAATGCGAACGGCTCGATCGCCTGCCCGAGGGAACGCAAATCGAGTATCGGCCCATTCTTTTCGCCGCGCTGCTCAATCACTGGGGGCACAAAGGGCCGGCCGAGATTCCGTCCAAACGCCGTTTTACCTATCGACAGGCGCTGTGGATAGCACGCCGCAACAATATCCCGTTTCGAGCACCACCGGCTCATCCGTTCAGTCCGCTCAACGCGCTGCGGCTTGCGATCGCACTGGGCTCTGAGGAAGACTCGGTGCGCTCGATATTCCGTCTTATCTGGGCAGAGGGTTATCGACCCGATCTTGCAGACAGCTGGAATACCATGGTCGAGCACCTGGACGCGCATGACGCCAGCAAACGAATTGCTGACGCGGACATCAAGTCGACGCTGCGTACGAATACGGAGGAAGCTATTGCATTGGGCGTATTTGGCGTTCCGACCCTGGCGGTTGAGAGGGAGTTGTTCTGGGGCTTTGATATGACAGATATGGCGGCAGATTATCTTCGTGACCCCAGTGCTTTCAACGATACGGAAATGCAGAAGATAAGCCGTCTTCCCATCGGGATCGAACGCCGCCAATGAGCGGCCGGTCGTAAACAAAGAGCGTTTCGTGATTTAATTGCCCGTACTGTGGTCACAAGGCTTCCCTGAGCGGGAGAACGCCATGTCGGATACGCCTCCTCGAAAAAAACGTATCGAACCGGAAATGCTGGTCGGTATTTCGGCTGTTTTCATCGGTATCTGCGCACTCTTTGTATCACTGTATGAAACGAGCCTGATGCGCAAGGAGCAGCGGGCCTCGGTGGTCCCGTTACTGGAACTCAGCCGCTCCTACTTTGTGGAATCGAACGGCTCCGAGGAGCGCCGCGAGCGCCTGTATTTACAAGTCGAAAACGTCGGTATCGGACCCGCTCGTATCATGGATTTTCGCGTTACGGTAGACGGTTCGCCGAAACCAGGCTGGAATGCCGCGATGCAGTCGCTGCTCGATCGCGACGAGGCGATAAACTATTCTCAGTCGACGGTAAACGGGCGCACCGTTCCACCGGATCGAAGTATCAGAATGTTCGACCTCATCGACACCGAACTGACGCCGCAGATTATCGCTGAATTCGATCGGCTCGATTTCGAAGCCTGCTTTTGTTCGGTTTTCGACGAATGCTGGACGTCGAGCTATTCAGGCTTTGGTGAAACGACACCGGTTGAGCACTGCCGGCAATCTGAAGAATCATTTCGCGAATAAGCAGCGATTCACTGCCCATGAAAACAACAACACTGTTCAGGCCTGTTGGCCCAAAAGAGCTTGAACTCATCGAGGCCGCCAACATGAAGACGTTTCCACCGCGTCTTCCGGAACAACCCATTTTCTATCCCGTGCTAAACCAGGACTATGCTCGTCAGATCGCACGTGACTGGAACGTGAAGGCAAGCGGTTCCGGATTTGTGACGAAGTTCGAGGTAAACACCGAATACCTGCAGCAGTTTCCGGTTGAGGTGGTTGGCGGCTCGATACACGAGGAACTGTGGGTACCGGCGGAGCAGCTGGAGGAGTTCAACTCATATATCGTCGGTGACATCGAGGTGGTTGAGTCTTTTGGTGAGGTTTCGCAGCGAAACAGGCCGGCCCGACCAAAATAGCCCGCAACAGGGCGCGCAAGGGCCGCTCACGTCAGGCTCTGGTTTTTCTGAAGTACAATGCGAGGTCTGTTTCCGAAAACCGCTTATGAGGCAGCCATGCGTATAAACCACAGACTTTCCGCGTTGACTGCGGCCCTCTCCTGCGTCGTTGTCATAACAGCCTGCGAACAGCGCGGAGCGCTGATCGTGAGTTCTGCCGCCGATAAGGCGGCAGCAGTCACGACGCTTGCTGATCGCTACTATGCCGAAACGCTGCAACGAACCCCGGAGGTTGCCTACTTTGCCGGGGTTGAGCCCGGCAGGCATGACCGTATCGAAGATAATTCGACCGCGGCCAGACAGGCTGCGAACGCCGTTGTTGACGAGATATTCGAGCAACTGCAGTCCATCGAAGCCGCCTCGATCGCCGGACGGCCGGAGTGGATCACGCACGCCTATCTGTTACAGGAGCTGAATGCCTCGGTTGCGCAGCGGGTTTGCCGCAGCGACCTGTGGAGCGTTAATCAGATGGGCGGCTGGCACTCCGCTTACGCGCAGATCGCTCAGCTGCAACCCGTCGGCAGCCCGGAGCTGCGTGAGCAATCGCTCACCCGCTGGTCGGGTTTCCCGGCTTACGTCAACAATGAAATCGGACACCTGCAACGAGGTTTGAAACTGGGCTACTCGGCACCGCAGCCGGTTGTACGACGGGTTATCGAGCAGGTTGACGGTCTGCTTGCCCTCGAGGTCCAGCAATCGCCGTTCTATTCACCTGCGGCCAGGGACGACGACGAGGCGTTCGCAAAGGCCACTGGCGAGCTCGTATCCGGGCAGATCATTCCGGCCCTGGAGCGTTATCGCGATTTCCTTGCCGACACTTATCTCGGGGCTGCCCGAGCGGAGTTGTCCGTCACGGCGAACCCGGATGGCAGGGCCTGCTACGAAGCATCGCTTCGCGCCTACACGACGCTTGACCGCTCCGGCGAGGAAGTCTACGAACTGGGTAAGAAGACGGTCGCTGCGAATACGGCCCGGGTTGTTGAGTTTGGTAGCGGCGTCTACGGCCTGGACGATTTCGAGGCGATCATCGAGCGCGCAAACAATGACCCTGAAGACCGTTTCGACAGCGAAGAAGCGTTGCTGCAGTTCTCCCGCGACGCGGTTAAGCGCGCCGGGGCCGAGATGCCGAACTGGGTCGGCAACATGCCCGGCCAGCCAGTCGAGGTCGTGCCATTCCCGGAACATGAAGAAGGCACCGGGCGCTCGGCACACTACCGGCCGGGCTCGACGGAACGACCTGGCGAGTACCGCATCCCCCTCGACGGGGCTGAAGAGCGGTCTCTTGGCAGCGCCGAAACGACAGCGTTCCACGAAACATGGCCCGGCCACCATTTGCAGGTCGCCGTGGGGCAAGCCGTTGACGGGCTGCACCCCATCACACGAATTATCTGGTTTTCGGGCCCGGGCGAGGGCTGGGCGCGCTACTCGGAGGCGCTGGCCGAGGAGATGGGGCTGTATGAGACTACTACGGGTCCGATCTCGCGCCGTGCCTGGCCGGCGCGCGGCATGGTCGTCGACCCGGGCATTCACCTGTACGGCTGGACTCGAGAGCAGGCCATTGCGTACATGACGGAGTCGGGACGCTTTTCCTCCGACACCGGCGAGGCAATGGTCGATCGCATCGCTATCCTCCCCGGGCAGCTTACCGCGTACGATTCCGGCGGACTGGAAATTTTTGCGCTTCGCGAACAGGCCGAACTCGCGCTGGGCGATGACTTCGACATTCGGGATTTTCACGATCGCGTGCTGGAAAACGGCGTGATCCCTTTGCTGCAGTTACGCGCTCATATTGAAGCGTGGATTGCCGATCACAACACACCATAGGCGGCAGATAACATGAAGAAGATCGCAAACTTGTTGGTAGCGTTCGTAGCACTCGAACACATCGGTTTCCTGGTACTGGAGATGTTTCTCTGGACAACGCCCACCGGCCAGCGGGTCTTTGGATTGACGCCGGAGTTTGCACAGCAGTCGTCTGCGCTTGCGGCAAACCAGGGGCTCTACAACGGCTTTCTTGCCGCGGGTTTGATTTGGGGTCTGCTGCGAAAACAGGACTCTCACGCCGTTAAGGTTTTCTTTCTTTGCTGCATAGTCATTGCCGCGATATTCGGTGCTCTGACCGCGAAGGCATCGATCCTGTTCGTTCAGGGCATGCCGGCCTTTGTCGCCTTGTTGTTGGTCGTTTCCGCCCGTAAGGACTAGGCCGGACACCGGGAAACCCGGGCGAAAAGGAAGCGCTTCGGACTCTAGTCCAGATGCAGCGCCTTCATTTTCCGGGCCAGCGTGTTTCTGCCCCAGCCCAGGAGCTTTGCCGCTTCCTGGCGGTGACCGTTGGTTTGTGACATCGCCGTTTCGATCAGGGTTTTCTCGAATTCCGGCATGGCCTGATCGAGCAGCGCAACTTCGTTGTTGCGAATCTGGCGTTCCGCCCAGCTGGCCAGGAGCCGCGTCCATTCTTTCGTCGCGCGTTGCGGCGATTCCCTACCGCCCAGGTCGCCGGGCACGTCCTCGGCGGTAATCACGCCGCCCGGTGCCGTCACTGTCAATCGCCGGGATGCGTTCACCAGTTGGCGAACGTTTCCAGGCCAGGCGAAGTTCTGCAACGCATCAAGTGCTTCGGTATCTATCGCCTTCGCCGGTGTACCAAGCTCCTCGGCTGCCTCGGCGAGGTAGTGAGCCAGTAACAGCGGTATGTCTTCGCGGCGCTGCCTGAGCGGTGGCGTGTTAATGCGTATCACGTTCAGGCGGTGATAGAGGTCCTCGCGAAAGCGTGCCTCTTTTACGGCCCTGGCCAGGCCCTGGTTGGTCGCCGCTATAACGCGTACATCCACCTTGATCGGCGTCTGGCCGCCGACGCGGTAAAACTCGCTTTCGGCGAGAACGCGTAACAATCGCGTCTGCAGCGCCGGCGACATGTCGCCGATTTCGTCAAGGAACAGGGTGCCGCCGTTGGCTTGCTCGAAACGACCGATGCGTCTTGCGTCTGCGCCGGTAAAAGCGCCTTTCTCATGGCCGAACAGCTCGGACTCGAGTAGCTCTGAAGCAATCGCCGAGGTGTTAAGTGCGACGAAGGTATTGTTCGCGCGAGGACTGTGATCGTGCAGCGCGCGTGCGACGAGTTCCTTGCCGGTTCCGGACTCGCCGGTAATCAGTACCGTCATGCTGGACCCGGCCAACCTTCCTATCGAACGAAACACCTCCTGCATTGCCGGAGCCTGACCGATCATCGATGCAATGGCGCCCGGCGCTTCCGCAGCCGGGCCATCCTCTACGCCGGCGATGCGGGCCGCTTTGCGGACCAGTTCCACCGCCTCGTCGATATCGAAGGGTTTGGGCAGGTATTCGAAGGCGCCGCCTTTGTAGGCCGCCACGGCGTTTTCGAGATCGGAATGCGCGGTCATGACAATAATCGGCAGTTCGGGCCGCGTGTCGCCGAGGCGATCGAGCAGCACGAAGCCGCTCATGCCTGGCATGCGGACGTCGGTAATCAGGACATCCGGTGCGGCTTCATCGATCGCTTCAAGCAGGTGTTCGGCACGCTCAAAACTACGCGTATCCATATCGGCCTGTTTTAGCGCTTTTTCGAGCACCCAGCGAACCGACTGGTCGTCGTCGACGATCCACACATTCAGGCGGCGGCTAGTCATCGCGAACCACTTGCTGCAGCGGTATGCGGACCATAAAGATGGTGCGACCGGGACGACTTTCAAACTCGATCAGGCCGCCGTGGCGACTGATCAGCTCCTGTGCCGCAGGCAGTCCAAGGCCGGTCCCTTCGGGCCGGGTTGTCACCAGCGGGTAAAAAATGGAGTCCTGCATATCGACCGGGATACCGGGTCCGTCGTCCTCGATCTCAATGGACGCAATGACACGATGGCGGGCGTTGCCAATCGTGAAGTTGGTGACGGCGCGGCTGCGAAGCGTCAGGGTACCCTGCCCGGCCAGCGCGGCAGCGGCGTTACGTACCAGGTTGAGAAGTGCCTGGATCATCTGGTCGCGGTCAAGACCTATGAGCGGTAAACCCGGATCGTAATCGCGGCGGATGTTCACGTTGCGCTGGTCTTCGGCAGCGATGATTCGCAGCACGTACTCAAGTAGTTCATGCACGTTCACGGGCTGTTTGTTCGGTGGCCCGCCGGGTCCCAGCAAAGTGTCGACGAGCGCGGCGAGACGGTCTGTTTCGCTAATGACGACGTCGGTGTATTCGCGAAGTTCGGCGTCGGATAACTGCCTTTCGAGCAGCTGGGCCGCACCGCGGATACCGCCCAGCGGATTTTTAATTTCATGCGCGAGCTGGCGAATCATTTGCCGGCCAGCACCATGCTGGATCAGCAGCGCGTTCTCGCGGCTGATTTGGGCGCGACGCGTCACGTCGGTAATCTCGACCAGCAAACAGGCGTTGTCCGCAACAATCGGCGATACGCGACAGTCGACAATACGCTCATCGTTGTGCACCTCGCTGGGCGCCAGCCGCATTTCGTTGGCGTAGTGATCGCCGCTGGCAGCAACGCGGGCAAGAATGTCGCGCATCTCCGGTTCGTCATCGACCAGCTGCAGCAGGGACTGACCGCGGGCGCGACGTTCGCTGATGCCGAGGATATTTTCAGCCGCCGCGTTCAACGCGACTATAAGTAAGTGTTGGTCGAGGAGGATAACCCCCGAGCTCAGCGAGTCGAGAATATTGGGCGCATTCCTGCGCAGTGTGCCGTCATCGTCGGAGCCGGACGGTCGAGGTTTGGGTGGCTTGTCTAAAACACCGTGTTCTGTTGTACGTAAAAGCGGCTCGGTCGACTGCGGATTATCAGCTTGCCCGTCTCGTCGATCACCTCCGCCTGCAGGTTGTGCACGCCGCGATACACCTCCTGTAACTGAAAGTTCGCGCCGCTGACTATTTGCGGCGTGCCATCGAAGTACACCCGCACCTGATGCCCGGGTTTCAGCTCCGGTGTCACTTGCACCGACACCGAGAGACTGCCTTCTATGTTCCACAGCGTTTCTTCTGCGGCCGGGCTGACGATGTCGATGCTTTCGTAGCTGTCGGGCGCCGCTGCCGACGCGGTATCGTCGTCTGCCGACGTAGTAGCCGGCTGAGTCGCCGGTCTTGGGCGCGGACCGCTGGATTCACCGAGGTCGATAAGCCTTGCCCCGGGCTGTGGCCGATCGGAATAGTGAACGACGCCGTTCTCATCGGTCCACGTATAAGCTTCCGCGAACGCAGCGGCGGTGGCCAGCAGGCCCAGCAAGACGAAAATCGAGCGTTTTTCCATGGGGTTAGCATAGCAGCGTAATCAGGATTTTGGGTAGAATCCAGGCGGCAAAATGCCGCCCGGGTCACACTTTTTGCACCTACAGGCTGTAATACATGTCGAATTCGACCGGATGCGTGGCCATTCGCAGCCGGGTTACGTCTTCCATCTTCAGGTCGATATAGGCGTCGATCAGGTCGTCACTGAACACTCCGCCAGCCTTCAGGAAGCCCCGGTCCTGATCGAGCGCACCCAGCGCCTCGTCCAGCGAGAATGCAACCAGCTGCAGTTCCTTTTCTTCCTCGGGCGGCAGGTCGTAAAGATCTTTGTCCATTGCATCGCCCGGATGGATCTTGTTCTGGATGCCGTCGAGCCCTGCCATCATCAAGGCAGCGAACGCGAGGTAGGGATTGGCCGTCGAGTCCGGGAACCGCACTTCGACGCGGCGTCCCTTCGGGTTGGCGATGTAGGGTATACGAATCGATGCGGAACGATTGCGCGCCGAGTAGGCCAGTATGGTCGGTGCTTCGAAACCGGGAACCAGTCGCTTGTAGCTGTTGGTTGACGGATTTGCGAAGGCGTTGATCGCTTTGGCGTGTTTGATCACACCGCCGATATAGAACAGTGCCATTTCAGAAAGGCCGCCATAACCGTCGCCCGAGAACAGGTTCTCGCCGTCCTTGAACAGGGACTGATGCACGTGCATGCCGTTGCCATTGTCCCCAACCAGCGGTTTGGGCATAAACGTCGCGGTCTTTCCGTAGGCGTGCGCAACATTGTGAACGGCGTACTTCATCACCTGAACTTCGTCCGCCTTGCGGATCAAGGTGTTGAATTTAGTACCAATTTCACACTGCCCCGCGGTTCCGACTTCATGGTGATGCACTTCGGTCTCGACGCCCATTTCCTCGATAGCGAGGCACATGGACGAACGCAGATCGTGCAATGAGTCGACCGGGGGAACCGGAAAGTAGCCTCCCTTGACGCCGGGCCGGTGGCCGATGTTGCCCTCTTCGAAATGATGCGACGAACTCCACGCGCCTTCTTCGGAGTCGATCGCATAGGATGCACCTTTCATTGCATCCTCCCACTTCACGCTGTCGAAAACGAAGAACTCGTTTTCCGGGCCGAAGAACGCCGCGTCCGCAACGCCGGTCGACTCGAGATACGCCTGAGCGCGAGCCGCCAGGGAGCGAGGGCAACGATCGTAACCGCGCATGGTAGCCGGTTCCACAACATCGCAGCGAATATTCAGTGTCGTTTCGTCGGTAAAGATATCGAGCACCGCCGACGCGGCATCGGGCATCAGAATCATGTCCGACTCGTTAATGCCTTTCCAGCCGGAGATCGACGAGCCGTCGAACATCTTGCCGTCCTCAAAGACGTCGTCGTCGATCGTGTGTGCGGGTACGGTGACGTGTTGTTCTTTGCCGATTGTGTCGGTAAAACGAAAATCGACGAATTTGACCTCAGCGTCTTTGATGAGGGCGAGTACCTCTGCGGGCGTCATGGATCTTTCCTCCGGGTGATGAATCGGTCCTAAGAATGACCGCGTCAGGGCGGCCTGTTAACACCAGTCATTGCAGAAAGCGTGCCAAAATGGTGCGGGCCGTAAACCCTTGTTTAATAGGTATTTACGCGTGTTACTCAACGGCGGAACGCACCATGTTGGTGCAAACTGTTTTCATACTGCCCCATATTAGTGCAGCGAGCCGCTCAACGCCAGTTTCGGGCCGCAATTCATGACTGAAGCCGTTATACTTCGCGCCTTTGACGCACCGCGACACACTATGCCCAGCCATTCTTCTTCCGCGCCGCAGAGCTTTCAGGGCCTGATTCTTCGACTACAGGAGTATTGGAGCTCGCGTGGCTGCGTCATCGTGCAGCCCTATGACATGCCGATGGGTGCCGGAACCTTTCACCCGGCCACATTTTTGCGTGCGGTAGGCCCGGAACCCTGGAGCGCTGCGTACGTTCAGCCAAGCCGCCGCCCGACGGACGGGCGCTACGGCGACAACCCGTTTCGCCTGCAGCACTACTACCAGTATCAGGTCGTTCTGAAGCCGTCGCCGGACGACATACAGGCGATGTACCTCGAATCGCTGGGCGCCATCGGAATCGATCCAACCGTGCACGACATCCGCTTTGTCGAGGATAACTGGGAGTCGCCGACGCTCGGTGCCTGGGGGCTGGGCTGGGAAGTGTGGTTAAACGGCATGGAAGTCACGCAATTCACCTACTTTCAGCAGGTGGGTGGCCTGGAGTGCCGACCGGTGAGTGGTGAAATAACCTACGGCCTGGAACGTCTCGCAATGTATCTGCAGAATGTAGAGAGCATTTTCGACCTCGTCTGGACCGACGGCCCCCTGGGCCGTATCACCTACGGCGATGTTTACCACCAGAACGAAGTTGAGCAATCGAGGTACAACTTTGAAGTGGCCGATGTCGACGCACTGTTCGCGACGTTCGATCATGCGGAACATGAGGCAGAGCGCCTCATAGGACTGAGTCTTGCTTTGCCCGCCTATGAGCAGATGCTTACGGCGTCGCACACCTTCAACCTGCTCGACGCGCGGCAGGCAATTTCCGTTACTGAGCGGCAGCGATTTATTCTCCGCGTACGGTCGATGTCGCGCGCGATTTGTGAGGCTTACTACGCCAGTCGGGAGGCGCTGGGCTTTCCGATGCTTCAGTCCGTTAAGAAACGCGGTGCCGGAAAATGAGCGCCGCCGACGACTTTCTTGTCGAGATCGGTACCGAGGAGCTGCCGCCGAAAGCACTTCGATCCCTGATGCAGGCGTTTGGCGAACTGCTCACTCGCGGTATAGACGATGCCCGGCTTCAACATGCTGAAGTCGCGGTGTTCGCAAGCCCGCGGCGCCTCGCGGTCCTGATAAGCAAGCTTGCTCAGCAGCAGGAAGACCGCAGACTGCTGCAAAAGGGCCCGCCGCTTAAGGTCGCATTCGACGAAGACGGCAATGCAACGCCGGCCGCGATCGCGTTTGCGAAAAAGTGTGGTGTCGAGGTTTCCGAACTGGCCAGACAGGAAACAGACAAGGGCGAGTGGCTCAGCTACGAAGCAACCGAGACGGGCAGGGCAGCGGCTGACCTGTTACCCGCGCTGGTCGAAACGGCACTGGGCGCACTTCCCATACCACGCCGCATGCGCTGGGGTGCCGGCGACGCTGAATTCGTTCGGCCTGTCCACTGGGTTATTTTACTGCATGGCGAGAAGCCGCTCGACGCGACGATTATGGGCATCGCCGCAGGTAATACTTCGCGCGGCCATCGATTTCACGCGCCGCAGGCTGTAGCTATCGAGTCACCGGCGAGCTATCTCGAAACGCTGGAGAAGGATGCTTATGTGATAGCCGACTTCGAGCGACGCCGGGAGATGGTAATAAGCGGCGTTGCCGCGATGGCCGCGACCGCTGGCGGCGTGCCTGTTGGCGAGGCCGGCTTGTACGACGAAGTCGCTGCCCTGGTCGAGTGGCCGGTTCCCGTACTCGGCAGCTTTGACCCGGAGTTTCTCAAGCTGCCGCGCGAGGTGGTTGTATCGACGCTTACCGGGCACCAGCGCTATTTTCCGCTGGCCGACAAGGACGGCGGATTATTGGCAAAGTTTATTACCGTTGCCAACCTTGAGAGCAAGGACCCCGACAAAGTCCGCGAAGGTAATGAGCGGGTCATTCGGCCACGACTGGCCGATGCGGCCTTCTTTTGGTCCGGCGACCGGCAACGGACGCTCGAGAGTCGCCAACAGAACCTCCGCGAAGTCGTCTACCAGCGCGGCCTTGGCAGTCTGTTTGAAAAGGCCGAACGGGTTGCGGCGATTGCGTCATCGTTATCGAAGGCGCTGGCGCGCGACAGCAAAGCCGTTGAGCGGGCCGCTTTACTGGCGAAATGCGACCTCGTTACGGGCATGGTCGGCGAATTCCCCGAGTTGCAGGGCGTCATGGGGCGCTACTACGCCGGCGCTGACGGCGAATCGGATGCGGTGGCCGTAGCAATTGGCGAACAATACCAACCCCGCTTTGCCGGCGACGACCTGCCATCGTCGGGCGATGGGCAGGTGCTTGCGATCGCCGACAAACTGGATACGCTGGCCGGTGTTTTCTCGCTGGGCAAAAAACCCAGCGGCAATCGTGATCCTTTCGGTCTGCGCCGTGCCGCCCTCGGGGTTGTCCGGATATTTATCGAGTGTCGACTGGACGCGGATTTGTTGCAGCTTCTCTCGGTCGCTGTCGATACCCAGCCGAAGACTGAACTCAAGCGCGATGAACTTGCTGCGGACCTGTATGGCTTTATTACCGAGCGGCTGCGGCGCTACTTCCTCGATCGCGACTCCGGGTTGCAGACCGAGACCTTCGATTCGGTGATGGCGAGACGGCCGGTATCGCTGCTGGATTTCGACCGGCGCATTGCTGCCGTGCAGACCTTTTCGCACCTGGAGCAAGCGGAGAGTCTTGCGGCAGCGAATAAGCGCATCGCCAATATCCTGCGAAAGGCGGGCGATCCGGACGACCTGAGTGTCCACAAGCGCTTATTGCAGGACGATGCCGAACTGGCTCTTTACAGCGCCCTGGAGAGCTCGCGCGAAAAACTTCAGCCGTTGCTGAAAGTTCAGCGCTATGCAGAGGCGCTGAATGAGCTCGCCGACCTTCGCGATGCCGTCGACCGCTTCTTTGACGACGTCATGGTAATGGTTGACGACGAGGCCATTCGCAACAACCGGCTGGCATTGCTCGGTGAGCTTCGCGCATTGTTCCTGAACATCGCCGATATCTCGCGATTATCGCTTGGTCAGACATGAGGCTCATTGTTCTCGATCGTGACGGGGTCATCAATCGCGATTCGGCTTCGTTCGTTAAGTCTGCCGACGAGTGGCTACCGCTGCCTGGCAGTATCGAGGCTATCGCCGCACTTAGCGAGGCTGGGTTTTCGCTGGGTGTCGCCAGCAATCAGTCAGGGCTTGCGCGCGGCCTGTTCGACCGGGCGGCGCTTGCAGCAATGCATCAAAAAATGCACGACCTGGTACGCGCCGCAGGTGGGTGCATCGAGCGCGTCGTCGTTTGCAATCACGGACCGGAGGACCACTGTAGCTGTCGGAAACCCGAGCCTGGTTTGTTATACCAGCTCGCAGACTACTTCGACACGGAGCTCAAGGGTGTTGCCGTTATCGGCGACTCACTGCGTGATCTCCAGGCGGCTGCGGCCACTGGAGCACGGCCCATACTGGTACGCACAGGCAACGGACGGCAAACCGAGGTCGATCTGCCGCCGGAACTTCGCTCGGTAGATATCTTCGACGATCTGGCAGCTGCGGCAGCATCGCTGATAGCGGAGTAGGTTCTTGTTACGTACGCTACGATCAGCCGCTTTTCTTGTTTTTGCTTTTGGCAGCGGTGTTTTGTTCGCGGCAGCGAGCTTCCTGTTTTTTTGGGCGCCGCGCAACTTCCTGTGGGGATTTGTCAGGAGTTACTGTCGGCTGACACTATGGGCAGGTGATTTTTTTTGCGGCCTGCGGATGGTCGTCGAGGGCCAGGAAAATCTGCCCGACAGCGCCAGTGTCATCATGATAAAACACACGTCCGCAATAGAAACCTATGGCCATGTGCCGTTCTTTCCGGAAACAACGTGGGTATTAAAGCGCGATATTTTATGGATTCCGGTTTTCGGCTGGGCGCTGAAGCTCATTTTCCGCCCGATAGCCATTAATCGCAGCGCAGGCCGCCAGGCCGTTAAGCAGGTTATTCAACAGGGCAAGGAGCGGCTCGCGGCCGGAATCTGGGTGACGGTTTTTCCGGAAGGTACGAGGGTGCCACCCGGCCAGACACGGAAGTACGGCATCAGCGGTGCCGCACTCGCGAAAGAGGCCGGCGTTCAGATCGTACCGGTCGCCCACAACGCCGGTGATTACTGGCGTCGGCGAGAGCTCACAAAACGGCCCGGGACGATCCGCTTTTGTATCGGGCCACCGATCGACACCGCCGGACAGACGCCCAAAGAAACCAATCTGCGGGTACAGCGCTGGATCGAAGACAAGATGCGCGAGATAAGCAGCGCCTATAAACAATAAAGGGGTCAGAGCCTTTTCGGGCTCTGACCCCTGATATGACGTTGTTCGTTTACCAGATTTTGACCCGCTCCGGCGGCGCCAGGTACAACGCGTCATCTTCGCTGACCTCGAATGCCTCGTAGAACTCTGGTACGTTTCGAACCGCACCGTTCGCACGATACATCGCCGGTGAATGCGAGTCCGTGCCAATCAACAAGCGCAAGGATTCATCGCGATATTTGTTACGCCAAACCTGCCCGAAACCGAGAAACACGCGCTGGATGCCGGTAAATCCGTCGATTACAGGCGCTTCTTCGCCATTGAGGGACATCTGGTAGGCGAGCAGGCCGATACTGATTCCGCCGAGATCGCCGATGTTCTCTCCGAGCGTAAATTCACCGTTTACACTCAGGTCGTCAAAGGGTCGGTAGGCGTTGTATTGTTCTATCAGGCTCCCGGTACGCACCTCGAATTCTTCGCGGTCGGTGTCGCTCCACCAGTTTCGCATGACCCCGTCGCCATCGAAGGCGCTGCCGGTGTCGTCGAAACCATGGCCTATTTCGTGGCCGATGACCGCGCCGATACCACCGTAGTTCACGGCATCCTCTGCTTCCATGTCGAAAAATGGCGGCTGGAGAATGGCCGCCGGAAACACGATTTCGTTCAGCGGTGGCATGTAGTAGGCGTTAACGGTTTGCGGTGTCATGGCCCATTCGTTTCTATCCACCGGCCCGCCCTGGCGATCGAGGTAACGCTGATACTCGGCACGCGATGCTCGCTCCACGTTGCCATAGTAGTCGTCAGCTTCGATGTGCAGCGCCGAATAGTCACGCCACTCGTCCGGATAGCCGATCTTCGGTGTGAACTTGGATAGCTTGTCGAGCGCCTGCGCCTTCGTTTCGTCAGACATCCAGTCCAGTTCCCTGATGCTTTTTTCATAAGCATTGACCAGATTGCCAACCAGTTCGAGCATGCGCTCTTTCGCTTCGGGTGAAAAATGCCGCTTGACGTAAACCTTGCCGACGACTTCGCCGAGCATCCCGTTGACGGAACTGACACCACGACGCCACATAGGCTGTTGTTCTTCAGTACCCGACAAGGCCTTGCCGTAAAAAGCGAAGTTCTGCTTGTCGAGATCGGCGCTCAGGCGCGAAGCGGTGTTGTTTAGCGCAACCCAATGCAGATAGGTTTTCCAGGTATCAAGATCGGTGTCGGTAATAATGCCGTCCAGGGCCGTCAGGTAGTCGGTCGTGAACAAAACGATCGATCCCACATCCTGCAAACCTGCCTCCGCCAGGAAACCATCCCAGTTGAACGCAGGCATTATTCCCGGCAGGTCTTCCAAGGCGACCTTATTGTAGTTCACAGGCCAGTTGCGCGAGTCTTCCTTGCTCATGTTCTGCTCGGCAAGCCGCGTTTCCAGCGCCATGATTGTTGTCGCGGCAGACGCTCCGTCCGCAAGACCGGCGAGATCGAACATCGTCTCGATGTGCGCAACGTATTTGGCGCGCAGCCCGGCTGAGGTCTCGTCGTCTTTCAGGTAATACTCACGATCCGGCAATCCCAGCCCGCTTTGTGCCGCGTAAATCATGTAGTACTTCGGATCTTTGAAGTCAGCAACCTGGCCCAGGGCAAACGGCGCATCGAGATTGCGCTTACCGGTTTCGGCAAAATAGACGGCCAGATCATCGTAATCGGTAATGTTATCGATACGATCGAGCTCCGGCTGCAGCGGTGTTATACCTTTCGCATCGCGGGTTTCAATATCCATGTACGAGCGATACAGATCGCCAACCTTCTGCTCGTCGGTTCCCGTTGCGAAATCTCCGGTCGCCGATTCTTCGATAATGAGTTTGACGTTTTCCTGCGCCTCATCGTTGAGTGAGGCGAATACGCTGTAGCTGGACTTGTCGGCCGGAATCTCGGTTTCCGCGACCCACCTACCGTTCACGTAAGAGAAAAAGTCCTCTCCCGGTCGGACATTCGTGTCCATATTCACGATCTCGATGCCGGAGCGCAGCGCTTTCGGTGCTTCTGCGACGGCTTCTTCTTCGGTTTGTTGGCCACATGCCGCGAGCAACAGCAGCGCGACAGCGCCGATTACTGGTTTGTTCACAATTACTCCCCTTATAGAGTCCTGTTAGCTCTGGCTTTTGCCACAGCCCAAAGGTATTCGATGCCTTAGGCTCTTTTTTGGTTGCATCGGTAATCGATCTGTCTTGGCGCAGTGAGGTGAAGGTGGACAAAAAGTCACTAAAATCGCCAATATTGCGCTTATTTGCTGCGGACAGGCCTCGAAAGTCTAGACGTCGAGGTTTTCTACCGTGAGCGCGTTCTTCTCGATAAATTCCCGGCGCGGCTCAACGTGATCGCCCATTAGCGTGGTGAAAATCTCGTCGGCCTTGACGGCATCGTCGATCTTCACCTGCATCAGCCGCCGGGTCTCCGGGTTTACCGTCGTGTCCCAGAGCTGGTCGGGGTTCATTTCACCAAGACCCTTGTAGCGCTGGATCGATTGACCACGCCGCGCCTCGCTCATGAGCCAGGTGATAGCGTCAGCAAACGATTCGACCGGGGCTTGTTTTTCGCCACGCCTGATAAACGAACCCTCTGACAGCAGATCATCGATTTTTGCCGCCAGTGCCATGATGTGCCGATACTCGTTGGTGTCGAAAAACTCTCGCTGCAAATAGCGGGTTGTGCCGATACCGTGTTGCACGCGCGTAATCGCGATACGCGCGCCGTCGCCATCTTCATCGCCCCGATCAAGCACGGCGGAATAACTGCCGACGTTGTTGTCGTCGGTACGATCCCCGCTACTCTTGGGCAGCGATGCGGATAGCTTTTCGGTCCAGGCCGAGAGCGCATCGAGATCTTCCGTTGTTTCGCTGCTGACTTCGGGCAAGCCACTGATCGCCCGCAGCACGATCTCGTCGTAGCGTGCCGCAAGCCGGGTGATAATGTTCTCCACGGCGATGTGTTCCTTGGCCAGTGCTTCTAGCGCGACACCTGACAGTGGCGGCGCTTCGCTGCTGACATGCAGCGCGGCATTGTCCATCGCAGCATTGAGCAGATAGGCGTTTAACTCGGCATCATCCTTGACGTAAACCTCCTGCTTGCCGCGCTTTATTTTATAGAGTGGCGGCTGTGCGATGTAGATATGACCACGCTCGATGAGCTCGTGCATCTGCCGGTAGAAAAAGGTCAACAACAGGGTGCGGATGTGGGAGCCGTCTACATCAGCATCGGTCATGATAATGATGCGATGGTAGCGCAGCTTGTCGGCGTCAAAATCATCTCGCCCGATGCCGCAGCCGAGGGCTGTGATCAGCGTGCCGACTTCTGCCGACGAAAGCATTTTGTCGAAGCGCGCTTTTTCCACATTCAGAATCTTGCCCTTGAGCGGCAGTATGGCCTGCGTGCGTCGATCGCGGCCTTGTTTTGCCGAGCCGCCGGCGGAGTCACCCTCTACCAGGAATATCTCGGATAGTGCCGGATCCTTCTCCTGACAGTCCGCGAGTTTACCAGGCAGGCCTGCGATATCGAGCGCGCCCTTTCTTCGCGTCATCTCGCGGGCTTTGCGTGCGGCTTCTCGTGCACGCGCCGCATCTACAATTTTGGAAACGATCGCCTTTGCTTCTTGCGGATGTTCCAAAAGAAACTCTTCGACACGACCCGCCATTGCCTGCTCAACGATGCCCTTGATTTCCGACGAGACCAGCTTGTCTTTCGTCTGTGAGGAAAACTTGGGATCAGGAACCTTGACCGACAAAACCGCCGTCAACCCTTCCCGGGCATCATCGCCGCTTGGGGTGAACTTGTCTTTCTTGGTATTGAGTTCCTTTTCGATATAGCCGTTTAGCGTTCGTGTCAACGCGGTGCGAAAGCCGGCCAGGTGTGTTCCACCATCGCGTTGCGGAATGTTGTTTGTATAACAGAACATGTTTTCCTGATAACCATCGTTCCACTGCAAAGCAGCCTCAACACCAACATCATCTTTCATGGCCGTGAAATGAAATACCGTCGGGTGAACAGGTGTTTTGTTGCGATTGAGGTGGTCAACGAAAGCCTTGATACCACCTTCGTACTGAAAGACATCTTCCGCCTGATCGCGCTCGTCGACCAGGCGAATACGAACACCGGAATTCAGAAACGACAGCTCCCGCAGGCGGCGCGCAAGAATTTCGTAGTGAAACTCGATGTTGGTAAAGGTGCCGGCGCTGGGTTTGAATCTCAGGGTCGTCCCGGTGCGTTCCGTCTCGCCAATCACCGCAAGTGGTGCACTCGGCTCGCCATGCACGTATTCCTGCTGGTGCGTTTTTCCGTCTCGATGAACGGTTAAGACCAGGTGCTCGGAAAGCGCGTTTACGACCGAAACGCCAACGCCGTGTAGGCCGCCGCTGACCTTGTAGGAATTGTCGTCGAACTTACCGCCGGCGTGCAAAACGGTCATGATGACCTCGGCGGCCGATCGACCTTCTTCCGGATGCATGTCGACAGGTATGCCGCGGCCATCATCGCTGACGGTGACCGACTCATCGGCATGTATGCTAACGGTAATGGTCTCGCAATGGCCCGCCAGGGCCTCATCGATGGAGTTGTCGACAACCTCGAAAACCATGTGGTGAAGGCCGGTGCCATCATCGGTGTCGCCGATATACATTCCGGGCCGCTTTCTTACGGCTTCCAGGCCCTTTAAGACCTTGATATTACTGGAAGTATATTCTGTCGGGTCGGTCATTCGAAATCCTTGAAATGTAACCGACGCATTGTATCAAAACACGGCCTTTGCCGCCGCTTCAAATCTTTCTTTTTTAAGGTGTTTTGGGCTTTCCGCGCGGGGTTAATTTCCCGAAGTGGAAACTTTCTGTGCACTTACGGTAACAGCACCTTGTTCCACGTGGAACACCTTCGGCGTCTCTGGGAATACCAACGTCTCTGAGTCCAGGCTAGTGGCAACAACCTGGCAGCCCAGTGCAGCAACGGCGCTCATCAGGCGATCGATCGAGTCGCCATCGAGCTCTGCCGCTGGATCATCGAGCAATAATAGCAAAGGCCGTTCCAGCGCAGACTGGGCTGTCTCTGTTGCCGCAAGAATCATCGAGCTGGCCAGTAACTTCTGTTGTCCCCGGGAGACGAGTTTTCTGGCCTGCCGCTCGTCAGTACTTACCTTGAGGTCCGCGCGATGTGGACCAGACTGTGTCGAGCCCAGCTGTTGATCTTTTTCAAGGCCCTCGTCCAAGGCGAGCTCAAGGTCCTTATCACGGGACCAGCCACGCTGATATTCAAATCCGAGTTCAGATTCCAGGAGCTGTCGACCATACTCCTGAAGACTGTCTATGGTCAGCTCAAGGACCCGACGTCGACAGTCGTCCAGCTCTTTTGCCAGGATCAGAAACTCTGCATTCCAGCTGCGGATGGCCGCTTCGGTGGATTTTGCCCGTAACGCAGCATTTCTTTGTTTAAGCGCTCGTCGGAAGCGCCGCCAGGTTTGCAGGTGATCGTGTTCCACGTGGAACGCTATCCAGTCAAGAAAACGCCGCCTGAGTTCCGGGCCGCCCGCTATCAAATTGTGCACCTCGGGATCGATCACCTGCAAAGGCAACGATTGAGCCAGCGCCGCAGCGCCCGGCGCGTTTTCCCCACCAATTCTGACCTCCAGCCCCGCCCTGCTGTTGCGAACACCCACACTGTTACGGCCATGCGATTGTTCCAGCTCTCCAAAAAGTACGAACTCACTTTCACCGTGTCTTGTAAGGTTGCTGGTGCTTGCGCCGCGAAACGACTTTCCGCGTCCCAGATACGCCAACGCCTCCAGAAGACTTGTCTTACCGGAGGCGTTGGCACCGTGGATCAGATTAAAGCGCGGCCCCAGCTTCAGCTCCGCCTTTTCCAGACAACGAAAGTTGGTGACCCGAAAAAGTCGAATCATCGATGGCCGCTCTATTCTATAGGCGCATCGGCATCACTACGAAGGTGCAGTCATCATTTCCTGGCTGTCTAATCAAACAACTGGAATTGCTGTCCTGAACCGACAGCGTGACATCGTCGCCCTCTACAGCACCGAGTGCGTCGAGCAGATAATTAACATTAAACCCGATTTCTATATCTTCCCCGGCGTATTCCACACTCAGCTCTTCTTCAGCCTCTTCCTGTTCCGGGTTATGGGCCTGCAGAACAACCCCACTGTCACGAATCACGAGGCGGATACCGCGATACTTCTCATTGGACAAAATAGCTGTGCGTTGCAGTGCATTTTTGAATTCGGTGCGATCGGCCTTAAGCTCGTTGGACGATTCCTTGGGTATAACCCGATCGTATTCCGGAAAACGGCCGTCTATCAACTTCGATGTAAACCGTATGCTCTCAAGCTGAATACGGATATGGTTCGCACCGAGCTCGATGTCCAGCTCGCCCTCACCATCCATCAAACGCTGCAGCTCCAGTACGCCCTTGCGAGGCACGATCACCTGTTGCTGCTCGAGATCCTTTCCGTCGAGCTCGGCCTGTGACAACGCGAGTCGATGACCGTCTGTCGCAACAGCCCGCAAATAATTACCCCCGGTTTCAAGCAACATTCCATTGAGGTAATAGCGCACATCTTGCTGAGCCATCGAAAAGTGCGTTTTCTCTATCAGACGCCCCAGCGACGCCTGACTGACAGAAATGGTCTGCCCTGCCTTGATGTCTTCGACAACCGGGAACTCCGCCGCCGGCAGCGTCACCAGGTTAAAGCGGCTGCGACCGGCGCGCACGCTCAGTTTTTCGCCACTTAAAGCAATATTGACCTCAGAGCCTTCTGGCAACGCTTTACAAATATCCAGCAGCTTTCTTCCAGAGACGGTTATTTCACCATCCGACTCCGACTCGATTTCTGTCTGCGCCACTAACTCGACTTCCAGATCGGTTGCCGTAACCGCCAGCTGGCCATTCTTAGCAATCATCAGTACGTTCGACAAAATAGGCATCGTCTGCCGTCTCTCTACAACGCCAATTACGGCCTGCAGCGGCTTCAACAGCGCTTCCCGGGCTGCGGTAAACTTCATAGGTTCCACCTGTTAATAAAAATTGGAAATTTCATAATTATTGTTATTATTAAGGGACAAAATACTTGTGCATAACTATTTTTTATATAATTAAATCAATAACTTAAAAACAAAAAACAGGGCTAACAAATCAGCAACGATCTGTCCACTGCCTGTGAGTGTTCTGTGGATAAAAAAAACGGGGTAAATAATCCACGGCTTATCCACACTATCCTGTCAGAGTTCTCAACAAATTCAAATAATCATCGTCGATGCGTTTTTCGGTCTCCCGCAACGCCTCGATTCGGCGACAACCGTGCAATACTGTCGTGTGGTCACGCCCACCGAAAGCATCACCAATCTCCGGCAAACTGTGATTCGTGAGTTCCTTGGCGAGAGCCATGCCAAACTGTCGTGGCCTGGCTATCGACCGCGTACGCTTTTTCGACAGCAAATCACCGACCCGAATCTTAAAGTACTCCGCCACCGTTTTCTGAATGTTTTCAATTGAAACCAGGCGATCCTGCAAAGCCAGCAAATCACGCAGCGCCTCCTTTGCGAAATCCAGGTCGATCGCGCGGCCGGTAAAGCGGTAATTAGCGATGACACGGCGGAGCGCTCCTTCGAGTTCCCGAACGTTGGAACGAATACGCTTTGCAATAAAGAATGCGACTTCTTCAGGAAGCACCACACCATCAGCCGCCGCTTTACTCATCAAAATGGCGACAGAGGTTTCCAGTTCGGGTGGCTCAATAGAGACCGTTAAACCCCAGCCGAAACGAGACTTCAGCCGCTCTTCAAGCCCCACAACCTCTTTCGGGTACCGGTCACAAGTCAGGATAATCTGCCGCTGACCTTCCAGCAGGGCATTAAACGTATGGAAAAACTCCTCCTGCGAGCGCTCTTTTCCGGCAAAAAATTGTATATCGTCAATAAGTAAGGCATCCAGCGACCGGTATGAGCGCTTGAACTCCGAAATCTTGTTGTGCTGCAGTCCCTTGACCATATCTCCGACAAAACGCTCTGAATGTACGTAGCTGACCCGTGCATCGGGTTTCGCCTTGATAATCGAGTCGCCGATGGCATGCATCAGGTGCGTCTTGCCAAGCCCCACACCGCCGTAAATAAACAGCGGATTGTAGGACAGCCCGGGATTCTCTCCTACCTGCATCGCCGCCGCTCGTGCCAGCTGATTGCTCTTACCCTCGACAAAGCTGTCGAAGGTAAACAGCGGGTTTAAACGCGAGGTGACCGGTGAGTGTGCAGCGGCGCCGATAGGCCTAGCGACCGGCCTCTTCGTCTCCCGGCCCGTATCGCCGCCGACCGTTGCAGCGCTGCGCGAGCCAACCTCGACCACCAGCGCGGTACCACAGCCATTTTCCTCAACGAGCTGCATGATTCGCTGCATATGGTGTTGTTGTAACCAGTCGACCACAAAACGATTGGGTGCGAGCAAGCGCAAAACGCTGCCATCGTCCACAGCCTGCAGGGGTCGAATCCAGGTGTTGAATTGCTGCTCCGGCAGCTCTGCCTGCAGGACGCGGAGGCACTGGTTCCAAAGCGTCGAATCAGCGGACAAACAATTCCCCACGGTCGAGTCGAACCACAAGGGCCGAGCCGAGGTTAAAAAACGATAGAAAGACCGCGAATACTAACCCGAAACCCCAAGCTTTACACTCGTCTATTGACACTGTCAGGGCATCTAAGTAACCTTGCCGGCCTTCTGAAAAACCGGCCAGAATTCACCGGTTAATATCCAGGTAACAGTCATGAAACGCACTTATCAGCCCAGCAAAATCAAGCGTGCTCGCACCCACGGTTTTCGTGCCCGTATGGCGACCAAAGCCGGGCGTCTCGTTCTTAAGCGCCGCCGCGCAAAAGGTCGCGCGCAGCTGACGCCGTAACGCCTACGCGACCGTCGCGACGACGAAGCAAATCCAAAAAATAACGAGCGGCAGGGATTTCCGGTTTCAAAAAACAAACCGGTTGTCGAATGCTGCCGCGTACGGCCGCGTGTTCAAAAAAGCAAGCCGCAGCCGTGACAAATTATTTACCGTGCTGTGTCGCGAGAATAAAACGGGAATTCCACGACTTGGTCTGGCAATCTCCAAGAAGCATTGCCGCAGGGCGACAGCGCGAAATCGTATTAAGAGAGTGATTCGAGAATCGTTTCGACAACATCAGCTACAGCTGAGCGGTCTTGATATCGTGGTCATCAACCAGCCGGCAGCGGCGCTGGCCGACAATACGGCAATGACGACGAGCCTCGAACGACACTGGCATCAATGCTTAAATGCGACCCGCAAACCAACAACGCAGGATAGTTAACGGATGGACAATCAACGATTGCTGATTTGGGGTTTTTTTGGCCTTCTAGCCTGGATTACCTATCAGACCTGGGTTCAGGACTACGCGCCAAAACCCGTGGTGGCCAATACCGAGCAAATCGAAGAGCAGGTGACCATCCCGGACGACGGCGCCGAACTGCCTGAGCTGGCAGCACCGCTCGACACCGCACTCGATGCGCCATCGCCGACCGCACCGGATCCGGAGCAGGCTTCGGCAACGCCGCGCGCAGCCGCCATCCGTGTAACGACTGACGTGCTAAGCATCGAGATCAGCACCGAGGGCGGCACGCTGCAATTGGCAACATTGCTGGGCTACCCGGTCGCAAAAGATGAGCCCGACAGGCTGGTCGAGCTCTTGAGCCGCGACGCCGGGAACTTCGGCCTTATACAAACCGGCCTGCGCATCGTCGGTGAAGGCGAAGAGCCCAACCATCTTGCAACCTTCGTCAGCAGCAACAACAGTTATACGCTGGGCGACGCCGAAGAGCTGCTGGTACCGCTACGCTGGCAAAATGCCGACGGCGTGAGCGTCGAAAAACGCTTTCGCTTTACACGCGGCGGATACACCATCGCCATCGAACAGGAAGTCAGCAACGGCAGCGACGGTCTCTGGCGCGGCGCCGGCTACGCGCAAATTCAGCGCTACTCAAAAGAGCAAGAGCGCTCGATGTTCGACGTCGACTCCTATTCCTCCATCGGGCCGATTGTCTACGACGGCGAAAAGTCCGAAAAATTCACTCGCGACGACCTTCTCGATGACGGGCCGTACACGTTCAAGGCACAGAATGGCTGGCTTGGCGCCATTCAGCATCACTTTCTGAGTGCGATCGTCCCGGAGAAAGCCACCGAGCAGTCCTATCGCGTTGCGGTGCGCGGCGAGCGCACGACAGCCAGCATGATCGGGCCGGCGCAGTCTGTTGCGCCCGGCGCCAGCAAGACGTTCACAACCACGGCCTTCGTTGGGCCAAAACTTCAGTCGCAGCTCGAGGAAATTGATAAGACGCTGAAACTGACGGTCGACTACGGCTGGTTGACGATTATCTCTCAGCCGCTGTTCTGGCTATTGAGTATCGTCTTTGAGTTTGTCGGTAACTGGGGAGTAGCCATCATCGTGGTCACCTTCCTGATCAAACTCGTGTTTTATAAACTGACGGAATCCAGCGGCCGGTCAATGGCAAAGATGCGCAACCTGCAACCGCGGATGAAAGCGCTGCAGGACCGCTACAAAGACGACAAACAGGCGTTGAGCCAGGCGATGATGGATCTGTACAAGCGCGAAAAAGTGAACCCGGCGGCGGGCTGCCTGCCGATCCTGATTCAGATGCCGTTTTTCCTCGCGTTTTACTGGGTACTGCTAGAGAGTGTCGAAATGCGGCAGGCGCCGTTCGCACTCTGGATCACCGACCTGTCGACAAAAGATCCGTACTTCATCCTGCCGTTGATTATGGGTGCTGCGATGTTCATGCAGCAAAAACTGAATCCCGCGCCGGCCGATCCGGTGCAGGCCAAGGTGATGCAGATCATGCCGATCATGTTCACGGCTTTCTTCGCATTCTTCCCCTCCGGCCTGGTGCTTTACTGGGTAACGAATACGCTGTTGTCGATTGCGCAGCAATGGAAGATCAACAAGGTTGTTGAGCGGGAGGCGAAGCAGAAACAGCACTGATCACCGGTCGTGGTGGCGCCGCGCGGACGACCTGTGGTCTTATGAAGCCATGGTCAGCTCCGCCGACACCATAGTCGCTGTCGCTACGCCACCCGGAACGGGCGGCGTGGGTATTGTGCGTGTATCGGGCGATGCCACCGAACGAATTGCCAGGGCAATGCTCGGCAGCCTGCCTGAGCCCAGAACGGCGAGCAAGCGCGTGTTTCGAAATCGAGGCGGCGACGAGCTGGACGCCGGGCTGGCCCTGTACTTCCCGGCACCTGCATCGTTCACCGGTGAAGCCGTGCTGGAGTTGCAGGGTCATGGCGGCCCTCTTGTCATCTCGTCACTCGTCGACGCAATAGTCGAGCTTGGCGCCCGACATGCGGCACCCGGCGAGTTTTCGCAGCGGGCATTCCTGAACGGCAAGCTGGACCTGATTCAGGCGGAAGCGATCGCGGACCTCATCAACGCCGGCACCGCACAGGCGGCGCGCGCGGCCCTGCGGTCACTGTCCGGAGACTTCTCCAAAGCAGTAACAGCACTCGCCGAACAGCTCATACGTTTGCGGATGCACGTCGAAGCGGCGATCGATTTCCCGGAAGAAGAAATAGACTTTTTGTCCGATGACCTGCTGCAGCGGCGCCTGTCCGAATGCGGCGGTGCTTTTTCCCTGCTACAAAACGAGGTACAGCAAGGCCGGGTACTTCGCGACGGCTTCCAGCTAGTCATCGTCGGCAAGCCTAACGCGGGAAAGTCCAGTTTGCTGAATCTGCTAAGCGGCCAGGACGCGGCTATCGTTACGGAGGTTGCCGGTACTACACGTGACATCCTGCGTGAACAGATCGATATCGATGGTCTTGCGGTGGAGCTCGTCGATACGGCGGGGTTGCGCGAAGATCCCGATCGTGTCGAGGCTGAGGGTATTCGCAGAGCAAGAACAGCGCTGCAGAATGCGGATGCCGTGCTCTGGGTCCAGGATGCCAGCAGTGCCGAAGCAGGAGAAATCGATGAGCCGCTGCCGCCCAACGTCCCGGTCACTGTCGTTCGCAACAAGATAGATCTGTGCAATGACGCACCGCAGGATACGGCCGTCAATATTTCCGCAAAAACCGGGGCCGGCCTGAATGCACTCAGGGCGCGAATTCGAGAGCTCGCCGGATACGAAAACCAGGGGCGGGGCGCATTCACGGCGCGTAAGCGCCACCTGCACGCACTCGAACGGGCGGCAATGCATTTCGCTACCGGGCGAACGGCACTCGAAGAGGCGCAAGCCGGAGAGCTGCTTGCCGAGGAACTCAGGCTCAGCCAGCATGCGCTCGGAGAAATTACCGGCTCCGTCTCGTCTGACGAACTGCTGGGCAGGATCTTTTCCGAGTTTTGCATCGGCAAATAAGCCGGGCGTGCTTCAGGGGTGAAAGCGCGGCGCCGATATGACGATCTCTGTAACCGGCCCGTAGCTTGCCACCTGTTCTCGTATGCTGCTGGCGTCGCCGAGAATGACCAACACCAGGTTTTCGCTGGACGGATACACCCGCTGGATAACGGCAGCGATGGTTTCCGGAGTTGCCGCCGCCAGCGCGCGGCCATAGTCGTTTATGTAGGATGCGTCCAGACCTGAGGCCTCGAGTGTTGCGAACATGCCGGCAAGCTGTGTAGCCGTTTCGAGTCGCGGTGGAAACTGCCCCATAATGTAGTTGCGCGAAGAGCCAATCATCGCGTCACCCACTCCGGTGTCGTGCAATTGTCCCAGCACGCCAATGGCAACGTCGAGTGCTTCCACCGTTGTGCCGGTTTCGGTGAAGGAGCTGATGAACACGGCGCCGGGCTGTGTGTATCGGGATAAGCGCGATCGTGCGCCGTAGCTGAGTCCTGACTTGGTTCGTAACTCGGTCATCAGCATCGACGTGAAGCGGCCGCCAAAAACCGTATTGGCCAGATCGAGCTCGGCGCGACCATCAAAGCTCCTGGCAACACCGATATTGCCCATGTAAAAATAGCTCTGCGTCGCGCCGGGTTTGTCGATCAGGTAAACGCGACGTCCTTCTACAGCCGTTGCTGCGGCGATCTCGGGAAGCGCTCCGACAGCTGGCTGCCAGTCGCCAAATGCGGCGGTCAGCGCGTCGCGCATCGCGCTTGTGTCAAAGTCGCCGGACACAGAAACAATAAGCCGGTCGCCGCCCAGCATATCGGCCTGGTAGGCCAGCAAATCGCCGCGCGAGAGATTGGCGAGCGATGACTCACTGCCACCGACCGGGTTGCCGTAGGGGTGGTCGCCAAACAGGAACGCGTTTGCATACGAGGACATAAGGTCGCCGGGGTCGGAGCCCTTTGCAGCCTTAATGAGGTTAATGGAGCGGTCGCGGAGTTTGACAAATTCGTCGTCGGCCAGCGTTGGCTCGCGCAGCATGTCCGACACCAGTTCAACCATCAGCGCCATGTCGCGTGACATAAACTCTGCCGAGATCGATACCGACTCAAGATCTGCCGACGCGCTCAACTCGCCGCCAACCGCGGCAACGGCCTCGGCGAACACCGCCGCGCTTCGTTCGCCCGCCCCTTTCTCCAACAGGCCGGCCAGAAGATTTGCCAGTCCGTACTTTTCCTTCGGATCCGCCGCCGCGCCGCCACGGACAACGGCTTCCAGACCGATGAGCGGGACTTCGTGGTTTTCGTTGAGTATTAAAACGGTGCCGTTATCCAGCTCGATACGCACAGCGTCGGGGAGAGTCACGCTATCGGCATAGCTGCCAGCCGCCGCCAGGGACGCCAGCAATACGATCAGAGCACGCAGCATTCTCATTGGGTGTCATCCTCTGTCGGGGAGCGCAAAACACCCACCGTCATGCGCCGCCGTTCAAACACGTCGGCCGCTACTTCCTGTAGTTGAGCGGTCGTGATGCCTGCAAGGTCGTCGGGCAATGAAAACGCCTGTTGGTAATCGCCGAAGAAAACCTCCGCCCTGCCCAGCGCCGCTGCCTTACCGTCAATTGTGGCGAGGCCGCGCCAGTAGTCGGCGATCATGATGTTGCGTGCTTTCTGCAGTTCCGCGTCCGTCACACCTTCGACAACAATACGCGAAAGCTCCTCCAGCAGACGCGCCTCGACGGCATCGGTATCGGCGCCCGGTGGCAAGGTAAGATAGAAGTACACGAGACCCGGGTCCAGCCCCTCCATCTGGAAGCCGCCGACACTCAGTGCGATCTCCTCCTGTTCCACGAACTGCTGGTGAAGACGTGATGAACTGCCGCCGACGAGAATGTTCAGCAAGACGCTCAGTGGCAGCGTTTCCGGGTCGGTAGCGCTACCGGCATGGAAGCTCATGTGAAACAGCGGTGTCGGCGCATCGACTTCAAGCAGAAAACGGCGCTCACCAAGCTGCTCCGGCTCCCGGGTAAGTATCGCCCGCGGTGCGGGCTGTGCAGGGATCGAGCCGAAGTAACTCTCGGCGAGCTCAAGAATCTGTTCTGCTGCTATGTCGCCCGTGAAGACCATGGTGAGGTTGTTCGGCGCGTAGTAAGTGCGAAAATAAGACTCAAGGTCTTCCTGTGTCCAGTTTTCGATATCCGACGACCAGCCGATGACCGGAAACTGATAGGGGTGGGCAATGAAAGCCGTTGCATTCATCTCCAGATACAGGCGACCAAAATTATCGTTGTCGTAACGCGCGCGGCGTTCTGAGTAGACAACGCCTCGCTCAGACTCAACCACCCCCGGATCGATCGCGAGATTCTCCAGCCGGTCCGCTTCGAGTTCGAAGATCGTCTCCAGTGCCGACTTTGGAAACCAGTCCTGATACACGGTCAGGTCTTTCGACGTATAGGCGTTGTTCGCGCCGCCTGCGGCTTCCATCGTTTCGTCAAACTCGCCCTGCGCCCGCCGCGTGGTGCCGTTGAACATCATGTGCTCAAAAAAGTGTGACAGGCCGGTAATGCCGGGATACTCGTTGCGGCCACCGGCGCGCACGTAGTTGTACATGACGACGCTGGGTATGTCGTGATCCGGCCAGACGACGATGCGCAGCCCGTTATCGAGCGTATGCGCGCGTATTTCCTCCGGCACACCTTCCTTGTCCGGTTTTTCGTAGACCGGCGCAAGCAGTATCGGCTCGATAATCGCGGGAAACTCAAACTCAGGTAATAGCCGCTGGCCGATCAGGGCCAGTGCGCCGAGTACGGCGAGTACAGCGACGGCTGCGTTCAGCTTTTGTCCGGTCTTGAATACGATCGACTGCGTCTGATCGACGTCGAGCGACTTCTTCAGGCCGGCGGGCGTAATTTCATAAGCCCAGGCGAAGATCAGCGCCACCGGAAAACCGATTGCGAGGACCAGCAACACAAACTCATTCGCCCAGACGGGCGCACCGAGCCAGATCAGCGAACCGCCAACAACCCAGACGACTATCAGGCTGGCCAGGGCGTAAAGCAGCGCAACCTTCAGTACATTGCGCCGCCGGAGTTCAGAGAACAAAGACATAGCTTGCCACAGTTTCTGCCGGGGCCCCCATGGTGGAGAAACCCGCGGATTTGTCAACCGTCGTCGGGGTTCCTGTGCTCAGCCCAGCAGACCTTCGCGGCGATAAAGCCTTACGCAAAGCCAGGTCAGCGCGCCGGCAATGGCCAGCGTGCTGCCGGCGGAGACGGCGATAAACAGCCCGTTGAGCGGCTCATTCTTGATCATGTCGACCAGAATCAGGTGCTGGCTCAGGGAGGGCACGAACATGAACTCGAGCTGCGGCCTGAGCGTCAGGATGCTGACCACAAGCACCGGCAGCGTCGGCGCAACCAGGACGACGCTGAGCCAGGTCTGCGCCTCCTTGTAGCTTTTCGTGAACGATGCGACCAGCGTCATCAGCGCCGCACCCAGCAAAACGAAGGGCAACAGCAACAGGAATGCAGCGGCAACCACACCCGGGTCGAAGTTCGGTGTCATTCCCAGCTGCTCGAGCGGCATGAACTTCAGCACCACGTAAAACGACAGCAGACTCAGCATTAACGAAGCGGCCATGAATACGCAGGTCGCCATAATCTTGCCGAGAATCAACTGCCCCCGGGTAATCGGTAGCGAAAGCAGCGGTTCCAGCGAGCCACGCTCGCGTTCGCCGGCGGTCGTATCAATCGCCAGGTACATACCGCCCATCAGCAGGGCAAAAATAAAGAAGTAACTCATCATGCCCAGCAACATTGCGGAGCGGCCGCTGGGGGTCGAAACGTCAATCTCGTCAATGTTAATGGGTCGCAGCAGCATTGGGTTGACGCCGCGCGCCGACAAGCGCATGCCAGCCAGTTGCTGGTTATAGGCATACAGCGCGCTGCGCGCACGCCGCGCTTCTTTCTCCCCCTGGGAGTTGGCCTCATCGGAAAACAGCTCAACTCTTGCGGGAATGGTGTCCGCCAGCTGCTCGCCGAAGTTCTCCGGAATCACCAGTACGACGTCATGTGCGCCGGTCCTGACCGCCTCGGCGGCTCCGTCGACATCCGCCGGACCGTCGATAATGTCGATGTTTCGACTCTGCAGAAAACGAATCAGGTTCGGTGCGTGTTCCTGGCCGATAACCGGCAGGTCCATGCTGCTTTCGGCGTCATCGAGTGCCCGGTCTATCGACAGGTTGATCACGAAAGCGAACAGCACCGGACCGAAAATGGGGCCCATAATCAGCGCAGACGCGAGCGTACGGCGATCGCGAATATTGTCGATGATCTCTTTGAAAAAAACGGTGAGCAGGGTTCGCACTATTCGTCTCCCACCAGCTGTATCGCGGCAACGAAGGCCTCTTCGAGGTCGTCCTGTCCGGTACGTTCACGAATGCCGTCAATCGAATCGTCAATGGCAACCTGGCCGTTCGCGATAATGCAGATGTCGTCGCACAGAGCGGCAACCTCCTGCATCACGTGCGAAGAAAACAACACACAGCGGCCCGCATCTTTCAGTTTCAGGATCAGGTGGCGCAAAGAGCGCGTGGCCATCACGTCAAGTCCGTTCGTTGGCTCGTCCAGAATGACATTCTGCGGATCATGGACCAGCGCGCGTGCGAGTGAGACCTTGGTTCGCTGACCCTGGGAAAAGCCCTTCGTGCGGCGGTCGGCGAACTCTTCTATCTCAAGCAGGCGAATGATGCTTGCAACGCGGTCATCGACCTCGCCATTATCGACACCGCAGAGTTTCGCGTAATAGGCCACGTTTTCACGCGCGCTCAGATGCGGATACAGGCCGGCACCGTGCGGCAGAGCACCGATTTTTTGCCGCGCCGCGAGGCTATCGGTCACAACGTCCGAGCCGTCGATCTCCGCAGAGCCCCGATCGGGTTTCAGCACGGTGTATAACACGCGCAGGGTCGTCGATTTGCCGGCACCGTTGGGGCCGAGCAGGCCGGTAATCTTGCCGTCCGGCGCCGTAAAGCTGACGCCGCGAACCGCGTGCACTTTGCCGAAGGACTTATGAATGCTGTCGACGGCGATCATGGGTTGGGGCCTGAAAAGTCGAGAAAAAACGGCATGACGAAACTGCGCTCCAGGCAGGCAGTGTCCAGCCCGGCCGGGTCGGCGCTATCGATAAAGTCGGCGACCACTCGCGGTGTGCAGCCAACACTGATCTGACCGTGCCCCTGATCTGCGCCGACGAGGTGCTTCGCATTGCCGAGATCGACAGCGGCCAGGTCCGCGTAGCGCGGCGGGGTAATGGGATCGGCATCGCCGGACAACAGCAGTACCGGTAAATCGGTGGCCAACGGTACCTTAAATTCATCGTCTATGGGTCCGGCCGGCCAGACGGAACAGATGGCCTTCAGGGCCTCGAGCTGCACCGCTCCCATGTAACTCGCTTCCAGGCCATCGTAGTCGATCTCCGCCACGTCATAGAACGGTATGTCCTCGGTGCACACCACCGCATTGTGCATACCCAGCGCCAGCGATTCGTTCATGGCGATCATCGTCATCATGAATTGCGACCCCAGCGGCACGAAATTACCGTCGCCGGCTTCGCTGATCAGCAGCGGCATCAGGGCAATCGAGTTCGGATGGTAAGCGAGCAGCCGGATACCGGCAGCAAGTTCCCCGGCGCCAAAGCGGACCTCTTCAGGACGGCCGCTGCTCGGGTTTGGGATGTCGATCGTGACAGGTGCTTCTTTGAGCTCCCCGACAATGCGGGCGAAGTCCGCAGTCACGTCGGGAAAACGTGTATTGCAGGCTTCGTCCTCGACACAGCGGGCCAGAATTCGGTCCACGGCCCGCTGGCTTTCGGTGGCAATCTCCGGACCCAGTGAGAGCTGCGGCGGTACGACACCGTCGATGACCACGGTTCGTGTCGACTCCGGGTAGCGACGCGCGAAGTGCTGCGCAACGCGACTGCCGTAGGACACGCCGTACAGGTTAAGTGACGGATAGGCCAGGGCCTCGCGAACGGCCTCGATGTCAGCGACAGCAATGCTGGTCGTGAAAAAGCGCGGATCATGCGGCAGCTGTTCGAGGCAACGCTCGGTGTATTCGATCGTCAACGTCGTGGAGTACTCGCCACCGATCAGGTCTTCTTCGAATTCACAACGCATAGTTGCCGACTCGCCCGTGCCGCGCTGGTCGATGAGCAGAATGTCCCGGTTCCGTCGTACGTCTTCGAATGCCCAGGAATAAGCGGTGTAAAACTCGACCGTCCCCTGTCCGGGACCGCCGGCTATGGGCACGAAGGGGTCCGGTTCCGGCGTCAGGTTAAGCGCCGGGACAACCGCGATGCGCAGCTCGATCTCGCCCGGCTCACTGCCGGTCGGGTCGAGCGGGCGCCGCATGGTGGCGCATCGCGCCTTCATGCTGGGTGCGCCGGGGCCGGCGCTGATGCGGCAGTCCTCAAGCGTCAGAGACTCTGCCGCGGACGCGTTCGCCCCGGTCAGTAGGAGCAGGAAAAACAACGAATAGCGAAGCATCTGTGACCCGGGCCGTAAGACAGCCGGCTATCTTGGACAACGGGCGACAAATAGTAAAGAATGCGCGACCCTGATTGTTTACTTTTTAACCACATCAAGACCATGAACGAAGCGTTCGATGTAATCGTGATCGGCGGCGGACATGCCGGCACCGAGGCCTCCCTGGCAGCGGCGCGCGCGGGTGCCCGAACACTGCTGATTACGCAGAACATCGCGACGCTCGGTCAAATGAGCTGCAACCCGGCAATTGGTGGCATTGGCAAGGGCCACCTGACCCGCGAAATCGATGCACTGGGCGGTGCGATGGCGCAGGCAATCGATAAGGCAGGCATACAGTTTCGAACGCTGAATGCGAGCAAGGGCCCGGCGGTACGGGCGACACGTGCGCAGGCTGACCGGCAGCTCTATCGCCACGCGGTACGCGGCATGATAGAGAACCAGCCCGGGCTGTCGGTTTTCCAGCAGTCGGTTGAAGACCTCATCATCGACGGCGATCGCGTGACTGGTGTGGTGACCGGGGAGGATCTCAGGTTTTTCGCGAAGACCGTCATCCTGACGGTCGGTACCTTTCTGGCCGGCCGCATCCTTATTGGCCGCACGGAAAAGGCCGGTGGGCGCGCGGGCGATGCACCGTCCAACAAATTGGCGCAGCGCTTGCGAGAGCTACCGTTCAGGGTTGCACGCCTGAAGACCGGCACGCCGCCGCGCCTCGATGGCAAGACGCTGAACTACGAGCTCATGCTCGAACAGCCCGGCGATACCCCGATGCCGGTATTCTCCTTTCTCGGCAGACGCAGCGATCACCCGCAGCAGATCTCCTGCCACATCACGAAGACGACCGAAGAGACCCACGATATTATTCGTGCCGCCCTTGGCGAGTCGCCGATGTATTCGGGAATGATCGAAGGTGTAGGGCCACGTTACTGTCCATCCGTCGAAGACAAGGTGGTACGTTTCGCGGACAAGGAGTCGCACCAGATTTTCGTCGAGCCCGAGGGCCTCAATACGAACGAGGTCTACCCGAACGGTATCTCGACGAGCCTGCCCTATGAGACGCAGCTACGCTTTGTTCGCTCGATCATCGGTTTTGAACAAGCGCATATCATGCAGCCCGGATATGCCATTGAGTACGACTACTTCGATCCACGCGACCTGAAGCCGACGCTGGAAACCAGGCACGTCGGCGGCCTGTATTTTGCCGGACAGATAAACGGCACGACCGGTTACGAGGAAGCCGGTGCACAGGGCCTGCTTGCCGGCATAAACGCCGCGCGGCAGTCGCAGCAGCGCGAAGAGTGGTTTCCGGAACGTCATGAGGCATACATCGGTGTCCTGGTCGATGATCTGATTACCCGGGGCGTCAGTGAGCCCTATCGTATGTTTACGAGTCGTGCCGAATACCGCCTGACGCTGCGGGAGGACAATGCGGACGATCGTCTGACGGCGAAAGGCCGGGCGCTCGGCCTGGTCGATGACGAGCGTTGGACCGTTTACACGGCAAAGCGCGAAGCCGTTCTCAAAGAGCGGGCGCGCCTCGAAGGTATCGTTTTACAGCCCGGCAAACTGACCGACAGCGATACGACCCTGATTGGCAAAGCACTGACTCGTGAGTGTACGGCGGCGGAGTTGCTGCGTCGGCCCGAGCTGGACTATGCGGCGCTCACCGCTATTTCGCTGGTCGGTGTGTCAGATACCAGCGAGCTCGACACTGACGAGCAGCGCGAACAGGTTGAGTTGCAGCTCGAAGTGCAGGCGAAATACTCCGGTTACATAGAGCGGCAGGAACGGGAGATCGCGAAGCAGGCAAAGCAGGAGTCGCTGCGCTTACCGGAAGACATCGACTATGCGCTCGTCGACGGCCTTTCGAACGAAGCCCGGCAGCGTCTGCTGGCGGTGCGCCCGGTAACGCTCGGCCAGGCATCGCGCCTCGAAGGCATGACGCCCTCGGCAGTCTCCTTGTTGCTGATTCATTTAAAGAAACGGCAACAGCTGCGTTTAAGTGAAGCAGTCGGGGAAAATTGAAGGCCCCGTCAGGTATGCTCTCTGCATGAAACCGATTCGACTTTGG
This sequence comes from Woeseiaceae bacterium, assembly GCA_021773035.1. GTDB lineage: Bacteria > Pseudomonadota > Gammaproteobacteria > Steroidobacterales > Woeseiaceae > UBA1847. The sequence continues at coordinate 70,420 of JAJFKU010000002.1, forward strand.
CTGTTGCTCAGCGCCTTCCTGGCGCTTGCTGCCTGTGGCAACTCAAATGACGCGGGTCAATCCTCGTCCGTTCTCAATCGCGGCCTGGTCACCGAACCCGAAACGCTCGATGTGCACAAGGCGCGCAGCCTTCAGGCGGCGGCAGTCCAGCGCGATATCGGCGAAGGCCTGGTCGGCTATTCGGCAAGCGGTGAATTGGCGGCCGCTGCCGCAGAGCGCTGGGAAGTTTCTGACGACGGGCTGATCTATACTTTCCACCTGCGGCGCGACGCCAGGTGGTCTAACGGCGACTCCGTAACAGCGGGACATTTCGTGTTTGCGGTACAGCGCCTGGTCGATCCGGCGACAGCCGCTTTTTATGCGCAGTTCCTGAGCGACGTCGCTGAAATTGAAGCCGTCGATGATCACACCTTGAGAGTTGAGCTGAAACGGGTCACGCCCTACTTGCTCAAGCTGCTGACGCACCCGGCAACGTTTCCCGTGCATCCCGGCTCGCTGGCGGAGCACGGCGACAGCTTCGCCAGACCGGGCAGGCTGTTATCCAACGGCGCCTATGTCCTGGCGGAATGGATACCCGGGTCCGTTCTGATCCTGACGCGCAACGAACACTACTGGAACAACGAAAATACGGCGATCGACGAGGTTCGCCATCACATCATTACTCAGGAAACGACCGAACTGGCGCGCTATCGGACCGGCGAGATCGATATTACCGACTCGGTCCCGCCGGACAGTTTCCCGCAAGTGAAAAAGGAGCTTGGCGATCAGCTGCACGTTTCGCCACAACTGAATATTTATTACTACGGTTATAACCTGACGCAGCCGCCGTTCAGGGACAGTCCGGAGCTTAGACAGGCATTGTCGATGGCCATCGATCGTGAGCAGCTCGTGGAAAAAGTCATGGGCCGTGGCGAAACGGCGGCCTACAGCTGGGTGCCGCCGGGCGTGGATAATTACACACCAACGGTATTCAGCTACGCGTCACTGACACAGGAAGAACGCAACAAGATTGCGCAAAGCCTCTATCGGGAGGCCGGGTACAGCGAAGAGCAGCCGCTGCAGCTTGAGCTGCGCTACAACACCAACGATACACACCGCCGTGTCGCCGTCGCCGTGCAGTCGATGTGGCGTGAGGTTCTGGGCGCCGAGGTGACGCTGATCAACGAGGAGTTCCAGGTGTTGCTGGCGAACATGCGGGCTCGGCAGGTGACCCAGGTCTTTCGTGCCAGCTGGATCGGCGACTACAACGATGCGCACACGTTCCTGAGCATATTGCAGTCCGACAACGAGGCGAATACCCCGGGTTACAGCAATGCCGAATATGATGCGCTGATGCGGCAGGCGGCGGAACAGACCGACCTTGACAGACGTCGCCTTTATCTCGAGGAAGCCGAGCGCGTTATGCTCGCCGATCACCCGGCCATCCCCATTTACTTCTATGTCAGCAAGCACCTGGTGAGCCCACAGGTCGAAGGCTGGCGCGACAACGTTCTCGATTATCATTACTCTCAGCATCTGAGTCTTAAAGCGGCCGAATAGCCGCGCGGGAACACGCTCTTGTTGCGATACACGTTGCTCCGACTGCTGGGGGCAATACCAACCTTGCTGTTGGTGATCGTCCTGGCCTTCTTGATGGTGCATGCGGCGCCGGGTGGCCCGTTTGACGATGAGCGGGCGCTGCCTGCGGAGGTCGCCGAGAAGATCGAGGAGGCCTATCATCTCGATGAACCGCTGCCGCAGCAATTTATGCGCTATCTGTCCGGCCTGGTTCGAGGCGACCTTGGGCCGTCGTATGGGTATCGAGACCGCACGGTGGACGAGGTCATTGGTTTCGGGTTTCCGGTCTCCCTGCAGCTCGGCGCTCTTGCCATGTTGCTGGCGCTGGTCGTCGGTGTCGGCTGTGGAACCGTTGCGGCCCTGAGACAGGACTCATTGCTTGATCGCGCCGTAATGGCCTTCGCCATGACGGGCATCTCAATACCGGTATTCGTCGTTGCACCGGTGCTGGTGTTGCTGCTCGCCGTAAAGCTGCAGTGGTTGCCGGCTGGCTGGAGCGGTGAAACCGGGGCGGCCCGGTACTTTCTGCCCGTGATAACGCTGGCGCTGCCGCAAATCGCCTATATTGCCCGGCTGACACGCGCGAGCATGATCGACGTTCTGAGCAGTGACTTCATTCGCACGGCGCGTGCGCAGGGCCTTGGCACGAAGGCGATTATTCGACATCACGCGCTGAAACCCGCGATGCTGCCGGTGCTTTCCTACATGGGTCCGGCGATCGCCGCAATACTTACCGGTTCCGTTGTTGTCGAAGAGGTGTTTGGCATACCCGGGCTCGGGCAGTTCTTTGTGCGTGCTGCGCTCAATCGCGACTACACGCTGGTACTCGGTATCGTCATTTTCTACGCGGCGCTGATCATCCTGCTGAACCTGATAGTCGACATCCTGTATGGCGTCATCGACCCCCGGGTTCGCCAACGGTGAAGAAGAGCGGCGCAATACTATTGGCCATTCTGCTGCTGGCAATCGTCGGCCCGTGGTTAAGCCCAAACGATTATCTGACAACGAATTTCGACGGCATTCTGAAACCACCCGGACTTTCCGGTGCGCACCTTTTCGGCACAGACGATCTCGGTCGGGACCTGTTCGTACGGACGATGCTCGGTATTCGCGTTACGCTGCTGGTCGCCGTTGTGGCGAGCCTCGTCAGTCTCGTCATCGGTGTGACTTATGGTGCTGTCGCCGGCTATGTCGGCGGCCGGGTGGATGCCGTCATGATGCGTTTCGTTGACACGCTGTATGCGTTGCCATTCATTTTTCTGGTCATCCTGCTGATGGTCGCGTTCGAACGAAACTTTCTGCTGATCTTTGTTGCCATCGGCGCGATCAACTGGCTGGACATGGCGCGCATCGTTCGCGGCCAGACTATCAGCCTGCGTGAACGGGAGTTCGTCGACGCCGCAAGGCTGGTCGGCGTCAGCACGGCCGGCATTATTTTCCGGCATATCGCGCCGAATCTGCTGGGTATCGTAGTGGTCTATGTCACGCTGACCATACCGCAGGCGATTCTCGTCGAGTCGTTCCTGAGCTTTCTGGGCCTGGGTATACAGGAGCCGCAGACCTCGCTGGGGGCGCTTGTGGACGCGGGCGTCAATCAGATGGAGGGCGCATCGTGGACCCTGCTCATCCCGGCGACACTACTTGCCCTGATATTGCTGTGTTTCAATTTTCTCGGCGATGCCTTGCGGGACTTTTTTGATGCGAGGCGGGCGCCATGAGTTTGCTCGAAGTTACTGAGCTGAGCGTCCGCTATGGTGAAGAGACCGTCGTCGATGACCTGAGCTTCTCCGTTAACAGCGGTGAGTCTGTCGGCATCGTCGGTGAATCGGGTTCGGGTAAATCGCAAACGGCGTTGGCGCTGCTGGGCCTGCTTCCCCGCAACGCAAACCTTAGCGGCAGCATCCGCCTGGATGGCAACGAGCTGGCGGGTAAAAGTGACGAGGAGCTTGATCGCGTCAGGGCGCGGCGCATCGCCATGGTGTTCCAGGACCCGGCGCAGGCACTCAATCCCTATCTTCGCGTAGGCCGGCAGCTGCGGCAGATTTTATTGCAGCACAGGCTTGCGAGCGGCAAGGCTGCCGATGTGCGTGTGATCGACATGCTGCAACGAGTGGGTCTGCCGGATCCTGTGCGCCAGTTCCGGGCTTTTCCGCACGAACTGTCCGGTGGCATGCGGCAGCGAGTGATGATCGCTTCGGCGCTGATCGCCGAACCCGATCTACTGGTAGCTGACGAACCTACAACGGCACTGGACGTAACGGTGCAGGCACAGATTCTGGACCTGCTGGAAACCCTGCGAGACAGTACGGCTCTGCTGCTGATTACCCATGATCTCGCTATCGTCGCCGGGCGCTGCGAGCGGTTGCTGATCTTCGATGCGGGCAAACTCATCGAGTCCGGCGCAACCACAGCGGTGTTTTCCTCTCCGCAAATGCCGAAGACAAAACAGCTGCTGGCCGCTGCGGCGAGATTAGACACCGGGCCGATACCAGCGCCGGTGAGCGGGGAAACGCTGCTGGATATCGAGAGGCTTACGGTCAGCTACGGTAAAGCCGCCGCCCAGCGGCTGCAGGCGGTGACGGATGTCAGTCTGTCGCTCAGGACAGCGGAAACGCTGGCCATCGTCGGAGAGTCCGGCTCGGGAAAATCCAGTCTCGTGCGCGCACTGCTTGGCCTGGTCCCACCACAGTCTGGGGCGGTCGTCTACGCCGGTTCGCAACTGGCCGGTTCATTGCAGGCACGACTTTCGGGGCAGCGCCGCGATCTGCAGCTCGTCTTTCAGGACCCCGTTGCCGCGCTGAATCCGCAGATGCGTGTGCAGAAGATCGTTGCTGAACCGCTGCAGGTTCACGAGCGGGGTCTGTCATCGGCGAAACGCAGGGAGCGGGTTGCCGCGATGCTGGCGAAAGCCGGCCTGGATAAGAGCTTTCTGGATCGTTATCCGCATCAGCTGTCAGGCGGCCAGGCGCAGCGGGTTGGAATCGCGCGGGCACTGATTCTTGGGCCGCGCATCCTGATTTGCGATGAGGCGGTGGCCGCCCTGGATGGCAGTACTCGTGAGCAGGTTCTTGAGCTCCTTAAAAACCTGCAGCGCGAATCGGGCCTGTCGATCATTTTTATCTCGCACGATCTCGCGGTGGTTCGTTCGATGAGCCATCGTGTCGCCGTCATGTATCTGGGCCGCCTGCTGGAAGTTGCCGATAACGCAAGCCTGTTTTCAACGCCTCGGCATCCCTATACAAAGGCCCTGCTCGACGCAGTCCCGGTGCCCGATCCGCGGCGGGCGCTGCAGGCGCCGCCGCTCGGCGGTGAGGCACCGTCGATGTTATCGCCGCCACGCGGCTGTGTGTTTCATCCACGCTGCGCTTACGCAAAAGCGCGCTGCAGTGAGCAGCGACCGGAGTTGCGGGAGTTTGCCGGCGTGCGCGTCGCTTGTCACCGGGCCGACGAAATCAGTCTGAACGCTCGCTACTGAAGCATGCCCAGCGGCAGCGGAATTGGCGCACCGTTAATCGTCAGCAGGCCCTTCTCGAAGTCGGCGTCCATCTCGTAGACGTCACCGTTCTTCTTCAGATAGCCCATGCTGATTATTGCGCCGGCCTGTGGATTCATCGACGTTGCGAACTGCACCAGTTCTTCCGGAACCTTGATGTCCGCGCTTGCGACCAGGTTGAGCAACAATGACGTCCACTCAAATGAGCCGCGATCAGACTCGGGTAGTTCGAAGCTCATCTTTGTTTCGACCGTGCCCATCGGCAGCGCGACATCCATCTGTTTGACGGCGATATCGAAACCGCCCGCCACGAGGTCTTTGAGTTCTTCCTGGGCGTTCACCATCATCTGGCTCGGATCCTGCGCGTTGGCCGGGTCTTCCAGTTTTCGGCTGACCGCGCCCAGGGCCGCCGCATCGATGCCCTCGAACGCCATGTCAGCGATGACCGATACCTCTCCGAAACCGGGAATAGTCTGGCCCTTCATCTCAAGGCGCATATCCGCGGCTGTCTCACCGTCGTCGACCGAGGACTCCGCGACCAGCGTTATGCCCTTCATGCCACCGACCTGCGATCCGCCGACCGTCATCGTCATGGCACCCATATCGGCCTCCACCGTACCGACATGGAAACCGTATTCTGTGTTTTCCTGCTCGCCCGAGAATTTAAGGCTTTCGATCGCTACGGTCTGCTGGTGGCCGGCGAAAGTCATCGTTCCGACATCGCCACTGAACGCAACATCGCCGCTTTTCGCGCTGGACGCGACCTTGATCGTCGTCGGTTGCCAGCTGATTTCGCCGTCTTCGACCGACAGCGAGCCCGCCTCAAGAATGTAGCGGGAATCGAGGCCGCCGCCGAGGCCGACTTCGCTGTATATCCTGCCGGGAATAGCCTGTATCTCGCCATCCCAGTACTCAACCGTCAGCGTTGAAACTGCGCTCCCGAGGCCGGGAGCCAGCGAGCCTTCGTCGCGGCTCATCGATGACACCGGGATCAGGCCGTGGTCGAGATGCGTGTCGATGATCAATACCGGTAACTCGTTGCCACCGCTATTCGACCCGACCATGGCGGCCCGAAGCTGGCCATCGCCCAGCATTACCCGGTGTTGGCCTTCCGAAGAGAACCAGCCTCGGTCGAAAGACTCTGACGTGACGACCAGCTCGCCGCTTTCAGCGGCAGCCCAGTTCAGGTTTTCGTCGACGCTCTGTTCTGCCAGTTTGCCCACGAGACCGGGCGAAACAATAATGATCAGAACGGCGGCCAGTATCAGCACGATGACGCCTTTTTTCATCGTTACTCTCCAGAAGTGTTTAATCGAATGCGGCGATGCTAGCACGTGCGCGGCAATATACTGTGTGACAGTGCTAGAAATCCTTGTTAAGTGTCACTAACATAGCGGCCTCACAGTACGCCCCGGGCGCAGCCCGCTGCCAAGAAACCGTTGAAAAAACAAATGAATACGATCATCAAAACTGTAGCAAGCGCCGCGACACTGTTTCTCGCATGCGGTTTTTTCGCGCAGACGGCGTATGCCGATGGCGACGCCGAGGCAGGAAAGGAGCTGGGCTACACCTGTCTGGGCTGCCATGGCATCGAGGGTTATCGAAACGCGTATCCGTCGTACCGGGTGCCGAAGCTCGGTGGCCAGAAGGCGGCGTACCTCAGCCTGGCGCTCAAAGGCTATCGTGACGGCAGCCGGGAGCACCCAACGATGGCGGCCCAGGCAACGAGCCTGAGCGATACAGAGATCGAGGATGTTGCGGCGTATCTCGCCAGTATTGGCGGCGACACCGTTGCCGCCGGCGGTGGCGAGCAGGCGGGCCTTGAAAAGGCGCAGGCCTGCATCGCCTGTCATGGCCAAAATGGTATTAGTGTGAACGCCGTTTGGCCGACACTGGCCGGCCAGCACGAGGACTACCTGTTGCAAAGCCTGAAAAAATACCGCGACGGTTCTCGCAGCGATCCGGTAATGGGCGCACAGGCCGTGCTGGTTGCAGAAGAAGATCTCGCGGTGCTTGCGCGTTACTTCGCGAGCCTCGAAGGCCTCGAAACGACCAGGCCGGAATAACCGAGCGGTCGTTGCCCGATCATAGCGCCCAGACGATCCGACTCAACGATGGCATCACCGCCATCGATACTGAATATGCGCGGCCACTGCAGGATGCCAGCCACCTGATCGTCGATGCGGGCCGTGCCGCTTTCGTCGACACCGGAACTAACGACAGCGTGCCGCTGCTGCTCGATGCGCTGCGGCAACAAGACCTCGACGCCGGCGATGTCGACTATGTTTTCCTGACACATATACACCTGGATCACGCGGGCGGCGCGGGCCTTCTCATGCAGCAGCTCCCGAACGCGCGTTGTGTCATTCATCCTCGCGGTGCAGCGCATATGGTGGCACCGGAAAAGCTGATTGCGGGGACAGAGGCTGTTTACGGCGTTACCGAGACACGCGCCATGTACGGGGTCATCCAGCCTATCGACGAAGCACGCTGCGTCGTTGCCGACGATGAGCAGTGGTTCAAACTCGGTAGCCGGGAGCTGCAGACGCTGTATACCGCAGGCCATGCGCTGCACCACTACAGCCTGAACGACCCCGCGTCACGGGGTGTGTTCACCGGCGACAGCTTTGGTGTTTCTTATCGCGAGCTGGACACGGCTGCCGGGGAGTTCATATTTCCCTCGTCGACGCCAACGCAATTCGATCCCGTGGCGGCTCATGAGGCAATCGATCGAATTCTGGGCTGCGACCCTCAGCAGGTGTATCTGACCCACTACAGCCGCGTGCGAGATCTCGACCGGCTGGCGGCGGACATGCATGCGGGGATCGATGCCTACGCCGCGCTCGCGATGGCGAATATGGACGTCGACGACCCCTATCCTGCGATAGAGTCCGGCATGTCCGAGTATCTGACAACCCGGCTCAGGGCGCACGGCTATGAGGAAGACGATGACACGATGCATGCCGTACTCGAGGTAGACATCGTGCTCAACACGAAGGGACTGATAGCCTGGTTGCAACGACTGAAAAGACAGAGGTAACAATGGACCGTTTTCGAGCATTCAGAATCGACGAGCAGGATGGCAACGTTAGCGGCGCGTTTGCGGAGTTGTCCGTTGACGATCTGACGGCAGGTAACGTCGTCGTCCGCGTCAGTCATTCGACAATCAATTACAAGGATGCGCTGGCAGCCACCGGCGCCGGCAGGATACTGCGGCGTTATCCCTTGAATGGCGGTATCGATCTTGCCGGCACGGTGGTCAGTTCCGAGGACGGCGAATTTCAGCCTGGAACCGAAGTGCTGGTAAACGGTTGTGGTTTGAGCGAAACGGTTGACGGTGGGTATTCGGAATATGCGCGGGTAGACAGCAAGAGCCTGGTTGCGATTCCGGAAGGAATGTCTGCCTTCGAGGCGATGCAGATAGGGACGGCGGGTTACACGGCTGCCCTGGCCATTCATCGCATGGAGCAGAACGGGCAGACACCGGACCTTGGGCCGATCGTCATCACAGGGGCAAGCGGCGGCGTCGGCAGCGTGGCGATCGACATGCTCTCGGGACGCGGTTACGAGGCGATTGCGGTGACGGGCAAGGCAGGTGAAGAGGCTTACCTGAAAAAAATAGGCGCGAGCCGGATTCTCGTGCGCGACCAGGTCGACCTTGGCAAGCGCCCGCTGGAGAAAGCGCTGTGGGGCGGCGCAATCGATAACCTCGGCGGCGAGTATCTGACCTGGCTCACGCGAACCGTCGACTACGGCGGCAATATCGCGAGCATCGGTCTCGCCTCAAGCGCCGCGTTGAATACCACGGTGCTGCCATTCATTTTGCGAGCAGTCTGCTTGCTGGGGATTAACTCCGTAGACACGCCCAGCGACCTGCGGCGCGCTGTGTGGGCGCGTATTGGCGGCGACCTCAAACCGCAGCATCTCGACACGATTGGCCACAAGACGATTTCGTTCGACGAATTACCGGGCGCGTTTCAGGGCTACATAGACGGTACGGTTACCGGTCGTGTGGTTGTGGAGATAGCGAGGCCTCCTCGAGCGTAGTATATTCGCGCGAAGCTGCCCTCTCTTGATGCGGTAATGAAGGGTTCAACGATGCAGATCGAAATCCGGCACGGCTTGTTGCGTGTGACTCGTTTCAGCACACTGCTGGTTTTCAGCGCTGTTTTTGCCGCGCCGAGCCAGGCCTCTACCTTCGATGTTGCCCTTAAGAAAAACACCTATCTGCCGGGAGAGCCGCTCGACGTTACTTGTCAGTGGCCCGCTGAAGCACCGGAGGAGAGCGGCCTCATTCGGTTCAGACAGATCAACCTGGCCCAGGTCGAAGTAACTCCGAAAACCAATATTTCCTACAGCGGAAAATTCAACAATCCAAACTGCCTGCAGCTACGAACGCCGTGGGCACCGGGTAAGTACCTTCTGGAATTTCAGGCGGACACGACACCAGCGACGCCGGCGCGCCGAAAATCGTTCGTGGTCACGGAATTGCCGAGAGCGCGCATACTGAGTTATGTCGGCGTCAAGACCGCTGCCGAAGCCGGTCAGATGAGCGCAGGACCCTATTTTCAGTACGACCTGACCTTCACCGATGACCGCTGTTATCAGAACAGTTACTTCGACCTCAAGCAAAGGCGCCCGGTTTTCGTGATCGCGATCGAACGCAATACGGGTGAAGTCGCGAGACGCTGGGATGCCACGCTCATGAGTCGGAAGCAGGAGTGTCTGCACGACTGCGCGGCGGCACCGATCCCCTATTTCTGCCGAAAATCGGGGACCTATCGGCGCGCTCTAAAAACGCCCCTGACTGCCGGCGAATGGGACATTGCGCTGGTGCAGCAACCGGCACCGGGACAGGTTTGCGACGAACCCTGTGTTGCGTGGCCGGCAACCGAACGCCGGCTGGCATCTAAGCTGCGGGTTATCGATCGTGTGGAGGCGGCCGGTCCGGTTGCCGTGTCGCGAATGTTTGTGTCGAGGTCAAATCGCGGAGACGACATTATTGATATGAAACAGCGATTGACGGGCAGTTTCTATTTGTGGGTGGAGTTCGCTGAACGAAATCCTTTTCAGCGTGAGCTTGTAAGCGCGACCCTGGAGGACGGTAGCGAGCTGGACTCCATTCTGGTGCAGCGCTCCGGCGACGCGGAGGGCGTTTACTATCGCAGCGAACGCCTGACGCCCGGGAACTTTCGGCCGAAATCAGATGATCAGGAATAAGCTGAGCTGCAGAGGACTGGTGACGGCCATTGTGGTGGCCGCGCCCTTCGTCAACGTTGCGATCTCGAGCGCGCAAACGTCGGCTTACTCCATCACGGAACTGGACCGGCCACTGCAGCTGACTAAAGGCACTCATGCGGACGTGCGCGATGCTCTGGACAGCGTGGCCGCAATCCGGGATGCGCTTAAGGCGGCGCAGAAAGAATACGATGCGGCTGAAGCAGTGATCGGCCCGGCGATGGCGGAGCAGCAAAAAGCCCTGCAGGCTGCTACATCGGTGCTTATTGCCATGAGCAACGATGTCGATGGGGCTGGCGGGATGTTCGCAAAAAGCTGGGCCGACTACGAACACCGGCGGCTCGCGTTCGACAACGCCTTGTTACGGTGGAGCCACCAGTACAGCCGGCTGTATCGGCTGCGGATGCGACGATTGCTGATGCTTGCGGAAATTTACCAGAACCCGCCCGTTTACCTGCAGAGCGCCGGCGTGGCGAGTGCCGATGGAGTTTACGGATACTACGAGGTTGATGAGCTTCCGGAAATCGTCGAATGGTACGAGAAACTATCCGTGATCGGAAAATCTCTTGCCGCGGTGCAGGCCAACGTCAGGATGCTTACGGACAACCACCAGCGTTTGCAGGAGGAGTATGCAGAGCTCGGTGCGAGAGTTGACGAGCTCACTGATGATTATCAACGGCGGCTGCTGATCGACAAGTGGGTCAAAATCATTGTCGATACGGAAGTCAGTTTGTCCAATTTATTTACCGGCGGTCCTTATGCCCTGGTCTTTGAGGCGGGGTATCAGGGCGGATCGGCGATCTGGTACGGCTTTGGCGGACGTCCTGATTTCGTCGCGGACGGTTATAACGTGCTCACGGATTATAGTTGGGACGCTCCTCCCGTCCCCGATGATCTGCGCAACGCGGTTAAGATCGCGGCGGGCGGCCTTGCTGCAGCAGAGCGTCAGGAGGCCTTGCATCGCCTCAGGTCGGATACCGTAATTGACTGGATGTCGGGCGCCGACGAAGGCCCGGCGACGTCTTTCGGCGATGGGCCCGGCGCTTTGGACAATGCCGTCACCTTTGCCGGAAATGTGTTGTGGGGCTCGTTGCCGAGCGCTGCGAATTCACTCGGCGGCTCACCCGTGCTCAAGTACATCGATCGGTGGGTTGCCCATTCGAGAGCACCAGCAGTCGTGCTTGAGGATCGGATTCGGGCGATGGTAAGCGGTGGTGTAAGCCTGAATCTCGCCACACAGCTAACCATGCAAGCGCCGCCATCAGAGGCCCTGCTCCTCGATGTCGTGTCGAAGAACACAAAATTCCTGCTGGGCGATGAGTTCTGGATCACCGGTACCTGGAAAGGACTCGGTGCCAGCGTCGGCGCACTGGCACTTGGCGAGGCGGTGAAGTCCGTAGCCGATGAAATCGGAACCAGCCGCGCTAAAATCGTCGTGGAACAGGCACAGATCGAAATCGAATGGCATCTGAAACGCCGGCAGATGACGGCTCACCGCTTGTTGACGGAACGCTACATCGCGAACATGGTGATGGTGCACGAAAGCGCCTTCGATGCCATTAAAGAACTGTCGCTGGAACTCAAATCCCTGCGTCGCAAGAAACGTCCCGAAGAAACCCCCCTCATAACGATAGCCGCCGACAAACCACTGCATATCGTGACAGAGATGTCGGCTCCGGCGCGGCCGTACACCCTGGTCGTTCACGGTGCGCAGGTACGACTGCCGGGCACGGGCGCCGGGCAGGCTGACAAACTGATGAAGATGATTGTGGATCCCGACGTCGCCGTCGTCGAAGATCCGCGAGGGCCCGCACTCTCGGCGCCTTCAGCGGATCACGACGAGTATGACATCGATGATCGACTCATTAAGGAGAGTCGCGGTTTCGGCCTTTTCTACTACCCGACACACCATGATCCGAGCGACCCGAGAACGGCGTACGAGATTGTTCGCAGCGAGTATTTTCTCGATCTCGACCCGATAACACCGGCGCTTTATTTTGACGAAGGTGCGCTTAAGTGGGTTGGGCAGGAACGCGATGTCAGGGATCGTTTGACCTTTTTGTTTGACCTGCAGCGGCCGGTGAGCCTGAAATTGCGAAACCGGTCTGAAACGATTTACGTTCCGCCGAAATAGGTCGCTCCAGGGCATTCGAAGCACGCAGCCCCCGACGCTGGTCTTAATCCCTGTTGCGTGCCCTTAACTTGCGCCGTGTGTGCTTGTCGGGCCGACCGTCCGTTCTCGGCATCAGCTGTCGGTCCTGCCGCAGCGAAGCAGCCAGTGCCTCGCGCTGGCGGACCGTAGTTTCGTCTTCGACGTAACAGCAGCGGGCTTCCGCCGCCGGTCCGCGTCGGGCTGGAATGTCGAGCACCTCCAGCGAGTAGGGCAGCCGTTCACGTATCAGGTCAATTCTGTCCCCGCAGTTGACGCGGCTACCTGGCGTTACCCGGTCACCGTTGAGCTTCACATGCCCGCCGCTGACGGCCGCCGTGGCCAGCACCCGGGTTTTGAAAAAGCGGCAGTAAAACAGCCAGCGATCGATGCGTAATGAATTCCCGGCCGGTGCCATATGAATAATTCCTCGGTCTCCATTCGTCAGACTAACGGTCGGCGCCATAAGTTTCCACTTTGCTCCATTTGGGAAACGACCCTCCGGTAGTTTAGAATCCCGCCCCCGCGAGTTTTAATCTGTATTAAAACCCGGTCAACAAGAGGGTTCGATATGAGCGCAGGCGCTCGTTTTCGTGCCGCACTCGAGGCGGAGCAACCGCTTCAGATCGCCGGCACCATCAACGCATACACCGCATTACTGGCTGAAAGAGCCGGTTTTAAAGCCATCTATTTATCCGGCGCGGGCGTTGCCAACGCGTCCTTCGGCCTTCCCGATCTCGCGATGACGACACTCAACGACGTCTGCGAGGACATCCGCCGTATCGCGTCCGCAAGCCAGTTGCCGCTGCTGGTCGATGCCGATACCGGCTGGGGCGGCGCTTTCATGATCAGCCGGACGGTGCGGGAGATGACCTGGGCCGGCGCGGCCGGTTGTCACCTCGAGGATCAGGTTGCGATCAAGCGCTGCGGGCACCGGCCCGGCAAGGCGCTGGTCACTAGCGGTGAGATGGCGGATCGGCTGAAAGCCGCTGTCGATGGCCGTATCGACGAGCAGTTCGTCATCATGGCGCGCACCGATGCGCACGCGGTCGAGGGCCAGCAGGCCGCAATCGACCGCGCGGCGGCTTACGTCGAAGCCGGCGCGGACATGATTTTTGCCGAGGCCCTTACCACGGCAGAGGAATACCGGCAGTTCACGGATGTCATCAAAGTACCGGTACTCGCCAACCTGACCGAGTTTGGCAAGACGCCGCTGTTTACGACGGGCGAGCTGGCCGCGGTTGGCGTTGCGATGACGCTGTATCCGCTGAGCGCCTTTCGGGCGATGTCGGCGGCGGCACTCAACGTTTATACAACACTCAAAAACGACGGCACGCAGCAGGCGGTCGTCGACACGATGCAAACACGTATGGAGCTCTACGATGTCCTTGCTTATCAGGACTACGAAGACAAGCTCGACGCCCTGTTCCAGGAGCAGGGCCTGAAGACAGGAGATGACTAATGGCAGCTAGCAAAAAAACCGGTGGCCTCGCAGGCGTAACGGCCGGCGAAACACATCTGTGCACGGTCGGCAAGGAAGGCGCGGGACTCACCTATCGTGGCTACGACATTTACGACCTGGCCAACAACGCCTGTTTCGAGGAAGTGGCGCACCTGTTGCTGCATGGCAAACTGCCAACACAGGCCGAACTCGATGCCTACATCGCCAAAATCAAGGCGAATCGCGGTTTACCGGACGCGGTGAAGACGGTACTGGAAATGATACCGGCCGACGCTCATCCGATGGACGTGCTTCGCACCGGCGTATCGTTCCTCGGCAACGTTGAGCCCGAAGGCGACTTTTCGAATCAGAATGATGTCGCCGATCGTTTGCTGGCGTGCCTGCCGTCGATGCTGCTCTACTGGCATCGTTTTCATGCAGACGGCGTTCGTATCGACACAGTGACCGACGATGACAGTATCTCCGGCCACTTCCTGCACCTGTTGCACGACCAGGCGCCGAAAGAACTGCATCGCAAGAGCCTCGATACGACGCTCATTCTTTACGCAGAACACGAGTTCAACGCATCGACCTTCGCCGGACGCGTGATCACCGGTACCCTGTCGGATATGCACTCGGCTGTTACCGGTGCGATTGGCGCGCTGCGTGGCGCGCTGCACGGCGGCGCCAACGAGGCCGCGATGGAATTGATCTCGAAATTCAACACGCCCGAAGAGGCGACAGCCGGCGTGCTTGGCATGCTGGAACGCAAGGATCTGATCATGGGTTTCGGGCACCGCGTCTATACGACCTCGGACCCACGCAATACCGTGAACAAGAAGATGTCGAAGGCGCTGGCGGACGACGTTGGCAACACCACTTTGTATCCGATCTCTGAAGCGGTCGAGAAGGTGATGTGGGACGAAAAGAAACTGTTCGCCAATGCCGACTTTTTCGCCGCAAGCGTCTATCACTTTATGGGCATTCCAACTTACCTGTTCACGCCGATCTTCGTTTGCTCACGTATCACCGGCTGGGCTGCACATATCATGGAGCAGCGCGCCAACAACAAACTGATTCGTCCGGCGGCGGACTACATTGGTCCGGACCTGCAGACCTGGATCGCTATCGAAGATCGCAGCTAAAACCCCAAAGGGCGCTGAGCCCTTTATCGAATCACTAAACGGAGACTTGAATGTCTGAAGTAATCGTCCGCTCGGCCAAGCGCGCCGACTGGGATCAAGCACTTGTCGATATCGCCGACTACGTTTGTAACTACGAGCTCGAGAGCGAGCTCGCGTTCGAAACCGCTCACTACTGCCTGATGGATACGCTCGCCTGCGGCTTCCAGGCGCTGGACTATCCCGCCTGCACCAAGCTCATGGGGCCGGTGGTTCCCGGCGCTACCCTGCCTGGCGGCGCGCGTGTTCCCGGTACTTCCTACGAGCTTGACCCGGTGCTTGCGGCATTCAACATCGGCGCGATGAATCGCTGGCTGGACTTCAACGACACCTGGCTGGCCGCCGAGTGGGGCCACCCGTCCGACAACCTCGGCGGCATCCTCGCGGTTGCCGATTATCTGAGCCGCCAGGCGCGTGCTGCCGGTAAAGAGCCGCTGACAATGCAGGATGTGCTGAAAGCGGCCATCATGGCGCACGAAATTCAGGGCGTGCTGGCGCTGGAAAACAGCTACAACCGCGTCGGCCTCGATCATGTACTGCTGGTCCGCGTTGCAACGACCGCGGTCGTTACCCGTATGCTCGGCGGTGATCGCGACACGGTGTTGAACGCTGTCTCGAACGCCTGGATCGACGGCTGCGCTCTCCGTACCTACCGCCATGCACCGAATACGGGCTCCCGTAAGAGTTGGGCCGCCGGCGACGCGACCAGTCGCGCCGTGCGACTGGCGTTGATCGCGATGACCGGCGAAATGGGCTATCCGTCGGCGCTGAGTGCGCCGACCTGGGGTTACTACGACGTGTTGTTCAAAGGCCGGGAGTTCCAGTTCCAGCGCCCTTACGGTAGCTATGTCATGGAAAACGTTCTGTTCAAGATCTCCTACCCGGCGGAGTTCCATTCGCAAACGGCGGTTGAAGCCGGTATGACGCTGCACGCAGACGTCAAAGACCGCATCGACGAGATTGAGAAAGTCGTAATCGAAACGCAGGAAGCGGGTGTTCGTATTATCGACAAGACCGGCCCGCTGGATAATCCGGCGGATCGCGATCACTGCATACAGTACATGGTCGCTGTACCGCTGATATTCGGACGACTGACGGCGAAAGACTACGAAGACGACGTTGCCAGCGATCCGCGCATCGATGAACTGCGCGAGAAAATGGAAGTCAGAGAGAACGAGCAGTACACCAAAGACTACTTTGACCCCAAGCTCCGCTATATTGGGAACTCAGTACAGGTTTTCTTCAAGGACGGCAGCAGCACCGATCGTATCGCGGTTGATTTCCCGATCGGTCACCGCGAGCGTCGGGCCGAAGGCATTCCGGTACTGAAGAAGAAGTTTGTCGACAGCGTGTCGCCTAAGCTTGCGGCTAACCAATGGGATGAACTCAATGCGCTATGTACCGATCAAAAGAAACTCGCGGCAACGACTGTCGATGATTTCATGGCTTTGCTTGTGGTGTAGTACAGCGCTGCTGCCGGCAATTGCGCTGGCAGACCTTGAGCAGCGGATAACGAACAACGGCAACCTGGTTCTCGAGGACGTTCCGGAGATTCCGGACGAAATCGTCGCTAGCCTGAACCGCTACCAGAATGTTCGCTCGGCGGGTTTTCGCGCCTGGACCGAGGACGGCAGCGGTGTATTCATTTCGACGGGTTTTGGCGACGTCGATTCCCTGCATCGGGTGGATGCGCCACTGGGCGCGAGGCGGCAGCTTACGTTCTACAACGAGCCGGTCGGCAACGTTAGTCGTCAGCCCGGCGGCAGCACAATGTTGTTTACGCAGGACGCCGGCGGCAGCGAGTTCGCGCAGATTTTCAAGTTTGATCCCAACACCGGCGACGCTGAAATGCTGACCGACGGTGAGTCCAGAAACGGTGCGATGGTCTGGGATCGCCGTGGTACCCGGGTCGCGTTCCAGAGCACCCGTCGAAACGGTGCGTCAAACGATGTCTGGCTGTTGGACCCGGAGGAGCCCGGCAATCCGAAGCTGGTTCTCGAATCGCCCGATGGCAGCTGGTGGGGACCAGAGGAGTTTTCCGGCAGCGGCAGCAAGCTGTTGGTGACGAACTACATCAGTGTTTCGAATTCGCGGATTTTCGTCGTCGATCTGGATACCGGCGCAAAGCAACTGCTGGCCGGTGGAACTGACGAAGCCAGCGTCAACTATCCCGTGGCATTCGACGATGACAGGGATGGCATCTGGCTGATCAGCAATCAGAATGCAGAGTTCAACCGCCTGGCCTGGCAGTCGAACGAAGCGGGCAGCGCACCTCAGGTAATCACTGGAGATATTCCCTGGAACGTGACCGGCGGCATTATCAGCCACGATCGCAAACGCATGGTGTTCGTGACCAACGAGGACGGCATGTCGCGGGTTTACCTGCTGGACACCGCAACGAACGCCTACCGCCGGGTCGATGCCATCCCGGCGGGCCTGGCGTTCAACCTGCAGTTCAGCCCGGATGACCGGCGACTGGCTATGACGCTGAACACATCGCAAACACCCAGCGACACCTTCGTGCTGGACCTCGGGCCGGGCGCACTGGAACATGGCCAGCTGACGCGCTGGACCGAAAGCGAAGTCGGCGGCCTGGACACGACGACATTTCGCACACCGGAACTGGTCCACTACCCGAGCTTCGATAAAGTAGGCGGCCGTCAGCGACGGATACCGGCATGGGTGTACAAACCGGCAGGGGCAGGCCCGCATCCGGTGGTCATCTCAATACACGGAGGTCCCGAGGGTCAGGCCCGACCGACGTTCAGCAGCACTTTTCAGATGTGGCTGGCGAAGCTGGGTGTTGCGGTCATCCGCCCCAATGTCAGGGGTTCGAGTGGCTACGGCAAAACCTATGTTGGGCTGGATAACGGTTTTCAGCGCGAGGACTCAGTGAGGGATATCGGCGCGCTGCTGGACTGGATTGCAGCGCAGCCGGACCTCGATGCCAGCCGCGTCGCCGTAGTCGGCGGCAGTTATGGCGGTTACATGGTGCTGGCAAGCGCCGTGCACTATAGCGATCGGCTAAAGGCGGTTGTCGATATCGTCGGTATCAGCAACTTCGTCACGTTCCTCGAAAATACCCAGGACTATCGTCGCGATCTTCGCCGTGTCGAGTATGGTGATGAGCGCGATCCGGCGATGCGCGCGCATCTCGAGCGCATCAGCCCGCTGAATAATGTCGCGCGGATCGATGTGCCGATTTTCGTCGTGCAGGGCGAGAACGATCCCAGGGTACCGGTTACCGAGGCAGTGCAAATGGTCAAAGCCCTGCGGGAAGAAGGGCAGACGGTCTGGTACATGAATGCCCTGAACGAAGGTCACGGGTACAAGCGGCGCGAAAATAAGGATGTCTATCAGCAGGCGACGGTCCTGTTCCTGCAGCAGCACCTGGTCGGCGATTGACCGCGAAGATACAAAAGGCGCTCGATAAACTTGAGCGGTCCTTCCCCGGGGGGGCGGCAGAAAAGCTCGGTTTGCTGCTCGATGAGCTCGGGAAATGGAACCGCAAGGTAAACCTGACGGCGGTGCGCGACGCCGATGAGATGATCGCGACCCACTTTCTGGACAGCCTGGTGGCAGCACCGTTGCTGGAGGGCGCTTCGGTTCTCGACGTCGGCACCGGCGCCGGTTTTCCGGGCCTGCCGCTCGCGATTGCTGAACCCGAGCGGCAATTCACGCTGCTGGACAGCAATAACAAGAAAATAATGTTTGTCCAGCACGCGGCTGGTTTGCTCGGTTTGGACAATGTTTCCGCGGTCAAGGCCAGAGGTGAGGACTATGCACCCGGCCATGGCTTTGATACGGTGATTGCCCGGGCGCTGGCAGCACTGCCGCGACTCGTTGAAATTGCCGGTCACCACGTAAGAGAGGACGGGGTGTTCGTAGCGCTGAAAGGCCGCCACCCGGCGCAAGAATTAGAAGAAGTAGAGTCGCCGTGGAGTTGCACAGTTACAGAGCTTTACGTGCCGGGTTTCGACAAGGGATCGCGGCACGCTGTGCTGTTGAGACGCCGCAGGTAAAGGGCAGGTTGCAATGACGCGAATCATAGCTGTAGCAAACCAGAAAGGCGGGGTCGGAAAAACGACGACCTGCGTCAACCTGGCGGCATCGCTGGCTGCAACGCAGCGCCGGGTGCTGTTGGTCGACATGGACCCGCAGGGCAATGCGACCATGGGTTGCGGCATCAACAAGATGGAAGTCGAGTTTTCGGCCTGCGATGTGTTACTCGGCGAGGCGTCGGCCGCCGATACCATCGTTTCGGCGCCGGAAGGCGGTTTTGCCGTGCTGCCGGGCAACGAAGACCTGACACTGGCCGAGGTGAATCTGCTGCAGGAAATCGGTCGTGAGATGAAGCTTAAGAAGGCGCTCGCACCGGTCGCTGGTCTTTATGACTTCATTCTGATCGACTGCCCGCCGTCGATAAATATGTTGACGGTGAATGCGTTGACCGCGGCGGACGGCGTTTTGATTCCGATGCAGTGCGAGTATTACGCGCTCGAGGGTTTGAGTGCGTTGCTGCGCACTATCGAGCAGGTGCGCGATTCGGTGAATGCGAACCTGGAGATGTACGGTATTTTGCGCACGATGTTCGATCCGCGAATCAACCTATCAAACGAAGTGTCAATGCAACTCATTGAGCACTTCGATCGCAAGGTGTTTCGTACCGTCGTGCCACGCAATGTCCGCTTGGCCGAGGCGCCGAGTTTTGGCCTGCCGGTACTGCTGCACGATCGATCTTCGCGTGGCGCTATCGCCTACCTGGCGCTGGCCGGCGAGGTTTTGCGGCGCGAAGATGACCGCATGGCGGAGGCCGTCTAGGTTTAACGGGCCCGGGAACGACAAATGACACCAAAGAAGAAACGACTGGGCCGAGGCCTCGACGCGCTGCTGACAAAGCCGATGGTCGCGGTATCCAGACCCGCGACGGAAGACGGCGACAGTCAGGACGATACGCTGAAGAATTTGCCGGTTGAGCTGCTGCAGCGCGGCCAGTATCAGCCGCGCGTGGATATGCGCCAGGATTCGCTGCAGGAACTCGCGGAGTCCATTACGGCACAAGGGGTTGTGCAACCGATCGTTGCGCGGCCGATCAGCAAGAAAGACGGTACCCAGCGTTACGAGATCATCGCCGGCGAAAGGCGCTGGCGTGCGGCGCAGATGGCGGGCCTCGCCGAGATTCCGGCGGTTATCCGCGACGTTCCTGATGAGTCGGCGATTGCCATGGCGCTCATCGAGAACATTCAGCGCGAAAACCTGAACCCGCTGGAGGAGGCGCGAGCACTGGACCGCCTGATTCGCGAATTCGACCTGACGCATGCCGAGGCCGCACAGGCGGTTGGCCGTTCACGCGCGTCAGTCAGTAACCTGCTGCGCCTGCAGGACCTGTCCGATAAAGTGAAACCACTGCTCGAGGATCGCCAGCTCGAAATGGGCCATGCACGTGCCCTGCTTTCCATCTCGAACGCAAATCAGCAATTCGACATCGCTCGCCAGGTCATCAAAAAAGGCCTGTCCGTTCGCGAGACAGAGCGACTGGTTAAACAGCTGCAAAACGGCGGTAAGCCGAAAAGCGCGGCGAAAGCGCCGACACAGAATGCCGATATCCGTCGGCTGGAGATTGAGGTGTCGGAAAAACTTGGTGCCAAAGTTCGGGTTGAGCATAGTGCTAAGGGGACTGGGAAGCTTGTCATCAACTACAATAATCTTGATGAGCTTGATGGGATTCTCAAGCACATAAAATAGTTCTTTTCTGGCATCGACGCATTTAAGTCGGCGCAGGCGAGCGGGCGAGATAGTTTTTATAGGAAATAAAGCGGATCTCGATCCCGCTTGACGGGACCGCAGGGAGCCATTCCGGTATACCCCTGCCAGACCGATGGCCCTGCGCGAATGCCAGTTCGCCGATGTCAAAAGGAAGGTAAGAACCTACGCGACCGCCTCATCCGAGTTACCGTTCTTCGCTGAATAAACCCGTCGGATAATGCTCGGAATGACGGCCTCCGAGATCAGAAAGCCCTGCATTTTGTCGCATTCGATGGTTTTCAGGAATTCGAAGGTCTCCTCGTCTTCGACGCCTTCGGCACACACAGACATACCCAGGTTGTGGGCAAGACCGGTGACGGCGGCCAGCACGGTCAGCGAGACGCGATCATCCTGAGCCCGTTGTAATGCCGATGCGTGAATCTTGATTTCATCGAAGGGTAGTTGCTCGAATGTTCCGAGTGAGGATGCGGCGATGCGGAAATCGTCGAGGCAGATTCGAAAACCCTTCGCGCGCAGAGACTTCAACATCTGCACGTGCGGTGCGTCGGGGTCCGCGAGGTCCTGCGCAATGACTTCGAACGTAAAGCTGCTGCACTCAAGGCCGGCCTCGCGAACGATCTCCGCGTAACGGTCAGCGAGCATCGGGTCGCCAAGCTGGCTGGACGCCAGGTTGATACAGGAATTCAGCTCAATGTCGCAGTCTTTCCAGGACACCACTTGCCGGGCGGCCTCGCTGAGCACGTATTCGCTGAGCTTACCCATGAGCCCGAACGCCTCGGTCTCCGGGAGAAACTCCAGCGGCCCCATCAGCCCGTGCTGCGGGTGGTGCCAGCGAACCAGGGCCTCCGCTTCGCGCGTCAGCCAGTCTGTGTCGTTGCTGCGCTCCACCTTCGGCTGATAGCGAAGCACGAACTGGCCCTGCTCCAGCGCCGCCTCCACTTCCTGCCGGGAGACCTTCAGCATGCGTCGGCGACAGCGACGCGCGGAGGCGCTCAGGCCGTCGAAATCGAATTTCCTGCCGACCCACTCGATATTGTCGAGTTTTGCCAGCTGATCGACCAGATCGGCTTGCTGACTGCTGCGCAGCGACGACCGGTCGGCGGCGATTATGACCGCGAACGGCGTTTGCTCGCGGGCGGACTTCAGGGTCTGGACCACGTCGTTGCTGATATCCTGCTCAGTCAGCAGGATGATGCGCCGCGACTGGCCCTTCATGAGGTCGGCGAAGGTCGCCGCGCTGGCGAAAAAACTCAAGGCAAAGCTCATTTCACGAACGACGTCATTCAGGGCTCGGGGTGAGCGAACGTTTTCACTGGAAATCAACAGCATGTAGGGGTCACATTCAGGTGGGGAGACAGCAAGCTTATCGGCCGCCGGTGAGGAATCTTGACTGTTTTCTGACCCCCTCAAGCCCGCCGGTGGGGGGTTCGTCCAAAGACCGCAAAAACCCCGCGAAAAACCGCCCGAAACTGCGTGCAAAGCGGCCCCCGAAAAGCCCCGAATTGTATTGCCTTGCCTAGGGTCTGCCACTATAATGCGCACGCTATTTACAGGTCCGTATGGAAACAGTCATCACTCGCGCCACCGCCCGCCGGAACATCCGGTGGAAGTGGCGTTTTTAGTGTCGGAGGCATAGAGAAATGGATCTCACTATTCTCCGCGTCATTTTTTGGCAGTTTCTGGTTGCTATGGTCCTGGCCGCGGTTCTCTGGGGCGTTTTTGACAAGGAGGTCGGCTACTCGGCAGCGCTGGGAGGCCTTATCTGCGTCGTCCCGAACGCTTTTCTGGGACTGCGGCTTCTGGCGCCGCGCAGGGATCCAGGAGCTCAGGCCCTGGTCAATGCAGCCTGGATTGGCGAAATTGGCAAGCTGGCGTTGACCGTGCTGTTTTTTACGCTCGTGTTTACGCTGGTCAGGCCGCTCTCGGCAGCGGCGCTTTTTGCAGGATTTATTACGACGCAGCTGGTGACCTTCTCGGGGTTGTTGATGCGAAGCAGAGAAGAAATGGATACGAGTAACAGCAATGGCAGCTGAAGGCGGACACGGCCCATTAACTTCGGGTGAGTACATTTCCCACCACCTCCAGAACCTTCAGGTCT
Organism: Woeseiaceae bacterium; assembly: GCA_021773035.1. Classification (GTDB taxonomy): domain Bacteria; phylum Pseudomonadota; class Gammaproteobacteria; order Steroidobacterales; family Woeseiaceae; genus UBA1847. The sequence goes on from JAJFKU010000002.1 coordinate 93,343, forward strand.
GCAAGGTTGAGACGGGCGAGTGGGTTTGGAACCAATGTGCCGGGAATTTCTGGACGATTAATGTCGACACGATGGGATGGTCAATATTTCTCGGCCTCGTCTTCGTCATCCTGTTCCGTGGCGTAGCCAAGAAAGCATCGTCAGGCAAGCCGACTAAGCTCCAGGCGTTGGTCGAAATCATCGTCGGATTCGTCGACAGCTCGGTAAAAGACACGTTTCACGGCAAGAGCCGATTGATAGCCCCGCTCGGGTTGACCATTTTCGTCTGGGTGTTCCTGATGAACTTCATGGACCTGATTCCGGTGGACTGGATTCCCATGCTCGCGGGATCGCTGGGCATACCCTACATGAAGGTCGTGCCGTCGACCGATGTGAATATTACCTTTGGTATGTCGATCGCGGTGTTCTTCCTGATCATTTTCTACACGATCAAGAACAAGGGTGTGACCGGGTTTATCGGTGAGTTAACGCTGCATCCGATCGCACCGCCTACCAAGGGCGTCGGTTTGATCGCAGCTCCGTTCATTATCGCGTTCAACTTCATTCTGGAAAGCGTGGCGTTGATAGCCAAGCCTGTTTCATTGTCGCTACGATTGTTCGGCAACATGTTCGCGGGTGAGCTGATCTTTATCCTGATTGCCATGCTGGGCATCTACCAGCTGCCGCTGCACTTCTTATGGGCTGGATTTCACCTGCTTATCGTGACGCTTCAGGCCTTTATTTTCATGATGTTGACCATAGTTTATTTGAGCTTGGCATCAGAATCGCATTAGCTATATTTATTTTAAATTTCAATAAGTTGGACTAAGTCCTCCGTAGGAGAAAAAGATGGAAACTGTTATTGGCTTCACGGCGATTGCCGTCGCACTTTTGATTGGCCTCGGCGCCCTTGGCGTTGGCATCGGCATGGGCCTTCTGGGTGGCCGCTTTCTCGAAGGCGCAGCACGGCAGCCGGAGCTGGCGCCAATGCTGCAAACGAAAATGTTTATTGTCGTGGCGCTGCTTGATGCCGTTGCCATGATCGGTGTGGGTATCGCACTGTTTTTCGCCTTCGCCAATCCGTTCATCGACCAGCTCGCTAACGCGCCGGTTATTGGCGGCTAAAAGAGAAGCAAGAAAGCCTCGCGCCGCGGAGAAGCGACGCGCGATTTTCTTTTAGGAGAAATCCGTGGATATCAACTTAACTCTTATCGGCCAGTCATTCGCGATGATCGTGTTTGTCGGGGTTTGCATGTGGAAGCTATGGCCGCCGCTGATAAAGGCTCTCGAAGATCGCCAAAAACAGATCGAAGAAGGTCTTGCTGCCGCAGATAAAGGTCAGGAGTCGCTTGTCAGAGCCGCTGCCGAAGCGGACGACATCGTCGCCGAAGCGCGCAAACAGGCGACCGGCATCCTCGATCAGGCACATGCGCGTGCGAACGAGATTGTTGCTGATGGCAAAGCCGACGGTGTTAAAGAACGCGAGCGCCAGACGAGTGCAGCAAAAGCCGAGATTGAACAGGAGGCTAATCGCGCACGGGAAGAGCTTCGTGGTCAGGTATCGGCAATAGCGGTTGCGAGTGCGGAGAAGATTCTCAAGCGCGAGATCGACGGCAAAGCGCACGAAGACATTCTGGGCAAGCTCGCTCAGGAGCTCTAGGACGCTATGGCTGACAACATCACAGTAGCGCGACCCTACGCACAGGCGGTCTTCGAGATCGCGAACGAAGCGGGCTCATTGGGACCGTGGTCAGAGTCGCTTGCGATTGCAGGACAATTACTCAGCGACAAGGGCTTGGTCGAGTATCTTGGCAACCCGGCGTTCAGCGATGAACAACGCGTCGAGTTCCTGACCGGCCTGTTCGCAAAAGCAGGCGTCAGCCTGCTCGATGGCAGCGACACGAAGGGCAGTAACTTTCTGAAGCTGTTGCTCGAGAATGGTCGCGCCGCGGTGCTGCCTGAAGTGTCCACACACTTCGAGGCGCTAAAGGCAAAGGTTGAAAACAGCGTAGATGCGGTCGTGACGTCTGCTACCGGTCTCAGCAGTGAGCAGGTTGGTGAAATTGCTGCCGCATTGAAGAAGCGACTCGGCCGCGATGTCAGAATCGAAACGGAAATAGACGAAAACCTGATCGGCGGTGCGGTTATTCGCGCTGGCGATGTGGTTATTGATGGATCACTGCGCGCAAGGCTCGAAGGCCTCGCGACCGCGCTGATCAAGTAAAAAGGGGTCAGAGCCCTTTCAACCGAAAGGGCTCTGACCCCGTTATAAAGAGGAAAAGCAAATGGCACTCAAAGCTTCTGAAATCAGCACGCTGATTAAAGAGCGCATCGAGAACTTCGAAGCGTCCGCGGAAGCGCGCGACGTCGGCACCGTTATCGCGGTCACCGACGGTATCGTTCGCATTCATGGGCTCGCCGACGCACGTTACGGCGAAATGCTCGAGTTCCCGCAAAACACCTTCGGTATGGCCCTCAACCTTGAGCAGGATTCGGTTGGCGCGGTTGTCCTCGGTGACTACAAACACATTTCGGAAGGCGATACGGTCAAGACAACCGGTCGTATTCTTGAGGTGCCAGTCGGTGAGGCCATGCTGGGCCGCGTTGTTGACGCGCTCGGCAAACCGATCGACGGTAAAGGCCCAATCGATGCCGAAGCAACGTCGCCGGTCGAAAAGGTAGCGCCTGGCGTCATCGAGCGTAAATCGGTAGACCAGCCGGTACAGACCGGCCTGAAGTCCATCGATGCGATGGTGCCGATTGGCCGCGGCCAGCGCGAGTTGATTATTGGCGATCGTCAGACGGGTAAAACCGCCGTTGCTGTCGACGCGATCATCAACCAGCGTGGTACCGGCATCAAGTGCATTTATGTCGCCATCGGCCAGAAGGCATCGTCTATCGCCGGCGTTGTAAGGAAGCTGGAAGAAGAAGGCGCGCTCGCGCACACGATTATTGTCGCTGCCGCCGCCGCCGAAAGCCCGGCCATGCAATACATCGCTCCGTACTCCGGTACCTCGATGGGTGAGTACTTCCTCGACAAGGGCGAAGACGCGCTGATCATTTTTGACGATCTCACGAAACAGGCGTGGGCGTACCGCCAGGTATCGCTGCTGCTGCGTCGTCCGCCGGGCCGTGAAGCCTACCCGGGTGACGTTTTCTATCTGCACTCGCGTTTGCTTGAGCGTGCATCGCGCGTCAACGCCGAACACGTCGAGAACGTATCGGGCGGCAAGGTGAAAGGTAAGACAGGATCGCTGACGGCGTTGCCGATCATTGAGACACAGGGCGGCGACGTATCTGCATTCGTACCGACCAACGTAATTTCGATTACCGATGGGCAGATCTTCCTTGAGTCTGACTTGTTCAATGCCGGTATCCGACCAGCCATTAACGCGGGCCTGTCGGTGTCGCGAGTAGGCGGTGCCGCACAAACAAAAATCATTAAGAAACTTGGCGGCGGTGTCCGGCTCGCACTTGCCCAGTATCGCGAGCTCGCGGCGTTCGCACAGTTTGCCTCCGACCTTGACGCCGCAACGCGCGCGCAGCTCGAGCGCGGTGAACGTGCTACCGAACTCATGAAGCAGAAGCAGTACTCGCCGTTGTCAGTCGCCGAAATGGGGCTGTCGCTGTACGCGGTTAACGAAGGCTTCATCGATCCGGTTCCGGCGAACAAGGTTGTGGACTACGAAGAGGCGCTGCATGACTTCGCGCGTGCGAATCATGCTGATGTGCTGGATAGCATTAATGAGTCTGGTGATTACAATGACGATATCGCGGCGAGCCTTAAGAAGATTTGCGAAGGGTTTGCTGAGAAAGGTGCCTACTAAGGTCTTTGTTCATGTCAATGCGCACCAACAACTACATTCGTTCAATGCTTAACGGCATCGACTTGGCTCGGAAGGACTAGACGCGTGGCCGGTGAAAAGGAAATACGCTCGAAAATCGCTTCTGTAAAGAACATGCAGAAGATTACGAGCGCGATGGAAAAAGTCGCAGCGAGCAAGATCCGCAAAGCGCAGCGGCAAATGGAGGCGTCGCGTCCCTATGCGGAGCGTATTCGTCGCGTGATCGGGCATTTGGCGCACGCCAACCCTGACTACAAGCACCCGTTTTTGACGGAGCGTGAAGTTAGTCGGGTCGGCTACATCGTAATCTCGACAGATCGCGGTCTTTGCGGTGGTCTCAACGCGAACGCGTTCAAGACCATGATCGGTGAGATCGCCGACTGGCAGGAAAAGAAGGTTGCCGTCGACCTCGCTTTGGTCGGTGCGAAAGCCGTCGCGTTTTTCCGCCGCCTGGGTGGCAGCGTGGTCGGTACCGCGACCCACCTGGGCGATAAGCCGAGCGTCAACGACCTGATCGGCTCTATTAAGATCATGCTGGATTCGTACAGCGAAGGAAAAATCGATCGCCTGTACGTAGTACATAACGAGTTTGTTAACTCGATGACCCAGACTCCCGTCGTGCTGCAGCTGCTTCCCGCAAGCGGTGTCGGTAGCGATGACGATGATCTGCAGGCGCACTGGGACTACATTTACGAGCCCGATGCCGGCGAATTGCTCGATGACGTATTGATGCGTTACATCGAGTCGCAGGTTTATCGGGCAGCGGTGGAAAACTTCGCCTGCGAAATGGCGGCGAAAATGATGGCGATGAAGTCGGCAACGGACAACGCCGGCGACATCATTGACGGATTGCAGCTGCAGTACAACAAAGCCAGACAGGCAGCAATCACACAAGAAATTTCAGAAATTGTCGGTGGCGCAGCCGCCGTATCAGGGTAAGGAACGAGTATGAGCACTGGAACTACTGTGCAGGTAATTGGCGCTGTTGTGGACGTTGAGTTCCCGGCAGGACAAATCCCCAAGATTTACGATGCGTTGCTTATCGACGACGCGGAAATTACGCTTGAAGTTCAGCAGCAGCTGGGCGACGGGATTGTTCGCACCATCGCAATGGGCTCGTCAGAAGGTCTCAAGCGTGGCATGGATGTCAGCAACACCGGTGCGCCGATCTCGGTGCCCGTCGGCGAAAAGACGCTCGGACGCATCATGGACGTATTGGGTACTCCGATCGACAATGCGGGCCCGATCGGCGAAGAGATTCGTATGCCGATTCACCGCGCGCCCCCTTCCTACGAAGACCAGGCGGCGACGACCGAACTCTTGGAAACCGGCATTAAGGTTGTCGACCTCATCATGCCGATCTCGAAGGGTGGCAAGGTTGGCCTCTTCGGCGGCGCTGGTGTCGGCAAGACCGTAACCCTGATGGAGCTCATCAACAACATCGCTAAGGAGCACGGTGGTTACTCCGTGTTCGCGGGCGTGGGTGAGCGTACTCGTGAAGGTAACGACTTCTTCCATGAGATGACCGATTCCGGCGTTATCGACAAGGTATCCCTGGTTTACGGTCAGATGAACGAGCCTCCCGGCAATCGCCTGCGCGTTGCGTTGACCGGTCTGACCATGGCAGAAGCGTTCCGCGACGAAGGTCGTGACGTACTGATGTTCATCGACAACATCTACCGCTACACGCTGGCCGGAACCGAAGTATCCGCACTGCTCGGCCGTATGCCGTCAGCGGTGGGTTACCAGCCGACGCTGGCCGAGGAAATGGGTATTCTGCAGGAGCGAATCGCTTCTACGAAGACCGGTTCGATTACCTCCTTCCAGGCCGTTTACGTACCGGCGGATGACCTGACCGATCCGTCACCGGCGACGACCTTTGCTCACCTGGACGCGACACTCGTACTGTCTCGTAACATTGCCGAGCTCGGTATCTACCCGGCTGTTGACCCGCTTGATTCAAGCTCGCGAATTCTCGATCCGCTGGTTATCGGTAACGAACACTACGACTGTGCACGAGGTGTACAGGCCGTATTGCAGCGCTATAAAGAATTGCAGGACATCATCGCAATTCTGGGTATGGATGAGCTGTCCGAAGAAGACAAACTTATTGTTAACCGCGCGCGTAAAATTCAACGCTTCCTGTCGCAGCCGTTCTTCGTTGCTGAGGTCTTCACGAACTCACCCGGAAAATACGTTTCCCTGGCGGAAACCATTCGCGGCTTTAACGGCATCGTCGCCGGCGACTACGACCACATCCCCGAGCAGGCCTTCTACATGGTTGGCACGATCGAGGAAGCGGTCGAGAACGCGAAGAACTTCCAGTAGGAGTTTTGGCAATGGCCACCATTCAAGTCGACATCGTATCCGCAGAAGGCGAGATTCACTCAGGCACCGCCTCGATGGTGTTTGCGCCGGCGAAGATGGGCGAAGTCGGCATCGCGCCGCGTCACGCGCCCATGCTGACGCCGCTGTCTCCAGGCGAGGTCAGGGTCCAGGATGAGAACGGCAAGGAAGACAGCTTCTATATCACCGGTGGTTTACTTGAGGTTCAGCCTTATCTGATTACGGTTCTGGCGGACACCGCACTGCGCGGTGACGAGCTCGACGAAGCGGCGGCGCTGGCTTCACAGCAGGAAGCGGAAGAAGCACTGAAAGGCGCGTCGGAGGAAACCGATGTGGCCCAGGCGCAGGCAGAACTCGCTGAAGCGCGCGCGCGTTATCGCGCTGCGCAGAAGCTTAGAGGCAGGCGCTAACCCCAAAAGGGGTCAGAGCCCTTTTTGTCGGAGCTAATTTAGAGTCCGCCCCTTTCTCAGAGCAACACGAACCTGCTCATCGAGTGATTCCGCCTGATTCGCGAAGAGTAGTCGATACCTTGATGCTCGTTCGTCGTCGTTTTTCCCGAGGGCCAACCATTCCCGGCTCCGACTGATAAGGCGATTCGGCTGGCCTAGGGCGTTAGTACGGTAGCTCGACCACTCGTAATCCTGAGCAGATCGCACTATCCCTGCACGAACGGGGTTCAGTTCGATGTACTGATAACAAGCAAACAGGTACCGTTCGGAGAAAATCGTCGACGAGCGAAACCGACCTTCCCAGAGCGTGCCGGTTCGGCCGTGCTCCTTATTGAAGTAAGAAACGTATTTTCGCCCGAGCTGTTGCATCATTTTCGAGGCTGAATCACCATCCTCCGGTCTCACAAGTAGATGCACATGGTTCGTCATCAAGACGAAGGCAAAAATCAAGACGTTGTAGTTCTCAGACGTCTCACGAAGTGCAGCGAGGTAAGACCGGCGGTCCTTATGATTACGAAAGCAGCTCTGGCGATCGTTGCCGCGCTGAACAACGTGGAGCGGAACTTTCGGCGAAATTGATCTTGGCGGTCTTGGCATTCGTCCACGGTATCAACACACCAGGAACAAACCCCATTTTACTATTTTGGCGATTTCTCTGAAAAGGGCTCTGACCCCTTTCTGAGGGTTCCGAGCCGATTCGTTAGCTCAACCGGGTTGCCGTCGATATCCGATACCTGGCGCGGCGGATCGAAGGTTTGCGTCAGGCTGGAAACGAGCAGCATGGTCAGCAGCGAAGCGCCAAGTCCAATGAGATCACCAGGCAACTCCGGCGCGGTCTCTCGCAGGATTATCCAGACCGTAAAACCTGTGAACATGGCAGCCAGCGCCCCGCTCCGGTTTGCCTTTTTCCACCACACGGCCAAAAAGAACGGCATCACTACCGCGGCGAGTGTCACTGTATTCGCGTCTATCATGACGTCGAAAACGACCTGAGCCTTGAGCGCTACCACCACCGCGGTGATACCGCACACCGGTATCGCGACGCGTGCAACCAGCAACATCTGTCCATCCGACGCGCCGGGTTTCACGAGGGGAAGCAGGTTTCGGCTGATCACGCTGGCGCTGGCGAGCAGAGCGCTGTCGGCAGAACTCATGATTGCCGCCAAAATGGCCCCGACGAAAATAGCCACGGCAACCGGGTGTAAATGCTGCAGCGCCATCGCCGGAACAACGGACTCTGAATCGCCAAGTCCAGGCATCGTAACGCTGCCAATGATGCCCAGTAACACCGGAATCATGCCGAAGAACAGGTAGACGAGGCTCGCCACGTAAAACGAGTTCTGGGCAACGCGCTCCGTTTTGGCAGACATCGCTCGGCCAAGCAGGTTCTGTCCCGATACATCGGCCAGGCCGAAGATAAACCACAGTCGCAGGTAGTTCAGCCACTGTTCCCCGGTATGCTCGAGCGGCATCAGGCGAAACGTGTTTTCGGGAAGCTGAGGCGAAATCGAGGACCACCCGCCAACGTCGATCAGTACAACGACGAACAGGATAAGCAGACCCACCATGATAATGAGCATCTGGTAGGAATCCGTCAGTGCGACCGCCCACATACCGCCCACCATGGTGTAGACGAAGATGACAGCCACCCCGCCGATAATGCCGTACTCAAGCGGCACGCCGGTCAGGGACTCGAAGACCAGGCCAAACGCCACCAGCATTGCACCTACCCATCCGATGTTCGACACCAGCGATGCCAGTGTCGTTATCGTCGCGGCGACTTTCCCGTAACGCTGTTCAACCAGGTCGACGTAGGTGAGCAGTTTCAGCCGCCGAAACAGTCGCGCGAAGAACATGCCAACGACAAAAATCGCGAGCGCCGCGCCAAACGGATCGGCGACGACACCAAGCAGGCCTTCGTCATAGGCCGCACCGGAGGCACCCATCATCGTGCCGCCGCCAAACCAGGTTGCCACAATCGTTGCCGAGCATAGAAACATCGGCAGATTACGGCCGGCGACGATGAACTCGGCGGTCGTACGCGTTTTCTTCGCCGCATAGGCGCCAACCGCCAGCATCAGCAGCACGTAAATTCCGACGCCGATGAAGATAATCGTTTCCGTGGCCATCTCTTTTTTCTCTGCTTATTCGCGGACCGAAGATACGCACAATAGCAGCGAATCACGGCAACTACGTATGGGGTTGCCGGCAAAGGCATACCACAATGCAAAGCTGGCCCGCCCAGGTTAATGGCTATGTGCGCGCAAGTTAAATCGAACCTCGTCAACTGCCCCCGGCAGACCCCGACCTGTCTGGTCACCTCCGACGTGCTGGACTCCATCGGCAATACACCCTTGCTGCGCCTGCGGCATGCCAGCGCGGAAACCGGCTGCGAGATTTACGCAAAGGCCGAGTTTCTGAACCCGGGTGGCAGCATCAAGGACCGGATCGCCCGCCATATCGTCCGCGAAGCCGAGCGGCGCGGCGAGCTCCGGCCAGGTTCCACGATTATGGAGGTGACCTCCGGCAATACCGGCATCGCGCTGTCGATGGTGGGTGCGATGCGCGGTTACAAGGTCGTCATCATTCTGCCGAAAACCGTGAGCAGGGAGCGTCGGCAGATGATCGAATCCTTTGGCGCCGAGCTGCGCCTGCTGGATGAGATCAACGACATCCTGAGCGCGGTACGCGATACCGAGAAGCTGGCAGAGGGCCACGACGAGATTTTTCTGCCGCGGCAGTTTGCGAACCCGGACAATATTGAAGCGCATCGAACAACGACCGGTGTGGAGATTCTTCGCCAGCTAAGGCAGCCGATCGACGCCTTTGTCATGGGTGTCGGGACCGGAGGGACAGTGATGGGCGTTGGCCGGGCGCTGCGCGAGCACGGCAGCAAGGCGCGGATCGTCGCTGTCGAGCCGGATGAGTCGGCCGTCATGTCCGGCGAGCAACGCGGCCGCCACGGTATCCAGGGTTTGGCCGACGGTTTCATCCCCGACATCGTGAACATGGATGAAATCGATCGGGTGCTAAGGATTAAAACGCCGGACGCCATTCAAAAGGCTCACGAGATGGGTCGTGAAGAAGGCCTGCTCGTCGGTATTTCGTCCGGCGCCAATGTCCTTGCGGTGATGGAGATGGCCAGGGAGTTCGGGCCGGGAAAGACCTTGGTTACTGTTCTGCCGGACCGCGGAGAGCGCTACCTGAGTATGGCGGCTTAGCCACCAGGCGGTGGTAGTTCCAGGACCCGGTTATGCGGGTCTGTGGACGGTGATCGCGAAGGTTTTGCCGCCGCCATTCCCGGAATTCGTCGCGTCGCAATCCCTCGGGGAGTTGCCAGTCACCGCGCCCGAAGTAATGCGATGTGTACTCGGCCAGAAATCCCGCCAGTCTCACCTCTCCCAGTGTGTTCAGATACTCGTCTGTAATTAACTGATTTTTAACGGTCTTCTCCTCCCAAGCATCGATCAGGTGACGGCGAGCGGTAAATTCGCAGTCGAAACTGCTGGCGCGCGCCGGATTGCTGCCGCCAAGTTCCAGCTGGCAGGTGCTTTTCATCAGGCTGTACGCGACCCAGCTCTGGTAGGCCGGGTCGTCGTTCGCAAAAGCGCCGGGCGCGAGGTAAAAGGCATCGCCGTCGGTGACGCCGTCACGGGTGTAGATACCGTTGTTGCAGGCGCTGAGCAGGAGGGCCAAAAAAAGGACAAAGAACCGCATATCTAAAGCATACGTCACGCTTCTTAACGAGACCTGAAGCAAGTTCGCAGTCCTGCACATCATGTATCATTCCCACGCTACATAAGGGAGGAGCTTAAGCTTGGGGCTGAGTATCATCATTCTGGCGGCAGGACAGGGGACGCGAATGCGTTCCGACCTGCCCAAGGTCCTGCAACCACTGGCCGGAAAGCCCGTACTGGCGCATGTTCTGGCCTGTGCCGAGGATCTGGTGGCGACGGATGTCTGTGTGGTGTACGGCCATGGCGGAGAGACCGTGCAGGCCGCCATCGCGACGCCCGGGATTCGCTGGGCGCTGCAGGCCGAACAGCTGGGCACGGGACACGCCGTGCAACAGGCGATGCCGGGTACCGCCGACGAAAACCGCGTGCTGGTGCTGGCTGGCGATGTGCCGCTGCTAACGGCAGGAACGCTTAAGCGCCTGCTGGCCGAAACGCCGGACGGCGACATGGCCGTGCTGACGGTGGATATGGCCGACCCGACGGGTTACGGCCGCATCGTGCGGGAAGACGGCGGCGTGAAGCGCATCGTCGAACAGAAAGATGCGAACGCCAGTCAGCTCAAAATAGCGGAGATCAACACCGGTGTGATTCTGTGTCCCGGCGGCCGCCTGAAAACCTGGCTGGACAAGATGGGTAACGACAATTCACAGGGCGAGTATTATCTGACCGACGTGATTGCGATGGCCGTTGCCGACGGGGTCGCGGTCCACGGCATCAAAGCGGAAAATAGTGCGGAGGTAATGGGCATCAACGACAAGAAGCAACTGGCACAAGCCGAGCGGGCGCTACAGGCACGGCTTGTCGACGAACTGATGCAGCAAGGCGTTGGTTTTGCCGATCCGGCCCGCGTCGATATTCGCGGTACATTGAAGTGTGGCCGGGATGTGTTTATCGACATCAACGCCGTATTTGAAGGTGACGTTGAACTTGGTGACGGTACACAAGTGGCGTCCAACAATCTGATTCGCGACAGCAGGCTGGGCGCGAACGTGGTGATTCACAGCAACTGTCACATAGAAGGGGCGACGACCGGCAGCGATTGCGAGATCGGACCGTTCGCGCGGCTGCGCCCGGGAGCCGCCCTTGCGAACAAAGTGAAGATCGGTAATTTCGTCGAAGTTAAGAAAAGCACTATCGCCGACGGCAGCAAGGTGAATCATCTGACTTACATCGGCGATGCAGAGATCGGTACGGCGGTAAACGTCGGCGCGGGAACGATTACCTGCAATTACGACGGCGTCAACAAACACAAAACGAGTATCGGCGATAATGCCTCGATCGGCTCCAACGTCAATCTTGTCGCACCGGTCAGCATTGGCAAGGATGCAACAATCGGCGCGGGCTCGACAATCTCGAAATCGGCGCCGGCCGGTCAACTGACCGTAGCGCGAACCCGGCAAACGAGCGTACCCGGCTGGAAGCGGCCGGAAAAAAAGGAAACCAAATAGATGTGTGGAATCGTCGGCGCCGTTGCCGAAAGAAACGTAGTACCGATCCTTGTAGAGGGCCTGCGTCGCCTGGAATACCGCGGCTATGATTCTGCGGGGCTGGCTGTCGTAACGCCGGAGAATACGCTCGGCATGCGCCGAACCGTTGGCAAGGTTGCCGAGCTTGAGAGCAAGCTCAAGCAGTCGCCGCTGAGCGGCCGCATCGGCGTTGCACACACACGCTGGGCGACGCACGGTGGCGTGACCGAAGAAAATGCACATCCACACATCTCGGGTGACCGGGTCTCCGTTATCCACAACGGCATCATCGAGAACTACGAGGTCATCAAGGAAGAGATGATCGAGAAGGGCTACGAGTTTCTATCCGATACCGATACCGAAGTGGCCGCGCATCTTGTGCATGACTATCTGCAGCAGGGCATGGACTTAGTCGAGGCGGTCAGTAAAGCGGTGCAGCGCTTTGAAGGCGCCTATGCCCTCTTGGTATTCGATAAAGAAGATCCAAACAGAATCGTCGTCAGCCGCGTTGCCAGCCCGCTGGTGATCGGTCTGGGTATCGGCGAAAACTTTGTCGCCAGTGGCGTGCCGGCGCTGCTGCCGGTAACGCAGCGATTCATTTATCTTGAGCAGGGAGATCTCGCCGAGATCACCTGCGACGGTGTGAAGATTCTCGATGTTGATGGTAACGTCGTCGAGCGAGAGGTTCACGATACGGAGTGGAGTACCGAGGCGGCGGAGAAAGGTCCCTATCGGCACTACATGCTGAAAGAAATCTTCGAGCAGCCGTCGGCACTCGCGGACACGCTTTACGGCCGCATCGAAAACAACACGGTTGTCGCGGAGTCTCTCGGCCCGCGCGCGATGGAGCTGCTCAAGCAGGCGGAGCACGTGCACATCATTGCCTGCGGCACCAGCTACCATGCGGGCTGTGTTGGTAAATACTGGATAGAGTCGCTCGCTGGCGTGCCCTGCCAGGTAGAAATCGCCAGTGAGTATCGATACCGAACCATCGTGGTTCCGGACAACACCTTGTTCGTTACGTTGTCGCAGTCCGGTGAAACGGCCGATACGCTGGAGGCTTTACGGCTGGCAAAATCGGCCGGCTATATCGGCACGATGACGATTTGTAACAGCGCACACAGTTCAATGGTGCGCGAGTCCGATCTCGTCATGATGACACAGGCCGGGCCCGAGATCGGCGTTGCCAGCACCAAGGCATTCACAACGCAGTTGTTGTCAATATTGCTGATTACGTTGATGCTGGCACGCCAGCGAGGCATGACGGCCGAGCGCGAAAAGGAAATGGTGCCGCACCTGTTCCACGTCGCCGCTGCGACCGAAGAGGCGCTGGCAATGAACGAAGAGTTGCAACATGTGGCGGAGGACTTCGCCGAGAAACATCACACGCTATTTCTCGGTCGCGGACCGATGTGGCCCATCGCGATGGAGGGTGCGCTGAAGCTCAAGGAAATCTCCTACATTCACGCGGAGGCTTATGCCGCGGGAGAGCTGAAGCACGGACCGCTGGCCTTGATCGACGAAGACATGCCGGTCGTGGTTGTGGCACCGAACAACGAGTTGCTCGATAAGCTCAAGTCGAATATGCAGGTTGTCCGGGCTCGTGGCGGCCAGGTTTATGTGTTCGCCGACAAGGAAACCGGCATCGAGGAAGAACCTGGTCTCAAAGTCATCGCGATGCCGCATGTGAATCGCCTGGTTGCGCCGATCATTTACACGGTACCGCTGCAGTTGCTGGCGTATCACGTGGCCGTGTTGAAGGGGACCGATGTCGATCAGCCGAGGAACCTGGCTAAGAGTGTGACGGTGGAGTGATTGGCAGCTTTTCCCTGCGGTTTCAACCGGTCGACGCAACACATTCACTAAATTTCTCAGCCGGCGAATAGAATTGTAACGTTTCTCGCGGTCGTTCGTTAAGTTGTCTTGCGACAGCATTCAGTCGATTCTGATGAACGTCTGACAAGTCCATA
>JAJFKU010000011.1 GCA_021773035.1 Woeseiaceae bacterium
CGGGTGTTTTTCTACCCCCGGTGTTCACCGGGGGGGCCCTATGCCTTCTACCCGCCCCCCCGGCGCCGCCACCGCCCCTCCCGGATCAACACCTGTCCAGCACGGCAACCGTTAACCGAAATACATGCCCGACTGTCGGGATGCGGTGGGAACGCCAATGACCTCGCCTGTGGGTCGTGAAGCGGTCTTTGGCGTTCCCACCGCATCCCCGCGCCGAACATCAATTCGTTGAACAAGCTTTGCCGCACTGTACGGTCGGGTCTGAGTCATTACAGCCAGCCACTTGAGTAGAACCGCCGTCATTGCCCGTTCAGCCGTCGAGATGAATGTTCACACGCCGGTTCTGGCGGCCTTTCTTTTCGACTTTGCCGATACGCACCGCACCGACCTCCGCGCTCGATCGGACATGCGTTCCCCCGCAAGGCTGCAGGTCGACGCCCTCGATTTCCAACAAGCGAATCACACCCTTGCCCCGTGGAGGTTGCACGGACATCGTGCGTACGAGATCCGGGTTCGCGTCGAGCTCCGCCTCGTCTATCCACCGGCATGAAACGGCATGATCGCCGGCAACGAGCTCGTTCAGCCCGGCTTGCACCGCTTCCTTGTCGACGGTGTCGGTCATGTCGAAGTCGAGTCGGCTTTTGGCCACCGAAATGTTGCCGCCGGTCACACCGTATCGTAATACCGCACCGAGCAGGTGCATTGCGGTATGCATGCGCATGTGTATGAATCGGCGGGACCAGTCCAGCCGGAGCTCAACGCTCGCGCCAACGGGCGGTGGCGTTGCGCCTTCCGCGACAAAGTGTCGAATGCCTTCGGGACTGTTGCGGGTATCGGCTATTTGCACCTCGCCGCCGTCCCAGGCCAGTACCCCGGTGTCGCCGGGTTGTCCGCCGCCCAGGGGATAGAAAACGGTTTGATCGACGCAAACGCTGGTCTCGTCGGACACGGTGACGGCGGCGCTACAGGATTTGAGATAGGAATCTTCCCGAAACAGTTCTTTGGTCAATTTTCTTTCCCCGGTTGAGTATCCGTGTCCAAGCGTACAAGTTACGTTCTGGGACGCGTTGGATCAACAGTATCAGTCGTGGCAAATAGGTAGAAGTCCCTACGCAACGCGCGTTTTCAATCAGCGGCTCTCGCTCTAGAATCAACAGGGAGTTAATCAGGCGTTGAGCGCGGTCCGTTCGGGAACAGGCAACCGCAGCGCTTATGCCCTGATGCCGAATCATTCATGTCGGGGTTTGCCACAGGAGCCTCAGCATGAAGACCATCATCGAACCTTTTCGTATCAAGACCGTCGAGCCGATCCGGCTCAGCAGCGTAGAAGAGCGGCGTGCGCTATTGCGGGACGCCTGTTACAACCCGTTTCTTCTGAAGTCCGACGACGTGATCATAGACCTTTTGACGGACTCCGGAACGTCGGCGATGAGTGCAGCGCAATGGTCTGTGTTGATGGCTGGCGATGAAAGTTACGCCGGCTCGCCTTCCTACAGTCGTTTCAAGGCGGCCGTGCAGGAACTGATGCCGTTCAAACACATCATACCGACGCACCAGGGACGTGCTGCCGAGAATATCCTGTTCTCTCTGATCGGCGGAGCCGGCAAGTTCATTCCCTCGAATACGCATTTCGATACGACGCGAAGCAACGTCGAGGCGTCGGGCGCGACGGCCTGCGACCTGGTGATCGAAGAGGGGCAGGACCCGGCCTGTACACACCCGTTCAAGGGGAATATGGATGTCGCAAGACTCGGCCGGTTTCTGCAAGAGCACGAGGGCCATGTGCCCTGCGTAATGACGACGATTACGAACAACGCCGGTGGCGGCCAGCCGGTCAGCCTCGAGAATATCGCCGCCACGGCCGAGCTGGCACACCGATTCAATCTGCCGTTTTTCATCGACGGCTGTCGATTCGCGGAAAACGCCTACTTCATCAAGTTGCGGGAAGCAGGCTACGCGGACCGGTCTGTCGTCGACATCGTGCGCGAGATGTTCTCGCACGCCGACGGCATGACGATGAGTGCGAAGAAAGACGCTTTCGCGAATATCGGCGGCTGGCTGGCGCTGGAAGACGACACGCTGGCGGAACGCGCCCGGACACGACTGATCCAGATCGAGGGTTTTCCAACCTACGGCGGACTGGCGGGGCGCGACCTCGAGGCTATCGCCCAGGGATTGACGGAGATCGTTGACGAAGATTACCTGGCGTACCGGTTGCGAACCTGCGAATACATCGTCGAACGCCTGATCGAGCAGGGCGTCCCGGTAGTCCTGCCGGCGGGCGGTCACGCGGTATTCGTCGATGCCCGCGCCTGGCTGCCGCATATTTCACCGCTGCAATACCCGGGGCAGGCCGTGGTCGCCGGTCTTTACGAACTCGGCGGTATCCGCGCCTGTGAGATCGGTACCGTGATGTTCGGTCGCAAGACAGACGGCAGCGAGGAAGCCGCGCCGATGGATCTGGTTCGGCTTGCGATGCCGCGACGTGTTTACACCCAGTCGCACGCCGACTACATCGTCGAGGTATTCGACGAGCTAAACCAGGTCAAAGAGCGTCTGTCCGGCTTCAGAATTTACGACGAGCCGCCGACACTCCGGCATTTCACATCGAAGTTCGAGCGACTGGCAAAGGCACATTGAGCCCGAGCGTGTTAGCGCGGCGCTGTGCGCGAAAGACAATACTGCTCGTTCTCGGCGGCGACCGCGTAACCGCGATCCCGGATGTTCCTGGATTCGCCGGAGCCGGGTAGCAGCGCCGGATTGCTGTGATTCAGGTGGATAAAGCGAATCTTCTTCTTTTCGCTCGCGGGCAACTCGTCGAAACGCGACATCGACTCCAGGATCTTGGGGTGAGGAAACTGGCTGATGTTGGGCATCTCGTCGCCGTAGAACGTGGCATCCAGAAACGCGATGTCGGTTTGTGCGATCAGTGACTCGATCTTTACTCCCATGTCGTCGAGCTGACTCCAGCTGTCGATATCCGGGATGAAGATGGCACTTCGTGCGGGCCCTTCAATGACGAACCCGACGGTTTCAGAATATTCTCGCCGGTGCGGGACTAAAAATGGAGTAACGCGTACCGACTCTGACAGCGCGACCGCCTCGCCATCGAGTAAAGCCTCAATCGCAATGTTCTTATAGCGAACCAGTTGATCCCACGGCCCGTTGTTCTCCAGGAACTGCTTCATTTCCGGCATCGCATAGATGGGCAGGGACGCCGTACGCGCGGCTTCGTGGCCAAATTGCGCGAGACCCGTGTAGTGACCGAGGTGCGCATGTGTCAGAAAGAGTCCGTCGAGGCCGATATAGCGTTTCGCCGGGAATGCCTCGTCGAGCGTTTGCAATTGTCTCTTAAGGTCCGGCGTTGCCTCGAACAACCACCGTCTGATTGGCGTGGCCCGAGAGTCGACTAAAGCGATCGATGTCGCCAGCCGGGCAAGGGCGGGTGTTCTCCATGCGGGGTCTTCCGGGTGACCCAGTTGAGGACGGCCTGCGTCCTGAGCTGTTCCCAATACCAGCAACGAAACCTCGCACTCTGAGACATTGACCGCCGCTGCCGTCACGTTCTGAGCGGCTGCCGAAGCACCGAATAACAGCGCCAGGCTACTCACCCAGACAAAACCTGTTCTCATGCTATTTCCCGATGTCGTTCAATAGCTGGAGTGTAGCGTCCTCCGTTGTCTGCTTCAGCATTGCCCGTCGCATGCGTCAAACCCGGAGTAGTGGCTACTCGAAGATATAATCAAGAAACACAGTGTTCAGGCCCGCTGGCGCAGCTGTACCTGACTGTAATGCCGTACTCATTATGGTAAATTGCGCCCATCACCGTCTGTATTTTCAACCCAATCAGGTTGCGGAGATTGACTGCTTTAAATCTCTCATCCGTCGCCTGGTACTGGGTGTGTTTCTTAGAGGATAGAAGAAGTGATCGTAGCCAACTCCTTGAATAAACTGGTTTTGTGATGGTTGCCCGTATTAGTCAGCCAGATGGACACACTGCCGAGGTGAAAGCGGTAGCGGCGACCAGCAGGATTCTCGTGGTGGATGACGAACCGCTGATCGTCGCCACGCTCAGCCAGGGCCTGGAGCAGGCCGGCTACGATGTCATTACCACGCTCTCCGGAGAGGAGGCCGTACAAATCTGTGAGCGTCAGTCGCCGGACCTCGCCATTCTGGACGTTCGTATCCCGGATATCAGTGGTCTGGACGCAGCTCGATGCATCCGGGATCGTACCGAAGTTCCGTTCCTGTTCTTGTCGGCTTACGGTGACAAGGCCACCGTCGATGCGGCTGTCGAACAAGGTGCACTTGGATATCTGGTCAAGCCGATCGACGTTACCCAGTTAGTGCCTGCCGTGGAGGCGGCTCTGGCTCGCGCTGCGGACCTGCGGGAGTTGCAAAGAAAGGAGGCGAACCTCCATTCGGGCATGATCGAAGGACGCACAATCAGCGTTGCAGTCGGACTGTTGATGGAGCGCTATCATATCGGCGAGGAAACCGCATTCGACGTGCTGCGGGCCGAAGCTCGCTCCCGGCGGTGTAAAGTACTCGATCTGACGACGGATATCTCGCAGGCATTCAATACCCTGGCGACACTCCGAGAGCGAGTATTCAAGCTCAAAGAAAAGCGCTATGGGTGATCGGAGTTCTCCTGTTTCCGATCCTCACACGCCGGTTTCCCTTACAGATACAAAATCTGAAGCCCGGGCCGAATTCAGTCAGTTCCTCTTCAGACGGGCGCTCGACAGTGTGGTGACCAACGTGATGGTTTCGGATCGCGAGCACAATATTATCTACATGAACGAAACGGCCAAACAGATGTTTCAGTCTGCATCGGCGGAGCTGCGCAGCGAGCTTCCGGACTTCGACGCGGATTGCCTGATCGGCACCAATATCGATGCATTTCACCGCAAGCCGATGCGACAGCGTTATTTACTTGAGCGGCTTGACGATACCTATAAGACCCAACTGACGGTGGGCGGCCGGACGTTTCGTTTGATCGCGAACCCGATAATCAATAACGGCGATCGCTTAGGGACAGTGGTCGAGTGGAGCGATCTGACGGCGCAGCTCGAGCTTGAGGAGGATGCACGGAGACGCGTCGACGCCGAGCACCGCAGAAAGAAGGAGTTGATGAATACCATCATCCGCGAACTCCACCATCGCATAAAAAACGACCTGCAGGGCGTGGTTGGCCTGCTGCGGCAGTCTGTATCGAACTCTCCGGAAAACGTTGTAATCATCGACGATGCCATCAAGCAGATCAGTGCGGTTGCAGCGGTGTACAACCTTCAAGCCGCGTCTATAAGCCTCAATCTGAAACTGATGGACATGGTGAATACGCTCGTTACAGTGGCGAGCGTCACAAAACAGGTACAGCTGGAAGTTTCGATGTGTGAGGACGACATTCGCGAATTCTACGTCAGTGAGCGAGCGGCAGTGCCGCTGGCTCTGGTGATCACCGAGTTGCTGACTAATGCCGTCAAACACAGTTCCCGCTCCGGTCGCCGCGACCGTATTCTGATAAAACTGGAGCGGCAGGCAAGCGGTGTGCGGATGTGCATCTGTAACGACACGGACTGCCGTTCGGACATGTTCGATTACGCTAGCGGCAGCGGAATCGGGACAGGGCTAAAACTGGTCGGCACCCTGCTGCCCGAGCCGGGCAGCGAGCTGTCGTTCGATGTGACAGACAACGCCGTTGCCGCGGTACTGCTGATGGACCCTCCGGTTCTGCATGGGAAAACCAAGGGCCTCGAGCACTAGCTACGTCGCTGCGGCCATAGCGCGCTCCGTTCCGTCGCGAGCTCGAAACGGCACAGATTCCGGGTTCCGGCAAAGTCCTAAAGTTCCCCGGCGCACCGGTCGATACAGACTGCGACACGAAGCAGAATCCGCTGCAATGCCATGCCTCGACGCCAACGATACGCGTCGGTCGCTCGGTCCCCACGCAGCTCTGCATCGGCATCGCCCATCTCCCGCGATGCTATATCCCTGAGGCCAGACACTCCGCCTTGATCGAATGCTACGCCCGTAATGACGTGGCTTTGAATGCGTTGCCGTACTTTTTTTATGGCGTTCGCAGCGATCGGTTGAGTCAGCGCCAAACCCTGACATGCGGCCGATTAGCAAAGAATTTTGTTGATTGAGCCCAATAGCCTCGAGCGATGGGCATCGATTCGGAACTGGAGGTGCCGGCGGCTTGCCGGCCGGGAGATAGCAATGATTGAGGATAAAGCAGAGGTCGAAACGGCCATTTACGACCATCGCTTCGGGAGCCCGAGGCACTTGTCGAGAGCAGGGAACGAGGCTGCCGACGCGAAGCATTCAGTCAAGCAGGAAGCAGCACAACTGCTGTTCGACTCCCTGGACTGTCTGCATGACGCTATTGCCGCCCAAAAAAAAGGTGAGCAGATCGATACGGCTTCTCTGTTGGCACTGCGGCAGAGACTGGAGGGAGTTGTGCGGATGCAAAGGCTTCTGCGAGTCGTGAAGCAGCGCGCCGGGAGCAACGGCTTAGAGAGTCCCAAATGGCAGGAGCTATATCGCGCCACTTACACAAACGATGAGAGAGGTTAGTCCGATGAACACGATAAACAACATGCAGTTCAAATGGAAACTTCTGTTGGCGCTTCTGGCCCCAACCGGAGGGCTGGTGTACTACGCCACGTTGAGTTCGCCGGCAGTAGCTCTTATCGCTATTGCGGTGGGCTCGGTCGTTGCAGTCGGCGTCACCCGCTCGTCGGGTGTGGCCGGAATCGGCGCTGGTGCGGCGCACAACAGCCGTATCAGGCAGGCGCTGGACAATGTATCGGCGAACGTCATGGTCGCGGACACGAACCTCGACATCATCTATATGAACGATACGGTTAGCGAGATGTTTCGTAACGCGGAGAGCGACATTCGCAAGGATCTGCCGGGCTTCGATGTCAGGACTTTGATCGGTACCAATATCGACAGCTTTCACAAAGCCCCGTCCCATCAGCGTCGTCTGTTAGCCGATCTGAGCGGCACTTTCGAGTCGCAGCTGAGCGTGGGTGGCCGGTCCTTCCGCTTCATCGCCAATCCGATCGTGGCCGAGGACGGCGAACGTATCGGCACGGTGGTTGAGTGGGCGGACCAGACGGAGCAGTTGGAGCGCGAGGAAGAAGATCGTCTGCAGGCAGAGAAAGAGCGCCAGGCCGCGGTCGAAAACGGTCGCGTCAGGCAGGCCTTGGACGGGGTCAGCGGCAATGTGATGGTGGCCGATGCCGATCTGAATATTGTCTACATGAACGACACGGTAACGGCACTGTTCCGCGACGCCGAGGCGGACATCCGCAAGGATCTGCCCAACTTCGATGCTAGTAAGCTGATGGGTACGTGTATCGACATGTTCCATAAAAATCCCGCCCATCAGCGCAGCTTGCTGGCCGGTCTGAACAAGACCCATACGGCCGAGCTGAAAGTCGGCGGCCGCACGCTGAAAGTCGTCGCGAATCCGGTTGTCGGCGATGATGGTGAGCGCCTGGGCACGGTGGTCGAATGGACCGATCGCACCCAGGAACTGGTCGTGGAAAACGAGATCCAGTCAATTGTCGACGGGGTAGTATCGGGAGATCTGACTCGTCGCATAGCACTCGCCGGCAAGAGCGGTTTCTTCGAGAAGCTCGGCCGGGGAATCAACGATCTGGTGGACAAGGTCAGCGATGTGGTGGGGAATGCCAAGTCGGCTGCGAATTCGGTCGGTCACAGTGCGCAGGAAATTTCCGACGGTAACGTCAACCTGAGTCAGCGCACCGAAGAGCAGGCCGCCAGCCTGGAAGAAACCGCCTCCAGCATGGAGCAGATGACCAGCACGGTGCAGCAAAGTGCCGATAACGCACAGCAGGCGAATCAGCTGGCGGTGGCGGCACGAGACATGGCGCAGAAAGGCAGCGAAGTTGTTGACGGTGCGGTGACCGCAATGAACGGCATCAACGAATCCAGTAGCAAAATCGCCGAAATTACCACCGTGATCAACGAAATCGCGTTTCAAACCAATCTGCTGGCGCTGAATGCCTCGGTAGAAGCGGCACGAGCCGGGGATCAGGGACGCGGTTTCGCGGTGGTTGCAACCGAGGTGCGCAACCTTGCCGGACGCAGTGCCACCGCGGCCAAGGAGATCAAGGACCTGATAGAAGACAGTGTGCAGCGAGTCGAGGGTGGCACGCGGCTGGTCAACGAATCGGGCGAGGTGCTGCAGGAAATCGTCACGTCGGTGAAAAAAGTCACCGACGTAGTGGGCGAGATATCGGCGGCCAGCATAGAACAGTCTACCGGCATTGCTCAGGTCAACAAGGCGGTTGTCGAGATGGACGAAATGACGCAGCAGAACGCGGCATTGGTCGAGCAGGCGGCTGCGGCGAGCGAGTCGATGAGCGAGCAGGCGAACGAGCTGCTGGAAATGATGGCGTCTTACGACATCGGCGATGCGGCAGCCGAAGCGGAGCAGGTCAGAGCCACCACCGGCAACGGCAAAAACAGGAATGAGGAGCGCCGGTCTGCCGGCAGGCCGTGGACCGGTCGTGGCGCGAACTCTGCCGATACCGGGAACGGCGCGGCGGCAATGGCGCAGCCGGCCTCGAACGGCACCGATGACGGTGCATGGACGGAGTTCTGAGTGCCGGGTGGTATGTGCCGCTCGTTCGAATGCTTATCGTCGATAGTCTTCGTCAGTAGCCTTCGAGCGACGCGGCATTGTGTTTTCGGCGGATCGTTCCAGGGGTCTCTCCAACGATCTTCTTAAAGGCGTGGCGAAAAGCAGCCTCCGAACCATAACCGACGTCATCCGCTATTTGTGCGACGGAGCGGTCCGTTGACGTCAGTGCATCGATCGCGACCTGCATGCGCCACTTGCCCAGGTAGTTCATTGGCGTGTCGTTCACCGCGTCGCGAAACTTCTGCGAGAAACTGGCGCGGCTCATCTGCGCGGTATCCGCCAATGAGGCAACACTCCAGTCGCGCCCGGGATCGGCGTGCAGCTGGCTGAGGGCGGCGCCCAGTTTCGGTTCCGCAAACAGCCTGAGCAGCCCGCCGCTGACACCACTGGCCATATGCGAGCGCAGCGCGTGCACGAACAGCACCTCAACCAGTAAATCGAGTACCGCGCTGCGGCCGGGCAGTGTGTTCATCGCCTCACTGATCAGCAGTTGCACCAAGGCGTGCGATTCGCCCAGGGCGGTCTGCTGCAGATCGATCACCAGTGCGTCCGGAAGATTGTCGAGAATGGGCCACACCATTTTGCTTCGAAATTCGAAATAGCCGCACAACATCTGTGTCAGCGGCAGCTCAGGATCGAACGCCGGCTCTTCGTTGACGATCACCGAGTCGGGTAATTGTTCGCTCGATGTAATGAGATGTTTGGCGTCTCGCGGGAACAGCACGAAATCACCGGGGCGCAGTCGCCGCGGGACCTGTTCCTCGAGCTGCAGCCAGCTGTCCCCCGACTGCACGAGGTGAAAGGTCGCCATCCGCTGGCCGGAAGTATCGACAGCCCAGGTGCCGCAATAGGACGCTTCGGTGAATAGTCCTGCCGACAGGCGCAGGCGTTTCAGGATGCTGCTTAACGCGTCTACCGTATCGGTCATATTTAGACGTTCTCGAAGTAATTTTGCTGTTTTCATCATATTTCGTTTTGTTCATTGAATCTATAGTGCATTCCACGCTAATCACATCGGCCCGCTTTGGGACGATATTCAAAGGAAAAAAACGATGACTCAGACCATAGCAGCAACGACCACCGCGACCTTTAGGGACGATGTTTCGACGGCCGGGCGACCGGTACTGGTCGATTTCTACGCCGACTGGTGCGCGCCCTGTAAGGCCGTTCAGCCGATCGTCGAGAACTTTGTCGCCGGTCTCGGTGAGCAGATGGCCGCCGTCAAGGTCGACGTCGATCAGGAACCCGAACTCGCCGCCAGGTTTGGTATTCGCAGCATTCCGACGCTGCTGCTTTTCAAGGACGGCAAGCCGGTTGAGACGATTATCGGGCTGACCTCGAAAGAGAATCTCTCGAGTGTCATCAGTAGCCACCTCTAAACGACTTCGATCGACTGCAGGACGAACCAATGAACAACTACAACAAAATATTGTTGTTACTCGTAGTGCTAGTGACTTCAGTCGTGATGCCTGCGTCCAACGTCTACGCCGAGACTTTCTTTCCCGTTGAGTACCGGGTAAGCGAGTCCATCGGCAAAACGGACGACGTCAATCAGTACGCAATCGTGCTTCCGGTGCCGGCACCGCGACGACTCCGTGCCAACCGCCTGGAGCTTGGCATCGGCACGTTTTCCAGCCCGCTGGAGGATCGGCCGTTCGTTTCGCTGGGCGCGGTGTGGCGAGTTCAACCCCGTTGGCTGCCGTTGATACGCGACCGTCTGCATGTGGACGTCGGGTTCAGCCCGACGTGGATTGCAGGATCAAGGCTGAACGGAATTGATTTGGGCGGGAACTTGCATTTCACGTCATCGATATCGGTAGGAAGATTTATCGACAGGAAAGAAACAGTCGCGTTATCGCTGCGGATACAACATACGTCAAACGGTGGGCTGCATGGCACGAACCCGGGCCTCGACATGCTTGGACTCAACCTGACGTTTCAACCCGGCGGGCGTTAGTGGGATGGTCGATCAGGTGTTTACCGGTACACTGTCCGGTGAGCCTGTTCCCCCTCACGGAGACCGATGAATCACGACGAATTCGAAGCGATCGTTCGCGAAACCTTACAGGGGCTGCCGGACTGGGTGCACGAGGCGCTGCACAATATCGAGGTATTGGTGATGGACCAGCCGGACGAGCACCTCGACCCGCACGGTGACGGTCCGCTCGGCCTCTACGTGGGCGTGCCGTTGCCAGAACGCGAAGCAGGTAACGCCGGTGAGCTACCCGATGTGATCTACCTGTTTCGTCGCCCGCACCTGTCGCTGGGGCTTGCGCCCGAGGAACTGCGCGCCGAAGTTGCGACAACGCTGGTTCACGAGGTGGCGCATTATTTCGGTATTGATGACGAGCGTCTCGATGAGCTTGGCTGGGGCTGACGCCGGATAGCCCGATCACTCGTACTCGTTACAGCGGGTTTCCAGCCTTGCGGTATAAACGCTGTAAAAATCCGGTCGTTTTTTGTGTGTTCTCATCCAGTTATCCTTGGATAAGTGTTTAATTACAGTCACTTAAAATTATACCGCAATTATTAGATATTGCGGTATAATTTTGGCATGAAAAACATCAAGTACCTCCCAAATAGCCTATCCACCCAATACAGTGAGCTGATGCAGAACTGCGTTCGACCAATTTCGGACGGTTCGAATCTGTCCTTCAAATACAAAACAATCAACGCCAAACGCTACTGGTATCTATACATCAGCGTGGGTAGTACCCGACGCGAACACTACCTCGGCGAGGAGACGACCGAACTCCTCGATCGCATCGACGATGAAAAAGCGCTGTGGGAGTCCGAGACCGATGACCGCGAGCTGCGACAGAGACTCGTTAACATGCTTGTCGGCGGCGGGATGAGTTCCGTCGGCAGGGACGAAGGAAAAGTCATCTCCCTGCTTGAGCGCAACGGCGTATTTCTCGCCGGTGCCGCGCTCGTCGGAACCCTGGCATTTCGGGCCTACGCAAACATGCTGAGCATTTCCTGGAGCAGCGATGTCGGCACGCAAGACATCGATATTGCCGCCGACAATCACTACGCGCTCGCACTGCCACGTCCTCGATCGCCGTTAAACCTCAGCCAGATAATACTGGACAGCGGTATGGGTTTTATTGAGGTCCCTGCACTGAACCGGAAACAGCCATCGACCTCGTTCAAGATCAGGGGCAGAGATTTCATTGTCGATGTTCTGGCGCCGATGAAAGGCCGTGAGACGGCCCGGCCGGTGTACCTCGCCGACTTCGGGACGTATGCGACGCCGCTTCGCGATCTGGACTATTTACTGCAGGATATCCAGCCGGCGACCGTGTTGTACGAGCACGGCATCATGGTCAATGTACCGGCACCGGGTCGTTTCGCGATTCATAAATGTGTGGTTAGTCAAAAAAGACCCGCTGCGTTCGCTACAAAGGCATCGAAGGATATCAACCAGGCGGAGCAGCTGTTTCGGGTTCTGCTGGATCAACGCCCGATGGACATCACGCTGGCGTATGAAGCTGCCACGGTGCAGGGCGATGCTTTTGTCGGGCACTTCGAAAACGCACTGACGTTGATGGACAAGGGCGTCGTCGGCGACTTACGCGATTTGCTTCAATAGTATTCCAGTGGTGCCGCTTTTCCGGCAAACACGCGGTAGACGTAAGTGGCGCATTATTTCGGTATTGATGACGAGCGTCTCGATGAGCTTGGCTGGGGCTGAGCCTAGTCGTTCGTATTCATTATCCCGGCTTGTAGATCGCTACTCTGAGTTCGGTCCCACCCACGGATTTATCAGGTCCACCCCCGTTGCTTCAAAATCATCCGTGTTTCGGGTCACGACCGTTAGTCCATGCACGAGGGCGGTCGCTGCAATGAGTGCATCCCGGTCGGGTTTCGGGTCGGGGATGTGCAGGCACGCGCATCGCTGTGCGACGGCGGTATCGACAGGCAGGACACGATCGTGAAACGCAGGCAGAACGTGCTGATCCATCCATGTCCTCAAGACGGCGCCCTGGGCACTGTCGCGTCGTATTTTTTGGAGTATGCCTGTCTCTATTTCCAGAACTGAAACGGCGGAAACGTAGTGCAACGATGCCGATGACTGAAGGGCCCATTTCTCGACGTTCCTGTCGCACTGGCCCGAGCCCGATTTTCGAAGCTCGGAGATAACATGGGTGTCGAGTAAATACATTAGGGTTAATAGACCCTAGGACAGGTCTGCCGCTTTAAACCACTTGCCCTTGCCCGGTTTGGGATCGAAGTCGATGCCGGCGGCATCCGGCATGGCCAGAAGATCTGCGATATTGCTCTGCATATTCGTAATGCCCTGGTAGTCCTCGACACTCAAAAGGACATGCTTCGGTCGTCCCCGGTCGGTAATAAAGACAGGGCCTTTTCGTGTAGCGCGCTTTGCCTTACTGACGTCCTGGTTGAAGTCTCTGCTGCTGACAGTCGTGATCGCCATTATTCCAATCCTGGATACAATTTGTAGGTACGTTACTACATCAGTGTATTCGGATCAATGATGGCGGTCTTGGTATGGGAGTAGGAGACGCTTTATATAGTGGCTCTTCCTGCAAGCCGCATCCAACAGAGAAACTGCCGCAAACGACATGAATTGAGGGTGCCGGCGATAAAATCCGGGGTGACCTCCTCGCTAGTAGTACTCCAGCGCCGCCGCCTTTCCCCGAAACACCCGGTAGACGTAAATCGAGTAGGCGACGACCACCGGCAACACGACCGCAGCGCCGACGAATATCACCAGCAGCGATTCCGGTGCCGCGGCCGCATCCCAGATCGTCAGTTTGTCGATCACCAGCCACGGGAACAGGCTGTAGGCGATGCCGTGAAAGGCGAGCATGAACAGGCCGACCGTCGTTGTGAACGGCACCCAGATACCGTACTCGTTGTCGTTCGCGAGGCGTACCGGCAGTCGGCCCAGCGAGCGCCACAGGACGACGAACAGCACGGCCGTGATCAGCGGAATTGGCCAGACGACGATCAGGTTGTTGAGGTTGAACCACTTGTCGTAAATAACTTCGCTCAGTAACGGTGTAGCCAGCGATACGGCGCCGACACCGATAGCCGTCAGTGCGACACTGCGCTTCGCCCAGCGGATTGCTTTCAACTGCTGCTCACCGGAGGTCTTCGCCACCAGCCAGCTGGCGCCGAGCAGCGCGTAGCCCGAGGCCAGACACAAACCGATAAACGTGGAGAAGAAGAAAGCGAACAAAGACAGCTCGAAACCGAGAATCAGCTCGCCGAGCATGTAGCCCTGTGCGATGGCAGTCATGGTAGAGCCTGCAAAAAATGCGCGGTTCCACCAGGCTTTGTGATCGGCGCGCGCCTTAACGCGAAAGTCGAATGCGACGCCACGCAGGGTTAGTCCGATCAGCATCAGCGAGACGGGCAGGTACAGCGTCGACAGGATGACGCCATGCGCCATCGGGAACGCGACCAGCAGCACGCCGATGCCCATGACGAGCCAGGTTTCGTTGGCGTCCCAGAAGGGGCCGATGGAGGCGATCATGAGGTCTTTGTCGTCGTCACTGGCGAGCGGCAGTAGAACACCGATGCCGAGATCGAAGCCGTCGAGCACGACGTAGGCGAGCATGGCGAGGCCCATGACGATCATGAAGGCCAGTGGTAACCAGCCGGCTTGCGTTGTCAGGTCGGGGATTAATTCGGTCATCAGCTTGCCCCCTGTGGTTCGATCATCGGACCGACGCGCGGGCCGTGTGCGTTGATGCCGCGTGCCTGGCCTTCTTTCTCGCCCGCAGTTCTGGCGAGATAAAAGAGGACAGCGATGTAAGAACTCAGCAAGAACGCGTACAGGATAAGCCAGGCGATGAGCGTCGTCATCACGGTACCGGCACTCGCCGGACCAACGGCCTCGGCCGTGCGCATCACGCCGCTGACGAGCCAGGGCTGGCGGCCGATCTCGGTGGTGTACCAGCCGCTTAGCACGGCGATCCAGCCGGAAAAGGTCATAGCCACAAGCGAGCGTGTCAGCCACTTTCCGGGCGTGCGGTTTTTCCGCAGTTGCCAAAGCCCCAGCCATGAAACGGCAAGCATCAGCAGGCCGACACCGACCATGATGCGGAAGGCCCAGAACACGGCTGCGACCGGCGGGTGTGCGTCGGGGAAGGCGTCGATGCCCTGCAGTTCGCCGTCGAGTTCGTGCGTCAGGATCAGGGAAGCGAGTTTCGGAATCTCGATGGCGAAGCGATTGGTTTGTGTTTCCTCATCCGGCAATGCAAACAACACCAGCGGTGCGCCGCGCCGGGTTTCCCATAGACCTTCCATAGCCGCGACCTTGGCGGGCTGGTGTTCGAGCGTGTTCAGGCCGTGCAGGTCGCCGGCGAAAATCTGCAGCGGAATCAGCACGGCGGCTAGCCACAGCCCGCTGCGAATCCCGGCCATCACCGATTTCGAACGGTCGCCCTGCTGCCAGCGATAGGCGGAAAGACCGCCGACCAGAAAGGCGCCCGTCAGCCCGGAGGCGAGCAGCACGTGCACGAGGCGGTAGGGGAAGGAGGGGTTGAAGACGATGGCAAACCAGTCGGTCGCGTGCGCCTGCCCGTTGATCATTTCGAAACCGGCGGGCGTGTGCATCCACGAGTTCAGCGCGAGAATCCAGAATGCGGAGACCGTGGTGCCGACGGCGACGAGCAGGGTGGCAAGCGTATGCACTCGATTGCTGACGCGCTTGAAGCCAAACAGCATGATGCCGAGGAAGGACGCTTCGAGGAAAAAAGCGGTGAGTACTTCGTAAGCGAGCAGGGGACCGGCGATGTTGCCGACGGTTTCCATGAAGCCGGGCCAGTTGGTGCCGAACTGAAAACTCATCGTGATGCCACTGACGACACCGAGCGCGAACGACAGTGCGAATACTTTGACGAATAAACGATACGCGTTCATCCAGTGGTCTTCGCCCGTGCGGTTGTAGCGCCACTTGAAGAACATCAGCATCCACGTCAGCGCGATGGAGATCATTGGAAAGACAATGTGAAAACTGATGTTGGCCGCAAACTGAATGCGGGCGAGTAGTAAGGCGTCGACCGAGTCCATGGTCTTGAGTCCTTTAAGAGGAGTCGGCGGCGTTTTTGGCCGCGCGCGGTTTGAGGAATTTGCTGACGTTGCCGCCGAGCTTCATGAGCTGCGTTAGCGTCTTGGGCGCGAGGCCCTTGACGTCGTCGAGCCAGCCGGTCGTGAGTTCGATGAGGTCGTGCATTTCACTCATGCGCTTGGCGGCGTGTCGATCGGCGCTGTCGAGATTGGTCTCCATCAGCGCATCGCGCAGCATGGTGAGTGTGGGGTCGATCTCGCGCTTGCGGCGTTCCTCGACCAGCACGTGGAAAATCTCCCAGATGTCCTCGGGCGCACTGAAGTACTCACGGCGGTCACCGGGCAGGTGCTGCGAACGCACCAGCCGCCAGGACTGCAGCTCTTTGAGGCCCATGCTGACGTTGGAGCGGGAGAGGCCGAGCGCCTGCACGATGTCGTCGGCATTCTTC
Organism: Woeseiaceae bacterium; assembly: GCA_021773035.1. Lineage (GTDB taxonomy): Bacteria > Pseudomonadota > Gammaproteobacteria > Steroidobacterales > Woeseiaceae > UBA1847. The sequence goes on from JAJFKU010000011.1 coordinate 16,171, forward strand.
GGCTGCTCGGAAACGTACAGCAGCGCGTAAATCTGCCCAACCGTGCGGTTAATGCCCCAGCGACTGCCCATTTCACCGAAATGCAGGATGAATCGTTGCTGTAGGGGGGAGACATTCATTGAATTCTCGTAATTTCAGGAATTACTGAAATTGTATTGGAATGATTCTAAACCTGCAATATGAAAGCCGGCTTAATCGCAGAAATAGCCAAGCGTTATACGAATCCCTACAATTGCCGGCCAACCACCAATACGAAAACCGGTGTAAGCAGAGCAAATAGCCGTAGCCAAACGTTATATGAATCCCTATAATCGCCGGCCAACACGCGCCCGTAGCTCAGCTGGATAGAGTACTCGGCTACGAACCGAGCGGTCGGGAGTTCGAATCTCTCCGGGCGCGCCATAAAATCAAAGGGTTAGCCGTGTTTTACGGTTGACCCTTTTTTAATTTCCGACACTTTTCCGACACTTCTTTTCGTCCTTTGGCGAATTAGCATCAGATTCGGCGTTTCGGTCCTACCTCTATTCACGATTGCCTCGGCAGCATTGATGAGCTCTTCGAGCTCTGCCGCTGAATAATGCGTTGTAATGTCGTCGTTAGCATGACCAAGCAACGCTTTACGAGTTTCCAGTGGAATGCCCGCGCTGCGAAGTCGCCTGCCAAAGGTGTGACGCAGATTGTGAACGCCTTTCAGGATGCCGGGTTCGTCCGGCAGGTTTACCGCCTTCCATGCTCGCCTCCATGCGCTGCTGCGTAGTTTGCCTACTGGTCTGCCCCGATAGGTGAAAACTCGCTCGGCATGTATGCCACGCCGGGACTCAATCACCCGGCGCGCCACCGCGTTCAGCACCACAACACGTTCCGTGCTGGTCTTGGTGATGGAGGCTCCCAGTATGAACACTGAGGTCCCCATTTCGGGCAGTTGCACTTCCCAGTCCCAACGCAGTTGGCAGATCTCCTGCTCACGGCAGCCGGTATTCAAACCAAATAACGCCGCATCCGCGAGATGTCGGGGCAGGGCCTTGATCAAACGGTCCTGCTCCGGCCAAGACAATGGATAGGCTTTGGCTTGTTTACCTTTAACTGAAAGCCGGCTGATTAGCGCCGGCGCCTGAGTGAGCCACGGATTTCCATCCTTGTCACGCCAGACGCGTGCTGCCCGATTCAGCACCGTCGATACGACAACCAAAACATTGTTGATGGTTTTTGGTGCCATGCCGCGCCCTTGCTCGTGCTCGATGAACGGTCGGATAGTACCGTCATGAACTTGAGCAATCGGCAGCTTGCCGATAAAGGGAAAGAGTTGATCGAGATTCATCGCGATGGTTTTAGCCGATGACTTGTGTGCAATCTCTTCGAGATACCGAAGACCGGCCTCCTCGAAAGTAAATACCGCAGCCTCGTGTCGTCGTGCTTCTTCCTCCATTTCCGCCAAACGGCGGATTAAGATTTTTTCTGCGTCAATGCGAGAAGATGTGCCTGTGCTTTCGCGGAGCCATCCTCCTTGTGCATATCGACAGCGCTTTTCAATGTGCCAAAGTCCACCTTTTTGGCGGAGCCCCGGCATTCGATTGCGTTTTGACATGTGTCGTCCTCCAGTTTTGGAGCCTTCGGACGACGCCCGTTGCGTGAGACATAGTCCTCCACCCAGGCGTCGAGTTCAAGCCGGTCGAAAGCGATGCCTTGTCGACCGATAGGGATGGTTGTGAGGTGATGCCGGACACTGGCGTTGAAGCGGTTGCGGTCCATGCCGAGGTAGAAAGGCGCGTCGCGCAGGCGGATAAACCGCGGGAGCAGTGCAGGTGCGGCTGACGATTTTCGGTTAGCGGTTTTGCCAGTCATCGCTCCGAACCTTGATTCGCCCGCGGTGTTGGCTCAAGCGCCGGCCGTCCAGCTTTCAGCACGCCGCGAATACCGCTCGGCCGGACCCAAGGCCCGTCGAGCCGCTCGATCCAGCCGTCGTGATCGAGCGCGAGAATCAATAGCCGTACGGTCAACCAGTGCCGGTAGCGTGTGCCGCTGGCACACTCACTGGTCTGTTCCACCAGATACCAGCGCAGGTGCTTCAATTGCCATTGGTAGGGACCGACCTGCCAGCGCCGCCAGATGGTCCGGGCAATGTATCCGGCCCGGGCGAGATGCTGGCGCACGGTGCCGCGTCTTGATCCCGGCAACCGGTTTGCCAGCAGCGACCGCGCCAGGCGTGCCGCCACGCGCTGATTCGCCGGCCGGCTCATCGGGCACCGCCGATGTAGGTGGCGACTACTTCAATGCGGGCGTGACCCAGTTCTTGTGCGATGGTCTGCCGTGCCGCACGGTCGGTACTCCGATCGGCACACAATCGACCGGCAACGACCGGTGCCGCTGACCCAGTCAGTTGCTGGTAGCGTTCACAGGCGTAGGCCGCGCGCAGGTCATGAATCTTTTTCAGACCGTAGTCGTCCCGGACAGAGGCCCAGACATGATGGACTTTCGAATTCCACTGCCGCCAGGAGAGATCGGGTGATATCAGATTACGAGCTTGTCCCTGAGCCTTGGCCGCTCGCACCAGACAAGCGATCGCAGCACCCGAAACCGGGACCCAGCGATCAACACGATGACCCCGTCCGCCTTTGGTGCCGGCCGTGATATTGACTGCGCCGTGTTTCATGGCCTGACCCAGGGCGGCGCGGGCATTGAGCATGGAGGCTTCTCTTAGACGCAGCCCGAGTGCCCGGGCGACTTCCACCATCGCCGCAATCCGCTCGTGCCCGTTCTGGCGCAACTGGTTTGCACACTGGTGCACGGCCTTTTGATCGAGACCCGCCGGAGGGTCTGTTCGTGTTCGTGATCGTTGGCCGACAAAGTCTGCTGGCGCAACGCGAACTTGCCGATCGCCCCGCATCGCTTGCAGCACGACGTTGACCGACGACAGCAGGTTCTGTGCGTAGGCCGGGGACATGCCGGTAGCGACCTTGTCCCCGAGTGAACTTCCGTAGGCTTGAACGATGTCAGCATCAACTGCCCGGGCATCGCGGATATTGCGATCGTCTCGACACCAGGCGACGAACTGTCGCCAGCGCTCTGCGTGCCCGGCTACCGTCCCATAGTGTCCGTTACCGTATCGATCTCTCAGTGCCTGTCTGCCCGCCCATTCCATCTGTTTGCCGTAACCAAAGTTGCGGTGACCACCCACTTTTTTCATGACGTTCTCCTCTATCCAAATCAGGGTTCTCGTTTCGGTTTCTCACAGCGATTCCTGAACTCTGGTGAGTGATAAACCGCGGATTGGCTGACGGTCACAGCGTGAGGGCCTCGTTGCGAGGCCGGTGCAGCGCGATGCGCTGCTTGTTGAATCCCCCTGATCCTCACACCCCAGAACGACCCGTTAAGGGCCGCGGAATCGGGTGTGGGCTGCGCCAGTCAGTCCGTCGACTGGCCGCCGGGCAGGGAGTTTTGACGTCTATGACATCGTGCCTTGGCACGGTCAAAGCCCGTTGGGACGCAGACTTGCGCCAGTTTCAAGAGGCCCGTCTCTGTGCGGCGCCGGGGCGCTCACAAAGACGGGCTGAGTTGCAACAGGGGTTCGACACAGGACATTACTGGGTCACGCATCCGGCATGACGGCAGCAAGTACTGCGTCGCGTTGTTGCGGCTTGCTAAAGGGTTGTACCGGGAACTGGCGCAATAGAGTTGACGGGCTGACGCAGGAGCGCCGCCGACTGGGTCAGGCTGCCGGTCGAATAGCGACACGAACAGCTGTCTGTCATTAAGAGGGATCGGCGGCTTTCACCGCTGCGCCTGTCGCACGACCCTGTGAGGCGCTTGGGTACTCCGACTCATTGTCAGAGCTTGGGTGTCGTTGATATACCGCAACGACGACGGTGTTGATGCGAGGACTCTACCGCGTGTTCAGCGGACAGGCTAGCGGAAACGGGGGCACGTTCGCTGCCCCACTTTCTGAGTGATTGCCCGAGAAATGCGATTAGTAGCACCAATCACCGGATTGCAGCCTGAGTCCTATTCGAAACGGCGGGCGGCGCAAAACTGTGCCGTCAGTGCGCCGGACTGGGCGCGAGTGGAGCAAGCTGCGATGTAAATACGGTCCTGGATTCCGATTCGAAGACAGTCACCCGGCGCTGGATTTCGTCACGACTATGTCTGCCGCACTGGTGATCGAAATGTGCTATAAATAGCGGACCGCTGAGGAGGTATGAACTCCCCAACGGCCCTAACCAAAGCCAGCAAGGTACTGCTGAAAATGGCTGACGACATGCTATCAGACAGAAACACGATTGCCCCTCTTGGGCCTCGTGTTTTTTTGTGCCCGCGCTGGCCTCAACCCGAGGACCAGAACGATGAACGATGTAAATGCTGCTAAGAATATTACGACTAATGACGTGTACGACCCGGAAATGCGGGGGGACAACACGTTTTACCTGCTCAACGCTGCTAACCACGCACTTTTCAAGCCGCACGCAGACCGACAGGTCAGAGAGGATGGGGAATTCTATATTCCAGACATGCTCTCCGGCGAAGACACCGACGACGACATTAAGCGTCACTCCGCCGCCTCCGAGCACGCCAAACACCTGATCAAGGCAGAAGGCCTGCTCGGCGAGGTGCGCAGTCTGGTCGAGGTATTGATCGCGTCACTCAGCGATGAGGTCGATGCTCGCGCCATGCAGGCCGAAACAACGCTGCGGGTTATCGAGAAGAAGCTGCGCAAGGCGCACCACCGGATCGACAAGCACGACCTGCGTCATACCAACCTGTTTCTGGCGTATTTCGATCCGAAGGATAAAACAGACGGCGGCGAGGAATAGACTTATCGGCGCAGTAAGCGGTCTGCGAGAACTTGCTGACATGGATCAGAGTCCGTATCGCTGCTGATTCATTGTGCCGCGTCACTACAGCGCTTCGTTCGGTAGTGACGTGGCCGGCGAGCGGTCTATCAGCCAGCAAAGGTCGGCGAAACTGCCGCGCTCTCACGGGGTAACACCGATTCGAATCCGGTAGGGAGTACCAAATTGTCCAGTAAACGTCCAGTCGGTGGCGTTTGCGTACGAATACCGGGAGGCTCCATCAAAGCTCCCGGTGTCTGTATCATTGCATCGAGAACAACCCCACCGTCCACTTTGCTAGGAAAGTTATGTCCGCGTAGGATATCGGCAGAATGGTCGGCGACGCATTTGATCTGGCCCGCGAAACTCTCAGAGCATTGTGCTTCTTGCTGCTCGTTGCAATCGAACTCTAAATCATGCATTTCGAAAAGAACCGAGAAGTACGAATGGAATTATTATCTCAAAGAGTAGGAAATCAATCCGTCCCATCCGAAAGCCCGATTGGGGAGTTTTCCCATTGAAGAATGCCGATGGCGATAGGGTTCAGGATAGTCAAAGGCAGTTAGGTTTGCTTGATTCCGACATTACCCTCGACACCTTACCTACAGCCAAGATGAAGCCAGTTGATAAGATTGGCGTTCATGGTTGGACAAATTTCTATGCTGCTTTTTCAGAGGCTTTTGTAAATCATGCAATCTCCGCTCTGAAGATTACGCCATCCGATTTGATTCTAGACCCGTTTTCAGGATCCGGAACGACGCTAGTAAGCGCATTGAAACTCGGAATTCCGGCGATTGGCGTGGATCTCGATCCGTTCTCTTGTCTACTTGGCCGGTCGAAGGTCGCTATTCGAGCTGACGCAAGTAAGGTTCGACGTCTTCTGAGAGAATCCACCCGTCGTAATCCGTTACCAAGTTTTAGCCCGATCGCTTTAGATTTATTTGACACCGATTGTTTGAGTTTCGCGTCATCGGTATTCAATAGAACTTTCAGTTCAACAGGCCATTCATCGTCGAACATACTGAAGAAATTGCTCAGTGATCGGCGCGGCAAATTCGACTCAGAGGTAGTCGCTATCGCTGCTCTTTGTATCGGAGCGTCACAATCGGCAAATCTCGTCCGCGGTTCAAATCCGACTTGGTATCGAAAAGGAGCACAGGGTGAGAAAGACAATATAGAGGAACTGTTCTCGGCTACCCAGGCGGCTGCAAATGAACTTCTTCGTGACCTCGATCAGCTGAGTGGCGTGTCAGGTACACGAAGTATTCGGGTTTGCAACAACGATGTGACAAGAGGACTTCCGTCGTTCGGAAGGAAGCCCATAACTCATGTAATCACGTCTCCGCCATACCTAACTCGAATGGACTACGTCGTAAAGCACCTGCCACATTTACTGATTCTTGGAGGAATGACCAACATTGACCTGAGTCTGCTGAGAGACAGAATGATCGGAACACCGAGAATAGTCGAGAAAGGCGATTTCGACCCCCTATGGGGATCCACTTGTGTACAGACTCTAGAATCAATTGATGCACACTCGAGTTATGCAAGCGCTAACTATTATGTCTGGACCTACTATCAGTACTTCAAATCATTCTACGAATCACTGCAAAACATAATTTCCCGGCTTGAGGTCGGAGGAAAGGGTTTGCTTGTTGTACAGGACTCGTCTTATAAGGACCTCAAGGTACCGCTAAGCAATATCGTGATCGAAATGCTGCAAAATCACGGATGCTCCGCAAAGATAGTTCGCGAAGAGAGCGTGCGTCCAAAACTCCAGCAACTTAATCCCGCTCACAAGAAAGCGAAACAAAAAACGAAATCGACAGAAGATGCAATATTCTTCCAAAAAAATAATTGACCTAATAGTCTGACGATACAAAATTCGGCTCCTCAAATGCCATGAAGTTCGGCAATTGATTTCGCGACAAACATACATTGCGATACGGGCACGCACTATCAGTTAGTTTTCTTACGTCCGGTGCAAACTCATGCGCATTCCCTATTGCGTCGCATAGAGGAAGATCATTTAGGCAGATGGCTCTGCCGATCTGCCATTCGACATAGTTGAGATCAGCAACACTCAAACCGGAATAGGATGAGGTCAACTTCACGGCTTCAGCAGTAACTTTACGGAGTTCTCGAACTAGCGCTCCCCGCGGATTTGGTGCCCCCTCCAAATAACGAAATACGACCTGATTGGATGGAATTACCCTTCCGGTCCGGAGGTAAAGGCGCATGATATGGTAGTCAACGGCCGGTTCAAGGTTTTGTGGATCTGGAAACGTCACAATTTTTTCACGCATCAGATCATGTGACAATATGTTCGTCTTTTTTCTCAGCTGATCGGTACGAAAGCCTTCGAACTTATCCATTAAATTATGGAAATCTCGATTCGATAATTTCGTCGTCGAGCATGCGTCATAGAATACGCCTTGATCGCCATCGAATTCCCTCTCTAGCGTTGCCGCCACATCTCTCAGCAAGCGAGCTCGCTCTTTCGCCCGAATTCGTTCCTTCTTCGGATAACTCGATAGCCACTCGGCGATGGTCGTCGCGTTCACCTTGCTAAGCAAGGTAATAATGCTCTCTGGTTTCCCGAGCAAATTCCTGGCGAGCGCGTTTTGAAGAAAATCCCAGTTAAACTGGTGGCATATCGCTATGAACGATACCTTAAATACCAGCTGTACTTTAAGTGGCTCCGCCGACCAGGGGAATTTCTCGTCCTCGCTTACATATGCCCTTACAATGTCTGAGTGCTGCATGCACGCTGTTGGGTCCAGGCGGAAAACATCGCCAGCACTCAAGAGTTGTTCAATTGTCTTCATAGTGGCCAAGAAATTCCGTTTTCTGTTGAATGTATTCTCTCATTAGCGAATTGGTCTCGATGTCGAGGCGAATCCTGTCAACTACATTTACTCCGGATTCTTCTAAAGCTGACATCTTACGAGGGTTGTTCGTTGCCAGCAGTAATTCATCTACCGAAAGCTCCTTTAGAACTTCAACCACTGCGTCGTATGATCGTGGATCTGAAGAATGCCCCAGTCTCGAAAACGCCTCCGCAGTATTAACGTTCTCGGTACTCTGAATTGAAATTGCTTCGATCTTTTCTTTTAAACCCAACCCACGACCTTCTTGATACAGGTAAATCACGAATCCGCCATTCGCCCCAATGTACTTCAGTGCAGCATTCAACTGTACTGCGCAGTCGCAATCGGCCGCATGAAACGCCTCACTAAAAATGCAAGATGAATGAACTCGAACGAATGGCGGTGACTCATAGTTCCTATTCTGCGCGACTAATCCTTCTTGGCCAAAATGCGAAAAATGAAAGAATTCGAGTGGACCAAATTCAGTCGGTAGTTCAATTACTGTACTCATATTCCGATCACCTTGCTCATACAGACTCCTTGAACGAGCATGACATTCGCCACCCAAAATTGGGCGATGTAAGGAGGATAGCAAATCCCCCGCGACTTCTTGAAAATCCTTACATTTTGGGAGTTACAATTGGTTGGGCTGGCGTTCGTCTGTATTATGCAACAAGAATGCCTAACACGACGAACTCCACGGGAACATAGAATGTATCTAAACCGAGGAAAGCTTGCTGAACTCTCGGATGACCTGATCCCCGAGACTAGCAATACGGAACATCCGTTTGAGCCAGACAAGCAAATCAGAGTTTGCTCAATTGACATACGCGTCGATAGCGTTTTCTGGATCACAAAGGGTTGGCGAGCGCCAATTGATTTGGGCTCAAACAAAATTTTCGAAATCTCACCACGTCGACTTTGGAAAAAGGTGGTGATAGATGAAAACTTAAGCATCGAACTCAAGCCTGGCGAAATGATTTTAGGAAGAACCTACGAAAAGATTTGTATGCCCATTGAGTATGTCGGCAAGATAAATACTCGCAGTTCGTACGCTCGTCTGGGGCTATCTACAGCTTGTAACTGTGATTTGATCAATCCGGGCTATGAAGGTCACGTGCCGCTTGAACTCACAAATACAACTCCGAATACATTCCTGATTCGGCCCTACTTGCCGTTATGCCAAATTTTTGTCATGCCATTAACCGGCGGAGCAGATGATTCATACAATGAACCACGATACAAAAGTAAGTATATGGATGACGAGGGTGGTCCTTCAGTCTGGTGGCGAGATGACCTAGTTAAGAAAATCTCATCAAAGACGTTTCCTAATCAGTTAACCAATACCGTTGTAGAAGACCTCCGGAGACGATTTGAGAGTATTGACGACGACGGCTTGCTCCGTCTCGAGCAATTGATTGAAGATAGAAGCTTCACAAATGCAGATGAACTATTACAAGTCTTCGGCACGCAGGAGAGGCGACGACAGCGTAGTTACTCAATCCGCGTTGCGCTTACCCGCCTATTTTCGGTAGGACTGTTCGGCACGTCGATTCTGCAGCTACAAAAAATTACAGACCCCAATCAGGCTCCAGACATAGTCTCGTATGTTATATGGACTCTCCTTGTAATTTCGCTACCGTTTGCGTTGTACGATTTTATTAGGGGCAAAAAGCGATTCTATTCAGGCGACGAATGACCTCACTTAGTTGACATTGGTCAATGCGAAGAAATTCAAGTAGCGACGCCACTTCGTCGGACATACTAGTTTCCACTAATTGTAGGATAAAGACGTGACGTGGATCATTGCCACAACGGGGATGATAGGATCTGGAAAAGACGCGGTAGCAGACCTGCTTGCTGATCAATTTTCGGCTGTAAAAATAAATATTAGTGACATCGTAAGAAAGGAAGCAATCGCTGCGGGCGTTTCTTTGGATCGTTCAAGCTTGACCGACTTTTCGACCGCGCAGCTCGAAAGATTTAGCGCCACATATTTTGTCGACAAAGCGATTTCCGATATTGAGAATACTCCAGGTGCTGTTTTTCTGATCAGCGGAATTCGCACCCGTGATGACGTTGTGCAGATGAGAGCGCGGTTCGGCAATCACTTTGTACTCATTGCCATCGAGGTGTCCAATGATGCAATCAGGTTCAGGCGAATTCGCGATCGAGGCGATAGCGATGACCGGATCACGGACCGCGAGTTAGCCAAGAACGATGCGATTCAAGAATGCAGGTATATGATCAGTGAAACGGTGAATATGTCCGACTTTCGTTGGGAAAATAGCGGGCCGCTGAGTGACCTGCACCAGCTGATCAGAGAAATGTCTCTCGCGATCCCGGAATTAACTGACTATTTGTAGGCTTGCTCTCGATCTGTATATACCGATGGGCTGATATTCTTCTATCTCTAAACATGCGAGGTGGCAACTGATGAAATTCGTCGTGCAAGTGATTGGATACGCGACTCTACTCGGTGGCGCTATACTTTTCGGTATTATTAGTCGACCGGCAGAAATGGCGTTAGCCATAGTTGCCGGATCGATTGCTCTGGCATTCTCAGAAATCGAACGCTTTCGAAGCATTAAGGGCGCGGGTTTCGAAGCAGAATTATGGGATCAAATGCGAGCCGTAGTAGAGAAAGAAACAGAGGAACCGCCGCCTGACGAAACCACGGACACATCTCCGCTTTCCGCAAACGTTGATACCAAAACGAAATCAGTAATGAACGCACTGCAGCACCCGGAATTTACGTGGCGCTATCTAGGTGGCATCAAGAAGGACGCGGGCCTCAAATCTAGTACTGTTACCGAAGCATTAAAATGGTTGGTTGATAACAGTTACGCGCGCAGGTCACAGGGAAGACAAGGACCGATCTGGAGTCTTACCGAAGAGGGAAGGCACTTGAACACAATCTCGGATTTCGAGGATTTGACGAGAGATTAGCTGCGCTTACTAGAAATGCAAGATCCGGCAATATTGGTGAAAATGGCGTACGTAAACGGGTTCCCTTGCCGCAACACCCGATCAACGATACTCCGATGATAATTTTTTCAAACTGTTCCCATGCGCCAGGCCGGCGAAGCACGTGTCGATTTTCCAATTTTCGTCAACGAAACTGGATGCCAGTCAGGACTATTTCTCAGATAGTGCTTATCCTTGCCACATGTTGCCGCCCTGAAATAGCGGCGCTGACGCCGCTGTCTGACTATAATTCCCGCTGATGCTCTTGCGCAGAGCCAGAACCAGGCAATTCGTACCATAGCTCAACGATGACATACGCAGTCACAGGCAAGGACCAAGTCTAAGCGTGCTTAGGATTTGCCTAATCCAATCTAGTAGCATGGTTCCAGTCGCCACTTTTCCTTTGGTAATTTTGCCTTGAAAGATAGTTATCGTAGCCCAACAAAAAATATGATCAGGAACACGATACTGTCGGATGCTGTAACGTCTCTTACAAGCAGCCGCAGCTCAAGTGCAATACTCAAGCCGGAAGAGGTGTCCGCGCTGGTCGAATACTCGCTGAAGGTACTCGGTGCGCCGGCGCATTCCAGTCTCGCTGAATCGACATGGATCGAGTTCGTCAAATGGCGTGAATTTCATGAATCGCGGATTCAGGTAAAAAAGGCATCTGATTTGAAGGTCATATATTTGTGCGGACCCGAACCGCTAAATGACCTGGCTGTCTTGACAAAGCTGGGAGTCAATCCTCATAACATCTGGGCATTAGAGTCCGATAAAAAGACATTCGAAGCGACGAGCGAGGAAATACGAAAAGCGAACGTCCCTCTCAAGACGCATCATGGTTCGATTGAGGAGTTTTTCAGGAAAGTCAACGAAGACTTCGACATTGCCTACGTCGATGGCACGCGTCCTTTTCTCTCAACCAAACCCCGCTCTCTGAGCCCAGTGTTCGAAATTCTGTCCAACGAACGTCTTACGCCGCTTTCAGTCCTGATTACGAACTATTCCGAACCGCCACAGGATCAGCTGTCACGCTACTCCCAAGTGCTAACGGACTACTTTCGCTACCGATACAACGATCTACCGGAAGTCTTCTGGAAATCGAATTTGGATCCTGCAATTGGTGCACACGACCCTTCAGGCTACCCTGAGTTTATTGCCAGCTCGATTCATGTGTCCTACTCCGAATTCATCACTCGATTGACAGTTGACCTTGCGAGGTGGTGGATACCTACTGTCACAGCGATTTCTTCAGGAGCCGTGCTAACAAAGTACTCGGCATCGCCGGCCGACCGTAGAGCTGCTGTGCAGAAAGCAATTGGACCTGAGACGATTCAGGCAGAGAAGCTAAGCGAAATAATAGAACAAATGGGAGATACCCAGCTTTCGCCAAGTTCTTACCCATTGCTTTCTTTTCTACGAAGCCTCAAGTTTAGGGAGCCCAACGACACACTCATAGACCAAATGTTAGATTGGAAGTTGGGTGAGAGCCATGTCGAGCAACTGGTGCAAATTGGGGCTTGCTTGGATCGAATCGCTGAAGGTCACTGGAGAATTGCCAGTCAGGACTTACTTGAGGCGATCACGACGCAGTGGTTCGATTCTGCAAGACCTTATACATGCGACCTACCCTTACCAAATCTATTGATTAACTCCCTTTTGGGAATCTACGGCCATCCACATTATCGATCTGCCGCGAGCAGCCGATACGCGTACAAGTCAAAATCCAATGTGATGTATCTAGATTGTTTCGTGTTCGATCGCTGCCGCTCTTTCTTCGATTGGTTTCCTACGATATCGCAGGTACCCAGTAGGTTTACATCGAAGAGCTTTCAGATCGTAGCTCGGTGCCTTCTCGACCGAATAAACTCTTGTGATGCTAACTCTGATTCCCATCCATTCAGAGGCAGCGCTGTCGCCGGCTTTTACGAACTGACAGAAGCTCCTTTTCACTTCATGAAGCCACGCACCGATCTCTGACTTAGTGCCACATTCAGTTACTGGAAAGATTATGGTACTCAACTTCATAGGTCTCTTGGCTCCCGGTCCAATTTTGATTTTGCCATTGACGGCGCGAAAATAGGATCAAATAGTGTTCGACCCAAACATTAGAAAAAATCAACACTATGTACCGGTATTCTGGCTAAAACGCTTCGCTGGAACGGGTGGAATTCTCTATGGGTTGAAAAAAGGCGAAATTAGTCCAATTAGTGCCAAGAAATACATGTCAGAGGAATATCTCTACACGACGTTCGACGAGAATTACATACCGTCTAATTGGCTGGAAGAAGCTGCGGCCAAGTCCGAATCTGATGCGGCCCGAGCGTTTCGAACACTGGATGATCCAGGCAGCACCGGAACAACCGAAGATCAGATCTTATTGCGGTGGTTTATTGCCTTCTCCGCATGCCGTCATCCAGACACGATGTCGTCTGGGCACCACAGAGCCAAAGATATGGCGTACGCGTTCGCTGACGTTCACTCGAATACTCGGGAGACCTACTGCTTTGCCCTCGGGAAATTCGGCATTGATACCGAGTTTGGCAGTGCCCTCTACGACCATTTCAGGAAATTCGATTTGAAACAGCTTCTCAACGAGGCTAGTGATATCGAATTGATGCAGCCAACCGACCCGGATCTACCGAAACAGATGGCAATCGACTGTGAGACCATCGAGCGAGTCTTCTTTAGCCTCTCTTATCACTCTGTGACCATTCTTGAGGCCCCTGATGATCTGTCGTACATCATAGGCGACACACCACTTCCACCTGAGCTTGGCTATGAATTCACGGTCCCTATTTCGAACCGCCTTGCTTTACTATGGGAACCGGGGTCGATTGAGATGTTTCCCAGCTGGGACCGACGAATTGCGAGAATAGGTGAGCTGGAGTCTTCAAATCAGACACAATCGGACAATGCCCGTGACGTTGTGATTGGGCGTTCGAGAGCTGTTTTGCAAAAGTACGCTTAGCTCGGGCAGCTAATCGACTAATCTGGGCAAGTACATGCTGTGTCTCCGACTCCCGATAATCTGCTGCCAACAGCATGCTCATCAGAAGATTTCTTTTCTTTGCCCTAGATCTCCGTAGCCGACAATACCGCGGGCCAGTGTCTGCTAAACGATGCATCTTCGCCCTATGTATGCGGTTCTAGAGCACGGATCAAATCTCCGACTGTTGGCGGGCCAAAGGGACACTAGACTGGGCAGTCTGTCGGAAACTGTTTGCTCGTAACACTTACTGCCGCCGTGAACCGCCCCGGGTTTACCGGAGACTCCATTTCTTGAGAAGACGCTCCTATTGTTTGTCAACGAGATATTCGCCGGAAGTTCGAGAGCGGGCTGTACGGCTGGTGTTTGAACACCAAGGGGAGTACGCCTCGCAGTGGGCCGCGCTCACGTCGATAGCGAGCAAGATTGGATGTACGCCCGAGACCTTACGCAAATGGGTGCGTCGGGCTGAGACGGATCAAGGTCAGCGCTCGGGCATGACGACAGACGATCGTGAACGGCTCAACAACTTGGAATGAGAGAACAAAGAGCTGCGCCGTGCCAACGATATTTTGCGAACGGCCTCTGCGTTCTAGGTGCCCTTGGGGTATTTCGCCCAGGCGGAGCTCGACCGCCGACTGAAATGATGGTGACGTACATTGATGATCACAAAGATCGTTTTGGGGTCGAGCCGATCTGCGCGGTATTGCCGATCGCCCCGTCAACGTACTACGCGAAGAAGACGCAGCATCGTGACCCGGATCGCCGTTCGGCTCGGGCGAAACGAGATGATGGGTTGAAGCTCGAGATTCAACGCGTGTGGGACGATAACTTTCGCGTTTATGGCGTACGCAAAGTGTGGCGCCAGCTCAAGCGAGAGGGCTTTGAGGTGGCCCGCTGCACGGTGGCACGATTGATGCGAGATCTGGGTTTACGCGGTGTTGTACGCGGGCGCAAAGTGAGAACAACCGTTCCTGATGAGCGGTTAGATCGACCGCTCGATCGTGTTAACCGGCAATTCAACGTATTCCGGCCAAACGCTTTGTGGGTGGCCGATCTGACCTACGTGGCCACCTGGCGCGGCTTTGTCTATGTGGCCTTTGTGATCGACGCCTTCGCTCGCCGTATTGTCGGTTGGCGCGTATCCAGCTCATTACGAACTGGCCTGGCATTGGATGCGCTGGAACAGGCACTGTATGACCGGCAGAAAAGCGAAGCCGAGGAGCTGATCCACCATAGTGATCGTGGTGTTCAGTACCTGTCGATTCGTTACGCTGAACGATTGCAAGAAGCGGGCATTGAACCATCTGTCGGCAGCGTTGGCGATTCTTATGATAATGCGCTGGCGGAAACCATCAACGGATTGTACAAGACAGAAGTGATCCGTCAGCAAGGCCCTTGGCGGAACATCGAAGATGTCGGGTTCGCAACATTAACGTGGGTGGACTGGTTCAATAACCGACGCCTCTTCGAGCCGATTGGCAACGTGCCACCGAGGGAAAAAGAAATCGAGTACTATCAGCAACTGGAAGAGTCAGCCATGGCGGCCTGACTCAAACTAACGAGTCTTCGGAATATCCGGGGCGGTTCAGTTTTCCTGTTGCTGACTTATCTGGTTGGATTATGTATGGTTTTGTATGAGGGTGTCCCAAAATTGGACCACTTCAGAACTTGGCAAAATAGATGCATTATTATCATGTCGTTCGTACGGATGCATACCATCAAGAACAGATGATCCAAAGGGAGTCAGAATATGAATGTCCCCCCCGAACTTGCTGATTTGGCGGCAGCGTACATAGAACGGAATCTTGCCACTATCTACGAGTTCGGCAAAAACGTCTTAGGTGGTGCGAAGAACAAAGCGCGCCTTCAACTCAAAGGCACTTACTCTAGCTACATAGCTTCCGCCGGAAGCAGATATGGACGTTCAAAGTCCTTTTTCATAAGAAGCGCCCCAACCGATATCTATGAATTTTATGTGCCTTTGGGAGTGACATGTGGTGAACACAATCTTGAATCGGTGTCGCTAGCGGAAATTGAATCACTCACCAAACGGGCCATCATCACTGGGACGGCTGGATGTGGAAAATCGATGTTGCTACGGCATTTGTTCCTAAGCACATTAAGGCAAGGATCCAGAATTCCCGTTCTTGTCGAATTGAGGTCAATGTCCTCGATGGAAGCACCTACTAGTTTAATTGAGATGATTGAGTCCAGCTTATCAGATCACTCATTCAATCTCGGTTCGAGCTTCATTGAGATGGCGTTGAATAAAGGCCATTTTGTGATCTTGTTGGACGGTCTTGATGAGGTACCGGTTAAACAAAGAAAGAAATTGGGCCGCGAAATAATTAAACTTTCATTAACGGCGACTGATTGCGTCATAATTCTCTCGTCCCGGCCAGATGACTCATTCTCGAATTGGGAAGAATTTTCCGACCTGACGGTCAATCCGTTGAGTTTGGATGATGCTTGCAAGCTCATTTCGAAATTGCCGCACGACGAAGAAATAAAGAAAAAATTCACGCGTGAGCTCCAAGCGTCGCTCTTCGAACTTCACGAATCATTTTTGTCGAATCCTTTGTTGCTGTCGATAATGCTACTCACTTATGGCCAGTACGCGGAGATTCCGCATAAATTGAGCCTTTTCTATGACCATGCGTACGAGGCTCTATTCCAAAAGCACGATGCCTTGAAAGGCGGTTTTCAACGTGACCGCTTAACGCGACTTGATATCCAAGATTTCGCGAAAGTTTTTTCGGCGTTTTGTGTAAGGACATACAATCAACACCAATTCCAACTGTCGAGGACTGAATGTTTGGCGCATTTGGACAAATCAAAAATTCAATCGAACATTGACGTACAGAGCGACAAATTTTTGGACGACTGTCTGCAATCTGTATGTCTTCTTCTTGAAGATGGTGTACAGATCGCTTTCGCACATAGGTCGTTCCAGGAATATTTTGTTGCCACGTTCATAAACCAATCAGCACCAAGCATTCAAAAGAAATTAATGGATAAATTTGATTATTCATTGGACAGAGACAGCATCTTCACTCTATTGCTCGAAATGAATCGTGACCTCGTTGAGCGTGAATTTATTTTACCCAGATTGAGTAGTTTGTTTAGAAAACTGAAGATTGGAAGACAGGTAGGAATTACTCATTTCTTGCGATACTTGAATCTTTGTTTTTCGGAGATTCGATTTCCCGACAGATCAAAAAGTCATATTGGCTTGACGTTGACAAGTGACAGGAGTCACCCGGAAAGCCTATCCTTCCTTCAATTTGCATTGCGATCAAATCCAGAATATACAAGTTTCGATGAGATTTCCGGCGATGATGTAGCCCCGAGTTGGCGCGAAGTGGCGGATCGTTACAGTGTGAAGGGCGAGGAGCGTGTATTACGAATCAAGGAACTAACGATCAGGACGCCGTTATTGCGCGAAATGTCGAAAATGCATGGCCCATTGTCTCTGAATGCGCTTCAATCGGCTTATCGCCAAATGAAGGCGCTCACAAAAAAACACGAAAATGTCGACAAGTCGTTGGAGGCACTGTTGACGTAGTGTTCTAAATCTAATCAGAGGATTGTACGTTTTTCATGTATCGATTCGCAGGATGACCTAATTGGGTCGAACAAGTTTTGGCAACGCCATAACAGAGTCGACGAGATCCTCTAGCTGCGAGTCGCCGCGCAGAAGCTGATTCATCAGCTGATCACGCGTACCGTCAAAATTGTTATTGTTTATTGGCGAGCCTACTGGCGCAATCAAGAAATTGTACGGTGTTAGGTATCGCAATCTTAGCTCTGGTGCGCTCTCAAATTGAGTAGGCATTCCGCCGATAATCGCTGCGCCGTCATCGTACTCAGCGCGGGAAATAGTATGCCCATCATAAATGGCGAATTCCTCGCGCGCGAACCCGGTTTCCTCCACGCTGTCCGGAATATACGAGTAGTCGTAGAGTCCCGATGGAGTTCCTTCTCTGACTTCGACGTAGACAAACTTCTGATAGTACGAGCCAGCATTTACTGCCGCGACTCGTTGAACCACCAATTCTTGTTCGTCGAGGAGAATCGTGTCGTCAGAGAGTATTCTCATGTGTTTAATAGACATGTCGCCGCTTCGCCACCAGCAAATAGGGGCCCTTCCTTCCATCTGTAATGGTTGCTGCAACAATATCTCTAGCCGGCCGGCTGAGTTGGCGAAATTATCAATCACCTGAATACCACGAACGCCAGGAAATGCTTTGGAAAATCGATTCGAAAAAAAAGCGGTGCTCGAAGTAAAAGTTTCCGACGCAATATGTTTAGAAGTAGATGGGTTTAGTCGGTGCCGCACAGAATCAATTGAACTTGGCCTGTCGTCGGGATTCTGCCTGATCATTTCTGCCACTACCTCATCCAGGTGCGCATGAGTTGGGTGGCGCTGCGCGATTTCTCGATACGCTGTACCTTGCGGTACTTCACCGGTGAGCATCTCGTTCAGCATAAGGCCGAGTGCAAAGAGGTCCGATTTATGATCCGCTGTCGTGTCCCGATCACGCTGCTCTGGCGCAGCATATCGAAAGTTAGCTAGTCGCTCAGCAGACTTTGTTTCTGCAGCGGAATATAGATCTTCCGACTCGAAATGCGCGATTCCAAAATCTGCTACGCAAACATCTTCTAGATCCTCGGATAGTAAGATGTTCTCCGGCTTTAAGTCTCGATGCCAAACACGAACCGAATGTGCAGCTTCGACGCCATTAAGGATTTGTGTGAAGATTCGTAACGCCATTTCTGCCGAGAAATCACCCGTCAATGCATCCCTCAGTGTCGTTGAGTAGAGCGGCATAACAAAAAATAGGGTTGCTTGACCATCAATGATTATTTCGCCAACATCCAGTACAGGTACGATATTCGGATGGCGTATCTGCTGGCCAAAGCGGATTTCGTTGCGAAACCTTGTGTTGCGTGATCCTGTTATTCGCTTTGGATCGATATACTTAATAGCGACAGGTTTTCCGTTTTCATCTTTTGCCCCAAATACGATCCCCGATCCGCCTTGGCCGATCTGTTTTCCGATTGTATAGGTCTCCAGCGGGGTACTAAATGATCGCAGCTTCTTATGTCTTGATCGGTTCTTTGAGTTTTGCTGTATTGGTTGCAATGTCGAATCGTTTTTACTGTTTAGCCACTTGTAATGCTGGTCGATAATTTCGTCAAAAGTCTTCCGACGAATTACTTCCTCAGCAATCAATACGTATGCTTCAGGGGCTTGGAGGTCTGTTGTGTAGCCGCTGAATAGCGAGCCTTGGCGAAGGAATGGCAGTGCACGTCGAACTTGGCCAAGGGGCATGTCGACAATCTCGGCTAAGTCGCGAATTAGGTACTGTTTTTCGGGGTCCGCTACATAAAGCTTGCGCAAGCAATCGAAGATATGGCGGCACAGATAAACAATGCTGTCGGCCTGCGCATTTGTTGTTGCAAGCTCCGCCACGGCGACGAGAGGAACGAAATACACTTTGTCCTGCCGTTCAATCCAACCGGTTTGGGCCATTCGATCCAGATCGTCCAAATGTTCGGCATGTTGGGCGCGGAATCTGGTGTAGCCAACCCCGCCCGGTTCTCTCCGCTGCGCATCGAATAACTCGGACAGCAATTTGAGTTCGACCTTCGACGCGTGTGTCGTGCTCGACGTCGATCTGGCACTGCGTTTTTTTCGTTCGCTAGCCACAAGTACACCGGATTTGGATTACAGAGGTTAACCCATTGTACGCTAGCCAATGATCGGCTCGATCACCGCGGCTACGACTTTGGATCTAGGTCTAGCTTCTTCACAAGTTGAATCATTCCGAATCGATTGACAAAAATTGACGTCGTACCGATTTCGTATTTCCCAATCGAATGTTTGCGCATTTGCTATCAGTTAGTCGTAATACGCGTTTCTGAGGGTACCTATCGCCGGTGGTCGATTTCTCAAGCGATCTTGGGATCTTGCTCGCAGAGGTAGTCAGGTTTGTGCAGGCGGAAAGAGATAACGACGGAAAGTTGTCAGCCCTGCGACGCAATGCCCTAAGGGGGGGGGATAAATCAATTGTCCTGTGGCTCTGCACCGAGGTATATATACCTCGGTGCAGAGCCACAGGAAGGGCTATTTGGTCTGGTCAAGGCATAAACACAATACCTCAGTAAATCGCTATACCTCATTGTACTAGTGAGGTATATTAAAACGCTGAGGTATTAAGCTATGAGTCAGTCACAGGTACGCCACCAAGCCACTGGTCGAGCGGAACAAACCGTTTTGGCGGTCTTGCCTCGCTCTATTGAGGTGTCCGTTCCTACCCGCGACACGGGTGCCGATCTGATCGTCAATGGACAGCCCCTGACCATCAAATGGGCCGGCGAGGGGCATCTTGGCGACATTCGACGTCTGTTAAAAGACAGCGCCCGTTCGTATCCCGATATCGTGGTGGCGCAGCGGCTCTCGCCTGGCGCCCGGGCAGTACTCGACGAAGCCGGAATCGGCTGGGTGGATGAAACTGGCGCGGCCGAAATTGCCATTGGCCTAATGATTGTGTCTCGATCCGGGACGCCCGTAAAGTCAGCGCAGGGACACCTGTCGCGTTGGACACCGGCAGTGATGGCAGTAGCTGAGGCGCTTCTGTGTGGCGTTGCGGCGACGGTTACCGAAACCAAATCCGCCACCGGGCTATCCACCGGGAGTTGCACCGCCGCGCTGCGTTACTTAACGGATCTCGGATTGCTTCGAGCTGCGGCACAACGCGGAAGGGATTCTGCTCGGCACATCGACGATCCGAATACGTTCCTCACCAGCTATGCCGCCGCAACACAGGCGGTAGCAGATCCGCTCAGCCGGCAAGTTGGGGTAATGTGGCGCGATCCTGTTGCGGAGTTGATCACTACTGGGAAAAAGTGGCGGGCAGCGGGAATTGACTGGGTGGCCACTGGCGGTGTCGCCGCCGGTGTGATGGCGCCGTTTCTCTCCGGCGTATCAAGCGCCGATGTGTATGTCGACGCGACGTCGATTGTCGGCCTCGAAGCCGTTGCCCAGGCTGCAAATTTGCGGCCCATTGAAGGTGGTCGACTCACGTTACGGCCATTCCCAACCGTGGCCGTCCAACGCTTGTGCGAAGAAATCGATGGCTTACGAGTGGCGCCTTGGCCACGGGTGTACGTCGATCTTCAACGCACGGGCGTACGTGGTGAAGAAGCCGCAGAACATCTGTTAGAGGTTATTCGTGAGCGATGAAGCACCGCGCAGCCGGCGTGCGCGCACTGCAGCAGAGAGCGCATTAGTCCGTGTCGTTCATCACTACGGGACGCGCCCGGAGTTTGTCGTCCTCGGAGGGCTGGTTCCCGAACTTCTCTGCGCCGGTAGTGAATTTCAGCATGCTGGGACCACCGACATCGACGTGCAGGTCAATCTGGAAATTGCTTGTGGATCGGTCAACACCAAGCGCTTGGAACGCGCGTTACGCAACGCAGAGTTTGAGCCTGAAGCAAACCACTGGCGATGGTCAGCGCCGGGTCCCGAACGCCGCACGGTTGTGAAGTTCGAGCTACTGGCTGACTTGGATGACGCACCTGCCGAAACAACGGTCCTGTTTGATGGCTGCGAGCAGTTGGGAGCGGCCAATTTGCGCGGTACAGGATTTGCAACACGGGATGTCGAGGTCCGAGAACTCACGGCACGCGTCGGTGAAGACGAGCGAACGGTGGAGGTAAACGTAACCGGTCTTGCGGGGTTTCTAATGGCCAAGTGCGCTGCTGCGCACTCGCGGCGTGCGCCCAAAGACTGGTACGACATTGCGTTTGTGTTAGCGCACAACGAAGCCGGGGGACCGCAACAAGCAGCGGAGGCCGTCATTGCACGCTTTGGCGGCGGGCGAGCAACCCTGCGTTCCGCAATGGATGACCTTCTGGCCAACTTTGCCGAACCCGATGCGCAAGGACCGCGTGCATACGCGGAGCAAATGCGTGTTGATCACCCCGAGATGGATAACACCGTGTTGCGTGCAGATGCGGTTGTCAGTGTTCGTGCGTTTCACTCGGTGTTGTTTTCTTCGTAGGTCGACTTCTAGCAACAGTTAACCAACAACAATTAGATGCGTATGGGGGGGATTAATACGTCTTCACTTCCGACACTTTTCCGACATCAGCTATGCATTGTTGTGCATCGTAAGGCGAAACTGCAACGAACGCCGTCTTTTAGGCTATATTAATCAACAAGTTACATTGGCGCTTCGAGCTACGAACCGAGCGGTCGGGAGTTCGAATCTCTCCGGGCGCGCCAATTAGAACAAAGGGTTAGCCGATTTTTCCGGTTAGCCCTTTTTTAATTTCCGACACTTTTCCGACAATTTCTTCAGCTTTTTTCCCAATCAGCATCAGATTCTGCGTTTCGGTTCTGCCACGACTCACAATCAATTCGGCTGCGTTGATGAGCTCGTTGAGTTCCGCAGCCGAATAATGTGTCGTAATGCCACCGCTGGGTACTGACATGTATGGACCCACCCCGGTTTGCAACAGGTTGACTCGTTGATCTGACAGACAGAATCAGTTGCAGTCATGTATCCGGCCTCTGTGTGGAGATTTGAGTAGATTTCTCCGGGCCCCAATGGACATCCGCGCGCCTTCACCTCATCAACTTAGCGGCCTCGTAGGCCCTGTCAGTACTCAGGTTGAGAAAGCGCCGGT
>JAJFKU010000012.1 GCA_021773035.1 Woeseiaceae bacterium
GGGACTCGCCGTTCTCCCATCGGTCCCAGACCTCTTCCTTCTCTGGCTGCGTAAAATATCTTCTCGCTCTCTGCTTCATTATCAACACCTCCTGCTCTAGTGGTAGAGTCTAGGTGTTGCATCGACCGGTTGAAATCGCAGCCAGAAGCAGACGGTCAGTATTCTACTAGTTTGAGGCTTGCTCGATCCAAGCTAACAAAGGTGCTACCCATTCCGGCGAGGGTGTGAAAAAGGCTCCATGCTCCTTGCCGGTTGAGATAGCTACTTCCTGGAATGAGGTCAATTGGACACTTCTGGCGGCTATTTTCTTGCAGGTCAGGGCTTGATCAGTCGTTTCATAAATAGAGAGCAAGCGCCCTGAAATTGTAATCGAAGTCTGATCCCGAACTCCAGCCTCCCAACAAGTTGCTAGCAGAGCTGTGTTTATCTTCATTGGTTTGAGCTGATCCGCAGCAAGCGCAGTGATTTCACCTCCGCGCGAGAATCCCACAAGCGTGATCCGTTCTGGCTCTACACCAGCCTTTACAATTTCGCGGACCCATGCGCCAAGGTGCTGAACGTATTCTGAAACTTCAGTATTCTTAGGGCGATGATGTGCAACGAGTACGAAAGAAGAATCTTCTGCCAATCTTGATGTTATTGCAGGGAAGTCATAAACGCCCCATCGATCATGCACCGGTTTAGCGTCTTGTCCTTCGACGATTAGTCCATGTGAATAGATCACGTAGCTACGCTTAGGATCTACGTTCTGAGGAAATTCGCTGTAAATTTCGGCCGCCGACGAATCGGCTACAACAAACATTTGGATTGCAATCGCGCCGGCTACGATCATAAGAGCTCTCAACATATCGGCGCACCTCGTCATTTCAGGATTCAGTAGCCTACGTACATGCTTACGCGGCTTCTCGACTTATCTCCAGATGTCGGAGTATACCGGCGCTTTCACCCGCGCTATTAACGATGTTGCAATAGTAGCAATCGGGATCCGGCGTATCCGCAGATTTCCGAATGACGGCCTCAAGACCGAGGTATGCCGTTAGTCGATGGGTGGGTCTGATTTTGGTTACGTCGGCCCAAAATTCAGTGACGCCCAAGCCTGCCACAATGCCATTGATTGTTGCGACGGAGGGACCGGTTTGTGCGCCGAGCTGAGCCGTCGGCACACCGTAGGCGGCTGCTTCGTTGTCCAGTTCTTGTGATGAACTTAAGTAGCGACGCACATCGTTCTGATCAAGCAGCCCCATGCAGAAAAGGCAACCTTCGCCGGGGCGAACGACCGCAATCCTGCCGCCGAACTCCGCGGTCTCCGACTGTACGTCAGTAGCCATATCGATCAATGTCTTGCCGAAAGCGAGGCAGACTTCGTTTAGAACAAAGCGTGCACCGTCTTTATCGACACATCCGATCACATGGCCGGTCGCTCGAATTGCATCAAAGGCTTCCTTTGACTCCAAGTGATTGGCAATGATGTCCACTCTTGTTTGCGGTGAGCGTGCACGAACCATTCGCGCCGCGATATCGACCTTCCGTGTGATGTCCGTTGCATCGCTATTGAGTGCGGCGAAATTGCGATTCCGGCCAGAGTCCTTGAGATAGCCGGGTTCAATAACGCGTATGCGCTTCGGCCCTAAGAATGCCAGATAGAGCAACGTCGGCGTACCAAGGCCGCTTGCTCCAACCACCGTAACATCGGCCTTTGCAAGGTCGGCCTGGCCGAGTTCGCCGAAAATATCGTGGTGTCGGCTAAATCGCGCGTCTGTGCTCATTGAGTGCTCCAATGGTTCGACCGGTCGGTCGCAGGACTTGTCCGCCGACACTTACACTAGTAAGCGGCGCCGGTGTTTCATCGTCCCACCAGACCAACGCGTCGAAGCTGGTCGGCGCGACGACAATCGCGGTGTAGGGCCTGTGGTCAAGACGCCACCGCATCTGTGGAACACACTCCCTGAATCCCGCAAGATCTGCCCAAGAGAACTCGGCAACGGGCTGCCAGGGATGCGAGTGAATTTCAACGATTGCGCCCTGACATTCGTGCGCGCGCTTCAGTAGACGAATGCGGGCCGCGTCTGCCAACTCCAGATAGTCACCCTGCTGCCGAGAGAAATCTTGTGGCTGTGCCAGGTACTGGTCAAAGACCGTTAAGGTCCGATTGGACGCCGTCGACCCCGCCCGGGCGAAAAGAAAGGCGGCGGATTCAACCACTGCCCCCTCGGGCAAGACGTGTTCCGTGACGGATCGCCAGGACTCAGTCGATACGGATACTTCGCAGTTCATTCGCCGAATCCGATGCAGTCTCGAATGCTCCTCGTCCAGCCCCACAAATTATCACCGACTTCAACAGCCGCCGCCGGCTGCCAGTGTGTGGGCTGATGCGAAACAAAACGCCATTCGCCGGCGAACGGCGGTGCCGCTGGCGGTGCTTGCGTTGACACCGCTACGCTGTCCCGCGTCACGTTGGCCGGCAGATAGAACCCATAGGGTGGAGCGCCTGGGTGACCTGTGGTGACGGAAAACACAACGCTGATCGTGCGCGGATGGCAGTTATCTGGCAATTCAATAGACGGGACAAGAAACCAATAACTTCCGGCCAGCTCCTGACACTCAATGTTGACGAATTGAGGCCGAAGTAAGTCGAGCTCCTGATCGATGCGAGGGTTCGCATACAAGCCGCGCTTCCATTGAAACTTCTTACCAAAGCCGTGGCCGTCTTTGAGTTTCACGACTTCCCCCGGTGCAAGAGTTCGCTCATTCTGATCCGGGTCGACTTCGACCACCCCCTGCGATACGTCCCATCCACCCAATTCGGCGATTTGCTCAGTCGTAATGGTGGGTTGACCCCATGGAATTTCTTTGCCTTCGATACACAACACGTATGCGGTGCGAAAGCACTCCAGTCCAGCATCAGAGAGATCGGTTGATTCCTGTGCGCTGATGCGAACGTCTTCGGTGCCGGTCGCGACACGCCAGACGCCGAAATGCTTGGGTGACTTTCCGGCCAGTCTGAGCAACGCTTTTCCGGTGATCGTTTCGGCGCCCCATTCCTGGCGACGACCGTCGATCTTGAACAAGAAGATCCGGTCCGATTCGAAGGCTAGAAATCGCTCAACACCGCGCTCTCTAAGATCAACCGTTTCGTCTAGGCGAAGACTCTCCAGATCACCGTCAGGCAGTCGGTAGAACAATACGTACTGCTCGACCGGCATGAGCTTGGCGGCCTTAAGCAACTGTCGTGCGGTCGGAACCGGGTCCGCAATGCGGAGCCGCTTGTCATTGATTCGAACTCGTAAATCGCCTTGAGGATTCAGCGGAATGCCCTGATTCGCTGCTTTCTCCAGGTCATCGGTGTACCCCAATGCGGGTGCACTGGATACCTCGGTTGAAGCAATGTTCTGTTCAGTCATTCACTTATCCTCTTGCTATAGGGTTTTTCAGGGATGGTCGCTAATGGAGTTAGTCATCAGCTTGGCGCAAAGATTACACGGCATGCTAAATTTGTCAAGCATTGATCAAGCAAGCTTGTTATTTTTAGCAGAACCGGTAGGATAAACGGCCTCAACCGCAGCAACAGACTCGTTGGAGCACAATTACCCCTCATGTCAAATGAACATGAAGAACCACGCACGGAGCCCTCGACACTCGGGGCTTACCTAAAGAGCTTAAGGGCCGGATTACCGATGACATTAAGAGAAGTCGAAATAGCGACAGACAAAGACGTCTCGAACGCCTATCTGAGTCAGCTCGAAAACGACAAGATCGCGAAACCGTCACCGAACGTTCTGCACACTCTGTCTACCGTCTACTCGGCGTCGTACGAGAAAATGATGGAGAAAGCCGGCTACATTTCGCCCGGGCAGAACGCTGAAGGGGCACAACATGGAAAGGCCGCGACCTGCTCAGTCGACAATCTTTCACCCGACGAGGAAAGGGAACTCCTGGACTACCTTAATTGGTACCGTTCCCGCTCTAACCGTAATTGATCGATTCACGTGACTTTCTTCTGACGCCCGGTCAGTACCGTAAGGTACGCGTCGAGGCTAGGCGCGCGCTCGAAAAAGCGCACGCCTTTGGATGCTTTCCAACGCCCATTGAGGCGATCATGGAAGCAGCCAAAGTCCAGGAGATTGAGGACGAAGTTCTCGATCAAAGTTTCCTCAAACGCATGCGGCGCAAAACAACCAAAAATCTACGGCGCGCGTTGAGCAAGGTCATCGGCATTTTCGACGCGGTGTCGCGATTTGTTATCGTCGACCGCACCATTCATATCGCGAAGCAAATCTTCGTGAAACTACACGAGGTGGGGCATAGCGTAATGCCCTGGCAGCGCGACTTGTACCATATTGTGGAAACGAGCGATCAGTGCATAAAACCCGAAACGGCTAAGTTGTTTGACCGAGAAGCCAACGTATTTGCCAAAGAGGTGCTGTTTCAAAACGACGGATTCTCCAAAGAGGCCGCTACCCAGGATTTCGAACTGGATACAGCGGTCCAGCTAAGCAAGAAGTTCGGGGCATCGATTCACGCATCAATTTGGGAGTTCGCAGCCAGCAACCCTCGTGCTTGCATCGTACTGGTTACCAGTAAGCCCGTTTACGCTGACGGTGTGGGTTTTCGCGCACGGCTTCAGCAGGCCATAACGTCCCCCAGCTTCGAGTCCCAGTTCGGGCAACTACAATGGCCGCGAGTGTTCACCCCCAGCGATTCCATTGGCGCACTGCTACCGGTTGGTCCCTGCGAGGGTTCCGACAAGATCACGATATCGCTACGGGATATGAACGGCGATTGTTTCGAATGTATCGCCGAGTCGTTTTCGAATACCTATAGCGTGTTTGTTTTGATCTACCCGGTACGCGCATTGACAAGAACAGTGAGTACGAAAATAGCCACCATTTAGTGGTATTTTTTCAGACTAAACAGGAGGAAAGCCCTATGATTACAAATCTCCCTCGTATCTCAGACGCAGTGCGAAAAGTGATCGCAAGGGCCAACATTGCGGCGGTCATCTCAATCGTTGCCCTGATGTTCTCAGCCTGCGCTCTTTGGTTATCTTATTCTGCATACCAAACAGAGTACGTTTCGGCGGACGAGCGGATAAATAAACATCGGGTTGTCGCAACGGCGTTCTCCGAATTTGTAGAAGGCAATTGCATAGACGAAAAGACTTCACTGTGCGATATGTATCTTCGAAATACTAAGGATTATCTGTATACCTACGCTTCTGCGGTGGAGCGCGAATCGTCTCGATTAGACGGCGGCCAGTACGATTCTCATCTTTGGGAAATGCAAAGAATCAAAATTACTCTCGCCGTCGCAGAACTCTGACGGCGGACAATCCGGTCTCGAGCAGTCGGTATTGCGAGTCCGCTACCTCACCAACGTACGATTGATGGATGAGTATCTTTCGGTCACGTCAATCCGAGTTTTTTCAAAATCGGTAGAGGTAGCATTTCTATCACCTCTTCAACTTGGCCTTTGACATTTGCTTCTTCTAGTTCTTTTACTCTCGCCCGAAGTGATTGCACTTCGGATACCAACTCACTCTTGTTTCGCATGATAGGCCCGTTGCTACGCCTATCTTTTGAGCGCTTGATTCGCGACACCGCGTCCTTTTCGAGCACCGCGTTGGAGGAAGCTATATAGGCTCGGAGCTCATTCGAATATGTCGTATTGTGAAGAATCGTCGTTGTTCTAACGCCAATCGCTCGCGCAAGTTCCGCGCCAGTTATTTGCCAATCACTCTTGCGTCGATATTCAGTCTTTCGATCATGTTGTCGTATGAATTCCCGTTTCGACTTGCTTAACACGGACACCGCCAAATAGGCAGCGTAGGATTTGTTTCGATCCGACACCCATTTTGGAAGTTTCTGAGCCGTTAACGCATCCGCCTTCGCCGTGAAGTACTCCATTGTCATCTGATTGCTTCCTCTTTTGTGTCACGCAAGTACGCATCAATGGAAACTCTAATTTCATTGTGAATACCATGGTCAGGAGCGAGGGACAAAAGGTATTTTCGCGCAGCCCTGACCGTCTTGTATGACGATTTTCGATAAACAGCAGGAACACTCCCGCGCTTAAGGATTTCCAGATCCTTCGCAAGATGCAAAACAACGTAGTCAACATTCGAGTTTTGAATTAGAAAGTTCCCGCAGGACATACAGAGTCTTGGCGATGCCCTCATTCGCTGCGGCTGCCCGTGTTCGGCACACTTCGCGAGATGCTGATTCCGACTCATAAACATGCAATAACCCCACGGTGTTGCCGTGAAATCGCTGACTTGAGAGGCGCTAAACTTCTCAGCGACACCATGCAATTGATCTGGCGGTGCAGCTACAGTTTGTTTGAAAATTCGTCTTACTTTCTTTGCAAACTGCCCTGTGAATTGATCGTCTTTAGTAGAAAGAGCTCGATACACCAATGACGAGATTACCCTGCTCTTTACATCACCATCTAGCGACGCATGATCCTTGTTGCGTACGTATGCGTGCCACATTGATCGCGAGATGTGTTTAAAGTTCGATCTGATCATCCAACCAACGTCCCCATCAAAACGTCGGTATACGGCTTCTGCCCACATATGCCTGAAAGCGTGCGGCGACGGATAGAGGCAGCCTCGGACAAGTTCACGCGAAACGGAACGAGTAAGATCTAAGGTTATTTCGTTACTCTCTTGAAGAGACTTGATCCTGTCCTGGGTCTTGTCTGTTAGGTAGCGGCGAAAGAGTGCAGTATCTTCTTCTATCCCCCCACCTTTGGCGTAATTCCACAGGACGTGCGCTTTCCCGCAACGCACGTCTGCGGCGCGATGGCGATAATTCAAGAAGAAGTCAACTCGATTAAACTCTGCCTTTGCTCGATGCCAAGCAGCAATAAGGCTCGGATCAAACCTATCTGAGAGCAGCTCATGTTCGTGTATTCCGCATTCCTCCACCAAATCGAGCTCGCGAAATGGACTATAGCCGCGTACGAAACTAGCCCACATTTGACCTAAGTCACTCGATAAAAACCTTGGGAAATAGTTGCCTTTTCGATTGGCGAAAAAAGGTGTACTCCCACCTATCCGCTTAAGTTGCTGTAGCGAACGGAGTATCCTGTATGTGGAGTAGGATATTTCCCGCTGTATTTTTATTCTATTGCCGTGTGTTTTCGGAATGAACGAATTGACTTGCAAGCGAACAGGAAACGCCTGCTGATCCAGTATGTCGCGATTCTCCGATACCAGAATATCGTCCATGCTAAATCCAAGCTCACTGGCTCTCCATCCTGTGAATGCGGCAGCAATTACAGCCACCGCACCATTCATGAATCGAGTTGCGATGACTAACGGTCGTTGATGACCGGACTCTAGTTCCTTATATTCTAGCCCCCATTCAAGCCATTCATCCCTGTTGGGAGGACCTGTCCTAGCCGGAGTTGGTAGCGCCGCCCTCGTTTGCTCTATCACCTCTGCAAGGCTGGCAAAGCTGATACCTGGAAAGCGAATTCGAAAACTTGTTTCAAACCGACTGAAGTCGTCGTTGCACCAGGCATCCACAAACACATAGAGTGCGTCTATCGTCTCCCTTTTGTCGTCTAAACCTAGCTGCCGACAAATCTTCGATAAGGACTCCTCCGTGACCATCTCTGCATTACCATGAAGCACAGATACGACATCGTCGTATGCCGTTGCCAACGCGTCGCTCAGCGCTTCACGAGATGGTGTTTTACGAAGGGTCCGCAGGATGCTGGGCTTGACATCTATCCGAAAGAGAAGCTGGACGCAGATCGAACGAAAGTGTTTGTAGTTAACCAAACTATCGGAAGCACCAACTGATTTAGCAATCGACTTATACCTTTCCATTACGTCGCTAATCGCTGTGATAACAGGTCCAAACGCGGCTATTGTGTCGACACAATGCTCTACATAGTGCCTTCCAAAATCCAACGTAAGGCGGTTGAATGACTTTCCGTCGCTCCAGTCGCCGTAGCTTACCCGCGACTCGCCCTCGGAAGTGTAAGCCCTCTTTAGCGATTGAGTTTCATGACGCGCAGAAATCTGAGGGTCAATAATGCCGGATAGTCCCGCAGCATCGAGCGCACTAGCCCAGCTGCTGATCGAATATCGATTAGAATAGGTGATTCTTGAGATCGTTGACGCCGCTCTTGATACGGACTCACGATGCAACGTATGGACTAAAGCGAATGATTGAAAATTCGTCAAATTAGTCAACTGAATCGCCGGGCCATCTTGGATAAAGTGGTTACGACATTCGATGTGTACGAAATTAATTAGGAGCGAGACACCAATCATTCTGGCACGAAGCTTAAGTCTCAGAGAGGTTGGCCTTTGTGTTTGGGACTGACTCGCCAAGTGAAGCAGAAGTAGCTTCGCTACCACGGCGGCATGAACACCATATTTCTTGCGAAAGTGGCGGCATACTTCGGTGTCCGGTCCGAGATGCGAGAAATCTAACTTGTTAACGTTTCGACCTGAACCACAAAGTGGCCACTGGTCGTCATCGAAATCGAACGGCACTCCAAAAACATCGGAGATTGTGTCGAGGCCTACGCGAGCGCTCCAGGGCAATGCGGATGCACTAACCGCTAGCTCGGTCATCATGGCCCAAGCCTCACGTTTAGCTCATGATCGAAGAGTGACGGCAGTACATGGGCGATTCTATCGAACTCAACCTGGCCTCGCCTTACAACCGATGGATCCATCGATTGGAGAATCATCGATAACCACTCTGCCTTAATAAGGACATCTTCGAAGAAAAATTCCGGGTTCCTGCTTCTAAGCGCCCCTTCATTTTTTTCCGCCTCACCAAGATAGTGCAACATGTAGACGACAGTCTCTGGAAGTTCAACAACGATGTAATTTGTGATGTCGTCCGAAACCCTGAGCTGCGCGTCTTTCCCGACCCCCATCTGGTTAACGTTAGCCTCATTACAACTTAATGTCGTAGTCAATACCGTATTTGCAAATCGCCATTTTGCTTCTCTGAGCACCCGCGACAAAGACGGTTTGTAGACACAAGAAGACAGATCGCTCTGAACAAGGCGGCTTATTCGGCCGTTTAGATTAACCCAGTCCTTGTTCGCGTCCGTCAAGTAGTAGAGCTTCTCTGTGCTAGCAGTGTGCGAATTGATATTCACCAAGTCATCGGCACGATATCGATCTGTTGCAGCATAAACAGCCGTCGTTTTTATGTGTGTAAGCGTCGGCCATTTCGGTGGCAGTGCGTATCGGTAGGTCTCGCAGTACTCGGCGCGTGTTTTAGGTTCGCCTGACTTTCTTTGGCACTGCTCCCGTATTTCATACGCTGGAGTGTCAGATCTGAATAAGGCGCGAAAGGAGTTCAGAAACAAAGGCGAGGACTTCGACCTTTTTAAACGACGGAGGACCTCTTGCTGTACTTCATCGTCAAACCACATAGCTGAGATTAGAGCGACGTCTGTTCTCTGAGAGAGCTTTTTTGGGGTTAGGGGGTTGCTGAGAACGAATCCGTTTCGGCTTGTCTTGGGTTCGCAAAACAATCTGTCTGCTGCCGTACGACCCTCAAGATAGGCTAACAACGGCGCAAACATAGGCTCAGCATTCGAGATATCTCGGGTTTGCCGCGTCGCGCTTGAGCGACCCTTGAAGTAAGTGCAATGGATCGCCTGAGGTACGCCCCTAGTGTTCCGTGAAACAACGAAATCTCTAACCCGGAGTTTCTTAATGTCGCTCGGTTGGACTGTCAGGCTTGCACAGAGAAATTCTACTAACAATTCCTCAGTTCTCGAGGCGTACTTACCCACAAAGAGCGATGAGCGCGCACACGTCAATTGAAGTCCATTAATCGTATAGTCTTTGTGGCAAACGGAGTTCGTCAGAGGCCCCGTTTTTCCGTCCTCCAAGATTTTCTTTAACCTGCGAACTTTGCCTGGAGGAAGAATGCTGTGCAGAAAGATGGCTCTTTGCGCGGCGGAGAATCCACTGATGATCTGAATATCGCTGAAATAGAGGCGGTTGATCATTCGCACCCCAGAAACGTGGGCGAGATAAGGAACCTCACACTGATCAGCTTCAGGGGCCGACATCCTACTATTCAGCTTTGCCAAAACTGCTCTTGTCTCTTGAATCAAGCCCAATGTGATACTGACAATCGCGACGAAACTGGTGTGCAAAAGCTTAGGGCTAGCCAGCTTGAGGAACTCACTTTGACCTATCGATTGCTGCACTTGCGGAAGTGATAAGTACTCCCCAAGACACGGGTGTGAACGAGAGTCTGATGAGACACGAGTGCATCTGATAACTCGAGCGATGTACTGCTTGGCATCCGGGCTAAGTAGGGGCGAGGAAGATCCAAGCCGTAGAGCCATTAGAACCGGATGGATACCGCTGCCGACAACGCTTCGCGGTTTCCCACCGTCTCCTGCTACATAGGTTGCGACATAATCGTTAAGCACATCGGCTGGACTCTCTGAGTACAAGCGATTTTCTTGTAGCCAATCGACCACTCGAGCAATGAAACGTATCGACCTTTTACGGGTTATCACTGCGCCATTCCACCACTGCTCCGTCGATTGCGCATGTGCCAACGCAACAAATAGTGTAGTTATGTATTCACAGTCAGTCTTGAGTTCTATGCGCTTCGATTTATCGACAAGCCCGGCTGAAATGCTCCGTGGCTTAGCCGAAATGGTCGCTACGGAGTAATCCTCAATAGGTAAGGGCATCGGGTCGCTATACGCGTAGAGAGAGTTTTGCTTGGAGTCATCACTCACTGGGAGTCAAGCCCCTCAACATAGTGCATTGTGTCGCGTAGTCGTATGTATCGGGTTGTTGTGCTAGATGAGTACCCGTCACGTCCTGGAGAATGACCGAGACGTTCCGAAACAACCAATAGCGCTGCCGACTCACTGCGAGTCTCGCGACCTGGTTTGCTCGCCAACTCCGCATGGTAAAGCTCGGTCGCAAAAGTATGACGAAGATCGTGATAGCTCGACGACGGTCCGATAGAGGGAGTTTCCAGCTTTCTTTTGGCAAATAGGTTACTCGCATGTCGAGCGCTTATTGGTCGGCCGGGACTACTCTTACTCGCTGTAAGAAATAGGCAGTCACTTTCGGGTTGGCCTGATTTCCAGAGAACTCGCTTTCTTTCGCCTAAGTAGTAGTCACGCATGTCTCGCAACATAGATCTATCTATGTACAGCCAGCGACTTCGGCCTCTCTTCGAGAATCGACCATTCAAGTGATACGAAAATCGCTGCACATCTTTAAATCTGCTCGAGTCCAACTGGTCAAAAATTTCAATTAATCCAGTGTCGCCTGACAACCGTAACCCTAAATTCTCCGCTGAGCGGAGACCAAGTTCGTACCCAGTTCGAAGAATCAATCGCTCGCATTGACTCCTGCACATTCGAAGTAGAGCAGATCTTTGCTCTCGTGAGACGTAGCTGACCTTCCTCGGGCGATCGTCACGGTATGCGACTAGTTGTTTGGTCTTACGGTAAATCGTCAGACGGAGACGAGGACGAATTTCTAGGTATTCCAGAAAGTTGAAATATGCAGTTAAAGAGGCTCTAGCTACATTCAGTGAAGCCGTCGATTTGGCTGTAAGGGGCAGCGCATCGTTTAGATAGGAGTTTACGAAGCTGTCGTCGCATCGAAAAGTTTCATGACTCGATGGCCAGCCCGATTTGTCGGCGTTGCGATTGAGATAAATGAGGAACGAAAACAAACAGGACATGTAGGTGCGAACGGTATTGGGTGTTACGAAACACCACTCCATTTCTTCGACGCTATCTTGTCGCCTTCCTTTTTGAATCCTCTTCCAGTTAATGACTGAACCTGTTCGCGCGACGTTAAGCGCGAAAAGAAGCGGTAGGAGAAGGATGCGACTGTCGTCGTCACGAAACACTGCCAGCTCGTCAGCATGCAGCACTCCATCAAACTGCGCGCGTAATTCACATTCTTTTAGGATAGTTCTCTTCAACACTCTCAATCACTTGAAATCCGGCCTCTGGAGCCACCATAGCAATACCCAAGCATTCTAGCTAAGTAATTGACCTAAAAAATTAAGGTAACGAAATACCTCCGTCTACCCCCGGGAGGTCGTCAAGGAAGCCCTCGGCGTCAACGCGGCCGCCGTCATACTCGCTCACAACCATCCCTCCGGTGTGGCAGAGCCCAGCCAGGCTGACGAGCGCATCACGCAGCGGCTGAAATCGGCCCTGGAACTGGTCGATATCCGCCTCCTTGATCACCTCATCGTCGGCATAGGCCCGGCGACATCGCTGGCGAAGCGCGGACTGCTGTAACGAGCCCTTGTATTGCGGGGGTCACACTGGTATAAAGTTCCGCTCTCTGCTCGTCTGTCGCGGGCAACTTTTAGTAAAATCAGAGACTTACCCATGTCCAAGGTATGCCAGGTGACGGGGAAACGGCCGCAAACGGGCAATAACGTTTCTCACGCACACAATAAAACTCGTCGTCGCTTCCTGCCGAACCTGCAAAGCAAGCGTTTCTGGGTCGAATCCGAGAAGCGTTTCGTACGCCTGCGCATCTCTCACAAGGGCCTGCGCATCATCGACAAGCACGGTATCGAGAGAGTTCTCGCCGACCTGCGTGCCGACGGTCAGCGCGTTTAATCGCCGGAGGATTGAGCTATGCGTGACAAAATCAAACTCGTCTCAAGCGCCGGCAGCGGCCACTACTACACAGTGACGAAGAACAAGCGTCTGCATCCCGAAAAGATGGAGACCAAAAAGTACGACCCGACCATTCGCAAGCACGTACTTTATAAAGAAGCCAAGATCAAATAACGGCTCGTCGAACGAAAGACAAGATAAGGGGTCAGAACCAAACAGGGCTCTGACCCCTTTTTCGTTACACTAGGGCATGCCTGAGTTACCCGAAGTCGAAACCAGCCGTCGCGGCATCGCGCCGCACATCGTCGGCGGCCGCGTCACAGATGTGATCGTTCGAAATCGCAGTCTGCGCTGGCCGGTTTCGAAAGCCGTCGATCGAAACCTGCTGGGCGAAACCATTACCGGCGTCGACAGACGCGCCAAATACCTGCTCATCGAAAACGTCAACGGTGCGGCCATTCTGCATCTGGGCATGTCCGGCAGCGTCTATATCATTGATCGCGGCACACCCGCAGGAGTGCACGACCACGTCGATATCGAATTCGACTCCGGCAAAACCTTGCGCTTCAGGGATCCGCGCCGCTTCGGCTCATTGCACTGGAGCAGGAACCCGCTGCAACACAAGCTGCTCAAGTCGCTCGGACCGGAACCGCTGAGCGAAGAGTTCACTGGCCACTACCTCTGGGAGCGCTCGCGCGGCCGGCGTGTCAGCATCAAGCAATTCATCATGAACGCCCAGGTCGTTGTCGGTGTTGGCAATATCTACGCGAGCGAAGCGCTCTATCACGCGCACATCAATCCACGAAGAGCGGCGGGCCGCATCGCGTTGCATCGCTATGAACAGCTGGCCGACGCAATCAAGCAGGTACTCGGCGACGCGATCAGGGCCGGTGGCACGACCTTGCGCGACTTCTACGGCGGCGACGGCGAGGCAGGCTACTTTCAGCAACAGCTCGAAGCCTACGGCCGTGAGGGCGAGCCGTGCCGTCTATGCAATTCACCGATTACCGCCATCGTGCAGGGTCAGCGATCAAGCTACTACTGCAAGCAGTGCCAAACCTGATCAGCTACGCCCGCAGCGCTCCAACAAGGCGTCCCTGACCTTTGGTGAGACGAATTCACTGACATCGCCACCGAGGGACGCAACCTCGCGGACCAGGCTCGACGAAATAAACGTGTACTTCTCGGTCGGCGTCAGGAAAACGGTTTCAACCTCGTTCGTTAGATGACGGTTCATGTTCGCCAGCTGAAACTCATACTCGAAGTCCGAAACGGCCCGTAAGCCGCGGATGATCACTGCCAGGTCGTGCTCACGCGCGAAATCGACGGTCAGACCCTTGTAGCCGGTTACTTCGACGTTGTGGATATCGGCCAGCGCTTCATTAGCAAGGTCCACCCGCTCACTAAAGGTAAACATCGGCTCCTTACTGCCCGGGTTTGCGGCTATCGCGACGACAACTTTGTCGTATAGGCGCGCCGCCCGCCTGACCAGGTCTTCGTGACCGAGTGTGATTGGATCAAACGTACCTGGATACATCGCTGAGACTGTCATCTAACGAACCCCCTTAAGTTTCCGCTGTGGCGAGCATGTAACGCACATTGCCAGCGGTCTTGTCTTTCAGCAAATGCCAGTGTTCGGGCAGGCGCGGCTCCGCTTGCTTCTTGTCCAACTCGATGTAAATCCTGGCACCGGCCGCCAGCCAACCCGGCTTGCTTAGCAGTCTACACAATTCATCATGCAGATCGGCGCTAAACGGCGGGTCGAGAAATACGATGTCGAATTCGGCGCTAGCCGGTGCCGACAGGTACTCGCTGGCATCAGCCACCACGACCTCGAAACTTGTAGCGTCGAGTGACGACAGGTTGCTCCGCAGGACCTTTGCGGCCAGCGGAGATTTTTCGACGAAGACGACTGCCGTGGCACCTCGGGACAAGGCTTCGATGCCGAGCGCGCCGGTACCCGCGCACAGATCGAGACATGTGGCACTGTGCAGCCGGGGGCCAAGCCAGTTAAACAGGGTCTCCCTGATTCGCGACGACGTCGGCCTCAGGCCCGGCACGTCGGCAATCTGCAAAAGGCGACTGCGCCAGTTTCCGGCTACAATGCGTAGCTGTCCCGCCGGGGACTTTTGCTTAGTCTTTGATTTGCGAGCAGCCAAAACCTTCACCTCTGATGAACGTATAACGATGTTTGGAAAAAAAGAAAAGGCCCAAAAGCCCGAAGGCTTCATCAAACGCCTGCGCTCGCGTATCAATCGCGGCAATAGCTGGCTGAGTTACGATCTTGCAAACCTGGTCCCGGGCGGTGAAATTGATGAGGACGTACTGGAAGAACTCGAGTCACTGCTCGTCATGGCCGACGTCGGTGTCGATACCACCGAACTGATAATTGATGACCTTCGCAAGAGCCTACGCCGCAACGAACTGAAAGATCTCGATGCCTTGCGCGCGGGGCTCGAACGCTCGTTACTGAACATCCTGACACCGGTCGAAAAGCCGCTGGTGATCGACAAGACGGACGGTCCGTTCGTCATTTTGATGGTCGGCGTTAACGGTGCCGGCAAGACGACGACGATCGGCAAGCTCGCGCGACGCATTAAGGACAGCGGCCATTCTGTCATGCTTGCCGCCGGCGACACCTTTCGTGCCGCGGCGGTAGAACAACTGCAGACCTGGGGCCAGCGCAATGACGTCCCCGTTATCGCCCAACAATCCGGCGCAGACCCGGCCGCCGTAGTCTTTGACGCCTGGCAGGCAGCCAAAGCGCGTAATATCGATGTATTGCTCGCCGACACTGCGGGCCGCCTGCAAAGTCAGGCCGGGCTGATGGACGAACTCGCGAAGATACAGCGCGTGCTCGGGCGGCACGACGAGAAGGCGCCGCAGGAAGTCATGCTGGTTCTCGATTCAAGCCAGGGACAGAATGCACTCGTGCAGGCGGAGAAGTTTCACGAGAGACTCGGCCTCACCGGCATCACGGTAACGAAGTTGGATGGCAGCGCGAAGGGTGGCATTCTGCTGGCTGTCGCTAATCGCCTGAAACTGCCGGTGCGCTTTATCGGTATCGGCGAAGCCGTAGACGACATGCAGATATTTCGCGCCGAGGAGTTCGTCAGCGCGCTGCTGGCGTCGGGCGGCAAGGACCAGTAGTTCAGATGATACAACTCGACAACGTTACCAAGCGCTTTCCCGGCGGGCAGGAAGCCGTTTCCGGCCTGAGCTTGTCTGTCGACAAGGGCGAAATGGTTTTCGTCACCGGACATTCGGGCGCGGGCAAGAGCACGTTGTTACGCCTGATCGCCTTGATTGAACGTCCCACCAGCGGTCAGGTAGTTGTCGACAATCAAAACACTCGGCGCGTCAAACGCCGTAAGATTCCCGCTTATCGGCGCCAGATTGGAATGGTGTTTCAGGACCACCGACTGTTGTACGACCGCCCGGTGTTCGACAACGTGGCACTACCGCTGGTCATCGGCGGGGTCAGCCACCGGGATGCCGGTCGCCGGGTCCGAGCCGCGCTGGATCAGGTCGGCCTGCTGCACAAGGAAAAACAGCGACCGCAGACCCTGTCTGCAGGCGAACAGCAGCGCGTCGGCATAGCCAGGGCCATAGTCACGCGACCGAAGCTACTGATTGCCGACGAACCCACCGGCAACCTGGATCCCGATTTGTCGCTGGAGGTGATGCGGATTTTCCGGCGTTTCAACGAAGTTGGCGTAACGCTGCTGATTGCGAGCCACGATATCTCACTGATTGACAGACTGGGTTGCCGGCGCATCGCGCTGGAGGATGGCAAGCTGCAGCAGGAGGCCGATCCGTGGCAGTGACGAGAAATTCGGATGTCGTCGCACCGGTACGGTCCTCCGGAGCGTTCTCCATCTGGATGACCCGGCATGCCAGCACGGCCATCGGCGCGTTAGGCAGGTTGTCGCGCCAGCCTTTTGCGAGCCTGATGATCGTGCTCGTGATTGCCGTCACACTCGCTCTCCCTGCCGCCATCAACGTTATTGTGAAAAACGCGCAGTCAATCAGTGGCAGTTGGGACAACGCACTCGACTTCTCGGTGTACTTGAGACAGGAAATAACGGTTGATGAAGCCGAGGGCCTCGCAAGCCTCATCGGGCAACGCGCCGATATCGAGTCTGTCGAACTGATCACCGCCGACGCCGCACTCGCAGAGTTCAAAGAGCAGTCAGGATTCGGTGGCGCACTGGATCAACTCAGCGATAATCCTCTGCCGCACGCACTCGTCGTGCGACCCAGCGCCGGCAATACCGCCGCATCGCTAGCGCTGCTGCAGGAGGAGATCGGCAATCTCCCGGAGGCCGAACTGGTGCAGGTCGATACCGAGTGGGTACAGCGCTTCCACGCCATCCTGGATATCGTGCGGCAGGCGATTACTATCGGCTCTGGCCTGCTTGGTATCGCCATCGTCGTGATTATCGGCAATACGATCCGGCTGGATATCGAAAACCGGCGCGAGGAGATCGAAGTCACCAAGCTGATCGGCGCCAGTAACGCCTTTGTTCGACGACCCTTTCTCTGGACCGGCTTCTGGTACGGGCTGCTCGGCGGGACGTTTGCGCTGCTGCTGGTGCACTATGGGCTGTTTTTGCTCAAGACACCCATTGCCCGGCTTGCCGGGCTGTACCAGGGCAATATTAACGTCGTATCGCTCGATATTGCCGAAAGCTCGGCAATCGTTGGCATCGCCATCTTCCTTGGCCTGTTCGCCTCGTGGGTCACTGCGGCCCGTCATATGCGTCGCATTGAGCCTCATTGATTTTACATAATATTATCCTGAAAATCGCTAAATAGCTGTTTTTAATAAGGGTATTCTCTCTAAGTATCGGGAACTTATGGCTGTTGTTAGCACTCCAAGCTCTTGAGTGCTAAAATTGACAGCCATAAACGGAGGTAATACATGACAACCGCTTTAGCGAAATCCAACTACGACCTCGCTCTTGCAGGACCCGTCGGTAGCCTTGATGGATACATCCAGGCCGTCGGCAGTATCGCCGTGCTCAGCAAGGAAGACGAACAAGCACTCGCTCATCGCCTGCGCGATGATGAAGACCTCGACGCTGCCCGCGATCTCGTTATGGCGCACCTGCGTTTTGTCGTACATATAGCCAAAGGCTACACCGGTTACGGCCTGCCGCTGAACGACCTGATTCAGGAGGGCAACGTCGGCCTCATGAAGGCGGTCAAGCGCTTCGACCCCGATTACGACGTTCGCCTGGTGTCATTCGCAGTTCACTGGATACGCGCCGAGATTCACGAGTTCGTGCTCAAGAACTGGCGTATCGTAAAAGTTGCAACGACCAAGGCACAGCGCAAACTGTTCTTCAATCTTCGCAAGAAGAAGAAGACTCTGGCCTGGTTAAGCGATGCGGAGACCAAGGCTGTCGCCAAAGACCTTGGTGTGAAGCCTGCTGAAGTCACGGAAATGGAGAAACGCCTGCATTCTCGCGATGCGGTCTTCGACCCGACACCGGATGCCGACGACGAGCGCAATTTCACGCCGGCTGCGTACCTGCCAAGCCCGGACGCGGATCCGGCCAGACAGGTTGAGGCCAGCGACTGGAACGATGACGCAAGCGAGCGCATGCGAGCAGCGTTGAATATCCTGGACGACCGTAGTCGTCGCATTCTCGAGGAGCGCTGGCTCACCGAAGATAAGATGACGCTGCATGAGCTTGCCGCCGAGTACAGCATTTCCGCTGAACGTATTCGCCAGCTCGAGGTCAACGCGATCAAGAAGCTGCGGAACGCCATGGCCGTCTAAGCGCGCTGACCGTTTGACGCTGAAACAAAAGGGCCGCTCACAGAGCGGCCTTTTTTATTTGTGAACCCGCTATTTATAAAGCCGCGTTCGATAGCGGACGAACCCACCGTCCTCAACACCCTGTGGATCGTGATGCGTCCAGTGCACCAGGCCACCCAGATCGTTCCATTCGTACATACCGCGGACGCGCACTCTGTCGCCCATGCCCAGCGGTACCCGTTTCGCCAGATCGATGTTGTGAGCGATCAGCAGAGTGCGGCGATTGCCGATATCGATGATGAAGCGCTGGTGCCGGGAGCCGTCGTTGTCATCCGTTAACAGCCGCTTCACAAAGCCAGTGACCTCGATCCAGCTGCCATCGTCGCTTTTTTTGTAGGGTTCGCTCATGGAGCCCTTGTTCTTGTTATTGAGCAGACTTCGTTAGAGTGCCATAAAAAACGCGGCAAGCCATCTCTGGCCTGCCGCGCACGTGTTTATACGACTATTCTAGCCGCTCGTCACGGGCACCATCGTGATTTCCACGCGACGATTCGCCTGACGGCCGCCTGACGTGCTGTTGTCCGCGATAGGCCGAGCTTCACCCATACCCAGCGTAA
This sequence comes from Woeseiaceae bacterium, assembly GCA_021773035.1. GTDB lineage: Bacteria > Pseudomonadota > Gammaproteobacteria > Steroidobacterales > Woeseiaceae > UBA1847. The sequence goes on from JAJFKU010000012.1 coordinate 18,994, forward strand.
TTACGCGCTGGTTGATGACGCCCTGGCCCTTGAGATAAGCGGACACGGACGTTGCGCGGCGCTCAGACAGACCCTGGTTGTAGGAGTCGCTGCCCGTGCTATCCGTATGGCCGGCCACTTCAACGACGGTCTGTTCGTACTCGGCAAGCACCTTGCCGACCGAGTTCAACACATTAAAGAACGCCGGGCTCAGATCAGCGCTATCCGTAGCGAACGTGACGTTACCCGGCATATTCAGCGTAATGTTGTCGCCGCGTCTTACAACACTGACACCGGTACCTTCGAGCTCCGCGCGCAATGCCGCTTCCTGCTTGTCCTGATAATGGCCAATCGCACCACCCGCGAGCGCTCCGATGCCCGCACCGATCAGCGCATGCTGGCGACGCTCAACAGCGTCGTCACCGGAAATCAGCCCGGCTACCACACCTGCGGCAGCACCAATCAACGCGCCCTTTGTTGCTGAGCTCGTCTTCTCGTCGCGCGTATAGGCGTCAAGCGTTTTACAGCCGCTCACAAAAACTGTCATTACAGTCATTGCGAGAATAAATTTCGTAGATCGAATAGTCATGATCGTTCCCTTTGCTACAGTATTTACGGGGCATTGTATGCCTTCGTTACCTGAACACAGACTTAATTGGCGTACTTATGTTCAGAATATTCATTATTTGTTGCAGTACTGTGGACTGCGTCACAAGGCGGCAGTCCCCGTGTAGAATGACGCTCTCCACCCGTGAGAAGCAAAGTGACCGATATCGATAACTGGCTGACGCGATACGAGCAAACTCACGAAAACCTCGGAAATCCGCTGGTTTTCTGGGCCGCGGTACCGATGGTCGTGGTCGGTGTGGTCGGCATACTCTGGAGCCTCCCGGTACCGGCTGAATTCCCGGATATCTCGCCGTTGTTCAACTGGGGAAGCGCGTTCCTGATGGTTACGGCAATCTACTACTTCATTATCTCGCTGTCACTGGCTATCGGGTTGCTGCCCTTTTTGCTGGGTCTGGCGGCAATTCAGTTGTGGCTGACCGACTCGGGGCTGCCCGCCAACGGCGTTTCGTCCGGCTTGCTGGTTGCCGGGGTTACCGGCTTAGCGCTCGGCAGGAGCGGCAATCTGCGCGCCGTGTTTCAGGATTTGCAGCTGATGATGATCGGTCCGGCGTGGATGCTATCCGTTATCTATAGACGTTTCGGAATACCCATTTAGCAGCTAGAATCGACGCCCAACCAGAGTAGCCCAGGAAATCACCGGTGAGCAGCAAACTCGATCCCATGGATCTCTACGACGTTCGGTCCGAACTGAGTGAAGACGAAGTCATGGTCAAAGATACCGTCGGTCGATACGTCGACGACAAAGTTATCCCGCTGATGCAGGAGGCCTTCGAACAACACGAATTCCCCCGGCACCTGATTGGCGAGGTCGCCGAACTGGGCCTGCTGGGCAGCTCGATTGAGGGCTATGATTGCGCGGGTCTCAACAGCGTCAGCTACGGGCTTATCTGCCAGGAACTCGAACGCGGCGACAGCGGCCTGCGCAGCTTCGTCTCGGTTCAGAGCAGCCTGGTCATGTTCCCAATCCACGCCTACGGGTCCGAAGAGCAAAAACAGCGATGGCTGCCTGCGATGGCCCGTGGCGAGGCAATCGGTTGTTTCGGCCTCACGGAACCACATGGCGGTTCTGACCCCAGCAATATGAAAACGCACGCGAAGCGCGACGGCGACGACTGGATTCTGAACGGCGCGAAAATGTGGATAACCAATGCCACTATCGCAGACGCCGCTGTTGTCTGGGCGAAGACCGACGAGGGTGTTAAGGGTTTTATCGTTGAAAAGGATATGCCGGGCTTCGACACGCAGGAAATCGAAAACAAGTTTTCGCTGCGAGCATCGGTAACCGGCGCGCTGTTCTTCGACAACGTTCGTATACCCGAAGCGAACGTGTTGCCGGGGGTTTCCAGCCTTAAAGGTCCGTTAAGCTGTCTCACCCAGGCACGCTATGGAATTACCTGGGGCGTGATCGGAGCGGCACAGGCTTGTTTGCAGGAAGTGCTTGGCTACACTCAGGATCGGATTCTGTTCCAGAAACCACTGGCCAATACGCAAACCATTCAGATTCGCATGGCCGAGATGAGCCGGAAAATCACTGCTGCACAACTGTTGTCGCTGCGGCTCGGTCGAATCAAGGACGGTGGCAATCTGAGTCCAACACAAGTTTCGATGGCGAAGTGGAATAACTGCCGCGCGGCCCTCGACATCGCCCGCGATGCACGCGACATACTTGGCGGTGCCGGCATCAGTGCGGAATATGCACCCATTCGTCACATGTTAAACCTCGAAAGCGTAATCACCTATGAAGGTACCGAAACCGTTCACCAACTCGTCGTTGGGAAGGAACTGACCGGGGCGAATGCCTTCTGAGCCTGAGTGGGTTTGCGGCTGTTACCGGCGCCGAGAGAACAATCGCCAAGACCCCCGAGAATCGTTTGGTCGTTTTTCGCATTGCTCTAAGCTTGCTCTAGGGCAGCTCCCGGTCTGCTAATGGTCCGTGAAGAGGCGGGCCGTATCTGTTTTTCATCGCTCCGCCTTGCAAGAAACCGCACTCGAAAACCACGTAGAACCATCCGACAACGGGAAGAAGAAAGATCACGCTGTACCAGCCGGTCATGCCGAGATCGTGGTAGCGCTTTGCAGCCAGCGCAAAGAACGAGAAATACAACGGAGCAAAAAGAAGCAACCCCATTTGCCAGGGGAGGAAAGACTGCCGGAGGATAGCTCCGATCAGGTAGAGAGATAAAACAACGACCACGAGACCCAGCCAAAAATGTCTTCGGTCTATTCGGCCCTGAAATGAAAAAAATAATCTAATCAATGACTGGCCCGCCACCTGATCATCCGAGCTGACTTAAAACCAGCGTACGACGTGGCTCTTTCGGTTGCAAGAAGCGGCGCGGACGCCGTTTGCAGATGCAGCGTTTTGTCAGACGGCGCCGCGTGATGCGGGCTGGTCGTCGCTTGTAAGAGCAGTGTATTTTCGAATGACGGATCTGTTTATCAGAAACAGCGCCACAAATGCCGGTATGAGAAGGATTGAAAAAAGCAGTACTACTTGCCACAGAGAACTACCAGTGCCGCGCGCATCCAGGTCACCGGCGCCGGGCAACCCGGTAACAAAAATCAGGCCGAGCGATACGATAATGAACCACAGAAGCGGAATAAGGACGTTCGGTCCCGTTACTACAACGATGAGGAGCGCTTTGGACAGGGTCGCGATATCGGCTTACAGCCCGCTAAGGAAGCTCAATGCCTTCTTCCGCCAGGCGCTATTATACGCGCTGTGCGATTTGCGGCCCCAAGGCAGCGCCCCATCTCTGGCCAGCGATCATTCCTTCCTGTGTCATCTGCGGCAGGATATTGGCGATCTTCCGCCCTTCTTTTGTTGAGTAGAAGCGAATCATAGCCTCGAGATCAGATGCATCAAGATACTTAGCATAGATCGGGTACATCAGTTCATTCAAACTGCCCGACTCCATTGCCTCCTTGATCGTCAGATTGACTTCGCTCTCCAGTAATTCGTATCCGCGGGCTGGAAAATCGGAATCGGCTGACTGAAGCGCTTTGACGATCTCCCCCACAACGAAACCGCTCATCTGTTCCCCAATCTTCAGGGCGCCGGTTAGCTCTAAGACCTCATCAACAAGTTGTTTGTAGCTTGGGTCTGGTTCATCACCTAAACAAGTCAATGGAATGACAAGCAGAAACACAACGACTGGAGCCCAGGTTTTCATGTGATCTTCCTTATGCTGCCTACGGTCTAAGCTAACCTGAACAACGGTATCTGGCGCGCTCGTTGCGAATGCAAGAAGCGTGACAGATACCGTTGCTGCAACATACAGCGCATTGCCAGGCTGCTATTTGTCCCTAAAGTAGTGATCTCTCAACGAACCGTCGTAGCGGCCGGAACGCAGGCAACAGCGCTTAAAAACGCCTCCCGGACCCACAAGGGCACGGATCGTTCCTGCCTAGTTTCTCCAGGAGTTCTTTTCCGCCGCCAACCACACGCTCACCGCGCTTGACCTGAGTTTCGGAAGGATAGCCTTTGCGGCGTTTACTGGTTGGTTCGAAACCAAAAGGAGTTATTATTCCTGGAATTTCGCACGATGCACCTCACAGTCGAACGTTACGTGGGGCGCGGATTCTACAACCGAATATGATAGCTGTCCAACGCCCGAGCTAACTCGAAACCCGGCGTACAGCTGCATGCTTGCGAATACAGGAACGATGACGAAGGCAGAATTGCAGGTGCAGCGCATTGTTGGGCTGCAATAGCCTCATTCGCCCGGCCCGCGAAAACGGTAGTGACCAGTTATGGGGTAACGAAAGAGAATGTCACTTATTTCGGGCCCGTTTCCTATGTTGTGAGCAATGAAGGGTCGCTCAGAATCGCCTGAGCGTCGCCCGATCACGATTCCGATATGAGGCAGGTTTCCGGGCAGCATCCAGGTGACGAGATCACCGTCAGTATAATCAACAGGGTTCGAACTCACCGCTCTGGCTGCCCCGTGCCTTTCAAAATAGGTCTGGAGATTTGGAACACGTCGGTGATCGATGTTCGAATCGGGCTTCTTGTTCCCCCATATAGTCGGATAAGCGTCGAAGTTATCCGTCATATCGATATGGACAAGTTCTTGAAGGTCGATCCCGACTGAACGATAACTTCGAATTACGACGTCCGTACAAACACCCAGAGTTTCGGGAACATCTCCGCCCGGATAACCAATCGCTCGATAGCTGCCATCGTAAGTAACATCGTGCTCTGTTCTTTCGATAGCCGCGCTTACAAGTCGAACCGGCAGTGACTCCCCCGATGCGAGACCATCTCCAACGGCAACTCGGCAGCCAGACGCAACGACCAAAGCGAGGCAGGTAGTGATTATGCGGTAGTGAATGCCCGTCAATTTAGCTACCTAGGTCTAAACCCGATTGATACTCAGCGTACGCTGCGTTTCTTGCAGGTGCAAGAAACCAGCGCGCAAGTTCGTGGCTGAGATTGGAGCAAAAGCTACCGCGTATTGTCAGACTGCTACGGTTATGATTCGATACTTGACATGCAGGCCAGGCTACTACGAGGAGTCGGTTTCGTGTACCTTGCGGCAACACGGATTCCTTGCGCTACCGACATGCGAACAGATCAAAGTCACGAATTCATCCTCCGGTGATGCCGGCATGAATTCCTCCCGGCTACCGCAAAACAGGGACATGTGGCGCATCGCAGCGCCCATGATTCTGTCCAACATCTCCGTACCCTTACTCGGTATGGTCGATACCGGCGTCACCGGACACCTCGATAACTCGAACTATCTCGGTGCCGTCGCCATCGGCGCGACGATCTTTACGTTCATCTATATGGGCATGAATTTTCTGCGCATGGGCACGACCGGTATTGCCGCACAGAGTTTCGGTGCTAACGACAACGACGGTTTGCGTGCATCGCTCGGGCAGGCCCTGATTGTAGGACTGGGCATCGCCCTCACACTGATCGCGCTACAGCTACCTATCGGCAAGCTGGCGCTGAGCCTGCTCGGCGGCGATGCAGAAACGCAGAAGTACGCCAGCGAGTACTTTTTCATTCGCATCTGGAGCGCGCCGGGAACGCTGGCAAACTACGCGCTGATCGGCTGGTTTATTGGCCTGCAGAACGCCCGCGTGCCGCTGTTTATGTTCCTGACGATCAACCTGACGAATATCGTGCTCGACCTGCTGTTTGTCGTCGTCCTGGGAATGACCGTTGACGGTGTGGCGCTCGCGTCGGTGATTGCGGAATACAGCGGCTTCTTGGTTGGTGCCGGGTTCGCCGTCGGCGCACTGCGGCGGCGCGCCGGCCACTGGCCGCTCGCACGCCTGACGAATATAGCCGCCTACCGCGCGTTCTTTTCCGTCAATGCCAATCTGTTTATACGCACGATGGCGCTGATGTTCACACTCGCATTCGTAACCGCACAAGGCGCGCGTCTCGGGGGGCAAACTCTCGCTGCCAATGCGGTGTTGATGAACTTTCAACACCTGACGTCCTTCGGCCTCGACGGGCTTGCTCACGCCGCCGAAGCCCTGGTCGGAAAGGCCGTTGGCGAAAAGCGTCGCGACGCGCTCGTACACTCTGTAAACCTGACACTTAAATGGTCGCTGATCTTCGCGATCGGCTTTACCGTACTCTACGCCGTAGCGGGGCCGCTCGTTATCTCGATACTCACCGACCTGCCGGAGGTTCGCGCAACGGCGAACCGCTACCTGCCATGGATGATTGCCTCGCCGCTTGTCTGTGTCTGGTGCTTTCTTTACGACGGTGTGTATGTCGGCGCAACGCGGGCAAGGGACATGCGCAATATCATGGTGTTCTCGACAGTCGCGATTTTTCTGCCGGCCTGGTACCTCACACAGCCGTTAGGAAATGACGGACTCTGGCTCGCGCTCTTGATGTTCATGGCAAGTCGCGGTATCGGTATGCATATCGGCTACAGAAAGAAGATTTTGGCTTTATGAGTAATGATCGAAACGCGTTTTTCTCACTGGATGGCGAATACTTCGTCGCAGGACCCGCCGCTCGCGGCCCGTGGTCTGCTGACGCCTGCCATGCCGGACCGGCAGCCGGTTTGCTCGCCCGTGCCGCCGAAGCGGCGATCACGGATAAACAGCTGGTTCGCCTGACCGCCAATTTCCTGCGGCCGGTACCGATGAACGGGGTCCGCATCCACAGTGAAGTCAGCCGCGATGGCCGAGTTGCCGCCAATACGCACCTGACCCTGCTGGACAGGGCGGGGAAGACCTGCGCGACGGCAAATACGACCCATATCGTCGTCGAGGACGTGGGCGAACTTCCGACACCGGGTACCACAGCACCCGCCAGGAGCACTGCCATGCCCGAGGACCTGATGAATCCGGAAGCACCTCATGGCCAGCCGTTTTTTTTCGACTTCGTCGAGACACGCGGCACACCGGACGAAACCGGTGTGCGTGGACCTAGAACGCTGTGGATGCGCACGCCGGGGCTCGTTGCCGACGAAATACCGTCACCGTTTCAACGTGTGTGCCCCCTGGCCGACTGCGGTAACGGTATTTCGGCCAACCGGCATTTCGCCGAAATATCCTGCGTTAACCCTGACGTGACAATTGCCCTGCATCGCCTGCCCGAATCGGACTGGCTGGCGTCGAAAGCGATATCGCACTGGCAAAGCACCGGCATCGGCTTGTCGCAGGCGACCCTGTACGACGAACACGGCGAGATCGGAGCAGCGCTGCAATCGCTGGTACTGCGACCGCGTTAGACTGTGCTTGCTTCATATCCGATTGAGGGAATAGACGAGCCTCTTCTTTGCGACACCGAGTAACGAGCTAAACGTCTTCATACGCCCGTACGCAAAACTCAACTGGTAGAGTGCTGAGAAGCTGCTACCGATCCAACGAGGCCGCTCGGAGAATCGAAATACCAACGGGACCACTTGAACAAGCACTCACTATTAAAATATGCACGTATTTCAACGTGTTATGCAGCGTGCGCAATGTTGGCCCTGAGCGTTGTGCCTGCGCGAGCTGAATTTGAGAGCGGCCGAACGCTCGCTCCTTTAATGGAGGCATACAAGAAAGGCGCGAGCGAGGCTTCGCAACAAAGCAAACTCATGGCAATTGAATATCGAAACTACGTTATCGCCGGTCATGATGTAATGATTGCCGTAGGCACGATCTGCGGACAGCAGGCAACGCAGGAAGAGATTGTGAGGTTAGTCACAGAGTTTGTCGATGAGAATCCGGAGAAACTGGATTCGCCGGCTTTCGAGCTGACATATCTTGCCCTTATCGACGCCTACGCCTGTGATGAAGAGGGAAAAGACGGCGCCGCCGATTCCAATCGTAGCCACGCAACTGGCTTTTTCGTGGATGGCCATGCCCTGGGGGAGATGGCTTCTGAATATGTGAACTTCGCGTTCAATGGAGCCAAACCGGACTATCAGATGGTTGCAGCGTTTAGTGGCTACGTCGGCGGTGCGCACGATGCATGGAGTACGGGGGAGAGTATTTGCGAAGAGTTCAAATCCAAGGGACAGCTGGCAAATTTGATTGCGGACTACACCATTAGTCACTCAAGCGATCGGAATACACCAGCTATTTCCGTTTTCGCTACTGCTCTGATTGACGCTGGCTACTTTTGCGAAAATTGATGCCGCGCCAGGTGTTGAATCCGGAGCGACAAACAGCGTTGAAGGCTCAATGCTCTGGAAAGGGAAGATGCTCATCGTCTCAAATTCGAGTGTGAATTCAGGAAAGAGCTTGTCGCTGACTGCGGCGAGATTATTGAGCGATTCGGAAAAGGCACAACCCAGGAGCACACTTGATTTACATCCGTTCAGGTATGATATGGCGACCGCCTACTTGTGATTGCGGTTTCAACCGGTCAATGCAACACCTAAGCTCTAACTATAGAACAGGAGGTGTCATCAATGAAACAAAGACCGCGAAGATATTTCACTCAGACAGAGATGTCAGAGGTCTGGGATCGCTGGGAGAAAGGCGAGTCACTCAACGCGATAGCCCGAGGTCTTGGCCGTTATCATTCAGCAGTACAAGGTGCCTTAGCAAGAACTGGAGGCATTCGCCCTGCAACGAAGCGGCGCTCGCGACTTGCGTTGACATTAGCCGAGCGCGAGGAGGTATCTCGAGGTTTAGTCGCTGGTCAATCGCTTCGTACGATAGCAACGGTGCTTGGTAGAGCCCCTTCAACGATCAGCCGTGAGATACAGCGCAATGGTGGTCGGCGACGATACCGCGCCACCAGAGCTGACGAAGCGGCGTGGGAGCGAGCACCGCGGCCGAAGATCTGTAAACTGGCTGCGAACCCTGCATTGGCACGCATCGTGGCGAGCAAGCTGCAGTTGCAGTGGGCTCCATGGCAGATCGCAGGTTGGCTGAAACGCACGCACCCGGACGACGAGAACTATCAGGTGTCACACAAGACGATCTACAAAACCCTGTTCATCCAGGCCCGCGGGGCCTTGAAGAAAGAGCTGATCACGCACTTGCGGCGTAGCCGCGCGATGCGTCGTTCGCGTCACCACACGCAAAAGACGCCTGATCATGGCCGCATCGTTGGTGCGGTATCGATCAG
>JAJFKU010000013.1 GCA_021773035.1 Woeseiaceae bacterium
TGACTCGCCTTTCTCCCAGCGATCCCAGACCTCTGACATCTCTGTCTGAGTGAAATATCTTCGCGGTCTTTGTTTCATTGATGACACCTCCTGTTCTATAGTTAGAGCTTAGGTGTTGCATTGACCGGTTGAAACCGCAACCCAAAGCAGGCTGTTGGTCAGGACGGTACGACACTTGCCAGGCGCTCAACATGAAACTAAGAATTGCACAGCCAGATGACCTGCCGATCTTACTTAAGTTTGAGCAAGGCGTAATTGAAGAAGAACGCCCTTGCAACGACGCAATCAAAAAGACAGACACCCATTACTACGACCTAAGTGGTTTGATAGCCGACCCGAACACCTGCTTGCAGTTGGTAGAACATGATGGCCGGGTTGTTGGCTGTGGGTATGCTCAATTGCGGCCATCCGAAGCTGCTTTCGTGCATGACCAGCATGCATACCTGGGATTTATGTATGTTGAGCCAGGTGCTCGCGGGCAAGGGATTAACAAGCTGATCATCGAGTCTCTGATCAGTTGGTGTAGAGACAGGCGTGTTTACGATTTCTATCTGGATGTATACACCGAGAATCGAGCTGCCATTCGCGCTTATGAAAAAGTCGGTTTCACACCATTGCTGGTAGAGATGAAACTTAATTTGAGCAAATCATGAGCGAGCGGTTGAAACTGCAGCCGAAAGCAGTCGCCCGGGGTATCCGTCACCTTGCTGTTCAGCGCAGAGTATCTCGGAGAATTCGGTAGGAGAGAATAAGAAATGGAACAAGAAGAAAAGCAAAGAAACTATGACCTTGCGGAAGAACTGTTGTCAGAGCAGAACTTCATTGTTGCCGTGATTGCTGGAGCGGTAGCAATGATTCTGGCAGCCGGTATTTACAGTGTAATGACCTCGGCATCAGGCGGTTTTTCGTATAGCTTCATGGCTGCCGCAATCGGTATTGCTATTGGGTTCACGATGCAATATTTCGGAAGGGGAATCGCCATGAAATTCGCTGTAGTGGCCTCTATTTACGCCATACTCGGATGCATCCTCGGCAACCTCTTCGCAGCCGTATTGTATGTGGCGCGAGCAAACCAGATTTCGCCGTTCGATGTCCTGCTAAATGTGCCAGCTTCAGAAATGTCAGGGTGGGTATTTGCGGATTTGCAGTTCGCAGATTTGATCTTCTGGATCGCGGCAGTTGGTGGTGCGGTCTACTTCGTTAAGCGGCGGCTGTCTCGTGAAGAAGGCGTCGCGCTTCACATGTACGAGATGAGGGCTTAAGAACGATACTCGCCCTGCTCGCTCCACAATTGGTGCCGGCACAGTGGACTGAGGGGTAGGAAGGGCAGCTGCTTATTCGCGGCGGTTGGTTGTTCGACAGCGTCAGTGATGAGCGCCGGCCGAGTACGGGCATCGTCATACGGAACGGCAGGATCGATTTACACGCGCACTACAACCTGGACCTCGTCGATAACGGCCGTGTGGAAGAGGTCATCTACAACGGCATTGTCTTCCTGGCGAACGGTGTTACTTCCGCCTGGTCAGCTGGCGAATACTATCCCGAGCGTGTTATCGCGCAACGCGATCGCATTGATGCCGGCGAGTCCGTCGGTCCACGCCTGTTTGCATCAGGCCCGGTCGGCATATGCTGCTGGAAGGCCGGGCTGCTGCCCGTAACGTTTATGAAGGCGTTTCGGCCAGCTACCGTTTTTCCGGAGTCACCGCCTGAGATAAAATAGCGTGCAATGCAGGACGATGCTCGGCGACTTCTTCCGCAGACAATCCCTCCAGGGAGTGAGGGAATTTGATCCAGGCGTCGGTGGCATGAATATAGTAATCGGGAGCGCGCGAGGTTTGGTTCCTGTTGGGCTTATAGTACGGAACGGCAACTCGGATATCCTCGGGAGAATTTTGCCTGGCCTTGTCTTTGAGATGCTGAATCAGCGTACTTATTGTGTGTCCGGTATCGTAGACGTCGTCGACGATGAGAAGTCGGTCATCGAACGAAATTTTCTTCAAAATGTAGTTGATTCCATAAATTCGGACTTCGTTACTGCGTTCATCGACGTTTAAGTACGATGAAGTTCGAACGGCAATATGATCGCAAATCACGTTTTTGTAGGCCAAGAACTCCTGTACGGCAATCCCAACCGGCGCGCCGCCACGCCACAACGCCAGAATAAAAGTTGGCCTGAAGCCACTGTCGTAGATATCGGCTCCGAGTCGGAACGCATCATCGAGTAGGGATTGTGCGCTAATATACTGTTTGGCAGTCATTGCGATAATATCGCGGAATTCGTCTTGTCATACAAGACGACACACGCTGCAGGAAATGTCGGGGATCAGGAAAATTGGCCAAAAGCTTGTTCATCGAAGAAGAAGAACTGATAAACGACTCGTTTCGACTGGGTGTGAATATCTTCAATGATGGTTTTCGACCCACCTTCATCGTCGGACTCTGGCGTGGCGGCAGTACGGTGGGGATCTATGTGCAGGAGTGCCTCGAGTACCTGGGTATCCAGACCGACCATATAGCACTCCGGACGTCGTACGCGGGCATGACGGCCTATGGGGAAATGGTCAACGATCCGCGCAGAAATATTCGGGTGCACGGAACCCAGTACCTTTTGGAGTCGCTGAGTGCGGATGACAGTTTACTCATCATCGACGATGTTTGCGGCTCGGGTTGGACTCTGACGACCGTTGTCAACCGCCTGAAATCCCGCTTACGGCGTAACATGCCCGGTCAGCTAAAGACCGCCGTCGTGTGGAACAAGCCGGAGTCGAACCGAAGTGGGCTGCAACCGGATTATTCGGTGTATGAGACTGAAAAGTGGCTGGTTCTTCCTTATGAACTGGACGGACTGACGGCAGGTGATATAGCCACACACAAGCCCTATGTAGCGGGTCTGCTCGCCTGAGCGAAGCCCTACTTGGAAAGAATTTTACAGATGATATCGCGCAACCAGCAGTTGGTGGAGTCCCGGTCATACCGCTTGTGCCAGAACATGAAGTAGTTCACCGGGTTCATCGAAATAGGCAACTCACTAATCGTGAGCGGGTGCGTTTTGATCAGTTCTTCGCATGCGCGTCGTTGCAGTGTTAATAACAGGTCAGAATCCATGAGGGCTTCCGCTACCTGCATGAAATAGGGGCAGGCCAGGCTAACGAATCGCGTGTGCCCGTAAGAATCCAGGACCTCGTCTACCGGTCCGGCCGCTGTACCGAGGGGCGACACCATCATATGCCGCGCGGACAGGTAGTTCTCCAGCGTTAACTCAGGGGTCGCGAGCGGGTGATCGACCCTGTGAATGCAAACGAAATCGTCGGTGAACAGCCGCTTTTGTTTCAAGTGCTCTGGAACATGCCAGTTCAGGGTGACGACCAGGTCAACACTTCCTGACTCGAGTTGTTTAGCGGCAAAGTCCCTGACAAGGGTGCGAAAGATGATGCGTGAGTTGGGGGACTCCGTTTCAATGCGTTTGGTCAGGCCTGGAAGCAGGAAATGCTGAATTTCGTCGGTTGTGGAGACGACAAAATTTCTCTCTATTTTCTCCGGGTTAAAGACGCCTTCTCCGTGAAGCGCCTCGAAATCGGTGATCAGAGTAGCGATCTGGGGGGCGAGCGTCAGTGCTTTGCTTGTGGCAACCATGCCGTTGGCTGTGCGAACGAACAGTTCGTCGCCAAAGTACTCCCGCAACAGTTTGAGCTGTTTGCTCACGGTCGACTGCGTAAGCCCCAATAATTCGGCCGCCCCGGAAATACTGTGATCGTCCAGAATAGTCTTGAAGACCAGCAGGTTCTGAAGCTTGATCTGTTCAATATTCCGAACCGCCATGGTCTGTATTCTCATTGTTCCGTTGTGGAATAGTGTTCGGGAGTCTAGATTAAACACACCAGGCAGGCAATCCGGCCCTGGGCGAGCATGTGTGGCGCAGGGCAGCAAATTCAGGGACTTGTTAGTGAGGCATAGCGAAATTTGAGTACTTTTGACGAACAGTTTATTCGAGAGGATGCGAGAGACGTTGCCGTTGTGGCAAAAGCTGACGTGGTGGTTGTGGGTGGCGGATCGGCCGGACTAACCGCGGCCATATCGGCGGCGAGAAATGGCTGTTCGGTCACATTGCTGGAACGCTACCACCACCTTGGGGGGATGGCCTCCGGAGGTATGGTTCTGGTGCTCGACGACATGGCCAACGGAAACGAGATCACCGTGTCCGGGATAGTGGATGAGTTCATTCACCGTATGTCGAAAGAAGGTATGGCCGTGTTTCCGCCGGAAAGCGATCGACTGGGGACGGTCGAAATGTCGAGGAAATGGAGGCGCTGGGGAGTCCATAACTTTCACTCAAAAGCTGACCCGCAACCCATCACCTACGCCGTAGCTTTCGATCCGGATTCCTGGAAACGCACTTCACTCGCCCTGCTCAAGGAAAACGATATCGACTTGAGGCTCCACAGTGTTTTCAGCGAGGCGATCGTCGAGGATGGCAAGGTCAGAGGTGTGATCTGCCAAACGAACGTCGGTCGACAGGCTATTCTGGGCGATATCATCGTCGATGCAACCGGCGACCTTAATGTTGCAGCCAGCGCCGGCGCCGACTTTATTCAGGGCCAGTATATTGTCACAACCGTCTTTCGTCTGGCGCATGTCGATGTGGAGGAAGCGGAACGATTCGAGTACGAGCATCCTGAGGAGCACAAGAAACTGGATCGGGAGGCCCGTAGAATCCTGGGCGGCGCCTGGAACATGTGGTGGCTGAAAACCCCGATCCCTGGCGTAATCTGGTGCAACTGTCCCCACATGCCGGGTTATGACGGTATTTCGCCGGAAGGTCTGACCGCTGCCGAATACGATGGCCGGGAGCGAATGATGAAGCTCTTCGAGTATGCGAAGGGTCATCTGCCCGGGTTTCAAAATTCCTACCTGCTGGGTGCGGCGGAGCAGGTGGGCGTACGTCAGACACGTTTGCTGAAAGGTGAGTATGTCGTGACAAAAGATGATGTGGTCAACCGGAAACACTTTGCCGACACCGTCTGCAGGGGGAGGGACTACTACACTCCGTACCGGGCCCTGCTGCCGCAGAAACTGGATCGGCTCATTATTGCCGGGAGGCACTATTCGGCTGAGCCGGATGCACAAAAGATGTCCCGGGAGATTCCCCCCTGCATGATGCAGGGTGAAGCAGCCGGGGTAGCGGCTTCGCTGTCACTGCAGAATAACGTGTCCTTAAGAGACGTGGACCCAGGTGCAATTCAAAAAACAATGCGTGCCCAGGGCGCCGACCCGGGGGACGTGCCTTCGCCGAACGCGGCGTGAGAACAGCTAGTGAATCGAGGCGCGAACCGGCTCTGTAGCTGGCGCAGGAGATAGGCGAGATGACTGTCGAGTTGAGTATCGAAGAGCACGTGGCGAGAGTCACGATTAATCGCCCAGCGCAGATGAACGCCGTCGATCTGGAAACGGCGGATCGTCTTGAGGCGATCTGGCAGCAAATCGAGGCTGACGCCAGTGTGCGCGTTGTCGTTCTGTCGGGCGCCGGAGATCGTTCTTTCTGTGCCGGCGCAGACATGAAATCCGGTACGCGCAAAACGGGGCTGGACTACTGCGCCGACGCTCGCCCCGAAGGCTTCGGTGGTATCTCATTGCGCAAAACGCTGCTCGTTCCCGTCATCGCAAGAGTCAACGGGTTTGCTCTTGGCGGCGGATTCGAAATGGTACTGGGATGCGATATTGTGATTGCATCGGAGCACGCGAAATTCGGACTGCCCGAACCCAGAGTTGGTCGCTTGCCGCTCGATGGTGGAATGGTTCTGTTGCCGCGACTCATCCCTGAAAAAGTCGCACTCGGCATTCTTCTCTCCGGAGAAAAAATATCGGCGTCGACAGCGGAACGCTATGGTCTGGTCAACGAAGTTGCTGCCGAGTCTGAGTTGGACGCAGTTGTGGATAAATGGATCGAGAGAATCTTGCGGTGCGCACCGCTCTCGCTCAAAGCGATCAAGGAATCGGTCAAGCACACAATCGATATGCCGGCATCGGAGGCGCGCTCGGTTCGTCTCCCCGGTCTGGTTGCCGCGCTGACATCAGAGGATTCCAGGGAAGGCGTACGGGCCTTTGTCGAGAAAAGGGACCCGGTATGGAAAGGTTCCTGATCCATGGGTCGCATGGGTCGCCGGGACCGTCCTGATGACCTTCGTGATCTTATCGGCCTGCATCAATGAAAAGGACGGAGGCTGTGTCGCAGTCTGCCCTGTGGACTGTATTCATGAGGGGCCGCTTATGTACTACATCAATCCCGCGGAGTGTATTTCCTGCGGTTTGTGCGAAACAATTTGCCCCGTCGACGCCATTCGCCACGTCGATGACGTTCCCGGCGAGGAAGCGGAATACATAGCCATTAACGAAGATTTCTTTAAGTAGCTCAATGGCTACAATCGGGAACTGGCAATATCATGAAACCGTGAGTCATCGAAGACCGAATTTGGAAATGATTAAACACATCGAAACTTAGGAAGATGCTTGTGGACGAATTACAGAATTTTATCAACGGCGAATGGGTGTCCGGACGCACGGGAATCGAGAACATCAATCCATCGGATACGAGAGATGTCATCGATTTATGCTCGCAGGGAAGCGCCGAGGATGTCGACATAGCCGTCAAGGCGGCCAGTTCTGCTTTCACGGCATGGCGTGATGCCAGTCCCCAGGTTCGGCATGATCTGCTGGATTCGATCGGCACAGCACTGTTGGCCAGGAAGGACGAAGTTGGCGCAATGCTGTCAAGAGAAGAGGGGAAGACACTTGCCGAAGGTATTGGCGAAACTGCGCGGGCAGGGCAGCTCTTCAAGTTCTTCGCGGGAGAGGCTCTGCGTATTTGCGGAGAAAAGGTCGATTCTGTTCGACCCGGTGTCGACGTCGATATCGTCAGGGAGCCAATTGGCGTAGTTGGCCTGATCACGCCGTGGAATTTTCCGATCGCCATTCCAGCCTGGAAAATAGCTCCGGCACTCGCCTACGGGAACTGTGTCGTATTCAAGCCGGCCAGCTCCACGCCGGGAGTGGCCAATGTCATTGTCGGGCTGTTTGAAGAGTTTGGTGGTCCGGCGGGGGTGCTTAATCTGGTCATGGGCGGTGGTGAGGAAGTTGGAGGAGCAATGACTGCCCACCCCGACATAGCTGCTATCTCATTTACGGGATCAATCGGGGTGGGCAGCGGCATCGCCGCTGCCTGTGGCGAATCGCAGAAGAAAGTACAGCTCGAAATGGGCGGCAAGAACCCCATGATCGTGATGGAAGATGCTGATTTGTCGGTCGCCGTTCCGGCTTGCGTCAATGGAGCGTTTTTCTCAACCGGACAGCGTTGCACCGCGTCGTCGAGATTCATCGTGCATGAAGACATCCACGACGCTTTTGTCTCGGCGGTCAAGAAGACTATCGATCAACTCAAAGTGGGACATGCATTGAGCCCGAACACGGATATCGGTCCGGTGATAGACCAAAAGCAGCTCGAATCGAATCTGCGGTATGTCGAACTGGCGAAAGAGGAAGGTGCTGAAGTATACGGAGGCGAACGTCTGGACCTGGAGACACCCGGGTTCTACCAGGCTCCGGCTCTGTTCCTGAATACCGATAACGCCATGAGAATAAACCAGGAGGAGATCTTCGGTCCGTGCGCTTCGGTCATAAAATGCAAGGGATTCGAGGAAGCAATAACCATCGCCAACGACACAAGGTTCGGGCTTTCAGCCGGCATCTGCACGACAAGCCTTAAATATTCACGAGAGTTCAGACGGCGGGCCGATGCCGGGGTGCTGATGGTTAATCTGCCGACCGCGGGACTGGACTACCATGTCCCTTTCGGTGGCCGAAAACAATCGTCTTACGGGCCCAAAGAACAAGGCAGGTACGCAATCGAATTCTATACGATGGTAAAAACGGCGTATATCAATGCGTAGTCAGGCCAGGACAGTGAATACGATTCGCCTGCTGGCTGTCGCCCTGCTGGCAGGATTTGTAATAGCAGGACTCCTGGTTCCGACGGGTTCGATTATCGGGCCTGCGGCCGAATACTTCGGTGTTGCGGTGCCGGAAGTTGCTGCACAGTTCTCGGCACTAACCGGCGGGCTGTTTCTCGGATATATCTGTTCCTTCTACATATTCGACTATGTCCGAATAAAGACAGTGATCGTCGCCGGTTACCTCGTCGGTTGCTTGGCAATTGTCAGCATCTACTACATCGACACGCTTGATGCGTTGTTTGCACATTTGCTGGTCATTGGGACGATAACCGGCCTGGTTTCCTGTGCATCCAGCGCCATTATTGCGCATTTTTGGTCGGCCAGAAAAAGACAGACAGGACTGGTAGCTCAAGATGCCGCGTTCAACCTGGGCGGGGCGATATCGGCGGCGCTTGCGGGGTACTTCATCGTTCACGGCTACGCCTGGAATGCGAACTACTTCGTGATCGGCGGCGTGTTGTTACTGGTGGTGATTCTGACCGCATTTTCGTCATTTGACGGTATGGACCCGCCCGGGAAAGCGGACAGCAAATCCAGCGACCAGGCACTAAGCCCGGCGCCAAAAACAGAGTGGAATATCGGTATTTTCCTGATCGGCTTCAGCCTTTTCATGTTCATGTTCGCAAAAGCGATCATCATTGTCTGGGCACCGCAGTTTCTGCAGCAGGGGTTTCTTGCCGACCCTCAAAAAGCCAGCCAGTTCATGTCCAATGTCTACACGGCGGCGCTCTTCGGTTCGATCTTGAGCACTATGGTGGTTTCCAGGATAGACGTGAACTACCTGATCGTCTTCATGGTGTCATTGGCTACTTTCTGTTCCTGGCTGATTACGCAAAGCGATAGTGCGGATACGATACTGTTGTTGGGTTACGTGTTCGGCATCGCGTTGTCTGTGACAGTGCATGCCTATCTGGCGCTTGGCCTGACGTTTGTTGCGATGCCGACGCACAAGCACATCGCGTTTATTCTTCTTTCCGCCGGATTGGGATCGACAATCGCACCGTATCTGAGCAGTAAGCTGGTGTCGTTCACCGGCAGCGTTACTTCCAGCATCTATCTGAGTAGTTACTCGTTGTTTATCGTTTTGCTGACTGTGCTGACAAGTGGCTATATACAAAGGAGGAGGGCATCGGCTTGAGCGCTTATTCGTTTCCGCGGACGATCTTTCCGTTCTTGATCACGTAGGCCGGGTAGCGAAGCAGCGAAATATCCGTCGTCGGGTCGCCCTTGCTTATCACCATGTCGGCGAACAGGCCCTCGTGGATTCTCCCGACCTGGTCCTCCAGTTCGATGTTGACCGCCGCATTGTGTGTGGCGGCCTGAATTGCTGCAGACGGTGTGAGCCCGGCCGCCACGAGCGCCTCAATCTCCAAAACGGTATTGAGGCCGGGGTAAGTCCATCCAACCGGTGTATCGCTACCGACCACGACGGGAACGCCACCGTCATGCAGCAGTTTCAGATTGTCCATTGCCACCTGCTGGACCGCAGAGCCGTGCAGGAGCTTATGCAGCCGAAGCGTCGATACCAGGAAGGTATTGTGTTCCAGCATGGCTTGAAGCAAGCGTCCGTCCGGAATCGGGGCCGATACGACGCCGTGCTCCAGACCGTCGACTCCCGCCAGTACCGCAACAAGCGCATCTTCGTAGTCATTAGTGTGAACCGCGACGCGGTAGCCTCGAGAATGCGCCTCATCGATAGCGGCTTCGAGCGCCTCGGGCGCGAGATGAAGCGCCGGAACGCCCATGATCTTGTAGGACTCACCACCGGGTTCGCCGCCGTGGAAAACCAGCTTCAGCGGCGACTCCATCCCGGCCTCGACAACCTCGCTAATCGCTGCGCGAGCTTCCTCCGCATTCGTTGCAACGCGTACGAAGCGCTTTTTCAGGTCCGGGTACTGCTGATACATCGTCGCTGCCGGATGACCCTGAGGAGATGTCAGGCCGGGGCCGGAGGCTACGATTCTCGGCCCGTCGATCAGGCCCTCGGCGACTTTTTCCTTGAATTCCAGGCTTTCTCTGATCGGAGCGCCGAGCGTGCGAATTGTCGTCACGCCATGCAATAGCATGCCTTTCAGCCAGTGCGGCAATATGACCGTCTTATAGGAATGCAGGCTGTCGTCATCAACCAGGTATTCAGAACTCATCAGGTGCACGTGTGCATCGATAAGTCCCGGAATAATCGTGGTTCCTGCACCGTTGATAACGATCTTTGCTTTTGTCCTGTTGATGTCCTCAGTTCCGATCCACTGAATCCGGTCGCCGATTATACCGACTGAGGCGCGTTCCAGAACCGTTCCATCGCCAACAAACACCCGGGCATTGGCAATATAGAGATCGAATCGCTGACCGTCGCCGGCTTCCGGTTGCCCCATCACTCCACAACACAGCAAAATGGCGAAAAACCGGCGGGCTGCAATTCTGTTCATCGTCATTTCCTTATTCCCGTTTCTGAGCGCACGCTTTCCGCATTAGCGATGTTGTCGAACCGCGTCCGATGTCACTGCTCCTGACTGGTTCCCAAAGTGATTGCGCACATACGTCAGTATCTGCGCAATCGTCTCATCGTCAAGGTACGCAAAGGCCGGCATACTGAGCGCATTTTGTTTCCCGTTGGATGATCCTTTCAGAATCAGGCTCACGAGCGCACCCACCTCGCCATTGACGACATCGGATTGCTTCAGCGCAGGCTGAAAGCCGGGTACCCCACTTCCATCCGTCATGTGACACGATGAGCAGTTGCTCAAATAGACAGCAGACAATTGCTCGTCGTCTCGTGACTGAGCCTGAGATTCAGCCTCGGATCCGGACCCGGCAATACGGGGCATCGCCGTGTTCGTGCTTTTCTTCCCGGTGTAAACTACGCGCCAGATCCGACCGGTCATCGAATCGGAAATGTAGAGTGAACCGTCGGGCCCTTGAGCCAGACCGGTCGGCCGGTATCGTGCTTCGTCTGGTGCCGCGACCTCGGCTTTCCCCGCGAAGTTATCAGCAAATGTAACGGGTTTACCGGTTGGCGATCCGCTGTCATCGAACGGAACAAAAACGACTTTGTAACCCTGTTGCGGGAAAGGTGCGCGATTCCATCCGCCGACAAAGACTACAAAAGCGCCTCCATAGTAGTCCCTGGGGAACTGCTTTCCGGTGTAGAAGGTAAGATCGTTTGGGCCCATATGGCCTGGAAACGCGGCAACAGGATCATCGTATTGGCCACTTTGATCGGCGCTGTTTCCATCACCTCCGTATTCAGGGGCCACCATCCGCAGCGCCTTCTGCTGATCGTAGTAGGTGTAGGGCCATCCGCCGTCGAAATTCTCGTGCAGCTTGAAAAATTCTTCAGCGGGAAGCTCCGCGCTGTCTTTCTCGGAATAGTACTCTGGCCAAAGGTGATGCAGAAGGTCGCGGCCGTGCGGCACTGCGTAAAGAGACTTACTGATCGGATTCCAGGCGAGCGCCACTGAGTTTCTCAGTCCCGTAGCAAACAGTTCGCCGTCATCGGATTGTGTTTGTTCCAATGCGTCGGCACGAAACTTCCAGACTCCGGCTCGCTTGACGAGTTGGGGGCAGGGGCGCAAGCCGGGCGAACCAGGCGTTCTGTATTTCTGCTGGCAGGCGTTGGACGGTGAGCCGACGTTTATATAGAGATTGTCCGATTCATCGAACGCGATGACTTTGTAGTTGTGCCATGGGCCGTTCGGAGCAAAGTCCTGTGCCACGACCTCTACCGGACCGGCGGGTACCAGCGCCCCTTCGTCCAGGGCAACGCGGTACACCGTTTCTAGATTCGAGAAATAGAGGTAGCCACCACGCAGCTCAATACTGCCGCACTCACCGAAGTCGCCAAAGTAGCGAATGACGTCTACAAGGCCGTCTTTATCCTCGTCACGAAGTCCCGCCAGGCACTTCCCCGAATGTGCCTCACGCATTGCGACATAAATGTCTCCGTTATCGCGGACCGCGAGATGGCGAGCCCTGCCGATGCCGTCGGCAACAACCGAAACCTGAAAACCGTCCGGAACGCTGAGGCCATCGTTCTCGGGGTGAAACTGAATACTCGCGTCGTCCGCGCCCGCACACGCGGAGATCGCCAAAGCGCTGGTGATTAGCGCCCGACGTATTCCCTGCGTTGCGGTTTTCGGCATCTGAAAAGGTCAATGAGTTCGGCAATTCAATATATTACGGTTGAACGACGATCGCCCACAACAGGCAGAACAGAATACCTGCGATGCGTGATTGGAATACCGGCGTACATCTTATTGGCAGCAGGCACTATTCCGATTGGCGATATTGACTATTATGATTTTTCTGTTGAGGCATTAAGCCGTTGGGACTACCCTGACTTTCGTACAAATCGCCGATTGGATTTTAGAAAATTCGTTCAAGTTGGAGAGGCTTAATGGGGATCCGTTCAGTGCACAGAAATGGTTTTGCTGCTTTTATTCTTGCGCTGCTTTTCAGCGCGGGGACTGCCGTCGTTCATGCCGCAGAGCTCGAGGAAATAGTTGTTACGGCTCAGAAACGTTCGGAAAACCTGCAGGATGTGCCGGTTGCAATCAAGGCATTCTCCGGAGAGCAGATCGCGGCTGCTTTGATAGGTTCTACCGAGGATCTGGTAAAACTAACGCCGGGCATGACGTTCACCGAGGGAACGATCGCAACGGAGACGGCGTTTCGCATTCGCGGTGCAGGTACACAATCGTTTAGTAGCTCCGTAGAGCCAAGCGTGGCTGTTCTTTATGACGGTGTTGTAATGACCCGGACAGCACAGAGTATTACGGACCTTGCCGACATAGAACGCATCGAAGTATTGCGCGGGCCGCAGGGAACGTTGTTTGGCAAGAACGCTTCTGCAGGAGCCATCCACGTTATTACCAAACGGCCGAGCGCGGAATTCGAAGGCTCGGCAGAGCTCATGCTCGCCGAGGACAATCAATACGGTTTCAAGGGGACGGTTTCGGGCCCGATTTCAGATACGGTCGGTTTCCGCCTGAGTGGCAACTATCGCAAAGACGAAGGTTATATCCACAATTTTGCAACCGGGAACGATGTAAATGGTACGGAAAACTATGGTCTTCGCGGCAAACTGGAATTTCAGCCCAGTGACGCGTTGAACATTCTGCTGATTGCAGATGTCAGTGAGAAAGAATCCAACTGTTGCGTGATGATGCCCCTCTTGAATGAAGATGGGCCGGACCCGGCCGGTTTCATCGCGCTGATTGCTCCGTCGGAAGCGACCGAAAGTTCGCGATCTGTAAACCAGTCCGCCGATCCCGATCAGCCGCAGGACGTCTGGGGTGTCAGTGCGGAGGTCAACTACGACCTGCAATGGGGTGGCACCCTGACATCGATCACCTCGTACCGTGACTGGAGCTGGTCGGGGACACCGGATATTGATTTCCAGCCGTTGACCGGCGGTACTGCGGTGCCGGGTTCCTTCTTTACCTTCACGCGTCAGTCCATCCTGTTTGGCGGGCAGAACCATGAGAATCAGGTTGTAAGCCAGGAGCTTCGCCTCGCCTCGCCTACCGGCGGCGATGCCAGTTGGGTGGCCGGCCTGTTCTACTGGAACTCGCAGTATGATCAAAACAATACGTCGCGTGACGCGATTTGTATCGGCGCACCCGGCGTGACCAGTATTCAGCCTTGCCCCGCTACTGCGACCAGTTTCTTCCGCTCGGGCCATTCCATGATGGAAACGGAAAACCGGAGCCTTGCGGTCTTTGGGCAGGTTAACTGGAATGCCACCGATCAACTGGAGTTGTACGCCGGCCTGCGTTTGGTCCAGGAAGATTTGGAATGGTCGGGCTACCGTCCGAACTCGCCCGCACCCGGATTCCCGAACGACGCGGTGAATACCTTTGGTGTGCCGGGCGGAGGTACCCTGCCATTTCAGGGTGATTTCGAAACCGACGACTCCAACTGGGCCGGGAAAATCGGGGGACTGTACGATTTCAGCGAAAACGCAAGAATGTTTGCCTCCTATTCACGTGGCTACAAAGGGCCCGCTGCCAACACCAATGACTTCAACTTCAGCACTCAACCCGTTGAACCGGAGATTGTCGATTCCTATGAGATCGGTCTGCGCTCTGAATTGAAAGATGACCGGGTTCATCTGAATATCACGGCCTTCTACAGCCAATTCGAGAATTTCCAGACTCAAACGATTGACCAGGTATCGCAGGCATTCAATGTCTCCAACGTTGGCGTGTTCGAAACCCAGGGTGTGGAGCTCGAGTTGAACGCGGCCGTAACGGATAAGCTGCTGCTCACGGCGGGACTGGCTTACACCGACGCTGTGTTCGATGAATTCGTGAACGCGGAGTGTTATGTGGCCCAGACAGTGGCCGAGGGGTGTATCAACGGTAAGCAGGATCTGTCTGGCAAGGAGTCTCCAAACTCACCGGACTGGAAGTTCAGCACCACAGCACGCTACGAATTTCCGCTTGCGGCCTGGGACGGGTTCGCTCAGGGCACCTATATCTGGCAGGACGATGTCTGGTTCCGTGAAGACCACAATCCACGCTCTTTCCAGAAAGCCTATGGATTGCTGGATATCAGCTTCGGCGGCGCATCGTCGGATGGCCGTTACGGTTTGACGCTTTTCGTCAAGAACGCGTTCGACAAGCACTTCGCATCGAACAGATTCCAGATTGGCCTGCCGCCCGGAAACGCCAGCGGTGTAATGATTTTGACCAGGAATGCTGATCGCTATGCGGGTGCAACGTTCAGCGTCAACTTCTAGTTGGGTCGCCGCGGGGCTGCAGAAGGTTCTCCTGCAAGTCGTAGTGCCAGGAGATTAAGATGACAGAAATGACAGACTATCCACTTTCTGGAATCCGTGTGGTCGACTTCACTCAAGTGATGATGGGCCCCAGTGCAACGCAGATGTTAGGCGATCTGGGTGCTGATGTGATCAAGGTCGAAAGGCCGGAATCGGGCGACTTGAGCCGATCCACATTTGGCGCGAGGGATGAAAAAGATTCCAACAACCCGATCTTTTATAGCCTGAATCGCAACAAGAGATCGATCGTCCTGGATGCCCGTAAGGATGAGGCCAAGGACGTCATCTATAAGTTGGTCGCGAAATCGGATGTGGTTGTAAGCAATTTTCGCCCCGGCGTAATGGATCGTATGGGTTTCAGCTATGAAACTTTGAGCGAGATTAACCCTCGCATTATTTTCGCGTCAGGCAGCGGCTTCGGCCCGACAGGTCCTTTTTCACACAAAGGTGGACAGGATGTACTGGCGCAGGCAATTACCGGCGTGCTCGAACGCCGTAGCGATCCTTCTGTGGCACGTTCCATCTATCCAACGGCGGTTTGCGACTACGCTGCGGGAATGCATCTCGTTCAAGGCATTCTGGCGGCGATTATCGCTCGCACAAAAACTGGCAAGGGGCAGAAAGTAGAAGTATCCCTTTACAACTCAATGCTTGATATGCAAATGCAGGAAGCGGCTTGTCAAATGCAGACGGGCGAAGAGATTAATTGGGCGGCTATGCCGCTGACCGGCGTTTTCGATACCCAGGACGGGGCGATTGTCGTGGTGGGAGCATTCAAGAAATTTCCTTTGCGTGATATTTGCAAAGCGTTTGCTATTGAGGATCTTTCCCCCCGGTTTCCGGACTACGAATCGCAGCGTCAAAACAAAGCGGATATTCAAGAGAAATTCCAGGAAGCTTGTTTGACAAATGTAAGCGATCACTGGATCCGCAGGCTTGAAGAGCTCGATTTGCTCTGCTCGAAAGTCGGCTCGCTTACAGAAGCACTGGCAAATGGACAAACCGAGGAAAACGAAATGATCACCGAACTGGATCACCCGCTGCATGGCCGGATCAGGATCGTATCGTCACCCATCAAGTTTTCTGACATGCCGTTCAGGGTCCGGATGTGTGCGCCGCGACTAGGTGAACATACCGATGAAATACTGGCCGAGCTGGGTATCGAGCCTGATTCGTTGGGCTAAAGGCAGACGCCTCCTGCCAGCAAACTGAAAGTCGGTGTTAACCGGTCGCATGGTTTAGATCTTCACCACGGGCCGTATATGGGCAAACATTGACAATAAATCGATGTTGGTCCAGGCAATAGCGGTCAGGCACTGAAGTTTGCGTGAATGGGCTGTGCCCAGTCCTGCACTGTGATGCAAATCGAGCAACGAACGCCCCGGTAACTTACTGAAAAATATATCCAGAATGCTTCCGCCACCAAACTGAAAATCCGCGAGTCGGTGGTTCGACTCCGCCCCTGGCCACCATTCTTTTCAAATATGGTCAGATACTTAGCTATTATGTGTCTGGTCGTTTCCTTATGTGGTGTACCTAATTCTGTGCCGAATCCTACAGATATCACCAATTATTTCCCGCGATTAACTGGCGCCAGCAATGCTGGGGGACTTACACGTTACTGATTTCACTAAACGAGATTGTTTACCCAATCGACTCAAAACCTGCGCGTCGCCAAGTAGGCACACCCTGCACGAGATAGTGGCATGCAACCCGCATCTGTTCCAAGAAAACGTAACTGGGATCAAAGCGAAAGTGTATTTCCCTAAATATGGTACGTATCGCCCGATGGGTGTACGCTAGTCGTACTCCTTCAATCAGGACGACCCAATGGCGATGTATTACTGGGGTGGACGATGAAAGAATCGATCTAGCGCTCGCGTCTGAATACTTAGGCGTTGAGTTCGGTCCAGCT
Source organism: Woeseiaceae bacterium (assembly GCA_021773035.1). Taxonomy (GTDB): domain Bacteria; phylum Pseudomonadota; class Gammaproteobacteria; order Steroidobacterales; family Woeseiaceae; genus UBA1847. Next base: position 16,697 of record JAJFKU010000013.1, read on the forward strand.
GTTTCGTCGTCGAATTACGGAGGCGTAATTAGCTCTGTAGAACCAATAATGTCCGAACCAGCAATCGGTGATGATCGGCATACAATATTTGCAGCGAACGATGTGAATATGACCTTGCTCAAAACAGAGCTTATGAAATACGGGGGTGATGGAACCAGTTTTCAAGATGTCTATAAGAGCGACGGCGATCTTTCCGTTGACACACATCGCATAAATGTAACGCTTCAAGACGGTGTCAACCACGACGATCTACTTAAAGACTTCGGGCTTAAGAGTTTGTCCAGAGACAATGAAGACGTTCTTCCGATCTGCAGAATTTGAGGGTCCTTTCGCACGTGAACACTGGTACGGAAGCCTGGTTTACACGAAGGCATTTTAGTTGTTTGCCCGAGAGCTCATATTATTGCTTCTATCATCGCCCACCGATGCGTACCAACACACTGAATTGATCGTTATCAGCTGGGGCAGGCCATTCTGTGGAGTGCCAATTTTGTGCCACGATCAAAGAGATTCGACAGAACTTGATTGCGGATTACTGCGAAATTAGCGATGCTCTGGCTATACGGGTACTCAAGGGTGATTCGTTGCCTAGATGACGTACGCATAAGCGCACCGCTATCTGAGGCTTGGCGAAATACGAAAAATTCAACCCAGCTACACGAATACCCAGTGCCCCTGCCGTATGTGTTTCTGGTGCCTAGAATTTGGTAAATCGTCAAATCTGCGAGACATACGTTGGGAAGTTGGACTAATAGCAGATCGTGATGCACATAAGGAGCTTGGTCGTTGTACGGAGTCGGTCTTTATTTCATCGCTGGTGGTATGAGTTTGGGCGCCGCTCAAGCTAGCGTCAAAGTTATGTCTGCGATCGAATGTTTGGATGTCGCACAGCACACTCTTGGTACGACTCCGGGCTTCGACCAGCTCGTAGCTTTCGCGACGCACTCGCCGTGGATGAAGTCGGGGTGGTTTTGCGGCATTTCCGACCGGAACGATGAGGTGGGACGAGGATGACAGCTGACTTCGTGCTGGAAATTTATAATGACGCTGAGAACGGCGTCGATGTCGTTTCCTTACAGAAGGATAATCCAGCGGGCTCGCGCGATCCCGTCTTGTGTCGGATCCAGCTAGACTGTATCCACCACATCTTTCACGACGATGATTGTGATTGCCGCGAACAAATCAAGGCGACACTCGATCTCATTGGCCAGTGTGGAAAGCCTGGGCTACTGCTCTACATTAGACCGCGGGACCCCGAGAGGACCGACCCGAAAAAGGGTGAGGAAAAGAAATTGTACGACGCTGCTGCCCATGTGCTGACCAGGCTTGGCATCAAATCAGTTGATCTGCTGTCACTCGATTACGGAAAGGCAGAAGCACTAAAGGATTGTGGCATCACTGTTGCCAAGAGTCTTTGGCCAGACGGAACGGTCGTTCGCCTCGGGCGCCGGTACAGTAGAATCGCAGACAAGATAGATAACGGATCGGCCGAATCCCCGGTTCCGCAGTCAGACTCAAAACCGTGTCGAGTTCTGATTGTCGGTGATCTCAACATAGACAAATTGAGAACGAGATCGCCTGCCGTTGGTGGCTCTGGATTCTTCCCTGCCGTGGCGTTCCAAAAAGAGACTGAGATTTGTGAGCCTGTTGTTTTTGGTAAGATCGGGGATGACGAACACGGTCGGATGATCGAGAATCAACTCCGGTCCAACAAAATCTGGTCGACGCTCGGAACCCATCCGACAAAAAAAAGTGGCTACGTCAAATTTGTTAAATCGACGGGTAGCGAAAATCTGCACGATTACGAGTGGGATACGAACAACGCCAATGACTACGATCCCAAAAACTTAGAGCAAGCCATTAAGTTGCTGGTACTCGGTGACCAAGACTATGTTTATCTTTCGTCATACATGTTTGTTCAAAAAAACTATAATCTCGAGAAGATCGCTCAAATCCTCCAATTGCTGTCAGGCTCTGGAGCCCGTGTAATTCTTGATCTGACGCGCATGACTTTCGAAGCTGGTGTACAGCGTGAGGCTTCTACAACATTCGACAAAGAGGCATTTTCGAATCTACTCGGCAAGAATCCAGTGCATTGCGTAATCTGCCAGAAAGAGGTTCTGGAAACCATAGGGTATAAAGTCAACGCGGAAGACAAGAAAACCTTAGAGCCAGTCCACAAAGCTACCGGTGCCAGCTGGCTGATTCTCCGTTATAAGCATGACATGAAGCGCGTCCTATCGGTCAGTCAGCGCTATGAAAACCGAATGATCAATCATACGACCCTTATGCTGCAAGCTCCGATTACGAAGCCGAAGGCCGGCATGAGCGATAGGATGGTCGTTAGGGTGCTCAAGGGGATCATCGATATGGATCGGGCCAACCGACTATGATGGACTTCAATGATTTTCGCAACGAGGTCATCGCCCATTCACGGCCAAGCAAGGAGTCTTGGATCTATCGGGGTCAACGCATTTCCAACTGGCCCCTCGATACGAGCTATGCCAGATTTTTCCATAAGGCCACGGCCGACGCCCCTACCGATTTCAGCTTGTCGAGCTTTGAGGTTATGCTCAATCGCTTCATCAGGCGCTCGTCCGAGGCAGAGGGGCACGACTACTCCGTCTACACTCTCCCGCAGCAGATTGCGCTCGCACAGCACCACGGTATCCCTACGCCGTTTCTAGATTGGACCTATTCGCCGTATATTGCGGTCTACTTCGGTCTAGCCCCCTCCCCTGACGATCCTCATGATATGGAGAGTCCTTTCGGCGTACACGCTCTTCGAATCGACGCCGAGGCTCCACTCGGTCAGATCAAGACGGACGAAGACTTGAAAGATTTGCAGGAGGAAGAAGTCAAATTCATCGATACCAATCGATTCTTCTCTCGTCGCATTATCCACCAGCAGGGTTGCTTCACATTTCAAAATTTCGCAGGGTGTTTGACAGAGAAAACCAAGGGGTTCTTTCGCGCGTTCGAAATAGACGACGATCATGATAAAATGCGACGAGAGTTGACCTTGATGGGAATTACGGCCGGCAACCTCTTCGACGACCTCGGCCATATAGCGCGAGACGTCGCTGAGGCCGAACGCCAAATACTTCGTCTGGGGAGTCGACGCTGATGAAGCCCGAGTGCTATATCTGCAAGAAACGCAGTGCAGCGCGACACCCTAGGAATCGTAATCTATGTCCCGAGTGCGGTGAGCTGAACAACTCGCGACGCGACCGGACGTGCGACCTGCGGGGCTATACCTGCGTTGTGACGGGCGGGCGTATCAAAGTAGGCTTTGAATCGGCCCTCAAACTACTGCGAGCAGGTGCTCGCGTCCTCGTGACATCTCGATTCACAGATGAAGCCAAAGCTCGCTTCTCCGAAGTCTCGGACGCCGGATCATGGTCGGATCGACTGAATCTCTACTCTTGTGATTTTCGCGAGTTGGGCGGCGTCACGGCGCTCATTGAGGCCATCAAGCACGACGCTCCGACGATCGACATTCTGATCAACAACGCGGCTCAGACGATTCATCGGCCACCTGCTTTCTACGGCGAGCTGACTTCGAAAAGGCTCTCCGCGCCTCAGGTGAATCCACTGGGCACAAGCGAAATGGGCAGTCTATTGGCGCTATCGAGCTCTCCCCGGCCTCAGCTCGCGGAGCGTCTGGACCCAGATCGGGTCGCGGAACTATCGCTCATCCCACTCGTACCTGCGGATGAGCTTGAAGGAGCTGAGTTCTTCCCGTCGGGCGAACGAGATCAGCATGGACAACCACACGACCGCAGATCCTTCAATAGCTGGATGATGGGCCTGTCAGACGTTGCATTGCCGGAACTCTTGGAGGTGCTGTACATCAATGCGGTTGCTCCATTTATGTTATGCACGGAGCTCCACGAGCGGATGAAGAAGAAGAAGGGCGAACGCCCGTCGTTCATTGTCAACGTCTCGGCGATGGAGGGTAACTTCTACGACCCAGAGAAAAACTGGCGGCATCCACATACCAACATGGCGAAGGCAGCCCTCAACATGATGACTAGAACAGCCGCCCTCGACTATTGCAGCGACGGAATCTTCATGAACAGTGTCGATCCCGGGTGGATCACGAACGAACGTCCTCATCCGCTCGATGCCCCGCCGAATACTCGTCAGGATCGTATGCCTCTGGATGAGATCGATGGAGCAGCGCGAGTGTGCGACCCTGTATTTCGCGCGCTTTCTGAGGGCGACTTCGTTTGCGGTAAACTTCTGAAGAATTTTGGCATCTACCCGTGGTAGGCGCAGCGCTGGCTGCCCATTTGCACCCATCCCCAGTCCGTACATCAAATTGACTCTGATCTGCATCGATTGCCGAAAATTATCCCAGGTACTTATTCTGGGCAGTTTCACAATGAACTGTCCGTCTTAGCTGACGCCAGACACTCCCGTTTGTGCGAGTATCCGTGTACTTTCTGACTCAGGGTACATATGTCGTCAATTCAAGAGCTTAAACGCCGCAACGTTATCCGCGTAGCCGTGTCTTATTTAGTGGCTGCTGTTGCGCCCTTGTTCGAGGAGATGTTTGAATGATTTGTCCTAAATGCAAAACCGACATGGAGCCCGTCGAGTTTGAAGGTGTCGAGGTCGATCGCTGCAAGAATTGCAAAGGGATTTGGTTCGATGTCGGAGAGGAGGATTGGCTGCTTGGCGCGGATGCAGCAAAAGCGATTGATACGGGTGACCCCTCAATAGGCAGGGAAACAAATGAGATCGATAACTACCGTTGCCCCCGGTGCGACGGCGGCATGCTGCGCAGGGTCGATCCGAAGCAGTCGCAGATTCGTTACGAGGAATGCACGTCTTGCAAAGGCACGTTCTTTGATGCGGGGGAGTTCACCGATTTGTTAAAAGACTCTATTGCCGAGCTTCCGAATACAATGAGCATCCTCGCAAGCAAAAGAAAACAATCTAGATGAAAAAAGTACTTGGAAGGTCATTAATGGTCCTTCTTATAGCAGCATTGGCGCTGCTGATTTTCGTCTCCCTGCGTGAGCCGTCTTTAAGTCGCACCTGGGACGAAGATGTCAGCATCCTTGCGGGCATCGAGATTTCGAATGACGAGGTAGTCACGCTGTCTCAGATTCGTGACTGGAACTATGCGGTCAATTCGATCTCGTCCAAAACATACTTCGATGCCTCCTTCGATCCAAAGGACATCGTTGCGATGTGGATGTACGAGCAACAGCTCGGCGTTTCCGGGCTGATAGCGCACACTTTTCTTGTCTTTGAATTTGATGAGAGCTACGAACGCGGACGCTACCTCGGCCTGTCGGTTGAAACCCGACGCGAGCAGGGAGAGGAGTACTCGATTATTGGTGGAGCACTCCGCTCCTTTGAGATAACGCACATCTGGGCAACGGAAAAGGACCTCGTCACGCGGCGGGTACAGTTTCTGGACTATCCCCTTACGCGCTACCGGCTTGAAATTCCGGCGGAGTATCGTTCCCAGGTTTTCTCGAAATTCGCGAAGGAAACCCGGAGCCTCGCGTCTGTGCCGCGCTGGTATAACACCGCCAGCAACAACTGTACGAGTTCTCTTATTAAGTATGTGAATGAAAGCGAACCGGGTGCTATCCCGTTCCACTACAGTTACGCACTCACCGGGAAGGTTGACGAATACCTTGAGCAGCTCGGATACAAGGCGTCAGATTACTCACTGCATATAACCCGGGGTTTTCTTGAGTCGCATGAGCTCAGGTAAGCGGGGTCTATCGTAGAGACGTTGATGCAGTTTTCGCGATGTCGGCGGTTCGACCAATCTACGGTAGACTGTTAGCAATGTCGCGCTTTCACTTCGTTCGTCAATTCAGGCTGTATTTGGCGAAACCCCGACTCACACTTACAGTAATATGAGAATGTACGGCACAAATCGAAATCGGGGGGCGCAATGACAACTAGGAAATCGGAGAACTGGTCCGGACGACTCACATTCATACTCGCGTCGGTTGGTGCCGCCGTCGGTCTTGGAAATATCTGGAAGTTCCCGTACACGCTTGGCAGCAGCGGTGGAAGTGCCTTCGTCTTGATCTATGTCATCGCGATCCTGCTGGTCGCGACCCCCATCATGTTGTCCGAGATGATAATCGGCAGGCACGCGAGACGGAGTGCGCCGACAGCGATGCGCAATCTGGCGAAAGAGAGCGGTACAAGCGGGTACTGGCAAATCGTCGGCTGGATGGGGCTGGTGGCACTATTGCTGGTGCTGAGCTTTTACAGCGTGATTGCGGGGTGGACAGCAGCGTATTTGTTGAAGTCGGTTTCCGGCGGACTCAGTGGTCTTTCGCCGCAAGAGGTTGGACGCGACTTCGGTGCGTTCTTGCACGACCCGACCTGGATGATCGTTTGGCACTTGCTGTTTACGGCGGCGACTGTGTTCATTGTTTCGCGCGGAATAAAACTGGGGCTCGAGCGCCTTGTAAAAGTGCTGATGCCGGCGCTTTTCCTGATGCTGATTGCACTGGTTATCTACTCGGGAGTAACGGGGGACTTCAGTCGTGCTGTTGATTTTTTGTTCAGCGCGGACCTCAGCAAGGTAACTCCACTGGTTGTATTGGCTGCTGTAGGGCAGGCATTCTTTTCGGTTAACGTAGGTGTCGGTGCGGTGCTGACTTACTCCGCCTATCTGCCCGATGACGTGAATTTGTTTCGTTCGGCGATCGCTGTGTCGATTGGCGACACCCTCGTTGCGTTGCTCGCCGGCCTGGCCATTTTCCCTATTGTGTTTGCGTATGACCTGAACCCCTCGGAAGGTCCGGGGCTTATCTTCGTCACGATGTCGACGGCGTTCGCAGCAATGCCGGGCGGTTCTTTCATTGCAGCGGTCTTCTTCGCCATGTTGTTGTTCGCGGCACTAACATCGTCGATTTCGATGTTGGAGACGATGACGGCGCGAGCATTTGAGGTTCGCGGCATGAACCGGCCAAAGGCGGCCGGCGCGATTGGTGCCGTGACGTTCCTGCTCGGCCTGATCACGGTTTTATCATTTTCACATTGGGAGAACGTCTTTCTATTGGATGATTTCGCCGTATTCGCAGGTAAAACGCCGTTTGATCTGATTGATTACCTCGTCTCGAACATACTGCTGCCGCTGGGCGGCATGATGTACGCGTTGTTTGCGGGCTGGTGGGTGTCGAGGAAAACGCTGGTTACCCAACTCGGCATCGGGGATGGCGCCATGTTCACGTTGTGGCTCGTACTGGTCCGAGTTATTGCGCCGCTCGCAATTGCATTCGTGTTTGTCTCGAACCTGGCGTAGTTGGTCGACACAATCCGGCGGCTGGATAGAACAGTTGTCTCTGCCATACGTCCGGCAGAACCTTGCAAGCCATAATCGCGGTTCTTATGGAGTGCGCAACCCCAACTTTAGTTGGGGAACGCCTGATCCCAACCTTTGACCGATAGACGCAATCAGCGTTCTCGCCTAAACAAACACCTGTGGCTCAAGGGCAGTACGAGTCTTGGACAAATTGAGGTGAATGCGATGAGGGAAAGTGTGAAACAAACAGTGTGTTTTTTCATGCTGTTCGTGGCGACCGCGTGCGGGTCGGCGGAAGAAGGTTCGAACAAAAGGGCAGAGGCGTTTGACCAGATATGGAGTCACTTGGACGAGAACTTCTATGAAGAGGAATTTCGTGGGCACGACTGGAATGCGTTGGGCGACAGATACCGCCCGCTTGCGTTGGCTGCGCCGACGGACGAAGAATTCTACGGTGAAATCAACGCCATGCTGTTTGAGCTCGGTGTTTCCCACATTGCGGTACTGCCGGATGATCACCCCGAATGGATCGGCGCACCATCGGCATTCTTCGCGGGTGAGGTTGGACTTGATATTCGCATAATCGACGATCAGATCGTTGTCGTTCATCGAGATTCAAGCCTTGGAGGTACGGCGCCGGCTTTGAAAACCGGAACTATCATTACGCGCTTGAACGGCAAGAGCATGGTTGATTTCCTAACAGAAGTGAGGGAGCCGCCGTCGCCTGCGTTGCCAGAGCTCATGCAGGTTACCGAGCGTGCTGCCCGCGAGTTATTCACCGATCCGGGGTCGGAGGTGGAAGTTTCGTATCTGGACATTGACGGCGAAGAAAACGAAGTAACGTTAACGGCATTTGAGCGCGCTCCGCCGGAGGTGCTGCTGGAAGGCGTGCCGCCGGTGTATGTCGACTTTGGAAGCTGTGTCATTGAAGGAAATATCGGGTACATCCATTTCAATTCTTTCCATTTGACGCTGCTTGAGAAAATCCTGGCTGCAATTGAGCATCACAACGGTCGTCCCGGGCTGATAATAGATCTGCGAGGCAATATTGGCGGGGACTTTAATGTCCGGCGCGCTATTGCGGAACAGTTGATCCAGGAGCGCTCTGTCGTTTGGCGATATAACGGGCGGCGCGGACTGGACGAGATAATCCTGACCCCCGCGGACAATGCTTATGAAGGCGATGTTGTGTTCCTGGTGGATGAACTTAGCGCCTCTTCGGCCGAGGAACTCTCGGGAGCAATGCAGGCACTCGGGCGTGCGACAGTTGTCGGAACCCGAACTGCCGGGTTGGTGCTGGTTGCCGACGTGCATCGCCTGGATATTGGCGCATCGCTTATCTACCCGGTGGCAGAAACCAGCTTTGTGAACGGATACGTCCCCGAAGGGAAGGGTATTATCCCCGATGTGGAAGTTCCATGGGATCGCAGCAGTCTTCGGGAGGGCCGAGATAAGCAGTTAGAGGCCGCGTTGGGTGTTCTGGGCGTTGCTCCCTCACGTGGCTGTAGTGCCGACGCGGGCGATTAGTTGTGTACGGCTGGATACGTTCAATTTTCGGAAGATATTGTGGTTGTGATCTTTCACAGTGGACAGCGATATGAACAGTTCATCTGCAATCTCTTTGTTTGAACATCCCTTCCGGATTAGCTGGATGATCTCTCGTTCTCTGCGAGAAACGCCAAATCGCTCACACAGAGTCTCAAGGTCTTCTGTATTCGATCCCGCGGTGAACGCGGGTCGTCCGTGTGCGTGACGAAGGAACGTGCCCAGAAACATCAGCGGCAGCGAATTGAGAACCACGTAAACAATGGCAGATAACAGGTTGAACAGGCGATTGCCAACCTCGTCGGTCAACATCAGAAACGACATGGCGATCACGCTGAGCCAAATAGCTGCAAACAGAGCGAGAAACCGCTTTGTCCAAGTACGCCGTCGGCCATTTCTTATGGTTGTAGCGCGGAACCAGGCACGAATGCACTCAAACAACACGAGGTACTGCACTAACTGGTCCAGCGCGATGTTGGCCAGCACAGTGAGTGGCATTGGGCTCCTGTCAAACGAGACCCATATTCCGGCAACGGAGGCAGCAATAACCAGCCCCCAAACAATGGCAAGCACGACCAGGTACCTGTTCGAAGGAGTGTCATTGACCAGTGACCGGAGCATCAGGACAAGGCTTCCACCGACGACCAGGAGAATGATATTCGCAATAAGTCGGTAGCCGGTATCGACTGCCGTGTAGGTACTCTCGGAAAATTCGCCTCTTAGATTTTCCCCGAAGTAATTGAAGAGAATGCCGGTAACCGCCGCCGCGTTGAGAGCGACAAGGAATGCGATCAGGTACTTGATGGACTCTAGCCTGTACAGACCCCAATAGCGTCTGGAAACAGCAATGCTGCTAACCCCAAGCGCTAACGCCAGGACCATCAGGAGGATCATCGTGTGGATCATGCCGCGATAATAGGGGGATCGCCCTACTCAAGCAAAGGGAGATTCCGCGATCCGGTCTCGACTTCGCGTCCCTACCGCTCCCGCTCCTGATTTCAGAATAGGCCAAAGACAGGTCGATATTCGCGATGAATCGACGTTTCGTCGTCCGCCCGAAACGCAACCACCGTAGCCTGACAATCGGACTGGTATATACAGGAATAGGTTATTACCCTAAGATGAATCGACGTTTTGTCACGAGATAAGCGTGGCCGTTCGGTATGACATGAGGGGAGTAAAATGAGAGTTCTTCACTTGATCTGGCTGGCATCCCTGTTTTGTCTGCCACCTGCTTCTTCTGAGGCGAAAAGCGGAGTACCTGACCAGGGAGATGACCATCAGAACTGGTATCAACATGCCGCAATATCGCCGGATTCCCGGAGCATTGCCTTTACCTACAAAGGCGATATTCACATTGTGCCGGTTGAAGGGGGGCGGGCGGATAATCTGACCTCGAGCAAGGCCTGGGATGGGCACCCGGTATGGTCGCGCGACGGTCGAAAGTTATCCTACGCAAGCGCATCGAACGGAAATCTTGATGTCTTCGTACTTGGAGTTGATAGTGGGAGGGCGAGCCAGCTTACCTTTCATCCCGCGGACGATATTCCCGTCGACTTCTTAGCGGACGATTTCGCTGCTGTTTTCTACTCAGAGAGGGTTGATGCTGCAGGCAGCCTGCACTATCCGAACGGTGGGGGCCACTTCGCTGAGCTATACAGCGTCGACATTCGTGGCGGCACACCACGCTTGATGCTTACGCAGCCTGTTGCGAATGCACGCATAGGAGGTTCGACTGGCGATATTCTGTTTGAAGACAAAAAAAGCACGGAGAGTCGGAATCGCAAGCGAGAGAAATCCAGTTCCACGAGCGACATATGGATCTACGATCAAAAAAGTAACTCGAGTCGCCAATTAAGCAAATCCAGCAGTTCGGAACGCCACCCGGTTTGGCTCGATTCCAATGAGTACTATTTTCTGTCCGATGAAAGCGGAGCGATGAATGTCTGGCAGGGGCAGTTGGGTTCAACAGGAAAACGACAGGTAACCGGGCATTCCGGTTACACGCTGCGATCCCTGAGTGTCGCTCGGGATCGTACTCTCGTGTACACACACGACGGAAACGTATACAGAAAGTTCCTCGGCCACGATCCGGAGCTCGTGATAATCGAGCACCTGTCCAGTACTGAAGCTGACGAACCGGTGGTTCTCGGCGTTGATTCCCACATATCCGAATTCTCGGTTTCTCCGTTGGAAAACGAAGTGGCGCTTGTGGCACATGGCGAAATTCTGGTTACGAACCTGGACACAGGAAAGTCCCGGTTTGTAACCGGTACTCCGGAGCTTGAGCGGTCTGTATCGTTTTCGCCGAATGGCCGGCGCCTGCTGTACTCGGCGGAACGTGGCGAAACCTGGGGAATATTCGAGTCCTATATAGAAGGTGTCGATGCGGAATCATTCCTGACGGCCGCTGATATCGGCGAACGAGAGATATTGTCCGGCGAGCGGGATTATCTGTATCCGAAATACTCACCGGATAGCGTCGCGATTGCTTACTGGACGGATGAGGAAGACCTCGAAGTACTCAATACCCGAACGAATAGACGAAACGTCGTTGTTTCAGGTGATCTCAATTACAGCTACGTCGAAGGGGACATGCGTTTCGACTGGTCGAATGACGGCTACTGGCTGGTGTTCGATTTCAGTCCACGAGGTCGTATCGGTCTGACGAATATAGGTATTGCACCTGCCGATGGCTCCCATGAAGCCATAGACGTAACGCAGTCCGGCTATGTGAACGCAGAACCGAAGTGGCACGGGTCGTCGGGTACGATATTCTGGCGCAGCAATCGCGAAGGAAAGCGGCCGCACGCGGGGTGGGAGGGGAGTGCAAGCGACTTTGACGTGTTCATGTACAAGCCGGAGCTGGAAGTACTCGACCCCGAGTCCGACAGCGTTCGGAAAGCCGGCAACGTTACGCACATCGTCAGGATCCAGTGGAGCCAGGCCGAATGTCAGTCGTGTAACGCCGCTTGGGTCAGATGTCCTGAGTGAGGGTTTTGTCGTATCTCCCGATGCGGAATTCGTCTATTTTCTGACACGATCTTTGGGCAACCGTATCGAGCTCTGGCGTTTGGGTATGGCTGATCGGTCGACGCGGCGGCTGACGACAATCGACGCGAGTAACGTGAAGCTGGACATCGCATCCGACGGATCAAGGATAGTGCTTCTGATTGATGGAGCGTTGGCATACGTTGATCTGGATAACGCGGAAGAGCTGGAAGCGAACCTTGTTCGTGTTGCCGTCGACCAGAATCTGGAGGTCTCGCCCCACGATCGGCGACTGGCGGTGTTCGACCACCTGGTGAATCTCGTCCGGCGCCGATTCTACAAGCCAGGCATGCTGGACGCAGATTGGGAGGCGGGAGTACATCATTATCGCAACAAGTTGAGCAATATCGCGCATGATCGGGACCTTGCAACAATATGGTCAGAGTTAATTGGCGAACTGAATGTATCGCATGCCTCTACTGCGTTGCTGCAGGACACCGAAAAGAATGGCGCTGAGCTGGCGGCGCTTGGTTTGTTTATCGATACTTCTTATGACGGAGCTGGCTTAGAGATCGAGGAAGTTCTGCCCGGCGGACCGCTCGATGGGTTGCTGGAAGAGCGTGGTGCGGGAACAGTCCTTACTGCAGTTGACGGAGAGCCGGTTACCCGCAATACGAATTTCTATAGTTTACTGCATGACCGTTACGGCTCCAGAATTGACCTTACGTTCCGCGGTTCGGACAATTCGACATTCTCCTTCGAAGTTGACCCGATAACATTGGAGGAGCAGCGTCGCCTTCTGTATGACCGATGGACGGACAGGCTGCGCGTGCGGGTCGAAGAATTGTCGGCTGGCAGGATAGGATACTCTCATCTCCCGCGTATGAACGATGACAGCTTTCGCCATATGTATGATGACGTATTCGGTCGGTACAATGACCGTGACGCACTGGTCATCGATACCCGGTTCAATACGGGCGGCAGTATCACGGAAGATCTAACCAAGGTGTTTTCTGGCAGCCCGCTATTCTGGGGCTTCTCTCGACAGCCGCGCTCACTTACTTATCCTTATACACGCTGGACGAAACCGATCATAGTGCTTGTCAACGCAAGCAACTATTCCGACGCGTACCTGATGCCAATGGCGTTTCAATCCCTGGGTCTGGCGACGGTAGTCGGCGATTCGGTTCCGGGAACCGGTGTCGGAGCCTATTGGGAGGAGGTTATTGGCGCAAATATCGAGGTGATGATTCCGCAGTTCGGCATGCAGGACAACAGTGGACGCGACCTCGAGGGACTGGAGTTCACGCCGGATATCAGGGTTTTGAACTCGCCACAGGACGTTTCGGCCGGGCATGATGAACAGCTCGAGTATGCGGTCCGGCTGCTACTCCAGAAGCTGCGATCGCGGAACTGATCTCGACGGGCCCTGCGCGAAGCCGGACATCGCAGATCGGGTATTTCGGGCTAAGCGATACCACTCCGCGCACCCCGCGGCCCACGGCTAACCATCATGCGGTGTAGGATGAGTGTCGAGGAGTGGCCGCTTCGGTGCCCGATTTGGGTGGCTCATCACTCTATATAGGTAGAGGCCTCAATTTGACGGACGACACAAACGAAACGAAACGGCTAATGGGCCGGGTGGTGCAGCGAAAACGTGCCCAGATCGAACAGTACCTGGCGAATCGGGTCGCGAATCCCGAGGATGCGCGGGAACTGGCGCAGGAGGCATTCTTGCGTCTGTTGCGCCTGGAGGAGACTGAATTTATTCAGCAGCCGGAGGCGTATCTGTTTCGCATCGCGGTGAACCTGGCTTACGAGCATGGGCTGCGGCAAAAAAAATCGCCGATCGACGCCTACGCCGTGGTCGAGGAAGACCACGAGGCATTGGCGACTGCGAACACGACCGAGGAACTTGCGATCCTGCGGGAACGAATCGCGCAGGTGGAAACCGGGTTGAGCACGATGGCGCCGAATGTTCAGGCCGCCCTGGTCTACCAGCGGCGTGACGGCATGAGCTACGCAGAGATCGCGGAGCGGCTCGGCGTGTCAACGAGTATGGTAAAGAAGTACCTGCATGCAGCACTGATCCGATGCCGGGAGTGCTCACGAGACTGGAACGATGACGACGCGCGATAATTCAGAACAGGCCATGCACGAAGCCGCGAACTGGGTACTCGAGTTGCAGGGCGGGGAATTGTCCGTGGCCGAGCGAAAACGCTTCGCTTGCTGGTTGCGCGAGTCGCCGGCCAATGTCCGGGAGTATCTGGAGCTGGCCGGTCTCTGGAAGGAGCTGGAAGTCTATGACGTCGACCATCGCATCGACGTTGATGCACTGCTCGGCGAAAGCAACGTCGTGCCATTGGCATCCTCGCAAAGTACGGTCAGGAAACTATCTCCCCCGATGAATCGCCGTCGCTGGACTTACTGGGCGGCGGCCGGTATTGCTGCATTGGCCGTTGCGGCCGGCGGTTTGTTTGTATCACGCGTCGGGAGTACGCCGGACGACAACCTGTTCGCAACACGAGTTGGTGAACAACGCTCGGTCGCATTGGAAGATGGCTCGGTAGTACATCTGAACACCGCCAGTGCCGCGATAATCGTAGTGACCGAGACACAACGCTATGTTGAATTGCGTTCCGGTGAGGCCTATTTCACCGTTGCTAAAGATCCGGACCGACCCTTTGTTGTGCGCGCCGGCGATACCGAAGTGCGTGCTCTGGGCACGCAGTTTAACGTGCGCCGGCAGGCATCGCTTGCGACGGTGACGGTGGTGGAGGGCCGCGTAGCGGTCAGCCAAACGGGAAGCGCGGCTCTGGCACCGAGTAAGAAGACCGGGGCGGAGGGTCCAACCCTGGAGCTAAGCGCAGGTCAGCAAGTCAGCGTCGGCAGCGCAGTAGGCAGCGCCCGTACGGAGGACGTTAAAGCCGAAAAAGTTGTGGCGTGGACTGAACGGCGCCTGGTATTCGAGGGCGAGACCCTGGCCGATATTGTGGCCGAGTTCAATCGCTACAACTTCAATCGGTTGGAGGTGAATGATCCCGCTATCGCCTCGATTCGTTTGAGCGCAGTTTTTGGCTCGAACGACCCGGAGTCGCTGCTCGAATATCTGAGCACCATGGATGTAGTCGATATCGAAAGGCGGGCTGACGGTACGCGAGTTATTCGTGCGGCGCGTGTGCCCCAGGAGCGTTGAGTTTTACGAAAAGGCTGGCTGAATCTCGCACGATGATCATTTTATTTTTCCGGTTCGGTGCCCGATTAACTTAGCTCATCACTCGTTAGTAGTAGAGACGGCCATTTGGTCGTCGCTTACGGGGGAACACCATGATCCGCAGAGTTACTTTTCACTTGTCCGCACTCATCGCGTTGGGCTTTTTTTCCATCGTCTCGGCCGCTGACGAGACGACGTCTGAAGATATCGCACCGCAGCCGCTAAACGCTGCGCTACGGGAATTCGCCGATCAATCCGGGCTGCAGGTTGTATATCGAACTGAGCTTGCAACCGGTATTGAAACCAGGGGTACTGATTCACCGGAGTCCGACGACGAAGCGCTCGATCAACTGCTTGCCAGCACCGGTCTTGAGTTTCGCTTTGTCAACGACCGTACCGTTGCGATTCAAACCTCTGTAGAGGAGGCCGACTATTCGAATTCGGGAAAACACCGGCCGGCGTCGACTCGACTGCTGATGGCACAGAATCGAACGTCGGCGCCGCAGAGTCAGAGAAACCAGTCGCAGATGACGGACGACAGCGATGATCGGGTGACTGACGAAATCGTTGTTGTTGGATCGAAACGTAAATTTGCACCGACCGACTCAAGTGCCGCGACGAAGATGGCACTGGATGTTCTGGAAACGCCGCAGTCGCTTACCGTTGTTTCGTCGGAACTGCTCGGGATCATCGGCGCAAACAACTTCAACGAGGCGGCTGCAATCGCACCCGGAGTGATGAATGAAGAAAACAGCATTGCGTTGTTCATTGATACGGTCGCAAGAGGGTTTCTCGTCGATTGGTGGAACGGAAACAAGATCGAGGGAATGCCGTTTCAGAACGGCGGAGGGCCGGTTGACTTTGGAGTTGTCGAAAGAATGGACATAGTCCGTGGTCCGGCATCGATCATATACGGGCAGTCTGACTATGGGGCGACGTTGAATATCAACCTGAAAAAGCCCGAGGTGGATCGCGCCTTTTCCGGTGAAATAGGCGGCAGTACTGACGGGAGCCGTCGTGTTCTTGCAGATGTAACAGGCGCGCTCAATGAGAGTGATAGCCTGCTTGGTCGGCTGATTGTTATCGACGATCAGGTCAGGACGAGCCAGGATTACAGTTTTTCAGACACTTCGACGGTCGCGCCCGGAATTACGTGGCACATATCGGATGAAACGAGTGTGGAGCTCAGTTCATTTCATTCCAGGCGCGACATGAGGCGTCACTATGGGTTCGTCGCGGGACAGGATGCGCTGGGGAACATATTCCTGCCGGATGTCTCGGACAGAGCGTTCGTGGGCGCAAACTGGGGAGTCAGTGCCGCAAGCATGGACTTTGTCGTTGCAGAGTTGACGCACCACTTCAGCGATGACTGGTCGATTGTTGCGAAGGCATCAGATCACCATTCTCAGCTTACGTGGAGAGAACCATTTGCGATTGCCCTTGCAGACGAAAACGGCGATGCACCGTTTCTCGATTTTTGGTCCAACCAGGATTCTTATGACACCGCGGCAGATCTCACACTGCTCGGCGATTTCGATTGGTTGGGCGGGTCGCATTCATTGATGCTAAGTGGGACATTCCGCACAAACGAATCAAATTACTTCTCAGCATGTTGCGGGGACCTCGGTGTAATCAATATATACGATCCTGACCCGACAGGGTATGACACGACATACACGAATCTACCCGATGACCCCGAGGATCAGTGGCAGGATTATACGGGAACGTTTTCGTACGACGAGGCCGTCAATGCGGACGAATGGTCCGTATCAGCATTGTTGTTGCTGCGCCCGACGGATCGCATTACGGTAATGACCGGCATTGGGGTGGTTGATTTCGAAAAAACCAATACGTTCTTCACCGATACGAGTGTTTCGCACCAGACGCCGGCCTCGTACAAAAACGATCACACTACCTTCAGAGCCGGACTCGTATACGGGGTCAGGGAAAATACGAATGTATACCTGAGCTATTCTGATGGCGTCAGTTTCAAGCCGGCGCAGACGTTCAGCGGCGCCTCGTTGGAACCGGAGACTGGTGAACAATGGGAGGTCGGGGCGAAGCTGAGAGTGCTGGACGACAACCTGACCATATCCGCTGCGGCTTTCCGGATCGACCGGATGAACGTGGCGACAAATGATCCGGATTTTCCGAACCAGCCGTTTTCCGTACCGATCGACGGGCAACGTCACGAGGGCTTCGAAATTGAGATGATCGGAGAGCCGATTCCCGGCTGGAATATCATTGCGTCCTACAGCAACGTCGACGTGGAGATTACCGAGGCGCCGGACCCGGGAATGGTTGGGCAGCAAACAGCGAATACGCCGCGAGATATGGTAAAGCTGTATACGACCTACGAATTTCTGGACGGTCGCGCGGGCGGATTTAGCGTTGGTGGTGGCGTGTTCTACGTTTCGGATCGGGAGGCAGACAATTTCGGAAGCCTGACATTGCCGAGCTATACCCGTATAGATCTGAGGCTTGCGTATGAGGGATTCGAGAATATCGGACTGGCCCTGAATGCGATCAACATCACCGATGAGAAGATAGTTTCGTCGACGACGGGCTTTCTTGACGGACTGGACTATCAGTACTTGCCTTCGATTAACTTTCGCGTGACGTTTGACTATTGAGTGGGCTAACAAACCGACGCTTGTAAAACACCCTGTCGATGTATTCCCAAATAGTGCCTTAGATTCCAACGATGCAAGCCCATAGCGCAGTGAATACAAGGGGTGGAAAGCTACCGCTGAATCGTCATGTTGTGTATTGGGTGGAACGGAGGTGAGTTCTTCGGTGCTTATGTCGCAGTCAGAGAGATTACTTGAGGTTTTCACTGCACTACGGTCGCGTGTGGGGAAGGTTGAGCCTATGACCTTCCGTTCACGCGGCCGCCGATGGCGGGAAGTTGTGAGTGGATTGCCTGCTGCACTGCAGGTAATAGCGCTGGCAGCGCTGCTGGGTTCGCCTGCTGCCAACGCTGTCGAGCATTCTCCAGAGCCAGCTTCGTCGTTGAATGTGGTGTTGATCATCCCCGATGATCATTCGCGGCATTCGATGGGTGCTTACGGAAATACCCAGGTCCTGACGCCAAATCTCGACCAACTGGCGCGCGAGGGAAGCCTGTTCGCAAACGCCTACGCTGCTGCGCCTGTCTGTTCTCCCAGCCGGGCGGCAATGCTGACAGGTCGTTATCCGAGTCAGGTCGGAGTTACCGATTTCTTTCTCAGGAACGAGCACTACGAAGAGCGTGGCCTCGATACTGGTTCGATAACCTGGCCCCGGGTCTTGCAGCGCAACGGCTATACCACCGGTCTGATAGGCAAATGGCATATTGGCGAAGCCCGCCGATACCATCCGCTGAATCGGGGGTTCGACTATTTTTTCGGTTACGACTATGCCGTGACGCCATTCGACCCGGAACTCGAAGTCGATGGCAAGGTCGGCGTTGTAAAAGGGCATACCTCGGACCTGTTTGCTCAGGCAGCCATAGACTTCATGAGCGAGAATCGCGACCGGCCGTTTGGGTTGGTCGTGGCGCTTAGAGAGCCGCAGGTGCCCTGGAGCGAGGTACCGCAACAGGATCTTGACGCAGTAGCCGACATCGAGATAGACGTTCCATCGGGCCCGGGCATGGATTCGGGCTGGGTGGAGGAGCAAACGCGTATGAAGTATGCGTCTGTTCATACCCTCGATCGGACGATCGGTCGAATTCTGAAAGCAATGGACCAGTTGCAACTGACCTCAAGAACGGTCGTCCTGTATGTTGGCGATCACGGCATGTTGATCGGTCAGCGTGGATTGTACGGCAGAGGTGCGGTAGGTGTTATCGTCGGCGATAACGTAGTCCATCCGGAGGCTGTGGCAACACTTGCCGATCCAGCGATTACGATTCCGTTTGTCGTACGGTGGCCGGGTGTCGTACATCCCGGCAGCCGTTTCGATACGCTGGTGTCTAATGTCGACGTGTTCAGTACGGTGCTGGGTATGCTTGGGGTCGAAGTTCCTGCGGATGCTCACCCGGAAGGGGTCGATCTCACACCGCTGCTTCGCTCCGGAAAGCGTCCGTCCCGCGACGCGGTATTCGCTCAGTACGATATGAGTAACTTCGGCATAGCGCATCTGCGCATGGTGCGAACGGCCGGTTGGAAGCTCATTCGTCACCTTGGCATGACGGCGAATGCCGAGTGGCTGGATGAACTCTACGACATGACAGTCGATCCCGGTGAAACAAGGAACCTGATTGAGGATGACGCGGTTCAATCCGTTCGCGAAGATCTTTACGACAGACTGTCGTCCTGGCAGCGCGCAATAGACGACCCGCAGCAGGGGCATTAGGCGTTTTGCTCATGAGGCAACGGAGCGAGGCATCTTGTCGGCACATTGGTAGTGAACCCTGGTACGGGAGAGACAGATGTTCCCAGGAATAGGCATAAACCGGGCCTGGTTGGGCTGTGCATTTCCGCTATTTGCAGCACTCACCGTTTCGTGCGTGGCCGCGCGCGCGGAATCCGGTCTCTCCGAACAATTGAGGGCAGTCGATGCCCTGTTTGAAGAACGGAACGAGTCACTACAGCCTGGAATGGTCGTCGGCATTCTGATGGGAGATGAAGTTGTCTACGAAAAGGGATTCGGGATGGCCGACATCGAACACCGAATCCCTGTCACCAGGGAAACCGTTTTTCACGTTGCGAGTGTTTCAAAGCAGTTTACCGCCTATTCACTGGCGGCGCTGGAGTTCGACGGCGCGCTCGATCTTGACGCGGACATTCGGGATCACCTCAATTTCGTCCCGGATTCCGGTTACCGAATTACACCGCGACACCTTGTCCACCATGTTAGCGGACTCAGAGACCACTGGGGCCTGTTCGTGATGGGAGGACAGGAAATGACGAGCCGGCTGCGACAGTCGCAGGTAGTCAATATCGTGTCGCGCCAGGAGGCTCTGAATTTTCCGCCGGGTACCGACTTCTCGTATTCGAACACCGGCTATGCCTTGATGGCGGAACTCGTGCACTCGATAACGGGAAAAACACTGCGACAGTATGCGGGAGCAAGAATCTTCGAACCGATCGGGATGTCCGATACCTTCATCTACGACGATGTCACGGAGATTGTACCGAATCGGGCACACTCCTTCGTCATGGACTCTGACGGTGAATGGCGGCGTGAGCCGCTGAACTACGATCAGGCCGGAGCGACGAGTTTGCACACGACAGCCGGCGATCTGTTGAAATGGGCTGGGCATCTGTTGCATCCGGCCGGTGGGCCCGCCGCCGAACTGGTGTCGACGGTGACAACGATGGGCCAGCTGAATGACGGCACGCCGCTGAACTATGGTTTCGGGCTGTGGGAAAGGCAGTTCGCGGGAAACAAGGTAATCATGCATACCGGTTCGGACGCCGGGTTTAGCACCGCTTTTTGCGTATTTCCCGAACAGGATTTCGCGGTGGTTATTTTGGCGAATTTTCCGGTTAATCGACATATTCTCATAGAAAAAATAGCGGACATATTTCTGTCGCCGAAACCGGAAGGTACTTTCGAATCGCCCGGGAAGGCGAGACTAACACCGGCTGCACTGAAGTCGTATACCGGTCGTTACTACCACCCACGTCGAAATGTCCTCGATCTTTCCTATTCACCGGAGTCGGGTAGTCTGGGGTTGTCGGTCTACACCGGTGAGCCGCACGTTGACGTAACGCTTCGGGCCGATGGCAGCTTCGATCTCGGCGACGACGCCCGCCGGCTCGGCGAGTACTACGTTCCGGAGTTTGATGAAGATGGCACAGTCGTTGCGATCACGGACGAAGGAAAGACCTATACCTACGGCTTGCCTCGGCTACACAGGTTCGTCCGATTACCCGAACCTTCAGACGCGGACAGGGAACTGGCCCGGTTCGCTGGAGACTACCGTAGCGGTGAGCTCGATATTACATACACCGTCAGTGCGGATATCGCATTGGGAAAACTCTATCTTGATCATATCTGGGCGCCGCAGCCGGTTGAACTAACCCCGACAGCGAGAAATCACTTCGATGGCAAGTGGCCGTTTGAGACTGTTGAGTTCGTTCGAGATCAAGAAGGCCTGCCGACGACCATGCTGATTTCGGAGGAGCGAATTCGCGACGTGCGCTTTGACAGGGTGGCGAGGTAGATGCCGTGCAGACTCGATTCCGTTCGGCTGACGGCGTGGTGAGATGGGGTGTTGAACTCATCCGCTATCTGTCGATCGCCGGGTCTCCGATTGTTTGCTTTCGCAGGAATCCTGCGTGAGTAATACACTTATCGCTGCGGATAATGTTTTCGGCCTGCTGGGCGCTCTTTTTGCTCTGATCGCGTTTGCGGTCTATGCCGAAGGCAGCCGAATCGGCAAGCGCTTATCCGCGGCATCCGTAGTAATCGGTATCGCGCTGCTGTTGTCGCAGTTTTCAGTGTTGCCGCGGACGGCGCCGCTTTACGATGCCGTCTGGGAATACATGGTGCCGCTGGCAATCGCGATATTTCTCATTAAGGCGAACCTGCTGAGCGTCGTTCAGGAGGGTGGCCGGGTGTTGCTGGCTTTCTCGATCGGAATGGCGGGGGTCGTGGCCGGAGCCGTTCTCGGCGCGTCACTGATCGATCTCGGACCCCACGAAGCACAGTTTGTTGGAATATTCTCGGCGACCTATACCGGTGGTTCGCTGAATTTCGCGGCGGTAGCCGAGGCAACGGAGTTCAGGGAGGCGAGCCTGCTTTCAGCGGCACTGGCCGTTGATACGATCTGGGGTACCGCGTTTATCGTAGTAGCCAATCTGCTCGGTGGCTGGAGTCTCTTTCAACGTTTCTATGCTGAGCGAGACAACTCTATGCTGGAAGCCGTCGAAACGACGACGCATAAAGAAAGCGATAGTTCGATTAGCTTGCCGGGCATTTCGATTGCCATTGGTCTTGCCGCCGTGGTTTGCGCCGTTTCGATAGCAGTGGCTGCCAGACTTGGCCTCGATTCGTACGCGATTCTGTTCATCTCCGTCTTCATGGCCGTTATTGCGACGGTATTCCGGAAGGTCTTGTCCAGGTTACGCGGTGAGAACGTACTTGCACTGCTGTTGATGTACCTGTTTTTTGCCATCGTGGGCGCGGGAACCGACGTTGGCGCCATGTTCAAGGTGGTACCCGAGTTATCCGCTTTTGTAGCCATCATTCTCAGCGCGCACCTCCTGTTCCTGCTCATCGGCGGGTGTGTCTTTCGGTTGAGTTACGGGGAATTGATAGTCGGGTCCCTGGCGTGTATCACCGGTCCGCCTGTCGCGGCTGCCATCGCTATTCTATTCGGTTGGCGTCGTTTGGTGGCCGCCGGGATTTTAACGGGCGTGTTCGGTTACCTGATCGGGAACTTCGTTGGGGTTGGGCTTCATGCATTACTCGGCGGTAACTAGGTTTGTACCGTTGCGGTCCGGCGGGTTGACGAGGAACTAAGTATGCGAAGATCGAAGTATGTGTACGCGGCTCTGGCCTCAGCGTTTCGGAGAACCGGTCGAAGCGCGGTCGTCGAGCTGCGAACATTGGCGCTGACAGGGCTTCTGGTATACAGCGTAGCCGGATCGACGTTCGCCGCTGCGCGCGAAATATACGCGAGCACGTACCGCCCGCTCGCAGCGCCGTCAGTTCTGATTGAAAACGCCACCATCCTGACAGCGACGGGTACACGCATCGAACGTGGTGACGTGTTGTTCGAGCACGGCAAGCTGGTCGCGATCGGTGCGGATATCACTGCTGCAAACGTAAGTCGGGTTATCGATGCAACAGGTCGATACGTAACGCCGGGAATTATCGACATTCATTCTCACTTGGGCTTATCGCCTGTGCCCCACGTTGAAGGCAATAGTGACTCCAACGAGATAACTAACCCGAATACGGCGGGCGTTTGGGCGGAGCACGGGGTGTGGCCTCAGGACCCGGGGTTTGCAGCAGCTTTGGCCGGCGGCGTGACAACGCTGCAAGTACTTCCAGGATCTGCCAACCTGTTTGGTGGCCGTAGTGTTGTACTCAAGAACGTACGTTCAGTGACCGTGCAGGCTATGAAATACCCGGGCGCTCCGTACGGGATAAAAATGGCTTGCGGTGAAAACCCGAAGTTTCTGTATGGAAGCGAAAGAGGTGTCGCTCCAGGTACGCGAATGGGGAACTTCTTTGCTTACCGCTCGGCGTTCATCGCGGCGCAGAGTTATAAACGCAAACATGACCGCTATGCCGAGGATGAGAATAGCGGAAAGCCTGCGGCAGAACCGGAACGCGACCTGGGTCTGGATACGCTGCTTGGCGTACTGAACGGCGATATCTATGTTCATGTGCATTGTTATCGGGCAGACGAAATGGCCATGATACTGGACCTCGCCGACGAGTTCGGGTTTCGGATTGCCGCATTTCATCATGCCACCGAGGCCTACAAGATTCCCCGGATGCTGGCCCGGAAAGAAACCTGCGCCGCGATGTGGTCGGACTGGTGGGGCTTTAAGATGGAGGCGCTGGACGGTATCCGGGAGAACATCCCGATGGTCGATGCTGCGGGTGCCTGTGCGATCGTGCATTCGGATTCGGCAACCGGGATACAGCACCTGCCGTTTGAGGCAGCCAGGGCGATGGGCTCCGGACGTCGGGCGGGCCTGGACATGGAACCGGAGCAGGCCGTTCGCTGGCTTACGATCAACCCCGCGCGAGCGCTGGGTATCGACGATGAAACGGGCTCACTGGAAGCTGGCAAGGCTGCCGACTTAGTAATCTGGTCGGGGGACCCGTTCAGCACCTATACGCGTGCCGATGAAGTCTTCATCGACGGTGTACCCGTATTTCAGCGTGACGTGACGGCTGCTCAGCGCACGAGCGATTTCGTCCTTGGGCAGTTGCCAGAACTGAGTGAGCAATAATGAAGACGCCGCTTACTATTGCTCCGATACTCGTTTTCATCGTGTTGATTGCGTATGGCACAACCGCCTATTGCGAGACCTACGTTATTCACGGCGGTACGGTTCACACGCTTGGCCCGCTGGGTGCCATCGAGGGTGGGACCATCGTTGTGGAGGATGGGGTTGTGGTCTCCGTAGGCAACGATCTTGAGATTCCGCAGCATGCCAAAGTATTCGATGCCAGCAATAGGGTCGTAACACCGGGCCTGATGAATTCGTTTACTCATCTGGGCATCGAGGAAGTTTCGACAGTCGCCGGCACGGTAGATCACGCCGCAACGCACAGCAAAGATTCGTCTGCGTTGGCAATGCACTGGAGCATCAATCCAAACTCGGCGTTGATTCGATTCGCACGCTCCGATGGTCTGACGCGAGCCGTGGTGGCTCCGTCGGCTGGCCCGAACATATTTTCGGGCACCGGAGCGATTATCGACCTCAGTACCGGCAACGACTTTCTGACAAAGCGGTTCGCGGCCGTCTTCGCGACGCTGGGTGAGGCAGGTAGCAGGCAATCCGGCGGATCAAGGAGCGCAGCGTGGCTGCAACTGACCGAGAGTATAGAAGCAGCACGCGCTTTTTCAGATAGCCGTTCGAAATTCGAAAAGCAGAGTCGATTTTCACCGCTCCTCTCGAGGGCGGACCTGGAAGCACTGGAGCGGGTAGTACGGCGCGATGTGCCAATGGTTGTTGCCGTCGATCGGCAGTCCGATATTGAGCGCGTTATCGACTACAAACGAAGCTCGAAGCTGAACATCGTTATCAAGGGCGGGCGTGAGGCGTGGCGAGTCGCCGATAAACTGGCGGCAGCGGAAATTCCGGTTCTAGTGAACCCGATGCTTAATCTGCCGGATAATTTCGAGGCACTCGGCAGCACTTTGGAGAACGCCAGAATCCTCCACGCCAAGGGCGTCGTTGTTGCTTTTTCAGGGAGTAGCTCGCTGTACGAGTGGCCCTACAACGCTGGTGGTATCGGCAAAATAGCGGGGCTTGCCGTCGCATACGGACTGCCGTGGGAGGCGGCATTGGAAGCGGTCACCATCGCACCGGCCAGGGTTTGGGGCATCGACGATCGATACGGATCCATCGAACCCGGCAAGGAAGCGGACCTTGTGATCTGGGACGGCGATCCTCTGGAAGCAATTTCGGGCCCGGTTGCTGTTTTCATACGGGGCGAGCCCGTTTCGATGCGTTCGCGGCAGTCGCAACTTCGCGACAAATACATGAATCGAGTAATTAATCAGGAGTGAATCATGAAGTCCGTTCTAAGTAGCAGGCGGTCGGTATTGAGAGCCGCCATTGGCGTGGCTGGACTGACTTCGTTGTCGGGTTTGTCCGGAACAGCAACAGCGGCGACCGATGCCAAGAAGCCGAACCTGAAAAAGCTCAGATCTGTAGCAGAAGTCGGGGACAGAATCGATGCCTGGCTCGAAGTCGATTCTGCGGCATTGCACCAAAACGTTCAGGCGATTTCTGCAAAAGCTAACGGAAACCCGGTTCTTGCCGTACTCAAGTGCAACGGCTACGGGCTGGGGACCGATGTCGTCGCATCTATCCTCGAACGCTCACCCGTAGTCTGGGGTTTTGCTGTCGCGAAAACTGACGAGGCAATCGCTATTCGTGAGGCTGGCGTCCGCAAACCGGTACTTCTGATGAGTGATGTTGCGGAGTCGGATGCTTTGGAGCTGCTCGAACGACGGGTCTCGCTCGCGGCCTACGGGCCGGGTTCGGAGCAACGCTTCGCCGCGCTTGCAAAAAAACTCGGCCGCCCGGCTGGCGTCCATCTATACCTCGACGTTGGGCTGGGCCGACTGGGCGTGCCGTACTACCGGGCCGAGGACTGGATCGCCGCCATGGCCCGGAACAAGGCGCTGCGCGTTGAAGGGACTTTCGTCAACCTGACCGAGGTCGACAATGCGGGTATCGAACATCTCGCGCGTTTGCAGCAACTGGTAACGACGCTCAGGGCGAGGGGTGTGGATATGGGCAAAGTCCATGCGGCGGCGTCCTACGCGCTAATGCACTATCCGGGAGCTGCGATGGATATGGTTCGACCCGGCATCATGACCTACGGCGTACATCCCGATCGGACTGCTGAGGATGCGATCAAGCTGCGAGTTGCGCATCGACTGCGTGCAAGAGTTATTCGTGTGTCACAACTGCGCAAGGGCGATGCTGCGGGCTATGCCCAGGAATTCGTTGCCGGGGAACCGACGTGGACAGCAACGATTATGTGCGGCTGGTCGGATGGCTATGATTTCAAATCAAACGTAGGCGGTGAAGTCCTTATCGGTGAACGCCGCTATCCGGTAGTTATGCGGACTGCGAATCACTGCGTCGTTAATCTGGGCAGGGAAAGAACCGTCGAGCACGGTGCGGTCGCGACACTGGTTGGTCCCGAGCCGGGAATTCGGCCGTTGGAGCTGGCCGAGAAATCGAAAAGTTCCGGGTACAATCAAATTCGCTACAGCGCAATGTTGCCCAAGTTTGTGGCAGTCTGATGCGGTATCTAGTCCTTTGTAGTATCGCGCTGCTTGCGGCTTGCTCCGAGCGTAACGGATCGGCCACGCGGGAATCCCTCTCGCCCCCGGCAGCCGTTGATGAGCAACGTTACGCCACCGCTGACAGTGAACCTCACAACTGGTTTGCTACCAATCGAGGACCTTCCGAAGATCATTTTTCACCGCTGAGTCAGATCAACGAATCGAATATCGATTCGCTGGGATTCGCGTGGGAATACGACACGAAGACCCGGCGCGGCCTGGAAGCGTCGCCAATTGTCGTCGACGGTGTGATGTACACCAGCGGCACATGGGGAGTCGTGTATGCCATCGATGCCGCAACGGGTGACCAGATATGGAGGTACGATCCGGAGGTTCCCGGTGCCTGGGCGCGTCGCCCTTGCTGCGATATTGTCAATCGCGGAGTGGCGGTCTGGCAGGGCCGGGTTTACGTGGGATCCCTCGACGGTCGCCTGATTGCTCTCGATGCGGTTGACGGCAGTGAGGTTTGGGAAGTCGATACGCTGATCGACAGGAGCCGCTATCAGACCAGTACCGGTGCTCCAAAGATCGCCGGAGACAAGGTCATTATCGGCAACGCCGGTGCCGAGCTGGGGGTCCGCGGCTATATCACGGCGTACGATGTCGAGACCGGCGAACTCGCCTGGCGCTTCTATATTGTGCCTGGCTCACCGGACAAGCCGTACGAGCATCCAGAGTTGGAATTTGCTGCCAAAACCTGGGACCCGAACAGCGCGTGGGATATCGGCGGTGGCGGTACAGTATGGGATGCCATGGCCTACGACGCGGAGCTGAATCTTCTGTACGTCGGCACCGGCAACGGGTCGCCTCACCCGGTATACAGTCGCAGTCCGGAAGGTGGCGACAACCTTTTTCTGGCCTCTATTCTGGCGATCAATCCCGATACGGGAAAACTGGTCTGGCACTATCAGACCACGCCGGGTGAGAGTTGGGACTACACGGCAACGTCGCAGATGGTTCTCACCGATCTTGAGATCGACGGAGAACCGCGCAAGGTTTTGTTGCAGGCACCCAAGAACGGTTTCTTCTATGTTCTGGATCGAGCGACTGGCCAATTGCTGTCCGCGGAGAAATACGCCCACGTGAACTGGGCGTCTCACATTGACATGGAAACCGGGCGCCCGGTGTTTACGCCGCAGGCCGACTATTCGGAAGAGCCGAAGCTTATTTACCCCGGCCAGGCCGGTGCACACAATTGGCGCCCAATGTCGTTTAACCCGGAGAATGGGCTCGTATACATTCCGGTAATAGAATGGCCGATGGTATTCAGCTATGCGCCCAAGGGCTACGTGCCCGGCGCCTGGAATGACAACAATCCCATACTGCCGGATTTAGGCGAAGGCAGCGACAGCGATGTCCGCCAGCGGGGGGAGGCACGCATGCCGATTCTGAACCTCGATTACCTCGTTGCCTACGATCCACTTAAACAGGAAGAGAAATGGCGCATAGCGACCAGTGCGGAGCCCGAGCAATCCGGGGGTGTTTTGTCCACGGCCGGCAACCTGGTCTTTCAGGGGGATGCCAGCGGCTTTCTTCATGTGTACTCCGCCGATTCGGGCGCCGCGCTGGCACATATCAACGTTGGAACCGGGATTATGGCGGCGCCGATCTCGTACTCGATCGATGGGCAGCAGTATGTTGCAGTAATGGCCGGTGTGGGCGGGGCAGCGGCTTGGGTATATTCGAAAGGATCGGCCGCCTATCGGTACGGTAACGCCGGTCGGGTTGTGGCGTTTAAGCTTGGTGGCGGCGATGTACCGCTGCCGCCGCGCGTAAATAGAAACCAGCCGATACCGGAGCCACCCGAGGTCCCGGCTAGCTGGGAAACGATTGAACATGGCGAGGCACTGTTTCACGAGGTGCGTTGTAGTGGTTGTCATGGTATCGGGTCCGGCCCCGGGATCGTACCGGACCTGGCGATGATGACTCCCGAAAAACACGATCTATTTGACGAAATCGTATTGGATGGAATGCTCGAGCCACTGGGGATGGCTGGATTCTCGGATACCTTATCCCCTGAAGATGTTCATGCGATACATGCCTACGTTGTTAGCGAATCGAGAAAAGTCTGGCAGGACAGAGGAGAAAGTGAAGGCAATGACAGGGAAGAGCCAGTTCAGCGAAAATGACGAGCAGGTGCCCGTGTTTCGAGACCAGGAAACAAGGCAGCTTGAAGCCGTCGTTAATACAGGGACGTTTCCGATCTCAGATCCGGCATTCGCCAGGACCTGCAAGGAGGAACTCAGTCAGAATGGCATACTCGTGCTGCAGGACTTTCTGCAGCCGAACGCCTTGAGTGTGATACTGCAGGAAGCACTTGAGAAGAAAGACAAAGCCTACTACTGCAGTCAGTCGCACACGGTGTTTCTGAAGAGGGAGCAGGATGCAGCGCTTCCACCGGAGCATCCTGCTAATAAACTGCTGGCGTCATCCAAAGGCTGTATCACGGACGATCAGGTGTCCACCAGCTCCCCACTAAGAAGCTTATACGACAATCAGTACTTCAGGAATTTTCTGTGTGCTGTGCTCGGCGAAGCAGCGATTTTTCCTTACGCCGATAAACTGTCATCTATTAATGTCCACTATGCACAGGAAGGTCAGGAACTGGCGTGGCACTTCGACAATTCCTCATTCGCAACAACGCTTCTGATTCAGAAAGCGGAGGGTGGCGGACAGTTCGAATACTGTCGTGGTATCGGGCCAAGCGATACGAGTTCTGCCGACTTTACGAAGATCAGCGAGCTCATTGATGGAACTGCAGAGCCAGCATCAGTAAACCTCGATGCCGGAGCTCTGGTTTTGTTTCGCGGGCGAACGGCATTGCACCGGGTAACGCCGGTCGTTGGGAGTCAAACACGAATACTCTCTGTATTGGCGTATAACTCAGAGCCCGATATCGCGCTTTCAAAACAGGCGCGACTGACATTCTACGGCCGTGAATAGGCTGCTGTACTGTATCTGGCGAAGACGCGATTACGTCCGGGAGCGAGAAATGATAAATAAGGCCGTCCAATTTTCCACAATTTTAGCGCTTACAGCCGGGTGCTCAGCTATTGCAGATACAAGGACATCTGATGTCGAATGGGTTGCAAGTTTCGAAGCGGAATTGTCGGCTAGAATGTCGACAGCCGGTGTCCCCGGCCTGGCAGTTGCGCTCGTAGAGCGGGATCGTACAGTGTTTCAAGGGGGCTACGGCTTTGCGGATATCGATACAGATCGCAGAGTATCCGCCCGGACAGTATTTCACATTGCGTCGATCTCGAAGATCGTGCTCGGTACCGCATTGATGATGTTACACGAGGATGGTCGTTTCAAGCTTGACGACTCGATTTCAGAATTCCTGGGTTTCCCGGTACGCAACCCGTATTTTCCCGGCTCCGCTATTACCTTCCGACAGATATTTACGCACACATCCAGTATTTCGGATGACAACTACGGAGAAACGGACGAAACTTTCTTTACCCCGGGCGACCCGGAACTTCCTTTGCGTGAATTCCTGGCTGAATACTTGCAACCGGGCGGTGAGTGGTACACGCCATCGGGATCGTTTTATTCGCACGAGCCAGGTTCGGAGTGGTCTTACAGTAACGTTGGCATGGCATTGGCAGGATATGTCGTGCAGGAATTATCCGGTGATCCGTTGAATATATTCACCCAGTTCAGGATATTCGGCCCACTCAATATTGAGAGCGCCGGATGGATGCTGAAAGACGTTGACAGGACGCGTCTCGCAACGCCTTATGACTTTGAGAACGGAGAACTCAAGTCGCTGGGCCATGTTGGCTACCCAGACTGGCCGGCGGGGTTGTTGAGAATATCGATTGAGGATTTGGCCTCGTTTCTCAAGATATACACAGACGGCGGTCTGGTAAGTGGCGAGAGAATTCTTCAAGAGGGCACGGTCGAGGAAATGCTGAACTCCAGACTGTACAAGACGAATGAAGGTGAGGAACAGCATCAGGGGTTGTTCTGGATCGGCTATCCTGAAAAAGGAAAAATACGTATGGGGCACGGCGGAAGCGATCCGGGTGCATCCGCAATGATCGCGTTCAGTGAAGGTCATACCAAAGCCGTGATTGTCGTGAGTAACGTGAGTCGAACTGAGGCAGTTACCGACCTTCAGGACTGGGTAGTCGATGAATTTCTTGATTTTCCTTGCGGTTCCGATAATGCCAACTAGTTCAAATCGTGATAGGTCCCACTGATACAGGCATATAGAGCGGCATACGCAGGGGGTGGAAAACCATCGTTGAATCGTCGTACTGTGTACTGGGTAGAGTTGAGGCGAATTCTTCGGTGGCTATGTCGCAGTCAGAGAGACTACTTGAGGTTTTCACTACACTACGGACTCGTATTGCCGGCGTCGTGCGCCGCATCGTGCCACCGGAGGAGGTTGAGGACATTGTCCAGGAAACCTACGTCCGCGTATGTCAGGTCAAGAACAAGGACGTAATTAGGGAGCCCCGGTCGTTTCTTTTTCGTACGGCACAGAATCTCGCTCTGGATCACATAAAGCGGGCGGAGACACGCCTTACGTCGAGCAGCGATTTACTCGATGAGTTGTATTTCACCAGTGAAGTTCAGTCAGAGGATGCGACGTTTGAGTGCGTCGCTTCGGACGAGAAATTCGCCCAGTTCTGCGAAGCGGTGCGACGATTGCCAAGGCAATGCCGTCGGGCATTCGTGCTCAAAAAAGTCTACGGGCGTACACAGCGAGAAATCGCGCGAGAAATGAATATCAGCGAAAATGTTGTAGAAAACTACATCGCGCTCGGGATGACCCGATGTGAGTCGACGCTGACTGAGCTACGGCGAAAACGTAGTCCGGAATTACACACTGCAGCAGCCACGAGGGGTCAGGCAGGTACTTCCCGAGGTGGACGTTCGTGAACAACGTGGTGCAAATGGATGACCATCAGCAACGGCTGATCACCGCAGGCAGCTGGATTGCCCGGATGGACAGAGGACTGTCGACCGCTGAAGAAGAGCTGCTGCAGGAATGGATGCACGCGCACCCGAAGAATGCGGAGGTAGTGCTTTCGATGACGCGGAACTGGGACGAAATGGATGAGATGTCCCGCCTGGCCAAACTGTTCCCTGAACACAGTGCCGAACCAAAATCGCAGCGTCGGCTCGCCTGGGTCACTGCAGCTGCAACAGTAGCGGTGGTCATGGCGGTTGCCACGTTGTTGCCTTCGGTGCGCAGCGTTGTGGGTTCCGGTGAAACAACTCTCGTAGCGCTACACGCCGATACCTACGAAACTACTGTCGGTGGACACTCCACGGTCACACTGTCTGACGGTACTATCGTCGTATTGAATACCAACAGCCGTCTGCTGGTCTCGTATTCAGATCGTGCGCGCGTGCTTAGCCTGGAGCGAGGCGAAATCCATGTCGAGGTAGCCGAGGATGTGAGCCGTCCTTTGAGCGTGATAGCCGACAATCGAATACTGCAAGCTGTTGGGACGGCGTTCAGTGTGCAAATCACCCATGAGCAGCAGATTGAGTTGGTGGTGACGGAAGGTCAGGTTGTCGTCGGAATACAGGCATCCGGCGATCAGGCAAGCGATGCGCCGCCGATACTCGTGCAATCGTCGGCCAATACGATCGCGGCTGGTGAAGAAATCGTACTGGGTACTGCAGTTGAGACCGCCATGGCGGTGTCAGCTGAGGATATCGAAGTAAAGCTCTCCTGGCGTGAGGGACGTTTGATCTTTCGCGGTGAATCTCTGGAGGCCGCACTGACGGAAGTTGAACGCTACACGACTGTTCGCTTTGTGTTTCTGGAGCAGGACTTGAAAACCAGGGAAGTGACCGGCCGTTTTCGAGCCGGAGACGTTGATGGACTGCTAATTGCACTACGAACGAACTTCAACATTGCTTATGAACGATCCGAAGATGGCCGCATACTCTTGAGTAGTCTATAGCCAGAAACCAAGGAGTCACTACCGTCGACTTCATTTCAAGTCTGTTTACATACCTTCAACAAAACTTCACCGGGTTCGGGTGGAAAAAAACTCACGAGTCGTCGTTAAGACGAACGCGGGTTATCCGTGTTGTTGGTGATCGAAAACACCGAGTAGCCTTTGGCTTCATCCTGATGTGCATCGCAACCGCAGGATGGACTGAAGAACTCTCTGCCGCTGATCCCAGGGTCAGTTTTAACATCCCCAAGCAACGCGCCGATCTTGCGCTCATGGAGTTTGCTGAACAGGCTGATTTGACGTTGATGGTTCCGCATGGCCTTGTCGAAAACAAGGAGGCCAACTCGCTCATCGGCGAGTATACGTTGCAGGAGGGCATTGACGTTCTGCTCACCGGCACCGGGCTAAGTCCCACGTTCAGCGATCATATTGTACTGAGCATTTCGCCAAGCCAGGTCTTGGTGAAAGAGGGGGATACTATGACGACTAAGAAAAAGGCAGGATTGCTGGCGGTATTCGCGAGCATATTTAGTGGTGGTTTGGATGCTCAAGAATCGCAAGTAGCAGATCAATTCGATGAAATTGTCGTAAGCGCACAGCGTCAGTTTCTGGCCGAAGACACCAGCGGTGCAACCAATCTCGATATTCCCATCGAGAAAGTTCCTCAGTCGATCACACTGGTAACCCAGGCTTTCATCCAATCTGCCGATCTTCGGCGCATGGATGACGTTGCACAGTACACGACCGGCGCGACATACGCCGGAAACCCGGCAGGGCAGGGCTCGAGGGTTCTGCTGCGCGGATTTCAGTCCCGGAAGTCAATTGACGGACTGACTGTGTCAACCACGGGTTTTGGCGCTGCGGTCGATCCCGATTTCTCGGTCGTCGACCGATTCGAAATTGTCAAAGGCCCGTCGTCCGTTGTCTACGGTGCGGCAAGTCCGGGTGGAATCATTAATCTCGTAACAAAGAACGCTCGGGCGAACCCCGGCATGGCTGCAGAGTTTGAGATCGGTAGCTGGGACTACTATCGAGTGGAGGCACAGGTGGCAGGATCGCTGGATAGCGCAGATCGTTTCGCGGCGATTGGTGTGATTGCTTATGAACAAGGAAACAGTTTCCAGGATGTGGCAAATCACGACAAGAAAGTGGCCTATGTCCGGGTGGATGCCGATTTCACTGACGATCTGAACGGGTTTTTAAGCCTTGGCTACGATAGTCAGGAAAACACCTCGTTCGATGGCGTACCTGTATTTTCAGATGGTACGCCCGCGGATGTTCCCCGTTCGTTTTACATCGGTTCCAAAGACGCAATCATCGACAAATCAACTACCTTCGCAAATGCCAGCCTGGACTGGCGGCTCAGTGAAAACTGGGAGTTTGGGCTAAAGATGAACCTACGCTCGGAAGACTCACCGGCTACATCAGCACCGTATGGGTTTGGTATGCAGGACAATGGTGACTTTACCTTGGCCGGGAGTCGTTTATGGGTCAGTACTTCGGATGATGTGAACGTCGGAGTTTCCACAGTACTTCATCTCGATAATCTTTTCGGTACAGCTGGTAGTTTTGTTTCCGCTTCTATTCTTGATCAAAGTAAAGAGTCCCGGTTCGCGGGAAGCGGGGCGATGTTTGGCGGTGGATCTACGGCCAACATATTCGACAGCGCTGAGTCGATTACTGCGTTGATTGACTCTGCTGTTTACCCGGATACGCCGGGCTTTTCAGGCGGGACAAAACTTGACTACCTGGTGTATTCGGTACAAGGCTATTTGCAGGTGTCCGAACCGCTGGCTTTGCTAGTCGGCATTTCGCGTTCGGAACTGGAAGCAACGACCTCTTCTTTGTTTGCCGGTCAAACAGACTTTGATTTTTCGGGTGAGACCAGTTTGCGTAGCGCTATTACGTACGAGTTTATGTCGGGATACACCGCGTATGTTTCTTACAGCGAGTCCTTTGAGCCACAGTTTAGCCGTGATGTAGACGGGAACTTGCTGCCACCATTGAGTGGTGAACAGTACGAGTTGGGCCTGAAGTTTGTACCGGACAATAGTCAACTACTTGTCACCGGCTCTGTTTTTCAGCTGGACCAGGTGAATCGCGCGGAGTTTGATCAGAATATCGACGGCACCGACCGGTTTCGCGCGGTTGGGGAGGTCAGACACCGTGGCGCAGAGTTTGAAGTTATCGGCTCGGCAACCAGCCGCTTACAACTCACTGGAGGCGTCGCGTACCTGGATCCTGTTGTTTCGAAGAACCAGGGATCTCCGGAATTGGTTGGTGAGGTAATACCGTTTCTGCCCGAGCTTTCCGCAAGCGTTTTCGCAGACTATGTGGTCAACGATAGTCTGTCACTGGGAGCGGGAGTGAGGTATGTCGATTCCGTACGAACCGACAGCACCGGAACTACGAGGGAACTCCCAAGTTACACAATAGTTGATTTAGCTGCGAACTATCAGCTTGAGAACTGGCAAATTCAACTCAACGTTCACAATCTGTTTGACGAGCATTACTTTGTGAATAACTACGATACGCTGTTTTTCGGTAACACAGTCGGTCGTCCGGCGAACTTCTCAATATCCGCCAAAGTTAGTTTCCAATAGTGAGACATGATATGTGAATACATGGTGCGGCTGGTCAGGCATGGCTTGGCAGAGTCGGCTGAAACTCGCCGCCAACTTCGGCCAATGTCGATACTTCGGTCTGCAGTCTGCGTACATGCAGACGTAGACTGAAGTACGATCTCTGAGGGTTCGGAGCCGGGTGTGAAGTTCGCTCTAGCCGTCGAGATCAACCTGATACTTGCTAAGTTTGTAACGGCTCGATAAACGATAGCGGCTGCCTGGGTAATAAAAGTGGTTGTAGGTCACCACGTTTTTCCCGCTCCAGGTTCGCCGTATCAGGTGCAGACAGGGGTCGGTCCGGTCGATCCGCAAGCGCTTTGCCACGGTAGCCGTCGGAGTCATGGCGTTCAGCGTGTGCTCAAGCTCACTTACCGGGCCGCACGAAAGCAGATAGACATACGGTGTAATCGATTCGAAATCCTGTTTCAGGTAGTTCGGCGCGAAACTCGGTAGTACAAATCGATCTTCGAGCACGACCGGTATGTCGTTCTCACTGTGAACAACAGTGGAGTGAAACACCTTTCTGTGTCGATCAAGTCCTAAGGCCTGTGCTACCGGCATCGTGCATTTTTCGGAGCTCAGCAATATGATACGGCTGCTATGTTCGTGCCCGCGATCATTGATCTCGTCGGCAATATCGCTGAGTTCAACAAGCGGAGACTGCGGCTGGCGCTCGGCGACGAAAGTTCCGACACCCGGTGTTCGAACCAGCACCCCCTCCTGAGTAAGCTCGCGAAGTGCGCGATTGACGGTCATGCGGGAAACGCCAAATGCATCGACAAGCTCCAGCTCCGATGGCAAACGGTGACCGATCGGATACTCGCCATCGGCAATACGAGACATGACTGTCAGCTTAATCTTGCTGTACAAGGGTCCGTATGGGAAGTCGCGTGCCCCGGTGCCTGCTTTACGCATCGGTGCCAGTTCGAGAGGCAGGTATATAGCGGTATATATAGAGCATCGTGGCTATAGCCGGAATAGAGTGGCCGATGATTGTATAGAATTAGCTTATTGGGCGCCAACTACGAAGTATAGGCGAGGCACGAGCAATACTGTTGAACACCGCGCCGGATTGCCGGAGCAGGCTGGGAACTCGCTGTCGTCAAGACCTGCGTTGGTACGCAGCTAGCCCCATAGACGCCGGTCGATATGCGCGACGCAGCCGTTGTCATATTGCAGACCGAAGGGTCGGTCATGACGCAAGAATAGAGGACCGTCTATATCCACAAGATCACAGAGCTGTGCAATAACAAAAGATGGGGCCATGGACAGTGAGGTTCCAGTCATATTGCCAACCATAAGCTGTAGACCGCGCTTCCTGGCCTGTTCCGCAAGCCGCAGCGCTTCCGTTAGTCCACCGGTCTTGTCGAGCTTGATATTGATCATCGAATAACGCCTTGCTGCCTGATCCAGTTCGGTTGTATCCAGGCAGGACTCATCGGCGGCGATCCGGATTGGAGAATTGATGAGCTCCAGCGCCTCATCATGCCCTCGTGGAAGCGGCTGCTCGATCATAGACAGTCCTAATGGTACGAGCTGCGGTAGCAGCGATTCCAGCAAATCGGGTGTCCAGCTTTGATTAGCGTCGACAACGAGTTCCGCATCGGGGCGAGCTGCACGAATCGCCGCCAACCGCTGGTACGGTTCATTCTGATCGAGCTTAATTTTGAGAATCGGAAATTTCGCTGCGCCACGGGCGCACTCTGCCATGGCGGCAGCCGATTCTTCGATACTGATAGTAAAAACCGACGTGACTCTCGAGGGCTCAATTCCGGTCAGTTCCCAGATACTTTTCCCGGACTGCTTGCATTCGAGGTCCCACAATGCACAGTCGACGGCATTGCGGGCGCCGCCTGATGGCATAACGTGCAGAAGTTCGTCGCGAGAAATGTCCTGCTCAATCGAATCGCCGGCCTGTTCGATCTGTGTGAGCATACTTCTGGCGGTTTCGTCGCGATAAAAGATACCCTGTGCTTCTCCACGGCCCGTGTATCGACCATCGGAGACTTCCACCACAGCGGAGTCTTTTTCGCTCCATGCCATGTTGGCGATTCTGAACGGTTCTTTGAGTGGCCAAACTTCGATGTGTGCATTCAGTCGCATTGTTATCCCGGGGATGATCTGAGTTTGATTGTGAGGCTGTTTGTTCGAATCACTGTCTCACCTTTGTTTGATGGGCCGTCCATGTTGCCGGCCGTGCATAACGGCGGAAGGGAAGTCCTGTGCTTAGTTTAGATACAGGCTGTGAACCACGACTAGAAGCACGACAACTCAAGCAGTTCACCAGCGACCCAGACTCTGAATTCCATACTCGCAGGCGATGAACTCGTATTCGCGAACACAATTACCGCACGTGATTTTTCGTCGCTGAACGCGATCATCGTCGAACTGCCCGGATCGCCGCCGGTATGACCAATCCGGGGCAGGCCGTACTCTGATAGATCGTAGAACGTCAGCGCTTGATGATGAGGCTTACCGTTGATATCCGCATACTCCTGCGTGGATAGCATCTCCAGGATCGTTTCATCCTTCAATAGGCCGGATCGAAGTCGGGTAGCTTTGTCGGTAAAGACCGATATCAGCGCCGCATAGTCGCGCATCGACGTTCTGAGCAGGCCGCCCGGCCAATCAGGGTAGCCGACATTCGGTATGGCCGTCGCACGAGTACCTTCCTTCGCGTAGGGCGTTGCCAGCCAGTTCTTATTGAGGTTGTCCAGCGTCCAACTGGCACTGGGCATCGGAATTTTATTGAACAGGACTGTTTGAATGATCGTTTCCGGGGGAGCATTGGCGATGCGCCCGATGAGATATCCCGCCAGCCCGTAGGCAACATTGCTGTAGTCCCAGGTGTTTCCAGGCGGCGAATCCAGAAACGGTGGAAGACTCATATCTTCGTCTGTACTTTGTTGAAAATACTCGACTAGAAAGTCACGCAGGGACGTCGTCGGGTCACCCGTGACGAAGTACTCTTCTGAATAATTGGCATCGGATATACCGGACGTGTGCATTAGAAGGTGCCGGAAGGTAACGGGCGTGTCGGGGTACCGCGAATTCACCACAGGGAAGTCAAGGTATGGCGCAATCGCGTCGTCGAGGTCGATATTTCTGTTGTCCAGGACCTTGATCAATACGGTTGCTGTGACGATTTTTGATAGTGACGCGATATGGAAAATTGTGTCTTGATAGACTCGCCGACCAGCCGCAATGTCGGCAAATCCATAGCTACCTGAAAACACTGCTTCGCCGCGATCGACAATTGCAACTGACACGCCCGGAATGAGCGCTGCCTTCATCCGGCTTCGTATTTCCATTTCGAACTGTTGCGTGCAAGTCTGCACCGTATGCGCTGAGACTGTCGACACAGTAAACAACAAGATCGTAAATGAGGCTGATCGCCAACACTTTTGTAGCACCTGCTTCTCCGCGGCGGTTTCGCCGTTAAGGACTGACGTGTCTTTGGCACTAGTGGCGATCAGTCTTTGAACAGTGCGCAGAGCATATCGCTATTCGGCTTCAAAAGCAAAGTCCTGTATATACAAAGTATGTCGATTTGCACCAGACGATTTTTGAGGTGAACTTGATTGTGAACCCTATGTATCTTCCGTTCGCCGTCGGGCAGGGCGTTCACGTCAGCTTGCCAAGTCTGGTATCTTGATGCGCTATGCGCACCGGATTATCCAAGACACTGGCACTGTTTCTTCCCGGGATTTTCCTGCTCGGATTCAATATCGGGACCGGAAGCGTTACTGCCATGGCCAAGGCAGGGGCAACCTACGGTATGTCCCTTCTGTGGACTATCGTGGCGTCTTGCCTGGCAACTTACTTCATGATCAACGTCTATGGTCGGTTTACGCTGGTTACCGGGGAAACAGCCTTGCAGGCCTTCCGCCGACACATCCATCCTCTGGTCGGCATTTTTTTCATCGTCGCCCTGACCGCCGGGGTAAGTGGCAGCGTCATGGGTGTGATGGGTATCGTCGCCGAGATAAGTTCGGAATGGTCGAAAACCGTTGTTGATGGCGGAATCGGCCCTGTCTGGTTTGCTGCATTCTTTGTCGCGCTGGTTTACTTCATCTTCTGGAACGGCAATACGCAGTTTTTCGAGCGCAGCCTGGCGGTCATCGTCGCTATCATGGCGGCCTGCTTTGTTCTCAACTTTTTCATCCTGATGCCGCCGCCCATCGATATCTTGAAGGGCCTGGTGCCATCCCTGCCGAAAGTACCACTGAATCAGGGCAAGGGCCCGTTCCTGGTCATTGCGTCGATGGTGGGAACCACGGTCTTTTCGGGACTGTTCATCATACGAACCACGTTGGTGAAAGAAGCAGGCTGGACGATCGCCGATATCACGAAGCAGCGTAATGATGCAATCGTCGCTGTTGCGATGATGTTTGTCATCAGCGGATCGATCATGGCGGCTGCGGCCGGTACTTTGTACGTGGAGGGTCTGGGACTCGAGAGAGCGTCGCAAATGATCGGTTTGCTGGAGCCGCTGGCCGGCTCGTTTGCCACGGCGATATTCGCTATGGGCATTGTCGCCGCCGGTGTTTCGTCGCAATTCCCCAATGTCCTGATGCTGCCCTGGCTCTTGTGTGACTACAGCGGATCAGAGCGGAAGATGACCTTGCCGCGGTATCGCGTGATGGTCCTCATAATCTCATTGCTGGGCTTGGTGGTCCCGATCTTCGAGGCACGTCCCATTTTTGTAATGATAATCTCCCAGGCCTTTAACGCGGTCATATTGCCGGTGACGGTTGCCTGTATTTTTTACCTTGGCAATCGCAGGGATATTATGGGAGAGCATCGAAACACGACGACAAGCAACGTCGTGCTCACTGCGATCCTGTTGTTTTCCCTCGTCACGTCGTCGATGGGCATCCGCGGTGTCTGGCAAATCATCGCATCCTGAATCGATTAGGCTGCAGCTTCTCACTCACCATGAAGGATTCGACACGATTTGGCTTTCAAGTTAGTAATATTTGATTGTGACGGAGTGTTGGTCGATAGCGAAAAGCTAGGCAACAACGTTCTTGCAGAGATGTTGACCATCTATGGGCATCAGATTTCCGGCGACGAATCAGAAGGTCGTTTTCGCGGAATGAAACTTGCGCAATGTCTCGAAATTCTGGAGTTCGAGACTGGAATAGCGCTACCCGAATCTTTTGAAACCGATCTCAGGCAGCGCATGTCATCCGTATTTCAGGCACAGCTTCGGCCTGTCGACGGGGCGCTGCGGCTTGTCGAGTCGCTGCGAGTCCCGTTTTGTGTTGCTTCCAGCGGTCCAAGAAGAAAGATCGAGGAAAACCTGCAAACCACAGATTTGTACCCGCACTTCGCTGGCAAGATATTCAGCGCGTACGAATTTAATTCGTGGAAGCCTGATCCGGGTCTCTTTCTGTCTGCGGCGAGACATTTCGAAGTTGCACCAAGAGACTGTATCGTTATTGAAGACAGTTTTGTCGGCGTCAGCGCCGCAATTGCGGCCAACATGACAGTTCTTGCTCTGAGCGCGGCGGCGGATGACAAATCTGTGGCCGCAGCGAACGAAGTATTCGCCAGCCTGGATGAGATCCATAAGTTTTTCGTGTCACAGGATTTATCGCACGAATAAAAAAGCCCCAGCAAAATGCCGAGGTTTTTCTGCGAACTATGGTGACATCGTCGATGACACACTTCTAGAAGCGATAGCTGGCACCAATGGTAACCCGACGATCTGTGAGGCCCTGGAAACACAGCAGAGCGCCTTGATTCACACAATACTGATCTACGTCAGACTCAGTGATATTGACGGCTTCAATTCCAACGCTCAAATTATCGTTCACAGCATATTGTACGCTGGCGTTGAGCTGTCCTCTGTCATCCTGAACAACGGGGAAACCCCAGGGACGACTGGAAGTGCTGCCGAAATCCGTTGAACGGTATGCTTCACGCCATGTATAACGCGTCCTGGCCGAAATACCGTGTTTTTCGTAGTACAGGGTGATGTTGTAGGCATCGTCAGACTGATCGATGTTTCCCTGGCGTAAACCAACATCTGTGGCACCGTTTGATGCGAAAACAGTAGCAGCACGACTGGTAGCACTCCAGAATTCATCGCTACCACTGAAGTCTTGCTTGGTGTAGTTGGCGAGGAAACCAAACCCGGATGCCCAACCGAGTGTATCTTCGAAACCTGCAAGATCGTACTGGAAGGCGATTTCAAACCCTTTTTGCGTCGTTTCTCCGGCGCCGTTGATTTTCTGCGATGAGGGAACACATACTCCTACACCAACATCGGGACCGAAAACATTTATGTCCGCAATGGGGTTGAAGATGCCGCCCTGTTCACAATCAGGGCCGACAATGTCACGAAATCCAGTGACCGGATCTTCGAATGGACTTTCATCATTATCAGCAAATACGCCGGTGCGTGTCTTATGAAAGTAGCCCACGCTCAATACGCTCGCAGGTGAAAAATACCATTCAACAGAGAGATCGAATGAGTCAACCTCTTCAGGCTCCAAAGCAGGATTACCCAGGTTAACGGCGGGGTTCGGGCTGGTGCTGAAGGTAAAAGCAGATGACAGATCGTCAAAATCCGGACGTCTAATATCCTTCCCCCAACCCAGACGCACAACGACGTCTTCGTGTACGTCCGCAACCAGGTTGATTCGTGGCAACACGAAATCATAACTGCTGGTCGACGATGTCGGTGACACCACGCCATTAAGTTCAGCATTGGCATCAGAAGTAATGTCGGTTTCCAGATAGCGCAAACCTACATTACCGCGGAAGATGCCGGTCTCAAAGTTCGCTTGCGCGTACAAGGCGTGGGTCTCTTCTGAAATATCAAAGAACGCACTGGTACTCGATGTTGGCGAGCTGATCGGGCCACGAGTAGACCCCGTGATTAGATTGTTTGCAGCAATGGCCGCATTCAGTGTGGCTAGCACGCCGTCTGGGTCAGAAGCGACCAGTTCCTGGTTAATTACAAGAAAATCGCGAACATACAGCGCTCTGCCATCAGCCGCATTAAAGTTGGTGGGGCCTTGGGTGAGGACGCTCGCAAACAGATCACCCGTTGGGCTATCGGCGAACTCTCTCAAGCCCGTCGACGTGCGGATTTGGTCCCTGAAACTCGTCGTCTCGTTATAGCGATAACCAAAATCAACAGACGTAACGGCTGACCACTCTACATCGTATGTAAAATCGGCACGAAATGCGGTTTCGCTGTTTTCGGCTATGTCCTGGTTGAAATTTACATCACGCAGCACAACATTCGCAGGATCAAGCAATTGCGCTGTCGTTGGCCCGTTTGCTGCGTCTTGTGCGATGCCAAATGTCAGCGAGCCGCCGGTCAGATCGTATTCAAAAGGCGTGCCATTCTCGTTCGAATCGTAAAGATCCTCGTTACCGTTGATAACGTTCTGTGCATGGTTGGCCAATAGAGCCGCCGCGTCGAGGGGCGAGTTCGGGTTGATAAAGTTAAGCGTGGTATTAAAGCTGGGAGTACTGGAATCGGAGTCTGACGTTGACACCTCTACGCGCGCTGAAAGCCGGTCGTTTATCTGCCAGTCCGTACCCAAACTGAATATCTTGCTGTCGGTCAGGCGGGAGTTGGTATCGCCTGAAAAACGCAGGTTGCCATCACTACCGTCGCCATCAAGGGGAATGATGCCCCGAACTGCCGCCTCGATGCTACCGAGATTCTGTACACCGTTCGGCCCATCCAGCGATCCAAAATTGACTGTTTCAAAATCAGTGGGAGCCGCGGTATTCCTAAGGCCAGAGATGCCCGATGCCTGTATCCGTGAGCTCTCTTGTCTGCGCTCCTGATCATTGAGGACAACATCAAAATAGAACTTCAACTCATCACTCGGTGCGAACTCCAACGTACCGGCAACGTTCGTCGTTTCGTATTCGAAATTGTCGTAATCCTGAATGAAAAACTGAATTGGCAGAAAATCGAAGGCCTGGGCGCTGGCAGCGCCGCTGGCTGACCCAACGAAATTATCGCGATCGGTACGGGGACGGAAGGCGGTAACATCCTGTTCAGCGTAACTTGCACTGATAACGACTCCGAAGTTTCCGCTATCGGTCGACCAATTGTTGCCCCAGGTACCCGAAAGCCTGGGTGTCATACTGTCGGTCGAAAGACTGCTGTCTTCACCCTGGAGTCGGATAGACGCGATTTGTTCTGTCAACTCGAGAGGACGTATCGTTCTCAGGTTGATCGTTCCGCCTACAGACCCTTCGATCGTTTTCGCTTCAGGTGCTTTGGTCACTTCGACAGCGGCGATAATGCCCGCAGAAACATCTTCAAAATTGATGCCGCTACGTCCTGACCCCGAACCCACGGTAGAGACACCATTGATTTCGGTACGGTTTGCATTGGTACCACGGATTTGAACGCCGGTACCGACACCCGCCGTACGAGTAATCTGGATACCTGTCACATTCTCAAGAACCTCGGCGAGGTTCTGATCAGGCAGCTTACCTATATCCTCCGCAATAATGACCTCGACCAGGTTGTCCGAATTTCGCTTCTGGTCAACAGCATTTGCGAGCGATCCGCGGATGCCTTTTACAACAACCTCTTCAAGTGGTTCGTCCTGCGCCAAAGCTGCGGGCGTAATGGCGAGTGTGGATGCGGTCAGCATTAGTGCCGCAAAGCTGCGTTTGTAATTCACTGGTGGTGCCCCCTGATAATGTCGAGTTCGACAACGATTGTTCTCTGCCTCGCACATAAAAACCAATTATTACATTCGTGTCAACCTGTTTCATATTCCAATGTGTGTTAATTGGTAGTACCAATTGGTATTCAGGTCTTGAGCACGAACGCCACAGGGGATATTCAGGCGGGGAGCCTGGCGGTCGTCACGAAGTGTGGGGTCTATTACTACTTTAGAGCGTGGCGCTCTTCAGATAGCGTTGCCGGCTCTTGGAAGTTTGCTTTCGCAGTTCTTCCAGGGCGCGTTCTTCCGTTACGTCCAGCATCGATTCAAGCAAGCGCGTAAAATGGTGCCGCATCGCTATGCGTGCGGCGGCGGGATCATGGGCTCGAAGTGCATCGAGAATCTCGGTGTGTTCCTGGGCTCTTGCGCCAAAATCTTCGGAACAAACGGAATCGTACACGGCTTTCACGGGTTCAAGTTCTTCCCGTAATTTCCACATAGTCTCGATCACGTGTGTAATGGCAGCGTTTCCGGACGCTGCGGCAACGGTCCGGTGAAAATCCCTGTCAGCGAGCTGTCCCGCCTCATCGTGCGGACTGGTAGTCGCCATGATTTCAATGCAACGGTCAAGCTCTGCCAGCGTTGCATCGTCAATCTGGGCCGCGGCCAAAGCGGCTGCTTCGCCTTCGAACAAAGCACGCGCCTCGGTGAGCTCAAACGCGCTGACATCCGGGAGCTCGTCCCCGAGACTACTCGGTGCATCGAGGACATAAGCACCGGATCCGGTCTTGATTTCGATTCGGCCAACGGCCTGCAACGCAATTTCTGCCTCGCGAACTGCAACGCGGCTGACGCCAAATTTTTCTGCCAGCTCCCTTTCTGCCGGCAAGCGGCTGCCGGTCGGGTAGCTGCCACTATCGATGAGCGCTTCAATTTTGCTCGCGATGGAGCGATACAAACGTTCTTCGGTCATGCTGCGATTTCCTCGTGGCCAAGTCGGTTGGCGATAGTGCTGCACATGTATACCAATTAACAGAGCAACTATCACCAATTTTCTTTGATTTTTCGGTCACCCAGCGAACATTC
This sequence comes from Woeseiaceae bacterium, assembly GCA_021773035.1. Taxonomy (GTDB): domain Bacteria; phylum Pseudomonadota; class Gammaproteobacteria; order Steroidobacterales; family Woeseiaceae; genus UBA1847. Next base: position 61,508 of record JAJFKU010000013.1, read on the forward strand.
TGCCTAAGTCTTGAGCAAGTTCCAGGCCTGAAAGGCTATTTTCCAGACATTTCGAGGCGCGCAGCTGATCATGCGGCCTAGTTATTGGAAAGCAGCACTTTTTCCAGTTGGTCCGCGCAGTTGGTATGGTCAATTTCTGATAATTGGTTGACACCATTTCCGGGCAATGGCACTGTGCAGCCTAGAAGCGAGGTCCCAGTCGCCAGAAACGCGGTTGGGGAAGAATCGAGAAAGTATTCAATATTGGTCCTACCAATATCATTGACGCAAGCATCCGGGGGGTCCCAAATGCGTACCTGTAATGTTTTTAAGTCTTTCCGCTCATTCACGTTCTTGCTGGTTTGCATTCCGGCACTATTGCATGCGCCGGTCGCCATCGCACAGTCGGCCGACGCTGCGGCGCCCCTCGAAGAGGTTGTCGTCACCGGAACGCGGCGCACGATCCAGGACTCGATCAACCTCAAACGGAATTCAATCGAGATCGTCGACGGGCTGAATGCCGACGAGATCGGCGAATTGCCAGCCTTGTCTATCGGTGAAGCACTGGAGACCATTACAGGCGCAGCGACTCATCGCGAAAACGGAGGCGCCACGGAGGTTGCCGTTCGGGGTTTAGGGCCGTACCTGGGTTCGACAGTCGTCAATGGTCGTGAGTCAACTAACGGCAGCGGCAACCGCGCTGTTAACTTCAGTATTTTCCCTTCTGAAATGTTCAATGCCGTTTCCATTCATAAAACACAGTCTGCGAGCTACATTGAAGGCGCTGTCAGTGGTCAGATTCAGCTTGAAACCAAACGACCGATCGAATACGGCAGGCAAAACGTCCAATTCAGCCTTAAAGGCTCAGCGCATCCCGACGACAGCGACATCAATGACGTGGATGATAATGGCTACCGCGCCACCGCCAGTTATATCAATTCCTGGGAAACTGAGGGTGCGGGGACGATTGGCATATCGATCGGTGCGCAATTTCGCGACGATTCAAATCCTGAGGCCGAAGCGACTCATACCACGGGAGGCGGGCGGTTTGAGGCTTGCGAGTTAACGTCATTTGATTCGACGGCGCAGCCGTTCGATACGTCCGGTCGATGTGATGAAAACAGCGGCCGCGACGACCTAAGCAATAACGAGCTTCAAGACCTTATCGATTCAGAGCCAGGTTACAACAGCCCTGCAGATATTCCATTTGCCTACATCCCTCGCGATCGTACGTTTCGCCGGAACTCAACGGATGACGAGCGTCAGGCGATATTCGGAGCGATCCAATGGCAGCCGAACGATCGCCTGGATATCATGCTGGATTTCCAGCAGTCTGAGCGGGATCAAAAGGAACTGCGCCAGGACCTTCAGTTCGGCTCAACCCAGAATAACCTGACTGATGTCGTTTCCAACCCGAGTACAGGGCTTCTACAAAGCCTCACCACCGATACGGATATCCGATCCAATACAACGGACTTCACACGTTTTGAGGACTATGAAGGCCTGGGCTTTAACGTTGCGTTTCAGGTCAATGATGACCTGCGCATTTCGTTCGATGCGGCCTATGCCGACACCAAGCGTACTGAGACTGATGTTGAGGTTCGAATGGCTGCGAACGAGGTACTAATCACGGATCCTGACGACACTGGAAGCAGAGAAGAATTCCTGGTGAATTTCGATGTGAATGCGGCCGGCACGGATGGACTCGCGTTGCCAACGATTCTATGCACGGACGGCAGCGATCCATGTGATTCTGCGTCGCTCCTGGGTTTCGATATTACTGATCCCCGCTATTTTACCGCTCGCGATCGTGCGCGAATTCGCGCCAGGCAGCAGATCCGGGAAAATACCATCGATGCCTACCGACTGGATCTTTCCTGGGATACCGACCGCCTGGGTTTTATCAACAATCTTCAGGCTGGCGTACGTTCTTCCACGCTTGAATATCGTACCTTTGGTGGTAGCCGCAACGACGACGGCCTTAGTCTGTTTGAGGACGAGGATTTTGACGGCGTTCCCGGCGGCACCTCTGATACGGCCGAAGCTCGCGCTGTCGTCTTCAATGCCGCCAACAATTGCGGTCAGTCCAGTTTCCCGGAGTCTGGTTTCCTCTCGGAATCGTTGGGCGGGAATAATCTGGTGACGGTCGCAGGCGGTACTGGCACCGGCACCGGCAGCGGATGGGGAACATTCGATCATGGCTGTTTGCTCGATGAACTGCTCGCTAACTACGGTGGCCGGTCTGCAGTTGGTTTTCAAAACGGTCTCGGCACCGGCAGCATCGACTTAACGGAAGACACGCTTGCTTTCTACGTGCAGGCCAATTACGAATCGGAGCTTTTTGGCAAGTCTGTTCGAGGTAATTTCGGTGTTCGTGTCGTTGATACAGAGGTTGCGTCGGTTGGGTTCAGAAACGAGCTATCTGTAATCGAAGGTGTTGACCCTAATGACAATACTGCCGAGTTTTTTATCCTGGAAGCACCCGGCGGCAGCCCATTCGAGAGAGTTACACAAACCAATAGTTACACAGAAGTTCTGCCAAGTTTCACCATGGTTATGGATTTAAACGACGACTGGGTATTGCGAGCCGGTGCATTTAGAGGGATATCTCGCCCCGATCCTCACTCTTTCAGCAATGCGCGAAACATAAGTGATTCGGACGGTGACACAACCCCAGGTACGGGTTTCGACAGCCTGGAAGAGGCCGTGGAAGGTATTACCGCGAGCGGTAACCCGAAACTGGAACCTTTACCGTCCTGGAACATAGACCTGGGTGTGGAATGGTATGCCAATGACGATACCTTGCTGGCAGCCGGCGTTTACTGGAAGGAGTTTCAAGGTGGATTTGAGAACGCCTTCCAAGCAGAAGACTTCCTGATCGATGGAAATGCAGTCAGCGGCTTTGTAAGAACCACGCAGGTTTCCGGCGACAAAAGTGAGCTCACTGGTCTTGAACTCACTGCTACGCATTCCTTCGGTTATCTGCCCGGGTTCTTGAGCGGCTTCGGTGCGAAGTTTAGCTATAACTATGCGGATTCTGATTTCGAATTTGAAGATGGTCACGGCGGTGACGGTATTTCTTTTGATGCTGACGGTAATCCAAGTCAGCTCTTGGGGCTCTTGGAACCGGCCGGGTTATGGGGGCTATCACGTCATACCAGCGCTACGCAGCTTTACTGGCAGAATGACCGCTTCAACGCGCAGGCGATCTACAAGACTCGTTCCGGGTACTTCCAGGGTTACGGTCGTGATACCGGCGCGCGTATTCGGTATGTGGATGACTACGATACGCTTGATCTCCGCGTGAGCTACGATATTAACGACCATTTCAAACTGTCATTTGAAGGTATCAACTTGCTGAGTGAGCCACGGGTTGATTTCCGCGGGATAGAGGGCGAAGTTGTCCAAACGCTTGAGTACGGCCCACGTATGTTCGTCGGCGTTAAAGCGAAGTTCTGAGTGACACTTACCAATCGAATCGGAGCGGCGAAGTGATGCTCGCGAGTGAGGCCTTTCTTCTGGCGGACAGCGTCCTTAAGGAGGATATGGGCGGTGGTATTGTCCGTCAGATATTAGGCTTTGATGCATCCATAATGATGGTACGTGTCGAGTTCAGAGAGGGAGCCGTCGGAGCTGTGCATTCGCACACCCACTCACAGGTCGCGTACGTCGAAAGTGGTGAGTTTGAAGTGTTTGTGGACGGCGAAACCAGGCAACTGGGCCCAGGTGACAGCTTTTACGCGCAACCCGGCCTCGATCATGGTGTCGTCTGCCTCAAGCCGGGTGTTTTGATCGATGTATTCAGTCCAATCCGCGAGGACTTTCTGGAGGAGGACGAATAATGAAAAGAAGTGGTTTCCGGTGGCTTGTGGTCAGCCTGGTCGCGATTGCCACCGTCATCAACTACATTGATCGCGGTGCGCTGGGTTTTCTCTGGCCGGAGATTTCGCAAGACCTCGGGTTGTCGAAGACTGACTACGCAATCATCCTCAATGTTTTTACCTTCGCCTATGCTTTCGGTCAGACGCTATTCGGCAAGATTTTCGACTGGATCGGTACGCGGCTTGGTTTCATCCTGTCCATTACCGTTTGGTCCGCGGCAACCATGCTGCACGCTGCTGCCGGAAGCCTGACCAGCTTCGCAATTTTTCGTGGTTTTCTCGGCGTTTCCGAAGCAGGCAACTGGCCCGGCGCGACGAAGGCGAATGCGGAATGGTTTCCAATCAAAGAGCGGGCATTGGCGCAGGGCATTTTCAATTCCGGCGCGGCCATCGGTGGAATCATCTCGGCTCCGATAATCGCGTATTTGTTCGTCTATCTCGAGAGCTGGCAAGCGACGTTTATCGCAGTCGGTGCGCTAGGGTTTCTCTGGCTTATTCCATGGCTCATCGTTTACAAATCGGGCCCGGACAAACACCCCTGGGTGTCAGAGGCTGAGCGCGAGTACATACTGACCGGACAGAGAAACACTGAAACGAATGCGGTCGCAACTTACGCACCAGGCGCTGCCGAGATCTTATCCCGCAAGGAAAGCTGGGGCGTAATAATGGCCTCCTTCTTCCTCGATCCCATCTGGTGGCTGTTCGTCGGCTGGTTGCCCTTGTACCTATCCGAAACATATGGGTTCGGCGTCAAAGAAATCGGTCTTTATGCCTGGGTACCTTACGTGGGGGCAATGATCGGCGCCTGGTTTGGTGGTCTTTTGGCGCAGAATCGAATCAGCGCCGGTTGGACGGTCAACAAGGTGCGAAAATTCGTCATCGGCTTAGGTGGCCTCATCATGCTGGTCTCGCTTTTGATGACTATGAAAGCGTCGACACCAATGATCGCTGTATTGCTGATGGCCGCTATTCTCTTTGGCTTTCAAACTGCTGTTGGCAATATCCAGACACTACCGAGTGATTTTTATAGCGGAGAGTCCGTTGGCTCGCTCGCGGGTTTTGCGGGAACAGCAGCCAAGCTTGCGGTCGTTGGGCTAAATTTTCTGATTCCTGTAATCACTGTGAACAGTTACGCTCCCGCGTTTGCTGTCGGGGCCGCGCTGGCGATTATGTCGGTTCTCTCGGTCTGGATTCTTTGTGGAAAAATTCAACCCCTTAGCCCCCGCTCGGCTAACTCTGCTCTACGCGACTAATAAAGGAAAATGTAATGAAAACTCTTGAAGGAAAAGTCGCGATCGTCACAGGTGGTACCCGCGACATAGGACGTTCTTGTTCGATCAAGCTGGCGGAACAAGGGGCCAGGGTTGCAGTAAATTACTGCAACAACAAGGCGGCGGGCGATGAGACCGCGGCGAGTATCGAAAAAGCAGGTGGAAGCGCGATCCTGGTAAAGGGCGACATGACAAAGAAAGCGGACGTCGACAATCTCGTTGCGGAGACACAGAAAGCCTTCGGTAGGGATATTCACATACTGGTGAATAATGTTGGCGGCCTGGTGGCACGCAAGACACTTGCGGAAATGGACGAAGAATTTCTTAACCAGGTCATGGCGCTGAATATGAACTCAACGTTTCTGACGACTCAGGCAGTTGTTCCCAGCATGCCGCACGGTAGCGCCATTGTGAATCTGGCGTCATTGGCCGGGCGTGATGGCGGCGGCGGCGGGGCATCTGCCTATTCGATTGCGAAGGGTGCAGTGATCACATTTACGCGCAGTATGGCGAAGGAACTTGGACCACAGGGCATTCGCGTAAACGCCCTTTGCCCAGGCATGATCGACACGAACTTTCACGATACATTCACGCCTGACGCCGTGCGGCGCAATGTCGAAGCCAGCGTGCCTTTGCGACGTCAGGGGCATCCGGATGATTGCGCAGATACGGTCACCTATCTTGCCTCCGATAAATCCGCGTACATCACGGGTGCCAATATCGATATTAATGGCGGGATGTACTTCTCCTGATGCGCTGATGCGAACCTTGCTCGAACAGATACCGGTCGTACCTGTCGTCGTCATTGAGGACGCGTCCAAAGCAGTACCAGTTGCCAGCGCACTGGTCGCAGGAGGACTGCCGATTATCGAAGTGACCATGCGAACCGCGGCCGCGGCCGATGCGATCGCAGCAATTCGATCCGCTGTACCGGAGGCGATCATCGGTGCGGGAACGGTGCTGAGTGGGGAGCAGGTACATGCTATTGTAAAAGCGGGAGCCAGGTTCATTGTCTCGCCCGGATTACACCATGACGTTGTGGGTGCGGCGAACGATTTGTCTGTGCCAGTGATTCCCGGAATCGCGACGGCGACCGAGGCGCAACAGGCCTGGAATCTGGGCCTGCAAATTCTCAAGTTCTTCCCGGCCGGACAGGCAGGTGGTCCTGCGATGATCAAGGCACTTGCTTCGGTATTTCGCGACGTCGTCTTCATGCCGACCGGCGGCGTCTCGACAGCTAATCTAAGAGACTATTTGCAGATGCCGGCAGTATTGGCCTGCGGTGGCAGTTGGTTGACACCAGCAGACGTGATCGAGAACGGCGACTACGATCGAATCACCGAACTGGCGGCGGAAGCCGTCGCCATAATAAAAGAAGTAAGGGGATAGTCCATGGCCGATTTCTTGAGTTTTGGCGAGATCATGTTGCGTCTGAAGACACAGGGCCACGAGCGTTTCTTCCAGTCTCCGTCATTCGAGGCAACGTTTGGCGGTGGTGAGGCCAATGTCGCGGTTGCGCTGGCAAATTATGGCCTCAGCGCCGGTTTCATCAGTGCACTGCCGAGAAACGATGTTGGTGAATCGGCCGTACGCGAGCTGCAGCGATTTGGCGTTGAAACGACCCATATAAAACGCTCGGGAGAACGAGTCGGCATATACTACCTGGAGGCTGGTGCCAATCAACGACCTTCGAAAGTTGTTTACGACCGAGCTGGCTCATCTATTTGCAAGGCGCAGCCGGGTGACTTCGACTGGCAGGAGGTTTTTGAGGGCGCCAAATGGCTGCACATAACCGGTATTACGCCAGCACTCAGCGCATCGGCGGCCGAGTTGAGCCTGGAGGCTGTAACAGTCGCAAAGCAGGCTGGCGTCACGGTCTCGTGTGATTTCAATTTTCGCGGAAAATTGTGGAAGTGGGGTAAGACGGCGCCGGAAGTCATGGTCGATCTCGTCAAGTATGTCGATGTCGGCATAGCGAACGAAGAAGATTGCCAAAAATCGCTCGGCATCACCGCGGACGTCGACGTCGAAACCGGCGAGCTCGACACTGCCAAGTATGAGGCGCTTAGCGCAAAAGTATTGAGCGAGTTTCCGAACATGTCGGTTATCGCGATTACGCTACGAGAATCCTACAGTGCCGACCGCAATGGCTGGTCTGCGTGTCTTCGCGATGCCGATGGTTTCAAATTGTCGAAGCGTTACGAGATGACCGATATCGTAGACCGCGTCGGCGGTGGCGATAGTTTTGCCTCGGCGCTAATCTATGGGTTGAACGCCTATCAGGATCGGCAACAGTCGCTCGAGTTCGCCGTCGCCGCGAGCTGTCTAAAACATTCGATATCGGGCGACTTCAATCGCGTATCTGTTGCCGAAGTCGAGCACCTGATGGGCGGCGATGCATCAGGGCGCGTGCAAAGATAACTGTCTGCAAACGCGCTGCGAGAGCACGATTTCAATAAATCAAACATAAGAACTGCGAGTTCGAACCATGCGAATAATCTCCGGATTGCACCTCACCACCTTTTTCTTGATCCTCGTACTCTGTTCATGTGCGAACACTTACGCCGGCAATCTCGTCAGGACCATCGAAGAGTTCGACACGGCCATTGCGACGCTGGAGCCAGGTGATGAAGTCATACTTGCGAATGGCACATGGACCGACGTCGAACTCAAGTTCAAGGCGGAAGGCATGCCGGATAAGCCAATCCAGTTGAAGGCCGAAGAACCGGGCAAGGTATTCATCACCGGTCAATCAAATCTCCGTATTTCAGGTTCGTACCTCGTCGTTTCGGGATTGGTGTTCAAGGACGGTTATACGCCTACCAGCGAAGTTATCTCTTTTCGAACTTCAAAGAATGATCTGGCGAATAACTCACGGGTAACCAATACCGTCATTGACAGATTCAGCAATCCGGAACGGCATGACACCGATACGTGGGTAGCCATCTATGGCAAGAACAATCAGTTTGACCACAACACGATGATTGGGAAAGGGAACCGCGGAGTCACCCTGGCAGTGAGATTGAACACGGAAGCAAGCCTCGAGAATAATCATGTGATCGAATACAACTACTTTGGTCCGCGAGAGATTCTCGGGTCAAACGGCGGTGAGACATTGCGAATCGGGACCAGTCACTATTCCAGGGAGTATTCCAATACGGTTGTTCGCAATAACTATTTTGATCGGACCAATGGAGAGCTCGAGATTATTTCGAGTAAGTCCTGCGGCAATGTGTTTCGAGGCAACGTGTTTTTCGAGAGCCAGGGTACTCTGACAATGCGTCACGGGCATCACACATTGGTTGAAAACAATTACTTCCTCGGAAACAGAAAGCCCAATACCGGTGGAATTCGAATTATCAATGAATACCAGACTGTAAAGAACAACTATCTGTACGGACTAACGGGTCACCGATTCCGTAGCGCGCTCGTCATCATGAACGGTGTTTCAAACTCTCCAATCAATAGATACAACCAGGTTGTTGATTCTGAGATGAACAACAACATCGTCATCGATAGCGACAATATTCAATTAGCCGCAGGTAGCGATGAGGAACGTTCGGCAACGCCCATCGGCTCGTCGATGAGTAATAATGTCATCATGAGCAAGTCAAACCTCAATCCATTTACTGTCTACGACGATATTTCCGGCATCAGCTTTGAGGGCAATGTGTTGAATGAAGAAGCCGATGTTCCGATCGAGAAGGGCTTCAGCAAAGCACCTTACTCAGTTACAGAAAATGAACACGGTCTACGGGTACCTGCCCAGTCGCTAATTGATCAAATCGGATTTGGTGAGGTCAAATTACCGGTGGCCAAGGAAGAGACTGGGGCGGACTTCTATCCGCACGTTTACAAAGTCGTGACGCCCCAAAGTGGCGGCACACGATCGGTTGCCGCAGGCACGAACACGATTGTGGAAGCGCTCGAGAATAGCAAACCCGGCGATACGCTTCTCCTTGAGAATGGAGGCGAGTATCTGCTGACGAAATATGCCGCCATCAGACACCCGGTTACGATAAAGTCGGAAAGTGGCGACAAAGCCGTTGTCCGCTCCGAAAAATCGAGCTTCTTTCTTATAGAAAACGGCGGCACCCTGGACCTGGAAAACCTTTGGATTGACGGGGCGGAGTCTCCCGACCAGGCCGGCAATAGTGTGATCAGCACTAGCAAGTACTCCATGAATCGCAACTATTCCTTAGCTATCCGTGATTGCCGGGTCACTAACCTGGATGTGAACCACAGCTTCGATTTTCTCAAGGTTTACAAGAACACCTTTGCCGACTCAATCGAGATTTCTAACACAGAGATGAGCAACATCACCGGATCGATTCTGTCGCTGGACAAGGAAACGGAGGATCTGGGTATTTACAACGTTGAGAATCTCAGCATCGAAGCCAGCACGTTTACTGATGTTCAAGGATCGGTGGCCAATATCTACAGGGGCGGAACGGATGAGAGCACGTTCGGACCAATCGTGGTTGTTAAAGGGAGCGAATTTACGAATACAGGAATGGGTGCACGAAACAAGAGCGAGGCATCGCTTAAATTTCACGGTGTACAAAAACTGCATATTTCAAACTCGGAATGGAACCAAAGCGCTCCACTCGAATTGCATTTAACCAACGGCGAACCCATCACGGCGATCAGGGACATCGTGATGAAAGATACTGGTGAGATTCGGGCGAATAACGACGAATACAAAATAGAAAACGCCACATACAAGTAGTGAATATGAGGAAGCTAATAGCAATATCTCTAATAATTGTCGGACTATCAGTTCCGACAGTGTCGCAATCCGGAGAACACCCCAGCCTGATCATGACCAAAGCGGGTGTTGAAAAAATCAGGGCGGAATTGGGAAACGTTCCGTTGTTCGATGCCACCCTGGAGAATGTCAAGGTGGAAGTGGATGCTGAAATTGAATTGGGAATAGACATACCGATCCCGAAAGATCTTTCAGGCGGTTATACCCATGAGCGGCACAAGCGGAACTTTCTGATTATTCAAAAGGCAGGCGTGCTATTCCAGATTCTGGAAGATGAAAAATATGCGGTGTACGTCCGCGACATGCTGTTTCAGTACGAAGCCATGTACAAAGATCTGCCGGTTCACCCGCAGGAACGCTCCTACGCGAGGGGGAAGCTGTTCTGGCAATGTCTGAACGATAGCAATTGGCTGGTGTATGTGAGCCAGGCCTACGATCTTGTCTACGAATGGCTGTCAGAGGGTGAGCGCGAGCAGCTCGAGGAAAATCTGTTTCGGCCGTTTGCAGATTACATATCTATCGAGAACCCTCAGTTCTATAACCGGGTCCATAATCACAGCACTTGGGGCAATGCAGCCGTCGGCATGATTGGCCTTGTCATGGGTGACGATGAACTGATCCAGCGCGCCTTGTACGGTATTGAAGATGACGGTCTGTTATCGGGTCTCAAGGACAATGATGGCGGGTTCATCAAGCAGGCAGGACAAAAAGCCGGTTTCCTGGCGAACCTCGACGAGCCTTTTTCGCCGGATGGGTATTATACCGAGGGGCCCTATTACCAGCGATATGCCATGTATCCCTTCCTGGTGTTTGCACAGGGTCTGCACAACGTAAAACCGGACTTGAATATTTTTGAGTACAAGGATGGCGTACTTCTGAATGCAGTCAGTGCGCTCCTGAACCTGTCGGATGCGGATGGCGAATTTTTTCCGCTGAATGATGGACAAAAAGGTATGTCTTATTACGCTCGCGAGTTGGTTACAGCGGTCAATGTCGCTTACCACATTGGCGGCCAGGACCCGCAGCTCTTGAGCATTGCTGAGAAGCAGGGCCAGGTACTCTTGGACGATTCGGGTTTTTCCATCGCATCGGCTATTCGTGACGGCGAAGCGCGACCGTTCGTGAAAACCTCGATAAACCTGTCCGATGGTGCCGATGGCACGCAAGGTGGTGTCGCCGTCTTACGGCATGGTGACGAAAATCTCACGCTGGTCTTCAAGTATGCGGCCCAGGGGCTCAGCCACGGTCACTACGACAAACTCTCTTTTTCCCTCCATGAAAAAGGCGAAGAAGTTCTTCAAGACTATGGTCTCTCGCGATTTGTAAATATTGAGCAGAAGGGTGGCGGTAACTACCTGACGGAGAACACGACGTGGGCCAAGCAGACGATTGCCCACAATACGGTCACGCAGAATGAAACTTCGCACTTTGAAGGCAAATATGAAGTAGGTAGTCGGCATCATTCGGAGCTGCATTTCTTCGATGCGTCAGACGCTGATATTCAGGTAGTCAGTGCCACGGAAACCAATGCGTATCCCGGGACCAATATGCAGCGGACAATGGCATTGATAAAAATTGAAGGTTTCGAAAAGCCGCTCTTGCTGGATATCTTCAGGTTAAGTTCGAATAAGAAAAATCAATATGATCTGCCATTCTATTTCATGGGACAGGTGCTGAAGGTCAACTTTGAATACGACGCGCCTGTGACGTTGAGTGCTCTCGGCGAGAAAAACGGATACCAGCATTTGTATCTGGAGGGTGCAGGTGAGCCCTCATCCAGCAACAGCAAATTCCTGTGGATGGATAATCGCAAGTTCTACACCTTGACATCGGTGACCAGCGATTCCGACGAACTACTGTTCACGAGGATTGGCGCCAACGACCCCGAATTTAACTTGCGCAGGGATGCTGCATTGATGATTCGAAGAAAAGACGCTAAAGATACCGTTTTTGCATCCGTTGTAGAGGCGCACGGAAGTTACAGCCCGGTTTCAGAGTTTGCGGTCAATTCAAATAGTAATATTGCATTGCTGAAGGTCGCCTACGACGACGACAACTACACGGCAGTCTCCATTGAGGACCTACAGGGGCGTCAAAGTATGTTTATCTTGTCGAACAAGAGCGCTTCCTCATCGAAAGAGCATCGTCTCGAAGTAAACGGTAGCGCATATCAATGGAACGGACCCTACTACTACATCGAACAGTAGTTTTTGGGCAGCAATGAACGTGGAAAACAAGACCGGGTTGTTCCCCCCCGCGATAACCGGTTGCTTAACCGAAATGCTGTCCCCGATGGCCAATGCGGTAAGTAGTGAAGCCAGGGGCTTTCCGATTGAATCACGGAATCTCATAGCACCGTGCGGTTATTCGATTTGCTCGGAACTGACGAGTTGATCAGTTGCCGCTAGCGCCTTGATTTGCCCATTGACGATGCCGTAGGTCGTTTCGCTGATGGAGACATCGCGAACCTTGATACCCATTACTTCTACCGTGATATTGGTCTTTTCCCGGATAGTGGCTTGATTGTTCGCATCGTCAATTGAAATGGATAACACTTCATCGTGCAAAACCGCGTTCTGCATGAGAGGCAGTGACATCTCCAAAAGCTGCATGTAGTCGTCGTAGCTCACTTCAACTTGACCCGCACTGTTTGACGGGTCCATGTCGATCACGATCTTGGAGCCCGGGTACAAGTACTTTTCGAACACGGCAATGTCGCCGTTCTCCATGGCTTGTTTAAGCTCGGCACTGATGCCTTTTATCACGTCTTCCGTCAACGTCGGGTTTGCTGACGCATAGCCGGAAAACAACAGTAGACTGATAGCCACACATACCAACTTGTTCATTCGGTTTCTCCGTGAATAACGTGCACAGTAATGGCCGCACTATAATCCTCAAACACGGCAATTTCTGTGAAACTGGTACGGTTTGCCGGTTCTCGCCATTCAGTTGTAAACGTACTTGACGAGTCAGAACCCCGCATCACGCGAACGGCAGCTGTTAACGGCGAAGCGGACGCCCAAGGTGTAATCTCACCTGTCAAGCAGCTCCAGGGAGTCGCAGGCTATCTGACCGTTCGGCGACAGGACGAAGCGATTTAGCTGCCAGTTGATACGAAAACTCCCGGTCTCGTTAGGATCTTCGGTGACCAGAATCTCATCCTCGTCGATACGACTGTCAACATACTCGCCCAGTAGCGTGGCGATGCTCGACTTTTCTGCGGCGTAGACAATATCCATTTCGTTCTCCTCGCATCTATCCTCGATGCTCGGCTGCAGGATAGTGCGACCCGCCTTAATCGCAGCTGAAATATTTTTGAACGCGGGCTGAACAGCTTATGTAAGAAACGAGTCAGGTGACTCGGCGTCGATCTACGTCGACGAATTGTTGGCCTGCCCGGAACGCCGAGTAGCGCTGCGGGTGATGTAACTCCAGATTTCAGCAAGAAAAACAATTACTTAATTGTGGCCAGGTCTTTTCCTGGCCTACGCGCCGAGACATGCAGTCAATCCGAATCTGCTACTGTGTACGCGGCGCTATAGGAGAATCCCATGCGGGCACCGTCTCGATATCTAATCCCATCCTGCTGGGCACTTGTGATGTTTGCCGCAATGCCGCTCGCAGCGATTGCCGCCGGCAGCAACGAGAAGCCGAATATCGTCCTGGTTCTAATGGACAACTTTGGCTGGGGTGAGATCGGTGTGTACGGCGGCGGCGAAATGCGCGGTGCGCCGACGCCGAACATCGACAGCATCGCCGCCGAGGGCTTTCGACTCACAAACTTCAACGTTGAGGCGGAGTGTACTCCGTCGCGCTCGGCCATGATGACAGGTCGCTATGGAATCCGAACGCGGCAGAGGCCGGACGGTCCGCCGCGCGGCGTGTGGTACGGCATTACGAAGTGGGAAATCACCCTTGCTGAAATGCTGTCGGAGGCCGGCTATACCACGGCCACTTTCGGTAAGTGGCATCTTGGCGACACCGAGGGCCGTTTCCCGACAGACCAGGGTTTTGATGAGTGGATCGGTATTCCACGCTCTTCGGATCGTGCCTTTTGGCCGGACAGCAACAGCTATTCGCCCGACAGCCATCCGGATGCCGTGTTTACGCGCGTCATGTCGGCCAAGCGTGGGGAAATTCCGCAGGAGCATGAGGTCTACGGCCGGGAAAAACGCAAGACAATCGATCGTGATATCACGAGCCAGTCGATCGATTTCATAAAGAGAAAGGCCGAAGGCGAGCAGCCGTTCTTCGTTTTACTCTCGTATACGCAGACACACGAACCTGTCGACCCACATCCCGACTACTACGGCAAGACCGGCAACGGCAGCTTTGCGGACGTCCTTGCACAGACGGACGACTACGTCGGCGAAATTCTGGCGACGCTAGACAATCTCGACCTGAAAGAAAACACGATTGTTATCTTTACGTCCGACAACGGGCGCGAGGGCGTTCCAAGGTCATTCGGATTCACAGGACCCTGGCGGGCAGGGATGTTCTCTCCATACGAAGGATCTTTGCGCGTGCCGTTCCTGATTCGCTGGCCCGGAAAGATACCGCAGGAGCGGGTTTCCAACGAACTCATGCACCAGATCGACCTGTTCCCGACGATCGCCCGCGTCATTGGTGCCGATTTGCCGACCGATCGGATTTATGATGGCGTCGATCAGACCGATTTCCTGACGGGCAAATCGAACAAGTCCGCCCGTGAATCTGTCGTTATCTACATTGGAAACGTTTTGTTCGGCGTGAAGTGGCGTAACTGGAAACTGCTGTTGCGGGAAATGGACGAGGACACCTACGCGATCCGGGAAATGGCATACCCGTCCATATACAACCTGCTGGTCGATCCGAAAGAAGAGGTGCCGGAGCTAAACTACCTGAATGACACCTGGGTCGATTTTCCGCTGTACCAGGTGCTGGAAGACCACGAAATATCGATCGAGGAAGACCCGGGAGCGCCGGGACCGTAGCGAATCAGCCCCGCTGTCAGCCATAGTTAGCAGTGCCTTTGCTGGCTGTACTCAGGGCCGTCGAGGGCTGCAAGTTACTTGACGCTTTCAGTTGCTGTTCTATAGTTAAAAGATCGGAGTTAACGGAGGCAGATGCGATGACCCAATCGATCGTAGATAGGCTTCTGTCACGGCGCGGCATCGGTTATGCCTTTGCCGCGGGCGCACTAATTCTAATCGGGCTTGTCGGAGTCTATTATCTGTCTCCCGGCACCCTGAAGATTGAGCCCCAAGTCGCACTGTATTGTCCCGACACTGGCTCGATCGCATTTTCCGCCAAACGTGATTATCTTGCATTGGGTTCAAGCAATGTTGCGGCTGAGTGGACGTTGGATGGGAATCCAATCGATCCGGGCAATGATAGTTCCACAGTTGCTGTTAGTGCCGCCGGTCTATTGACAGCCACCTCTTTAAGTCAGTCTGATTCGGCCTCGGTGGCGATTGATGGGCCACAGGGCGCTGCAACAATGTGTGCAAATTCGTGTGGCACCGTCGTCGAGGCAAATTGCAATACCGCAGTTAATTGCCCGATCGGGTGCGGAAGCGAAGCGTTAGTTCAGAATGGCGGTTCATATAGTTCTTGTGCTGGACACTATGTCGCCCTCCTTACCGGCTGCCAATGCCCCGATACGGCTTGCGGTAATCCGCCGTGTCGTTGTTATCGAGCCCAAAAATGTGGTGAAGACGTTCAGCAACAGTGCGGTGCCGGCGATACGGTACGCCGCGGCCACGAATTCCCAGTGCCGACGTTAAAGGACTTTGGGCTTCCCGGTGGTGACTCCCAGAACACCTGCAACTGTAGCGTTTAACCGCAGATTTTACGAACACTGGTAGTTGGTAGCTGTCTGCAAACAGATCAGCTACCGCCATTTCGTTTCCTCGTTATTTCGACTTTGATCTCGAAAATAGCATTGCGATCGGCCATGATCGGCACTTCAACCGCTCTCAATCAAGCCTCGCGTGATTCCAGCACCGCCTTGCCGATTTCGATCGCGCGTTGGTAAGCCGCCAGGTACTCCCGGCATTCCCGACAGATCCGCAGGTGCCATTCAAAGACTTTGACCCGCTTACCGACATCATCGTGGTACCTCCGCGTGCAGGATGGGTTCGAGCAGCTTCGACAGCGACGCGTTTACCGTTATCCGGTGTAGCCAGGACTTAAGCGTCGATCGGCCTTCAAAGCCGGCGAGGCCGTCGAATGCGCGCGCGAAGGACTCCTGCACGACATCTTCTGCCAGCCCGCGGTCCGGCATCGAGCTTCTTTTTTTGGGCGAAGAGTGTAACCAAGCGTGGGTTCTGAGCGTCTAAAGTCCGCGATCAAAGTCTGCTGTCCGGGAGTGTATCCTGCCCGAGAGGTCCGCGGAACTAACGCCGCCATGTGCCATACTCATAGCTAATGGCTCCGAATAGTCAATAAAAGACGGTTCATAAATAAGAGGAGCGACCCATAGATCTTGTCACCATAGCCTTCGTCGGCGGGCTTTTTTTCGTTTACGCCATGGTCTCGGGGCGGCTCGAAGGCACGGTGCTGTCGGCGCCATTGCTGTTCGTCGCATTCGGTTTCCTGGCCGGATCGGGCGGCTTCGGGTTCGCCGATATCGACATCGAACACTCGGCAATCCACGTGATCGCGGAGCTCACACTGATCCTCGTGTTGTTTACGGATGCCGCGCGCATCGATCTCAAGCAGGTGCGCCAGGATCACAACCTGCCGATGCGCATGCTGCTGCTGGGCCTGCCGCTCACAATGGCCGCGGGCACGCTGGTCGCGGCTGCGCTGTTTCCGGCGTTCTCGATCTGGGAAGCGGCTTTGCTGGCCGTGTTGCTCGCGCCGACCGATGCGGCGCTCGGTCAATCGGTTGTGTCCGCCAAGGCAGTGCCGCTAAGAATTCGGCAGGCCATCAACATCGAGAGCGGTTTGAACGACGGCATTGCGCTGCCGGCGGTGCTGCTGTTCGCCGCGCTGGCGGGCACTGCTCACGGTGCGCACGATGCCGGCAACTGGCTGCAATTCGGACTCCTGCAGGTCACGCTCGGGCCCATTGCGGGCGCCGCCATCGGCTTCGCCGGTGCGCGACTCATCGACATCGCCGCCGAACGTGGCTGGGCAACGACAGCCTTTCAGGGCATTGGCATCCTGTCGCTGTCGGTACTCGCCTATGTGCTCGCCGAAATGATCGGTGGCAACGGCTTCATTTCGGCGTTTGTCGCAGGCGTCGTATTCGGCAACAGCATTCGCCACCCATGTACCTATCTCTTCGAATTCATGGAGAGCGAGGGCCAGTTGTTGATGCTCATCACCTTCCTCGTGTTCGGCGCTGCGCTGCTGCCCGAGGGCCTGGCTCACCTGAACGTGACAACCGTGGTTTACGCCGTGCTCAGCCTGACGGCCATTCGCATGATTCCGATCGCGCTGTCGCTGCTCGGGTCGGGTCTTCGTCTTCCGACCTACCTGTTCCTCGGCTGGTTCGGTCCGCGTGGACTGGCCTCGATCCTGTTTGTGCTGCTGATCCTCGAGGAAACGAGTATTCCGCACCGCGATGAGATCCTGTCGATTACCGTTATCACAGTTGTCCTCAGTGTGATTCTGCACGGCCTGTCCGCGGCACCGCTTGCCCGCGTCTACGGCCGACTGGCCGGGCGCATGGGCGACTGCGAAGAAAGCAAAGCCGTATCTGATCTGCCGCTCAGGGAAGGGCTGGCCACTAATAACAATCCGGAGCCGTAAGCCATGAAAACATTGCCGATAATTGCCATTGACGAACTCGCCGATCGTACCCCGGTGCCCGCCCTCGTTGCCGACGTCGATCTCGTCGTCATTCGCTATGACGACCAGGTCAGCGTCCTGTACGGTCGCTGCGCGCATCGCGGTGCATTGATGGCCGACGGTCATGTCGATGGCGACAACATCATCTGCGGCGTTCACGGCTGGGACTACCGGCTCGACACCGGGGTCAGCGAATACAACAATTCGGAGACCCTGCCGAAGTTTAAGGCCTGGGTCGAGGACGGGCAGGTCTGCGTCGACGAAGACGAGATCGCGGCATGGGCCAGGGCGCATCCGCAGCCGTATAAGCGCGATGCCTACCAGGGCGCGTATCAGGATCCGACGGGCACGGTCGACGAGCCCCATGTCAAATTCATTCGCCAGCTCGCGAATGACGGATTGAGTAAGGTCGGTCATCACGGGCCGTCGTCGGCGATGGGGGTCCCGCGTGACAGCCTGCCGAAATGGGAAGACCTGCAGTTCGTCGTCGGCCAGTTGCACAAGCTGCCATTGCTGGACGATGAAGCGGTCGGTACCGACCTCGTCATCGGGCCGAACGCTGCAAAACCGCTTCGTCTGGATATCCCGCTGTTCGTGTCGGACATGAGCTTTGGTGCCTTGTCCGAGGAGGCGAAAGTGGCGCTGTCGAAAGGCGCTGAGCTGGCGGGCACCGGCATTTGCTCGGGCGAGGGCGGCATGCTTCCCGAGGAGCAGGCGGCCAATTCGCGTTATTTCTACGAACTCGCATCGGCACGTTTCGGTTTTTCGTGGGACAGGGTGCAAAAAACGCAGGCGTTTCATTTCAAGGGCGGACAGGGCGCGAAGACGGGGACCGGCGGTCACCTGCCGGGGAACAAAGTGAAAGGCAAGATTGCCAAGGTGCGCGGCCTGCCCGAGGGTGAGTCGGCTATCTCACCCGCGCGCTTCCCGGAATGGGAGGAGCTGGGTCAGTTTCGCGATTTCGCGGCACAAGTGCGCGAGAAGACCGGCGGCATTCCGGTCGGTTTCAAGCTGTCGGCGCAGCATATTGAAAAGGACATAGACGCTGCCCTGGAAGTCGGTGTCGACTACATCATTCTCGACGGTCGGGGCGGCGGCACCGGTGCGGCACCGCTGATATTCCGCGACAACATATCGGTGCCGACCATTCCCGCACTTGCGCGAGCACGGCGCCACCTCGATGCGTGTAACGCCGACGGTGTGACATTGATCATCACCGGGGGGCTACGCGTGCCGGCCGACTTCGCCAAGGCGATGGCGCTCGGCGCCGACGGCATTGCCGTTTCGAATGCCGCTATCCAGGCGATTGGCTGCCTCGGCATGCGCGCTTGTCACACGAGCAACTGCCCGGTTGGCATCGCGACGCAAAAAGAACATTTGCGCGCGCGCTTGCCGGTCGACGTTGCCGCGGAGCGGCTCGCGCGATACTTCGATGCGGCCGTCGAACTGATGACGGTCGTTGCGCGCGCCGCCGGACACCGGCATCTGTCCGACTTCGACGTGTCCGACCTGACATCGTTCAAGACCGACATGTGCCAACTGACGGGCGTCGCCTACGGTGGCGTGTCGTTTGACTGACAGTGACTTTGTCCAGGGCTTGAGCGGACAGCCGGCTGCGAGCGTTGCCTCCTGGCTCGACGAGACGCTCGATTCGATCGGCGTCGAGACGTCACTAGCTGCAGACGATAAAGTCAGGGGCGCTCGGCATTTCGCCGACTATTCCGCTGCGCGCGCGAAGGCACTGCAAGCAGTATTCGCGTCGGTATCCGCGGCATTGGAGCGTCTTCGTCGTCCGGCGTCTACGCTCTCGAGCGACCACCGCTCACGTTCGCTCATTATCGCTACACCATTAGTATTGGCGTAAGATAACTCCGATTTTTGCTACCACTTCCTGGCTAGACTTCGAGATCATACTTCAATAAATACCTGGACAAGGCATGACACAAACGAACAAAAGCTCAAACTCATTCCTTCTCGACGACGTCCCCCCCATGGGAATTTACGAAACTCTTTATGCGTTCAAAGATGCTTATGGGCAATTCATGGGGGCCGCAGGCACGCATCCATGGTCTCAGGGTTTTCCGCTAACGACGCCTTTAGAAAAGTTCAATGGGCCTGAACTACCGCCGTCCGTCGACGTGACGTGGGAAGACCGGTTCTATCCGAAAGCCTGGGGCCATCCACTATTGCGCGAAACGATCGTGGACTACTACAACACCTACTACGGCTCGAATATTACGCCTGACAATGTGATGATCTTTGCAGGTGGCCGGCCCGGCATCTACACCGTCCTCTCCTTCCTGAGAAAGGATATCCAGGTCCGTATCGGCAATGTCGAGTGGCCAGCGTATTTGGACATCCTGACGCAGACAAACACGGACTGGAAGACTGTCACGATGACACCGGAGAATAATTTTCATCCCGGCAATGCCGAGTATTTCGATCGCGGCGGGCTGAATCACAAAACGTCGTTGTTTCCAGTGATTTCCAATCCGAGTAATCCCACTGGACATGCACGTGCGGGCGATGAGTTGAGGGAGCTCATGCAAATGGCTGAGGAGCCGCAAAACGGGATTTTGTTGGACGAGGCGTATGAGATGTATCACTCGCCGTCGGTCAGCGGTCTGCAGTATGTGAATGACCTGGACAGTTCCAACGTGTTTCTTTCCGGCGCTTGCACCAAAGGTCTCCAATGTCCGGGCATTCGAATCGGGTGGATTATCGCTTCGAAAGAAAACATCCAGACGCTGTCAAATTTCAGCTCCTTCGGTATGGGCGGAGTCTCGCACCCCAGCCAGTTGTATGCGGTAGAACTGTTCAAACCGGATCGGGTAGCGCTGCAGCGGAAAGCGATTGAGAAGCATTACAACTGGCAGCGGCAACGCTACGGAGAGGCTTTCGAAAAAATGGGCTTGAAAGTGTTTACCGGCAACGGCGGGTTTTATCACTGGATGCAATTGCCGGAGGGATTGAACTGCGATGACCTGAACAAACGCCTTTACAAGCGGGGCGCGGCGATTTTGGCGGGCAGGGATTGCGACATGGGCAGACCGCATTCGAAGGATCCAGCTTACGAGAGTCCCTATCTGAATATGTTTAGGTTTAGTTTCGGACCTTTGTTACCAGAGACCTTTGAGAGCGACATTCAGCTAATGACGGAAGTGTTGGAGGAGTACAAAATGGAGTCCTCCTTGGTTGAGTAGTTGTGCTCGTCGGTCCTTGATCGGACAGTCACTGTCAGACAATAGCGAGATCGGGTGGCCGTTTTGGCCAGCCGACGTAATATTATGGTTACCGGTGTAGTTCTTAATCCGGTGTTGATCCGGGCGGGCCGATGCCGTCTTCACGAGCCACAGGCGACGGCATCGG
>JAJFKU010000014.1 GCA_021773035.1 Woeseiaceae bacterium
GTTCAACAACCGTCGCCTGCTGCAACCGATTGGTGATATCCCGCCTGCTGAATACGAGGCGATGTATTATCAAAAACAGGCTCAGGCAATGGCTGCCTGACTCAAGCCAAAAAACCTCCGGAAATCCCGGGGTGATTCATAACGAGAATTGAGTTTATCGCTAGTTATTCCCGTATCTGAGATGTTGAACTGTTGGTGAGAGCAGAACGTAACAATGCCCCAGACCATAACCGAGTGTTTCCGACTCGTGCGTCAGGTGCAGGAATCTCGCCGCTTTGCAGCAGTTGGTAGAACTGAGTACGGCCGATAGGCAGCAAACCCCGGCGGGCAGGGTGAGTGCTCGTTGCGGGGTGGCTGAATATGTCGCTTGCTCGATAAAATGTTTCAGAGTCCAGATTATTTCTTGCCATTGATCTCACCTCAAAAGAATAGGGTTGCGCGGGCGAATTATTCGCGCGTTGTTGGATTGTTCTAAATGTTAGAACGGAAGGTCAATCAGCCACGGTCTACAACCGCGGACAGCCGGAGTTCGGTGTGTATTGCAATGCAGGAAAAGCAATATCGGCTTTATCATGCGACTAACATCAACAGGGCGTGGAGAGGGATTACGGCTCTACGCCTGGACCGGAACCCGGTCGCTTCGGAAACGACGATTACTCGTCGGGTCCATCTTCAGCTTGAGCACAGTGTCTCAAGAGACGTGATGTGGGCACGCGTTCTTGCATAACTGAGCCCGAATGACGACGTGTGTTGTAAAGTATACAGCCGTATACGAGTAATAATTCGTCGCTAACGGACTCTTATTGACGCCTTGGGAATCATTTTCCGTCTGGCCATAGCTCTTTGTCGACGTTCAAGCCGCGACAGTAACTAAAACGATTTGCCGAGAATGCTGAATTAAACCAAGTTGGCGAGTTTCTTGTTAGATAGATGAGAAACGAGAACGCAAGCAATCTTAATGAAGAGCGTATTTGACTACTACAAAGAACCCTTTGAATCGTCTAGTTGCGAGTTCATTTTGTACTGTATGGGAAGAACGGCGACAGTGTGCAAGAACGGGAATCGGGATTCCGCAAGTTGTCCGCAAGTGCGATCTTTGAACTTGTCGGAATCCCTAACCCTTTGTTTTAATTGGTACTCCCTAGGGGATTCGAACCCCTGTTACCGCCGTGAGAGGGCAGCGTCCTAACCGCTAGACGAAGGGAGCAGAGTAGTTACCCCGACTGGCGGGGGCTGCTATTATACGGACGCGTTCACCTAGCTCAAGCGAAAATCATTTGAAAAACACCGGGAAAACCGGGTCAGCGGCGCCAAAGGTCATTCCTCGCCCCGCCCACAACGTCTCACGGAAGGAAATCTCCGATAGTGCTTTGAAAGTGCTGTACCGCCTGCACAAGGCCGGTTATCAGGCATTTCTGGTCGGTGGTGGAGTCCGTGACGCCATGTTGGAGCTGCACCCCAAGGACTTCGACATCGCGACCGACGCGACGCCGGAGCAGATCCGTTCCCTGTTCGGCAACTGCCGCCTCATTGGCCGGCGCTTTCGCCTGGCCCATGTGCGTTTCGGCCGCGAGGTCATTGAGGTCGCCACTTTCAGGGCGGCGGCCAATCACGAGGATGACGACTCGGAGCACGATATCGAAGGCCGTATTCTGCGCGACAACGTCTACGGCAATATCGAAGAAGATGTCTGGCGGCGCGATTTCACCTGCAACGCGTTGTACTACAACATCGCAGATTTCAGTATCTGGGACTACGTCGGCGGCTTCAAGGACATCAAGAAAAAGCGCCTGGTGCTCATCGGCGATCCGGTGCAACGGCTGCGGGAAGACCCGGTTCGGATGCTGCGCGCCGTGCGCTTCGCCGGCAAGCTCGATTTCACTATCCACAGGAGCGTCGTCAAGGCGATGCGTGGCCAAACGGGCCTGCTCGCCAACGTGCCGGCCGCACGTCTTTTCGATGAGTTCCTCAAGCTGTTTCAGTCGGGCTTTGCCGAAAAAACCTTCGACCTGCTGCGTAAGCACGATTTATTCGGCGAGCTGTTTCCCGCGACCGAAGAAGAGGTCTCGAAAGACAAAACCTTCGCGGCCTTTGTGCGCTCCGCACTGCAGAACTCGGACAAGCGTGTTGCCGCGGGCAAGTCGGTTACGCCGATGTTCCTGATTGGCGTATTCCTCTGGTTGCCGATAAAGAAGCTGGCCGAAATTCGGCGTTCCGAAGAGAAGATGTCCGAGTCGCAGGCGATAAGCCTTGCCGGCTACGAGGTCGTTGCTCAGCAACAGCGCCGCATCTCCATCCCCAAACGCTTCACGATCCCGATGCGCGAAATGCTGGCACTACAGCCAAGATTTACCGGCATGCGCGGCAAGCGGGCGATGAGCTTCCTGGAGCACCGCCGCTTTCGCGCAGCCTACGACTTTATGGTGCTGCTCGCAGAAGTCGGTGAGGTCGATCCGGAGCTCGCGAGCTTCTGGACCGAAGTACAGACACAGTCGCCGGAGGAGCAGGCCAAGAGCTTCCAGATGCAGGCTGGCCCCGGCGGCAAGCGCAAGCCAAGGCGCCGCCGTCGTCGGAAACCGTCTCAGCAGGCATGACCAGGCCGGCTGATCACTGGTATCCGGCCTATGTCGGCCTCGGTAGCAATCTGCAGGGTCCGGCGCGGCAGCTCGAAGGCGCCTTCGAACTGCTGGGTGGCATTCCCGAAACCAGGCTGATTTCGCAGTCATCACTATATCGCTCGGCACCCTTCGGCGGCGTGGAACAGCCCGATTTCGTCAATGCCGCCGCGGCCCTGCTGACGAAGCTGCCGGCCGAGGGTTTATTGCGCGAATTACAGCGCATCGAGATTCTGCGAGGCCGCGAGCGCGGCAACCTGCGCTGGGGCCCGCGCGTGCTCGACCTTGATTTACTGGTCTATTCGAATCACCGCATCGAGACGGCAGACCTTACGATTCCCCACCCGGGCATCGGCGAGCGAAATTTTGTATTGTTGCCGCTGGCAGAGCTTGCGCCCGGCCTTGACATACCGGGCCTGGGGCGACTGGCGAACATAGTCGTCAGCGAGACAGAGCCCGCCATTTCGCGGATCGCATAAAGGAAACCTGTGACAGTCAGTCCACTCAAGACGCCCAGCAGCGCCTCGCGCTACATTGCCATCGAAGGACCGATCGGCGTGGGCAAGACCGCCCTGGCCAGACGTCTGGCCGACAGCCTGTCCGCGGACCTGGTGCTGGAGGAGTTTGAAGAGAATCCGTTCCTGGAACGCTTTTATCGCGACGGCCGCTCAGCCGCACTGCCGGCGCAGATGTTCTTCCTGTTCGCGCGTGCCCGCCAGATCGGCGAGATGCGCCAGTCGGACCTGTTTTCGAACGTCCGTATCTCGGACTACCTGTTTACGCGCGATCGCCTGTTCGCGGAACTCAACCTGGATACCGAGGAATTCAAGCTCTACGAGCAAATCCTGGACAACCTCGCGGTAGAGGCGCCGGTGCCCGACCTGGTGATTTATCTGCAGGCTTCGGTCGATGCAATTATGCAACGGCTGGCGCGCCGCAACTCCGCCTGCGACCGCTTCGTTGAGCGTGCCTACATCGAGCGCCTGACGGATGCCTATGCGCGGTTTTTCCACAACTATGACGATGGCCCGCTGCTGATCGTCAACGCCTCTCAGATCGATCCTGTGAACAACAACGCGGACTACGAACAGCTGTTTCAGCAAATCGAACGCACGACCGGCGGACGGCACTTTTTTAATCCTGTCTCCGCCGCGCTCGCCTGATATTCTCGGAATCCTATGTATACACAACTTGAACAACGCGGCATGCCGGAGCCACCGGTTAATGTTTCAACGCTGAGAAAAATGAAGCACGACGGCGAGCCGATTGCCTGTCTTACGGCCTACGACGCCAGCTACGCTGTGCTGGTGGACGTTGCCGGCACAGATGTTGTACTGGTGGGCGACTCCCTGGGAATGGTGATTCAGGGACACGATACGACGGTACCCGTCACGGTTGACGACATCGTCTACCACTGCCGTACGGTTGCCCGCGGTCTGCGGCGCGCTTTCCTGGTTGCCGATATGCCGTTCATGAGCTACACCAAACCCGGTCTCGCACTCGATAATGCGGTGCGGTTGATGCAGGAGGGCGGTGCGATGATGGTCAAGCTGGAAGGCGGTGACGATCAGGTCGAGATCGTTGAGCATCTCGCGCGGCACGATATTCCGGTCTGTGCGCATCTTGGTCTGAAGCCGCAGTCGGTGCACAAGATCGGTGGTTTCAAGGTGCAGGGCAGGGATCCGGATAAAGCCCAACAGATGCTGGCGTCCGCAAAGCGCCTGCAGGATGCCGGTGCGGATATTGTGTTGCTGGAATGCGTGCCGAACGAGGCCGGCAGAGTCATAACGGAAGCGCTGGAGGTTCCCGTCATCGGTATCGGCGCGGGTCCCGACGTCGATGGTCAGATTCTGGTGTTGTATGACATCCTCGATATCACGCAGGGTCGTACGCCGAAGTTCGTGAAGAACTTTCAGGCAGGCTGCACATCGCCGCGCAGCGCGCTGGAGGCCTATGTGCGTGAAGTCAAAGACCGGACATACCCGGCGCCCGAACACTGTTTTTCCTGATCCGACCCGGAAGCCAAAGACGCCGTGCTAGTAATTCATAGTAAGCAGGACCTCGACGAGCAACTCGCAGAATGGCGTCGCCAGGACGATCATGTCGCGTTGGTTGCGACCATGGGCAATCTGCACGCCGGACATTTATCGCTGGTGGAGCTGGCGCGCGAGCATGCGGAAAGGGTTGTCGTCAGTATATTCGTGAACCCGACGCAATTCGGTGTCGGTGAAGATTTCGATCAGTATCCGCGTACGCTCGAACGCGACACACGGCGTCTGAAGACGTCGGCGGCCGATCTAATATTCGCGCCGGATATCGAGACGATGTATCCGTTCGGCCTGCAGGATGCCACAACGGTATCGGTGCCACGCATCACCGAGAACTTCTGCGGCGCTAGCCGGCCGGGCCATTTTGACGGCGTGACCTCGGTCGTTGCACGCTTGTTTGCTTTGACGCAGCCGGATACCGCGGTGTTTGGGCAAAAAGACTATCAGCAGCAGCTGGTGATCCGGCACATGTCTCTGGACCTGAGCTTGCCAATCACGATTCTCACCGCCGAAACCGTGCGCGAAGACGACGGCCTTGCCATGAGTTCGCGCAACCAGTACCTCACCGATGAGGAGCGTGCCACGGCGCCGTTGCTGTATCAGGTGTTGTCAGGTGTCGGTGCCAAGCTGCAGAGCGGCGTGCGGAACTTCGAAGAACTGGAATCGGCATCGCTCAAGACACTCGGCGACGCCGGGTTCGATGTTGAATACTTCTCAATCCGCCGCGCGCAAAACCTGGAAATACCGGACAGGGACTGCGACGAGCTGGTAGTTCTCGTTGCGGCGAAACTTGGCGATGCACGGCTCATCGACAACACCGTAGTAACGATCTAGTCGGATACCAGGTTGCGCCCCGCGTGTTTGGCGCGGTAAAGCGCGGCATCCGCGGCACGTGTCAGCGTATCGAGATCGCCACGCGGCGTCAGTTCCGCAACGCCCATGGATATCTCGACCGGGATCTGGATCAGCGAGTCGGTGCTGTCGCTGGTGCTGCCGCTGACGGCAACTCTGACACGTTCGCCAATGGCCATCGCCTGTTCCTGATTCGCTCCAGGCAGGAGAATCGCGAACTCGTCGCCGCCATATCGAACCAGCAGATCGCGCGGACGAAACTGCGAGCGCAAAACCTTGGATACGGCAGATAATGCGCGGTCACCGGCGATGTGACCAAACATATCGTTGAACTGTTTGAAGTTGTCGACGTCGATCATCATCATTGCAACCGGCTTCGCTTTCGCCACGCACTGTTCGATGGCCATTGGAAAAGTTTCCTGCATGGCATGCCGGTTGGCGAGACTGGTGAGTGCATCGGTGGTTGCGTGACGTTCGAACTTCTTGAGCTCACCGAAGCTGTCGGCAATGACGCGATTGTGGCTGCGTACTCGTTCAGACAATACGATCAGCAGGTTTTTCGCGAAGTCGTGCGAGGCGTCGACCATTTCCCAGAGTACCGACTGGTGGATAACCAGCAGGTGCGATTCTTCGGCGCCGATGACGAATGCGGAGGGGTCGCGGTCCTCGATAATCGACATTTCTCCAACGCAGGCGCCGACATCCATGGTTGCCAAAAGCGGGGTTTCCGGTGAGCCGACATGTACGTTCAGGCTACCGGAAAGGACGATGAATACGTGTTCATTTTTTGCACCTGGCGATAGCAGCAATTCACCGGCGGCAAGATCGCGCCGGTCGCATCGCTGCAACAGCTCGTGGACATCGTCCGGCGATACGCCTTTGAACAGCTCAAGGCTGTCAAGCAGCGAGCGTTTGTAGTCCGAATTTATCGCCAGTGACTGTGGCAACATTTACTCCTGTGGGTATATAGGAATTGTTGCGTCTTTCGTGGCAGATAAACATCGATTGGAGCACAGAAAGGGCAATTCTAAAGTGTGACGGAGATCACTAGTCGTCGGCGGTGAGCGCAGCGCGAGAGGCAGCGAACTCGGCTCTGTCTTCATCGGAGGGCTGTGGATACCGCAGACCGATGCTCTGTAGTGCATCGATAATAATCCCTGCAACCCTGGCGCGCATATACGGTTTATCGTCGGCCGGAATGGCATACCAGGGCGCCCATGGTCGCGACGTAGCATTGAGCGCACTCTGATACGCCGCCATATAATCGTCCCAGTGACCTCGTTCCCTGACATCGCCGGGTTCGAATTTCCAGTTCTTCGCCGGGTCGTCGAGCCGTGCCAGGAAACGCCGTTTTTGCTCGTCCTTTGAGACGTTAAGCCAGAATTTGAGGATGACCGTGCCGTTGCGGGCGAGGTGTTCCTCCTGCTGTCGAATCGACGTAATTCTCTCGTCCCAGATAGTTTCCAGGTTCAGTTCCCCAGGCAGTTTCTGGTAGCCGAGAATTTCGGGATGCACGCGAACGACGAGGACTTCCTCATACTGGCTGCGATTAAAAATCCCGATACGGCCACGCTCGGGAAGTCGTACCGTGGTGCGCCACAAGAAGTCGTGGTCGAGTTCGAGCGACGATGGTTTCTTGAAACTGAACACCTGGCAGCCCGATGGGTCGACGCCCTGCATGACGGCGCGAATCGTACTGTCCTTTCCGGCGGCGTCCATCGCCTGAAAGACGAGCAGAACTGAATGTCTGTCGCCGGCCGCCAGAACTCTCTGCAGGATGTTGAGTTTTTCCGTCGCGCGACGTCGGTGTTTTCCCTTGTGCGGATGACCGTCTGTTTGTGGCGTAGTGCTCGCGCTCGCTACTTCGAAACTGCCATCGAAGGGGACGAGATACTTGGAATCAGGCGCCTCAAACATGCTTGTTCTCCGTTGTCGTTTTTTTTTCGATGTGCTGCTCGATGGCCCACTGTACATGTTCGGCAACCAAAGGCGATTCATCGTTCCGCCGCGTATGCAGCGCTGCAATTACCGCTGGCGTCGAGTCGGCATTCCCCAATGCCACGGCGATGTTTCTCAACCAGCGCTCGAAACCGATTCTGCGTATTGCGCTGCCTTCGGTTTTCTCCAGCCAGGTCGCTTCGCTCCACAGAAACAGGTCGGTCAATTGCGCGCGGTCCAGACCGTGACGTGGTGCGAAGTCGGCTTCCGCGGTCGGCTTCGCGAACTTGTTCCAGGGACAGAACAACTGACAGTCGTCGCAGCCATAAATTCGATTACCGATGCTGCGGCGAAACTTGACGGGAATCGCGCCCTTGTTCTCGATCGTCAGATAGGAAATGCATTTGCGCGCATCCAGCGAATAGGGTGCGACGATAGCATCGGTTGGGCAGACATCGATGCAGGCTCTGCAGCTGCCGCAATGCGACTGTTCCGGTACGTCGATTGTCAGCGGCAGATCGGTATACAACTCCCCGAGAAAGAACCACGAACCGGTTTCGCGGTCGATGACGTTCGTGTGTTTGCCGACCCAGCCGTTGCCGGCCTTCTCGGCGAGCGCTTTTTCGAGAACGGGTGCGCTGTCGACAAAAACACGGTAGCCGAACCCGCCGACGCGTTCCTCGATGCGGCGGGCCAGCGCACGCAGCCGGCCGCGCAGGACCTTGTGATAGTCGCGCCCCAGCGCATAGCGGGAAATGTAGGCGCTCGCACCGTCGTCCAGCAGGCGCTTCGCGTTTTCCTGCGGTTCCGGGAGATAGTCCATACGCACAGAGATGACGCGGATCGTTCCGGGCACCAGTTCGTCCGGGCGACTACGCTTGCTGCCGTGCCGCTCCATATAGTCCATCGAGCCGTGGAAGCGTCGTCGCAACCACTCTGTGAGACGTCCTTCGGCGACCTTAAGATCGATATCGCTGATTCCGGCTCGTTGAAAACCGAGTTCGCTACACCATGCGAGCACCTCGCCCTTAAGTGCGATCATGTCGGTGCCGCTAACTATGTGTTCGGTATCTGCCAATGTTCGATCTCCCCGCGGTCACAGTATAATCGCCATGATGCATTCCTTACCCGCAAAGATTTATTCCGTCGCCGCCGTCCGCGAGATCGACCGCATTGCGATCGAAGAGCAGGGCGTCCCCGGCTATACGCTGATGCAGCGAGCCGCGGCGGCCGCCGTTCGCGAGGCGCGTGAGCGTTATCCGCAGGCGCTGTGCTGGCAGGCTATTTGTGGTGCGGGCAACAACGGCGGAGATGGTTACGTCGTTGCACGGCTTGCGATACTTGAAGGGGTCAGCGCTTCGGTAGTGACGCTGGTGGACCCCGAATCGCTCAGCGGTGACGCGGAGACTGCGCATGACGACTTCGTGGCCGCTGGCGGGACCGTCACACCCTGGAATGGTGGGCTGGCAGAGGACGCCGATCTGCTGGTCGATGCGATGCTGGGCAGCGGCCTGGAGCGTGACGTGGCTGGCAGTTTCGCCGATGCCGTCAACGCAGCGAACGCACATCCAGCCCCGATCCATGCACTGGATATTGCGACCGGAATCGACGGCGATACGGGCGAGGTGAGGGGCTGTGCCGTCAAAGCGGATGTCACGACCACTTTTGTCGGCCTGAAAGCGGGCCTTTTTCTCGGCGCGGGCCCCGATTACTGCGGCACGGTTACTTTCTCCGGCCTGGATATCGACGCTGCAGCCTACCGGGCAGTTGAGCCCAGCTACTGCCGACCGGGTGCCGCGTTATTGAAGCGTGTGCTGCCGCCGAGGCAGCGCAGCGCGCACAAGGGTAATTTTGGCCATGTTGTTGTGCTTGGCGGTGGGCCGGGTATGCCGGGCGCCGCTCTACTCTGCGGCGAAGCGGCCCTGAGGACAGGCGCGGGGCGGGTGAGCGTGGCGACGCACCCGGAACATGCGGCGGTACTGGCCGCGGTAAGGCCGGAACTCATGTCGCGCGGGATTCGCGCGCCTGAGGACCTCGCGGCCATCCTCGAGTCGGCCGATGTTGTGGCGTTCGGTCCGGGGCTTGGGCGTTCTCCCTGGGCTCGAGCGCTCTTTCCGATCATGGCCGCAGACCGCCGCCCGGCGGTCTGGGATGCCGACGCGCTTAACCTGCTGGCCGAGAAGCCTGCAACGGCAGCGAACCGCATTATCACGCCACACCCGGGCGAGGCTGCCACACTCACAGGCACCGATTCGTCGGCAATTCAGGCAGATCGGCCAGCGGCACTGCGGGCGCTGGCCCGGGAGTATGGCGGTATTGTGGTGCTCAAGGGCGCCGGAACGCTGATCTCAGGCTCGTCCGGGATTCCCGCTATCTGCACCTCCGGTAATCCCGGAATGGCGGCGCCGGGTATGGGCGACGTCCTGACCGGGGTGATCGCCGCGTTGCTCGCACAGGGCCTGTCGCCCGAGAGAGCCGCCCTGGCCGGTGTCGAGTTGCATGCGCGAGCGGGCGATCTCGCGGCGAGGAAGGGACAGAGAGGACTCATGGCGTCGGACCTGATCGCGGCTCTGCGTGAGCTGGTGAACCCATGATTCGGCAGCTCGCGGACGAAGCGGCGACGATTTCGCTTGCCCAGGCCGTCTACGGCGCGCTGCCGCCGGACTACAGTGGCTGGACGATACTGCTCAGCGGAGAACTCGGCGCCGGGAAGTCGACGTTTGCGCGGGCGTTCATCCGGGCTGCCGGGCATGGCGGCTCTGTGCCGAGCCCTACCTATACCCTGGTCGAGCCCTACGACCTTCCCGGAGGACCTATTTACCATGTTGATTTATATAGGATTTCTACTGAGGATGAGTTGCGCTATCTGGGTTGGAGCGAACTCGACGGCGGCCTGCGCATGGTCGAATGGCCGCAGCGGGCGCCAGGTCTCACTGACGAAGCGGACCTGACGATCAAGCTCAGCTACGCCGGAGAGGCTCGCAGCGCAGAAATCCTCGGCTTGAGCAAACGTGGCTCCGGATTGATTCAGAAGATTAACTAAGTCTGCTATCCCCATAATTTTGAAGCGAAAAGCCTTGGTTTTTCTCGCCAGATTCGTATACTCATCCGACATAATCCATAAACACCTATACGATGACTCGAACGCGTCTGACATTGTTGCCCCTGTTTTTGCTGCTCAGTGCCGCGGCCCATGCCGGGTCGACTGTCGAAAACGTCCGAATATGGTCTGAAAACGACAAAACACGGGTGGTTCTGGATCTGAGCCGTTCCGTCGACCACAATATTTTCACGTTGCGCGGCCCGGAGCGCATCGTTATCGATCTTAAAGACAGCCGACTCGCCGGCACCCTGAAGCAATTGCCGAAAGGCGCGGGTTCAGTGCGTTCGATCCGCAGCGCCGTACGCGCCAATGGCCAGCTCCGAGTGGTACTCGACCTGAACGAGGGTGTTCGCTCGCGCAGTTTCCAGGCCGGGCCGAACGGTCAATACGGCGACCGCCTGGTGATCGACCTGCAGCGTGCCGGAAATTTGCAGCCCGTCAAGCGGGCGTCTGAAGAATACCGGCCGGGTCGCGACATCGTCATTGCCATCGATGCGGGACACGGCGGTCACGATCCGGGTGCGCTCGGCAAGCGATCGAAGGAAAAGAACCTCGTGCTGGCCATCAGCAAAGAGCTGGCGCGGCGCATCAACGCTGAGCCGGGGATGAGCGCCGTGCTCATTCGCGACAACGATGTGTTTGTCGAGCATCGCAACCGCATGGCCATTGCCAGCAGAAACAAAGCCGACCTGTTCGTCTCCGTGCACGCCGACGCGTTCGACAATCCGCGCGCGGCAGGCGCCTCGGTCTTTGCTCTGAACCTGGTTGGTGCGAACAAGGAAGCGGCACGCACGATGCAGCGCCGGGAGAACGCGCCGGTTAGCGTCGGCGGTGTTTCGTTACACGACAAAGACGAAGTGCTGGCATCTGTGCTCTTCGATCTGTCGCAAAATGCGGCGCTGAGCGCGAGCCTGGATGTGGGGGCTAAGGTCAGTCAGCACCTGAGCAAGGTGGCGAAGATGCACACCAAGACGGTGCGGCAAAAGGAACTTCTCGTATTGACGTCAGCGGACATGCCGTCGATCCTGGTTGAAACCGGCTTTATCTCGAACGTGTCGGAAGAGAAGAAGCTCAGGGATAAAGGGCACCAGGGACGGCTCGCAAACGCCATTCTTGCCGGTATCCGCAGTTACTACTACACCAATCCACCGCCGGATACGCAGATCGCGATGGATTTGCGCCGTACGCCGACTAAGCAGGTGCGGCATGTCATCTCCCGCGGCGACACGATTTCCGAGATCGCCGAGCGCTACAACGTCAGCCCGGCGGCGATTCGCAGGGCGAACAAGCTTTCGACAGACAATATTCGTATCGGTCAGACCCTGAATATCCCGGTGTTCACCGGCGGCTGACCCCTTTTGCGAGACTTTTGCCCGCGGATTTGGAAAAATGGCGGATTGAACCTGCCTTGCTGTCCGCATGCCTATTCAACAACTTCCTGATCATCTGATTAATCAGATCGCGGCCGGCGAGGTCGTCGAGCGGCCGGCGTCTGTCATGAAAGAACTGGTTGAGAACAGCCTCGATGCCGGTGCACAGACGGTGCAGATCGATGTCGTAGCCGGTGGTCAGAAACTGATCCGGATTCGCGACGATGGCAAGGGCATCGATCGCCGCGAGATTGCGCTGGCCTTGTCCCGGCATGCGACCAGCAAGATTTCAAGCCTCGACGACCTGGAGGCCGTCGCTTCCCTGGGATTTCGCGGCGAAGCGCTGCCGAGCATAGCGTCCGTTGCCCGCCTGACACTGTGTTCGCGAACGCCGGACGCCGATTCGGCCTGGCAGGTCGAAGCGGACGGCGGGCAGATCACAAGCCCGAAACCGGCCGCTCACCCGCAGGGGACTACGGTCGAAGTGCATGACCTGTTTTACAACACGCCGGCGAGGCGACGTTTTCTACGCACTGAGAGGACCGAGTTCGGTCACATCGAAAAATGGGTTCGGCGCCTGGCATTGTCGCGCCCTGAAATCGCGTTCACGTTGACACACAACCAACGGACCGTGTTGCAGACACCGGTTGCCCGCAGCGCCGAAGAGCAGCGGCAGCGAATTGCGAAGATCTGCGGCGACGCTTTTGCCGAGCAATGTGTTGCGATCGAGCGCGAGGTTGAGGGCGTCGCATTGTCCGGCTGGATTGGTCTGCCGACCTTTAACCGGAGCCAGCCCGACATGCAGTACTGGTTCGTCAACGGGCGCAGCGTTTCGGACAAGACGCTCTCGCATGCGGTGCGGCATGCGTATCGAGATGTGTTGTTTCATGGCCGCTATCCGGCCTACGTTCTCGACCTGACAATGGATCCGGCTGGCGTCGATGCCAATGCGCATCCGGCGAAGCACGAGATTCGTTTTCGTGATGGACGTCGTGTTCATGGCGTCGTCTCTCAGTCCGTTGGTGCCGCCCTCAAGGACACACGGCCCGGTGGTCACGATGTTGCGCCAATTCCAATGACTCGTGAAGCCGTGTTTCACCAGGGTTCGATGCCTTTGCAGTCGCGTGTCACAACGTTCGCACCCGCGTCGTCATCGCCATCGGCGTCTGCTGTTCACGAGACACTCGCGGCGTATCAGTCCCTGGCAAGCCCCGAACAGTCGACCGAAGTGCCGCCGCTGGGTTTTGCCGTTGCACAACTGGCTGGCGTCTACATATTGGCGGAGAACAAGGAAGGGCTGGTGATCGTCGACATGCATGCGGCACACGAACGCATTACCTACGAAAAGCTGAAGCGCGGTTTCGATGACCGCGGCCTGGTGCGCCAGCCCCTGTTGGTGCCGGAATCGATTTCGGTTGCCGAGAGTGAGGCCAACCTGGTCGAAGAGTGCGGGGAAATGCTGACCGGATTGGGGCTGGTCGTTGATCGGGCCGGACCGACCAGCGTAACGGTGCGTGAAGTTCCCGCGCTCTTGAAAAACTCGGACGTTGAGGCCTTGCTGAGAGATGTGTTGTCGGATCTTTCCGAGGCTGGTCAGAGTAATCGGATCGAAGATGCCGGCGACGATTACCTGGCGACGATGGCCTGTCATCATTCGGTGCGTGCAAATCGCATGCTGTCGCTGGATGAGATGAACGCATTGTTACGGGAAATGGAAACCACGGAACGCGCGGACCAGTGTAATCACGGACGCCCGACCTGGACGACCGTTACGATGTCCGAACTCGATCGCCTGTTCCTGCGCGGTCGCTGAGGCTCGTTAATGGGCAGCAAGGCCGTCCTGCTGATGGGCCCGACCGCGTCTGGAAAGACAGAGTTTGCGATCAATCTTTGCAAACAGTTCCCGTGCGATGTCATCAGTGTTGATTCCGCGCTGGTCTATCGCGGTATGGATATTGGTACCGCAAAGCCGGATGCCGAAACGCTGCGGCGTGTGCCGCACCAGCTGATTGATATTCGTGACCCCGAAGACGGCTACTCGGCGGGCGAGTTTGTCCGCGATGCGCGGGTGGCGATTGCAGAGACTCAGGCCAGGGGCAGGATTCCGCTGCTTGTCGGTGGCACGATGATGTATTTTCGCGCGCTGACGGAGGGCATCGCCGACCTCCCGGCGGCCGATGAGGCCGTTCGCAGGCGGATCGATCAGGAAGCGAAGGAATCCGGCTGGCCGGCAATGCACGCAGAGCTCGAAACGATCGATGCCGAAACAGCGGCGAGGCTGAATCCCAACGACAGGCAGCGGATTCAGCGCGCTCTGGAAGTGCACCGCCTGAGTGGCAGGCCGCTTAGCGAATGGCAGCGCGAGTCAAGAGCGGATGACGGCGACCTCGAGTTTGTAAAGATCGCGCTCAGGGTTGAGCCTCGCAAACGTTTGCATGAGCGCATCGAGCTGCGTTTGCAGCAAATGATCGATGCGGGTTTTGAGAACGAGATGCGAAAACTGCATGCCCGGCCGGGCTTATATAAAGAGTCGCCGGCAATGCGGGCCGTTGGTTATCGGCAATTCTGGAGTTACCTCGATGGAACGTATTCGCTCGACGAAGCGAGTAACCGCGCATTGTTCGCAACCCGGCAGCTTGCGAAGCGCCAGCTAACGTGGCTGCGCTCCGAAAAATCGGTGTATTTTGTCGACGCGCTTGAAACGGCTGCAATCGCCACTACATCCGCATATCTGGCAGACAAACTGGACTGAAATCCAACCGTATTGCGACCTTGCTGTGATAAACTTTTCAGTCGCTTGGGCGAATTCCGCGATGGGCAAACCGGCGCCACCGGCTGGCGGAGTTCACCAAAAATACGAAGAATAAGGAGACCCAATCATGGCTAAAGGGCAGACGTTACAGGACCCCTTCCTCAATATCCTGCGTAAAGAAAAGGTTCCCGTTTCCATCTACCTGGTAAACGGCATCAAGCTGCAGGGGCAGGTGGACTCATTTGACCAGTTCGTCGTTCTGTTAAAGAACAGCGTTAACCAGATGGTCTATAAACACGCGATCTCGACGGTTGTGCCGTCCCGCAATGTTCGTCTTCCAATGCCGGATGACGATAGTGGAGACGACGACGACTAATTACTCAATGGTGCTGCCTTGGCGGGAGGTGGTATTTGTTTGAACGGCCGCAAAGTGGCGAGAGAGCGATACTCGTCCACGCGAATCCCAACGGCACCACCGAGGAGTCCGAACGCGAAGAGTTTGCTGAACTGGCGGTCTCCGCGGGCGCCGTCGTTGCCGCCGAACTGCTGACGAGTCGGAAACGTCCCGACCCGCGTTTTTTCATCGGCCGGGGCAAGCTCGACGATCTCAAAGCACTGCTGCAGCAGCATAGCGCTGAGCTGGTGATTTCGTGTGCGCCCCTGAGCCCGAGCCAGGAACGGAACCTGGAGCGCGAGTTGAAGTGCCGCGTACTGGATCGTGCCGGACTCATTCTGGATATATTTGCTCAGAGAGCCCGAAGTTTTGAGGGCAAGCTGCAGGTTGAACTCGCGCAGCTGAAGCATCTGTCGACCCGACTGGTACGGGGCTGGACTCACCTGGAGCGGCAAAAGGGTGGTATCGGCCTGCGCGGACCGGGTGAAACGCAGCTGGAAACGGACCGTCGATTGATTGGCCATCGCATCCGGCAGCTGAACGAACGACTCAAGACGGTCGATGCCCGTCGCTCAATGAATCGACGCAATCGTATGAAGGCCGAAATACCGACCGTGGCACTGGTTGGCTACACCAACGCCGGAAAGTCGACCTTGTTTAATGCGCTGACCGATGCGGGTGTTTACGTTCAGGATCAGCTGTTTGCGACGCTTGACCCCACGGTACGGCGCCTCGATTTGCCGCAGGGAGAGCGCGTGGTGCTGGCGGATACGGTCGGTTTCGTCCGGGATTTGCCGCACGAGCTGGTAGCTGCTTTCAGGTCGACGTTGCAGGAAGCGCGCGAGGCGGACCTGATTTTGCACCTGATCGACGCTAGCGACCCCAGTCGCTGGCAACGTGTTCGGCAGGTGAATTCCGTATTGAAACAACTCGATGCGGATCAGGTGCCGCAAATACGGGTGTACAATAAGATCGATAAGCTGGAACGCGAGCCGCGGATGACGAATAATCGGCATGGAGAGGGGCGTGCGGTCTGGCTGTCAGCGGTAACTGGCGAAGGCCTGCCGCTGCTGAAAGGCGCCATTGCGAAGCGCTTGCGTCAGAAAACTGTACATCGAACAATCCGGCTTCTGCCTGAGCAGGGGCGGCAGCGCGCCAAACTGTTTGAGCTCGGTGCGGTGCTTAGCGAAGACGTCGATGCAGACGGTAGCTGGACGCTGCAACTGCGAATGGCCGAAAAGGACTTGCGGCGATTCCTGAAGTACGAAAACCTCGTGGAAGATCAACTGGAGCCGGTGCCTGAAGTGGCGACGGCGGTAAAACAGCAATTGAGTAGAAGCTAAAACACTATGGCAAATAACGAACCAGGTAATGGCCGGGACCCTTGGGGACGTGATGGCGACGGGCCGAACGACCTCGATCAGATCGTGCAGGAATGGCAACGGCGCTTTGGCCGTATCCTTGGCGGCGGTGGCAGCGCTGGCAGTGGCTCCGGAGGTTTCGGTGGCTACGTGCTGATTGTCATGCTGCTGATCGCATGGGGCTTGACAGGATTCTACCGGGTTGACGAAGCCGAACGCGGGGTTGTACAGCGATTCGGCGCTCATGTGGATACGTCCGAGCCCGGGCTGCGCTGGCATCTGCCGTTTCCCATAGAGACTGTCGACAT
This sequence comes from Woeseiaceae bacterium, assembly GCA_021773035.1. Taxonomy (GTDB): domain Bacteria; phylum Pseudomonadota; class Gammaproteobacteria; order Steroidobacterales; family Woeseiaceae; genus UBA1847. Next base: position 16,742 of record JAJFKU010000014.1, read on the forward strand.
GGTCAATATTCGGCAAGTGAACGACTACAATTTCAGCACCGAGATGCTGACGGCCGACGAGCAATACGTCTATATCGATCTCGTTGTTCAATATCGGCGTACCGACCCGGTTTTATACAGTTTCGAGGTTGAGGACCCTGAGGTCACGCTGCAGGACGTAACCGAAAGCGCGTTGCGTGGCGTGGTCGGTACCAGTTCGCTGGAGTTGTTGATCGGTGAACGCCGTGAAGAAATCCCACAGCGAACCATGGAAGAGCTGCAGGAAACACTGCTTAACTACGGTGAGGGTACGGGGCTGACCGTGACGTCGATAAACCTGAACGTCGTCGATTATCCGAAGTCTGTTCAGGAAGCGGTCGACGATACACAGAAAGCGCGTAACGATCGTGAGCGCTTTGAACTAGAAGCAACGACCTATGCGAATGACATTATTCCTCGCGCACGCGGTGCCGCACAGCGGGTACTGCAGGATGCGGAGGCCTATCGGGACCGCGTTATCGCAGATGCCGAAGGTGAGGCGGCTCGTTTCGAAGCGCTGCTTGTCGAGTATCAAAAAGCACCGAAAGTGACTCGCGACAGGCTCTATATCGATGCGATAGAAAATGTCTACAGTCGCAGCAACAAAGTGCTGATCGATTCAGACGGCAGCGGCAATCTGCTTTATCTTCCGATCGACCAGATGCTACGTCAATCGGGTGCAGGGGCAGACGGGAACTCGTCGCGCTTGTCCGGCAACTCGCTGCCGCCCATCGATGCGGCGTCTGAGGGCCGCGCGGAAGAGGCTCGCACAAGGAGGACCCGCGAATGAATAACTCGAAACTCCCGGTAGTAGTCATTGTCGGTCTGGTTTTCATCGTTATCGGACTATCGGCGTTTACCGTCAACGAACGTGAGCTTGCTATCAAACTGCAGGTCGGTGAGGTTGTTGAGTCGGAGCTGGAACCGGGTCTGCATTTCAAGATTCCGGTGTTGCAAACGGTTCGCAAGTTCCCGAGTCGGATTCTAAAGATTGACGACGCGCCACAGCGCGTGTTCACGCTCGAACGTACGGCGATGACGGTCGATTACTTCGTTAAATGGCGGATCATTGAAGAGGTACCGTTCTATACATCGACCGGCGGTTCGCAGGACGTGGCAATGGACAGGCTGCGCGAAATAATCAAGAACTCGATAGTTACCGAGTTCGGTAAGCGCACGATCGTCGAAGCGATCTCCGTCGAGCGTGAGAAATTGATGGAAGACATGCTGACCAATGCTGCCGAAACGGCCAAGGGACTCGGTGTCAAGCTGGTCGATTTTCGTGTCAAGCAGGTCGAATTCGTTTCCGATGTTCGTGATTCGGTTTACGACCAGATGAGCGAAGAGCGTGCGAGGGTAGCCACGGAGACGCGCGCCAACGGCCGTGAAGCTGCTGAGCTGATTCGGTCGACGGCGGACAAGGACCGCACGATTATCCTGGCCGATGCCTACCGCGACGGACAGATTATCCGCGGTGTGGGCGATGCGCGCGCTGCCGAAATATACGCCGATGCGTACACGAAGGACGCTGAGTTTTACGCTTTCTATCGCAGCATTGATGCGTACAAGAAATCGATGGGTAACCCGGGCGATCTGTTGGTACTCGATCCGAATAATGAGTTCTTCCGCTATCTGAACCAGTCGAGCGGCGAGCGATAGTTACCGAGATATTTACGGCACTGGCGCTGGTCCTGATCATAGAGGGCATGTTGCCGTTTGTTTCGCCACGCAAGTATCGTGAGCTGGTAGCGGAAATTGCACGGTTGGGAGACAATCAGATTCGAACGATAGGACTGTTAGTCATGATCGCCGGACTGTTGGCACTATTCCTGACCCGCGGCTAGAGAGCACACACACAATGGGAAAAAATGTAGTTGTCATCGGTACCCAGTGGGGGGACGAAGGCAAGGGAAAGATTGTGGACCTGCTGACGGATCGTGCGGCGGCGGTTGCGCGTTTCCAGGGTGGCCATAATGCGGGCCACACGCTGGTAATCGGTGGTGAGAAGACAGTCCTGCACCTGATTCCGTCCGGCATTCTTCGCGACGGCGTTAGCTGCCTGATCGGTAACGGCGTTGTTGTCGCGCTGGACGCGTTGGTTACTGAGGCAAATGCGCTGATCGATAGCGGCGTCCCTGTTTATGAGCGGCTGAAAATCAGCCCGGGATGTCCACTGATACTGCCGTCGCACGTTGCCCTCGATGTGGCACGAGAAAAACGACGTGGCGCCGGCGCCATCGGTACCACCGGACGTGGCATCGGCCCGGCTTACGAGGACAAGGTTTCCAGGCGCGCGTTGAAAGTCTCTGACTTGTTTGTGCGCGAAAATTTTGCCGCAAAACTCGGCGAAGTTCTGGACTACCACAATTTCCTTCTGAAGAATTACTTCGGCGCAGAGAGCATCGACTTTGCAAGGACGCTGGATGAGGCGCTGGGCTACGCCGAGTTGATCGCGCCGATCACCGCCGATATTACGCAGATACTTCAGGACCTGGCTGACTCCGACAAGAGTATCTTGTTCGAAGGTGCGCAGGGTAGTTTCCTGGATATCGATCACGGCACCTATCCGTTTGTGACCTCATCCAATACAGTCGCCGCTGCTGCCAGTACAGGCACCGGCGTCGGCCCACGAAACCTGGACTACATCCTCGGCATCGTCAAAGCCTATACGACGAGAGTGGGTGCGGGTCCGTTTCCGACCGAGCTGTTCGATGATCAGGGTGAGCATCTGGCGCGAGTTGGCGCCGAATTTGGAGCCACAACGGGCCGCCCGCGCCGTTGCGGCTGGTTCGATGCTGTGGCGTTGCGTCGATCGATCGTCAACAGCAGTGTATCCGGATTGTGTGTAACCAAGCTTGATGTCCTCGACGAGCTTGAATCCATTCAGATCTGCGTCGGTTATTCGATTGACGGACAAGCGATTTCCGGTTTGCCTGTCGTTGTGGATCGCTTCGCCGAGTGCAAGCCGGTTTACGAGGAATGGCCGGGTTGGCAGGAATCGACGGTGGGTGTAACTGGCTATGACGATCTACCGGCGAAAGCTCGCGACTACCTCGCGCGTATCGAGGAACTCGCCGGCGTTCCGGTTGATATCATATCGACCGGGCCGGATCGTAAGCAGACAATCGTTAAACGTCACCCCTTCGAGTAAACGCCGCGAAGGCGAGGAGGCCGGCCAGCATCCAAAGGCCGGTTGTGCCACCACCGCCACCGCCACCACCGGTGGAGCCAGCGGACACGGTGACCGATGCCGTCGCCGTATCGCTCAACCCTCCGGGATCGGAGACCTGCAGGTCAAAGCGCAGCAGGGTATCGGAGCTAACGGTAGGTGCTGTGAAGTTCGCCGTCGACGTATCGGCGTTTGCCAGCGTAACCGTGGGGCCCATTGATTGTGACCAGGCGTAGGTTAGCGAGTCGCCCTCCGGGTCGTTCGATGCGGCACCATTCAGAGTGACCGTTGCTCCGCTGGCGACAGTCTGGCTGATTCCGGCAACCGAGTTAGGCGCGCTGTTGGAACCAACGCCATCAAGGATATCGATGCGCAGCGATGCGTTTGCCGCGATACCGCCGATGCTTTGATTACTGAGTGTAATTTCGAGGAATTCATCGGCTTCCCCGCTACCGTCGTCAACTATCGCGTATTCAATCCAGCGTGGATTCGCGTCGCCATCGCCCCAGCTCAGCGTGCCGCTTGCGGGTCCTGAGTAGTCAGCGCCGGCGCTGGCACTACCCGCAGTAATCGCATAATCGACCGACAGGGGGCCGGTCGCAGTTCCTGACCGGTGGACTACCGCAACGGCCGTGCCGAAACCTCTTTCGGAAATTTCTATACGACTATCCTGAAACCCGACGCTGGTGGTCGCGCCTGGATCGCTGATATAGGCACTGGCGATACTCGGCGGCGACAAGCTTGCGCCTCCGGTCGGTGCGCTGAGTTTTATCAGGACGCGTTCGAGGTCTTCCGCGACTCCATCATCATTCAGGCCCAACGCGATAGTGCGATCACCGGCATCGCCGTCGCCCCAGTTCAGGGTACCGTTGGTGTTCGTAACATCGTTATCATCGGCAGTTGCCCCGATAACGGCCCAGGCTACACTGACCGCGCCCTGAGCGCTTCCGGCCCTCTGTACGGTCAGGTTGATAGCTTGCGTTTCATTGCCACCGAATGCCGTTGTGGTAAACGACAGCGAGCCTTGTGCGACATCCAGCGTATTGTCGGCGACCATGTAAAGCCCGGAGTCAATATCGCTCAAAGCGATGTTGCCGCTCGGAAGGTAGGGGTAGGTTCCCCAATTGCCGGGGAAGCCGACGCCGTCTGACGAGGGGTAGGTATCAAAGCGGCCGACCAGCGATGGGCTGGCGGCATCAGTGATATCGAGTATCGACAGCCCGCGCGAATAATTGGACATGTAGTAACGATTTCCGCGCACGAAACCGTTGTGATCGATCGCATTCGTTGGGCCGGTCCAGGTGCCAAGAAATGATGGAGCCGTCAGATTTGCAATCGAAAAGGCACGTAAGGTTGTGACGAGTCCGCGATCTCTCTCATCAAGTTCGTCTTGTACGAAAATCGTTTGCTGGTCCTCCGACCACCACCCGGAGTGCGTATAGCGCGAATTTGAATAGGGCGTCTGACTAAGACGTTGCGGGTTGGACGGGACCGTGATGTCCCAGATATCGACCGTTGATTCGTTGAAGTCGAACAAAACATCGCAGTGATCGGAGCTACCGGCGTTAACGCACTGTGTGTCTTTGCGAGCGTCAGTGACGATCATCGATGCGGCATCGTGCATGTACAGGCGGTCGCCACCGGGCTGGCCTGGGGGTGTTGCCGGGGCGGCGACAAAGGCCGGCACCGCCGGATTCGCCAGCGAGTAGATGCGAAAACGGCCATCGCTGCGTTCGGAACCTGCCAGTATCAGCATTGGCGCGTCACCGGTAATCGACAGGCCGGTACTGAAATCGGTATCCGTCAGGTAAACATTGTGCGCCTCGGTGAAATCACTGGCGTAAGCAAGCCGTGCGATGCGATGCGGCAATTGACTGAGATCGATGATGAACAGGCCATCCGATGCGTTGTCCGCGGTGATGTAGGCGTAAGCGTTCCAGCGTGCCGTGGAGGCATTCCAGAACTGATGAATCTTGATATCTCGCCAGGTTGTTGTCTGGCCGTCGATAAAGCCGACTTCGATCGGTTGCTCGGCGTTGCTGACGTCGTAGACGGCGGTGCCGATGCTATAGCCGATGATGACATACTCGCGATGCGTATTGAGGTCCATGAAACCCCAGATGTCGGCACCTCTTGCGGTGCCTGTTCTGTCGGCGATATGTGCCAGCAGATCGACATTGTTGCAGGGGAAGTTGCCGGCGAATCCACCGGCACAGACCGTTGCTGCTGCGTTGCTCTTCAGGCTTGCCTGAGTCGCAACGATTTCGCGGTACGTACCTTTGGTGTCGACGATGACGTTAAAGCCCTTCGTTTCGAGTTGAGCCGCGAATTCAGGTGCTACGCCGACAAGTGTCGACCTGGAGCCTTCGGTGTAACTGCCGCGGACGTCGATCGCTCCGCTGAGCAGGTAAACGACGTCGGCGACATCGGACAGTTCGTAGGAACCGCCACCGACTTTGATCTGACCGTTCTTGCCGACTTTACGCAGCGCATAGCCAATGGTTCGGCAAGGGGCCCCCGTTTCCTGGCAGTTACCGGTATCGCTACCGTTGCCGGCGACGATCAGTGGCGGCTCGTCGCTGTCAGCCAATGCGACAGGAGTTCCCAGCGCGGCGACTAGCAGTGCAATGACGGGCAGTATCGAGCGTTTCATATGAAGAACCGATGTTCTGAATAAGTCCCTATAATAGCTGTTCATTCCGCTCAGCGACTCCTGATAATCGTGATTCTGTGAAACCGGTCTCTTTGACACTAAAAGCGGGCGCCAGTGCCCTGAAATCCGTACGCTCAAACGGGTTTGACATAGCGTCGGTCGGCACCATCGCGGGTGCTTCCGGCGGTGCGAAGTGGCTGATCCTCAGCCAACTCGACAAGGTGATTCTGCGCCAGCTCGTGCCGGGTCTTAAAGGGCCGGTACACCTGTTAGGCAGTTCCATAGGGTCGTGGCGTTTCGCGTGCTACGCGCAGCGCGATCCGGTCGCTGCCATAGAGCGTTTCGAAACTGCGTATATTGAACAGAGTTTTAGCGAGCAACCCGATGTTCACGAGATTACGGCCAAAAGCCGCGAGATTATCGAGTTGCTACTCGGCGAAAGCGGTGTCGACGAGATTTTGAGCCATCCGCTGTTTCGGACACACGTTATGGCGGTACGAAGCCGGCATGTTCTGGCGTCCGAAAGGCGCTCGCTGCTTAGTCTCGGATTGCTGACAGCGGCGTCGCTGAATTTGCTGCATCGCAGGACGCTGGGTCTGTTTTTTGAACGTGCACTGTTTTTCGATACGCGCGATCAGCCGCCGTTCTTTGAGGTATCAGGATTTCCCTTACAACAGATCGCGCTGAATGCGGAAAACCTGCGAGATGCCGTTGTCGCGACCGGTGCGATCCCGCTGGTCCTGAGCGGGGTGCGCGACATAGTCGGGGCGGCACCGGGGGTTTATCGCGATGGCGGTATCATCGACTATCATCACGATTTGCCGCACAGCGACGGGGACCGGCTGACCTTATACCCGCATTTCTATGACCACATCATTCCCGGCTGGTTTGACAAGAGGCTGAGCTGGCGACGTCCCGATCCAAAGCATATCGATAGAACTCTGCTGATCAGCCCGTCGGCCGAATTCGTGTCGCGGTTGCCAAACGGCAAGATCCCGGATCGCACAGACTTTGTGAAGTACACACCGACAGAGCGAATCGCGATCTGGCGCTCGTGTGTTAAGGCCTGCGAGCAACTTGCGGATGAGTTCAGTGAGCTTATCGAGAAGGATCAGCTGGGGGCACACCTGCAGCCACTTTGACGGCTACGCCGGATCAAGTCAGGCGCGGAGGCAGCGCGAGGTCAGGTTTTCCTGCAGGACGGCGACGTCTTCATTCATCAGGTAGTCGCTGCTATCGTTCCATCCACTTAGCATGGCGATGGTTCGTTCGTTGACGAGCAGGTGCTGGTCACTTGTTTGTTCACCGATTTCCCACCCCGGAACTGCAATAACCGAGCGGACGCGGACCTTGTGTCCCAGCAGCTCGCGAAACTCTTTTTGCAGCCGGATCGATTTCGCCGAGAGGTCGACAATCGAGTGCTCGATCTTGCTATCGGAGTATTCGATGGTGTTTTCCCGAAGCCTGGCGTGCGCTCGCTTGGCCGATCGGCGGGCGATCACGTTTACCGCGTACAGGCCTTTCTGGCCGACGATGACATGGTCGACAACGCCAGCCGTTGTTGCGACGTCGTGGAATATACGGGTTCCGCCGGCAGACAGCTGCAATAGCTGGTGTCCGATCGCGACGTTCGCGTCTCGCATGAAGCGGATCTGCCGACGCGCCATAAAGGTCTTTGCCAGGTGATACAGAGCGAACAGGGACACGAGTCCGAGAAATCCAAGTTGCAGGTACAACTGCCATGACGGGTAGCCGGTGAACAGGTGCTGTGCCTGCAGGATATAGGCGGCGATAAACAGGACGACAAAGACGAGTGCGCCACTCAGGTATGTTGACTGCGAACACGACAGTCGTTCGAGTTCATCGCGGAAGCGTTGTGCTGCTTCGTGCATGATTCGGTCGGAAAAACTGGGTGACGAACCGACGGTTCGGCTAACGGCGTTCCAGGTCTTGGCGATCAGCAGGAAGACGATGGTGCTCGTCAATGCGACAGTTGCCGCAGCGCTGAATGCCTCAATTTCCATCTTCGCGACTCTGTATTCCCTGGTATCCGTCTGAGCGTACTGCGGTGTCGCATTAGACTCTGTGACGCAGGTCACAATGAGGTGTCGCGAAGGCGGGCTTGCTTCGCTATTTTAAGCTACCGTTCAGCTGTCTCGGTCAGAATGTGTGAGCATTGTAAACGTGAACTTCGGGATGGGGCAGGTCATGAACGGAAGAATGAAATTAGTGGGACTCACGCTGCTGGCGATCGGACTGAGCGGTTGCGCGACCATGAGTGGCGACGAATGTATGACTTCGGACTGGTCTGCTATCGGCTATGAAGACGGTTCACGGGGCTTCCTGACCGAGCGCTTTGGGCAGCATCGTAAAGCCTGCGCCAAGCATGGTGTTACTCCGAATTTTGCGGACTACCAATCCGGGCGCGACCAGGGGCTCGTCGAGTATTGCCAGCCGCATCGCGGTTTTAACATCGGTTCCAGCGGCGGCGGTTACAACGGTGTTTGCAGCGTGGAACTGGAAGGTGGTTTTCTGGACGCCTATAACACCGGACACCAGCTGTATACGCTGCGCTCCAGCGTCAATGGAGCGACTTCAGCCATTCATTCGAAAGAAGATGAGCTGGAGCGGATCGAAGATCGCCTGCTTGCTATCGGTGTTGAGTTGATCGCCGACGGAACCACCAAGGAACAACGAATTCGCCTGCTCGCCGAGATGAAAGACCTTTCCGAGCGGACCGGGCAACTCGAGACGGAAGTTAAGGATCTGTACGCTGTTCGGGCTGGCGCCCAGGCCGATCTTGAGCATTTCCAGATCGTGGTTGCGGACCTGGGCTACTAAGATTTCAGATCGGTGCTGCGTCGCCCCGTTCTCTGTCGCCGTTCCTTCTTGAAAGAGCCGGACGTGTTGTTCGCGCCAGCCGGTGAGAAGGGGCTGCGGCGATCGCGCCCCGAGCGACGGTCTTCATAGTGAGCAAACTGACAGCGGCACTGAAGAAAGTCACAGTCCGGTAGCGGCAGGCGTGGCGCGGCGTTCGACAAGAAGCGGCGTCCGGTCATTGCTTTCGCCGCATCGCAGGCGTTTTCCGAGTACTTGATTGCGACGGCATGGAAGGCACCGTGATTATTCGATTTCGGCTCAGGCTTGGCGTTCAGCTCCGCCTTGTTTCGCCGTATTCTGACAACCAGCCAGGCAATCGCGAGAACAAGCAGTACGCCGAGTAATAACTCCTGCATTCTCCTCTCCCCCGAAAACGGTTATTGTCAAGTGACGTACTGTAGTCATAATTGACGTCCTTCGTCTACCTCTGCGCGGCTCCGGATAACCGTCCGGTGTCGGTTTCATGCTAAATTTGCTGTCGTAAGTGCTGACGGAGGGGTAGGTGAGGGCTGAAGGGAAACTGATGGACATGCTGACCGGCTATGCAACTGCGCACCAGCACCCGTTCAATATTCTTGTCCACATGATCGGCATACCGACGATCATGCTCGGTGTTCTTATCCCCCTGACCTGGGCTGGCTTCGAAGTCGGAGAGCACCGAATTCTGCTGGCGCACCTCGTACTTGCCGGGTTCTTTTTCTTTTACCTCACGCTGGATATCGTTTTCGCAGTTGTTTTTGCGCTCGGCGCTTATGCGCTGCTGCTGCTGGCCGTAAAGCTGGGTGCTTACCCGGGAAGCACCGGCTGGTATATCGCCGCGGGCTGTTTCTTTGGCGGCTATGCCGCGCAGTTCGCTGGTCATGCGGTGGAGAAGTCGATGCCGGTGCTGATCAAGCATCCGATACAGGCGAATCTTGCCGCACCGTTCTTTACCGTGGTTGAGTTGTTCAAACTGGCTGGTTTGCGCAAGGAGCTGTTCGAGGCCGTTCAGGCGCGTATCAGGTCGTGACCTCAGCAGGAGCTGCGGTACTTTCAATGCGCGGATAAGACGGCGTCCAGCGCGCAGCCGCTATACGCTCCTCGATATCGGCGTCTCTCGAATCCTCGTCGCATACACCGTCGGCAAGGGCCTGCCGCGCGACGGCGGCGGCAACATGGCCACAGACTTCCCACAGCCGCGAGACTTCAGGAACGAGGCGCTTTCCATCCATGTCCGCGTCGCTAAGGGTTTCAGCGAGTGATATTGCGGACGCGCTAATCATGCCGTCGGTGATACGCCGGGCGCCGCTGACGATCGTGCCAAGCCCGATGCCCGGAAACACGAAGACGTTATTGGCCTGCCCGATTGTTCGTTCGCCGGATTTGAGGCTGACCGGATCGAACGGGCTACCGGTCGCGATCAGTGCCCTGCCTTTGCTCCACCTCAATACGTCTTCCGGCACGGCCTCGCTAATAGAGGTCGGATTCGACATCGGTAGTATGGTCGGCGTGTCGCTGCCAGCGCTCATTGCTTTCACGACGGTCTCGTCAAAGGAGCCCCCCTGGCCGGACGCGCCAATCAGAACCGTCGGCTTGTACGCCGTTATGACACTCGCCAGCCTGCCGCTCTGTTCATCGTCGAGGCCCAGTTCCGCGACCATTGCTTCCGGCCAGGCAAACTCCCGCTTGTAGCTGTCCAGGTTGCTGCGACCGTCGCTGACGATACCGCGACTGTCCATGACCAGTACGGCCGCCGTCTGAGCCTTCGGCTCGAGACCAGCGGTGCCCAGTTGCTGGCGCAGTTGCCGCGCGATTCCCAGGCCCGCGGCGCCGGCGCCGTAAATAATAATGCGGCTGTCCCTGAATGCCGTACTGCTGATTCGACAGGCGCCCTGAACACACGCCGACGCGACGGCACCGGTTCCCTGAATATCGTCGTTAAACGAGGGGATGACTGCTGCATAACGATCCAGAATCTGTAGCGCGTTGTCCTTGCGAAAGTCCTCCCATTGGATGATAACGTTCGGGAAGACGGCTTTTGCAGCCGCTACAAACTCATCGACAATCTCGATGTAGGCGTCACCACCCAGGCGCGGCTTGCGGTAACCGAGGTACAGGGGGTCATTCAGCAGCTCTGCATTGTTGGTACCTACATCGAGACTGATAGGCAGTGTCTGCGCGGGATGTATGCCCGCGCCCGCGCAATACAGTGCAAGTTTACCGACGCTGATCGCCATGCCGCCGGCACCCTGGTCGCCGATGCCGAGTATCGCTTCGTTGTCCGTCACGACCATTAGCCGGACATCGGTAAAGGGTGCGGCGCTGCGCAGCACCTGTTCTATTCGTCCTTTGTAGTCGGGCGTAATGAACAGACCTCGACCACGTCTGAAAACCCGTGAGTAGTATCGCGATGCTTCACCGACGGTGGGTGTATAGACGATCGGCATCACCTGCTCGAGGTGTTCGCTCAGCAGTTTGTAGAACAGCACTTCGTTGCGATCCTGCAGCATCGCGAGACCGATGTTGCGGCCGACATCGTCGTGATTGTAGAAGATCGACTTGAAGATTCGCTCAGCCTGCGTGTCGATATCATTGTATTCGGCCGGCAACAGGCCTTCCATGCCCAGTTCGCGGCGTTCGTCGTGTGTGAAGCCGGTGCCCTTGTTGTACAGCGGGTAGCGCAGCAGATCCGGTCCCGGTTTATTGACGCGAAGCGTATCGCCTTCGGGCGTTCGTTCCAGTTCGAATTTTTCCACGGCTTGCAGTACTCGTTTCTTGCTGACGGGTTCGCCGACTCTAGCATGTAGAGATTCGGCGAAGTACTCTTGTTCGATGACAGCAAATACAGAGACAGTGCTGGTGTTTGGCGGGGCGCGGTCCGGCAAGAGCCGTTATGCCCAGCAGCTCGCCGAGGCAGCGGCCGGTGAGCAGATTTTTATCGCGACAGCTGAAGCGCATGACGACGAGATGGCCGCGAGAATCGCGAAACACATTGCAGATCGCGGCGAGTCATGGACTACCGTCGAAGCGCCGTTGGCGTTGTGCGAAGCAATCGAGCAGGCCAGCGGAGGTGGCAGGGCGGTTCTGGTCGATTGCCTGACGTTGTGGCTTTCGAATCTGATGCTCGCGGAGGCGGATGTTGCACTGGCATCCCGGCGTCTCGTGGAGACGATCCAATCCGCTGCAGCACCGTTGATTCTCGTTGCCAACGAGGTTGGTATGGGCATCGTTCCCGATACAGCGTTGGGCCGGCAGTTTCGCGACGAGCAGGGGCGACTCAATCAAGCGGTTGCGGCGGCTTGTCAGCGAGTGGACTTCGTTGCCGCCGGGCTGCCGCTGCGACTCAAGGGCTGATTACACTCAAGGCGGCATCCAGCCGCTGAAAATCCTCGTCTGCTGACGGTAAACCAATGCGTATCGCGTGCGGATTGTCTTTAAAGCGACGCGTGTATACACCTTGCTCCGCCAGCACGCGCCAGGTTGCTTCAGCGTCGGCGAGTCGCAGATAGCGATACAGCGATGTTCCGCCATCGATACTCAGTTCATGCGTGCTCAGAACGGCGTCAAGGCGCTCACACGCAGTCTCCAGTCGACGACGCATGTCGATCTGCCATCGCAGATCGGAATAGGCCTGCGTGGCGATTTCGAGCGTGGGTCCTGCGACTGGCCAGACTCCGAGGCGTTCGCGCATAGCGTGCAGAATGCTCTGTGGAGCAATCAATGCGCCAAGCCGGATGCCGGCAAGCCCGAAGAATTTGCCGAATGAGCGCAGCACGATCAGGCCGGGTTTTCCGCCGCTGCTTGCCATCGATAGTTTTGGGTCCAGGTCGGCGTAAGCCTCGTCAACGATTAACCATCCGCCGCGTTCGGCGAGGCGCTGGCATGCATCGCTCAGGCAGTCCTTCGACCAGGTTCGACCGTCGGGGTTATTCGGATTGCACACGACGAGAATGTCCGCGCGACCGGAGTCGGTGAGCGCATCGTGCGACTCGGTTACCTTCGCAGTGGAACGGCCCCAGGATTTCGCGTGATCACCGTAGGTCGGTGTGCTTATGCAGACGTGTCTTGCCGGGATGATATCTGGCAACAGCCGGATCAATAGTTCACTGCCCGGTGCCAGCAGCAAGGACTCGGCTGGAGCATCGATGGCGGTGGACATCGCCTGCAGGCAGTCATCAAACTGTGTCGCGGTTGGCAGGTGTTTTGCCGCTTTCTCAGAGCTCCCGGCGTAGGGGTAGGACCAGGGGTTGATGCCGGTGGAAAGGTCCAGCCACGGCGTCGGGGCTTTAGGAAAGCGTTGTTTCATCAGGTCCAGGGCGCCGCCGTGCAGCAGGATATCTGCTGTCATGACCAGGCCAGTAGCGCAGCGATCAGTGCAAGCACGGCCGCGAGAATGATCATCGCGATAACGTACAGGCGAAGGCCGTCTCTGATGCTTTCTGCGGTCGGATCCGGGGCGTTGCCGTTAATCCAGGGCTCGTTGCTTACCCCGCGCCCGTAGTGTCGGGGACCGGAAAGTCGCACACCGATCGATCCGGCCATCGCGCTTTCCGGCCATCCCGCATTCGGTGAGCGATGCAGCCCTGCATCCCGATAAACAGTGCGTATCGCGCGCCGACTGCCGCTTGCAAGTATGAACAGTGCCGCCGTAATTCTTGCCGGCAACAGATTGACAAGGTCGTCGGTTCTCGCGCTTGCCCAACCGAATGCTTCGTATCTCGGACTACGGTGTCCGAGCATCGAATCCAGCGTATTGATTGCCTTGTAGGCGGTGATACCTGGCAGCCCGAGTAGCGCACCCCAAAACAGCGGAGCAACGATTCCATCCGAGGTATTCTCCGCCAGGCTTTCGAGACTCGCCCTGGCAATGCCGTTGCTGTCCAGCCTTGACGCATCCCGGCCAACGATATGACCGATGGCATCGCGGGCCTGTTCCGTGGCACCGTCTTCGAGCGGTCTGGCAACGGCAGCAACGTGCGCGTACAGGCTTCGGCTGGCGAGCATTGTAGAAGCGATAGCTGCCTCGACGGCATAGCCCCAGGTGTTATTCGGGAGACCCTCTGAGATCAGCGTTGCGACGGCTATCGCAGCGGTCACGACGAAGAACAGCGTCATCGCGCCCAGCAGACGGCGGTTGCGATGGCTGCGGTGTTCCGAGTTTAGCCGCGTTTCCAGAAAAGCGATCAGTGCCCCGATCCAGACGACCGGGTGTCGGATTCGGCGATACAGCCACAGTGGCCAGCTGAAAGTTGCTTCAACCGTGAGGCCTATAAGCATGAGCAGCGGCGCTGTCATGCGTTAATCGATGCCAGGTCGGGCTCCCGTGCGGTGGCGAAGAGTTTTTCGATATCGAGGGCCGCCTGTAACCCATCGGCGAGTTCGTCAAGTGCGTCTTCGACCGCGGCAGAGTACTTAAGCTCGGACTCCGTGTGTCCGATGCGGGTCAGAAATGCGGCGCGAAAACTGTCCTCCGTCATCAAGCCATGCACGTAACTGCCTTCGACCAGGCCATCGGAACTCCGCGCTCCTTCCGGCGAGTCGCCGATCTTCAGCATTGGTCGCCGGCTGTCGGGGCCAACGGTGTTACCGATGTGGATTTCGTAGCCGGAAACCGGTGTATCTGTCTGCACACAGTGGCCGCTGACCCTGCGTACGGTTTTTTCGTCGCTCATCGTCGTTATGACATCCAGCAGACCGAGTCCGGCTGCGCTGCCTGCGTATCCATCTGCACCGGATGCATCGATGATTTCCTTGCCAAGCATCTGATAGCCACCGCAGATACCGAGAACGCGGCCGCCAGCGCGCGCATGTGCAACGATATCGTGGTGCCAGCCCTGTTCGCGCACGAAGCGGAGATCACCGAGCGTCGATTTGGTGCCGAACAGGATGATCAGGTCGGCGTTGCGCGGCAAGGGCCTGCCGGGCGGTATGAACTCGAAGTCGACATTCGCCTCCATGCGCAGCGGATCTGCGTCATCGAAGTTCGACATTCTCGACAGCATTGGCGCAACAATGCGTAGCGGGCGATCGCAACTCGCGCGTTGCTGCATTACGGACACCGCATCTTCGGCTGGCAACCGCGCTGTCGCCGATAGCCAGGGTATGACGCCAAAACAGGGCCAACCGGTCTGCTCTTCGATTGCGATGACACCGTCATCGAACAAGGCCGGGTCGCCACGAAACTTGTTAATGGCAAAGCCGCGAATCATTTTCGCATCCTCAGCGTCAATGACGACCTGCGTGCCAACGACGCTGGCGATGACGCCGCCACGTTCGATATCCGCCAGCAGACAAACGGGGACGCCGGCTTTTCTTGCGAATCCCATGTTGGCGATATCGCGCCTGCGAAGATTGGTTTCGGCCGGACTACCGGCACCTTCGACGATAACGAGATCGTGGTTCGAAACGAGTCGGCCGAAACTCTCGAGTACGGGGGGCATTAGCGTGTCGCGGGTATCGATAAACTCAGAGGCCTCCAGCGCCGAACGCGCGCGGCCGTGAACAACGACTTGTGCGACACGATCCGTTTCGGGTTTCAGCAGCACGGGATTGTGATCGACATGCGGTTCGACCCCGGCTGCGAGCGCCTGCAGGGCCTGTGCGCGTCCGATCTCGCCCCCGGTTTCGCAGGCTGCAGCGTTGTTCGACATGTTCTGCGGCTTGAATGGCGCGACCCTGATGTCCCGCCGACGGGCGATTCGGCAGAGGCCTGCGACCAGAACTGATTTTCCTACATCCGACCCGGTTCCCTGGATCATCAGTGTTCGAGCCGTCACGACGCCCCTTCGATGCGTACGTCAAATCCGTTTTCGTCGCGCTCGACGTGAGCGTGAACTCCATAAACATCGCGCATGAGTTGACGGTTTAGCGTGTCCTCCGGGCTTCCCTCAGCCACGATCTTTCCGCCGTTCATCCAGACCAGCCGGTCCGCGAAACGGGCGGCCAGTGCGACTTCGTGCAAAACGACCAGTGCACCGCCACCGGCTTCAACGAACTGACGGATGAGCTCAGCAATTCTCAACTGATGGCGTGGATCGAGCGCAGCGACCGGTTCGTCCGCAACCAGCAACGGTGCCTGAGCGGCGATCGCTCTCGCAAAATGTACGCGCGCGAGTTCGCCACCGGATAGCGTGTCGGCGCCGCGATCGGCGAGTGCGGCGAGGTCGCATGACGTAATGGCGTTATCGACGGCGGCGGCATCGTCGGGACTCAGCCGACCAAGCGCAGCGCCGTGAGAAAACCGGCCCAGGGACACGATGTCGCGCACTCTGTTTGGCCAGGCCAGCGGTCGGCGTTGCGGCAGGTAAGACACTTTCCTGGCGCGCTCATGCGCTGCGAGTCCGCGACATTCCGAACCGTCGAGTTGCGCCGTTCCGCGCGCGATCTTGGTCAGCCCCAGCATGGCACGTAACAATGTGGTTTTACCGGCGCCGTTGGGGCCGAGAATGGCGACCAGTTCGCCCGGTGCCAACGTCAGCGACGCATCATCGACCAGGGTGATGCCATCGGCAATGACAGAGAGTTTGTTCGCAGCAAGCTTAGTCATACGTCGTTCGTCTCTGCATCGCTATCCAGATGAATGCAGGTGCTCCGATCAATGCCGCGACCACGCCCAGTTTGAGTTCAGTAGTCGTTGGCAACAGGCGAACGCCGATATCGGCGACTACCAGGATCAGCCCGGCGAGCAGGGCGCTTGGCAGCAGGCTGCGTGCCGGATCGTAATTTACAAACGGTCTTACGATGTGCGGCGCCACAATGCCAACAAACCCGATTGCACCCGCGAGTGCGACCGATGCGCCTGTCGCGAGTCCTGCACCGAGGACTACGGCGATTCGTTGCCGCCGCAGGTTGAGACCGACACCGCTTGCCGCTTCTTCTCCCAGGGTCAAAGCCGACAGACCACGGCGCGTGTAAAACAGTATTGCGAGCCCGGCGGCTACAAACGGCATCGCTATCTTTAGATCCTCGAAACTTCGATTGGCGACCGATCCCAACAACCAGTTAATCATGTCAGACAGCGAGAACGGGTTCGGTGCGAGATTCAGCAACAGCGACATCGCGGCAGCGGAAAAACTGGAAAGACCGACGCCGATCAGTATCAGGGTGACGACAGACTGAATGCGCATCGCTGCGCTTGCCAGCAATGCGGTTGCCGCCAGCGCGCCGAGAATCGCGTATATCGGCAGCAGGTACGCCGAACTCTCGGCAAAACCGTAATACAGTGCGAAAGTTGCGAACAAGGACGCTGTCGCGGTAACTCCGAGGACACCCGGTTCAGCCAGCGGATTTCTTAGCAGACCCTGCAGAGCGGCGCCGCTGGCACCGAGCGCTGCACCGACGACGAAGGCCGCCAGCGCACGCGGCAGGCGAATCTGCCAGACAACGATGGAGTCGCCCGGCGACGACTGGCCAAACAGTGCCGCGACGACGCGCGAAAATTCCATCGGTGTTGAGCCAAGCAGGCATGCTGCCAGTACCGCCACAACGGCAGCAATACTCAGAGTAATGACGAGCGTACGCGGTGTCATTCAGGAATATCCGCGAGGGCTTCTATAGCATCGACCAGGAACCAGCCGCCGCAGGCTGTCCATGCGCCTCGCAGCATTACCGTCGGTTGCTCCAGCATTTGCCGTTTTGCGACCGGGTGGCGCATGGCGCTCCACTGTGCGGGATGGTTTGTATCGGCATCGAAGAAGGCGGCCGCGATGAGATCGGGTTGTTCGTAAGCCAGACGTTCGAGTGGCAACGAGCGCCACCCCGGGCTTTGCTGGAAATTGCCGAGGCGGGCAGCGAGCAGCATCTCATGGATCACCGTACCCGGCCCGCTTGTGACACCGGTGGGGGTCATGTACAGGGCTTTACGACCGTTGCCATCCGCCAACGAAGCAAGCCGTTCATCCATGTTTGCAACGATCTTGGCGCCGCGTTCGGGAACGCCAAGGCCGTTGGCAACGAACAGGATCATCTCGCGGATTTCCTGCAGATTATTGGCGTAGGGTAGCTGCAGAACCTCGACTCCGGCGCGCTCAAAAAAGACGGACACATGCGGACCGCCGCCGTAGGAGCGGACGACGAGATCCGGTTTGATAGTGAGGACGTCCTCGGCGATCGGTCTGACGGTCGCGATACCGTCTGCATGAGCGCGCATATACGAAAAGTCCTTGCCGGCATCGGGTGACAGCGCAAGGATGCGTGATCGCGGCAACATTTTCAGGAGGTACTGATCGGCACAGAAGTCCAGGCTGACGACTCGCTCCGGCGGTTCTTCGGCCATAGCCATGCCGGTCGCGGCGATTGCGAACAGCGTGACGATGGCGGTGTGGCGAGTCATTGCGACGTTTAGAAGCTCAGCCGGGCGCCGACGTAGCCCGATAGTCCGGGCGCACCGTAGCCGATGATCTGCTGATAGTGGTCGTCGAACAGGTTCTCGACGCGAGCGTATAGTTCCACGGTATCGGTCAGCGCGTAGCGGCCGGACAGGTCAACCCGGACCCACTCTGCTACAACGCCATTACGATCCTGCTCTTCTCCGTTGTATCGGATCATCAGCGTGCCCGACAGCTTTGCTTCCGGATTGAACGACAGCGCAACGTCGCCGGAGTGCTTCGGCACGCGAGTAAGGGTTTCGCCATCGCCGTCTTCGGCGTCGATGAAGGCGTAGTTCATTGATGCTTCCAGCCATTCCGTTATGTAGTAGCTGGAGTCAAGTTCGAAGCCACTGGAAGACGCCCTCGCGATATTCTCATAACCCCCGGAAGCATACGTAATCAGGTTCGTCGTATCCTGATCGAAATAGGTCAGCCCGACCTGGCCCTTGGCATCCGCGCTTCGATAAGTGATACCAATGTCGAAGGCATCGGAGGACTCCGCTTTCAGATCGGTGTTCGGGGCCGTCGCGCCACAGCAGAAGAAGGTGGTTTGAAACAGGGTTGGTGCTTTGAATCCTTCGCCCCAACTAGCCCTGAGCGTTAGCTGGTCGCTGGGATTGTAAGCAAGTGTAAGACGCCCGGTTGTTTCGGCACCGAAACGTTCATGATCGTCGCGACG
Organism: Woeseiaceae bacterium; assembly: GCA_021773035.1. Taxonomy (GTDB): domain Bacteria; phylum Pseudomonadota; class Gammaproteobacteria; order Steroidobacterales; family Woeseiaceae; genus UBA1847. The sequence continues at coordinate 35,488 of JAJFKU010000014.1, forward strand.
CACGCCCGCCGTCACAGTGAGCGACTCGAGAGCTTGCAACTCGTAAAGCGCAAACAGACCGTCGATCGAAGTGTCCTCACCGTTCGACTCGCTGTCTTCACGCTCGACGCCAAAGGCCAGGCGCTGCTCGTCGTTGATCGACAGGACACCCTGGTAGCGGTATGTCAGTCGGTCGCCTTCGCTGGCAAAAGTCGGTGCACCGGCATTGAAGTTAGCCCTGTCGATATCGGCAAAACCGAGTAGAAACTGGTTATCGAGTTTGCCGCCAAACAGCGGCAATTGCAGTGTCAGGTTGCTCGAAAGTTCCTCTGTTGCACTGAGTTCGTCGCCGTCGCCAACGTTACCCTGGGCGCCGAAGATAAAACTGTCGAACTCGGATTCCGCATCGGTCCAAAGGACTTTGGCCTGCAGACGGGCGTCTCCGATGTTCACGCCGCCATTGGCGCTGACAGTCGTGGCTTCGTAGGAGTCGTCTTCGGTGTTGCCGTTGATTTCGTCGGCTTTCGAAATACCATCCGTTGAGTGCCTGCTAACGGCGAGGCGAAAATCGAAGCGTTCGTCAGCACCGCTGATCGATGCGCCACCGCGTTGCGTTCCGTAAGAACCCGCCTGTGCGAAGGCATTGCCGCCGAGGCCGGTCGCGGGCCGTTTAGTGATGATGTTGATGACGCCGCCGATCGCGTCGCTTCCCCATAACGTAGACTGCGGTCCCTTCAGAACCTCGATACGCTCGATGTTCGCCGGGTCGAGACGTGCAAAATTGAATCCACCACCGGGCGAAGTCGGGTCGTTGGCGACCACTCCGTCAATAATGACGAGTGTCTGCTCGCTGGTCGCGCCGCGAATACGTACTGAAGCGGAGCCACCGTAGGCGCCGTTCTGATTGATCGTGACACCGGGTGCCATGGCGACGGCGTCCAGAACGTAGTCGACACCCGTGGCTTTAATATCGTCGGCGGTGATGATCGTGATGCTGGAACCGACCTCGGTTTCGGCCTGATCCAGCCGCACGCCATAGACCGTAAGATTATCGGCGATTAGATCCTCTGAGCTTTCATCGGCGGCAGACAGGCCCGCGCCCGACAGCAGAACGAGGCAGCTGACAGCAATTTGCTTCTTCATCGTTGTATTTCCCTGGTGCCCGGGCGTCGACGACGGGCTTTTGATACGACTTTGCGGCTTCACTGAGCATGCAGTGCGACGAGCCGACTACATGTCGTTTCACGGGAAAGTGTGATTCCGGCCCTGCAGGTTAACCCGACCCTGGACGAACGACGCGATGGCAGGTTTCCTGGCTTGTTGATCGTCAATCCTTACCGCCTTCCCAGGATCGTCGATCCTAGTGGCTAGCTGGCAAGCATCTCCCAACTTACAGTTGCGGGTACAACTCCGGATTTTCACCGGATTCCCTCTTAGCTCCAAGTTTCGGAGCACCATCTGGGTGGGGAAATTAGAGCACCGCCTGTGCCTTGTCAATCGACGACAGCCGCCTAGAAGTCAATTCCGCGCTGCGCCTTGATGCCAGACTTGAACGGGTGTTTGATCTCACGCATTTCGCTGACAAGGTCCGCATAGTCGATGAGCTCGGGTTTGGCGTCACGGCCGGTTAACACGACGCTGGTACGCTCGGCTCTGGCGTCGAGGCCGTTAATCACCTCGTGCACGTCGAGGTAGTCGTACCTCAACGCTATGTTGATCTCGTCGAGAACAACGAGGTCGTATTCGCCGCCGCGTATCATTTCCTTGGCTTTCGCGAACGCTGCGACGGCAGCCTTGGTGTCCTGCTCCTTGTCCTGTGTGTCCCAGGTAAAGCCGTCGCCCATTGTATGCCAGGTGATCGGCTCCGGCAGTTTTTGGAAAAACTGCCGTTCCCCGGTAATCCATTTGCCTTTTATGAACTGTACAACGCCGACAGTTTTCCCCCAGCCCAGTGCGCGTGCTATGACGCCGAATGCCGAACTGGACTTACCCTTGCCGTCCCCGGTGTGAACCAGTACCAGCGCACGCTCGGGATCGACGGTCTCCCGAACCTTCGCACGGTGTTTTGCCTGCTGCTTTTGCATGGCCTGCTTATGATCTTCTGCGTCAGTCATTGCCTGGTTCCTGTTTGCCTGTCAGTGCGACAACAGCGCCGTAGTCGAACTCCTGCCGGTAATCGCCGCTGCCATCATCACCGGCGAAAGCTGCTTTCATGACCCCGGAATGTGTGACTACTATATGCCGGAGGCGGCTTTTGCGATAGTCGTTCAATGCCGCTATTGTGCGCTCCCACAACATCGACACGCTTTCTCCGCCGTGTGGATTCGCGTGTAGAAAATCGTCAGCCCAGGCGTCGATTTCGCGCCGCGGTATTTCCGACCAAGGGCGGTTCTCCCAGCTACCAAAATCGATTTCCTGTACACGCTCGTCGATCTGCGGTGTGAGACCGAATGCCGTGCCGATCTTCGAAGCCAGTTTGCGACAGCGAAGCAGTGGGCTGGTGATCAATACGTCGGCATCTCGCAGTGAGGCTAAGACTTCGCGGCTTTCTTCGGCGAAAGTATCAGCAACGGCAAGATCGGTTCTGCCGTAACAGATGCCTGCCTCTATCGCGGGCCGTGTATGACGAACGAGCATTACAGACATGCGACGACGCTCAGGTAGATACCGAGTTCGCTGATCTGCTGTGTCGCTCCGAGGCAGTCGCCGGTGTAACCGCCGAGTTTTCGCTCGTAAAACAAACGGCTCAAACCGTGGCCGGCAGCCAGACCAAGCAGGGCTGCCACGGCGATGCCGGGTCCTGATACGATAAATATCGCGACAAGGCAGCTGGCCGCAAGCAAAGTGGCGACGATCATGCTCGGTACGCTGACGCCTTTAGCCACTGGTTTCGCCGTCCCTTCTTCGCGGACATAGCCGCTACTTGCGATGACCAGCAAACTGGACCAACGACTCAAGCCATGCGCCGTGACCAGCACGGTAGCAGCGAGCATGATCGGGAGTTCCGTGAGTGCGGCGATCTTGATAGCCAATACTGCGAGCAATGCCAATGCGCCGAACACACCGATTCGGCTGTCTTTCATTATCTCAAGTGAGTGCTCCGGTGTCTGGCCGCCACCAATGCCGTCGAACATGTCGGCGAGGCCGTCCTCGTGGAAGGCGCCGGTCAGGAGCAGGCCGCCGGCGGTCGACAACAACACAGCGACAATTGCCGGGTAAAACATCGAGCTGATGAAATACAGGCTGCTTATGACGGCGCCTATGAGCACGCCGACCAGAGGATAGTAGCGAACGCTGGCAGCGAAGCGCTCGGGTGTGTAGGCGCCACTGATTGCTATCGGCAGTCGCGTCAGAAACTGCAGCGCCAGCAGGAAGACAAGCGACTCCGACTTGAGTTGTCTTATCACGCCGGACCGCTGACGCCAGCACTGTCGAAACTGGCCATCTCGGTGAGCATCGCTGCGGCACTTTTGATCAGCGGCCATGCGAGCAGAGCACCGGTGCCTTCGCCGAGTCGCATATTGAGATTCAGCAGCGGTTCTGCGTCGAGTGCCCGCAGTGCCAGCGCGTGGCCCTGTTCGGCCGACGTATGTGCAAAGATCATTGCCGGACGGACCGTTGCTTGCATCGCCATTGCCGTGGCGGCGGCTGCGCTGGCGATGAACCCGTCAACGATGATCAGGGTGCCACTTTTCGCCGCGGCGAGCATGGCGCCGGTCATCATCGCGATTTCAAAGCCGCCGTATTCCATCATGACGTCGGCGGCGGACAATTTACCCGGCGTTCTGTTCGCGGCGGCTCGAAGGATATCGGCTTTCCGGCGCAGGCCGTCGTCGTCCAGTCCGGTGCCGCGACCTGTTAGTTCCAGAAGTGGCAGGTCGAAGAGCTTGTGAAAGATCAGGGTCGCGGAGGACGTGTTGCCAATGCCCATCTCCCCGAAACAAACGGCGTCGAAGCGCTCGCTATCGGCAATGCCTCGCCCATGCTCGAGTGCCCCATCGAATTGCGCTGTCGTCATCGCTGCCCGGATCGAGCAGTCTTCGGTTCCAGCTCCGAGCCGGCGATTGAGTAGCGCCGGGTGGCTGATAGGCTCTCCGGCAACGCCGGTGTCGACAACCTGGACGCCGACATTCAGAGTCCGTGCGAAAACGTTCGCCGCCGCACCGCCGCCAAGAAAATTCAAAACCATCTGGCGGGTTACTTCCTGGGGATAGGCAGAAGTGCCGTTCGCAGCGATACCGTGGTCGCCGGCGAAGATTGTCAACCGGCAACTTTCCATTTTAGGCACCAGTGTTTTCTGCAGTGCAGCAATCTGCGCGGCAATACGCTCTATTTGTCCGAGCGAGCCGGGTGGTTTGGTCTTGTTGTCAATCGCGTTTTGCAGGGCTGCTGCCGAAAACGGCATGCCTTGCGCAGAGTCTTCTGCCAATTTTGGAATTCCCGCTCGAGGGCCAGTCAGGGAACGAGCTTAGGAGGAAACCGGGGTCGTGGTCAACGCCGCTCGAGATTTAGTCGAGGGAGTAGCTTATGACCTGAGCTGTGACTTTCTGCCGCCTCAGCATGCCGCCAATGGTCAGCCAGGCATCGCCGAATTGCACCAAGCCGCGGTGATCCATTGTAGCTGTCGTGCTGGTCGCGACCTGTTGCCACTGCATTCGCTCAAGGTCGAACAGCAGGACGTCCATGCTCGGTTCCGAGGGCGAACCGTCATAACCGATGCCGTTAAAGTTGTACGGGTTTTCGCTGCCGCCAATAAATGCCACCGCGTTGATGGAAGCAACGCCAGCTGCAGCCATGCGATAGCTGGGCGCTCCAGGGTGCGCGTCAACGGGTCGCCAGTCGATACGACGAAAATTGCTGTCGTCAATGCTGCCGTGAAAGCATTCGTTGCTGGCTACAAAACTTCGTGAGGCGCCCTGGTTCGCCTGCACGGTAACGCCATCGCAATAGATCAGCTTGTTGCTGACAATACCGCCGGCATGGCCGAACAGCGCGTTTCCGGGCAGCGGTGTCGCCTGCGACCACGTATTTGTCTCGGTATCGAGTACCTGTACCAGGTTGACATTGCCGAAGTCATGCCAGCCGCTGATCAGATAAACATAGCGGTCCAGGTAGGTGACGGCGACCGCGTCGTCAACCGGGACGGGCATGGCCTGCATCTCCGTATAGCGTTTCTCCGCCGGGTCGAACGCGTGAACCCACGGAGTGGAGACTTCGTTGCCGTCGGCATCGACACTGTAGCCGCCGAAAACGTAGATACGCTCACCGACGGAGGCTGCGACTGCTGCAAGACGGCCGACATTGCCGGGGAGGTCGGGCGCCCGTTCCCAGACTCCGGCAACCGAGTTCAGGAGATAAGTACGAGCATGAATATCCGAGTGCTCAAGCCCGGTCGAAATCCCGGCGAAGCTCGCGATGTACTCCACGTTGCCGATTTTCACCGCGGCGACGGCATTGTTGGACGCGGGCTCCGGCAGCGGCGGGAGGGGGTCTGCTACTGCCATTTTCAAGCTTGCGATGAGCAGACAACCGAGTAAGACGCGCATATCAGGCAAAGCCATCCAGTAGTTTCTTGAGGTCTGCGATCAGCATACGCAATGTTCCTGAGATGAGCACGAATTCCGTATCCAGCCGCGCGAGCGGGTCGTTGCCATCGTCGTTGTCGTCGTCCATGCCAAGAAAGCGCAGCTTGGTGATTACGCCGTCTTCGCTGAGTACGCAGCTAAGGATGTTGTCGTATTCAATGGCGAGATGTGTCAGGTGCATGCCATCGATGACGTGGTTGCGTATGGTCTTGTCGCTTAGATCGAAGTTGGTCCAGCGCACCACCGACTTGGAGTCGGCAGCATCCTGCATGCGGCATTCGCGGCCAACGGCAAACTGTCCGGGTGCGTTACCAAGAAAAACACGTGTCAACAGGTCACCGACCGGTTTGTTGAATTGCAGTGGGCGCAGATTCGTGAAATTGACCGAGGCGCCCAGCCTGCGCAGGAAGCGTTCCGCGACGGAAACCTGTGCGGCGTCGATGCCGACGATTTTCTCCTTCAGATCGAAGTAACCCCAGATTCTGTCCGATTTCAGCATGGCTTTCGGCATGAGTTCATCGCGCGTTTCGGCTTTCAGGCGGCGCTTTTCACGCGGGCTGGGAGCTTCCTGCATCCGTTCGCGGTATTCCTCGATGCGTGCTTCCAGCTCTTCGTTGACAGCGGCCGGGGGCAGCACGCGGGACTGGCTGCGCAATTTGAGAAGATCCGCGCCGTTCAGGCGGCGGGCCAGCGAGTCACCGGCATCCGGATACACGGCTTCCCAACCGGAGCTGCGCTCAGTCAGTGGACCGCAGGGCTGGAAGAGAGCGCTGTCCAGCGCCTGCGAAAGTTTTTCTTCGGTTTCCGGCCAGACACAGTCGAGGCGGTAGTAGCGTAGGTTTCGAAACATCGTTGTTGATTCTTATTCAATACGGCGGCGCAGTATCTACATTTCGGCCTGGTAAGAAAAGTCCCGTTAGTCTCTTAAGTAGCGACTGCAGTTGCCGATATAGGAAATATAGACTAATTACGGTGCGTTCGAGTACGTGGCTACAGTGAATCTACAGAGTGCGTCGCCGGAGCAGGAATACCGACTGGAGGCGATCCACCAGCAATGGGTATCCACGCTGGATGCGATTCGCGACGCCATTTTCGTAGCTGATCGGGAAGGCGGGGTCGTTCGGGCCAATCAGTCGTTCGCGGACCTTGTGGATATGGACTTCGCTGAAATTACGCAGTCCACAATCGGAGAAATCCTGCCGTGGCTGGTCGACGGTGCCGGCGGCGTCAGGACCGGCCGGGTTACGGGCCCTGACGGCCTTACCTACAAGGTCCGAAGCCCTGGCAGTAGCATTGCCGCCGACGGTCGGGTATTCATCCTGGAGGACGTCACTGACAACCGCGCGCTTGAAAAAGTGGAAGAGAGCTACCGGCAAGGCACGACAAAGGCACTGATCGAAACGATCGAGGCGCTGTCAAACGCACTTGAAGTGAAAGACCCTTATACCGTCCAGCACTGCGACGCAGTTGCGACCCTGTCAAAGAGTATTGCTTTGAAAATGGGCTTTGACGCGTTTACGGCACAGGGTATCTACTACGGAGCCAAGGTTCACGATATCGGCAAGCTGAGTATTCCGAGCGGGATTCTGAGTAAGCCCGGCCAGCTGGCGAAGGCGGAGATGAACCTGATCAGGATGCACAGCGAGTCGGGTTACGCCGTCGTCAAGGACCTGGCGTTTCCGTGGCCAGTCCATGAAATCGTCCTGCAACATCACGAGCGCATCGATGGGTCTGGATACCCTGCCGGGCTCCGCGGAGAAGGTATCCATATCGCCGCACGAATCGTCGCTGTCGCAGATGTCGTCGAGGCAATGTCCGCTCACCGGCCGTACCGCGCAGCCCTTGGAATCGATGCTGCAGTCGCTGAAATTCGATCTGGCCGCGGCCGTATTTACGACCCCGACGCCGTTGACGCCTGCGTGGCGGCGATCGCGGAGCGCTGATCGACATGCTCGCGGTAGCAGCAGGCCATGCAAGTGCTCTGCGAGAGATTAGAGGTATTGGTCAAAGAAGATCCGACGTTTGCCGTGTGCGTTATCGTGCTTGCGAATTCCCCGGCCTCTGATTACGGCCAGAAAGCGCCGAACAGACTGGACTGCGGTTGGCTCTTTGCGCACTATCCGGTGATGAATCCAGTGCTCTACAGTGATCGCCTGAAATTGACCCCGCTCGACACGTCAGATGTCGATCTTGCAACGGAGATGTTCACTGATCCCGACGTACTGAAATTCGCAGGTGGCGCGATGTCGGCGGATGAGATTCGCGAAGAGATGTCGAACTGGATAAAGAGGGGAGGCAACGGCTGTATCGGTGTCTGGTGTATCACGGATCGTGGCAGCGGCGAAAAAATGGGTAGCGTGGCGTTGTTACCTATGCCGGTTGAAGAAGACGATACGGACTACAGCCTTTTAGTGCCGGGTCAGATGCCGTCCGGGGATATCGAAGTCGGGTACTTTCTGAAACGATCTGCATGGGGTAAAGGCTACGCGACGGAAGCATGCAGGCGACTGATTCAAGTCGCGTTTGAAGAGTTGCGTTTGACCGAAGTCGTTGCGACGTTTGAAGTCGGTAACCATGCCTCCCAAAACGTATTGGAAAAAACAGGTTTCGTCGCTCGGGGA
>JAJFKU010000015.1 GCA_021773035.1 Woeseiaceae bacterium
CGCTGGCAGGTCAACGAGCCGGACTGCACCACCTGCGAGCACGGCGTGATGCATCCCCTCGCCCCCGAGCAGCTCGGCCAGGGGATGTTCGCGGCCTGGCTGCCCGACGCAATAAAGAACGGCCGCGTGCGCATCGAGCCCCAGACACCCGAAACCGGAAACCCGAAACCCGAGCTGGCCCGCCTGCTGGCGGACTTCTTCACTGGCACATCGAGCCAGGGCTCGCTGGCCGCCGTGCACATCCACCCGCGCAGCCCCTCGGGTTCCGCGCTGATCGTGCGCCCCTGGCAGGGCAACTCGGAACTGAGCGATCGCGCCCTGGCGGCACAGCTTGAGCCCTTCATCCGGCAGCTGCTGGAGGTGCGGCGCGAGTCGCACAATCAAGCCGAAGACTTAACCACAGAGGACACAGAGAACACCAAGGGGGAAACTGGCAATGGCTGAGACATCAGACGTCAGACATCAGACAGCAGACGAGCCCAGCCACCCACTGCAGGGTGGGCTGGAGGCCGGGCTGCTGGTCCAGGCGCTCACGCTGGCGGAGGCGCTCCTGCCCGGCGTGGGCATTGCTGGCAGCCAGGACTGGCCGGACCTGCCGGCGAGCGTGGACTTCCGCACGGACAGCCAGGCCTTCGAACTGCGCCTGCGCTTCGACATCAAGGAGCGGGTCTGCGCGATCTACACGGCAGAAGCGCCGCCCGTCGAGGTGCAGCCGTGAGCCGTACTGCATCTGGACTTCTCCGTTTTCCTCTGTGCTCTCTGTGTCCTCTGTTGTTAAACAAAACCGCCCGCGCTCACTCGTTGCCAGGGCGACAGCTACCGGGAGGCCCGCATGAGCTCTGATTCAAACATCGAATGGACGGACGCCACCTGGAACCCGAGCACCGGCTGCACCAAAATTTCGGAGGGCTGCAAGCACTGCTACGCGGCACCTATGGCGCGGCGCATCCAGGCCTCCGAGCAGGCCCGGCTGGACAAGCTGGCAACGCGGCACAAGGCGGCGCTCGATGCCCGCGATGGCAAACAGGAGCTGCACCTCGCGGAGCAGATGGCCGAGCTGCTGGAGTCGCGGCTGTACGGTGCGGGCTTCGGCTTCACCGAACACTCGGACAATCTCGACCTGATGCTGGCCCCGCTGCGCTGGAGGAAGCCGCGCCGCGTGTTCACCTGCTCGATGTCGGACCTGTTCCACGAGCAGGCCACGGACTGGCACCTGGCCTGCTGCTGGGCCGTGATGGCAGCCTGCCCTCAGCACAGCTTCCAGGTGTTGACAAAACGTCCACACCGCATGGCTGCCTTCCTGGCATTACTGGCAACGCCCCAGGGCCGCACGCTGCGCAGCCGCGCTGTGGAGTGGCTGCTCGGCAAACCCGAGATGGACGCAGCCTGTGCCCGCACGCGCAAGCCTGACCAGGCCTCGATCATTGACCGGCTGGTGCTGCTGTTCGGAGACCCGGACAATGCCCGGCCCGCTGAAGTGCCGGTGCTCCCCAACGTCTGGCTCGGGACCTCGGTCGAGAACCAGGCAGTCACGAAGGACGGCTGGCATCCGCAGGCCATGAAGGACGGCTCGGTGGTCCCGGGGCGAATCGACGCTTTGCTCGATTGCCCGGCGGTCGTACGCTTCCTGAGTTGTGAACCGCTGCTCGGTCCGCTGGACCTGAGCGCGTGGGTGAAGCCGACGTTGCCAGTGCCACTGGACGAATGCCCCGAGAGCTGGGACGAGTTCATCTGGCCGGACTGGGTGCCGCGTGAGCTCATCGAATCGATTCTGAACTTCTGGTCAGCTGACCAAGGCCGGGGACCGCGCGCTTACCTGAACTCATGGAAGCAACAGGGAGCACCGCCAGCGGGGCTGAAGATGAAAGGCCGGGACATCGGCGATGAATGGAACACGGGCCGCTACTGGTTCTGCTGGAACAACTGCGGGCGCCTGATTGACAACGGGGGCAAGGCCAACTTCTGCAGCCACGGTACCGGGGGACTGTTCAATTACGACCCCGGCTACTACCAGCCCATCCACTGGGTGATCGCTGGCGGTGAGTCGGGGCACCAGGCGCGACCCTGCCACCCGGACTGGGTCCGCTCGCTGAGGGATCAGTGCCAGGCTGCCGGCGTGGCCTTCTTCTTCAAACAGTGGGGAGAGTGGATCCACGGCTCGCAGGTGCAGCCCGTAGATGGCAACCCTGAGAACTGGCAAGCCGGCCAGCTGATCCACTGGAAGCCGTCCGACCTCGTCACGATCGCGCCGAAGCAGCAGGGGCACCTGTCCTGCCGCTTCATCACGCAGGCAGGCCACAGTCTCGGCGGTGGTGACCCCGGCTACGGCGGATCGATGCCATCAGATGAAGACATGCCGCGCTGCGTTGCCATGCACCGCGTCGGCAGGAAGAAAGCAGGCCGACTGCTGGATGGCGTGGAGCACAGCGAATACCCGGAGGTGCAGGCGTGACTGACAAGCCAACACCCGAGATCAAGTACCGCGAAGCATCCCTCAGGGGCGAGGTGATCCGTGCCGTCGCGCCGATCCGTGAATTTCGCCAGCGGGCGGTGCGCAGCGTGCCGGAGCAACTGCACGAGGGCCTCTGGCTGGAGTTTGGCTCCTGGCTAGGTGGCAGCGCCCACGACATCGCGCCGGCCATGCCCCACTTCCACCAGCTGCGGCGGGACGACCCGCTGCTTGCAAGGTGCCACAGCTACGCAAAGCCTGAGCGCCCAGGCAGGCTGACAGCCCAGCCCTGGCTGCACTGTTTCGACAGCTGGGAGGGCCTGCCCGAGGACTGGCACGATCACGCCGCCGGCACCTTCAGCACAGCAGGACGGCTTCCGCAGCTGCCCTGGAATGCCAGCGCGCACAAGGGATGGTTCACTGAGACCCTGCCTCGCCTGCTGCGGGATTACCCGCGCGAGCACTGGCCCGTGGCCTTCGTGCACATCGACTGCGACCTTTACGAATCCGCGCGTTTCGTGATAGCCACGCTGCGCGAGGCCGGACGCCTGGTGAGCGGCTCCGTGGTGCTGTTTGACGAACTGTGGGGCCACCCCGGCTGGCAGGGCGACGAGTACCGCGTGCTCTGCGAGGAACTGATGCCGTACTTCGACTGCGAACTGGTGGCCGTGGCTCCGGACCTCAAGCGCGCGGCCTTCAGGCTGCACAGGCGAGAAGAAATCATAACCACAAAGAACACAGAGACCACAGAGGGGAAGAAAGAATGACAACCCGCAAACCGCACCCCGCAACCTGCACCCCGGGCGGCGGCATTGCCACCGCTTATGACAACTCAGCCCTGCTGGATCTCGTCGGCAGGGAACAGGGCAAGGTCGCCGTGCTTGTCGGTGGTGGACCCAGTGGCGAGCGCTGGCGGGAGCTGACCGCACAGCCAAGGCTCGGCACCAGCCGGCGCGACGAGTTCGTGATTGTCACCGTCAACGGCTGCTGCCAGGACTGGAAACTGAGAGCCTGCACCGACTACTCACTGATGCTGGAATGCGACCCGCCGCTGCCCCCCTGGCAATGGACGCCGCAGCCGGGATCCGTGGTCGTGATGAATGAGTACCTGCGGCAGCCGGACTGGTGGGGCTACTGCCCCCGCTCGCTGGCAATCTTCGCAGGGCAGAACTGCCGCGAGCTCGTGCTGGCACGGCGCAATAACGGACCCCACGGGCCGCTGCCTCCCGCAGGCCAGCCCTGGCCACCTGCGGAGACTGACCCGCGCGCGATCGCGCACGGCCTGCACATCGGCCCCGATGTCGGCGTGCCTGGCGTGCCTCCACTCGGAACCTCGCTCGTCCCGGCGCTGCACCTCTGCTTCGCGCTCGGCTGCCGCGAGGTGCACAGCGTGGGCTTTGACCTGTGCGCGCGGGAAGAGAGCAGAGAGCAGAAAGCAGAGAGCAGACAAGCCCCGGCGGGAGACGGTGAGCAGCGCGACCCGGACGGCTTAGCCGGACGCAGCGCCAGACCGTCGAGCGCTGAGCGAGACGGCAGGACACACAGGCAGCACTGGTACGAGGAGCCGCGCTACGGCGAGGACCCAAGGAAGCCGAAGTGGGAGTGGCGCGAGAAGCTCGGGCTCGTGACGAGCGAGTGG
>JAJFKU010000016.1 GCA_021773035.1 Woeseiaceae bacterium
ACCGGCGCTTTCTCAACCTGAGTACTGACAGGGCCTACGAGGCCGCTAAGTTGATGAGGTGAAGGCGCGCGGATGTCCATTGGGGCCCGGAGAAATCTACTCAAATCTCCACACAGAGGCCGGATACATGACTGCAACTGACAGCAGATTATAATAGCGATCCCTGACAACCATTCGGTCATACAGGAAATAGTCCACGGGGTCTCCACGCCGGCACGTTGACACAATTTCCTCGCGTCGAGCTTAGCATAGCCGGGAATGGCATCGATCCCGGCCTGCCGTAGCTTATCGACAATCTGATTTTCGAACTCCCGCTGCTGATCGGGGTCGCTCGAAATGTTCACTATCAACAGTCGTGAGTAGGTCTTCGACTCGCGAGACGGGCCCTCATATCTACGGAGGACGCAGACCGCACTGAAAAGACTACATTATCTCAGTTCAACAGGGTTCAGATCGGGTTTTTCCTCTATCAGAAGATGACGGGGGGAAGCTGCGCGCGGATTCAGGATTCACAGTGTTGATACGGCACTTTCATACGAAGGCCTCGTCAACCACCTCTGGCGCACCGACACGCTCCTGACCGTCGAAGACCGTTCGGTATTGAAATCGCTCCGGATGATAGTCACAACGTAGAACGTCGATAACGTCGCCTCGTGCGTCGTAAGCACTTCGTTCCAGAGTTAAAACAGGATCGCCAGCCAATGTCCCCAGGAGATCTGCGACATACGTTGAGTCTAGTGCCGTGCAACCGATAACCTGTTCAATACGGTGAATTTCCTGTCCGCTGTTCGTAATCAAATCATACCTCTGATAATCCAAGAGGTCTCGCTTCGTCACGCCACGTGGGAGATTGCGTGTCCAGCTCTGACAATAAGCGAACGGTCTCCCGCTTTGATCGGACCTAAGCCGCTTTACAAATAGTACTTTCTCACCGGCCGGCGCCTTCAGTTCGTCGCAAATCCCTGGCGCCGCGACTACTCTTTGCATATCCAGTACGGAGACTACGCTGTTTTTGAACACTCCCGACAGGCGATCAAGCACGGAAGTCAACGAATTAGTTCCGTGCTCTAATCCTCCTCGGTAGATAACGATGCTGCCGATCGCGCGCTTGCGCTCAATCAGGCCGTCGGCGGCCAGTTTGTCCAGCGCGCGCTTGGTCGTCACTCGGGATACTGAATACGCCTCGGCCAGCTTGGCTTCGCCGGCTACCCGGTCGCCATACGGAATCTCACCGGAAACAATACGCCTCTTGAGTTGAAGATATATCTGGTAGTAGAGCGGCATCGGGATACTCCGATGAACGACATGGCAATTTCCCTTACTTGTGTCGTTGCTCATTCTAAAGACTGGTCCGGCCGAACCGCTTGCGACCGGCCTCGTGGGTATTGCTGTACAGGTATTCCATAGGGCATTGTCATGCTCACAGTTCTATCCCCTGCCTTCTGCCTTCTTGAACATACGTCCGAACTAGCCTGTTATCGTATCCGGATCCTTGGTTTGTCTTCACGCGGCGCGATTCAGCGCGCCCAATCTTTCAAGCATCCGCTTCAGCGCTATCAAGAAATTCAAGCATGATCTGTGCAGCGGCTTCGGCATGCGCGTGCAACAGTCCGTGTCCCCACGATGGAAGATCCAATCGTTTCCCGTTTTTCATCAATGAATCAGCACGCTTGCTCTGCTCGAAACAATCGTCGTTAGGATTCATCACCAATAGCGGATTGCCGATTTCCCCCAGGCGTTTCTTGTAGGTTGGTGCGTAGTTAAATGACGCACGATGACCGTGCTCATAGTTTTCGCCACCTTTTAAATTCTCAGAAAGCGAATTGGCAGCCATCTCCAGGGTCATACCCGGCCCGCGGTGAAAGAGAATTCTCTCCCACATCGTACGAAACCGGCTTCCGCTTTCGTCCAGGGGAATAGGCGAATACTCGTTTGCTAACGCCGCAACTTCTTCCTCAGTAAACACCGGCGCCGATATATTGACTATGCCCAGGGTTTGATCCGGTCGCTGATGCGCGGTTTCGACAGCGACCATTGCTCCGGTGTGAATTCCGACAACATGAATCGGCGAGTTCGTCAGAGAATCCGCCACCTCCCACACACTGTTCGCATAATCCTCTACTCGCACCTGCGGATATTCCGGAGGGCGATCGGATTCTCCATACCCGGGATAGTCCAATGCAACTGCAAACCGGTCCCTCGCCAGGAAGGGCAATATCGTCTCGAAGGACTGACTGGACTTCGGACTCATGTGGCAACAGATGATTCCTGGCTTGGTCATCCGCCCTGGAATCACACCGCGGCAGTGAATCTGGCCATAGCGCCCGTCTAGATAAAACCGTCTCACCATACCGATCGCATGAATACCGACAGCCTCCTTACCGCCTACTATGTCGCTGAAGTCTTGCCGCTACCGCTTGCCGCCGAAATTGTAGCGGAAACGAGCCTCCCACCGTCCTGGTGCGTTGTAATACAAGTCTCCGGAACCGAATGTCGATTGCACATACCGTTCGTTATCGCAGTTCGCACATTCAATAACCGCACTCCACACTCCACTATCCGCGGTCAACTCAGCACCGACATTAAAGAGCTGATAGTCGCCCGAAGGCGCCCGGTTTCTGGAGGTCGTGATGTGATCAGGCGTTGCGCTGAAATTAGCGCGCAGTTGTAAAGTGGAACTCAGGGCAGCAATAGGAATATCGTATGCGCCGCCTAAAGAGATTGACCATTCGGGCGATCGCTTCACATCTGCGATATTGCAATCGGCGTCAAACGCGCCAAAGGATGCGTTCGGCACCGTGCAAGCGGCAAGTTCCGCGGCATCAGGTTTGTATTCGGCGTCTTGAATGCCACCGGCAAGGAAGAAATTAAAGCGCTCGGTCGGTTGATAGAAAAGCTCGATTTCCAGCCCGACGTTTTCCATTTCGCCGGCGTTACCAATCAAGAAAGTACCGCCGCCGGTCGAGGTGTTGATCTGAAGATCCTCAATTTGCAGGAGAAATGCCGTCGCATTGAATCTCAGGTTCTCAGTCGGTTGCAGTTTGGTACCTAGTTCATACGACCAAGCGGTTTCTGACTCGAATGGCAATAGGCCCGCTGCAGTATTGCCTCTCGCGTTCCAACCGCCGGTTCGAAAACCACGAGTGGCTGAACCGAACGCCATTACGTTCTCAGATGGCTTGTACTGCAATGCAAAACGCGGTGTAACGACATCCTCATCGAGGGTTCGCGGTATGCCTAAGGTATCAAGATTGGCGCTGGTCAGGTCCGTAATGTCGCCGACCGGGCGATTATCTGAAACGTCAAACTCCTTCTCTTCACTGGTGAGACGAACGCCAACTGTAGCGGTCCATTGATCGGACAACGCGAAGTCGCCTTGGGCGTAGACAGCCATGTTTTCAGTCGTATTCTTGATGATGCGGTCACGTGACGGAGTCGCCGATGCAAAGTGCGCCGCCACGTCGGTCGTATTGTCTTCATCGAGGTAAAACAAACCTGCAACCAGACCAAACCGGTCGTCAAGGAACGAGTTGACCCACTTAAGCTCGACGGAGAGTTGATCATAGTCGCCAACGTTGTCGATAATAAAGACGTCCTCCGGGCTATTCGGCAAGAACGCGCCGAAATCGGGGAGTGGGAAATTGACCAGGAAATCCTGGTCCAGCTGACGACTGCCTACGATCAGGTTGAAGTCACCTATGTCCGTCTCCCAACCCAGGTTTGACGTGAAATTTGTCGACTCCGCTGAGTTTCCATAGGGAGCCTTCGATACCGCACCGGGGTAAACCGCACCGAGCCCTTGTGACAATATTGACGTGGACACCACATCATCACCAACCAGGGTGCCGGTTATGTTGGTCTGGGAATCGTCAATGTAGTCAGCTGTTAGATACCAGCTCACGCGATCACTAATGTCCAGCAGCAAAGCACCGCGAACTCCTGTCGCATCTTTGTCATTGACGTCCTGACCAGTGACGTTGTTTTCAGCCCAACCGTCGTCTTCGATAATAAATGCGCTGAGCAATGCGCTGGCGTTTTCGTTAATCGGCAGGTTTACCGAGCCGCGAACGCTACGCCGATCAAACCGCCCGAAGCCGGCTTCAACTGATCCACCGAACTCTTTAGACGGTTTCGCCATAATGATATTGACGGCTCCGCCGGTATTATTCTTGCCGAAGAGCGTTCCCTGAGGCCCGCGAAGTACTTCAATTCGCTCGACGTCGAAAAAGCTGAAGTTGTTGGCGTTTTGCCGGGATACGAAGACTTCATCGACATACGTTCCGACGGCGGGATCAAAAGTCGGAAACGACTCATCCTGACCCTGACCGCGAAGATAGTACATCGTTGCGGAGCCCAGCGCTGTGTTGTTACCACCTTGCAAATTGGGAATCAGGTCGACGAGGTCAACTGCGCTTTTGATCTGAAGATCCTCAAGCGTATCGGGCGTAAACGCCGACACGGTGAGCGGTACATCGTTGATGTCCTGGGCGCGCCGTTGAGCGGTTACCACTATTTCTTCGAGCCCCTGCCCGATCGCATAATCCGGTAGCGCTGCTAGAACGCTCGCGACTGCTAAGGCGGCATAAAGACTTCTTGTAGTGGTGCTCATGATCTACTCCCCATTTATGAACGGATCAAATATCTAGTTGGCAATCGGTTGAATAACATGATGGACGACACCGTGCGGCCCCTCTATAAGGCACGACCTGATCTCGCCGTACGGCGGGTAAGAAACCCTGTCTGAACGGGCGAACACCACGGTGCCTGCGCGATCTGCAGCCGCAATGATGGCTTGAAGGTCATCGACAAGCAGCTCAACACCGACCAGCCCACGCATCGGCGGTCGTGATCGGCCTGCCAGTGATACGGCTCCGTTTATCGATGGGCCATAATCGATAATTCCGAGATAAGGTGCCCGCAGGTCGGTGCCGATATTGGTCGCCGACAGGCTCAATGGCTCGTCTGCGCCAACCATCGCGTCGAAGCTTGCGTTTGTGAATTCATAGCGATGCAGAGGAACGAAGCCGAAAATACTCTCATAGAAATCAAGCACGGCGGCAACGTCGCTAACCGGAGCCGAAATACTCTGTGGTTCGCTGAACTGGTGATCTCGAGCCGTTACAAAATCCGAGAAAAAGTCGGCGGGGCCCGAAATGATGGCACACACAATATTATCCGGACGCCAAAAATGTGCTTCCCGAAATTCCCCTTCAGGGAGCGTGTACCGGGCGATGTCATCCTTGGGCGTATAACCCGCGTTGGTCAGCGTTTTGACAGATTCGTCAAAGTTGGGTGCATAAAAATCTATGACTTTGAGTGCGTCGAGGTCGGTCCCTCGATCCGCCGCACGAACAGTCTCATCGTGGGGTGGATCAATACACCACAGTCGAACACCAAAATCTGTCGGCGTGCGCTGATAAAACATGGTCGCCATAGCGTGCTTATCCAGGCCCAACAAACTGCTTGTTTGGCCTGCGGATAACTGAGTCACTGCCGTTGGGTGCATCGAGAATGTCTCACCGAAAAAACGTTGGTGATCACGCAAATTTTGTACCGACAAAATCGGCCCGCGTATTCGGACGTTGGGCATTACGGATTCGGTCCCCTTAATGCGACAGATGGCGATCAACGCCTGAATGAGCCCGACTATGTTTACAATCCGGGGGGGCTCGCCAACGACCGGGACGCCCTATCCTACAACCAATGGTTGTAGGATAGGCGGGCCGTGCTTAAGCAGGGTAGTATTTTTCGCAGATGTCTATGACAACGTCCCGGAGTACCTTGGCCGCCGGTTGTAGCTGCGCGCCTCGACGCGTGGCCACCAACGCCGGTCGATTCAGTGGTAACTCCTCCAGGCGATAGGCACTGTAAAGCCCCGCCTTCAATTCCGGGGCGACCAGTTCCTCTGACATAAGGCAGGCATAGTCGCCACGTATCAGCATTGATTTGGCCAAACTCAAGGAATCCAGATCAATGACATCAGCGGGAGGCTCGATACCGTGACTCGAAAAGGCCGCACAAATCGCATGCCATCGATCGGGCAATGATAAAGCCACTAGCCACGTGCACTCGCTCAAGTCCTGCAAACCCACAGATCCTCTCTTGACCAGAGGATGCTCCGTGCGCAGCACAACAGCGTCGTGCTCAACGTACAAGGTTCGGGTCTCAATGGCGGGGTCAGGTCTTAACTCAGTCGGTGGAGCGCTGACGACAAGGTCCAGCTCTCCTCTGGCCAGGCGCGGATAAAGGGACGCGGATGTGCCACCGACAATTTGCAGCCCAACTCCCGGGCGTTCACTTCGAAAACGCGAAATCGCATCGGGACCAATTCGAGGAAAAAACGACCAGCCAATACCAACCTGAACAAACCCTGCCGTTGATCCACGCATTGCACTCAGTTCCGCCATTGCCAGACGCGACTCTGACGTAATGATCTTTGCCCGCTTCGCAAGTGTGTGCGCGTAAATGGTCGGTTCCGCGCCGTGTGGCGTTCGTTCGAACAGCGGCAAACCAAGTTGATGCTCAAGTTTCGCGACCGCTTTGCTGACCGCCTGCTGCGTGACGTGGCCCGCCTCGGCGGCGAGTCCGAAGTTTCCATGTTCGTAGACCCCAAGAAAGTGCTGTAGCTTCTGCGGATCTACAGCCCGTGACACGAACCGTTCGTGGCGTATGTCGGATTTCGGTTTCTTTACCATGCTGCCAATACTACCGCCTGAGAAACATCAATATGGAGAGTAGTTTAGTCCAAAGCTCACTATATTATGACGCGCCAGGAGAATATGCCGGTCTCGATATCGTACTCGACGAACCGATTACTCTTGAGGTGCCGGACGGGTTCTTCATTGAAGACCAGGGACGACTGGCCGGCGGCGGCGCCATTACAGAGGTCGTGGCTAAGTAATATCCCGGCGCCTGCGATGACAACGCCTTCGCAGCCTAAGTACTTCTCCGCATTGCAGATATACGCCGGTAGCGTAATTAGTAGACTGTGATTCGATAGCAATGCAAGGAGTGAACAGAGTGATGGAGTTCGAACTGAACCGCGACACCGTTCGATTTATTGTCGACAAGGCACATGAATTTCACGGCAAAGACGACGTGAGTTTTGAGGAAGAACCCGAAGTAGCCGACGAGTTCTGGTCCGGTCAGGTAACAGCAGATTTTAGTGGCGATCCCTACTATCAGGAACTCAAGACCACGATAGATGATCTGGAACCGGACCAGCAGGTTTCACTGGTCGCACTGATGTGGCTCGGCCGTGGCGATTTTTCGATGCATGAATGGCCCGAAGCATTAAAAAACGCGGGAGAAAGCTGGACCGCCCATACAGCCGACTATCTGATTGGCACATCACTGCTTGCAGACTATCTCGAAGAGGGTTTGCAGCAATTTCAGGTAGCGCAATCGGAATAGGCGCCGGAAGCTAGCCTATCAACTCATCAAAACGTAGTTGGCGTATGATCGTATCGGCCTCCTGCTGCAATACCTCCGACATACTCGCTTTATCAAAGCAGGTCGACCGGATGGTCCAAACGCGTTCCTGGCTATCCGCGTCATAGAGGTTACTGATCACAATCACCGTATGCGCGAACTTGACCGAATCCGGCTCCTTGACAACCATTCGGTCATACAGGAAATAGTCCACGGGGTCTCCGCGCCGGCACGTTGATACAATTTCTTCACGTCCGCCTGCCTTGTCGGCTTTGGTATCAACACTCGCGATGTGCGTGACGAGAATCCCGTCCGCGCCAAGCTCCTTGCTGACCTTGTCGATTTCGGCCTGCCGCAATCCATTGCTCGCGTCGAGCTGAGCATAACTAGGAATTGCATCGATCCCGGCCTGCCGTAGCTTATCGGCAATCTGATTTTCAAACTCCCGCTGCTGATTGGGGTCGCTCGAAATGTCCACTATCAACAATCTTGAATATGTCTTCGACTCGCGAGACGGGTCCTCATACAGCTTCACGACCTCACTCTGTGGCGCACAGGCACTGGAAAACAAGCCAAGGATTACCGCTACGACGGCCGTTCGATTTAGATGGGACATGGTCTTTGTGCTCCTGGTTATCAGATTCTTCAGCCTTGAAGTGCCCGCTCGCGCTCGCTCTTGATACCCAGTTTGTGCATGAGCATGGCGGCGGGACAGAAACCGGTAAACGCGCTCTGAAAAAGATTTGCACCGACGAATGCCGTCAGCCAGACGAAGTTCGGATGAACGTAGTACGTTAGTGCAAGTGAGAGTAAAACCATAAACCCTGCGAAGGCCATAATTGAACGTTCAAGTGACATGATGCTGCTCCTGCTTTAGTAGTTGTAACGAACGCGGAAATAGATGTTGCTGTTATCCGCAAACTGATTGAAAAAAGTCGCTGCGTTGCTGCCGCCGAAAACACTCGCACCACCGGTGAACGACCATTGGTCGCTATAGCGATAGCTAATCGCCGGCCGAATGTAGTAATCGCTGTCACTCGGTGAGTAAAACGTGAACAGGGATAACGTCAGCTTGTCCTGCTGCAGGCGATATGTGAGTCGATTCGTGAAAACGTGCCGAAACTCGTCTGGCTCAAGTGTTGGTGTGAGCGAGTTGTCTATCAGCTCGTCGTAGTCCTGCAGCCACTCAAGATAGTACTGAAATGCGACCGTAAGATTGGTGACAGCTTCCTGTTCGTAGCCAAGCAGCACGCGAACCTGATCGTTGGGAATACGCGGGTCGTCGCCACGTCGATCGTCGCGCGATGCATAGTACGTCGTCTCGGCATTGAACAAGCCCTTCCCCAACGTCCCTCGCATGCTCACACCTGCAGAGGTCAGCGGCGCGAACGTCGGTTCGAAACTTTCCGTGAGTGCCGAGGGCTGGTGGAAAAAGCCGTTGTAGGCATACAGTGCCCACTCGGTGCCGTTCACTGTCCGGAAAAGTCGCAATGCGAACTCGCCGTTCTTGAAATCGTCTTCCGGCTCTATACCGGCGAGCGGAGGATTGGGCGCGACCCGTTGACCGGCGAGCGGTGAAAAGAAGGAAAAACGCTCTCCATTCAGATACTCGTCGGCTGTAAATACCGGCGTCCAGGCGAAGTCGATGTTAACGACATTCGAATACCAGGTACTACGCACAGTATTCGATGGAGCTTTCAAATATTCGTCTTCGCGGCCAGCGAAAAAACTCACCCAGTCTTTCGGGAACAGGTCGTTGAGAAACAGTAAATCACCGGTGCCCCAGGTCAGCACCTGTCGCCCGGCCTTGACATCCCAGTTGGCGCGTGGCGAGAAGGCCAGTGTCAAATCGCGAAGCTCGGCATCAAACTCCTGCAAATAGCTGTCATACCACGCCTCACCCTTGAAGCTGGCGTCGACTCGCTCACCACTCCATTGCGTCTCGGTACGCAGGCGAAAATCTCCAAGTGTTTGCCGCCGCCCCGTCTGTGCGTCTTCGTCCCAGCGGCTGCCGGCGGCTGCCTCAAAAAAACCGCTCCACTGCAGCCCCTCTTCCGCGACGTCGTCCGACCATTCGTCGTCGCCCCAGTCATCGTTCTGCGCATAAGACCCCGCAGCCGCCAGCAGTGAGCACAACAAACAGGCTGTCAATCTCATTCCCTGGCCTCATTGATCGCCGGCTGGCCTCTTCAGCCAGTCGCGTGGCGGGCGTCGCAAAGAACGTTCGCTGAACACCGTCTCCGGCATGCCAATGTCGTAAGCAATGTAGCGAAACTCCATATTGGTCACACCATCGCTGTCCAAATCGCTAACACGGCTCTTCGTAACGGTCGGGTGACCGTCGATATCGGTCACCTCGAGAACTTCAACGCGCCGATACAAACGGCCCGCCGCATTGCGGTACTCGATCTTCATCGGCAGGAAGGTTTTGCGATCGATCCACGTGACGTAACTCGCGAACTCAACGCCGGAGGAGTTCTTAGGCGTGTGTTCAAGTACGTACCATTCGTCACTCGTTTCAAGCAGCGTGTGCTCATCTTCGTCCGGACTCCGTCCCGACACGTCTTCATAGAAATAGTGTGCGCCAACGAAACTGGTGCGCTTGTCGCCCGCCGAAATACGCTTCACAAGATCGAGCCCTGGCAGATAGAGCCAGCGGTCATCGTCCGTACCGACATGTTTCTTCACTAAAAAAACCGTGCCCCGAACATCCGAGGGCTGGCTGAAAACCACCAGGAAATCCTGATCCCGACTCTCTTCCACATCGCGCCTTAGCACGGTGAACTGCCGACGCTGCTGGCGACCTTGCGCGTCCTGAATAGTCATCCGAACCTCTGAACGTCCGTCGGCACCCGCGTAGTAGGCCGCGAGGTTTGCCTTTGACACGATGTCATCGGCGTCGGTTTCTGCATGAACATGGCCAAGCATTGCCAGCAGACCTGTGGCCAATAGTATCCGTCCAAGATCGGTCATCATTGCGCTCCTTCGGCTAACACGGTGCTATCCGTTGCCCCCGTTGTATTTTTTACAGTGGGAAAGAACCAGCGCGACATCAGACTCATCAGGGCCGGCAACAACAGCAGGGTACCCAGCCCGGAAATAGCCATGATCGCGGCCATAAATGCGCCTACCGTAACGTAGGGTACGAGCGACGCGAAAAACAGCGGCGTGAAACCAAGCGCGATAACGATCGCATTGCGTGCAATGGCCCGCGCCGGCTCTTCGAATATCTGCGCTGCCGCGGCGGCAAAGGAGCCCAACTCGTCGACGAGCGTGCGCATTCTCTGAATAAAGTGAATGGCAAAGTCGACTGACAAACCCAGGGTTAGCGACGATAAGACGGCAATCGGCATGTCGTAGTACTTACCGCTCCAGCCTATCAGCCCGTACACCGCAAGAATGGTGACGGTAAGCGGCACCATCGCCAGTAGTCCAAACGATGGTGATCGAAACAACAGCGCCATCATGAAAAACACCATGACGAACGCACCCAGCAGGCTCTTCAGCATGCCCGCCACCATCTCGTCCTGCCACACCACGTTAATATAGGTTTTTCCGGCCCAACGGCCCGTCACACCACTCGGCAAGGGATTATCGGTGACGTAACGACTCATCGCCGCTATCACCTCGCTCATATCCTGATTGTCGCCACTCTTGAGCTGAACCCAGATTGCCGTCGAACGAAAGTCCGGCGTTACCATGTGCCACAGGTCCTGCGGTCGATGCGAAGACTGAAACTGCAGCAGGGTTTGCGCAACGGCCGGAGACGTCGCCGGAACGCGATAGTCGGCGGCATCGCCGCCGAACAGCTCACGATTGACGACTTTCACGACATCCGGCAACGCGTTCGTCTTTCCGACCCCTCCTGTCTTCATCAGTGCGATCTGCAGCGATTCAACCAGATGCAAGGCTTCGGGGTTCTGAAAGTACTTACTGTCTGTCTGCGCCTTCTCGGCCAGGTTCATGAGACTCTCAAGCGGCTCGGCGCCCTGCTCCGAGTCGAACAGCAAATCGTCAACGACCGCGATTATCGAGTCGAAGTAGCGCGGTATATCGCCGGCATCATCACCGATGCGTTCGCGCAACTCAGTGACGTCTGCACCGTCTCGCTGCGCGTCGCCCGCGAGCACGGCTGCCGCACTTTTGAACTCGTCGATCTCGCCATCCGCCGCATGCTCGAGCACAAAAAATGCGTCGTAAGTCCCGGCGAAGTGTTCGTTCAGAACCCGGTCTGCAATGCGGATGCTGTGCGATTCCTTGAACCAGCGTACCGGGTTGTCGTTGATCTGAATCTGCACAACACCGGCGACGCTCGCCGCAAGAACGCCAACGGCGATAATCGTAACGAGCCTGCCGCGCCCGAATGCAAACCGTCCCGCCGCACGCAGGCCACTCGCCAACGGCGTATCGGCATCGCTACCTGCCTTCAGTCTTGCGAGACCCGCCAGACTTTCCGGCGTCATCCGTACGACGTAGGCCGGAATGAATGCCATGGTGACAACAAAAGCCAGCAGCACACCGAATGCCACAAAGGCACCGAATATTTGCACGGGAGGAATTGGCGTCAGCAACAGCGATGCGAAACCCACGCTTGTGGTTAAGGAAGTGAACAGCATCGGCTTATACAGATGACCGACGACGCGTTCGATGCTTTGCCGGACGCTTTTTTCAGGATCGTACTCATCCGCGAACTCCGACATGATGTGCACGGAGTCAACCACGGCAATCGGCATCAGGAAAATCGGGATCATGGAACTCATGATGTGGACAGTGAAACCGAGCCCGACCAGCAAGCCCATCGTGACTATGACCGTGATCATCGCAACGATCATGGGCGCCAGCACGAGCCGGGCGTTTCTGAAGAAGTACCACATCAGCAAGAAAATCATCAGCCCGGCCAACGGCGCAGAGATGGCCATCTGCTGGAACATCTGAACACCAAACGTATCTTCCGCAACCGGAAGACCCGTGATGTGGAAGTCATCCTCGCCCTGCAGCTGATCGGCGAGCTCCCGGATCTCCAGCGAAATCGGATAGCTGAGGTCTTTGCTTTCGATCGGCACATATACCGCGGCTGCCTGCCCGTCTTCCGAGACCAGCGTATTCATCAACAACGGCAGTCTTTCGACCGCTGATCGGATGCCGGCAGCCGCTGCCTCGTCCTGCGGCGCTTCCTTCATCATCCAGGCAAAGCGAATCTCGCCGGACTCACCCTGAGTGATGTTGTCCGACACCGCCAATGACATGACATCGGGTGGAATTACGCCGTCAATCGCCAGGATGTCGCTGCTGAGCTGGTGTAGAGCGCTCAGAGTCGTTTTGTTGTAGATACCCTTGTCGTTGACGATGCCAACAACAATCGCATCATGCAGTGCAAAACGTTCTTCGACGAGATCGTTGAAGACCCGGTCTGACTGGGTGGGCGGCAGCATATTTTCAGGATCGGTATCAATATGAATGCGCGGCAGTTGCGCCGCGAAAATCAGTGACAGCAATCCAGCCAGGACATAGATTACCCGCGGGCGTTTGATCGCCAGCAATGCGATGCTGTTCTTCATCGAGCTCCCTTCAGCCGTTCCGCGCCTATCCACTTCATGATCTGCTTTTCGTAGAAAGGCTCATTCAGTCCCTGGCGCACTTTGCGCAGGAAGTACTTCTCGAACGCGATTTTCGCGAGGTGTACCCACTTGCCCTTTGCGGCGAAATTGATATTTCTGGGCGGAATCTGCGGCGACGCGATGAACGCAACACCGCTGTCGCCAAAGTCGGCCAGGCAGACCGCGTCCCAAGTAGCACGATGTGACAATGCGTCCCCCGAAATCGCGTCGTGTATGTTCTTCGCCGTCGCGGCGACCATCGACTCGATCATGTATCCGGTCTTTGGCACACCGACCGGTAGCGGCGTCGGCCCGACCGGCGGTATCGCGATGCAGACGCCGACCGAATAGATGTTCGGATACGCCGGATTGCGCTGGAACTCATCGACGACGACGAATCCCCTGGGGTTGACGAGCCCGTCGACGTCGGCTACCACATCCACACCCTTGAAGGCCGGCAGTATCATCGCGTGACTGAATTCCAGTGAGTGCTGCCGCTTGTCGGCCCCCTCCTCGTCAACCTCGGTCAGCGCCATTTCGCCTGCGTCGATGCGATCAATTTTGGCGTTCGTAATCCAGTGAATGTGACGGTCGCGCAATTCCGACTCAAGCATACCTTTCGTATCACCCACACCATCGAGGCCAAGATGGCCGATGTATGGTTCGGGAGTTACGAAGGTCATAGGAACACGGTCGCGCAGTTTTCGTTTACGCAGCTCGGTATCGAGAATAAACGCATATTCGTAGGCGGGGCCATAGCAGGAGGCCCCCTGGGCTGCACCCACGACTACCGGACCGGGTTTGCTTACGAGCGCTTCAAAGTCGCGCTGCGATCGCAGCGCATGACCGGTCCTGCAGATCGAGCTGGTATGTCCGTCCGGGCCCAGCCCCTCGATCTCGTCAAACGCGAGCTTCGGCCCCGTCGCAACGACAAGATAGTCATAGTCGACGACTCCACCGTCTGCCAACAGAATCTGGTTTTTCTCCGGCAGCAGCTGACTCGCTGCCGTTGGGATAAACTCGATACCGTGTTTCTTGAATACCGGGATCAGATCAATCGTTATCTGTTGCTCTTTTCGCCAACCGACGGCAACCCAGGGGTTGGACGGCGTGAATTCGAATGTCGACTGCTCGTTGATGACGACCACACGATCTTCGCTTCCGAGCACCGATTTGAGTTCGAATGCCTGTGAGACGCCGCCGATACCCGCGCCCAATACCACTGTTGTCACCATCGTGATTCCCCTAAGCGGATACAAAAAAGTAGACTTGCACTCAATGCTATATATTCATAGTATCTAATTTAGATTGTATGAATATACGTAATTATCGCAGCCCGGCGGGATCAGGAAGCTATGGCAAAACCTCAATTGGAATCGAATCAGCTGCGGCCGCACGCGGAGGACGCTGCGCGGCTGCTGAAAGCCATCGGCAACCCGAGTCGATTGATGATCCTTTGTACGCTGGTACACGGCGAGTTCTCGGTAGGTGAACTGAACGACCGCGTCGATCTGTCCCAATCGACGCTGTCGCAGCATCTCGCCGTCCTTCGGCGCGAGGGCCTTGTCGAGACACGTCGGGATGCTCAGACCATTCACTACTCGCTGCACAACGATGAAGTACGCACGCTGATGGACTGCCTGTACAAGATTTTCTGTGGCTGAGCCTGGTAACGTCGCGACTACGTAGTAGCCGTGATTTCGGCAGCACCTGTGGGGCTCTAGACTGGGCCGGTGTCTGGGCCGCCTCGCGCTGCCGAGCCCGCAGTCGCCGGAGTTTTGTATGAAGTACAAGGATTATTACGATGTCATGGGCGTTGCCCGCGACGCCACACAGGCTGAGATCAAGCGCACCTATCGCAAACTCGCCCGTAAGTATCACCCCGACGTAAGCAAGGAAACCGACGCCGAACAACGTTTTAAGGATGTCGGCGAAGCCTATGCCGTATTGAAGGACCCTGAGAAACGGGCGTCTTACGATGAACTGGGTGCGAACTGGCAGAGCGGTCAGGAGTTTTCGCCACCGCCGGACTGGGGCTCGGGTTTTGAGTTTCGCGGCCGCGGGTTCTCTGACGCTGACGATTACAGTGACTTTTTTTCCAGCCTGTTTGGCGAAGAATACCAGCACGCAACGGGGCAACGCAGTCATGGCACCGCGCACTCGCGAGGCGAAGACCACCACGCCAGGGTTGTGATCGATCTGGAGGACGCTTTCCAGGGCACGACTCGCAGTATCCAGCTACGGACGCCACGAATCGACGACAGTGGTCACATGGTCACCAGTGAACGCACACTGAAGGTGAAGATTCCCAGGGGCGTTCGACCGGGGCAGCACATTCGTCTTTCCGGACAGGGGTCGCCGGGGCAGGAGCAGGCCGGTGACCTCTACCTCGAAATCGAGCTCAAGACCCATCGTATCTACCGCGTCGAGGGAAAGGACCTGTATCTGGAACTGCCGATAACTCCCTGGGAGGCCGCACTCGGGGCCCCGGTTGAATGCCCTACACCGGCAGGTGCCGTAAAGCTTGGTATTCCGCCGGCAACAACCACAGGGCACAAACTACGCCTCAAAGGACGCGGTATACCCGGTGACCCTCCCGGTGACCTCTACGCGATCGCGAAGATAACGACCCCCGCAGCCGACACCGAGGCCGCCAGGTCGTTATACCGGAAGATGCAGCAGGAGCTTCCCTACAATCCACGCAGCGAACTGGGAGTATGACGCCAATGCAGAACGAAACACTGGGCGGCGAACTGATAGACGACGAGACAACACTGACTATTCGCGAATTGTGCCGCGCCTGTTCGCAACAGACAGAGTGGATACTCGAACTGGTGGATGAAGGTGTGCTCGAACCGCTTGCCGGCATTGAAAAAGACATGGTTTTCTCTGCCGTTGAGCTGCGCCGGGCCCGCACCGCCATGCGCCTGCAACGCGACCTCGGCGTAAATCTTGCCGGCGTGGCACTGATCCTGGACCTGCTCGACGAAGTCGGCGCCCTGCGGCAGCTGTCAGGGAAGACCCACTATCTGGAAGTTGCTCGTTAACGGAAAACATATGCTGAGGAGAAATCTGCAGGCCGGCGGCACCTACTTCGCGCTCGTTTTCGGCGCGGGATTCGCGCTGGCGCCACTGCGCGAGCTCTGGGCGATCCCGCGTTTTGGTGAACGTCTCGGCGAATTTCTGGAGATGCCCGTCATGCTGACGATCATCCTCTTCGCTGCACTGTGGACTGTACGCCGCTTCGTTATTCCCAACACGCCGGCATCGCGGCTGGCCGTGGGTTGCGTCGCATTCGCATTGCTGCTGGTAGCCGAGATCGGGGTTGTGCTGTGGGTACGCGGGCTCACGCTTGCCGACTACATTGCCAATCGTGACGTCGTCACCGGCACTCTGTACCTGTTCTCACTGCTGTTATTTGCGCTTATGCCGTTTCTTATCGGCCGGTGGAGGCGAACAGACCGCTAGCGCGTTGTTTTCACTGCAGATCCACGCGTTGCCCCAGCTTCGCGATCGATACCGCCGCCTTATTATGATCGCGTAGTTTCAGCGCCAGCGCCTCTTGAGCCGCAGGTTCTCCGTGGACGAGGTATACCGGTGGCCGATTCCGGAAACTGGAATACCAGTCAAGCAGGTCCTTCTGATCGCCGTGAGCCGATAGACCGCCGATCGTGTGGACATGCGCCCTGACCGCATATTCGTCGCCCCACATTGTCACCGTTTTCGCGCCATCGACTAATCGGCGCCCCAATGTACCGGCGGCCTGAAAACCAACGATGACCACATGGCTTTCCGGTCGGCCGAGATTGTTCTTCAAATGATGTCGAATCCTTCCGCCGGTACACATGCCGCTACCGGCAATGATTATGGCGCCTGAGGTCTCCCGGTTTATCGCCATCGATTCTTCGGGCGACCGCGTCATTCTGAGGTTCGGCAATCGCGGCCTGAATGTATCCGTCTCAAAGAACTTCGCATCGTACAGGTCGCGGTGTTTGGCGTAGACCTCGGTAGCCTGTATTGCCATTGGACTGTCGAGGTAGATCGTCCAGTGACGCAAACCCCACTCGTCCCAGTGTTTCGAGAACAGATACAGCAGATCCTGCGTTCGCCCGACGGCGAACGAAGGAATCAGCACGTTTCCGCCCTCTTCTCGCGCCGCGGCAATGACCTGTCGGAATTCGGCCAGCGTCTCGACGAGATTACGATGCAAACGGTCGCCATAAGTGCTCTCCAGCACCACGCAGTCCGCTTCGCTCACTGTCGCCGGCGGTCGCATGACAGGGCTGTCCCTGGTGCCGAGATCGCCACTGAAGACCAGCCTGCGCTCGCGGCCGCCGTCACGGTAAATCAACTCTACGACCGCGGCGCCAAGGATATGACCTGCATCCAGGAAGCGCACACTCAAGCCCGGGACGATTTCCAGTTCATGGTCGTAGTCGACGCCGCGAAATCTCGTCAGGCAGGCCTCGGCGTCGGCTTTCGTATACAGGGGCGTAATATGGGATTCGCCGCGCTGGCGGCGTTTCTTGTTCTGCCACTCAGCGTCTCTTTCGTGCAAAAAGCCGGAGTCCGGCAGCATGATTTCGCACAACGCAACAGTCGCATGCTGCGTATAGATATTGCCGTTGAACCCCTGGCGTACCAGCAGCGGAATCCGGCCCGAGTGATCGATGTGGGCGTGACTCAGCAGCACTGCATCGACCGCTGCCGGGTCGACCGGAAGTGCCTTGTAGTTTCGCGCTTCGTCTTCACTGCGGCCCTGAAACATCCCGCACTCGAGCAATACAACGTGATCGCCTGCATTGATCTGATACAAGGATCCGGTTACCTGCTCGGTAGCGCCGAGAAAGGTGATACTGAATGTCACCGGCCGCTCACCCGCATCCGAACATCCGTGCAGCGTGCCTACGTCTTCTCGTAAACACCGAAGTAGACGAACGGTTTTCGGGCTCTCTGCCCCTGTGAAACATTGTCGGGCACGCGGTGTTCGACCGCATCCAGACTGCGCAGATAATCTGCAATGGCGTGTGCATCTTCGTCACTCAATATGCTGTATCCACGCCACGGCATCACCAGACCCAGTCCGCCGCCGTGGCGGTCTTTCCCCGCGCGGATGGCATTGACAAGCTGATCGTCGCTCCAGCCGCCGATTCCGGTCTTGAGGTCCGGCGTAAGATTCGGCGCATAGAGTATCGGCGGAAAACGATACTCGAGCGGTGTCGTCAGCGCGATACCGACATCGGAGCCCGCCAGCGGCGCTTCGATGTCGGGCGTGCCAACGAGCGCCCCGTTAGTATGACAGGCGCCGCAGCCTAGCAACTCAACCATGTACTCACCGCGGCGAACGCTGTCACGGTTCGCGGGCGCGATTGCCGCGGTGTCAATCGTTGGGGCGTCCTGAATGGTTGCCGGCTTTCTTTCGATAAAACCTTCTGTCGGATCACGTGCCGTATCGGACGCACAGGCGACGAGTAGAGGTATCAGTAAGGCTGTTGACAGGCGAACTAACATGATTCGATCCCGTTGCGTTTACGAACGCCTATTTTTGCGCACTACCAATGGTGGGCAACATGTCGGAAAACACGTACCACGGCCGGGTACGCATTTGTTCGGATGTCCGACAACTGTTTCGGCCGCCATTATTCAGAGAACAGGCACCGGTAATCTTTGGAGGCAGTGTCCCGCTATGGCCGCGAACTTTATGGAAACACTAACAGGTGGACCTACGGTCTACATTCGACCCATTCGTCGCGACGATGTGGAACGGGAACGGCAGTTTGTCGATGGCCTTTCCGCACAGTCCAGATATAACCGTTTTCTGGCCGGCGTCAGTCACCTCACGCAGGGTGAACTTGAAAGCTTCTGCGATGTTGACCAGCACCGCAACATGGCCTTCGTCGCACTTGATCAAAGCGGTTCCGAGGATATACAGGTCGGCGTTGCCCGCTACGTCGCGAACGGCGAGCAAGCAAATGCAGAGATC
The DNA here is from genome assembly GCA_021773035.1 of Woeseiaceae bacterium. GTDB lineage: Bacteria > Pseudomonadota > Gammaproteobacteria > Steroidobacterales > Woeseiaceae > UBA1847. The sequence continues at coordinate 19,012 of JAJFKU010000016.1, forward strand.
GCGGTCACCATCGCGGATGACTGGCAGGGCAAAGGGCTCGACGACGTGCTGCTGCAGCACCTGATCGACTTCGCGCGTGACAACGCAGTCGAGAGTCTTTACTCCATCGAACTGGCTAGCAACACCGCGATGCGAGCTCTTGCGCGACGGTTCGGCTTCGACTCAAGCAGGGATTTGGGCGACCCCGGGCAAATAGTCTACCGCCTGCAACTGGTCACGAAGGCCTGATGTGGAAAACCACCTGTCGATCGCCGTCTATGTAATCACCGCAGCGGCCCCCCGAGGTCTACGAATAGTGAGTCCGAAACGGTGGAGTAACAATCTCTTTATAGACTAACCAGCAAATCAAGGTATCTGGAATGAACCATCGTGCCACTCTCGTAGTATTCCTGCAGAACATCCCGCTGCTTGCATTAGCCGTTGTTCTTGCGGGCTGCGTATCGATAAAGACAGGCTCTCACTACGACGAAACCGCGGACTTCTCTGCCTACCGAACGTTCTCCTGGGTCAGCAAAACACCGTACATTTCTGCAGACAACGCGGTCCGCATCAGCCCGCTTGCCCAAAACAAGATTCAGGACGCTATTCGCGAACGGCTCGTACAGGCGGGATACACGTTTACTGAGAATCCCGCCAACGGGGATTTTCTGCTCGCCTATACGGTCGGCACGCGCGAAGAGATTCGCGTGGACTCCTACCCCGTCGCCTATCCCGGTACCTGGGGCTGGCATATCCATGGCAGCCACTACGTCATTCGCGAGGTCAGCGAACACCACTACACCAAGGGAACACTCGGCGTCGATATCTTCGATGGACGTACTAACAAACCGATCTGGCATGGCTGGGCAGAGAAGACAATCACCGACAGTGATCGGCGTGACCCCGGTCCGGCGATCGACGAGGGCGTTAATCGGCTGTTTGAGGACTTCCCGAGATAGCGCGTTGAGGAGTAAGCACGAATGTCAGCAAGCGCATCAGACCGCTGGGTAAGGAAAACCTGGATTGTCGTCGCCGACGAGTCCGCCGCGGAGATTTATTCGCAGCTGGGCAGAAAAGACTCGCTGGTAGCCAAAATCGCACTCACCAATGCTGCATCACGGCAGAAACAGCGGGACATCAACTCGGACAGGGCCGGACGTTCATTCGACAGCCACGGTCAGGGGCGACATGCGCTCACAAAACAAGTCGGCCCGAAGGAGCAGGCATCGCAGCGCTTCGCGCACGACGTCGCGCACTATGTTGCCGACGGCATCATGAGAAAGGAGGCCCACAGCTACATCCTGGTCGCCGCACCAAGGTTCCTCGGCCTGCTGCGGAAAGAGTTCGTCAAGCTGTGTCCACAGGAACCTCTACTCACGATCGACAAGGAAGTTGTAGGACAGCCCGCCGCTACGGTCGCGGAGCTCATTGAAAAACACCGACGTTAACGATTTGAAAACTGGAGCAAGACGATGACCAAGCTTAGCGTGCTCATGATTCTGGCTGGATTCTCATTGGCAGTTGGTGGTTGCGACAGTGACCCGATGTCAGAAGTAGGCTTTCGACTGCCCGATGGCGATGCCAAGAACGGCCGCGAAGCGTTCCTGTACATGCAGTGCAATCAATGCCACACGATCTCCGGCGTAGAACTGCCCGTTGTTCCGCTTGCCGACCCACCCTATGTCGAACTTGGTGGCAAGGTATCGCAGGTCAAAACCTACGGCCAGCTCGTCACGGCAATTATCAATCCGTCGCATAAACTCGCGGATGGCTATGCGGAAGAACTGGTTTCCGAGGACGGCGAATCGAACATGTACGTCTACAACGCCCACATGACCGTGCAGGAACTGATCGACCTCGTGGCCTACCTGCAACCTCTCTATGAAGTGACACCTCCGCAATATTACTACCGCGTCTACCCTTACTAGAATTCGACGGAGACCCTGATATGTCGAAGAAAAACATACTCGTTATCGTCGAAAGCGACTGCAAACCAGAGCAAACTATCGACAGGGCGCTGTACATAGCCGGGTTGCTTGAGCGCAAACTCGATATTCTGTTCTGCGAAACCTCCTACAGCGCCCTGCCCGGGGGAATCGCCGTATCGAGCGAGGCTGAAACCATACGACAACATATTCTGGAGTGGCAGGAGAATATTGCTGAGGAACTGGCGGAACCTGTTCGAAATGCCGGCAAGCTCGCGTCGGTGGAAGTACTGCTCGACCGTCCAATCGCCGACGGCATACTCGCGAAGGCGCTCGACACGGAGCCCTGCCTCGTCGTGAAGGGCACGCAGTTTCACAGCAGCGCAGAACGTAGCATTCTGGTCGATACGGACTGGCAGCTTCTCAGGAAGTGCCCGTATCAGCTGTGGCTGGTTAAACACCATGAGTTTCACGACGAACCACGAATCGCTGCTGCAGTTGACCCAACACACGCGCACGATAAACCCGCGGCGCTGGATCAGATTATCGTCGAAGCGGCGCAGATGGTCGCGAAACTCGTAGGCGGCGAAGTCGAACTGATTCACACCTACATGCGCCTGTCCGCCGTCAGCAAGGCTGCAACAAAGGCCATGCGGCCTATCAAGCTTCCTATCGACGAAATCGATCAACGCATCAAAACGGAACACAGAGAGGCACTCGACAGGCTGGCCGCCGGCAACGGCATCGACTCGGACCATGTCCACCAGCTACCCGGTCGGACACACGACATACTGCCAAGCTTCGTGCGCGCCAACGGCATCGACCTCGTCGTCATGGGGGCGCTGGCGCGCTGGGGAATCAAACGAATGATCATTGGCAGTACTGCCGAGCGCGTTTTGGATCACCTGCCCTGCGATGTCCTGATCGTAAGAGACAACGGAACCTGCGATGAAATAGGCGGTATCGGTTGATGGATACCGCCGGGGCTTCGGGCACACGAAGTTGGTCGAGATAGCGGCCTAGCTTGTTTGTCGTTTGAATCGAGGATGGCTCAGTGGCGGTTCTGAGCACTGTTCTTGACCTCGACACACTGGCATTTTCGCAGGGTCATCGGTCTGGCAGGGGTATACCGGAATGGCTCCCTGCGGTCCGCTTTATTTCCGGTATACCCCTGCCAGACCGATGCCTTGTGACAGTGGCCGGTGCATCCCGGTCAGAGCAGATACGAAGTGCTGACCGGACGACCACGTTAAGCGTGGTAAGCGGGCGGGAGAGAGAGTGCTTACGGGAAATAAAGCGGACCGCAGGGAGCCATTCCCTGTAAGTACTCTCTCTCCCGCCCGCCTGCGCCGACTTTAAGTGTGTCGAGGTCAAGAACAGTGCTCAGAAAGACGACTAACGCGCAACCCGAGATCGAATATAAAACCTAGGGCACCCCTTCGTAGATACGCACATAGTCCACCTCCATTCGCTGCGGGAATATCCCGTCGTCGATTCCCCCACCGGATCGCCCCCACATACCTCCCACAGCCACGTTGAGAATCACATGGAACGGGTGGTCATACGGCCATGACTCCCAACCGGATTGCTCGTTTACGTAGACGAAATACAGGATGTTGTCCATGAAGACCCGAATCTCCTCTGGCGTCCACTCGAGCGCATAGACGTGAAAATCCGAGTCGACACCATCGCTGAGAATTCGTCCTTTCCGCTGCTCCCACTTTGCCCAGTAGTACGCCTGATTGTGCACGGTCCCGTGAACGTGGTTCATCTGATAACCGACGTGCTCCATAATGTCGATCTCGCCCGAGTTCGGCCAGGCATCACAGCTGCCGCTGCCCTGCCAATCCTCACCGTCTTCACAGCTTGTCGAGTAACGGTAGGGGTCGCTGGGCAGCATCCAGATTGCGGGCCAGGTGCCTTTACCGGCCGGCAACCTTGCGCGTACCTCGAAACGGCCATACAGGAAATCACCTTTGCCATTCGAATGTATCCGGCCGGACGTGTACTCGGCATCCCGATAGTCCTCCTTGTGTGCTTCGATGATCAGCAGGCCACCCTCAACTCTGAGGTTCTTCGGGCGCCCGGTGTACGTCTGATCCTCGTCGTTCACCTTCCTGGACGGCCAAACATCGACCGTCCATTTATCGGCATCCGGTTCGCCATCGACATCGAATTCGTCAGCCCAAAGCAGTTTCCCCGCTGGCGAATTCCGATTTTTCAGGCGTACGACGACGGCGCTCAGTACCGGTCTCGACGATGACGCGTGGAAATCGATGTTCAGCTCCCCATCCTCCACGGATACATCGGGAACGGTAACCGACAGTGCAGACCGGGTCTTGCCGTCCCTGAATGACATGATGTCGAGATCGTCGACGATCCGGCGGTTTTCAGCGAACGCGTCAAATACGCGCTCCCCTCCCGTGAGATCCCGCGGCTCCGTGAACTTCAGCGTCACGTCATAGCGGCCGTTCGCGACCGGATAGGCAAGCTCGACGTCCCCCTCACGATAGCTTCGATAGATAAACGCGTCCTGCGACCCCTTCACCTCTTCCTGCCAGCCAACGTCACCGCCGCGAACGAACTCCTCAGCGCGGTAGGTCGTCCCGTCCGCAGCGACAAACTGCTCACCACCGACATTGACCGCCCAGACGAGATCGGACTCCGAGCCCTCGGGAACGCAGCCGGAGGCGGCGAGAAATGGCAGTGCCAGCAGCACCCGGAGCAGCAATACAGGTTTCATCGCACACGACCTCCAAAAGGTTTTCTCATTCTTGATGACAGCGCTGTCAATAAAGCTTACAATAAGCACAGAACGAATACCAATATAGGTATAGAGGGGAAACAGTGACTAGTAGAAACGTCAGGCCATGGCGCCTTGCAGGCATGCTTTTGCTATTGGTTGCAACGGCATCGGTGGCGGGCACAGATACGCATTCTGCCGGGCGCACGGAGTATTTCGCGCCGAAGACCGAGGTCCCTCTCACGATCGATGGCATCGCAGACGAGCGTGTCTGGGAATCGGCCGAATGGCGCGACATCAAGCATCGCTGGCTGGGGCCGGAGTACTCCTCTCGCGACTTTCAGGGGCGTTACAAACTCGCCTGGAGCGACGGCAGGCTCTACGTCCTCAGCGAGATCGTCGACGATGTACTGATCGATTCGCACCGCGACCCGCTGCAGCAGTACTGGGACGACGACTGCCTCGAGATCTTTATCGACGAAGACCGCTCCGGTGGAGATCACCAGTTCAATCACAACGCTTTCGCCTATCACATGTCCCTGGACAATCAGGCAATCGACATCGGCACAGACAAGCGTGCGCGTAACTATTCCCACCACGTCGAGAGCCGCTGGCGGCAACACGACGACAAACTCGTCTGGGAACTTGCCATTGACGTGTATTCAGACGACTACGTCGATACCTCTGCGAGTAACGAACCAGTCGCTCTCGTTGCCGGAAAGGTACTCGGCTTCATGATTGCCTATTGCGACAACGACGGTAGCGAATTGCGCGAGAACTTCGTCGGCTCCGAATCCGTGCCGGAAGGGCCTAAAGACCGTGGCTGGATCGATGCCGGCCTGTTCGGGTCACTGGTGCTGGTGGAATGAGTATGCAGGAAACGCGAACACCTGGCCGCGACGATGCAGGAAACGATTCGGTTAGTGGCGAGTTTATCGACCTGGCCGGAGAGCGATACTACGCCATTCGCAACGTTGACAGACTGGCGCCGTTTTTCATCAGTATCATTTCGCATGACGATCACTGGCTGTTCGTGTCGTCGACCGGGGGACTTAGCGCCGGCCGGGTTTCCCCGGAAACCGCCCTGTTTCCCTACATCACCGTCGACAAGATTCACGAAAGCAGTATTCATACCGGCAGCAAAACCATACTGCGACTCGACATGAATGGCGTCGAGAGTACGTGGGAACCGTTCAAACGCGAGCACAGCGGGCGCTACGCCTTTACTCGCAGCATCTATAAAAATCTGCTGGGTAACAAGATCTGCTTCGAGGAAATCAATCACGACCTGCAACTCGCGTTCCGCTATACGTGGGCAAGCAGCGATAGCTATGGCTTTGTCAGACAATGCGAACTGGAGAATCTGAGTAACCGCGAGCTCAGCATCGATATGATCGACGGTCTGCAAAACGTTTTACCGGCAGGAACACCTCGATTCGCCCAGTCCAATACCAGTAACCTGGTAGATGCCTACAAGTGGAACGAGTTGGACGAAAACACCGGAGTCGCATCGTATGCCCTCTATTCCGGCATCACGGATCGCGCCGAACCCTGTGAGTCGCTGCGAGCGAACACGGTTTTCTGCCTGGGGCTAGAGGAGCGGCAAGTGCTTATCTCGTCCGGGCAGTTAGACAGTTATCGCGCCGGCAAATCAATCGAAAAAGAGCTGCGTCTGCGAGGCGTTCGCGGTGCTTACCTGGTCAGGCACTCGCTGCACCTCGCTGCGAACTCGAGCCGGCACTGGCAGATCGTCGCCGACGTAGAGAAAGACCAGCGAGACGTCGTCGCCCTTCAGGAACAGCTTGCGTCCCCGGACGTTGTTGCTGCCGCCATCGGGCATTCCATTGACAGAGGCTCGGACGAACTGGCCAGAATCATGGCCGGTGCCGACGCATTTCAGGCGGCGGCTGAGGAAAACGTCGTCGAACACCACTACGCGAACGTATTATTCAATGTCCTGCGTGGCGGTACTTTCGACGATCAATACACGGTGAGATCTGCCGATTTCTCAGACACTATCCGGAATTTTAACGACACCGTGTTCGCTCGCAACCAGGATATGCTCGCAACGTTGCCGGAAAAGCTGAGCTTCACGGAACTGGCGAAAACCGTCGCAGACCAGCAGGACCCTCAGCTTGAACGCCTGCGGCGCGAGTACCTGCCAATTTTCTTCGGCCGGCGTCACGGCGATCCGAGTCGTCCATGGAACGAGTTCGCGATCAATGTCAGGGACAGCAGCGGTGAACGGCTGTTGTCTTACCAGGGGAACTGGCGCGATATTTTCCAGAACTGGGAAGCGCTCGCGATGAGCTACCCGGAATACATCGAGAACATCGTCGCCAAATTCGTTAATGCCTCGACGATGGATGGCTACAACCCCTACCGCATTACCAAGCAGGGTATCGACTGGGAAGTCGAGGAACCCGACAACCCCTGGAGCTTCATCGGTTACTGGGGCGATCATCAGATTATCTATTTGCAGAAGTTCCTCGAACTGTCACGAAACTTCCACCCGGATCGCCTGCACACGCTGCTGCGGGAGCCGGTGTATTCCTTTGCCAACGTGCCATATCGGATCAAACCCTTTTCGGCGCTGCTGGAAGATCCCAAGAGTACGGTCGAATTCGACCACCAGCTCGCCAATCTGATTGAGTCCCGCATCTCCGCACTCGGTGCTGACGGCAAGCTCATACTCAATACGTCAGGAGAGGTCTACCAGGTAAACCTGCTGGAGAAATTGCTGCTCCCGTTACTCAGTAAGCTGGGCAATTTCGTCATTGACGGCGGTATCTGGCTCAACACGCAACGTCCGGAATGGAATGACGCAAACAACGCACTGGTCGGCCAGGGACTGTCGATGGTTACGCTCTACTACCTGCGCAGATACATAGACTTTATGCAAGAATTGCTCGCAGCGGAAACCCGGCCGGTCGCACTTTCAGTCGACGTCGCAACGTGGCTCTCCGAAACCTGCGCGGTGTTTTCCGCGTTTCGACTGCGACTGGATGGCAGCCCTGTCAGCCCCGAACAGCGATACGAGTTGTTTGCCGAACTCGGTAAGGCCGCGTGCCGGTTTCGGGCATCGATCTATGCAAAGGAATCCTTCGCCGCTACGGTCGAACAGGCACCGGCGGCAATCGCCACACTATTGGATGACGCGCTAACGGCGATCGACCACAGTATCGGGACGAACGTACGCAAAGATGGCCTGTACAACGCTTACAACCTATTGCAAATTCACGACGATGCCGTCACAGCAGACTCGCTGTACCCGATGCTTGAGGGGCAGGTCGCCGTCCTGAGTGCCGGAGCTGTTGCACCAGAACATGCCAGCGACATCGTGGCGGCATTGTTCGACAGCGATATTTATCGCCCTGACCAACAGTCGTTCATGTTGTATCCGGACCGCCAACTGCCAGGTTTTCTCGACAAGAACCGCATCCCGCTTGAAGATGCGACAGCGATACCTTTGCTGCGGGATATGCTGGCCAGCGGTGACGAGCGCCTGGTCGTTCGCGACGCGCGCGGTGCCTGCCGTTTCAACGCCGATTTCACCAACGTCGGCCAACTCAATACCCGGCTAGACCACCTTAAAGACGTTTCCGCCAACGAGATTGAGGCCGCTCGCGAAGCCCTGCAGAATCTGTACGAACGGGTATTCAGACACCAGGAATTCACCGGGCGCTCCGGCGGCATGTTCGGGTTTGAGGGACTGGGGAGTATCTATTGGCACATGGTGTCAAAACTACTGCTCGCCGTTCAGGAGAACTTCTTTAGCGCGCTCGAACAGGGCTCGGACGAGGCCGTTCAGCAACGCCTCGCCGAGCAGTACTACCGCATCCGTAAGGGCATCGGTTTCAACAAGACACCGGCCGAGTACGGCGCCTTCCCTACTGATCCGTATTCTCATACGCCAAAACACGCCGGCGCCCGCCAGCCCGGCATGACCGGTCAGGTTAAAGAAGAGATCATCACCCGCTTTGGCGAACTCGGCATTCGCATCGCCGCCGGCCGGGTTGATTTTCGGCCGCGACTGCTGCGAGCGCGCGAATTCGTTGATAGACCACGACCGTTCAGGTACCTCGATGTCAACAATCAGTGGCAGCAATTGACTGTGCCGGCAGCCGGTCTGGCTTTTACCTGGTGCCAGATTCCGATTGTCTACCGACTTGAGAACGCACATGAACCGGGCTTGCTGATCAGCGGGGACGACGGCAGCGGACAGACGCTGCCGCAGCTATCGCTTTCGGCTCGGCAGAGTACCGAGGTATTCCGCCGCAGCGGCCGCATCAAACAGATTACCGTCACGCTCCAGGCAGACATGTTGTTCGCCGAATAGCGTTTTTCGAATAGACCTTCAGGAACACAGATGTCAAATCTCTATCAAAGAAAACTGTCCCTGGCCGGAATCGATGCCTCCAGCCTCTCTGTTGACGACTTGAAAGCGCTCGTCCGCAGTATCCTCGATGACGGAATTCACGGACTTTCATTCAGTCCCTATACCGAAGGCCAGGGCCCGGGCACACTGATCAGCGAGACGCAGATACGACAACGGCTGAGCATCATCCAGCCCCATGTGGAGTGGGTACGTTCATTTTCCTGCAAGGAAGGGAACGAACAAATTCCGGCAATCGCTGCGGAAAACGGCCTGAAAAACATGGTCGGCATCTGGCTTGACGACGACCGCGAGCAAAACGAGATAGAACTCGCCAACGGAATCGCAGTAGCGAAGGCCGGCCACGCCGACATCCTGGCCGTGGGCAACGAGGTCCTGCTGCGCGGTGATGTATCCGAAGACGAGTTGCTGGACTACGTCCGGCGCGTCAAGGAAGCGGTTCCGGAAACGACCGTGGGCTACGTTGACGCCTACTTCGAGTTCGTCGACCATCCGCGAATCACCGCAGCCTGCGACGTACTGCTCGCCAACTGCTACCCCTTCTGGGAAGGCTGTTCCGCCGAACACGCCCTGCTCTACATGAAGGATATGTACCGGCGTGTCCTGGACGTCGCGAACGGCAAGAAGGTCATCATCAGCGAAACCGGCTGGCCGAACATCGGAACGCCGACAATGGGAGCCGTGCCCTCATTCAAAAACGCCATCAAGTACTTCGTGGACAGCTATCAGTGGGCACAACAGGACGGTATCGAAATTTTCTATTTTTCGTCGTTCGACGAAGCCTGGAAGGTCGACGCCGAGGGCGACGTCGGCGCCTACTGGGGGCTTTGGGACAAAGACGGAAATCCGAAATATCTCTGACGCGTCCTACACAGAACGCAGGAGAGGCGTATCGGTCCGGTCTGATAGAAATACATCGACGAATTAGCAGCAGAAACAAAGACATAATAATTGACAGCGCTGGCAGAGTTGTACTTCAATAGCGCAGCAATTTGCCATGAGCGAGCCGAGTAACGATGAGCAGAGCAACAATCTTCGATGTCGCAACGCGTGCCGGCGTTTCGATAAAGACCGTATCACGGGTCGTCAACAACGAGCCGAATGTACGCGAGACCACGAAAGAACGCGTCCGGAAAGCTATTCGCGAACTCAATTACCGCCCTGATCGATCCGCCCGCAACCTGGCCAGCCACCGCTCGCATCTGATCACCCTGATCTACGATGACCCCAGTGCCTACGAGATACCCAGCGCCGGTTATGTCATTCGAATGCAGCAAGGCGCGCTTCGAGCGTGTAGAGACAACGATTGCGAACTACTGATCCACCCCTGTCGTTACCAGGATAAGGCACTTGGCGCTGAGCTGAAGACGCTGATCGAAAAAGTACGACCGGACGGCATCGTTCTGGCCGCGCCACTATCGAATATGCCAAACATCGTGCGCGCAATAGGCGCCACCGGCACGCCGTTCGTCCGCGTGTCTTCCGGCAGGAAAAAAAACGGCAAACACTACTCCGTGTCAATGAACGACCGGGAATGCAGCGCCGAAATGACGCGCTACCTCGCGTCCCTGGGACACAAGAGAATCGCGTTTCTAACCGGGCACCCCAAACACGATGCCGTCAAGAACCGCTTTCTCGGTTATCAGGACGGCCTGCAGGAAAGCGGCGTGTCGTTCTCCGGGGATCTTGTTGAAGCCGGCGACAACTCCATCCGTTCGGGTGAGGCTTGTGCGGAGAAACTGCTGAGCCGAAAACGCCGGCCGACAGCAATTTTTGCAGCCAATGACGACATGGCCGCCGGCGTTATTCGTGTAGCGGATCGCCTCGGGATTAAGGTACCGGATGAACTATCGGTCGCTGGCTGCGACGATATCGCGCTCGCACAACAGGTGTATCCGGCGCTGACTACGATCCGGCAACCGCTGGCGGCCATGGCAGAGCGGGCTGCGCTTGCGTTGATCGAACATTCGCGCGGCGGCTCTGACCTGGGGGGCGAGGATGTGTTCGCCGCATCCATGCAGATTCGCGAATCCACAGGCCCCGCGCCCGCTTAAACGAAGTCAGCGAACGAAGCGAATACTGTCAAGGTAGACAGTGACCGCGGTCTGCCGGCCGCTTATCGTTACGACAAAACCCGACTTGATGCTCGACAAGTCGATTTTTTTCAGCGGCACGCGGTAGCGCTGCCAGTCGCGGGTCAGCACGATGCCTTCTATACTCGTCTTGCCGGAATCGGGGTATTTCCTGTCGCCTTCGAGCAGCCCGACGCCAAAGTTGACCCGCTCACCGCCGTATTCGCCCCTGGCCATGAGCTCCAGTTCCGTCGCACCGCTGAGGTCGTATCCACCATCGAGGTCACCCCAGTTGTTCGGCGGGTCCTGCCAGGCCACCGCGGCCCAGCCGAAGGGTCCTTCGTATCGCATCCTGATGCTGTTGCTGCCCTCGAACGGGTTATCGCCATGCTCACCGTCCATCGTGAGCGCCTCGTTGTTGCCCATCCAGCCGGAAGGCACCCACGGCATTCCGTCAAAACTGTCTTCGTAAACAACGATCGGAAACCGCGTTCGAACTTCACCCTTCACCAACAGCGGAATACTGGCCGTTGCCGCACCGCCGCTGTCATCGTAGGCATATAAGAACAGCCGATACGGTCCGGGTTCCCCGGGCATCCTCAAGGTCGCACCGCCGCTGTCGCCATGCAGCAAGGCGTCTTCGATATCCGGCAGATTCGGCCGGAAATCTCCGCCCGTTACGTATTCGGTCGATTCCGGGCGCAGCACCCAGTGCACCGTCACGGACGCCCCTTCAGGATCGGCGATGATGGCGCGGACCCGGACTTTATCACCCGGATCCAGTTCGGATTCCCCGTCCACGAGCAGCGCTTCGACCGTCGGTGCCAGGTTTTCCGGCCGGCGTCCCGACCACAGTTCCGTCATTACATCGATGGCGGAAAGGCGCGAACCATCGGGCAGGAACATACCGAACCAGGTCGCCGTGGCCTCCATCTTGAAACCCCAGGTAAACGCATACGAGCCGAGCGCGAATCCGTCGGCCTGCAGAACACCTTGCTCGTAGCTCCTGCGATAGGCGTCACCCTTCTCCGTGCTCGTCGGTTCCAGTGCGGCGCCCCAGCCGTTCTTCGCGACTTCCCAGGGACCCGGCGGGCCGAATTCCGTAATGAGATAGGGCTTGCTGGCACCGGCCGAACGCAAGCGGTCGTACAAGGACGTCGCACCGCCGTAGGAATTGATACCGTGTATGTCAATCGCCGGACTGTGTTTGTGCACACTGGCAACACGATCTCCACCAATTTCCGCGGTAACCGTCATGGTTGGATGATTGGGGTCGAGTGCCTGGACCATCGCGGCGACATCGTTTACTGCTTTCCAGATTGCGGGATTGTCGCCGGACTCAAAACCCTCCATTTCGTTGCCAAGCCCCCAGAGCAGGACCGCGGGGTGATCTTTGTAACGCAGCACAGCCTGCCGTGCGCGTTCCATCTGCGCGGCAACCTGAGTCTCGTCGCCGTAGTCGAAGCCGTGCCGTTCATGGCCCAGCCAGATACCGACGGTGACCGACAGACCGAGCGCGTGAGCTTCGTCGAGTAGCGCATCGATATTGTCGGCATCCCAGGTGCGAATCGAGTTCGCGCCCGCATGTGCCAGCTGCCGCAGCGAGTGGTTGCCGCCAGCACCCCGAACGAAATAGGGCTCTCCGCCGCGGAGAAGTTGCCAGCCTGTGTCCGTTTTGCGGAGTTCTACCGGTATTACTTCACAGAACGCGCTGTAAGGCACCAGCACCAGTGCCGCGGCAACAGTCGTCAATACCGGCCTGCCTGGGTGCAGCAAGCCGGTGGCAATCCTAGAAAGCGTTAACGGTAACCAGGCCATCATTGAAGTCGGGCGGCGTCGCCGGCTTGTAAGTATATCCCCACTCCGCGAGCAGCGACTGCGCGTTCAGCGGGTCGCCCGGTATCAGGCGGACGAAGCCGGTCGAATCCGTCCGGTAAAGATCGTCGGCAACCTGTTCGTTAAGGTTGACCGAGAACGAGACCCCGCCGCAGCACTCGAAGAACGTCACCGAACCGAAGAAGTTATCGAGATTCGACCGGTAAGCCTTCAACGCCTGCTCCTGAATCAGCGGATCGCTGTTGGCATCGAATAGCTCATGCAGAGCTCGCGCCGTGTACCACTGGTTTTCGCCGGACGGGAATCGTGCCAGTGCCGTCGCCCAGAGGTAGAAGCGCGCTTTCGCACCTGTCGGACCGCCGGGTATGTTGTTGGCCAGGTCGAACTTGGTTTCTGCATCCGCGGAATTAACGTTGAATTCGGTTGTAGCGACAGTGATATAGGGATTTTCCGGGTCCGACAATACGCACTGCTCACCGTTAATGCCGACGTTGATGCAAGCCAGGTTCAACAAGGTGTCTGTTGGCAGGACGATTGCGTTGATCACCGTGCCATCGCCGCCAGCCGTTGAAGGTCCTTCGCAAGCACTGAGTACTGCCAGGCTCATGACAGCGAGTGTCAGGCTCTTGAACAGAGTCGGCCGGGCCACTTTTCGATGTTGGTTTTTCATAATCATAATTCCTTGGGCACGCATACTCGATCTCTAGAACATGTAGGTGAAATACAGAACTGTCTGGAACAGATAGTCGTTTGTCCCATCACCGTCCGGGGTAACAGCTTCCGGGGAATCGCCATCCAGTGACCGATACAGGGCGCGAATCCCGACTTTCGTGGAGCGCAGCTCATCGCGTCGCTCATCAAGCAGGATGGAGTAGTCGATTTTGTACTGCTCCGGATAGGTCACGTTGAACTGCCGATGGAAGTCGTAGGGACCCCAGGCATCTTTCTTCGCGTAGCCGGAAATGATGTGCTTGCCACCAATAACAGCCTTGGCGTCGAGCGTGAAGAAGTCCCGTGTTCCACCGTTTGGATCGCCGGTTGACTGCTCATGCCCGCCGAGCAGACTCAGAATGTACTTACGACCGGCACGCGGATTGAAAACCATGCGGCTGGATGCTGTCCACACATCTTCAGATGGAAGACCGACACCAAAGGACGCATTCACGCCTGCAGGCTCGAAGAAGAACAGATGCGCGTCGGTAAACGTCGGGTACGCCGTGTAGTTCAAGCCAACGTTGAATGCGAACCTCGCATCCTCACGCATGTCGTTGTCCCAGGCATAAAAGGGGGTTGCGCCGGTGGGATCGTAGGTCACGAATATCTCGCCAGACTTCGCTTCGCGATTATCCAACACGGCAAAGGGATCGCTGTCCCGGTCGCGCGGCAGGATGCCTGGAAAAAGAATACCGCCGCCAATGGACGGAGAAATAAGCGGGTTCGCATCGACCAGGTTCTCCCGGTACAGCACACGTGGAAACACCATCCAGTTACCGAAATTCATCATTAAACCGGCATCGTATTCTTTCTTGTTACCCAGCCCGGAATACGGCAATCGCGTTCCAAACTCCCGCAGAGCGTTGCCGGCATCGGCGACAAGGCCCGCTTCATTCGCGGCAACGTAACCCAGGGCTCCGAAAAACGGGAACGATAGCTTGACCTTGTAGCCCAGGGTATCGTCGTCGTCGATCTGGTCGGCGACGATATCGCCGTTTTCGTAGCGGTCATACAGGTCGTCGACTTTTTCGGTCGCAGAAAGTATGCCGCCAAACTCCAGCTTGTATTTATCGGAAAACACTTTCGAACCGTACAGGGTCGTCTGACGCGACTGTCTTTCTGTCGCACCGGTCGAACCGGTACCCTCGTTAGCTCTCGCAATATCCTCCGAATGAATAAAGGTCCAATCGATCTTGCCGATGCTCTTTGTATAGCGAAGCACGACCTTCGGGTTAGCGCCCCAATAAACTTCGGGTCCGGCGAGCACGGTCAGGCCTTCGAACTTCCCTTTGCCGCTTAGCTCGACACCCTCTGGCGCTTTCGCGTTCCAGATATCCATGCCGTCGAGGTCGGTTGCCTCACGAATCAGGCCGAAGAAATCGCCCTCGTAACCCCAGTGATAACGCGGCGTGTGATAGAACGCCGTTAAGTCGAAATGCTCGCCTTGATAGGTTGCATCGAAGTCGTAGATCTCGACTCGCTCGCGATCCTGAAGGGAAATTTCACGCGTAACGAAACCGACGCCCTCAATTTGTACGTCGGTTTCGATAATGAGCGGCAGGCCACGACGACCGTACTGAATTTCCAGCGGCTCCTTGTCGGCTACATTACCGAGAATGTTCAGCGTAAACTGGCCTTCGAAATTGTCGGCCGGCTGGAAACCGAAATCGAGGAATACCATCTGTCCATCGGAAAACTCAGTACCATTCTCGCCGCGTTCAGTGATTGCCTGTTCAGCACCCTTCAAGACCAACTCGGCACGAACGCTGCCACCCGTGAGCCCGACGATTTTTTTCTTTTCCTTCGTCTCGGCCTTTAGCTGACGTACTTCGCCCTTCAATGCATGGAATTCCATATTCATGTCGTCGAAGGCCTGATTGAATGCGGCCTTTTTGTGCATGTACGGGTCCATGTGCCAGACTTCGGACAATACGTCGTAGGCCATTCTCGGCCGCGCGGTATAGACGCCGTCGGAGTTTGTCGTGCCGAGCGCGGCAATCCCGAACCACTCCTCGTTCATGTTGTTCTTGCCCTCGGCCCAGTCGAACAGATAGGCCTGATTCGACCAGGAGGCGTTGTTGTCCTGAATATCGAGATTTTCGACCTGCAGGTACTTCCACCATTCATCGCGCCATTCAAAGACGAAACCGCCGATGGAGTTGCCTTCCTCGCCGTTACCGTAGGCTTTGTTGTACATCTCCTGCCACTGGTCTTTCAGAATGATGGCCTGCGACCTTTGATCTTCTTCGAAATCACGTGCATTGAATGCATCGCTACCGAACTCGAAGAACACGACCGGCAGATCGAGTTTCTCATCCGCGTCTTTCCAAAGACCGGTAAAGCTCTTGCCGCGATAAGCGTTGACGCCAAGCACATCGAGGTCCGGGCATAATTCCGCGATCAGGTCGATATATTGAATATCGCCATTGACGATCGAAAACGGGTGATTCGGCGCAATCTTCTTACCGGCCGCCATAACCTCGTTGAAGAGGCTGTACAGGTAACGGGCTTTGGCGGTGTTCTGCTCGCCCTCCGGCAGGTTCTCGATTTCGAAGCTGGACCACGACAGTCCGTAGTTACTTTCGTTGCCGAAGGCGAACATCAGTACGCCCGGTACGTTCTTGTACTGGTCAACGAGTTCCAGCATGTCGGCTTTGAGTGTCGCTCGTGTCAGCTCATCCGAGTAGTCGGTAAACGGAACCCACTTCCCACCGACCGTATAACCGTAACGTCCCATCAGCGGATTGACGACAGTCATGATGCCATGCTCGCGATAGATATAGGTTATCCACTTGGGAGGAACCATCGAGAAGGTGCGAATACTGTTGATACCGGCCGCCTTCATCAGCCCAAAGTCGTAGTCCAGCACCTTGCGAATAAAGTCGTCAGATTCGCCCCATAAGTTATAGGAGTAGTTCTGATTACGTGGCGTATAACCCCATACGACGCCCTTTACATAGTGATCACGACCGTTAACCTGCAGCTTCCAGCCGTTTTCATCTTTGTACGTTGTCACAGTATCAGCGGCCTGCGCCTGTCCGGTCAGCGGTAAAGCAACAACCAGGACTACCGCAACACTGCTGCAAAGCCTCTTCAGGGTCTGGATCAAATTTAAACGCGTCATAGCGATCACTCTTATATTCTTGAATTTATTTGGTTTCTAAAACGACAATAGTCATCTACTCACGGTGTCACAATCGTCATGTCATCAAAGTAGAAGGTCCAGTTGGTCGGATCAGTCGCTGCCGCGCCGTTGACACCGTTATCAAAGATCAGCGTGATTGCAGTAACGCCGTTGCCGGTGATCCCGGTGAAGTCAAAACTCAGCTCTTCCCAGCCGGTGCCGCCGTGATTCGCGGTGATTTCGCCGACCGGGCCACCTTCCAACTTGAACAACACGGGCACAGCTCGTTGCGACCAGACTTTCATCGTAAAGGAAGTACCAGCCGGTACGTTAACAGTACTCGGCAAAGTAAACGTCGATCCGCCGAACGTTTGTCCGGCGAACTTCTGCATCTGACCGACCTTCGGGCTGGTACCGGTTCCGTTCACCTGTGGATTATCGATGACCGTTGCTGCGCCGCCCTCAAAATCCGCGAAGGTATAAGGCGCTCCGGCATCTTCGAAATCGCTCATCAGCGTCGCGGTAGGCCCACCGCTACCGCTACCGTCGGTGAAGTTGATGTTGTCGAAGTAGACAATGTTGTCCTGAGCTCGTCCGCCGAGGTCGAAATCGGGGAACACGATCAGCTGATCGATATCGATGGCTTCGAACAGGCCGATATTGCCGGAGAAATCGAAACTGAGTTCCTCCCATTGATTGACCAGCGTATTCGCGACCTTGATTTCCGGTTGCGCCCCGCCATTCGCTATCGCGAACTTCAAACCCACGTCACTGATGACCGTTTTCCAGACCATAATCGTGACGGTGCTGTTGGTCGCGTCGAGTGTCAGAGGACCGATATCACCGTGCGCCGTTTCAGCACCGGCGAACGGCTGCCCACCAACTCGTGCCGTGACCTGGGCGACGTTCGCCGATGTGTTCGCGCCTGACGGATCAGGGTTCGCGATTATTTGAACCGGCGGATTGTCCGCATTTTCAAAGACAGTCCAGGTGAACCCGGTACCAATACCGGCTGGCTCGAAGTCGATCGCCGCCACCCCGCTGCCGCCACCTCCTCCACCACCAGAGGTGATAGCAATGTCATCGAAGTAGAACGTCCAGTTGGTCGGGTCTGTTGCCGCTGCGCCGTTGACGCCATTGTCGAAGATGAACGTTATTCCCGTGACGCCGTTCCCGCTTATGCCGGAGAAGTCGAAACTCAGTTCTTCCCAACCGCTACCGCCGTGATTCGCCGTGATCTCGCCAACGGGGCCGCCCTCGAGTTTGAATAACACGGGTACTGCTCGTTGCGACCAGACCTTCATCGTGAAAGTACTGTCAGCCGGCACATCGACCGGCGCCGGCAGGGTCAATGTCGAGCCGCCAAAAGTCTGACCCACGAACTTCAGCATCTGCGCGACTCTCGCACTCGTGTTGATACCCGTCGCGTCGGGATTGTTCTCCACGGTCGCAGCACCACCTTCGAAGTCGGAGAAAATGTACGGACCACCCGTGTCTTCGAAATCGACCAGGTCACTCACGTTACCGCCACCGCCGCAGCTACTCGTTTGTTCGATGTCGTCAAAATAGAAGGTCCAGTTCGCCGCATCGTTCTGCGCGTCGCCTGCAGTACCGTTGTCGAAGATGAGTGTAATTGCCGTCGCCGGCGCACCAACGGTCGTGCCACTGAAGTCGAAGCAGAGCACTTCCCAGCCGCTACCGGTGTGATTCGCAGTGCGCTCCTGGTTCAAACCCTCGAGCTTAAGAAGTACGGGCACCGCACGTTGCGACCAGACCTTCACGGAATAGATTTCGCCTGCAGAAAAGTCGATGGCTGCACCGAGATCAAGTGTGCTGCCGCCGAAAGTATCGCCGGCGAATTTCTGCATTCGTCCAACCATCGCGCTAGCGTTAATCCCAGTCGCGTCGGGATTGGCTACCACAGTCGCCACACCGCCTCCGAAGTCACTGAAAACAAAAGGACCGACGCCTTCAAAATCCGTTGATGCGGGGGCACCACCGCCACCACCACCATTACCGTCGGTAAAGCTGATGTTGTCGAAGTAAACGATGTTGTCCTGAGTTCTTCCGCCGAGATCAAAGTCGGGAAACACAATCAGCTGATCAATATTGGTAGATTCGAACAGGCCTATGTTGCCCGAAAAGTCGAACGTCAGTTCTTCCCACTGGTTGACGAGCGTGTTCGCAACTTTAATCTCTCCCTGCGCACCGCCGTTCGCGATCGCGAACTTCAATCCAACGTCACTGATCACCGATTTCCAGACCATAATGGTGACGGTGCTGTTAGTGCTATCCAGTGTCAGGGGGCCGATATCGCCATGCGCTGTTTCGGCGCCAGCGAATGCTTGCCCACCAACTCGTGCGGTTACCTGAGCGACTGTTGCGGAGGTGTTGGCACCGGACTGATCGGGATTTGCAACGATCTGTACGGGCGGATTGTCGTCATTTTCAAATACGGTCCAGGTGAATCCGGCGCCGGTAGCAGCCGTCTCAAAGTCGATGTCAGCGGATCCACCGCCACCACCACCGCCGCCACCCGCTGCAACATCGATGTCATCGAAGAAGTAGGTCTCGGCCGGCGCGCCGGCCGTACCGAAGTTAAAGAAGATAGTGATTTTGTTATAAGTGGCTGCCGCGTTGAACGCCGTCGTGCCGGACACCTCGTTGGCAAAATCGAAAGTCAGCGTTTCCCACGTATTCGCTACCGTTGTTGCCGCCTCCGTTTCCACGGAAATCGACGGATCGGACGCGTCCTCAATCTTCAATCGAACCGGTACTCCGGCTGCCGGCGAATACACCCGCACCGTCATTTCGGTGTTCGCAGCATCCAGCGGAATTGCCGGGACCGCATTGTTCGCCTCGGTTGAAACCGTCGTACCGGCGAAGGTTTCTGCACCGGCAGCACGATTGACCTGCACGACCTGATTCGCGCCGTCTGCAGGATCCGTCTGCACGCTTGCGTCTTCCGCGCCGCCGAAACCGGTCAGCGTGTAGGTCGTGCCGGCGTCATCGAAAGTGATCGCCGAGAACGAACCGCCACCACCGCCGCCACCTGCAGCAACATCGATGTCATCGAAAAAGTATGTTTCCGCAGGTGCACCTGCGGCGCCAAAGTTGAAGAAAATCGTCACTTTGTTGTACGTTGCAGCGGCATTGAATGCTGCGGTGCCCGCCGCTTCGTTGGCGAAATCGAAGCTTAGTGTTTCCCACGTGTTCGCTGCTGTTGTTGTCGCCTCCGTTTCCACTGAGACCCCGGGGTTTGAAGCATCCTCAATCTTCAGTCGAACCGGGATACCGGCGGCCGGCGAATACACCCGTACTGTCATCCGCGTATTCGATGCGTCCAGCGGAATCGTCGGAACTGCAGCATTCGCTTCGGTTGACACCGTTGTTCCGGCAAAGGTTTCTGCACCGGCTGCACGATTGACCTGCACGACCTGATTGGTACCACCTGTCGGGTCATTTTGCAGACTCGAGTCTTCCGCACCACCAAAGCCGGCCAACGTGTAAGTTGTAACCGCGTCATCAAAAGTGATCGCAGAGAACGTGCCACCACCACCGCCGCCGCCAGGCGGAACCAGCGTGATGTCGTCGAAGTAGAAGGTCCAGTTGGTCGGATCGGCAGCCGCAGCTCCCAGTGTGCCATTATCGAAGATCAACGTGATGCCGGTCACGCTGCCCGAAAGACCTGGCAGGGAGAACGTAAGCTCTTCCCAACCGCTGCCGCCATGCGTTATCTCAATGCCGGAACCGGGACCCTGTGGTTCGGGCTGGAACAGCACCTGCACCGACCGTTGTGACCAGACCTTCATCGTAAATGAGCTACCGGAGGCAACGGTTAACGGGGTTGGAAGCGTTAACGTTGAACCGCCGAACGTGGCGCCGCTTGTCGCCGCGAATTTCTGCATCTGCCCGACTTTGGCACTCGGATTGGAGGTGCCCTGCTCGGGATTATCAACAATTGACGCCACACCGCCTTCGAATTCGGTGAATGTGACTGCCGGACACGCATCCTCAAAAGTAATGGCATCGTTGCAACTTGCCGGGGGTGGCGGAGGTGGGGGTGGTGCCGGCGTACCGAGAATTGGCTCTTTCCCATCGCCCTGGCCACAGGCCGCGAGGGCGAATACCGGAAGGATGATCGTCAGGATGCGGAATGAGCGCACGGAAGAAATTGATTGCATAACAACTCTCTGGATGGCTAGTCGGCAGTTAGATAACTGATTTTAATACTGTTTTTATGCCTCTATTGCTGACAAATTCGATTTGGAAGGCCCCCCAACTGCTCGAATTGTGACGTCAGCGAGTTAATAAATAGCAATAATTGACAGCGTTGTCAAAACTAAACTGACAACGCTGTCATAAAATCTGCAAACTTGCCCGCGTTTGGGCTGGCGCGTTCTAGCTACCGGAATACACGCGGACGTACTCTACGTCCATCGTGACCGGAAATACCGTGTTGGCATCCGGTGAGCCGGGCAAGTTACCGCCGACCGCAACGTTAAGAATAATGTAAAAAGGCTGGTCAAACGGTGCCGGGAATGCGGCAGACGGTGTCGACCACGAGTTTTGCATGGCGTACAGGACGCCGTCGACATACCAGCGAACCTCGGTCGCGTCCCACTCGATCGCGTAATCGTGGAATTCTGCCGAGGCACTGCTCGGCACCGTGTAGGTGTTCCCGGTAAACACGTTGTTAGGAAACGCCGGGCCATGGTGCAGGGTTCCAAGCACATTGTTGCCGCCAGCAGCGTCGAGATTGACCGCTTCCATGATGTCTACCTCACCCGATTGAGGCCACGGTCCGTAGACCTCATCCTGAGACAGCATCCAGAAGGCCGGCCACAGCCCCTGCCCCGCCGGCAGGCGCATTCTTGCCTCTATGCGGCCGTACTTGAACGCGAATCGATCACGTGTATTGATGCGGGCCGAGGTGTAGTCGTACTGCGCGATCGCCTGCTCCAGTGCAGTGATCGTCAGCATGCCGTTGCCGAGCTGAGCATTGTCCGGCAGGTAGTATTGGAGCTCGTTGTTACCCCATCCCGGAATGCCATACTCGGTACCATCCCCGGTCTCGAAGAACCACGACTGAGGGTCCAGTTGTCCGCCATCGAATTCATCGCTCCAGACCAGCGTCAACGCCCCGCCTGCAGACACGGCGTTATTGTTCGCGGCCGTGAGTGTGGGGTTACCGATATTGACATTGCTTTGCGGCGGCAGGATCACTGGCGGCAGCACCTCAACAGCGGATAGCAGGTCCGCCTGGTTACCGTCGCCACCGCACGCTGACAACAAGAACAACGGTGCCAGTGCCATCACTACGCCTGGCGAGCTCGTTCTGAGTATTCTCATGGGTGGTTTCCATACGGTTTGAGCGCAGGAAACCATTTCCCTGCGCTACGTGTAAGAAACCTCAATAAAGCAAGAATTGACAGCGTTGTCAATTTTGCGACCAAAGTATCGCCTAGGCAGGCTGGCGGCGACCCATCCACCATGCCCGGCGACCCGGGCGTCCACCATCCCGGCAGGACTGCCGGGGTTCGTCCATGGGCTTTCTGAGTCGCTCGTGTAGAATGGCGGGCACTGCCGCGAATCCGGCTACTGTCGTCATGCCACCCAGGCTTAGTGAGAACGCGTCAAGATTTTCATTCGGCTTTTTGAACATGTCTTCTCTCCGTAACACAGTGGTTACACTTGGAATTACCGGCCGCTCCATGCGTCCGATAACGCACGATAGGCAGATCAGAGAAAACTCACAAACGAAAAAAAGTCAGCTTGACGCTGAAAAAAATTCAGCCTGGCTGGCTAAAGTTTTGCAATATCCAGTCGCGCAATAAAACGACGCCTCGAGATGGAGACTCATCCTTCCCAACCAGGAAGTAGCTGACGTCAGCGACCAGCTCATGTGGAAACAGGCGCACAATACTGCCCTGCTTGAACCATTGCTCACCGAGCGGAACCGGCACGAGTGCCGCACCAATCCCGCGTTCGGCAGCCCGAACGATGGCGATCATCGAATCGAGACGAATAACCTTGCTGTCGGCGGGCAATCGGACGCCCGCGCTTTTCGACCACTGCTTCCACGCCTTGGGTCGTGACTCATGGACAATCAACGGAAAATCACTGACGATTTCCTTGCGCTTGACGATCAGTTCCTTCTTGAAGTCCGGCGATCCGGCCGCGACCATCCGCAGCGGAAACAGCAGATTGGATGTGCTGTTCTCCGGCGGCGCCTTGAACAAACGGATGGACAGATCGGCTGTTGGTGGAAGATGGTCGGACGATTCGTCGCTGGTGCCAACCTGAATATCGATCTCCGGATGCGCCGCCGTGAACTCACGCAGTCTTGGAACGAAGTACTCACTGGCAAAGAACGGTTGTACCGAGATACGGACTGCCGTTCTCGGCTCGCTCTTCCGGTACCCTGCTACGACGCCATCAATCTCTTCAATGAGCGGGCTGACCTCTGCATAAAGCAGGCGACCGGTTTCTGTGAGGCGCAAATCACGATGACTGCGTTCGAAGAGCTGCAGACCGAGCTCTGTCTCGAGACTCTTTATCTGGTGACTGACTGCCGACGAGGTAATGAACAACGCCTCACCGGCATCGCGAAAACTCTCGTATTGAGCGGCCGTGCAGAAAGTTCGCAGCCCGCGAAGTGAAACGTTGCCGGTACCGCTCACCGATTATTACCTCATTACTTGCTTGGGCGTGCGGTCGACATTGAACAGGCCCCAGTGTTTTTCGGCACCCAGTACATTGCCCGGATCGCCTTTCCAAGGCTCGTCGAACGCCTCAAAGAAAAACACGGTGATGTTCGTCTGCGTCGCCCAGTCGTTGAGTTCACTGAAATAGCGGGTTTGATTATCCTCACTCGCGCGGTCACCGAACTCGACAGCGGTCGTTGCCCATCCCGCTTCGAGAATTGCCATAGGTTTGTCGGGCAGCGCCTGATGAACGCGATCCATATTCTCGATCGTGTAGGCAAGCGCTTCATCAATTGTCTTCTCTTCCCACGCCGGATACGTATGTATGCCGAGAAAGTCCACCTCGGCCGCCAGTGGCGCTCCGTCTTCGATCCACCATTCGTAGTTATCCGCAACAGTCACGGGTTGTTCGATTGCAGCCTTAACGATACGAACGTATTCGATCACCTTGGCGAGCGGCACCATGTGGTCGTTCCACTCGACGAGCGCCTCGTTGCCGACGTTGACGGCAACAACGATGTCGTCGAATTCATTAGCGAGACGAATCCCACGGGCGAGCTCTGCATCGTTGCGCAGAGCGTTCGCCGCCAGTTCATGATCCGGTATCGGCTCGTCAAGCCACGGGCATCCCTCGTGATTGCTGAACTCCGCATCGAGCCACATGCCAAGCAGAACCTTGATCGGCAGATCGTGATCCCGAATCAGCTCGAGTGTCGTTACGGAGTTCTCCCCGGAGTCATAAAGGCGTATCAACGTAAAATTGTGCGCGACCAGAATTTCCAGGTCCTCCAGGATTTCATCTTCACTCGGGTTGACAGCGCCATCACCACGGTCCGGGTGCTGACCTTCCCGAAACCCCGAATAAGCTACTGCCATCACCTCGCCATGCAAAAGATCGCTCGGCGATTGTTGTGTACTGCTCACTACTGCCATGGCCTCTTCTTCTCCTGGGGGGGCGCTACATCCAGCTATAGCAAGTGCAAGAATCGCAAATAGTTTAAGAATCTTCATGTCATCGACTCTCCAATCGAAATTCCGTTCTCAGCTGCGTTTCCGAACTGCCACCGGCCCAGACGTGGAACTCGCCGGGCTCGGTCACCAGCTGCCCGTCTCTCCCGTAGAATGACAGGTCGTCGGTGTGCAATCGAAAGTCCACCGTAACAGTCTCGCCAGGCTCGACGTGAACCCGCTGAAATCCTTTCAGCTCCTTCACAGGTCGTGTCACGCTGGCAACCGGATCACGGACGTATAACTGCACTACCTCCTCAGCCGCAACGCCGCCAGTGTTGCAGACGTCGACACTGACAGTCACTTCGTCTCCCGGCTTTAGCTCATTCGCGCTCATGCGAATATGTCGGTATTCGAACTGCGTGTACGACAGGCCATGACCGAACGCAAACAACGGCGTGAAACCCGCATCCAGATGAAATGCACTCATGCCCAGCGATGTTTGCGGAGCGCGTGTGTCGATATCGTCGATGTGGGCAATATTGTCCCAGGACGGTGGTTTACCGGTGTTTTTCTGGTTGTAGTAGATAGGAATCTGTCCAACCATACGCGGGAAGCTTACTGGCAGCTTGCCGGAAGGTGACTCGATACCAAACAGCAGATCCGCAATGGCCGGTCCACCCATAGCCCCCGGGTGCCAGGCAAACAGCAGTGCATCTACCTGATCGACAATATTCGTCAGCGTCAGCGGTCTTCCTGCCTGGATCACGGCAACGACCGGCTTACCGGTTTCGCGTATTCGCCGCACCAGCTCTGCCTGATCGCCGGGCAGGTTGATGTCGGCGCGTGAGTGGGCTTCCCCGGAGAGTATCGATTCTTCGCCGAGAAACAGAATCGTTACATCCGAATCGCGCGCCGCCGCCACAGCCTCATCGAATGCCTCGCTGGCCCTGCTGCGGGAGTTTTCCATCGCGCGAACGTAGCGGACGTCGGCCGCATCGCCGACAAGGCTGCGGAGCGCCTGCAGCGGGGTAACGCTGAGTTCCACGTCACCGTCGAAAACCCAGGTGCCGAGTTGTTGATAAGGCGCATCCGCCAGTGGACCGATGACAGCGATCGAGTTCAGTTCAGCGGCCGCCAACGGCAGTACGTTGTGCTCGTTTCTGAGCATGACAACACTCTGCGTTGCCGCCTGTTTCGCCGTTTCCAGCGCCCATCCATTCGCGACCGCCGGCAACTCTTCCGGTTTAGTGAACGCGTTCTCGAAAAGCCCGAGTCTGAACTTGGCGCGCAGAATATTCGCGACGGCGGTATCGATACTGCCGATACTGATCCGGCCCGCCTCGACGAGTTCGGCAAGATGCCCGCTGTAGGCGTCACCTGCCATTTCCATATCGACACCGGCAGTCGCGGCTTCGTAAGCCGACTCGCGGTCATTCTCCGTCAGGCCGTGAATCTGCAGCTGCCGAATCGAGTCCCAGTCGCTGACAACGAAACCGTCGAAACACCACTCCTCTCGCAACACCTGCCGCAACAGAAATTCGTTACCGGTGGCCGGCACGCCATTGAGGTCGGAGAAAGACGTCATCAATGTCGCTACGCCGGCATCGACAGCCGCGTTAAACGGCCGCAGATAAACGTTACGAAGTTCACTTTCCGGAATATCGGTAGTCGCGTAGTCGCGGCCGCTTTCAGCCGCGCCATAACCCGCAAAATGCTTGGCGCAAGCGGCTATCGAACCTGTCGCCGAGAGGTCCTCGCCCTGGAAACCCTCAACCATGGCCACCGCAAGCCTGCTCGCCAGGAATACGTCCTCGCCGAGGCTCTCGGCAATACGTCCCCAACGCGGATCGCGCGATATGTCGATCATCGGCGCAAAGGTCCAGTTGATACCGCTCGCCGCCGCCTCGATAGCGGCAACGTGTGCGGCTTCCCTGACAAGATTGGGGTTCCATGTCGCCGCCTGGCCCAGCGGGATCGGCGCGACCGCCTTGAACCCATGGATAACGTCGCGGCCGACCAGCAGCGGAATGCCGAGTCGGGATTCCTCCATCGCGATACGTTGCAGTTCGTTGACTGCGGCTACGTCGACGATATTGAGCACCGCGCCGATACGGCCGGCACGCAGCCCGTCGGCGAGATAGTCCGGCGCATATCCATCGCCGGCGTTCAGCTGGGACATCTGGCCGATTTTCTCGGCCAGCGTCATCTGAGTCAGCAAGGTATTAACCCGTTCTTCGATCGTGTTTACATCATTGCCGCGATTAGCCAGGGGAGCATTCATATTTGTCATCAACCGTAAGCTACAGGACGTAGCCCGTATAAGGGGTTAGGGCGAGGCATCGATGCAGGCGGCCACAGCCGCACGGACCGCTTCCACGCCTCGATCTCATCGTATAGCGTTTTAGCAATGTTTGACAGCGCTGTCAATTTCATGGAGTATACACCTCAAAGAAGAAGACTCAAACGAGCCTGGGGGAAAGTATTGAGTGACGCCAATCATTACGTGACCGCTCCTGAAGATCGGATTCCGTTCTTTCAGAAAGTCATCTTCGGTGCCGGAGCATTCGTAAACAACATACTCGCCTACGCGATGGGCGGTATGGTTATTGTCCTCAACCTTGGCCTCGGGATGAATCCGGCGCTGGTCGGTCTGCTGGGTGCTCTTCCCCGTCTGACCGACGCGATTACTGACCCGCTTATGGGTTACATCTCGGACAACACTCGAACGCGCTGGGGCCGCCGACGACCCTATATTTTCTGCGGCGCCATCGCCGTTGCCATCGTATTCGCGTTGCTTTGGCAACTGCCCGGCGGTATGAGCGAGGCTTTTTACTTTTGGTGGTTCCTGATCGGTTCGATCATTTTCTATCTTGCGTACACAATGTTCGCCACACCGTGGGTCGCGCTCGGCTATGAGTTGACACCGGACTATCACGAGCGTACGCGCCTTATGGGCGTGCAGAATATCATCGGCAACCTTGCTTACATGATTGGTCCTTATTTCCTCGCGATCATGAACAGCAAGCTGCTCTTCGACAATATGGTCGACGGCGCTGCCGGACTTGCAATAGTAATAGCGGTTTGTGTTGCGGCCATCGGCGTCCTCCCCGCCATCCTGCTGCGCGAGCGATTTGTCGCTGCTGCAGCCGTCGAGTCTGAGGAAACCGGCGCGAAAGTGAGTGCCGCCGCCGCAGCGATGCGAGCAGCCGGGGAGTTTTTCTCCGGCTTCGCGGCATCACTCAAGTTCAAACCATTTCTGAAACTTTGTGCAGCAACGTTTCTTGTTTTCAACGGTTTCATGCTGATCGCGGCATTCCAGACCTACGTGATAATCTATTTTGTGTTCGGTGGTGACACCGACCAGGGTGCCGTGTTCGCGGGTCACGCGGGCGCGCTGGGCGCATTCTCGACGCTCTTTATCGTCGCGTTGATCACGTGGTTATGTCCGAAGTTCGGTAAACGACGTGCCTTCTATGTGACGACCGGTATATCGATGTTCGGTTACCTGCTCAAATGGGTTTGCTACACGCCGGAACATCCCTGGTTGCTGCTGATCCCCGCGCCGTTTATCGCGTTTGGTTTTGCGGGTCTGTTTACGTTGATGCCTGCGATGGTGGCCGATGTCGTGGACGCGGATGAACTCGAAACCCACGAACGGCGCGAAGGCATGTATGGCTCGATATTCTGGTGGGTCGTGAAGCTGGGAATGGCGGCAGCGCTGGCGGCTGGCGGTTTCCTGTTGAACTTCACCGGTTTCGACGTAACGCTTGGCGGCGACCAGGCCGAACAGACGATCTATATGATGCGCATATACGATATTTTCGTACCGATCCTGGCGTCCGGCATTGCGATATGGGCGATCGCGTCGTACACCATCACTGAAGAAAAGGCGCACGACGTACGGATGCAACTCGAAGCGCGTCGCGGAGCAGTCTAGCAGTAGTTTGGATTAGCGAAAGCAGTTTTGACTACGGCCGTATCGTGCCCTCGGTGGTGGCGGCGCCCTGCTGCTTCAGTATCCGCGTGTGCTTCTCAAGCAGCCGTTCAGCCGCCTGGTGAACAATGTCTTTGGAAAAACCGCTCCAGAAAGCCGGACCGTCAGGCCATTCCCGGTCTGACAACGCCGCTGTGAGATCGCTAATGACGTACCAGTTCGCCAGCGCGTGTGGGGAACTTTCCGTTCGCAGCGCGGCACTGGTGAAGCCTGTCAGCAAACGCTCGAGCTCACTGTCCGCGTATGCCAGCTCCGTCAGCTTGGCCCGATACTCCAGATCGGCACTGCCTATACTGGGAAAGATGCCGTAATCTGCGAAATGCCGGCCCTCATGTTTTAGATACGAAACGAGAAATTTCTCCGCAGCACGATCATAGCTGTTCACTGCGAACAAACCGTCCGCGTTCGCCCATCCACCCGTACCGTGTTTACCCATCGTCGCAAACCTTAGCCACCCTTTCGAGATAAAGCCGTCGAGAAAGTTAACAGTAACCGGCTGTAGCGTATCGGTCAGTTCGACACCGTAGCTCACGGTCTCGTTTTCTCGCCAGATCATGAATTCCAGCAGCGGTGCCGTACGCCCAAGAAGTACGAAATATCCCCGTTTCTCAAGTGCTGCCTTGAGCGCTGCCAGGATGTCGCCGTCGTGGCTCGTGGAATCCCAGCCGTCATGGATTCTCAGCAAGTCGGCGACGCCCTCATATAGTGCCCCTTCAGATGCTGCAAGCCCCGAGGGTTCGAGCAGCGCTTCACGCCAGTAGTCCTGATACAGGTGAGCAGTTGCCCGCAGCAACTTGTCATCCGCGGCATCGAGGTCAAGGCCGGAGGTTCTGGCGATGAAGCGCGCATGGAATTCGTCATAGTAGTCCTGCTCTTCGCGGCCACGAACCGTCTTGGACAGCTCGCGTTCAACCATCGACAGATCGCCTTGAAGCGCAAGGGCTCTGTAAGACGTCAGGAATCCTTCACCGCCATGATCAGGCGATTGCGCGCACGCAGGGGTGGCAACTAAAAGAAACACCGCAAAAACGTAGGTCTGATACACCGCTTTCCTCAGCCAGCATGGAATCTGTCGCCCGAAAATACGCCGATCCCCCTGGATCGTCTGGAACGTAATTGATATCGGAGAGCAGGAGCCCGCGTCATGGCTTGATCTACGTACGCATCACGTTATTCTTGATACCGATGGTCTTTACTACTGAACATAGAAAACGCAGCGCCCTGCACGCGCACCGTCATCCGGAATCCTATGTCAGCCTGGTCTTGAAAGGCACCTATTCCGAGCAAAGTGTCGACGGCAATTATCTGCTGGAAGCAGGTACGATTGTCTATCATCCGGCCCACCATCGACACGCCAATACTTTTGAAAACAGCTCGGCTCTGGTGCTGAATCTGGGGGTAGAACTCACCCCGGACCTGCCGTACGCTGCGGCGAGCGTTCCACGCCTGGCGCGGTATCTGGAACGGATGATGACGAAGCGCTCGTCAACGCTCAAAGCGACCCTCGAGGAGCTCTTCGGTAGCAGCACAACCAAACCCAAGCTGACGCCTACCTGGATGCAGGGACTTGCAGGCTCGTTACGTGACACTACGAATCATCAGTCAATACACGATATCTGCCAGGGCCTGGACATTAGTCCCGAGCACGCCTGCCGGGAGTATCGCCGCCACTTTGGCGTTAGTCCCGGAGAGTATCGACGGGAGTTTCGCCTGCGAAGCGCTTGCGATGCACTATCCGCCGGTGTTTCTCCGAGTGCAGCTGCGCAGCAGGCAGGGTTCGCCGATCAGAGCCACCTCGGAAGAGTTATGAAAAACGCGCTTGGCAAGACACCGGCAACATACCCGTGTAAGTAAATTTCACGGCAGGCGCATTTACCGGTCACTCAAGAAATTTGCGAATACGCTCGGCAACAGCTTCGACTTCGCAGCTCGTTCCAATATGACCGCAGTTGCTTTCGTTAGCGAAATAGGCGGCGCCAAGTTCAGACGCCAGTAGCTTCCCGGGGTTCGGGTTGACCATATGATCGCTCGTGGTGCCTATGACCAGAACCTCTGCAACGATGCTCTCCAGATAGGCGCTGCGGCTTTGCTCCGTCTCACCGAATACGTTCTGATCTATCATCGCCTGCAGTTGAGCAATGTAGTTGAAACTATTGCTGTCCTCACCCGCTGAGTTCGATTCAGCAACGAACTTTCCCAGGTCCTGCACTGCTACATTCTCAACAAAATAGTCAGGCGTCCAGAGTGTCAGCAGCGACAGGCGTGATACCAGCGTCAGTATATCGGCGTGGCTGTGACCACCTTTTTGCATGACGGTAATGACATCCTTATGTGTCTGCCATTGCAGGAGATCATAGGAGGTCATTGCGGGAGAACCGTCGATCGGGATCGCGTACTCCATGAAATCCGGGTAGCTGCTCATCCACTGGAACGTCTGCATGCCGCCCATCGAGATTCCCATGACAACTTTTACATGCTCAAGACCGAGGTGTTCCGTCAACAGGCGATGTTGTGAATTGACCATGTCCACGATCGAAATCAACGGAAACCCGGCATCGCGTTGCCCGCCAGCGTTCGATGGCGAGGTCGAAACGCCGTTCCCCAGCGCATCGATCGCGATGACGAAATAACTGTCGGTGTCGGCGAGGCTCCCCGAGCCGATGACCTTAAACTCGTGCAATTGCTCAGCGGTGCCGGTAAACCACGTTGGTATCACTAGAACGTTGGACCTGTCCGCGTTCAGGTTGCCGAAAGTCGCGTAGCCTACGCGCACGTTGCTAAGCACCTCACCCGACGTCAGCTGCAGGTCGCCTATATCCGCAAAATGCTGCTCGCCGCGAACCGCGGTACTGAACAGAAAAACAAGCGCAAGTACTACACCGAACCGAGTATTCATACCGATAGCTCCCGACCGGCACGCAGCAGGTCCTCTCTGGTGTCCACGCCGATGCCAGGCCTCTCCACAGGCACAGCGACGCTGATTGTCATACCCAGCGCCAACGCACGTAGTTGTTCAAGTTGTTCGCTGATTTCCAGGGCAGACGGTTCCGCCGCCACGAAACGACGCAGCATTCCACAGCGGTAGGCATAGATGCCGTGGTGATGTAACGCTGTGTCCATGGCAAGTTCGATATTCGCCCGGTCCCGCGCATAAGGAATTGCAGCCCTGGAAAAGTAGATTGCACGATCATTGTTGTCACGTATGACTTTTACGCAACCGGGATTCTCGAAATCGTCACGACTCAGAAACGGCGAAGCCAGCGTTGCGATATCCGCAGCGCCGTCGCTGAGTAGTGCAGCACACTGTTCGATCAATGCCGCGGGCATGGAAGGTTCATCACCCTGCAGATTCACAACAATTTGCGCCTCGTCCCAATCCAGCACATCGGAGACCTCCGCGATTCGTTCGGTACCCGACTGATGATCGTCGCGCGTCATACAGACTGCAGCCCCGAAAGACTCGGCCACTACGGCGATCCGTTCATCGTCGGTCGCAATCACAACTTCGGCTGCGCCGCTTTCCACGCCGCGTTCATAGACGTGCTGAATCATCGGCTTGCCATTGATCTCGAGCAATGGTTTCCCCGGCAGTCGGACCGACGCATAGCGCGATGGAATGACGACTACGAAGTTCGTCATTGTGACTCACCGCAGTCGTCCGAGGATACGTCCAACGAGGCGTCCAGCAGCACCTCCAGGCGGCCGATCAGCGCTGCCGCATCTTTTGCATCCATCGTTAAATCTACCGGAACGAACCAATACTTATCCGCGATATGTCTGCCAAATTTAACGGCATCCTTCTCGGTCATGAATACCTCGAAATCATCGCCAAACTGCAGGTCGGCCGCCGCCAGTGGTGCGTGATCCGGGAAACTGTGCTCGATAAGCTGAATCCCGTGAGCCCGCAGCAGGTCGAAAAAGCGCTGCGGGTTTCCGATACCGGCCACGGCATGCACGGTCGAGCCCTTGAAAGCCTGTAGCTGCCTCGTTAACGAGCCATTCAGGCGCTGCGCCTCGGCGGCGGTCAGATCGAAACGAATAGCGTCATCCACGGCGTCACCGCCATTCACCACAACCTGGTCAACACGGCTTAGCCTTGCCGGCGACTCACGTAACGGCCCGGCGGGAAGCAGGCGCCGGTTTCCAAGCCCACGTGCACCGTCAACGACGCAGATCTCGAAATCGCGCTCCAGTCTGAGATGCTGCAGGCCGTCATCGGCGACGATGACGTCTACCCCATCGTCGATTAACATCTCCGCAGCCCTGACGCGATCCGAGTCGACCGCGACCGGGCACTGTCCCCGCCTCGCCAGCAACACCGGCTCATCGCCGACGACAGCGGCATCGCTGTCCTCGTCCACCCGCATGGACGTGCCGGACTGACTGCCGCCGTATCCCCGGCTGACAATACCCGGGGCGAAACCTTTTTTGCGCAGTTCATTGACCAGCCAGATAACGGTCGGCGTCTTTCCGGTACCGCCCGCCGTAATGTTGCCGACAACAATCACCGCCGCCTCTGCTTTATGAGTCCGCAAGACGCCGCGACGATAAAGCTGTTTGCGAACTGTCGTGACAAGCCAGTAGAGACCAGCGAGTGGCAGCAAGACCCAACCGAAGGCCGCATCCCCGTACCAGATCTTCTGAATCCATCGGTAGCCCGTACTCACTGCCCGGCTACTCATCGCTGAACTGCATGCGGTACAGCGCAGCGTAGTGACCGTCCAGGGCGATCAGCTCGGCATGCGTGCCGGACTCAACAATACGCCCCGCATCCAGCACGATAATCTTGTCAGCCTTCTCGACCGTCGACAGTCGATGCGCAATAACAAGCGTCGTTCGGTTTTTCATCAGCGCGTTCAGCGCTTCCTGAATACGCCGTTCTGAACGCGTATCCAGTGCCGACGTAGCTTCGTCGAGAATCAGCACCGGCGCGTTTTTCAACAACGCTCTACCGATCGCGATTCGCTGCCGCTGTCCGCCGGACAACAATACGCCGCGATCACCGACCATCGTGTCGAAACCGTTCGGCAGTTCGGCGGCGAAATCCGCGATATGCGCCGCTTCGGCAGCCGCCATGATCTCGTCATCCGAGCATGTTCGCAGCTGGCCGTACGCCAGATTGTTTCGAATCGTATCGTTAAACAAGACGACATCCTGACTAACGAGGCTGATGTTGTCGCGGAGACTGCCGCGTGTGTAATCCGTAGTGGCAGTGCCATCCAGACGGATGCTGCCGGAATCCAGCTCGTAAAAACGCGGCAGCAGGCTCGCCAGGGTCGATTTGCCGCTACCCGAGTGCCCGACAATCGCCAGCGTCTTCCCGGCATTGATATCCACGCTGATGTCGTCGATGACGGCGCTATCGTCGTTACCATAGGAAAATGCGACCTTGTCGAAACTGACATCGCCGCGAATGCGTTCGGCGACGATCGTTCCTGAGTCCGCTTCGTCGGCTTCATCGATAACCGCGAATAAACTGTCGGCTCCGGCGACGCCGCGTTGCAAAGTGGCATTGACGTTCGTTATTCGGCGTACGGGCTGGAGCATGAGCATCATCGCCGAGAAAAACGCAATAAACTCGCCGGCGGTCAGTGAACCTTCAAGCGACTGCTGACTGGCGACATATATCACCATCGCAATTCCGAAGCCGAAGACAACCTGAGTTACCGCGACGCCGAAGGAGCGTACGCGAATGAGTTTCATGTTCTGCTTCCGGTTACCCTCATCGACGTCAGCCATTCGCTCCTGTTCGTATGCGAATCCGCCAAACGCCTTGACGACCGAGTTGCCACGAATAACTTCGTCGGTAACCTGCGTAACTTCACCAACAGAATCCTGAATGCGCCCGCTATAACGGCGAAAAGCGATGCCCAGCAATCGAACCAGCGCCGCGACAATGGGAAACAGGATTGCAACGAATATTGTTAGCGTCGGGCTGAAGTAAATCATCACGCCGAACGCGGCAATTACTGTCAGCGTATCGCGAACCGCGATCGTGACTACACTGGTTACCGACTCGGCAACCATCTCGACGTTGTAGGTCATGCGCGACAGCAGCGGGCCGGCTGCCTGACTATCGAAAAACTTTATCGGCAGCGTCAGGAACTTATTGAAGACTTCCCGGCGCAAATCGCTGATGACGCTCCGGCCTATCCAGCCAAGCGATAACTCGGTCGCAAATCCGGACATGCCGCGCAGAACGAAAATACCCATGAAAGCGAAAGGTATCCATTTCGTCGTTTCCAGGTTCTTCGCAACCAGCGCCTCGTCGGTCAGTGGCTGCAACAACGCCACCAGCCCGGCTTCGATAACGGCCGTAGCCGCCATGCCGATGACGGCAATCGTGCCGATCAACTTGTGCGGCGTAACGTAGTGCCACAAGCGGCCGTAGATGACTCGAACTTCAGGATCGATGCGTTTGCTCACGTTGCTCGAAGTTCCTCGCTACTCGCCGGGGTCGTTTACGGTGGCGATGCTGATCTGGGTAAAACCGAGGCGGCCGGCGACGTCCATCGCTGTCACAACGTGCTGGTGTCTGGCATCGGCATCGGCGCTGATGGTCAGCGGCAAATTGTTTCTGCCGGCAGCGACTTTCTGCAGCGCGTTACGAATTGTCGCTGCTCGATTGTTGATGAGTTCGCGGCCGTTGACGAGATAGGTACCGGTCGCCGTGATCATGATGTCAATCTGTTCCGGAGGCTCTTCGACGATGCTGGAATTATCGGCCTGCGGCAGGCTGATGTTGATTTGCGATTGCTTCACGAAACTCGTCGAAACCATGAAGAAAATCAACAGCAACAAAACCACATCGATCAGCGACGTAAGATTGACCTCCGGCTGCGTACGGGCACGCAGACTGAGCTTCATGCTACGCCCTTCTCGCTACGCCGGTGCAGCGCTTCCACCAGCTTGATGGCTTCTTTCTCCATGTCGACAACCAGGGTATCGACACGAGTCCGATAGTAGCGATAGCCGATCAACGCCGGGATCGCTACGGTCAGTCCCGCCGCCGTAGTAATCAACGCCTCCGCAATACCGCCGGCCAGTATGGTCGGATTGCCGACCCCGTGTGTCGTTATGGCCGTGAACACCTTCACCATGCCGATCACCGTGCCAAGCAGGCCCAGCAACGGCGTAATGGCGGCGACCGTTCCCAGGGTTTCGAGATAACGTTCCAGCTCATGTACCACGTGCCGGCCGGTATCTTCAATCGAGTCCTTGAGAACCGTCCGATCGCGATTACGGTTCATCAGACCGGCCGCAAGTATCTGCCCGAGCGGCGATCCCTGATGCAGCGTCTGAATCTGTTTCTGATCGAGCTGGTCTTTCTTCACCCAGCCCCAGACCTTACTCGTCAGATCTTCCGGAATGACGCGCTTTTGCTGCAGCGTCCAGAATCGCTCCAGAATGATGCCCATGGCGATGATCGCACACAGGACAATGGGCAACATCAGCCAGCCGCCGGATTTTACGATCTCAACCATAGGAACCAGTACGAGGAGGAAAATGGAAATATACAGTGACGGCGGGCAAAATTCTTGTTGAAAATGGCGCTTTTTCTGTCACCTGAAGGCTGGTCTGTCATGCCAGAATCGTTGTTGTAGCTTGCGCTGCTCGCGCAGGCGGCCGATACCATCGTCGCGGCATAGCTGGAGACTGACGGCACCGGAGGTCCCGGTATCGAGCACCTGTGCGCCCGCCGCTTCCCAGCGCCGCGTAACTCGGTCTCTTGGAAACCCCCAACGATTCGCGTAGGCAGCAGATGCGATCGCGAGATTCGGTCCTAGGCGGTTTACGAAAGCCGGGCTTGAGGAGCTCAGGCTGCCGTGGTGCGGAATCACCACGATATCAGTCGCAGCGATACGACGCTGCACAAGCAGCCGTCGCTCCGCAGCAGCCTCGATATCGCCGGTCAGCAGCACACTGTGCTCGCCGACGCTGACCTCCAACACGCACGACGAATCATTACCGTTGCGCACAGCTCCCGGCCCCGGGTGCAGAAAGCGAAAGAGCACGTCGTCCGCGCGCCACTGCTGGCCGTCGGCGCATTCGATTGTCGGCATACTCTTACCTGGCAAGCGCTCACCGACGTAAATCCGGCCCGTATCGAACCGAGCTCTGATGGCGCCAACGCCACCGGCATGATCGTTATCCGCATGTGAAACAACCAGCCAGTCGATGGTGTCGATTCCCCGGTAACGGAGAAACGGCGCGATGGCTTGTGCGGCAGTGCTGCCGCCACCGCGATAGGAAGCACCGGTATCGAACAATAGCGTTCGTTGCCGGGTTTCCAAGACGACGGACAGTCCCTGGCCAACATCCAGGACATGCATCTCAATACAGCCGCTGCCGGGCCTTGCCGGCTGGTGCAAAAATACCGCGAGCGCTGCAAGAAGCGCTACGGAGCGGCCGGGCCAACCGCGCGGCAACAACACCCAAAGTGCCGGTAGCAGAACGATGAGCCCGCTGCGGCCGCTACCGGCGACGGAGGTATCCGCGACCGGCAGCGCGGCGAACCAGGCGATGACGCTCTCTGTAACACTGATACTCAGTGCCGAAAACCGCAGCAGCGCAGCACCGATCGGTTCCCAGATTGTCGTAAAAACCATACCCAGTAACGTGAGCGGTACGGTGACAAGGCTGAATACGGGAACAACGATGAGATTCACCGCCGGTGCGAGCAGGGTTACACGCTGAAACATCGGCACCGTCAGCGGCATCAGCCCGAACAGCAGTGCGACCTGCATCGCCATCAGACCCCGGGTGCCGGCGATACACCGGCTGAGCGGACTGTTCGCGGGCCGGCACCGATAGTTTTGCGCATAGCGCAGCAGGACAATCACGGCCGCGAACGACAGGCTGAACCCGGGTGCCATCGATGCCAGCGGGTCCGCGACGAAGACCAGTGTCGCGGCCAGCGCGATTATTCGCACAGGATCGGGACGGCGACGGCACAGATAAGCCACCGTCACCAAGGTCAGCATCAGGATGGCGCGCCGCGACGGCACGGCGAACCCGGAAATGAGCGCGTAGGCGGCTGCAACGGATAAACCCGCGAGGATTGCACGCTGCAGATGGTTGCCCGGTATCCGCAGAATGCCGGATACCAGGGCCGCCGTCGCGAAGGCCGCTGCCGCTGCCAGGCCGATATGCAAACCCGAAATCGCCATCAGATGACTCGTCCCGGTCTTCGCGTAACGCTCCCACTGTTCACGGGAGAGCAGATGCCGGGAACCCAGACCAATCGCGGCAAGCACCGCTGCGGACTCGCCGCCGGCGGCCTGCAGTGACCTGGCAAGCCTGTGTCGCACAGCGTCAAGCCGCGACAATTGCCCTGATTCGAGCCGCCGGTTGCGCGGCCCGGCAACGACATAACCACTGGCGTGGAGTTTTTGCCGGAAAAACCAGTTTTCCACTCGGAAGCCGCCGGGATTACTGCTGCCACGCGGCGCACGCAGGCGCAGCTCCAATTCCCAGACATCGCCGAACACCGGGGTTTGCTCCGGTTCGAACCAGCTGACCCGCGAGCGCGGTGGCAGCCGCAGGTCGCCGACGGGCTCCAGCAACATCGTCGTCGACATTCCGCGCCGCTGCGGGAAATCGGCAACTCTGACCTGGACGAGCATACTGTCGCCGGAAAACCGCGGCTTCAGGCGCGCGTCGATTACCTGGTTGCCCGCCACGACAAACAATACAAACCCGAGAAGCCCGATAGCGACACCACGAAGCTTCCTGACAGTAAGTAAAGCGATAGCTGCAACAAAAAGCATGCCACAGAGGTCCGAGCTTAACGGAACCCTGTTATGCTGCGCCGCGAATCCTCCTGCCAGCAACAGCAGTGAGCTCAAAACCATCCTTGTCGCAGTTGTCGGCACAGACCATCAAAACCGGACCGCCTGTCGATGCCAAGACGCTTTTTTCGGAAGTTTACATTCAAACGCCATCAAGTCAGCGAGCAATGGTTCATGACGCCGTTTCGCCACCTGCTGCACGATCATCGTCTGTGGGGCATTCGTCGCAGAACCGTGGTTCCGGCGTTCGCGCTGGGCCTGTTTATCGCCTTTATGCCATTTCCGGGCCACACGCTGACGGGCGCCCTGCTCGCGCTGGCGTTTCGCATCAACATCCCGGTAGCTGCGCTGGCTACCTGGGTCAGCAACCCCATCACAATGTTCGTGATGTACCTGGGCGCCTATCAGCTGGGCAGCGCTATTCTCGATACACCGGAGCGTGAATTCGCCTTTGAAATGTCCATTGACTGGGTGACACACACCTTCGTCACGATCTGGCAGCCCATGCTGTTGGGCTGTGTCATTCTGGGCGCCGCCCTGGCATTGGTCGGCTATATCGCGCTGGATCTGCTCTGGCGCTCATCTATCGCCGACTACAAAACACGCAAGCGTAACAATCGCCGTGACCGCTAACGCCCGAAAGGGGTCAGAGCTCTTTTGTTTTCAGCGTACCCTCCTCGAGCACCAGAATCCGATCCATTTGTGACGCAATCGAGTGGTCGTGGGTAACAATGACCAGGCTGGTCTTGAGTTCCTGATTCAGCTCCAGCATCAGCTGCAACACGTGCCCCCCATTCCCGGCGTCGAGATTGCCGGTCGGCTCGTCGGCCAGCACCAGGCGTGGCCTGGTAATCAATGCACGGGCGACGGCCGCACGCTGTCGCTCACCGCCCGACAACTCGCCCGGCTTGTGATGCAGGCGTTCTCCAAGCCCGACCTGTCCCAGGAGCTCCCTCGCCTGTTCGATCGCAGCCGCCTTCGGTTCACGCCGAATCATCAACGGCATCGCGACGTTCTCCTCCGCGGTGAACTCTGCCAGCAGGTGATGAAACTGGTAAATGAAGCCAATATTGCGATTTCTGAGATCGCCTTTCGTTGACTCGTCCGTACCGTGCATCGGCTTGCCGGCCACAAAAACCTCGCCTTCGTCGGGCTCGTCAAGCCCACCCATGATCTGCAGCAAAGTCGTTTTTCCCGACCCGGACGCACCGATAATGGCAACGCGCTCGGCTGCCTGTACTTTCAGATCTATACCATGCAGCACTTCGAGCATCGACGCGCCTTCGTTAAAACGCCGTATAACGCCTCGACAGTCAAGAACCGGATCAGTCATATCGTAAAGCCTCAGCCGGTGCCGTCTTCGCGGCAACCCAGGCAGGGTAAAGGGTGGAAAGCAGCGCTAGCGCCAGTGCAATAACTGCAATCAGGGCGACGTCACCCAGCTGCAGGTCGGAAGGCAGGTCACTGATGAAATAGACGTCTGCTGCGAGAAACTTGATGCCGAAGGCGGATTCGAAGAAGCCGATAATGGATTCCAGGTTCAGCGCCAGCAAGACACCGGCGACAACACCGACCAGTGTCCCGGTTACGCCGACAATACTGCCTTGAGTGACGAAAATCCTGAGGATGCTCACAGGCCGGGCACCGATCGTCCTCAAGATCGCAATATCGGACTGTTTATCTTTCACGACCATGACCAGTGTCGAGACGATATTGAATGCGGCAACCGCAATCACCATCATCAGGATTACGAACAGAATCGATTTCGTTATTTGAATGGAGCGAAAGAAGTTGACGTGACGGCGTGTCCAGTCACTGATCAAAACTTCCTTACCGTTCGCCAGGGCGACTTCACGGACGATCGCCGGTGCCTCGTAAATTTCGGTGACCGCCAGCCGCAGACCTGACACGGCATCGCGTTTCCTGTACAGCTTTTGCGCATCGCCAATGTTGATAAACGCAAGCCGCCGGTCAAACTCGTACATGCCGACCCGATACAAGCCGCTGACCGTAAAGCGCTTCGTTCGCGGCAGGATACCGGCCGGTGTCACCCTGCCCTCTGCCAAAGTGACCGTTACCTTGTCGCCGACGGTCACGTCCAACGCGGCGGCCAGCTCGACACCGAGGACAATGTTAAAGTCCCCGCCACGAAGATCGCCCAGAGCCCCTTCCTGCATCACGTTGGCAATACCCGATACCGCCTCCTCCTGCTGCGGTTCGATGCCACGTAATTCGACACCGCTGATCTGTTTCTCAAAAACCAGCAAAGCCTTGCCATCGACAAACGGCGCTACGGCGCGAACGCGGGGATTCAGAAGCGCGGTCTCGATCAGGTCGGCGGTATCTGCAAGCTCTCCTTCGACACCCTCGATGCTCGCGTGCGCGGTCATGGCCAGCAGCCGGTCTTTCAGTTCCCGCTCGAAACCATTCACGACAGACATCACGACGATGAGTACAGTTACAGCGATCGCGATACCCAGCATGGAAATAGCAGATATCAACGAGACGAAGCTGTTATTGCTCCGGGAACGTACGTAGCGATTGCCAATCCAGAACTCGAATCGATTACTCATCGCCAGCTACTCATAGCGCAACGCTGCGGCCGGGTTGACCAGCGCCGCACGCCTCGCCGGATACAAAGTAGCCAGGGACGTCAGCACGAAAGCCGACACCGCGATGATCAGGATGTCCTGCATTTCCGGGTCAGAAGGAATACGAGTCACGTAGTAAACATCGCCCGGCATTATCTGGAAACCAAGCAACTGTTCCAGAACCGGCACCACGGTCGGCACATTCACAGCCAGCAACACGCCCAGTGCAACACCAATCGCAACACCGGCCCAGCCGATCAGGGCACCTTGTACGAAAAACACTTTGACGACACCCTGCGGTGACATTCCGAGCGTTCGCAGCACCGCGATATCCGTCGTCTTGTCGGTAACGACCATCACGAGGCTCGCGACAATGTTGAATGCCGCCACACCAATAATCAGTGACAGGATTAATGACATCATCATCTTTTCCAGTCGAATCGCACGAAAATAGCTGCCATTCTCAACGGTCCAGTCACTGGTCTTGTAGTCACTGCCGAGCTTCTCTTGTAGCGATTGCGCGACGGCGGGTGCCTCCAGTACGTTGTCGGTACTAAACCGAACCGAGGTGACGGCCGTATCCTGACCGAGAATCTCCGCGACATCCTCTGCGTGCACCAACGCAAGTACGCCGTCGTGATCCTGCAGACCGGCTTCGAAAATTCCGCGCGTGATGAACCTCTCCAACACCGGTTCCATGGTCCCGTCACCACGCGGTTTTGGAATCAGCAGCACGACGCTGTCGCCGATTCGGGCACCGATATCGTAGGCCAGTATGCGACCGAGAATGATGCTGCGCTCACCGGGCTGCAAAACGTCCAGGCTGCCTTCGATCAGATTCATGCGCTCGCCGGATAACTCACGCTCGTAGTCCGGTACGACGCCGTGGACGATAACGGCAACGAGTTCCCTGCCCGACTGGATCATGCCCTCCATTTGCACGAACGGCGCCGCCGCTTTGACGCCGGGTTCGCCCT
Organism: Woeseiaceae bacterium; assembly: GCA_021773035.1. Lineage (GTDB taxonomy): Bacteria > Pseudomonadota > Gammaproteobacteria > Steroidobacterales > Woeseiaceae > UBA1847. The sequence continues at coordinate 60,812 of JAJFKU010000016.1, forward strand.
GCACCTCGTCAACCAGCGAACGCCAGCGCTCCGTCGGCCCCTCGCTCGCAGTCACCGAGCCATGTGCCGACATACTCAGCAAGCGGTCGCGAAGCTCGCCTTCGAAACCGTTCATTACCGACAGGATCACAATCAGCGCAGCAACGCCCAGCGATATCCCGAGCAGGGAAATCAGCGTAATGAATGATACGAAGCGAGTACGCCGTTTAGCCCGTAGGTAGCGCATTCCGACGAAGAGTTCGACTGGATTTAGCATCGGCTCGCATTAAACCACATTCAACGACTTGTGACGCAGTTCGCATAGGGATGTGCGCCGAGCAATGCTATAGTTCCAGAATCACAATGGGAGTTGTACCAATGATCAAGCTGCGAATCACTTCCGCAATCGCTTTGCTATTTGCGTTTGGTGCCCTGGCAAATGCTGACACCGTCAGGCTGGACGGTATGACCGCAGGGTCCGATGACGGACGCCCGTCGCGCGGCATGACTCAGGCGCGCGTTCAATCCAAATACGGCAGCCCGGATTCAGTTAGGGCGCCGGTTGGTGAGCCGCCAATTACGCGCTGGGAATACGCGGACTTTGTCGTTTTCTTCGAGCATGACAAGGTCATACACGCTGTTCTGAAGCGTTAATCCGGTAAACAGAACGAGCCCGGGCCGGAAACGGCCCGGGCTTTTTTATGTCTGTGTAATAATCGCGTCCCGCTGACCGAATCCGACCGAAATCCTGCATGACCGAAGCAAAGCTCATTTCACCCAATCCAATCATACCCGGTGCCGGCAAAGAGGTCGGCTGGGGCCGACTGATCGGCGCAAGCTGCTCGCTGGCCGGCGCTGAACTGGCACAATTCCTCACTGGCGGGAAGACCCGCCCACTGCTGTTACTGGCAGAAGACCCCCGGCATGCCGACCAGCTGGAGGCCGAGCTTCGCTTCTTCACCGACGACCGGATTCCGGTGCGACACTTCGTCGAATGGGAAACGCTGCCGTGGGACAATTTTTCGCCACATCAGGACATCGTCTCGCAGCGCCTCAGTGTGCTCGCAGAGATGCCCGCGATGAGCAGCGGCATCATCATTGCGACGGCCGCTGCCCTGCACCAGCGCCTGCCACCGCTCGACTATGTCGCCGCCCGCTCGCTGGCACTGCTTAGCGGCCAGCGGCTGCCTCGCGAGGAGTTCACGCACTCGCTGATCAATGCCGGCTACCTGCGTGTTCCACAGGTTTCGGAGCACGGCGAGTTTGCGGTACGCGGCTCCCTGATCGACATATTCCCGATGGGCAGCGATGCACCGGTCCGCATCGACTTCTTCGACGACGATATTGAATCCCTGCGCTACTTCTCGCCGGAAAACCAGTTGTCCGGCGAGAAAGTGGACTCCGTCCGCGTGTTACCAGCCAGAGAAATACCCCTGGATGAGGACGGCATTGCGACGTTTCGCCATAGCTATCGTGAGCGTTTCGAGGGCCAGCCCGGGAAATCCCGGGTCTACCGGGATATCTCGGATGGTATCGCTCACGGCGGCATCGAGTACTACCTGCCGTTGTTTTTCGAAACCACGGCATCGCTGCTGGACTACCTGCCCGCCAACAGCGTCGTGCTGAAACCCGATTCTCTGGATTCGCTGCTGCAGCAATTCGTCGGCGAGCTCATCGAGCGTTTCGCGATGTGCAGCCTGGAGCCGGAACGGCCGATCCTCAGCGCCGATGAGACCTTTCTCGCTCCTGCAGCAATCCTCTCGCAGCTGGCTGAGTTTTCGTGTATCCGCTATTCACCGCAGTCTCTCGCCGGGCAGGTCGTCAACCACGACACCCGCATGCCACCGGCAATGAAAATCGAGACCCGCTACGAAGATGCCGCCGCCGCACTCATGCAGTTTCTGGAAACCTTTGACGGCCGCGTGCTCTTCAGTACCGATTCACCTGGGCGTCGGGAGCAACTGCACGACCTGCTCTCCGGTCGTGGACTCGATCTCTCCCGGATCGACAGCTGGCGGCAATTCTGCGAGGACAGCCACCGGATCGGCGTCGCTGTCGCACCGGTCGAGAACGGCGTACTGCTGCCCGGCGCAAAAACAGCGATCGTCAGCGAGCAACAGTTGTTCGGCGAACGCACACGAACGCACCGCCGCAAGCGAAAAAGTGATCGGGATCCTGAGTCCATCATCCGTCAGCTCAACGACCTCGAGGAGGGTTCGCCGGTAGTGCACGCAGAATATGGCGTCGGACGCTACCTCGGCCTGATCACACTCGACACCGGCGGCATAAAAGCCGAGTTTTTACACCTGCAGTACGCAGACGGCGACAAATTGTATGTGCCCGTGCACGCGCTTGAGCTCATTTCCCGGTACACGGGAGCCTCGCCGGACAACGCACCGTTACACCGCCTGGGCAGCGACCAGTGGGAAAAGGCACGTAAGCGCGCAATCAAAAAGATTCGCGACGTTGCTGCCGAGTTGCTTGATATCTACGCGCGCCGCGCCGCGCGACCGGGGCACAGATTTCGCTGGTCGGAAAGCGACTATCGATCGTTCGAGTCCGGCTTCCCGTTTGAACTGACAGAGGACCAGGCACATACGATCGACGATGTACTCAAAGATCTTGGTTCCGAACAACCGATGGACCGCGTTGTTTGTGGCGATGTCGGTTTCGGTAAAACGGAGGTAGCGCTGCGCGCGACATTCGCCGCGGTACACGGCGGTAAGCAGGTCGCCGTGCTGGTGCCAACGACGCTGCTCGCGCAACAGCATGGCCAGACCTTTCGCGACCGCTTCGCTGACTGGCCTGTGCGCGTTGAAGTGTTGTCGAGATTCCAGAGTGCCAAACAGGTTAAGGACATAGTCAGCGGTCTTAAGTCCGGCAATGTCGACGTCGTTATCGGCACACACCGCCTGCTGGCGCACACGAAGGACATCCACGACGTCGGACTGGTCATTGTCGACGAGGAACACCGTTTTGGCGTACGCCACAAAGAGGCGATCAAGTCGCTACGCAGCGATATCGACGTGCTGACGCTGACAGCAACACCGATCCCGAGAACGCTGAACATGGCACTGGGCGGCATTCGCGAAATGTCGCTGATCACTACGCCGCCCGCTGAACGGCTGGCGGTCAAGACCTTTGTCTCGGAGTGGAACGACGTAGTGATCCGCGAAGCCTGTTTGCGCGAGATCAAGCGCGGCGGCCAGGTGTATTTTATTCACAACCGTGTGGAAGACATTCTCCGCATCGAACAACAGCTGCAGAAACTGGTGCCGGAAGCGAACATTCGTGTCGGCCACGGGCAGATGCGCGAGCGTGAACTCGAGCAGGTGATGCTGGACTTCTATCATCGCCGCTTCAATGTGCTGTTGTGCACCACTATCGTCGAGAGCGGCCTCGACGTCCCCACGGCAAATACCATTATTATTAACCGCGCTGACCGTTTTGGACTTGCGCAACTGCACCAGCTCCGCGGTCGCGTCGGCCGCTCGCACCATCGTGCCTATGCTTACCTGGTCGCGCCGCCGAAAGCATCGATGACGGCGGATGCCGTCAAACGACTCGAGGCGATCGATTCGCTGGAGGACCTGGGCTCCGGGTTCACGCTGGCAACCCACGATCTGGAGATTCGCGGCGCCGGCGAATTGCTGGGAGACACCCAGAGCGGGCAAATCCAGGAGATCGGTTTCTCGCTTTACACAGAGCTCCTCGGTCGCGCCGTGGATTCGCTGCGATCGGGCAAGGAGCCTGATCTGGATGCACCGCTGGACTCGGGTGTGGACATCAATCTACACATGCGCGCGCTGCTGCCCGACGACTATGTCCCGGATGTACACCTGCGGCTGATGCTCTACAAACGAATTTCGGCGGCAGCCGACACCGCCGAGTTGCGCGAACTGCAGGTCGAACTCATCGACCGCTTCGGCCTGCTCCCGGACGCTACCAGGAACCTGATACGGCTGTCCGGCATCAAGAAGTCAGCCGCCGCGCTGGGGATTGAGAAAATCGACGCCGCGACGGGCGGCGGCTATCTTGTTTTCGGGGCCGAAAGCCATATTGACCCTGTAGCACTGATCCAATTAGTGCAAAATGACAGCCAACACTATCGCCTGCAGGGCTCACACCGCCTGCAGATTAGCGACGACCTTACGGACCTTGAGAAGCGATTCCGGACGATAGAGGACCTTATGCAGCGTCTCACGGTCAAAGAAAGCCAACAGGATGAATCAGCGAATGAATAAACGAGCCTCTCTACTGTTGCTGCCACTATTGACGGCAGGCGCATTCGCGCAGGATGCATCCGATGATGAGGCTGTCGATGTACGCCGCTACACCGTCGAGATGATCATTTTCTCTTACGCCCAGAACGTGTCCGCCGGTACAGAAGTATTTGTGCCCGATGAGCCACCCGCCGGCGAGTTCGTGTTCGGCGATGAGGTGCTTGAAGAGATTCCGCTACTGGAGCGCGAAAGGACCCACCCGGGCGCTAAAAAGTACGAGATCGTCATGCTGCCGGAGGAAGACTTCGGTCTGGTCGATATCTTCGAGCGCTTGCAACGGATTGACGCCTACCGGCCGCTGTTGCACTTTGGCTGGACACAGCCAACCTACCCGGCCGACGATACCGAGCCACGCCCGCTCAGCTCTTTTGTAACACCACCTGAAGGTCTCACGGGGGACCTGACGCTATACCTGAGCCGCTACCTGCATCTGGCCGTCAATCTGCAGCTGGAGGGAGCCGCTAAACCAGGCGTTTACCGCGACGAATTCTCCGTCTTAAGCCAGCCGATACATTACCGAATCGAGGAAGATCGAATTTTCCGCAATGGTGAGTTGCGTTACTACGACCATCCGAAGTTCGGTGTGCTGGCGAAGATCACGCGAGCGCAAGAGCAAGCGGTCGAGGAAGCAGCGGCGGATGACACCGAGTTACTCGGTTACGACGGCCAGTAGTGCCTTCAGAAACTCTCGCGCGTCCCGCTGCTCTTTGCTGACATCGGCAACAGAAACCGTATAGGAAACGGTCACGAATTTTGACGAGCTCGAGCGCGGATGATGCAGACCGAGTTCGCGAACTGCCGCCGAAATCCCCGCCGCAAATTCCTGCACGCCGACTTCGTCTGAGGCATGTGATAAAACGATGAATCGCTGTCCGTCCGGCCTCGCAACAACATCGCTCGCGCGCCGCAGACAGCGCCGGATAGCCTGCCCTACGCGGCGTAAACAGGAGTCCGTGGCATGGCGGCCGAAGACTTCGAGATACGCCGAAAACTCTTCCAGAGTAAAGGTGACCAGCGACAGGCGGCCCTTCTCCCGCGCCGCGACCGCCCAGTCATGCTCGAACACATCGGCGAATGCCCTGCCGTTCAACAAGCCGGTTACCGGGTCGTCACGCGACAGGTCGCGTATGCGGCGTTTTGCCTTCAGCAGCGCATGGTGCATCTCCGCTCCCTCGGCCGTGCCGGAACCGGTACCGGTGCGCCAGTAGGCGGCGTAGAAACGGGCCGTTTTTTCGCCGGCGAGTCGCAGTGGTCGCAACGCCAGCAGGTACTCGCGGCTGTTGGACTCTATCGGCAAACTGGCCTCGTCCTGAGAACGCACCGTTTCGCTGACTTCCAGTGCAAGTTCGCGCCCGGCCAGCTCTTCTATGACGTCGGCGAACGGTTTCCTTAAGACGGCAGCATCCGTAATCGTCTCGAAGGCCGGGTTCGCCAGCACCACCGGCCAGTCCGGCTGATCGACACGCACCACCAGCACAGGCTCGGTCGTCGCCGCTATAACCTGCTCGAGAATTTTCCGATTGACGGCCTTCATTGTCTTCCGCTGCCTGAGTTCGCAAAGAACTGTTGCAACAGCGATTCCGCCAAGGCTCTCGCCGTGGAAGTACTGGCTTCGACGTCGTCGTGTATCGGCCCGTCGCCGCGTCCGGCCGCGCGATTCACGATCATGGTCAGACAAGCGTAATCGAGCCCCAACTCCATGGCGAGCGCCGCCTCTGGCATAGCGGTCATACCGACGTAGTCGGCGCCGTCGCGTTCGAGACGGTCGACCTCCGCGGCCGACTCCAGTCGCGGCCCCTGCGTTACGGCATAAACACCACCATCGTAACAATCGATGCCTGCGGCCACCGCCGCCGCCAGCAGGCTTTGCCGTAAGCTCTGTGAAAACGGCTCGGTAAATTCGATGTGCTCAAGACTGCCGTCATTGGCATCGTGAATCGTATGCTGCCGACCCCAGGTATAGTCGAGAACCTGATCCGGAATCGCTATCTGCCCTGAATCACGAATTGTGGAAATGACGCCGACCGTATTCAGAGCCAGCACCGAAGTTGCACCCGCATCCCGCAGCGCGAGCAGGTTTGCGCGGTAGTTAATCGCGTGCGGTGGAATCGAGTGGGGTTCGCCGTGCCGTGCAATCGACAAAACGCATTGAGCCCCGATATCGACTTCCTTGATTGGCGCTGATGGCCGACCAAAGCGCGTTTCGACGCACTCGCCATCCGCGTTGCCCGAAAATTGCTCAAAGCCGCTACCAATAATCAACGCGTACTGTTCAGGCATTCAGCTGTAGCTCCGGTCGTTCTGTCCATTTCGCAAACAGTTTGTTTGCAGCCAGCCATTCATCACTCGCTCTAAGCGTTTCCCGCAACACCTGACCGGTGCCATGCAATCGCGCCAGACGAACCAGCGACAGTGGGTTCGAATAGTCGTTTAGCGCCAGCACGGTCTGCTGCGCTTTGTCGCGATCGTTGCAAACGAGAATCATGTCGCATCCCGACTCAAGCGCAAGTCTGGCACGCTCGGGCATCGTCCCGTAGCCGTTCGTTGCCTTCATACTCAGATCATCGCAGAACACGGCACCGCCGAAACCCAGCCGCGAACGCAGCTCCCGCTGAATCCAGTACTCGGAAAACCCGGCGGGCATGCTGTCAATCTCACGATAGACAATGTGCGCCAACATCACGCCGGCAACGACACCGGTACTGATCATGCGATCGTAAGGACGCATATCGTCGAGTATCAGGCCATATTCGCGACGGTCTGTAGGCAAGCGCAGGTGCGAATCGGCGACGACCGCTCCATGCCCGGGGAAGTGTTTTGCCACAGCGACCATGCCCGCGCTGCGCAAACCGCGCGCGAATTCTCCGGCGAGTTCGCTCACCGCATCGGGACACTTGTGAAATGCGCGGTTGCCGATAGTCTCGCTAATGCCCCAATCGAGATCAATGCAGGGTGCAAAGCAGAGATCGATGCCGGTGGCGCGCAATTCAGACGCAATCATCCACCCGGCCTGGCGGGCGATCGCCAGCCCCGACTCGCGGTCCCGATCGAACTCTCTGCCAACATCGCGCATCGGCGGCATGACGGTAAAACCGTCGCGAAAGCGCTGCACCCGACCACCCTCATGGTCAACGGCGACCAGTAACGGTGGGTTTCGTATTGCCCGAATCTCCGCGACGAGGTCGGTAAGCTGTTCGACGGATGCGAAATTGCGGCTGAAAAGTATCACTCCGCCCACGGCCGGCTCCCGCAACAGATCACGGTCCGCCGGACTCAGCGCGAGTCCCTCTATATCGAGCATCACGGGTCCTAGTGACATCCGGTGCGCCTCGTATTTCTTCGTTATGTCCGTCTGAATACCGCGATTGATTCTACATGGGCCGTGTGCGGGAACATATCGATGATACCTGCAGATTCAAGCCTGTAACCGTGCTCGTGTACCAGAATTCCGGCGTCGCGTGCCAGCGTCCCGGGATGACACGATACGTAGACGATGCGCTCAGGGTTCAATAACGGCATCCGCGCCACGACTTCTGCTGCACCGCTGCGCGCAGGATCCAGCAACAGGCGGTCCCAGCCCGCCTTGATCCAGGCCTCCGAACCATCGATCCTGCTCAGGTCTGCGACCCTGAAATCAACGTTCTCGAGGTCGTTCCCGGCAGCGTTTTCAGCGGCGCGCGCCACAAGGCTTTTCTCACCTTCGATGCCGAGAACCGTTCCCGCACGACGTGCCAGCGGCAGGGAAAAATTACCGATGCCGCAGTAAAGATCGAGCACCCGGTCCTGCTTGCCGGGATCAAGTTGCTGAAGGGCAAAATCGACCATGCGCCGGTTGATATCGCCATTTACCTGCACGAAGTCGATGGGCTCAAAATCGATGCGAATATCGAACTCCGGCAGCGTGTAGTACAAGGGCTCGTCGATCTTCACCGGCTGGATCAGCTGCAGCGAATCCAGTCCGCCGGGCTGCAGGTAAATACGACAGTCGTTCATGGCGCCGAAGCCGCGCAGGTGCTCCGTATCCGTTTCGCTGGGTGCGTCCAGAACACGAAACACCATCGCCGTGGCGTTCTCGGCAACGGCGATTTCGATTTGCGGCAAACGGGCGCGGATAGACAGTTTGGCAATCAGCTCACTGAGCGCGTCGATCAGTCCGTCGACAGGGGGCGCAAGCACCTCACAGCGGTGCATGTCGGTAATAAAAGGCGCATGCCGTTCGCGAAAACCAACCAGGACCCGCCCTTTTGCCGGCACGTCCTTAACCGCAAGCCGTGCGCGCCGACGATAAGCCCATACCGGGCCGGCCAGCGGTTCGAGCCAGGACTCGGGCTCCACTTTGGCGATACGCTCGAGATTGTCTTTAAGCGTCTGAAACTTGATGGCACGCTGATAATCCTCATCGACATGCTGCAGCGAGCAGCCGCCGCAACGACCGAAGGCGGCGCACTTCGCCTGAATTCGGTCCTCCGATGCCTGGATGACATCGAGCAACTCCGCCTCGTCAAAGTTGCGACGTGACTTGCGGCGAATAAATTCTACGGTTTCGCCCGGCAGCGCTCCGGCCACGAAGACCTTCTTGCCGCTGACCGCGGCAATGCCTCGACCGTCGTGCGTCGCGGACGTTATGCTGGCCGTCTCCGGTTCTCTGCGCTTTTTTCTGGCCATCTGCAGAAGCTAAGCCGGCCAGGCCGCGAGAAACTCGTCCAGATGCGCCTGCTGCAAGCCTTCGAGTGTCGCTCTTACCAGCGCGTACTCACGTGCAAGATCCGCCTGGTCGAGATTGCCGCGCATGAATTCGAAACGCAGGTAGACGAGCCAGGTATTGAGAACGTCGGTTTCGCAGTAGTCCCGAATCTCCCGAATTCCGCCTTCCAGGTATTTGTCCCAGACCTTGTCGCCACTCATACCGAGCTTTCCCGGAAAACCGAGTAACACCGCCATCTGATCGAGGCTGGCGCGACCTCGCGGCTGAAAACCCGCCAGCACGTCCATCAGATCGACATGCCGCCAATGGAAACGGCTCATGTAGTTGTTCCACTTGAAGTCGCGGTCGTTCTCACCCATCTCCCAGTATCGTGGCGCCTGAATATTGTGTTTCAGGGCTCGATAGTGCAACACCGGCAGGTCGAAGCCACTGCCATTCCACGACACCAGGTCCGGTGTATAGCGCTCGATGCCGTCGAAGAAGCGCTGCACGATCTCGGCTTCGTCGGCATCTTCGTCGCCAAGCGTCCAGACCTTGAACGTATCCGCCGTTCGAAACGTCACCGATATCGCGACGATTTGCTGCAGGTGCAGCGGCAAGAACTCCGACCCCGTCTGTTGCTGACGCTTGAACATCATTGCCGTCGCAACTTCGTCGTCGGGCAGGCCATCAAGGTCCCAGAAACGGCGGCCGAACTCGACGTCCGGTACGGTTTCGATATCGAATGAAAAACAGTGCATTGTTAGTGATCCGTGTCTGTTGCGGCCTCTACGACCGCAAACGCCATTACCAGTCCGGCGTCGTCAGTCAGGCTGACGTGCCCCTTGCCAATCCCCAGACGGTCGCAAACCTGTCGACCGCGTTGCGACCAGATGATCAGCGGCTTACCCCAATCGTCGCTGGTGATACCGACATCCCTTAACCAGACGCCGTGGGCGAAACCGGTTCCCATCGCCTTCACCGTCGCTTCCTTACCCGCAAAACGCATCGCCAGGAAACGAGCAGGAAACTTCGTTCGCCTGAAAAGCGCCATTTCCTGCTCCATCAGAATGCGCCGCGCAAAGTGATCGCCAAATCGTTCCCAGGTCGACTCCATCCGCGACATTTCGACAATGTCGGTCCCGACACCGAAAATCACGCGTCGCGAGCCTCGGTCATCAGGCGCTTCATTTCGCTCACGGCCGTCGCAAGGCCAACGAACACCGCGTTCGATACGATCGCATGGCCGATATTCAGTTCCACCACTTCGGGAATAGCCGCTATCGGTGCAACGTTTTGGTAATGCAGGCCGTGGCCGGCGTTAACAATCAGTCCAAGACTGTGCCCGTACGCAGCCGCCTCGACAACCCGCTGCAATTCGGCCGCCTGTTCATCATCGTCGGCATCGGCGTAGGCGCCCGTGTGTAACTCAACCACCGGCGCTCCCGCGGCGACCGCCGCGTCCAGTTGTGCGCTATCCGGGTCAATAAACAGCGAAGCACGAATGCCCTCAGCCGCCAGCCGCCGACAGGCCGCCGAGACCTTGGACTGCTGGCCTTTGACATCGAGACCGCCCTCAGTCGTCAACTCCTCTCTTTTTTCCGGCACAAGACAGACATCGGACGGTTTGAGCGCCGCTGCAATATCCAGCATTTCGTCGGTAACAGCCATCTCCAGGTTCATATGCGTGCGCATTAGCGCGTTGATTGCTGCGAGATCGGTATCCTGGATATGCCGCCGATCCTCCCGCAGGTGCACAGTAATACTGTCCGCTCCCGCTTCTTCGGCGATGACAACAGCATCAGCCGGGGCCGGATAAGAGGTACCACGAGCTTGTCGCAGCGTCGCGACATGATCGATATTCACACCAAGCTTGAGTTGTTCGCCGTCAGTCACTTTTTGGATTCCGTGTTTTCAGTGGCGCGATTCTACCGCGATGCAGCTCCATCAGCACCTTGCGACTCTTGAGTTCCTTGCCGCCGAGGTGAAAACCGATAATTTCCCGCAACAGCCGGTTGGCCGCTCGCAGAGCATCCGGGTCGGCGAAATTCTGCGCGGCGATTTGCGCCAATATTGCGCCGCTGAATACCAGCGAACCGCGACTTCGCTCGACCAAGACCAGCCCCTGTTCCATACGAAACTCGTAGTGGCGATCGTGTTGCAGCACGTCGTTGCTGCCGTATTCGTGATCGAGGTTAACGGCGTAGCCGAGCAGGCTCAGGAATTCGAGTTCGAATGCGCGCAGGACGGCCGCCACCTGTTCGCGGCTGCACAGGGCACGCAGCACGGTCTCGTAGAGTTCGAAAATCTCGGGTTGCGGGTCGTAACGGTGCAGGAAATGCAGGAGCAACTCGTTCACGTAGTAAGCGGATAGCAGCGCATCACCAGCCATTCCCGCAGGGGGTCCCGCAGCCTCAGCGCCGGTCAGCGTTCCCAACTCGGATTTCGCGACCCAGGACAGGCGTAGAGGAAGAAAAGGTCGCAGAACGCCGGCGAGACGGGACTTCGACCCGCGACTGCCGCGTGCGACCACGGCGACCTTGCCATGATCGCGCGTCATCAGGTCGAGAATCTGACTCGTGTCGCGAAACGGTCGGTGATGCAGTATGTAGCCCGGTTGCTGCTGGACGCGCCGCTGAGAACTCATGCCTCAAGCTGCCTAGGGTGACTCGTAGCCGAGACTCAACAGATCTTTTTCGCTGTCCGCCCAGTTGTTTTTAACCTTGACCCAAAGTTCGAGATGCACCGATTCGCCCAGCAGCTCAGCGATCTCCAGACGCGCTGCACGACCGACTTTTTTCAATACACTGCCATTCTTGCCAACAGCGATACCCTTCTGGCTATCGCGCTCGACCCAGATCACCGCATTAATTGCGAAGCCTCTTTCTTCACGTACCAGACGCTCGACCTGCACAGTGAGCCCATAGGGCATTTCCTGATGCAATAGCAGGGTCAGTTTTTCGCGAATAATTTCCGCGATATGAAACTCCCTGCTGCGATCGGTTTGCATATCATCGGGAAACAACGGCGGAGATAGCGGCAGAAACGGTGGGATCATTGTAAGTAACAGGTCGAGGTTATCGTGCTTCATTGCCGAGATCGGAACGATCTCAGCAAAATCGTAACGCGCCGCTATTGATGCGATAGTCTCCAGTAGCTTTTCCCTGGGCTGCACTTTGTCGATTTTGTTGAGCAGCGCGATAACCGGGGCAGAAGCCGAGCCGAGTCGCTCAAGCACATCCTCGTCTTCCGGGGTCCAGTGGCTTGCGTCCGAGACGAACAGGATCAGGTCGGCGTCGGCCAGCGCATTGGCAGCGGTGCGATTCATCAGGCGATTCATCGCCTTGCCGGATTTGCGATGTAATCCGGGCGTATCGACGAAAATGATCTGCTGCTCTGCACTGCTATGCACGGCCAATATGCGGTGCCGCGTCGTTTGCGGTTTTGCCGTAACAATGCTTACTTTGCGGCCCATCACGGCGTTAACCAGCGTGGACTTACCGACGTTTGGCCGGCCGATAACCGCGACCAGCCCGCAACGATAGTCCGCAGAAACACTCACTGATCTTCCCCAGTGAGCAATTCGATCATTTTACGAGCTGCTTCCTGTTCGGCTTTTCGCCGGGTTGTCGACTGGCCCTCGGTCACCGCGCTGTTTTTTGCCACACGACAGCTCACAGCAAAGCGTTTTTCGTGATCCTGACCGGATTCGCTCACCAGTTCGTACTCAGGCAACGGCATCTTCCTCGCCTGCAGCCATTCCTGCAGCTGTGTCTTTGGGTCACGAAGCTCCGCTACGTCCGGCAGATGCCGAATCCGGCTTTCATAGGCTCGCTTAATAATCGATCTGGCAACGTCGAAACCGCTGTCCAAAAATACTGCCCCGAAGATCGCTTCGAGCGCGTCGGCCAGGATCGATTCACGTCGGTGCCCCCCCGTCTTGCGCTCACCACCGCCCAGAATCAGATGTTCGCCAAGACCGATTTTCAGCGCGAGTTCGGCCAGCGAGTCGTCCTTCACCAGGGATGCGCGCAGCTTGCTGAGATCACCCTCGGAAGCTTCGGGGCGAAGCTCATAGACAACCTCTGAGATAACGAAATCAAGGACGGCATCGCCGAGAAACTCGAGGCGCTCGTTGTTGCGATGGTTTGCGCTTCTGTGGGTTAAAGCCTGCTGAAACAGCTCGAGGTTCTGAAACCGATACTCAAGCGTCTTTTCGAGCCAGCTCTCGGCTTTTTTCAATGGTTTCGCTCTTCATGTTACCGCCGTACGATGACTCGCTTGTCGAAATCGACAACAAAGGAGACATTGGCAACAAACGGCGCTTTGTGAGAATACGTGGCAGCAACCTCATGGCCGCCATCAACTTTCGTCACTTTAACGTCCTTGGCGGTGATTACACCAACACTTTCGATGTCAAAACGTCGGGCAATCGAGCTGCGGATAGCCGAGCCAGTTGCATTGTTACCGTCAAATTCCTTTTGTACACCGGTCACCACACCGGCAACTTTCATATAATTGAGGTAAATCGGCGTCAGGCGAATGCCCCCAAAAGCAAAAATGCCGATAAAACTGACGAGAATAATCAGCCCAAGCGTGGTCATACCGGCCTGGCGGCGTTTCAGGCACTGCCGTTGATTGGATTTAACGGTCATACCGGTCTCTCCGTACGAATGCGTCGTAATTTAACAATATCAGACCCTAGCGTAGCGCGAACATAGCCGCCAAATCAGTGACTGACACCACATTATTCGATTTTCGTACCGATCCGGCTCCAGTCCGGCATTTCCCAGGGTTTAAAATGCATCCAGATGCGCACGGCCTCGCCCACCAGGTATTTCTCCGGAATAGCGCCGATGTAGCGGCTGTCCTTGCTGCGATCGCGGTTGTCGCCCATGACGAAATACTGGCCATCGGGAATGACGTGGAGTCCGTCCTGCTTCGAATACCCGGGGTCATGAATCAGAGTTTCATGCACTCGACCATCGAGATCTTCCAGGTAGACGGGTGCACCGTCATAACTCTCACCGTTCAGACTCAGATCCATAGTAACGCCATTGATAGTGAGCCGCTGCCGTTCATAGGACACGGTGTCTCCCGGCAGGCCAATAACGCGTTTGATGTAGTTAATGCTGGGATCCGACGGTAAGCGAAACACGATAACATCGCCACGCTCAGGCTCGCCGGTCTCAATGATTTTGGTCTCCGTCACCGGCAGGCGCAGTCCGTAGCTGTACTTCTTAACGAAGATGAAATCGCCGACCAGCAGCGTCGGTTTCATCGAGCCGGATGGAATTCTAAACGGCTCGAATACGAAGGACCGGATAAGCAATACAAATATCAGCACTGGAAAAAAAGAACGTGAATACTCGACCAGGGTCGTTAGCGCGCCGGGTACCGTACGGCTGTCCTGTTCCGCCGTCTTCCACTTAAGCTTGTCCAGCGCGATCACTACACCGGAGACCAATGTCAGTATCGTCAGAATCAACGCGAGGTTAATACTCAATATGCTTACTCACTTTTCAACACGTAACACAGCAAGAAACGCTTCCTGTGGAATTTCGACGGAACCTACCTGTTTCATTCGCTTCTTGCCAGCTTTTTGCTTTTCCAGCAGCTTTCGCTTTCGCGACACGTCGCCGCCATAGCACTTTGCCGTCACATTCTTACGCAGTGCCTTCACGTTGCTGCGGGCGATGACCTGGCTGCCGATCGCAGCCTGAATGGCAACATCGAACATCTGCCGCGGAATCAGCTCGCGCATCTTCTCGACGAGATCGCGGCCACGGCTCTTGACGTTTTCGCGGTGCACAATGATTGAGAGTTCGTCGACCCGATCCTTGTTGATCAGCACATCCAGACGCACCAATTGCGCCTCCTGAAAGCGCACGAAATGATAGTCGAAAGACGCGAAACCGCGACTCACCGATTTCAGGCGGTCGAAAAAGTCCAGCACAACCTCCGCCAACGGAATCTCATATTCCAGTGATACCTGTCCACCGAGGTAGCGCATCTGTTTCTGTACACCGCGCTTGTCGATACAGAGTTTTATCACGGCGCCGACATACTTTTCCGGCACCAGCACATTCGCTGAAATGATCGGTTCGCGAAGCTCGGCTATATCGTTGGGCGGTGGCAGTTTCGACGGATTGTCTACATGCAATATCTCGCCAGAGTTCGTCAGTACTTCGAAAATTACCGTTGGCGCGGTGGTAATGAGATCAATGTCATACTCACGCTCGATGCGTTCCTGCACAATCTCCATGTGTAACATGCCGAGGAATCCGCAGCGAAAACCGAAGCCCAGAGCCGCCGAGGACTCCGGTTCAAAATGCAAAGCCGCGTCGTTGAGGCGCAGTTTCTGCAACGCCTCACGAAACCCCTCATAGTCATCGGAACTGATTGGAAACAGTCCGGCAAACACTCGTGGCTGTACCTGCTTGAATCCCGGCAGAGGTGACTCGCAGGGCCGGTGAGTGGCGGTCAGCGTATCACCCACCGGTGCGCCGTAAATATCCTTGATACCGGCGATCACGTAACCCACCTCGCCAGTATTCAGCGCCGGCCGGTCTTCCATTTTTGGCGTAAACACACCGACACGGTCCGCGGTGTAGCTGATACCGGTCGACATGACGGTCATCTTGCTGCGTTTGCCAAGGCTGCCGTTGACAACGCGTACCAGTGATACAACGCCAACGTAGTTATCGAACCAGGAATCGATGATCAACGCTTGCAATGCGCCATCCGGATTGCCCTGCGGCGGCGGTATGACTTCGACCAGTTGTTCCAGCAGCGCAGGAACACCGAGGCCCGTCTTGGCGCTGACCTGCATGGCATCCTGCGCATCGATCCCGATAATATCCTCGATTTCGGAAACGACTTTTTCGGGATCGGCGGCCGGAAGATCGATTTTGTTGAGTACCGGCAGTACTTCGAGCCCCTGCTCTATCGCGGTGAAACAGTTCGCGACACTTTGTGCTTCAACGCCCTGCGCCGCGTCCACGACCAGCAGCGCCCCCTCGCAGGCAGCGAGAGAGCGAGAAACCTCGTAGGAAAAATCGACGTGGCCCGGCGTGTCGATGAAATTGAGTTGGTAAACCTCGCCCGACTCGCTCTCGTAATCGAGAGAAACGCTTTGCGCCTTGATTGTGATGCCCCGTTCGCGCTCCAGGTCCATCGAATCAAGTACCTGTTCCTCCATTTCACGGTCGCTCAAACCGCCACAATGGTGGATAAAACGATCCGCCAGCGTCGACTTGCCGTGGTCGATATGAGCGATGATGGAAAAGTTGCGAATATGCTTCATGATAGGAACTTGTCGGCGGTGACCGGTGCGTTGGCCAGCCCAATGCAGCGGCGAAGTATACCGATTTCGAGACGCGAATTTCGCATGTTATTCGGTGTTTTTCGGTAAACCGGTCAGTATCGACCGGATGGCGTCACGATCGAGCGGGTACTCACTGACGACCTTGCTACGATATTCAAGCACGGGCACCCGGGTATCGTATTTCAGACGCCAATCGGGCCGCGTGTCGATGTCCCTTGTTTCGAGTTCCGCTCTCCCACGCAACATCGGCAGCAATTCCTCCAGCATGTCTTCGCAGAGATGACAGCCTCTGCGCGTATAGAATTCAATCAACTCCATACGTCGCCCACTGACCTCTTTTCGACTACCGTCGGCACAAAGTCGCGCAGGCAACGAGCCGCTCGCAGGCGTAGCCGGGCAATGCCGAAGCCGCCTGCAACACCGGTGAGCGCGACTGCAGCAGCGGCACCATCGCCGAAATTCATAATAGAAGCAGCGATCGCGGCCGTAATCGCGCCGAGCAACGGATAGCCGTAAACGATGAAGGCAGCCCGCAGCAGGTTTCTCGGCTGCAGAGCGACAATGACGTCGTCACCACGGTGCAGATCGAGGCTGGCTGCAACAGTTGCAGAGACCCGCCGCTCACCAGGGCTGCGACCGAGCAGGCCGGCGCCGCAGCCTTTTCCTGATGCACAGCGTTCGCAGGCAATACCAGGCTGGATCTCAACGACAACATTTCCGCCGTCACCGTCGATAGAGACTATTCGACCTTGTGGGTTTCGCATGCAGGCAGTTTACAGGACGAATCGTCCCGGAGTGATGACTCAGTGAAACTGGCTTAGCGGCGCTGCATGGTCGTGGCGATCTGCCTGACGGTGATCGCCGGAACCTCGCCAATCACCATAATTTCGTGACCGCCGTTGGCAACGCAGTAGGAGTTAAATCCGCCCACCCGGGCCGGGCCGTCGACCATATCGCCGCTGAGCCTCGCGATAAACACGGAAACGTTGGCGAGACCGTCGCTGTATAAAATATGCGTTACATCCTCTTCGCTACCGACCATAGATTCCTCATGAGTCGATACGGCGCGGAACCCGGCGGGCAATTCATCGCTACTCCACGGCGTCTCGACCGTGGCACCCTGATGCGCGGATGGCTGGCGAAACCAGGTGAATTGTTCGGTGCTGTAGGACGGCGCCAGCGCGCTCGCCTGAATTTCCTGATTCAGAACGATGTCGGCAAACTTGACCTGTTCGATCACCTGACCCTCATCACTGATGAGCTGCGTCTGCAACGGAAAACTGGTTTGCGTATCGAGCCAGAGCCGATGTCCGTAGCGATACTCGTCGTGGGGCCGGATCGCGAGCATGATGGCTTCCCGTCCGGCGATTCTCTCCTCGCGGACAACCGCGACGTCGTATTCGTTGCCAAAGCGAATATCGCTCGTTGGCAGCGTTGAAAACAGGGTTGACTGATCGTCCCACTCTTCAACCAGCACGGATTTTCTGTCCGGAAGAATGCGGTGTACCTCATTACCGTTGCGAATGATCTCCAGCCCGCTGCCTTCCTGCGCGACGACTTTTTCGAAAATGACGCCGTCCGTCACCGTGTGTATGACCTTTAAGGCCTCAACCTCGCCATCTTTGATGCGGATAACGGTGCCTTCATAGCTGCTCGACTGTACGGCCGCGCCCATGCTGTTCAGCCAGTCCAGTGGCGTGCGATCCGCGAGCACCTGGGTACTGAGCAGCAGTGCTGTCCCGGCGATGACGGGTCTCAGGAAACATCGTGGCTGCAAGCGGCGCATTATGGCTGGGCGCTGAGTGCGTCGGTATCGTCGGCTTCATCTGTTTGCGAAGCTGCTTCTTCCGCGCCGGGTTCCTCTGCGAGTTCCTCGCTAAATCTCAGCGTCACGACACGCGAATTCATCCCGTTGGCGCCGAGTTGAGAGGATGTTTCAGCGTGATTGAGGAAATACTGTCGCTGCCTCTCCTGCTGAGCATCGATGCTCGGGACTCCATTGCGAGCCATGTCGCTTACCATCGGAACCGGGTTCTCCGACGACACTTCATCAACGCCACCGGTCTGCTGCAGGGAAAAAATCGCAACCAGCGCCACACTGGCCGCTATTGCGAGTCCGGCCAGTGGTCGTATCGCCCTTTTTGCCGTAGCGATATCCACCGACTCCTCTTCGTCAGCGGGTCGCTCATCAATCTCCGCCGCCACGCGCTCATGCAAGCGGTCGGCAGCAGCAGGTCCGGGTTCTGCGCGCATTAATCTCCCGATTGCCAGATACTCAGCGACGTCCTGACGCAGCTCAATGTCCTGCCCCATTCGCCGGAGCAGAAGATCGGCTTCATTTTCTGACAGCTCACCGTCCACAAACGCGGAAAGCTGCGTTTTTATTGCATCATTCATACTTCACCCGTTAGAGGCCTCCGGCCTCCTTAGCGTATCAGCGATCCGACTTTCTTACCGATCGCATCGCGTGCCCTGAAAATCCTCGATCTGACCGTGCCGACGGGACACTCCATCGTCTGCGCAATCTCCTCGTAACTCATCCCTTCCAACTCGCGAAGAACAATTGCGGTACGCAAATCCTCCGGCAACGCTGCGATCGCCCGCTCGACGGTCTCCTTGAGTTCATTAGTGAGCGTTACCCCTTCAGGCGTATCCGTCTCCTTGAGCCTGGCGTGCAGGTCGTATTGTTCCGGATCCTGCAAGTCGAGTTCTACATCCATCGGTCGTCGCCGCTGCGCCGCAAGATGGTTTTTTGCCGTGTTCACCGCTATCCGATACATCCAAGTATAAAACGCACTATCGCCACGAAACCGCGGCAACGCCCGGTACGCCTTGATAAACGCCTCCTGGGCGATATCCAGCGCCAGCTCCGGGTCACGCACATAGCGCATCACTAGGTTCACGATCTTATGCTGGTACTTCAGTACCAGCAGATCAAACGCGCCCTTGTCGCCTTTCTGGACCCGTTTGACCAGTTTCTTGTCGGATGCCTGGTTGGACATTCAGCAACTTCCCTGGGAGCTGCCATACAGCCATTCAACACCCGGATAGACCCCCCGCAGAGCGTTTAGTTCTCGGATTTGCGCCTTATTCATCTTTGTTCTGTGACACCTGTCCCTGTACGGTCGGCCGCTCGCGCTTCAACCCTGCTCTCATCGCGGTTTTTCATTGTAGCCGCCGCATGTTAGCAGCTTCACCGGCCCGTACCAATGTGCCGCCATATCACTTGCAGACGGCGCCAGTCCTCGCTTTTGCGCGCATCACCACGCAAACACTCCGCATAACGTACACCGGAGGCCGTGCTGAGGCGCAACCAGGCCAGATTCCGCAGCACTACACTGCCGGCCAGGAGTGTGGCGGGCCGCCACTCGCGCTCATAATTGCGGAGCATAAGCTCGCCACCCACGGTCACGCGAATGGCGCTGCAGGCCCTGTAGCCGCGACGTAGCGCGCGCAGTTCAGACTGGCCGGAGAAGCCCCAGAACAGGCAGGCCAGTGCGCGGATTGCAGCATCCAGCGGCAAAATCAGAATCAGGACCAGGCCGCCGGCAAGCAGGCCGCGACCCGACGTCAGCACGAGTATGCGTAGCCATGGGTCAGGCGTGAGGCAGGCCGAGTATGAATTCGATGACACCGGCGATAGGCTCCGACGAGGGCGTTTGCCGCTGCAAGAGATAGCCGTTTAACTCCGGGTCGGACAGCTGTAAAAGTGCCTCGAATGCCGCTTTTTCGTCATCGCCAGCCGCCGCATAGCGCGAATCGAGGTAGCGAATCAGCAATTCGTCGAGTTCGCGCATGCCGCGCCGGCACTGCCAGCGAAGTCGGGATGATTCGGTCAAAAGAACGTCTGCCAGCTAGAATTTGCGTTCGACCAGCATCTTCTTGGTTTCCGCAATGGCCTGGGCCGGATTGAGGCCCTTCGGGCAGGTCTGCGTGCAGTTCATGATGGTGTGACAGCGATACAGCCGGAACGGGTCTTCGAGCTCATCGAGGCGCTCGCCAGTGGCCTCGTCACGGCTGTCAACCAGCCAGCGATAGGACGCCAGCAGCGCAGCCGGCCCGAGGTAGCGGTCGCTGTTCCACCAATAGCTCGGACAGCTGGTGGAGCAACAGGCACAGAGTATGCAGGCCGCCGGTTCATTGATGAGCTCCTGATCGTCTTTGCTCTGCAGGCGTTCCCGATCGGGCGGCGGCGGAGTACGTGTTTGCAACCAGGGCTTGATGGACGCGTACTGCGCATAGAAGTTCGTTAGATCCGGCACCAGGTCTTTGACGACCGGCATATGCGGCAGTGGATAGATCTTGATGCTGCCTTTGACATCGTCAATAGCGCGCGTACAGGCCAGCGTATTGCCACCGTCAATGTTCATTGCACAGGAACCACAGATACCTTCCCGGCACGAACGTCTGAAGGTCAGCGTCGGGTCGATTTCGTTCTTGACCTTGATCAGCGCGTCGAGAACCATGGGCCCGCAACTGTCCATGTCGACATCGTAGGTATCCATGCGCGGATTGTCGCCGCTGACGGGGTCGTATCGATAGACGGCTATCTGTCTGACGTTTGTTACACCGCTCGCCGCCGCAAAATGCCGGCCCTTGGTGATCCGCGAGTTTTTTGGAAGCCTGAATTCAGCCACGATTTAAGTCCCTAGTAAACACGAGCTTTCGGCTCAATGTATTCAACCTCGTCGGTCAGCGTATTCTGATGCACCGGTCTGTAATCGAAGCTGACCTGACCACGATGGTCGACCCAGGCCAACGTGTGTTTCATCCAGTTTTCGTCGTCCCGATCCGGGTAGTCTTCACGCGCATGCGCACCGCGACTCTCGAGGCGGTTCGCTGCTGACTCGATCGTCGCTGCGGCATTCAACAGCAGGTTTTCGAGCTCCATTGTTTCAACCAGATCCGTGTTCCAGATCATCGATCGGTCCGTAACGCTGACGTCGTCAAAACTTGCAAATGTCTTGCGCAAGAGTTCTACACCTGCGTTGAGGGTCTCTCCGGTACGAAACACAGCGGCATGCGTTTGCATGACTTTCTGCATTTCAAGGCGGATTTCTGCGGTCGGCCGACCGCCACTGGCGTTTCGCAACTTGTCGATACGCGCGACGCTGTCCTGCCCGGCATCGACTGCCAGGGGTTTGTGGCGCTCACCCGGGGTCATTTCCTGCGCACAAAAATGCGCGGCGGCGCGACCGAAAACAACCAGATCCAGCAGTGAATTCGAGCCCAGCCTGTTTGCACCGTGCACCGAAACGCAGGCGGCCTCACCGACGGCCATCAAGCCCGGAACGACGGCCTCGGGGTCGTCGCCAGTCTTCGTCACTACCTGGCCGTTGAAGTTTGCCGGCACACCGCCCATGTTGTAGTGCACCGTCGGCAATACCGGGATGGGTTCCCTGGTGACATCGACGCCGGCGAAGATTCGCGCCGACTCGGCGATACCCGGAAGGCGCTCTTCAATAACCTCCGAACCGAGATGTTCCAGATGCAGGTGAATATGATCGGACTCTGCCCCGACACCACGGCCCTCTCCGATCTCGATCGTCATAGAACGACTCACGACGTCACGCGACGCCAGGTCCTTGGCGTTCGGCGCGTAGCGCTCCATAAAACGCTCACCTTCCGAGTTTGTCAGGTAACCACCCTCGCCGCGCACGCCCTCGGTAATCAGGCAACCGGCCCCGTAGATGCCCGTCGGGTGAAACTGCACGAACTCCATATCCTGAACCGGCAAGCCGGCGCGCAGAACCATCGCACTGCCATCGCCTGTACAGGTGTGAGCCGAGGTACAGGAGAAATACGAGCGACCGTAACCACCCGTCGCCAGGATCACCTGATGCGAACGGAAGCGGTGCAGACGACCCGTCGCCAGGTCGATGGCGACCACTCCGCGGCACGCGCCGTCTTCCATGATCAGATCGACGGCGAAATACTCAATGAAAAATTCTGCGTCGTGCTTCAGCGATTGCTGATACAGGGTATGCAGCATGGCATGACCGGTACGGTCGGCGGCGGCGCAGGTACGCTGCGCTGTGCCCTCGCCAAAGCGCGTCGTCATGCCGCCAAACGGCCGTTGATAAATCCGGCCGTCTTCGGTGCGCGAAAACGGCACACCGTAATGTTCGAGTTCAATGACAGCATCGGGCGCTTCTTTACACATGTACTCAATAGCGTCCTGGTCGCCGAGCCAGTCGGAACCTTTGACGGTGTCGTACATATGCCAGCGCCAGTCGTCCTCACCCATGTTACCCAGGGCCGCGCTTATGCCACCCTGCGCCGCAACGGTGTGACTACGCGTCGGAAAAACCTTCGTCACACAGGCGGTCTTGAAGCCTGCCTCGGCCAGACCGAAGGTCGCCCGCAGTCCGGCACCGCCGGCACCGATGACGACGACGTCGTAGCTGTGATCAATAAATTCGTAGTCGCTCATGCGCCGAGTCCGATCTTCAAAATTGCGTAGATTGCCGCCACGGCCAAAAGGCTGTGTGCAAAACGGGAAACGATAAGTGCCGACAATTTCAGTCCGTGTCCGTGGACGTAGTCTTCGATGACAACCTGCACGCCCAGGTAGGAGTGATACGCCATCGTTACGCTCAGCAGGAGCAGCAAAACGCCGTTTAGCGGCGCGCCGATGAAAGCGAGCGCGTCGGCGTATGCAAACCCTGGCATCGTTGCCAGGGCACAGGCGAACCAGAGTCCCAGCACGGCGAGCGCGATACCCGATACCCGTTGGCCCCAGAAATGGCTGGTGCCGTCCTTCGCCGACCCAAGCCCCAATACCCTGTTCAAAGGTGTCCGTAAGCTCATGACCGTATCCACCAGAAAACTGCGGTGAGCAACGTCGCCAGGATCAGAACAAACCAGGCCGATGCGTTCGCGGTGGCCTTTTCAAAACCTCGTCCGGCATCCCAGACCAGGTGACGAATGCCGTTCGACAGGTGGTAGAAAAACGCGAAACTCCAGCCGACCAACAGGATCTTGCCGATGATGGAGCCGAAAGCCGTCGTGAACAGGCGATAGGGCCCAGGACCGGATGCCGCATCGAACAACCATACGCATAAAACGATAAAACCGACGCTCAACCCCAATCCGGTTACCCGGTGAAGAATCGACGTCATCATGGTGATGGGCCAGCGATAAATCGACAGATGCGGCGAAAGCGGCCGCTGTGGATTGCTCATGAATAATTGCTCATGAATACTCTTCTTATTGACGAAACATGTCGAAACCGACGGCAGTATTATCCCTAAAAATCGACGCAGCGTCCCGCTTTTTCCCAGTCGCCGTAGCGGGTCGGATCCAGCCCGCCGCGACCACCGATTTCTTTTGGCCGCGTCTCGGCTGGCTCCGGGGTATCATCAGGCTTGGATTGTTCGGAATCGGCCACATCTTTGGGATCGTCTGCAGTCATGGCGCGAGTATGCCAGAGGCAGGCGATACCTGCAGCAGCCGTTACACAAGAATAGAGACTCATGCACAAGCTATCGACACTCATGGTTTCCGGACCCGACGCTTTCGAGTTTCTGCAGGGCCAGTTGAGCAATGATCTGCTCAGACTGGCAGCAGAGGAAAGCCTGTTATGCGCCTGGTGCAACCCCAAAGGCCGGGTTATCTGCCTGCTGACCGTCAGCGGGGCGCCCGCCGAGTATGCCCTCAGTGTTCCGTCGACACTGGCTGACGCGATCGTCCAGCGGCTGACGATGTTTCGATTTCGCTCCAAAGTCGAATTTGAAGTACTCGCCGAAACCGGCGATGTCGACCCGGCAGCCCTGATCGAACAGGGCATTCCCTGGATCGGACCGGAGCAGACCGAGAAGTTCACGCCACACATGCTCAATCTGGACCGGCTCGACGCGGTCAGCCTCGACAAGGGCTGCTATACGGGCCAGGAAATCGTCGCGAGGACGCATTACAAGGGGGCAAGCAAAAGACGCATGCTGCGGTTTGAGAGCGATGGCAGCGTCCAGGTCGGTGACAAAATCAGCGACGGCGAACGCGATATCGGCGACATACTGAATGTTGCCGGCCGCGAACTGCTGGCCGTAATTCCGATCGCTAAATCGAACCAGCAATTATCGGTAGATGATATCCGGCTGCAGCTGCGATCCCTGCCCTACGAGATAGAATCAACCTGATCGCGCGGTGAGAGAGCCAGAAGCACTCGCCCACAGTTACGAAGCCACGGCTTCCATGACGTCAACGGCAATAGCCTCTGAATGCTGAATATCAAACCCGGCTGACTCCAGGTCGCGAGACAGCCGGCCCGAATCCGCATAATAGAATGTGCCGGGTGAATCGCCATCAACAGCGGGTATTTTCGTCAATCCCGACAGAATGGCTCTGGGGAGTTCGAAAAACGAAGCTCGTGGCGGCTCCACCCATACGGCGACAACCAGCAATCCGCCGGGCTTCAGGACCCTTCGAGCGGCGCAAAGTGCCGCTACAGGATTCTGGAAATACATCAGTCCCCAACGGGCAAGAACAACATCAAATGAGGCTTGCGGTATACCTTGCAAAGATTCTGCGTTTGAGACCGCCAGTTCAAGATTTGTCACTCCCTCACGCTCAGTTCGCTCTCTCGCGAGCCGCAGCACCGACTCGTCACTATCGATCCCGAGTACCGTTCCCCTCGGCGCCGCGCGAGTTGCTGCTGAAATTGCCGGTTCGCCTCTGCCAGTCGCAATGTCCAGGATCCGATTACCCGCCTGGACCTTTCCCAGCCCAAGCATCCGTGCACTCAGCGGCGCACTTAGGCGACGTTCTGCCGAATCGTATTTCCGCCATATATCCTCGTAGGAGGGAGATGTGGGTTGCGTCGTCACAGCTGCGATAACGAAAACGCGGCAACGAAAAGTACTATTGACGGTCGTATCGACTTCTTGTTCACCGCTGCTCACCCCGTTGGCTGTTAATTGAAAACGGTCTCGGACATCACATCAGTTCAGTTTTTCCAATCTCGGAATCAGCTCACTCGGCCTGTAGAAATTCCCGCCAAACGCGCGCAACGATTTGACCCGCACCCGGGACATCAGAGATAGAATCGACCCCCATCCCGGCATAGGCAGCCATTGCCTCGATATCACCCGTGTAGTACGAACCGGGTGAATTGATGCTGTAGCGTTCAACACCCGATTGCTGTTCAGCGCCAAATCTCGAGACGATGTCCTTCTCACCGGGCCGCTTCCCGGGTGCGGGACAGCCGACAGACTCCCACATCCTGAACGTGCTGTTTCTCAAGATTCGGTGAGTCGCATTGTCCCAGCCTTTATTCATGCAGGTCGTCATCACCGTATCGCCCGAATGCGCGGAGACCAGCGCGCGTTTGTAGTCATCGTGAGCAGCACTTTCTCTACTCGCAACGAATCGAGATCCCATTACAACACCGGCAGCACCCCTGCGCACGCACTCGCGCATCTTTTCGCCCGTAGCAATGCCGCCAGAGGCGACTACCGGCACATCGCCGGCAATCGCAACAACCTCCTCCAACGCGCGCGCCAGTGGCTTGCTCGCATGTACATGGCCCCCGGCTTCAATGCCCTGGCAAACCAGGTAGTCTGCGCCGATCGCAAGGGCTGTCTCTGCACTTTCTTTGCTGGTGACCTGTATTCCCAAAACACCGTCCTTCGATCGAATCGCGTCCGTCATTTTCTGATCGGGCATACCCCAGGAAAACTGAACGATTTTCGCATCGCTGTCCAGGGCCGACCGTAATGCCGCCGGTTCGAACGTGAGAACGAAATTTACGAAAAACGGGGCGCTTGTCTTCTCTCGTACCGATTCGATCGATTTAGCAGCCTGTGCTGGCGAAGACCAGCTCAGCGGCAATGCACCCAACGCGCCGCTGTTTGCAACCGCTGCCGTCAGCTCGCTGCCCACAACCCCGCCGGTTGGCGCCTGGATGATCGGATATCGTATGCCGAGCAGATTCAGTAGATTAGTCGTCTGCTGTGACGGCGAATAATCACCGTCAACTCGTTCCATTGCAGAGCCGACCCCGGCCGACATCACTCCGGCAGCTGCTGCTCCCGCAACGAAGCGGCGCCGTGATACGTCAATAGTCATACTACTCCCCCGCGACCGTCATGGGTTGTTGCATATGACCCGGCAAATATCCCTCGGCACTATCTACCTCCGCTGACCACACGTGCGCAGCGAACGCCTCGTCGACAGGAATACCCGCGATCTTGCTGGCGAAGTTGGTAACTGTCTTCGTCGCCACTCCGATTAACAACTCAAATACCTGACTCAAAGTAAACCCGCCTGCGATGAAACTGGCGAGCTCCTGTCGAGATACCGCGCCCCGCTCCCGTACCACGCATGACACGAAGTGACGCAGCGCCTCTGTACTTCTGTCCGTCGTCGCTGTATTCCGTCGTACATCGGCGACAACCGAAGGGGCAATACCGACCGCAAGCGCGAATGTTGTATGTCCGGCAACACAATAAGCGCACTGATTCTGGACACTTGTAGCCAACGCAATCACCTCTTGCTCCTGTTCGGTAAAGGATGACTTCCTGAAGAACGTGTTCATCGCATGGGCGGCGGCCAGGGCGTTTGGTGAATTGGCAATGAGACCAAAAACGTTCGGTATGAAACCGGCCGTATCCTCAATCTCGGCGAGGATTTCTCGCGCGCCCCGCGACGCGCTCTTGCGTGTTTGAATATCGAAAGTCGTCATCATGTTTCCCTGTTTAGCCATCATGAAACCAGCATAAGCAGCAGCGCCGACCTTCGATAGTTCGAAATGTGTAGCAAGTAACTACATAATTTGAAGTTAGGACGTTTCCCAACTATTCTGGCAACTCAACTGGATTTTCATGGACGTCGAATGCAGTACGGTCAGTTTTGCCCCATCGCCAAAGCCACCGAAGTCGTCGGCGAAAAGTGGACACTACTGATCATCCGCGAGTTGCTGATGGGGGCAAGCCGTTTCAACCAGCTGACGCGCGGGCTTGGCAGCATTTCTCCCGCGCTGCTCACCGCGCGCCTGGGTACCTTGGTCGACCATGGTCTCGTGGTCCGCCGCAAGATTTCCGGACAACGTGGTTACGAGTATTTCCCAACGGCTGCGTGCAAGGAGTTACTGCCGGTACTACGACAGATTGGTGTCTGGGGTATGCGCTGGGCCAAGGAAAACCTTGTCGATGAAGACTACGACGTTGATCTTCTCATGCTCTACATGGAACGCAGCATCGCGGTCGACAAGTTGCCCGGATCAACAACAGTCATCCGGTTCGCGTTTGGCGACCTGAAGAAACAGCGTCTTTGGTGGTTAGTGGTAGAAGGCGAAAGGGTCGACGTATGTGTCAAAGATCCTGGTCGAGAAGTGGATGTGTACTTCGCGTCAACACTGAAGACCATGACCGATGTCTGGTTGGGACATCGAACCTATACGAGCGCCCTGAAGTCCGGCGAACTTAAATTGAGCGGCGCGACGGGGCTGACTCGATCCGTCAGATCCTGGCTGCGCTGCACTGAATTTTCGAACCCCGGCATTGAGTAAGCTCAAAAACAGAATCAACTTTACCGTCATGACCGTGGTTGGCTTCGTCCTGACCGTAGCCGGCATCTACTTCTATTTCGACATGGACAAGTTCCAGAATGCATCCTTCTCCACAGCGGGTATCGTCGTTGACATGAATCGCAAATCGGATGGCAAATCAGGCCCCGTCATCCAGTTCGTCGATGTCAACGGAAACAGTCAGGTTTTCGTATCGCGATCATCGTCGAACCCTCCCAGATACAAAGTCAACGAGAGCGTCGATGTGATATACGCGTTACCCCGTTCCGGCACGGATCTGGAAGCTTACGTCAACGAAAAGTGGAACATTCTTGTTCGAAAGTTCGGCGTTCTCGCCTTTGGACTTTTGTTCCTGGTACTGGGGATTGTCTTTGGACGAATATTCTGGAATCGGGACAGCATGTACATTGGGGTTGCACATAGCAAAGACATCGACCTCACTACCAGCACCAACAAGAGATGCGAATAACTGCTTCTTGCCGTAAGCAGACACCCATATGATAAGCTGTTGAGAGGTTGTTGCTAAGCAAAAGCGACCGATCGCATTTCGGACGATAACCAGGGAGTCTCGATTTCTTCGATGAAGACCGCGAACAGACCGAACGCCCTACTGCGCGCTACTACAACTTTCGGCAGCACGCTATTTGGAATCTACGTGGGATTCACTGTCGCGCAAGCACCTTGCTCTGTAAGGCCCACTCTGGAGTACTGCGACTATCATGTTGGCGAGATTCTACCGGCCGCAATTCCGCTCAGTGCGGTTTTTGCCTATTTGACGATCCGCTGTTCGTCCTTCTTCCTTTCGTTGGTGGTCAATCGAAACGATTCCTAAGCTTCTAACAATACAGTCCGCGCGCCGCTTTGCTCGTCCGCTATGGTGAGCGCAGGCCAGCGAGCTACCAGTCGGATGTTAAACTGTCGGGCGAATGCTGCTGATCCATACGAGCCTCTCACGAGCTTCTGAGAATCGGGACTTACCAAGAATTGTCTAACTGGACCTACCCACTCCTTTCCTTGCCGGGTTTCTTCGTTGGCCTGATCCTCATGTCACGCATTGGGCGCTTGGTTCAGATCTTTGTCGACCCAATGAAGGAGCCCGACACAGAGGAGTCAGCAAGGCAGTCTGTCACCCTGAGTCAGGCCTTAGGAACTCTTACACTCGTGGTTTGTTGGCTGACGATATTCGGGGCGCTGGCATTCTATGCGAGAGATTGGGAAAGCGGTGCTACAGGCTGGATGTGGTTTTTTGTCGGTATAGCCGCAGCGCCATGCGTGCTGTTTCCGTTGATGCTCTACCTTTGGCAACGTGAGAATAGGAGGTACGCAGAACACGTCGCGGTTAATCGCGAATTGTCCGCAGCCGATAACAAGTTTGTCTACGAAATCGAATTCGACTACACGTACATCAACACGATGATCGACCGGTACTTGCAGCAGGAGCCGGCAATTCCAGGCGTTAAATCGATACCGGTAATCCTGGTTTTGGTCTTTGCAGCAACATGGCTGTTCGCTCCGCTTGGAACAAGCGGCCTCTTTTTCGCTGTTACGGTGGCCATAACGGTCGCCATAGGGCTGTTCTTTATTCGCTTCGCAACAAGAAAGTCTCTCTTCTCTGACCTTGGGTACGCTTCGCACATGCGCAAGCAGTCGACTTACACTCTTTCTACCGATGGGCTCCACGTAGCAGGTCCCCGTCCGCCAAGCCCCTATCCATGGCCTGATCTGGTGGAGTGGCCTGAGTTCCGGAAAGCGGTGCTATTTCGAGATGGAATATTGCTGGTGAGACGACCGATGTTCGTGTGGCTCCCGAATTCAGCATTGGTGGATGCAAGACCTGAGGAAGTAGCGCATCTTGTCGATAGAAAATCGAAACTGCGGACATCATTGCCGCGTGGCGAACCTTGAGAGAGCTTGTCGAAGAAACCGGACGCTGGCCGGTGCTTTCTTCAGTCTGGGGCGGCAGGTCTCAGTCGCTGGAGAAGAACCTTGCCGAGGAGGACCCGTTTTCCCGGTTCTACTTCGAAGAGGCGCCTGGCGCAAAAGACGTCTCTCCGCGCGCTGATCGAAAAGAGCCGTACGATCCAGGTAAACGCGTTTCTAAAACGGCTCGACGACCAAACATGAGCT
The DNA here is from genome assembly GCA_021773035.1 of Woeseiaceae bacterium. Classification (GTDB taxonomy): domain Bacteria; phylum Pseudomonadota; class Gammaproteobacteria; order Steroidobacterales; family Woeseiaceae; genus UBA1847. The sequence goes on from JAJFKU010000016.1 coordinate 90,736, forward strand.
AGATCATTCTATCTCAAGCCCAGTCGCCCGAGTCGACCGATGGGTGTTTGATCAGCTCATCGCGTCGGACAAGCCACCTGAACATCAATTTGGCTCGTTCGAGTGGTTCGAACCGGATGAGGTAAAATGACGACTATCGACCCAGGGCAGGCGCTAGCCGAAAAGCGATGATCGCTGAACTCAAAGTACCCATGCACGCAGACGAACTCATAAACAAAGTAGCAACTTGGGCTCAAAGCGATGATCGCGTAATTGCCGCGGGCGTGTGTGGTTCCCATGCACGCGGAGAGGCCCGGCCTGATTCAGATATAGATTTCTGTCTCGTTTGCTCCGATACCGGTGCGCTTCTGGAGGAACGCTCGTGGATAAAGAATTTCGGTTCCGATGCGCGGGTAGCCGGGCCTGTGGAAGACTACAATCTTGTGCAATCCATCAGGGTCTTCTACGGTGCGACCGAAGCTGAGTTCGGCGTTACGGCTGAGGCTTGGATGGAACTCCCGATTGATCGCAGCACCGCACGCGTAATCAACGACGGTCTACGGATACTATATGATCCTGAAGGGCGACTCCAAGAAGCTGTTGCGTATTCTGCGTCGATACTTCAATAACCGTTATCGTAGGGCAAATCGCCAGGATCACAACCCACAAAGTCAGGCTCGGGGTTAATTGCGAAACGAACAGCCGGTATCCTGTCAACGCCTTCCCGAACCGCTCTGCACACACGGTGCATTCCATCCATCACTCTTCCGTCACGATCGAGAATAATTGGGTAGCTAAGATCTGCTTCGTCGATTAGTTTCATGTGTTGTAACAACGAACGGCAGGTCGGTGAACCCCCTTCGTGCTCGTACCAGTGAGTCTCTTCCAGTTCATCAATATCGGAGAGTTCGATTTGCTCAACGGGAAAGTTGCGACTCAACTCGATAAGCCGGCGAACATCCCACGCCAGCAAACCCTGATCGGACTGTCGAAAATAGTACTGAGCGCGAATCATGGATGAAATCAGATCTGCCAAACGCGTCTCCGTGCCTTTCGGTGACTAGTCGAATACTTCCGGTCGCATGTGCGGGAACAGCAAAACGTCGCGTATCGAAGCCGAGTCGGTCAACAGCATGACCAGCCGGTCAACACCGATACCAATACCCGTCGTCGGCGGCATGCCGTATTCCAGTGCCCGGATGTAGTCGTGATCATAAGCCATCGCCTCGTCGTCGCCGGCGGCCTTGTTCTCGACCTGGGCACGAAAACGCGCTGCCTGGTCTTCCGGGTCGTTGAGCTCGGAGAATCCATTGGCGATCTCACGCCCCGCGACGAAGAACTCAAAGCGATCAGCAACGAAGGGATCGTCGTCGTTCTTTCGCGATAGCGGCGAAACCTCGGTTGGGTACTGCGTAATAAATGTCGGCTCGCGCAGGTTCTTCTCACCCGTCGCGTCGAATATCTCGATCTGCAGCTTACCGGCGCCGTAGTTATCCTGTACCGGAACACCGATTTTTTCGCAGTATGCAACCAGGTAGTCACGATCGCGGACCTTCGACATGTCGAATTCCGGATTGTAGGTCTGGATCGCTTCCTCGACCGTCATGCGCCTGAACGGCTTGCCGAAATCGAACTCCTCTCCCTGGTAGCTCACAATCGTCGTACCGAGAACCGCTTCGGACATGCCGTGCAACATGGCCTCGGTCATGTCCATCCAGTCCCGGTAGTCCGCGTAGGCACGATAAGCCTCCAGCATCGTAAACTCGGGATTGTGCTGTGTTGAAACACCTTCGTTGCGAAAGTTACGGTTGATTTCGTAAACGCGGTCGAAGCCACCGACGATGAGTCGCTTCAGGTTCAGCTCGGGCGCGATGCGCAGATAGAGCTGCATATCGAGCGCGTTGTGGTGTGTCTTGAACGGCCGCGCATTCGCGCCACCGGGCATCGTCTGCAACATCGGCGTTTCGACTTCGAGGAAATCGGCGGCTTCCAGGAACGACCGCATATAGGTGGTGACCTGCGAGCGCACCTCGAAAACCCTGCGGCTGGTTTCGCTGATGATCAGGTCCACGTAGCGTTGCCGATAGCGGGTCTCCTGATCGGACAGACCGTGCCACTTTTCCGGCAACGGCCGGAGGGACTTCGTTAGCAACCGAAGCTCGTCAGCAAGAACGGTTAGTTCCCCCTTATTGGTCCTGAAGAGTTCCCCACTCGCGGCAACAATGTCACCGACATCCCATTTCTTGAAGGCCTGATAAATGCCCTCCGGCAGCCGATCACGCTCAAGGCGCAATTGAATGACTCCCGAGCGATCCTGCAGGCCCACGAAACTGGCCTTACCCATGACATTCTTCCTCATCATGCGTCCGGATACCGAAACATTGATGTGCTCTTCTCTAAGCAGCTCATCTTCGTGCTTTTCAAACGTCTGATGCAGCTGGCCGGCCAGTGCATTGCGGCGAAAATCGTTCGGATAGGCATTCCCTGTTTCCCGCAGGGCATCGAGCTTGCCGCGCCGTTCCGCGATCAGCTTGTTCTCATCCACATTCCCAGGGTTCTTCTTGTTGTCGTTACTCACAGCTGTTTACAGTCCTTGTTTCAAGCTCGCCTCGATAAAAGCATCCAGGCCACCGTCCAGTACGGCCTGAGTGTTACCGGTTTCGACGCCGGTACGCAAATCCTTAATGCGGCTCTGATCAAGGACATAGGAGCGAATCTGACTTCCCCAGCCGACATCGGCCTTGCTTTCCTCGACGATCGAAGCCGCTGCCCGGCGCTCCTGCATCTCGAGTTCGTATAATTTCGCCTTCAACTGGTTCATCGCCGTGGCCTTGTTCTTGTGCTGCGAACGGTCATTTTGACACTGCACGACCGTGTTGGTCGGCAGATGCGTAATACGCACGGCAGATTCCGTGCGATTCACATGCTGCCCGCCAGCGCCGCTGGCGCGATAGACATCGATACGCAGATCCGACGGGTCGATTTCGATATCGATGTTGTCATCGACCTCCGGCGACACGAAAATGGACGAGAACGACGTGTGGCGGCGATTACCGGAGTCGAACGGTGACTTTCTGACGAGGCGATGCACGCCGGTCTCGGTGCGCAGCCAGCCATAGGCGTAGTCGCCGACGATATGCACCGTCGCGCTCTTGATCCCGGCAACGTCGCCCGCCGAGGCCTCGATGACTTCTGCCTTGAAATCGTGCGCCTCGGCCCAGCGGAGATACATACGTAACAGCATCTCGGACCAGTCCTGAGCCTCGGTGCCACCGGCACCGGACTGAATATCGAGATAGGCGTTGTTGGCGTCCATTTCACCGGAGAACATGCGGCGAAATTCGAGGCCCGCGACAATTTTTTCGCATTTCTCAAGGTCGGCCACGACTTCTCCGACCGTTTCGCTGTCGTCTTCTTCAACGGCCAGCGCGAGTAGTCCCTCAGCATCGACCAGCCCTGTCGTCAGCTCATCCAGCCCGGCAACGACCTGCTCGAGTTGCGAGCGCTCCCGGCCAAGTGCCTGTGCTCTGTCCGGCTCGCTCCAGACGTCGGGTTGTTCGAGCTCGCGCTCAACTTCAGTCAGGCGTTCCGCCTTGGCCTCGTAGTCAAAGATACCTCCTCAACGCGTCACTGCGTTCGGTGAGGTCGCTTATCGATTGCTTTATCTGACTGGTTTCCATTGTCGTTCTCAGAATGACGCGGGGAATGGCCGCCCGGCAAAAAGGCGCGATCTTATCATGCGGCGGCGCCGTGTAAGGGCGCAATCTGCTCAACCACCAGCTGCGGGTTTTCCACTCCCCTGAATTCGTTCACATCGAGCCGGTAGGCGAGCTGGACGACACCGCGATACGCCGGCCCCGCCTGATTGAATGCAATGGCATCGACAATTGCACCGCCGGCAGACGGCCGGACTCGCAGTTTCAGGTGATTCTCGCCGACCGTACGCTGCTCGACGACAGTAAACTCACCGCTCCACATCGGTTCAGGAAAAGCCGAGCCCCAGGGCCCGGCATCGCGCAAGGAACGCGCAAAACTCAGGCTGATGGCGGTATCGGGAAGAGCGCCATCAGAAACGATCGCACCGCTGAAGTCCGCATCCGGATACAGGCGGCGCATCTGATTGGCCGCCGCTGTCTTAAAAGTCTCGAGCTCAGAGGCGGCGATCGTCAGGCCCGCGGCCATGGCATGGCCGCCGAACTTATCTATGAGTCCGGGTTTGGTCGCTGAAATCGCCTCCAGCAGATCGCGAATGTGCACACCGGGGATAGAACGACCGGAGCCTTTAAGCGTATCCGTATTCTCGCGCGCGAACGCAATCACCGGACGATGACAACGCTCGCGAACGCGCGCTGCGATCAGACCGACGACACCCTGATGCCAGGACTCGTTATAGACGCACACGCAATCAGGCCAGCGTTGTTCGCCCAGTTGATCGACATACCTGAACGCCTGCTCGCGCATTGTCGCCTCAATATCGCGGCGTTCACTGTTGATCTGATCCAGCACGCGCGCGTATTCACTCGCCGTTTCAGCGCTATCGGTCAACAGACACTCGATACCGATCGAAATATCCTCAAGGCGTCCAGCCGCGTTGATGCGCGGCCCCGCGGCAAAACCAAGGTCGCTGCTGACGCAGCGTTGCAGCGTGCGTCCGGAATGCTTTAGCAACGCTTCGATGCCCGGTACCGCGCGACCGGCCCGCATGCGCATCAGGCCCTGTTGCACGAGGATTCGGTTGTTGTGATCCAGCGGCACCACATCGGCAACGGTACCGAGGGCCACCAGGTCGAGATAACGCGCCGGCACTTTGGCAGCGCCCTTCTCTCCCTGGTCCTCAAGCATGCGACCCAGCCTGGCCAGCAGGTAAAACGCAACGCCGACGCCGGCGAGATTGCGGCTGGGAAAACGGCTTCCCTTGAGATTCGGGTTGACGATCACGGCCGCCGCCGGCAACTCCTCGCCGGGTAAATGGTGGTCCGTAACCAACACCGGAATTCCCAGCGCGTTTGCGGTCGCGACGCCGTCGATGCTCGAAACACCATTGTCGACGGTGATCAGCAGTTGCGGTGAACGTTGCGCGGCGACTTTGACGATTTCAGGCGTCAAACCGTAGCCATACTCGAATCTGTTCGGCACCAGGTACTCGACATCTCGGAAACCGAAAGCGCGTAAGCACCGCAGCATGAGCGCCGTACTGGTCGCACCATCGACATCGAAATCGCCGACGACAACGATCCGTTGTTCGCGCTTCGACAGCACCAGACTCGCGGCGGCGTCGATGTTTTCAAGCGCGCTCAGCGGCGCGAGCTGCGCCAGGCTGTAGTCCAGTTCCGCGGATGTCTGCACGCCACGCGTCGCAAACAGGCGGGCATGCAGCGGATCGATGTCGCCAAACCTTTCAAGAACCGACTGCGGCGGTGTCGTTCTGCAGATGATCGGTCGCGCCGCTTTCATTCCGCAGCGCTACCGTCAAGCAAGTGCGCATCGCGTCGCCAGAACCTGAGCGCCTGAGACCGACGAACGTCGGCCCGTAAACCGTCCCGAAACAACAGCGTAAGACTGCTCAAGCGCCGCGATTGGAGCGCTTTACGAAGCTCTAGCAGACAGTTTTCGAGAAGCTCCGGACAGTCGTCGAATTCCGGCGTTTCCGCAACGAAGCCCGCGACGGACTTTTCTAGGCATGTCGCGATGTCGCCCGGCCAGCGCTCGACAACACCGGTGCCCGAGTACCAGTATCCGGCCAGCAGCGCGTCATCCGAAAACAGCGGCGGCTGCACACGCGTGACCTGCTCCGGTGCCTTTCCGCCGCCCCACAGCCACAACGAGTTTATCGGTGGCTGACCGCCTTCCTCGCGGGCCTCGTTCACATCGTGCTCGTGCAGCGCCATTTCAATTTCTCCGATCAGTTTGCGGTGCTCCGCCGCGCCCTTTCCGCTCGGCAGGAACCCGTCTGGTTTTTGCTGATCGACGACATATGCAGGAACCGTCGCGGTAGCAATTGGGTTCACCGCACTCAGGTATCCGTAGCTACCCAGGCGCATGAAGCCGTACATCCTGTCGTCGGCCAACGTCTCCTGAAGATAGTCGATAAGCGCCCGTAGCTCTGCAGCAGGCACGCCGGTGCGCCGCAGCGCGTGCAGACACAGATGATCGAGCCTCGGTTCCAGGTACGCCGGATCGGCGGCGGCGATCCACTTCGTCGGACGATCGCCTGTCTGGCCCCACATGCGCAGCGCGGCAAAGCCGGTACCCGGGTACGGCAGCTCGAGTTCCCGCGTAATGCGAGCGAGCAATTCCTCGCGACGGCTTTCGTATGTCAGCTCCGAGCGGGCGAGCCAGGCACGTAAGGAGCGACTCTGCAATTGCCCCCCCGCTGCCGGTGGCAGGACTACGATCGCGGCGTTTTTGTCATATGATGCGTTCATTGATGAGCGCAGATGGTAAGGGAAGCGCAGGTGAAATTCACAAGAGAATTACCGGGAACACTGACTATCCGCAGCGTCGATACGGACGGCATACGGATAAAACTCGGGGCGGATGACAATGTCTGGACTACGGCGGTCGCCCTGACGCCGCATGAAGTTATCGAACACTGGCAGGCACCGGCGATAAGCGATCTCGTTGCCGATCACTTCGACGAGCTGCTGGAATACGCACCTGAGCTGGTGCTCCTGGGTACTGGCGCGAAAGGACAGTTCCCACCACGAGACCTCATGTTCGCATTCGCACGTCGCGGTGTCGGTCTGGAAGTGATGGATACACCGGCCGCCGCGCGGACTTTCAATGTCCTCGCTGGCGAAGGCAGAAAGGTCGCGGCCGTCCTGTATACGAACTAAAGGGGTTCAGAGCCCTTTTGGGGGTCGCTAATCCAGCAGCGATTCTCCGGAAATGCCGTCGCCTTCCATCATCGCCCGCAGGTTCTTGAGCGCATCAAGCTGAATCTGCCGCACGCGCTCGCGGGTGACGCCTATATCCCTGCCTATCTGCTCGAGCGTCGCACGCCGATGGCCGTGCAACCCGAAGCGCCGCTCGACGACGGCTCGCTGTTTTTCATCGAGTTCGCATACCCAGCGATCCACGATGTCGTTCACCAGCACTTTTTGTACGCATCGCGACGGTTCAGTTTCGCGTTTTGCGCGCAACACGTCCACAGGACCACTATCGCCGTCAGCGGGGCCCGCACGCACTGTCACGCGTTCGTGCAGGTCGAGTAAGCGCTGTACGTCGGCAACGTCACGTTGCAAAAAAGCGGCAATATCCGCAGCCGTCGGCGCTTCCACGCTTGTCTGGCGCAGCCGGCGCGCCGCTCGCAGGCAGCCGTTGATGTCCTTGATGATGTGAATCGGTAAACGTACCGTTCGCGATTGATTCATGATCGCGCGCTCGATGGTTTGCCGAATCCACCAGGTCGCGTAGGTCGAAAAACGAAAGCCCCTTTCCGGGTCGAACTTCTTGACGGCGTGGATTAGACCGAGATTGCCTTCTTCGATGAGGTCCAGCAGCGGCAGACCACGATTGATGTAGCGCCGTGATATTTTCACAACCAGTCTCAGGTTGCTTTCGATCATGCGCTGCCGCGCCGCCTCATCGCCACCCTGGGCACGTCTTGCGTAGCGTTTTTCCTCGTCCGCGGTCAGCAGTGGCGCGATACCGATCTCGCTCAGGTATTGTCGTGTCGGGTCGAGCAGTTGTCCCACTTCTTATGCCCCCTTTTGCAAGGGCGCTGCCAGGACATCGAGGCGTTTGGACTATCTTGCCGGCAGAAATTGTCGCGGATTCACCGGCTTTCCGTTGCGCCTGATCTCGAAATGCAGTCGCGGCTTGCGTTCCGGCCCTTCCCCCATCGTCGCGATTTTCTGTCCTCTCTTGATCTGGTCACCTTCTTTAACCAGCAACGACGCGTTGTACCCGTAGGCACTGAGGTAGGTCTCGTTGTGCTTGAGAATAATAAGCTTGCCGTAGCCAATCAGTCCACTGCCGGCATAGACCACCCGCCCGGAAGCCGCGGCGTAGATAGCTTGTCCCGGACGGCCGTTGATCAGGACCCCGGTCCCCGTGCCGGGTTTTGCGCCAAAACCGACATTTACGCTGCCCTTGGTCGGCCATACCCAGATAGGCGCCGGTTGTGCCGGTATCGACGGCAGCGGCCTGGGCTCGCTTCTTGGGGTCGTTGCGCGGGGCCGCGTCGATCGGCTCGCCGTCGCCGCTGGCCCGTAGAGCTTCAGCCGCTGCCCGGGAAAGATCAGGGAACCGTCACCTAAGCGATTCCAGCGGGCGAGATCGTCCGCCGTCTTGCCGTATCGCCAGGCGATCGAAAACAGTGTCTCGCCTTTTCGCACGATGTGCGTCTCTGCACTGTCCCGCCAGGAGGAGTGGCCCCCGCAGGAGGCCAGCGTTAGAACAACAAACAGCGTAGTGAATAAACGCGTCGTCATTGTCCCCGCATCATCAGCCAGGCGATCGCAACGGCGACGATGACCACCGTCGCCCAGCCAATACGCTCCACGTATTTCTTCAGCGTGTCTTCAAATCGTTGCCCACCCGCGCGTACCAGGCCTGCCACCAGGAAAAACCGCGCCGCCCGACCGATCAGCGACGCAATAATGAAGGCCGGAAGACTCAGGACGGCGACACCGGCAGCGATCGTGAAGACCTTGTAGGGAATCGGCGAAAACCCGGCGACGAATACAACCCAGACACCGTAGTCGTCGAACCACTGGCGGCTGGTCAGGTACGCGCCCCAGTAGTGCGACTCCCGCAACCATGGCTCGATAGCATCGAATAACACGTAGCCGATCGCATACCCGGCAATGCCGCCGAGCACCGAAAAAGCCGTCGCAATACTCGCGAACCGCAGCCAGCGTTCACGGTTGGCGAGGCACATCGGCGCCAACATGACGTCGACCGGAATCGGAAAAAAAGACGACTCGGCAAAACTCATACCGCCAAGATACCACTCGGCATGGCGATGCCGCGACCACTGCATGACGCGCTCGTAGATAGCTCCAAACAATCTCATACTGTTCTAGGTAACCACCGTAAATTACTGATAATAAAACGCTATTTTCCGTGGACAAGAGGCACAAAACTGACCGGCCCGAGAGACACTTGCTCGAAGCGATCAGGGTGGTTAACCACCATAGCGAGATCCTGTTTCCCCTGTGGCCCGACCGGAATTATCAGGCGCCCTCCCGGCGCGAGCTGTTGCAGCAGGCGCTGCGGCATGGAAGATGCCGCAGCGGTCACGATGATGCCATCGTAGGGTCCGTACTTCGGCCATCCTTCCCAACCATCCCCGGGACGAGACTGAACGTTATAAATATCAAGATCGCGCAGGCGCTGGCGTGTTTTGGTTAACAGTTCGCGAATGCGTTCAACCGTATAAATCTTGTCGACGAGCGGTGCAAGTATCGCCGTCTGATAACCGCAACCGGTACCGATCTCGAGCACCTTCTCGCCCTCGAAGCCCGCCAACAAGGCCTCGGTCATGCGCGCGACAATAAACGGCTGGCTAATCGTCTGCCCGAGGCCTATCGGCAGTGCAGTGTCCTCATACGCGCGGCTGGCCAGCGCTTCGTCCACGAACAAATGGCGTGGCACATTACGAATCTGATTCAGCACCGCTTCCGATCGAATACCCTGATCCATCAGCCGCTGCACCAGGCGATCGCGGGTGCGCGCCGATGTCATGCCGATTCCCTGCCGATTGTTGCTCATTCAGGCCGGGGCCAGCCAGGTGGAAAGGTCGTCGACAGCATCATGGCGCGTGAGATCGACTTTGAGCGGTGTGACAGAAGCGAAACCCTGCTCAATGGCGAAAAAGTCGGTGCCCTCACCCGCGTCCTGGCCTTCTCCTGCCGGCCCCACCCAATAAATCGGGCGGCCATAGGGATCCGTATCCTTGAGAAGGTGCTCCGATTTGTGGCGAAAACCCAGCCTCGTCGCGCGAATACCCGCCAGTCGTTGCAGTGGAATATTCGGCACATTGACGTTCAGCACGACGTCGGACGCGAGCGGCGCACGCTCGATCTTTTGCACCAGCTCAGCAGCAACCGCGGCAGCGGTATCGAAGTGTTTCAGATCCCGGCCGACCAGCGACACAGCGATCGTCGGCAAACCAAGAAAACGTCCCTCCATTGCCGCCGCCACGGTACCGGAGTAAATCACGTCATCGCCGAGATTCGCGCCGTGATTGATACCGGATACGACCAGGTCCGGCTCGTGATCCAGGAACCCCGTCAGCGCCAGATACACACAGTCCGACGGTGTACCATCGACCTTGAAGCGCCCGGGGGCAACTGTCGCGACACGCAGCGGATTGTTCAGCGTCAGTGAGTTGCTGGCCGCGGAGCGGTTCCGGTCCGGTGCGACAACCACAACGTCGGCAACGGTTTCAAGGGCCGCAGTCAGCACGTTGATACCGGTCGCCAGGTAACCGTCGTCATTACTTACGAGGATTTTCATTGTTATTTTGTGACGAAGGACTCGTGAATGGTGAACGCGCTCACTATACTGAATGTTCTCCCCGCACCATAGCCTGAAAGACCGACCAGTGACCGACGACGACAGCGAAGTATTTCGACAGGCGGTGTCCAACGCGAAACGACTCGAGGTCGAGGACCGCGTGGCGTCGGTAAAACCGAAACCGAAACCGAGGGCACGCTTCGCCAGAGCGGATGAGGCCGCTGTGCTCGCCGAGAGTCTTGAAGACGACATCGATGCGATCGAACACGGCCACGGCGGCGCTTTGCGCTACCAGCGGCAGTCGGTCGGCCGGCGCACGATGCGCAAACTGACCCGTGGCGGCTACAGTGTGCAGGCGGAGCTCGACCTGCACGGAATGACCCTCACGGAAGCCAGGGCGAGGCTCCGCGACTTCGTTCAGTACAGCGCTCAACAGGGGCATCTGTGCGTACGCATAGTGCACGGCAAAGGGCTTGGATCCGGTGAGCGTGGACCGGTACTAAAGAGCGCCGTTAACAGTTGGCTGCGGCGCTGGGATGACGTACTGGCCTTCGTTTCAACCCGCCAGGTCGACGGCGGCACCGGCGCAGTTTACGTTTTGCTGCAGCGCCTATAGACAGGCCTGACTAGCGACACTGGCCAGCTCTCGCAGCACCGATGTTGCGAAGGCACCGCGCCCCAGCCTGAACTCAAGTCGCAGGCAGCGCTCATCCCGGCGCCATTGCAGATCGTCAACACGTAAGCGCAGGCTGCGATGACCGGCCTTCACGCGAGCCTTGAATAACGCTTTGCGCCAGTTATCATGGCCTTCGGGAAAGTCGGCGGGCACAGCCCCGTCACCGCACAGGACTCCTGCCGGATGTATATCCATTTCCGCGCATCGCCTGACGAGCGTATCATCGACTTCACCGACATCGAAGACGCTTCCCGTGCCATCCAGGTTGGCGACGTCGCCGCGCAATATCCGATTCCAGGTGCCGTCCAACACACGCGCGTGCAGATATTCGTTGAAAAGAAATGAACGCGTGCAGGAGATCGCAATGCTGCGTTTGTGCTTTGCCAGCCGTTTACCCGCACTCCACGAATTGGCAAGTTCCAGGTTCGCAGCGTTGCGGCCAAATCGCTGTGGGCCGAAGTAGTTCGGCACACCGCTATCCCGAATTAATGCCAGGCCGTATTCGAGCACCGTGCTTTGCGGTAGTTCCCCCCGAACAATGATCCGAAATCGATTTGACTTGTGCGCCCCGCGGCGCAGTTTTCGGGAATGACGTTCAAGCTCAAGGACCGAGACGCCCTCGATATCCAGCTTGCTCCAGACCGGAGCATTCCAACGCGGCACGCTAAACCATTGGCGAGTGACGGCGTGCCGATCTTTCATGCCCGAATAACCAACGTCCCTGGCAGGCACCTCGGCAAACCGGGCCAGCTGCCTTGCAACCCACTCCGTATTGGCGCCGGTTTTCTCGACGTACAGGTAGTCGTGCTCTCCGGCGCCATCGAAATCGAAGCCGAGTTCCTCTGTGACGTCGAACTCCTCCGGCGTCGTTCGAATGTTTGCGGGAAACAGTGGCGCCCCGTGTGCGCGGGCCCAGACAGGCAAGGGCATTGGGGATTCAGCTAGCCACTTGTGTCGGCGACTGGGACGACCTGATAAAACGTCTCCTGCTCGCCGATCATGCCAAGATCCGTTCGCGCCCGCTCCTCGGCGGCATCGCGGCCCTGCTTCAGGTTGATGACCTCGGCATCCAGCGCCGCATTACGCTCGCGCAAGGCATCGTTGAGCGCGGTCTGCTCAAGCACGGCGGCACGCAGTTTCAGCGTTTTACGATAGCCATCGTCGGAAAACCAGAGTTCGGCCTGCAGACCGAGCCCGGCTATCGCGAGTAACAGCAAAAGCATGCGTGAACTGGACAAACGTCTACCCCCGACTTCGACAACAGTGACGTCTTCCGGTCAAGCGTCCTTAACGGATCGCGACTGAAAACGCCTCGCGGGCGGCGTACCCTGCATCGCCACCCAGTTCTTCCTCTATGCGCAGCAGCTGGTTGTACTTGGCGATACGGTCAGACCGGGACAGGGAACCGGTCTTGATCTGCGTCGCGCTGGTGCCTACCGCAATATCGGCGATCGTGCTGTCCGAGGTTTCCCCCGAACGGTGCGAGATCACCGCGCTGAAGTTTGCTGCGTTCGCCATAGTAATGGCATCAAGAGTTTCGCTTAAGGTACCGATTTGGTTGGGTTTTATCAATATAGAGTTGGCAATTTTTTCGTTGATGCCGCGACTCAGTATCGCCGTGTTCGTGACGAACAGGTCATCGCCGACCAGCTGTACGCGGTCGCCTATGGCATCGGTGAGCAAGCGCCAGCCGTCCCAGTCGCCCTCGTCCATGCCGTCCTCGATCGTGATAATCGGGTAAGCATCGGCAAGTTCGGCCAGAAATGCGCTGAATCCCGCGGCATCGAACTGCCTGCCTTCGGATTCCAGGTCGTAGACACCGTCTTTGTAGAATTCCGAGCTCGCCACATCCAGGCCCAGTAGAATGTCCTCGCCGGCGCTGAATCCCGCCTTCTCAATCGCCACCATGATGGTGTCGAGCGCGGCGCGATTTGACGGCAGGTCCGGTGCGAAGCCACCTTCGTCGCCGACAGCCGTGTTGAGCCCCTGGCTGTTCAATACACCCTTCAGGCAATGGAAAATTTCAGTGCCGTAGCGCAGGGCTTCGGCAAAGGTCGGAGCGCCAACCGGCAGAATCATGAACTCCTGAATATCGACACTGTTATCCGCATGCGCGCCGCCGTTGATGATGTTCATCATTGGCACCGGCATCGTCGTGTTATTACCCAGGTGACGAAACAGCGACACGCCGTTCGCTACGGCATCGGCCTTTGCCGTTGCCAGAGAGATCGCCAGCAACGCGTTCGCGCCAAGGCGACCCTTGTTATCGCTGCCATCGAGTTCGATCATGCATTGATCCACGGCTCGCTGATCGGCGAATTCCGTGCCAAGCAGGGCGTCTCTGAGCTCGCCGTTTACATTGGCAACGGCTTTCTGCACGCCCTTGCCAAGATAGCGCGACTTGTCGCCATCGCGTAATTCTACCGCTTCGCGAGTACCGGTTGAGGCACCGGACGGGACAGCGGCACGCGCCGTGCTACCGTCTGCAAGCGTTACATCGGCCTCCACCGTCGGGTTGCCGCGTGAGTCGAGAATCTCCCGACCGCGTATTTCACTGATCCTGATCATTATTACTCCGAGTCCGGAACTCCAAGGCCGTAGTCCGCCTCAAGGTAACCGCGTTGTTTGACGCTGCTGTCGATCGCCAGCAGGGTTTCGAGAAGTGCTTTCATTTTATCCAGCGGCCAGGCATTCGGCCCATCGCTAAGGGCTTTTGACGGATCCGGATGCGTTTCCATGAAAAAACCCGCAACACCGGCAGCCGCCGCCGCTCGCGCCAGTACCGGGATGAACTCGCGGCGCCCTCCGGACGACGAACCCTGCCCTCCCGGCAACTGTACCGAGTGCGTGGCGTCGAACACCACCGGTGCGCCGGTGGCACGCATTACGGCGAGGCTGCGCATATCCGAAATGAGATTGTTGTAGCCGAAGGAAAATCCGCGCTCACAGACCATGATGTCATCATTGCCCGTCGACCTCGCCTTGTCGACGACGTTTTGCATTTCCCATGGCGACAAAAACTGGCCTTTTTTGATGTTCACTGGCTTTCCGGTCGCGGCCGTACGCAGGATAAAGTTCGTCTGCCTGCACAGAAATGCCGGCGTTTGCAGTACGTCGACAACGTCCGCTACCTCATCCATCGGTGTGTCTTCATGCACGTCGGTCAACACCGGCAGAGACAGCTGTTTTTTGACCTCGCTTAATATTCGCAAGCCCTCTTCGATGCCGGGACCGCGAAAACCATCGCGTGAACTGCGATTAGCTTTGTCGAATGACGACTTGTAGATAAACGGTATGCCCAGTTCACCGCAGACTTCCTTCAACGTGCCCGCGGTATCCAGCGTCATCTGTTCGCTTTCGACGACGCAGGTGCCTGCAATCAGGAAGATCGGCTGATCGTTACCGGCTTCGAATCCGCACAGCTTCATGCCTCAGCCGCCTCCGGCAGCTCACCCAGTCGGTGTTCTCGCGCCGCACTGATAAAACTCTTGAACAACGGATGACCATCGCGCGGATTCGAGGTGAATTCCGGGTGAAACTGACTTGCAAGAAAGAACGGATGTCCCGGAAGCTCGACCATCTCGACCAGGTCGTCAACGGATAAACCGGAGAACACGAGCCCGGCAGCTGCCAGGCGATCGCGATAGTTATTGTTTACCTCGTAACGATGGCGGTGGCGCTCCTCAATCTCGGTAGCGCCGTAGCTCCGTGCCGCCAGCGAACCGTCCTGCAGGCTCACCGCCTGTGCGCCAAGCCGCATCGTACCGCCCATATCGGACTCTTCGCTGCGCTCCTCGGTGTCGCCGGTCTGATCCTGCCACTCCGTGATGAGTGCCACGACCGGATGCGCTGTCTCTTTGTCAAATTCGGTACTCATGGCGCCGTCCAGGCCTGCGAGATGTCGGGCAGCTTCGATCACGGCCACCTGCATGCCCAGGCAGATGCCGAGGTAGGGAATGCCGTTTTCGCGGGCAAATCTGACGGTCTCGATCTTGCCTTCGATACCGCGATCTCCGAAGCCGCCGGGAACGACGATGCCATCCATATCGCGGAGACGTTCGATACCGTGGTCTTCGATATCCTTCGATTCGATGTAGTGAATCCTGACGCGGGTACGCGTATGGATTCCACCGTGCTGCAGCGCTTCAACCAGCGAGATGTAGGAGTCCTTGAGGTCCATGTACTTGCCGACCATCGCCACATTAACCTCGGCGCTCGGGTTTTGCTTGGCCTCGACAATGGCATCCCACTCGTGCAAATCGGCTTTCGGCAGATCGAGCCCCAGTTGACGGGTGACGATGCCGTCGAGACCCTGTTCGTGCATCATCGCCGGAATTTTGTAGAGATCGTCGGCATCCCACGCAGAAATCACCGCCTTTTCCTGCACGTTGGTGAACAGCGCGATCTTGCGACGCTCGTCGGAGGGCAACGGTTTTTCGGAGCGGCACACCAGAATGTCCGGTTGAATACCAATGGACCGCAGCTCCTTTACGGAGTGCTGTGTCGGCTTCGTCTTGATCTCGGACGAAGTTGGAATATAAGGCACCAGCGTCAGGTGCACATAAACAACTCGATCATGTCCGAGTTCAACGCCCATCTGACGAATCGCCTCAAGAAACGGCAGCGACTCGATATCACCAACGGTACCGCCGATCTCGACCAGGCAGATGTCGGCATCGCCCGCGCCTTTTTTGACACCCTGCTTGATCTCGTCGGTAATGTGCGGAATCACCTGCACCGTAGCACCCAGGTAGTCGCCGCGGCGCTCCTTGGCGATGACGCTTTCGTAGATCCGGCCGGTCGTGTAATTGCTGTGCCGGCCGCCTTTGGCGGTTCTGACAAAGCGCTCGTAATGGCCAAGATCGAGGTCTGTCTCGGTACCGTCTGCGGTCACGAAAACCTCGCCGTGCTGAAACGGGCTCATCGTGCCCGGGTCGACGTTAATATAAGGATCCAGCTTGATCATGCTGATAGTCAGACCGCGCGCTTCGAGTATCGCGCCAAGACAGGCAGAGGTGATCCCCTTGCCCAGGGACGAGACTACGCCGCCGGTAATAAAAACATACGATGTCATGTTGTAACCCAAGCTTTGTCGCGCATTATTCCTGCCACTGAAAATCGATAAACGGGAAACGACAAAGGGTTGGATCGAAAGCACGGCCTGTTGCGTGGTGCTTTCTTCCAACCCTTACAATTTCACGCCGTCGTTGGACTAAAGACGGTGTTAAACGTTATCAGGCAGTCCCTGCTAATGCAATGCGGGACGACCCATCCAGCGCAGTCCAACCCCGGGCCGGGTCGCGGCACCGTCGGCCAACCAGAGGTCGCCGACCGCCACGAGTTCGTCACCTGCGTACAGGAGCGGCAAGCGATCGCGCATCCAGGGCACCACACCCGCTTCTTGAAGTAATTTCTTTAGTTTACGTGTATGTGCTTGACCTTTAGGCCGAAATTTTTCTCCCCCAATCCTCGGTCTGACGGTAAGCCCGGCCTCCACCAGTGACTGGGACAGTCCCACGTCAGCGTTAGCCACCAGCTGCAGCGTTCCCAGACCATCCCCAAGCCAGAGCTCAGTGCTCGCAATCGGCGCGGCTTCGATGCCGGTGGCAAGTGTTTCCGGCAACAGATAAAGCCCATTTCTGTAACGGCGAACCGATGCGCCGGGCCAGCTGACCAGCGGTTGCGCATCCGCACGCGCGGGAATGACCTCGGTCAGGACGCGTTCGAGCTTCGCAGCGCCTGGCGTCGCGAGTTCCAGAACGCGTAGTGCGTATCGAATAAGATTACGTTGCCGCGCCGCCGACAACAGCAGTAAGCCGTCGATCGGCAGGCACGAGGCCTGCGCGCCAAGCGCATCGAGGTCGATTCCGGCAAGCTCCGACAACAGTTGCGAGGCTTCGCCGGCATGACTCGCGCTGCGCTGTAATCGCGCTGCGATGTCCGGCCACCTCTCTCCAAGCCGCGGCAGGACTTCATGCCGCAGAAAATTCCTGTCAAAACTGCAGTCGGTATTCGATGGATCCTCGATCCAATCGAGTTTTGCCGCCGTTGCGTACTCCAACAGCGCTGCCCGACTCACGTCGAGCAGCGGACGCAGCAGCCAGGCACAAGCAAAGCGGTGAACCTGGCCGATACCGGCGACACCGGCCGGCCCGCTGCCCCGAATCAGATTAAGCAGCAGCGTCTCGGACTGATCTTCCTGGTGATGGCCGCTTAGCAACCAGTCGCCATCAGCGACCTGGGCTCGCAGGGCCGCGTAGCGAACGTCCCTCGCCGCCGCCTCCAGCCCCTTGCCGCTACCTTCCGGAACGCTGACCTGTAAGGATTGAAACTCCATGTTATTCGCAGCGGCAAACGCCGCACAGCGTTCGCTCCACTCCGCAGAGCCGGACTGTAAGCCATGGTCGATATGGATTGCTGCCACCGGAACCCCGGCGTACTCACCGCTTTGAGCGCTGAGCGCTGCAACGGCATGCGCCAGCGCACTTGAGTCCATGCCACCGCTGAGCGCAATGACGAAGCGCCGCGGCTTACCGATCTGGCGTTCGAGTTCCCCGAAGCGCAGAGCGAGCGTCGCGGGACCGAAGGTCACGCTTCTTTGAACTGGCCGAAGCTCGCGAGACGTTGCTGGCGTCTTTCGAGCAGTTGCTCCGAAGACAGCGCAGCCAGCTCATCCAGATTGTGAAGAATGGCGTTCTTGATCACTTCGGCCATCGCCTTAGGCTCGCGATGAGCGCCACCCAGAGGTTCCGGCAGCACATCGTCGACCAATCCGAATTCGTTCAGCTGTGACGCCGTAATACGCATTGCTTCAGCGGCGTCTTCCGCTTTCTCGGCACTCTTCCACAAAATCGACGCGCAGCCCTCCGGCGAGATGACCGAATAGATGCTGTATTCCAGCATCAACAATTTGTCGCCGACACCGATCGCGAGTGCTCCGCCGGAGCCGCCTTCCCCAATGACCAGGCAAATGATCGGTGTCTTCAGGCCGGCCATCATGTACAGGCTGGAGGCGATCGCCTCGCTTTGACCACGCTCTTCCGCACCCACCCCCGGGTAGGCTCCCGGCGTATCGATGAACGTCACTACCGGCAGCTGGAACTTCTCAGCCATACGCATGAGACGTTGCGCCTTGCGGTAACCTTCGGGTTTCGGCATGCCGTAGTTACGCCGCACCCTTTCCTTGGTGTCGCGCCCTTTCTGATGTCCGATGATCATCACCGCGCGGCCATCGATACTGCCGACACCGCCCACGATCGCGGGGTCGTCCGCGTACATGCGATCGCCGTGCAGCTCCTGGAAATCCGGCACGATCTGCTCCAGATAATCCTGCGTATAGGGCCGCGATTCGTGCCTCGCAACACGCGCGATCTGCCAGGGCGAAAGCTTGGCAAAGATACTCTTGGTCAGCGACTCGCTCTTGTCCTTGAGACGCGCGACTTCCTCGTTGATGTTGATTTCGGAATCGTCACCGACGTAGCGCAGCTCATCGATCTTTGCCTCGAGCTCGGCAATCGGTTGCTCAAAATCCAGAAATTTCAAATCCATAGCTTGTTGTCCTGGCGCTGAAGGTCCTAACCCTACATGATTTCACGCCCGGGGGCGTAGAGCAGGCGGACATTATTATTACCCAGCAATTCCGTCAACTTATCGCGTAGTTCGCGACTCGGTCGCACAGCCCACTCCGGTCCCAGGGACAGCCTGGCGGTCGCGCTATCGCCGATGTAACGCACTGAAACGTCACAGCTGCCTTCCCGGAATGGCAGCAGCAGGTCGTGCAACTTGACCAGCAAACTTTCGCCCTGCCCGTTCGGCGCCAGGCTCAATACCATGCTCTTTGCGCGTGATTCGATGACCCGGTCGATAGGCAGGACGTTTTTCACATTCACCGTCCAGCTGCCGAGAAAATCGTCGTAGCGCTGCCCTCCGGTAACCACCACGATTTCGTCTTTCACCAGCAGATGGCGAAATTCCTGAAACGCCTCGCTGAACAGGCTGACTTCCATACGAGCAGTATCGTCATCAAGAACGACACTGACCCGGTTACCACGCTTGCGAATCTCGGCGATCAGGCCGGCAACTGTCGCCTCGCGCTTCGCCTGTGCGTATTTGCGCTCACCCTTGTTCGCCTGTGGCGCCTGCTCCGACGTGATATCGACGAGTCTGCCATCGGCCAGGTAGCGAGCATCGTTTCGCACTGCATCAAACGGGTGTCCGGTCAGATACAGGCCCAACGCCTCTTTCTCGTTGTTCAGCAACAGCCGGTCCGGCCATTCATCCAGTTCAGGTGGTTTGTTCTCTACGACTTCCTCAGCCGGCTGCTCGGCGAGGCCGAACATGTCGTTCTGGCCCGCCGCCGCGGCCTTTGCCTCCTGGTCGGCACTGCGCAGCGCTTCCGGCACCTGATGCATCAGGCTGCGGCGCGACGCGCTGAAGCAGTCCATCGCACCGGACTTGACCATCGCTTCGAGCGCGCGACGGTTGATCTTGTCGTGATCGACACGACGGCAGAATTCGTGCAGATTCCGGTACGGGCCCTTGCGTTCGCGCTCGGCGATTAACGACTCCACGGCGGCTCGGCCAACACCCTTTATCGCACCCAGCCCGTAGGAAATCGTGTGCTCGCCGGGCACGCTGAAATGGTACTCGGAGGTGTTGATATCCGGTGACAGCAGCTTCAGCTTCAGCCGGCGACAATCGTTTTTCAGCGCTACCAGCCTGTCGGTATTTTGCAGGTCGGCGCTCATGACTGCGGCCATGAAGGCGCTCGGGTAATGGGTCTTTAGATAGGCCGTCTGATACGACAGCACAGCATAAGCGGCGGAGTGTGATTTATTGAAACCGTAACCAGCAAACTTCTCCATCAGGTCGAAAATATGCGTCGCAGTCCTGTCTGCAACACCGCGTTCAGTGGCGCCCGTGACGAAAATTTCGCGCTGCTTGGCCATCTCCTCGGGCTTCTTCTTACCCATAGCGCGGCGCAACAAATCAGCGGCGCCAAGCGAATAGCCCGCCAGCACCTGTGCAATCTGCATGACCTGCTCCTGATACAGAATTACACCGTAGGTCTCTTCCAGCACGGGTTTCAGTTCAGGGTGAAGATAGTCGATGTCCGACTTGTTGGTGGCGTGCTTGCGGCTGATAAAGTCGTCCACCATCCCCGACTGCAGCGGGCCGGGGCGAAACAGTGCGACCAGCGCTACCAGATCCCCGAACTGGTCCGGGCGCAGACGCTTGATCAAGTCCCGCATGCCGCTGGATTCAAGCTGGAAAACCGCTGCCGTTTCGCTGCTTTGTAGCAACTCGAAAGTTCTACTATCGTTGTCTGGTATGCGATTGATCGCGAGATCGAGGCCCGGGTTGGTGTTGTTAACGATCTGCACTGCCCAGTCAATAATCGTCAGCGTTCTCAGACCCAGAAAATCGAACTTGACCAGACCGACGGCCTCGACGTCATCCTTGTCGAGCTGCGTAACCACATTGGTGCCGCCCTCTTCGCAATAGAGCGGCGCGAAATCCGTCAGAGCGCCCGGAGAAATAACGACACCGCCTGCGTGTTTGCCGGCGTTGCGAACCAGACCCTCGAGCGATTTCGCGAGGTCGATAATCGCGGCGACCTCTTCGTCGTCACGGTACATTTCCGCCAGTTCAGCGGAGTCTTCCAGCGCCTTGTCGAGCGTGATACCGATTTCGAACGGCACCTGCTTCGCAATCCGGTCGACAAAACCGTACGGCTGTCCCAGCACGCGCCCGGTATCGCGGATAACCGCCTTCGCTGCCATCGTGCCGAAGGTGATGATCTGCGACACGCGTTCCCGCCCGTAGCGCTCAGCAACGTAGTCGATAACCCGGTCGCGGCCCTCCATGCAGAAGTCGATATCGAAATCGGGCATGGACACACGTTCGGGGTTCAGAAACCGCTCGAACAGTAAATCGTGCTGCAACGGGTCCAGGTCTGTAATCCCCAGCACCCACGCCACCAGCGAACCGGCGCCCGAGCCCCGTCCCGGTCCAACCGGAATGTCGTTCTCACGTGCCCAGCGGATAAAGTCGGCGACGATCAGGAAGTAGCCGGGGAAACCCATCGACTGAATGACGTTGAGCTCGATCTGCAGGCGCTCGTCGTAGGGAGCCCTAAAGGCCGCGCGCTCCTTTTCCGGCACGCCATCTTCCGAGAACTTTGTTGCAAGCGAAGCCTGCAATCCGCGCCGCGCCTCCGATGACAGGTACTCGGCTTCGCTCTGTCCGTCGGGCACCGAGAACTCAGGCAACACACTATCGCCAAGCTTGAGGTCCAGATTGCAGCGACGTGCGATCTCAACGCTGTTCTGCAGTGCTGAGGGGATGTCGGCGAATAACTCGGCCATTTCCTGCGGTGTGCGCAGGTACTGGTTCTCGCTATAGTGTCTGGGGCGGTCAACGTCTCCCAGACCACGGCCCTGGTTAATGCATACCCGCGCTTCGTGAGAATTAAAGCCATCACGATGCAGAAAGCGCACGTCGTTACTCGCCACTACCGGCACAGCGTTGGCTTGTGCCAACTTCATGCTGTGGCGTACCAGTTCCTCCTCACCGGCGCGGCCGCTACGAATCAGTTCGAGATAGTAGCGATCACCGAAAACCGATCGCCAGTCCTGCAACAATTCGTTGGCACGCTCTTCGTGACCACCGAGCAGGGCGCGACCAACGTCACCCTCGCGACCTCCGGACAGCGCCAGTAGACCGCGGCAGCTATCCACCGTCAGCCATTCTTTCTGCACCTGGGGCTCACCGCGAATCTGCCCCTCCAGATAACTGCGTGTCACCAGCTCCGAGAGCTTGCGGTAGCCATCGCTGTTCTGTACCAGCAGCAGCAGTGTAAACGGTTTGCCGGGATCGTCATCGTTTGCGACACGAAGATCGACACCGATCAGTGGCTTGATACCCATCGCGACTGCCTTGCGATAGAACTTCACAAGACCGAATAAATTGTTCTGGTCAGTCAGCGCTACCGCGGGCATCTGCAGGTCAGCGCAGCGCTGCATCAACTCCGGAATGCGGACCGTGCTATCCACCATGGAGTATTCACTGTGCAGGTGCAGATGTACGAAGCTTGCGGGCATCAGGAGGCTGCTCTTACAGGTGCAAAGCTTTGCCGATGCTCTCGACAAGGACCGAACTCGTGCAGTTTCGCGCGGTGAATTTCGGTGCCATAGCCCTTGTGCCGCGCAAACTCGTAGCATGGATAGATGGCATCAAGTTCAAGCATCATCTGGTCGCGAGTTGTCTTGGCGATGATAGAAGCCGCACTGATCGACGCGATCCTGTCATCACCGCCGATAACCGCCTCGCCAGGGATAGTGGCACGCTCGAAACGCAGGTTCGGCAAACGGTTACCATCAACCTGAACGGCGACGGGGTTGATACACAAGCCAAGAATCGCGCGCCGCATCGCCAGCATCGTTGCCACCAGTATGTTGATAGCATCGATCTCCGCGGGATCGGCCCATGCCACTGACCAGGCCAGCGCGTCGCGCTTGATCTCGAAGGCAAGCCGCTCGCGACGTAACGCCGTGAGTTTCTTGGAGTCCGCGAGTCCGGTAACAGGCAGCGCTGGATTCAGGATGACAGCTGCGGCAACCACCGGGCCCGCAAGCGGGCCGCGGCCCGCCTCATCGACGCCCGCTGTTAGCCGCTCCCATTGAAAGTGTCTTACCTGCTGCATTTCCTGACTACTGCTGCGCCAGCTCGATCACCGCTTCCGCTGCGCACCGGTCTGTATCCTGCGAAAGTTCCACTCGCAGTCTAGCAAATCTGTCGCTGATCATTTGTCTTTGCAGCGGGTTATCAAGCATGCCCATGACACTCCCGGCAATGGCCTCCGGCCGGGCGTCGTCCTGCATGAATTCAGGAATCAGCGCCGTCTCGGTGAGCAGGTTCGGCAGCGTGAAGTACTTGAGCTTCACCAGGTTGAATACCCTGAGGATGGTGTAGGTCGCCTTGCCCAGCCGATAGGCGGCAACTGTCGGCTTGCCCAGCAGCGCAGACTCAAGTGCCGCCGTCCCCGAAGCCAGCAGCACGACATCGGCGGCGATCATAGCGCGCTCGGACTCGCCGTCGAGCAATACGAATTTCTCCATCAGCCCGGCCTCTTCTATTTGCGCTTCAATAGCGGCTCTCAACGCCGGGGTCGCCACTGGCGTAACGAACTGAACACTACTTCTGGCGCCAGCGATTATGTGCGCCGCCGAAACGAGTACTTCGCCGAGCAACGATACTTCGCTGGCACGGCTACCCGGCAGCACGGCGATGACTTCCCGGGCAGTGAGGCCGATTGCCGCCCTCGCCGCGGCAGTTGCAGCGGCATCGACGGGCGCCGGAACGCTGTCCGCCCTGGGGTGGCCGACGAATACGGCGTCGACGCCCTCCTCGTCGTACAGCGTCTTCTCAAACGGCAGGATACAGAGAACCCTGTCCGCCGCTTTCTTAATCGTCTTGATCCGACCGGAGCGCCATGCCCAGATTGAGGGACTGACATAGTGAACCGTCTTGATGCCCTCCGCACGCAATCGCTTTTCGAGGCCGAGATTAAAATCCGGAGCATCGATACCGACAAAAACATCCGGCGGCGATGCGCGCCAGCGGTCAAACAGCTCCCGTCGCAGTCGCAACAGACGTGGCAGGTGTGCGAGAGGTTCGATCAGACCCATGACCGCGAGAG
This sequence comes from Woeseiaceae bacterium, assembly GCA_021773035.1. Lineage (GTDB taxonomy): Bacteria > Pseudomonadota > Gammaproteobacteria > Steroidobacterales > Woeseiaceae > UBA1847. Next base: position 114,555 of record JAJFKU010000016.1, read on the forward strand.
ACTCCGCTGGCTCCCATTGCTCGCAGCCAGCGGCCTGCATCTGCGGCCCCGCCACTCCTTCAAAACTAGCCTTCGGAAAACGCTTTAGCAGCTCACGGATAAGCCCTGCGCCCAGCACATCGCCGGAAGACTCGCCGGCAACCAGGCCGATCTTCATCGCAGAAACTAACGCACGATGCCGCGCTCGGACGAACGCAGCGACTCAAGAAACGGCAACAGTTCGGGGCGTCCGTCGGCATCGGCTTCGATCTGCTCGATCGCCGCTGCCAGCTTGTGCCCCTTGCGGTAAACGAGCCGGTAGGCGTTCTTGATATTCTGAATCTCCTCGCTCGAAAAACCGCGGCGCTTCAGGCCCTCGCTGTTGATGCCCTTGGGCCCTGCCGGCTGACCGGAAACCAGTGTGTAAGCAGGAACGTCGCGGTTGATCCCGGCGAACATACCGAGAAAAGCATGAGCACCAACTTTGCAGAACTGGTGAATTCCCGTAAAGCCGCCACAGATTACCCAATCACCAAGATGTACGTGTCCGGCCAGCGTTGCATTGTTGGCCATAATCGTCTGATTACCGACAACGCAGTCGTGTGCAATATGCACGTAGGCCATGATCCAGTTGTCGTCTCCGATGAGCGTTTCGCCGGCGTCCTGAGCTGTGCCGCGGCTGATCGTGCAAAATTCACGAATTGTGTTGCGATCACCGATGACCAGTCGCGTCGCTTCGTCGGCATATTTCTTATCCTGCGGGTCATCGCCGATGGACGCGAACTGGTAAATATGGTTATCGGCCCCAATCCTGGTCGGACCGTTAATGACGACATGGCTATCGACTTTGCTGCCGGCACCGATCTCAACGTGATCGCCAATCACCGAGTAAGGGCCGACATCGACATCGTCGGCAACGTTCGCCGTATCTGCAATGATGGCGGTTGGATGTATCATTCTTCGAGTTTCTTCACGCGATCAATCAGGTTTCCAAGACGCCGGAAACGCGCCAGCTGTTTAGCCCACGAACGGGCGGTATCGGCCGGAAAACTCGCCACGTAGGTGCCGGGCTCGTTGACGTCCTTGCTGAGAAACGTCTTCGCCGCAACAACAACGTCGTCGCAAACTTTTATGTGACCAACGGTACCTGCCTTGCCCGCGAACATACAACGCTTTCCTATGATTGCACTTCCGGCGATGCCTGTCATCGCAGCCATCGCCGTATGTTCGCCAATCCGTACGTTGTGAGCGATCATACAAAGATTGTCGATGCGCACGCCATCTTCGATAACGGTATCGCCAATAGCGCCGCGGTCAACGGTCGTGTTCGAGCCAATTTCGACATCGCTGCCAATACGCACACCACCCAGCTGAGGTACTTTGACCCAGCCATCGGGTGTCATCGCATTGCCAAAACCATCAGCGCCAATGACGGCACCTGAGTGAAATATGCAACGCGTCCCAATTGTGACATTCCTGACGATCGTCACATTCGCGACGAAGCGGCAGTCGTCGCCAATAACGCAATCGTCACCGACCACCGTTCCTGGCCCGACGAAGACGTTCTCGCCAATCGACGAGCGTTCACCAATGACAACATTCGCCGCTAGCTGCGCACTCGTCGCGATCTCCGCAGACGGCGAGATTACCGCTGAGGCGTGCACACCCGCTTCGACGGCATCCTCCGGACAGACTACAGCCGCCATGCGAGCGTACATGGCGTAGGGGTCATCACAGATGAATGCCGCTACAGGACAGTCAGCAGCATCGTGCGAACGTAGAATGACCGCAGCCGCCCTCGTCGCCGGCAGCTGCGTCACGAACGCTGCGCTTGAAAGGAAAGTCAGCGACCGGGAAGTGGCGTTTTGCAGCGCGGCGACGCTGTCTACCACATTGTCTGGATCGCCGATCAGCTCGCAACCAAATCGTGTCGCAAGTTCTCCGAGGCTGATCGGCATTCGAGTCGCCTTGCGTCGCCTTACTGTGGCGTCGCTTCGTAGTTCGCAATAACAGCGTTCAACACATCTTCCGTAATGTTAACGCCGGCGCTAACGTATAACACACCATCACCAACAATCAGATCGTAGCCCTGCGCCTGAGCGTAGTCCTGAACCTCTTTCAGCATAGAACGCTGCAGAACGCCGAACTCTTCATTCTGACGAAGATTACTGTCTTCCTGGTATTCGGTACGCAGCCGTTCAAACTCCCGGCTCAGGTCGCGGAGGTTTTTTTCAGCATTGCGACGTTCTGTGTCACCCATGACTGCAAGGTCTTTCTGGACTTTTGCCTGCAGCTCTTCGATTTCTTTTTGTTTGGCGACAATTTCGCGTTCTCGCGGTGCAAACTCCTCACGCAGTGCATCCATAACGGCTTTCGTCTGCGGTGCCCGCTCAACAATTGCTTGCAGACTCACTACGCCGACCTTCGTTTCCTGCGCGGACGCCGGAAATGCAAATGCACAAACCAGTGCCACACCAAGTGCTGTTTTAACCAACTGCTTTTTCATAAAACTCATGTATTCCATTCCTTAAAACGCCTGTCCAATGGAGAACTGGAATCGCTCCAGTTCGTCTCCGTAGTACCTGTCATTGCCGTCGTACGCATTCAGCGGATAGGCATAGCTGAAGCGGAACAAACCAAGCGGCGCCAGCCACTGCACACCGATACCGACGGATGTGCGCAATTCCTTAAGATCTGGTTTGTATTCAATCGGGCTCCCCAGTTTATCGGTAAACGATACTTCGCCCGTATTGAATACGTTGCCGGCATCGTAGAATATCGTCGCCCGCGCCTGGCTTGCGAACTTCTCCGGCAGCGGGATTATAAGCTCTAGCTGACTGGCAACCAACACGTTACCACCATAGGGCCGCTCGAAACTGTCCCGTGGACCCAAATATGACTCCTTGAAACCACGTACAGACTCGGGTCCACCGCCGAAAAACTGCTTATACGGGGGCAAAGCCGTTGTGTCGCCCAGTGCCTCACCGGCACCGAGTTCGGCGTTGAAGCGCACGACCCACTTCGGCGATAGCGGGAAGTACTTCGTAAACTTGTAACGCGCCTGAAAGTACTCGACATCGCTGCCCGGCATGGTGATACCCAGAGACATCTGCTGGCGCGTGCCACGAGTCGCAAACAGCGAACGGTTCAGACTGTCGTAGGACCAGCCGGCCAGCAGCTCGACGGTATCGAACTCCGAACCGAAGAACGTGATGTTACCAATGTTCTCGACAAAAGGATTACCATTACTGCTAACCCATTCTTGCGCCTGCCGCGTGCCGCTAGTTGACGAGACGAGTTCAGCGTGTTGATAAGAGGCGCCGAATGAGAGGCTCTGATGTTCTGAGATCGGATAGCCGTAATCGATAGTCGCACCGGCACTGGTGGTCGAGAAATCCGACGACCCCGAAGCGAACTGCGTGATGTCACGATAGTTAATGCTCATCGTGCGCCGAACGCCGTCCATCGTGCGATACGGATCGGTGTGCGACAGGCTGTAGAGTTTCTGGAATCGTCCCGAGTTGAGTTCGAGAGCAACGCGATTGCCGGTGCCCAGGAAGTTGGTGTGGACGATGCTGCCGTTCAGCAATAACTTCTGAGATTCGGAATAACCCACACCGCCGGAAAACTGCCCCGGCATGCGATATTCCAGGTCAACCTCGACATCGACCATGTCCGGACTTCCGGGAACCGGGATCGTTCGGTAGTCGACACCCGGCTCAATGTACGGCAGTCGCTGCAGTAATATCTTGGAGCGATCCATCAACGAGTTCGACAGATAAGAACCTTCCATCTGTCGTACCTCACGCCTCAGGATCTCGTCATCGACCTGGTCGATACCGTTGAAGTCGATTTTCCGTACGTAAACTCGACTCTTCGGATTCACGTAGAAGGTAACGGCGGCTTCGTTGCTGTCGTGGTCCAATTCCGGCACCGGCTCAATCTCGGCGTTGGCGTAACCTTCCTCACCGAGCCGAAACTGCATGAATTCCGCGGAGCTCGTTAGCGCTCGCTGATTGAACACAGATCCCGGCTGCGTAAAGACCAAAGCACGCAACAGGCCTTCAGGCACCACCATATCGCCGACCAGCTTCACCTCGGAGATCGTGTAGACCTCGCCTTCGCGAATGTTGATGGTGACGAAGATGTCTTTCTTATTCGGCGAAATCGCAACCTGCGTGGACTCGACGCGGAAATCTGCGTAGCCACGATCCATATAAAAGGACCGCAGAATTTCCAGATCGCCTTCCAGGGCTTCCTTCGCATAGCGGTCGTCTTGTCGAATCCACGATAACCAGTTGGCGGTATCCAGCGTAAAGTCGTCGCGAATCTCGTCTTCATCGAAAGAATCATTGCCGACGATGTTGACCTGTCGGATTTTCGCGCGATCGCCCTCTTTGACTTCAACGTTAATACGCACCGTATTGTTCGGGCGTTCTATAATGTCGGTGTTGATTTGTACGCCATACTTACCGCGGTCGTAGTACTGCTCCCGCAGGAACATCTCAACGTTGTCGAGTACCGAACGGTCGAAAGTGCGCCCACGAGCAAGCCCGACTCCACGCAAGGACTCCATCAGGTCCTCGGTCTTGATATCTTTATTACCGTCGATAAAGAAATTCTCGATCGACGGGCGCTCCCGGACAACAACGACGAGTGTATCGCCATCGCGCCGCATCTCGATGTTGTCGAACAAGCCCTGACCGTATAGCGAACGGATTGCTTCGCCGATACGAATGCTGTCGATGGTGTCGCCGATATTAATCGGCAGGTAGTTGAATACAGTACCCTCCGAAATGCGCTGCAGACCTTCGACTCGCATGTCTTTGACCACGAAGTTGCCAGCCGCCATTAGAGTGAGCGGTAACAACGCCAACAATACGAAAACAATCTTTCTCATCTGCAATGGATTCCGTTAGCCGATTATTCTTGCGATATCGTTATAGAAAGCGAAACTCATTAACAACAGCAACGCGAGTATGCCAATTTGCTGCCCAAGAATCTGCGCCCTTTCGGTCATCGGACCGCCCTTTAGTGCCTCAATGAGCTGGTATACGATCTGGCCACCATCCAGTATCGGAACCGGCAACAGATTCAGAACACCGAGGCTGATGCTTATCAACGCCAGAATGCGAACAAAATAGCGCCAGCCCCTCTCGACCGACTCGCCTGCAATCTGCGCGATGTTGATCGGACCGCTAATATTCTTGATAGACACGTCACCGGTTACCATGCGACCAAGCATCGTCAGGGTAAACGCTGTCGCGCCCTGGGTTTTTGCAACTGCCGCACTGAATGAGCTGGCGAAAGACAGGCTTTGAATTGAGTAGTAAGACTCCGGTAGCGGAGGCGGTACAATGCCCAACCTGCCAACGCTCTCGTTATCGGCATCTGTACCCACGGTTAAGGTCACAGACAACGGATCACCTGCGCGCAGGTATCCGATCTTTGCTTCCTGCCCGGCAAGCGTCGTCACGACCTCGGCCAAATGCCGAAAATTCCGGATCGCATTACCGTTTATCGAGACGATCTGATCGCCGTCAATCATGCCGGCTTCGCGCGCGACGCTCGGCTCTATGAACTGCCCGACAACTGCAGGACGACGCCAGATTTGAAAACCCAGAGTATCGAATAAATCGCTGTGTTGGTTTGGCTCCGTCAGACGTGTTTTTTCTTCGCCTACATCCAACACGATCTGTCGCCGACGGCCGTCGGTGCTCTCAAGAAACAACGGCACGCGACCATCGGCGACAAGGTCTGTCAAAAACGCGTGCAATGTCGGTTCCCACTCTGCAACATCCACGTCACCGACTGCAGTGATGATATCGCCATACTGCATACCGGCGTGTTCTGCGAAAGAACCGGGTGTCACTTCGCCAACAACCGGCTTTTGTACCTGGTAGTCGCCCGGTGGCAGCAACACCCAAAATGCAACTATCGCTAACAAGAAGTTAAACACCGGTCCCGCCAACAGAACTGCGATCCGGGCGGGAATCGGACGCTGATCGAAAGCACGACCCTCGTCTTCCGGTTCAACAATTCCTTCCCGACTGTCGAGAAAACGAACATAGCCGCCAAGCGGAATGGACGAAACGCAATACTCCGTCTGATCCTTTTTCCCGACGCGCGTCCAGATCGGCTTGCCAAAACCAATGGAATAACGCAGCACTTTCATGCCCATCCATCGACCGACAATGTAGTGTCCGTACTCATGCACAGCGACCAATATGCTGATCAAAACAATGAACGCCACAGCATTGGTCAGGAAATTAGTCATTTGAAGCCATCTTCTCTAATTGACTGGCAGCGCCAGCCGCAGTTCCCGCAGTATTGCAGTTCACACTAAGCGAGCAGCCATGAATGCCACCTGAACAGCTCACGAAATCAACCCCAGCCATGACAGTCCGAGCGCGAACAAGGGCGTCGCGGCGGCAACACTGTCAACCCTGTCCAGTACACCACCGTGGCCCGGAAACAACTTACCACTGTCTTTGACGCCGGCCGTACGTTTGAACATGCTCACGGTAAGATCGCCCACAATCGATACGGCGGCAACCGCCAGGCAGAACGGCAGTAGTACGGCCAGCGGCCAATCCTGGTAGTTCGACCATGCAATGGTCAGCAATACAACCGCCACCAGTCCACCGAACACACCCTCCCAGGTTTTTCCGGGACTGATACTGGGAGCCAGTTTCACGCGACCGAACTGCTTACCGGCAAAATAGGCGCCAACGTCGGCTGCCCAGACGATCAGCAATGCGAACAACAGTAACTGCGAGTTAAAGCCATACAACAAGAGCAAACCGACGAACAGCGGCAACAACACCAGCGCACCGCAGATCCAGCGCATGAAAGCTGGGATCGGTGTCGGAAAAAAGAACGTCCAGACGAATGCGGCAAACCACCAGCCGCAGGCGATCTGCAGTATCAGCGTCGACTGTTCCGGAACGACAAAGAAAACAAAAGCCATCAACGCCGCAATCAGAGCAACATACCCGATTCGACCGACATTAGCGGTAAAGCCGAGAAAACCTGACCATTCCCAGGCGCCCGCAAGTATCAGCAACGCGATAGTCAGCTGCGCGACCGTCGGCGGCACCACGAACAGGACAGCGCCAAGCAGCAGCAGCGCAATAAGGGCTGTAATAATACGCGTCCCTAGCATTCGACAGCCTCGATCTGATCGCCCGTATGTCCGAAACGACGTTGTTTTCCCGCATAGAAAGACAGCGCCTCATTGAAAATATTTTCATCGAACTCCGGCCACAAAACATCGGTAAACCAAAGCTCGGCATAAGCAAGATTCCACAACAGGAAGTTGCTGATGCGCTGTTCTCCACCGGTGCGAATCAACAGATCCGGGTCCGGTATCGATGATAGCTGCAGGCCCGCAGAGAACTCAGCATCATCAATATCGCCGACCCGTAATTGTCCGTCGGCGACCTTCTGCGCGACTCGTTTACTCGCCTCTACAATGTCCCAGCGACCGCCATAAGCGATCGCGACGGTAAGACACAGCCCGGTATTGCCAGCGGTTCTCAATTCGGACTGTCGTATCCTGTCGCGCAGACCAGAATTGAGTTCGCCCAGCGCGCCGACGAATTTCAGTCTCACATTATTACGATGCAGCTCATCGACTTCCCGTCGCAGCGCCTCGATAAATAGACTCATCAGAGAGCTGACTTCTTCTTTGGGTCGCGACCAATTCTCGCTACTGAAAGCGAATAGCGTCAGGTACTTGATGCCCTTCTGCACCGCCATTTCTACCGACGCACGCACCGATTTCACGCCAGCCCGGTGGCCTGCCCGACGTGGCTTATTCCGGTTGCGGGCCCAACGGCCGTTACCATCCATAATGATAGCCACGTGCCGCGGCACATTAGTAAGCGCTTCTGATTTGCTGGATGCTTCGTACACCATAGAGAAAAACGAAATATAAGGAGTAAGCTCCCTATATCTCCATCAGCTCAGATTCTTTTTCAGCCAGGACCGCGTCCACCTGGGCAACGTGTTTATCGGTAATATCCTGGATCTCGCTCTCACCGCGACGTTCGTCGTCCTCACCGATCATCTTTTCCTTCAACAGCTCCTTGACGTCGTGCAGCGCATCGCGGCGGATATTTCTGATCGCAATGCGACCACCCTCGGCCTCGTTTCTAACCACCCGGATCATGTCTTTGCGCCGCTCTTCGGTTAACGCCGGCAACGGTACGCGAATAACGGTGCCGGCCGTCGCCGGATTCAGCCCCAGGTCAGAGGTCATGATCGCCTTCTCAATAGGCTGAACCATGTCTTTTTCCCACGGCGTAACGATCAGCGTACGAGAGTCCTCGATACCGACATTAGACACCTGGCTCAGCGGTACGTGGCTGCCGTAGTACTCCACGGTGACGTGGTCCAGCAGACTGGTGTGTGCCCGGCCGGTGCGAATTTTTGTCAGCTCCTGCCGCAGAGCCGCCACACTTTTCGCCATTCTGGCGCCCGCGTCTTTCTTGATTTCATCCAGCACGATCGACTGCCCTCTGTCTTGTTGTCAGCGCCCCGTCAGGCCGTGACTACCGTTCCAATCTGGTCGCCCGACATCGCCTGCAGCAACGCGTTCGCCTGCGTCAGATCGAACACTCGCAGCGGCAGGTTATTGTCACGGCACATTACAATTGCGGTCGCGTCCATGACCGACAGTTTGTCCGCCAGTACAGTATCGTAGGACACGGTGTCGTAACGTTTCGCATCCGGATTACTCATCGGATCGGCGTCGTAAACGCCGTCGACTTTGGTCGCCTTAAGCAACACATCCGCACCAATTTCGATAGCGCGCAGACTCGCAGCGGTATCCGTAGTAAAGAAGGGATTGCCGGTTCCGGCGGCCAGTATGACGACACGGCCCTTCTCCAGATGTCGGACCGCGCGACGGCGGATATAGTCCTCACAGACTTCGTTGATCTGCAACGCCGACATCACTCGCGCGAACACGTCCAGTGACTCGAGCGCATCCTGTATCGCAAGTGCGTTCATCACGGTAGCGAGCATCCCCATATAGTCGCCCGTGACTCTGTCCATGCCGGCACGCGCCAGACCGGCTCCGCGAAAAATATTGCCACCGCCAACGACGATGGCAATTTCCACACCCGTAGCACGGGCGGTCGCGATTTCGGCGGCTATGCGTTGAATAACTTTCGGCTCAATGCCGTAGTCCAGTTCCCCCATCAGCGCTTCACCGCTGAGTTTCAGCAATACACGACGATACTGAACCGGACTGTCACTCATAGAATATCCTTTTGGCGGCCGCTGATTCTAGCGCATTCCTCGATAGAGGTCCCCACTAAGATCAATGGCTTAAGCGAGATTTCTCGGGCAGCGCTACGAGCTGGCGCTATTTACCTGAGCCATTACCTCTTCAACGAAGTTGTCTGCTTTCTTCTCGATACCTTCCCCGACCTCGAAGCGCACGAACGAGGAAACGCTGGCATTGTTCGTCTTCAACAATGCGCCGACACTGACCTTGTCGTCTTTGACGAAGGTCTGCCCGACGAGCGTAATTTCCTTGAGAAACTTGGCTATGCGCCCTGCAATCATCTTCTCGATGATTTCCGCTGGCTTCCCGGACTCCGCAGCCTGCTCGGAGAAAATACGCTTTTCTCGCTCCAGGATATCTGCCGAAACACCGGACTCGTCGATGCAGGAAGGATTGATCGCAGCAACGTGCATCGCAATGTCACGCGCCAACTCTTCATCACCGCCGTCAAGCGCGACGATTGCTCCGATCCTGGCACCGTGCGTATAGAAACCGATGGGTCCCGAGTTATCGACGATCGAGATACGGCGAACCGATATGTTCTCGCCGACCTTCGTGACTAAGTCGGTGCGCGCTTCTTCAACACTCCTGCCATCACCAATATCTGCTGCGGCCAATGCTGAAACGTCGCTGGTACCGGATGCCAGAGCAGCCTTCGCCACCGCTTCCGCAAAACCGACAAAATTTTCGTCCTTGGCAACGAAGTCCGTCTCTGAGTTCACTTCGGCGATGACCGCTTTCGAGCCGTCGCGACTGACGATTACACGACCATCGGCAGCTACGCGCCCGGCCTTCTTATCAGCCTTCGCCTGGCCTGAGGTACGCAATGCCTCCGCAGCCGCGTCGAGATCACCCGATGTTTCAACCAGCGCTTTCTTGCACTCCATCATGCCGGCGCCGGTGCGCTCACGAAGTTCCTTGACCATAGATGCTGTGATAGACATGGACTAGTCCTCCGCTTTCTCGTCGGCTTCAGGCTCGGCTGCTGCCTTCTTCTCGGTTTTCTTCGCGACTGTCGGCGCCGCCTCGTCTGCGGGCGCCGGCTTTGCTTCTACCGCCGCTTCTGCCGCTTTTTCGCCGGCTGGCGACGCTGCGTCATCGGTCTTTTTTTCCGCGGCTGTTTGCGCAGCATTCTCGGACGACTTCTTGGCCGGTGCCTTCCTGACGGCAGCCTTTTTCTTCTTGGCAGTCTTTTTCGCCGGTTTCTTCTTCGCCCGGGCCTTCTTAACGTTGCCCTCTTCGTCCAGTTCGACAAAATCGTCATCGCCAAGCGCCACCTCAGGCAACGATGACTTACCGTCCAGTACGGCATCCGCAATGACGGCCGCGTACAGCTCAATGGCACGCATGGCGTCGTCGTTACCGGGAATCACGTAGTCGACACCTTCGGGCGAACAGTTGGTGTCAACGATGGCGACAACTGGAATGCCCAGCTTCCTGGCTTCGCGAATGGCGATGTCTTCGTGATCGACGTCGACCACAAACAGCACATCGGGCACGGTTCGCATCTCCTTGATACCACCAAGGCTGCGCTCCAGCTTTTCCTGCTCGCGGCTGAGGCCGAGAACCTCTTTCTTCGTCAAACCCTCGAAGGTACCGTCTTCGGCCATCTGCTCAAGCGTCGTCAGACGCTTTACCGACTGGCGAATGGTTTTGTAGTTCGTCAGCATGCCGCCAAGCCAGCGCTGGCAAACAAACGGCATCTCACAACGCTTGGCGTGTGTCTGTACCGCCTCACGCGCAGCACGCTTGGTGCCGACGAACAGCACTTTACCGCCATCGGAGACCGTTGCCTTAACAAAAGCACAGGCTTCGCGCGCAAGCGGCAAGCTCTTTTCGAGGTTGATAATGTGGATTTTGTTACGTTCGCCAAAGATGTAGGGTGACATCTTCGGATTCCAGTAACGGGTCTGATGACCAAAATGCACGCCAGCCTCTAGCATCTGGCGCATAGTAACGTCTGCCATATCGATTTCTCCGGGTTAGGCCTCCGCATACCCCATCGCACAACCCCTTTTCAACAGGGCACCCAGTACGACGTGTCGGTATACGTGTGAAGTAGTGTCACTATCGGCAACTAGTTGCCAGTAGCGCGCGCGCTTTATACCATAGCCGGCCGCGCTCAACAACGCGGAAGGCTAGAGAAATTCACAGACACCGGGGTCAGAGCCCTTTTCCCTAAATTCCGGGGTCGGCGACCGGCGGGGGAAAGGGCTGTGACCCCTTTTGGAAGCAACGTATGGCTGTAACAATCAAAACACCCGAGCAGCAAGAGAAAATGCGGCTTGCCGGACGGCTTGCCGCTGATGTCCTTGATATGATTGGAGATTATGTAAAACCGGGGGTTACGACAGGCGAGCTCGACCGGATCTGCCACGAGTACATCACCGGCGTGCAGGACGCAATCCCCGCTCCTCTCAACTACCGTGGCTTTCCCAAGTCGATCTGCACATCGGTCAATCACGTGGTCTGTCACGGCATACCGGGTGATAAAACACTCAAGGCTGGTGATGCTGTCAATATCGACGTCACCGTCATCAAGAACGGTTTTCACGGCGATACCAGCCGTATGTACTACGCCGGCAAGCCCAGTATCCAGGCGAAACGACTGGCGGACGTGGCGTTCGAGAGTATGTGGCTCGGCATCCAGGAACTCGGCCCCGGCAAACATCTTGGCGACATTGGCGCAGCCGTACAAAAAAACGTCGAGAAGAACCGCTTCTCCGTGGTGCGCGAATATTGCGGTCACGGCATCGGCGAAGTCTTTCACGAAGACCCGCAAGTCCTGCATTACGGCAAGCGAAATACCGGGCTCGAATTGCGTGAGGGCATGGCGCTCACCGTCGAGCCGATGGTGAATGCCGGCAAAGCCAGTGTTCGCTTACTGCCCGATGGCTGGACGGTTGTCACCAAGGACCACAGTCTCTCCGCGCAATGGGAGCATACCTGCCTGATTACCAGCGATGGTTTCGAGGTCTTGACCCTCGGCACTGACGACCGGCGGCAGTAATCCATACAAAACAATGACTTATAATCCTATCCGCAACGAGCTCGCCACCGCCGGAGAGGATTTGCTGCGGCGTTTCGAGGCTGGCGAATCCGTCGTCGAACTGGTGCAGGCGCGCTCAGCCGTCATCGACGATGTGCTGATTCGCCTGTGGAATGACACCGTTCTTGACTGCGATGCTGCGCTGGTTGCGGTCGGCGGTTACGGTCGTGGCGAACTGCACCCGTTCTCCGACATCGATGTGCTGCTGCTGCTGCCGGAATCCCTCGGCCCCGGCCATGAAGAGGTCTTATCGGCGTTCATTGCGCTTTTGTGGGATATCGGCCTCGAAGTCGGACACAGCGTGCGTACGGTTGCCCAGTGTTTCGACGAGGCCAGCACGGACATCAGCGTTGCGACAACGTTGATGGAATCCAGGTTGCTGACGGGCCCTGACGAGCTGTTTGCGGCCATGCAGGAAATAATACAGCCGGACCGGATGTGGCCATCCGCCGTTTTTTTTGAAGAAAAGCTCAAAGAGCAGATTAGCCGCCATCACCGCTATCACGATACTGCCTACAACCTGGAGCCGAACGTGAAGGGCAGCCCCGGCGGGCTGCGCGATATCCAGATGATCGCCTGGGTCGCAAAACGTCACTTCGGCGCATCGACGCTCGCCGAGCTCGTCGACCACAAGTTCCTGACGCCCGGACAACTACAGCGCCTCCGCGACGGCGAGCACTTTCTGTGGCGTATTCGTTTTGCGCTGCACACGCTGACCGGGCGCCGGGAAGATCGTCTGTTATTCGACCACCAGGTACGGCTGGCGGAAATGCTCGGCTACGAGGACGCCAGCTACACGCTGGCGGTCGAGCAACTCATGCAACGTTACTACCGCACCGTGATGGAGTTGAGCCGGCTCAACGAAATGCTGCTGCAGCAGTTTGAAGAAGCAATTCTCATGGACCCGAACGCGCCGGCAACACGTCTGAACGATCGCTTTGAGGTCAAAAACGGATTCCTCAAGACCGTCGATGAGGGTGTCTTCGGGCGCGACCCGTCGGCAATGCTCGAGTTATTCCTGCTACTTCAGCAACACCCGGAGCTGCGCGGCGTCAGCGCCTACACTGTCGGTTCCATCAAACGTCATTTAGCGCTGATTAACGATGAGTTCCGGCAGAACCCACGCAACCATCGCCTGTTCCTGGATATCCTGCGCGCACCGGAGGGCGTCACTCATGAACTGCGGCGCATGAATCTGTACGGTGTACTGGGGCTATATATTCCGTCCTTTGGGCGCATCGTGGGCCGTATGCAGTACGATCTGTTTCATGCCTACACCGTCGACGAACACACCTTGTTCGTCGTCAGCAATCTGCGCCGCTTCGCTCTGCAACGATTCAACGACGAGTTCCCGCATTGCAGTCAGATAATGCAGTCGATGGAAAAGCCGGAGATCGCCTATCTCGGCGGCCTTTTTCACGATATTGCCAAGGGTCGCGGCGGCGATCACTCGGAACTGGGCGCTGTCGATGCCGAAGCTTTTTGCCTCGAACACGGTCTGAGTACCTATGCGGCGCGAACGGTAGCGTGGCTGGTACGGCACCATCTGATCCTCTCAACGACCGCGCAGAAACAGGACCTCGGCGACCCGGATGTCATCAACGCATTCGCGGAAATTGTCGGCGATCCGGCTCACCTCGACTACCTGTACGTTTTGACGGTTGCAGATGTCCGCGGCACGGACCCCAAACTGTGGAACTCGTGGAAAGCGCAGCTGTTCCGGGATCTGTACGAACTAACGAAGCGCGCACTGCGGCGCGGCCTCGAGAACCCGATCGAGAGCGAACAACTCGTTCGGGAAAAGCAGGACAAAGCACGTCGCTACCTCGAGGCGGCCGGCGTCGACGATGACCGGATCGCCGCCATCTGGAAACTCTTCGACGATCATTACTTCCTTCGCTATCGCAGCTCGGAAGTCGCCTGGCATACCGAATGGCTGGCCGCGGCCGATACCGACAGCGATATCGGACTCGTTGATATCCGCCGCCGGCGGACCGGCGACGGTTTGGAAGCCGCGTTGTTTACGCCACAGACAAAACGGACTTTTGCGCACGTCACCGCCGTTCTCGACCAACTCGGAATGACGATTATGGATGCCCGTATCGTGCCACTGGACAACGACTACAGCATCGACGCCTATGTATTCATGGAATCGGACGAGCGCGTCAGCATTGATGCCGAGCGCATTGCGAAGATTCAGCAGGCGCTGACCCGGGTTCTGACAGCGGGCGACGACGAAGTGACGACCGTGACGCGTGCCGTGACTCGTCAGGCCCGTATGTTTTCCACGCAAACTCGCGTAGATTTCAGTCAGGGCAAGACCGATGGTCAAACGATACTTGAGCTCACCACGGCAGACCGACCCGGATTGCTGAGTAAAGTGGGCCAGGTATTCATCAAGCAGGGCATAAATATAGCCTCTGCCAAAATCATGACGATCGGAGAACGGGCGGAAGACGTATTCTACATCAGCGATCGGGCCGGCCGGCCGATTGCAAAGGCTGCGCAGGACGAACTGGCAGACGCGTTAGTGGAAGAACTGAAGTAACAAAAAAAACAGAGCGGATGGAAACAACATGCAGGATTTGGAAGCGATCATCGAGGGTGCCTTCGAAAATCGATCACAGGGTTTCGCTAACAAAAACGAAATCGACAAAGCGGTGCAGGCAGCAATTACGCTGCTCGATTCCGGAGCAGCAAGGGTCGCGGAGAAACGCGATGGTGAGTGGCATGTCAATCAGTGGTTGAAGAAAGCCGTCCTGCTGAGCTTCGCGCTTAAAGACAATGAGCTAATCGAAGGAACGCATAGTCGCTTTTACGACAAGGTAGCGATGAAGTATGCCGACTACTCGGCCGAACAGTTTGCGGCCGATGGTGTTCGTGTGGTTCCTGATGCGATCGTCAGGCGAGGAGCCTTTGTTGCACCGGACGTCGTGCTAATGCCGAGTTATACCAACATCGGAGCCTATGTAGACAGCGGCACGATGGTCGATACCTGGGCAACCGTCGGCAGCTGTGCACAGATCGGTAAAAACGTACATCTGTCCGGTGGTGTGGGTATTGGCGGTGTTCTGGAGCCGGTTCAGGCCGGTCCGACGATCATTGAGGACGATTGCTTTATCGGCGCCCGCTCCGAAATCGTCGAAGGTGTGATCGTCGAACAGGGAGCGGTGATTTCGATGGGTGTTTATATCGGTCAGAGCACCCGGATTTACAATCGCGAAAGCGGAGAAGTCAGTTACGGTCGAATACCGGCCGGGTCGGTTGTTGTTTCCGGCAATTTACCGTCGAAGGATGGCAGCTATTCGTTGTACTGTGCAGTTATTGTGAAACAAGTTGATGCGAAAACGCGTTCGAAAACCGGCCTGAACGATCTACTCCGAAACCTGGACCAGGATTAATGCTGACGATCTATGGCATAAAGAGCTGCGACACCTGTAGAAACGCCCGCCGCTTCTTCGCGGAAAACGATATTGAATTCGCCTTCCACGACGTACGCGATGACGGCCTGGATATACAGATGCTGGAACGCTGGGCGGGGCGAATTGATTGGAATAAACTACTTAACAAACAAAGCCTTACATGGCGGAAAATCCCCGAAGTCGATCGCAGTGGCATAACCCGGAGTAAGGCGTTTGCGCTCATGATCGAGAACCCGACGCTGGTGAAGCGTCCGGTGCTCGAGTCCGATTTGTTTATCGCAGTTGGTTTTTCCGAAAAGCGATTCTCGGAATTCTGGTCGAAGCTTAGCCAATCCGACCAGTAATGTAGTCTTCCGTCAGCTTGTGTTGCGGGTTGGTAAACACCTTATCAGTATCATCGACTTCGACCAGGTGCCCAAGGTGGAAGTAAGCGACACGACGTGAAACCCGTGCAGCCTGCTGCATGGAATGAGTCACGATAACGATTGCGTAGTCTTCACAGAGTTCGTCCATCAGGTCCTCGATTCTCGCGGTAGCAATCGGGTCCAGGGCGGAACACGGCTCGTCCATCAGAATAACTTCGGGATTGACGGCGATCGTTCTGGCGATACACAGGCGCTGCTGCTGACCGCCGGAAAGACTGGTCCCCGGTTCTTCCAGCCGGTCCTTTACTTCCTTCAACAGCCCCGCCCGTTCCAGGCTCGAATGCACAATGCTATCGAGTTCCGCGCGGTCTCCGGCCAAGCCGTGGATACGCGGACCATAGGCTACGTTGTCGTAAATACTCTTGGGGAACGGGTTCGGTTTCTGAAACACCATGCCCACGCGAGCCCGAAGCGCTACCGGATCCTGAGACTTCCGATAAATGTCCTTGCCGTCGAGAGTAATCGTTCCGGTAACACGCGCGACTTCTATCGTGTCGTTCATGCGGTTCAGACAACGCAGGAACGTCGATTTACCGCAACCTGAGGGCCCGATAAGGGCAACAACCTGTTTTTTTCCGATCTCCAGGGTCACATCCCGGATCGCATGGTTGTCGCCATAATGAACGTTGACGTTTTCTGCGATCATAAACGCATTGTCGCAGTGCACATTGCCGACCGTCTGACCGCCCAACTCAGCATTCGGCGCCACCGCAGCGTCCGCTGCCGGCAACTCTATACCGACATCGCTCCCTGCATCAGGCTCATCAGTCACGGCATCGATAACTGCTTCTGTTGCGGGGGTCGGGTCTTCAATACGGGTATCGGTCATAGCTGCCATTTTCATATAGGTTACCAAGCGGTACGAATCCGCAATTACCACTTACGCTCCATGCGCCTGCGAATAATGACCGCAGCGAGGTTCATAAGAAGAAGAAATCCAAGCAGAACGATAATCGCTGCCGACGTGCGTTCTGCAAAAGCACGCTCAGGACTATCCGCCCACAGATAAATCTGCACGGGCAACGCGGTGGCCGGATCCGTAAAGCCCCCCGGAACGTCGACGATGAAAGCGACCATACCAATCATCAGCAAGGGAGCGGATTCTCCCAGCGCGCGGCTCATGCCGATGATAGCCCCGGTCAGCATCCCTGGCATTGCCAGCGGTAAAACGTGATGAAACACGACCTGCATCTGCGATGCGCCCAGACCCAGTGCAGCCTCACGTATCGATGGCGGTACAGCTTTGATCGCCGCTCGCGACGCAATGATAATGACCGGCAGTGTCAGCAGCGTCAATACCAGCCCGCCCACCAGTGGCGCCGATCGCGGTAACCCCAAGTAGTTGATAAACACCGCGAGCCCGAGCAGCCCAAAAACAATGGACGGCACCGCTGCAAGGTTGTTGATATTGACCTCGATGAGATCCGACCAGCGATTGCGGGGCGCGAACTCTTCGAGATAGATGGCTGCTGCAACGCCAATGGGAAACGACAAGGCGATCGTCACCAGCAACATGTAAAACGACCCCATCATTGCGCCTTTGATACCGGCCAGTTCAGGGTCCCGCGAATCCCCGTTGGTAAACAGTGCGAGGTTAAACCGCGTCTCGACCCTGCCGGAATCCTGTAGCGCCTGAATCCACTCTATCTGCGCGTCCGACAGCGGACGCAAACTCTCATCGACGGCTGCGTCGATATTACCTTTGAGCAACATATCGACGTTGGAAGCCGCCGGCACCCAAAGCGATTGTGTCGTCCCTATCAAGGTCGGATCGTCGGCGACCATATCGCGCAACTGATAGCTCGCTCCGGTGCTGACCAGCCGGTAGAGTTCACGACGCTCCGTTCTTCCGGAAACACCCGGAAACTCCTTCCGCAACGAGCTCCTTACAAGGCCTTCGAAGTCAGCATACGCAAGATCGAGTTCGCCACCTGGAGCAATCGTTTCTGCATCGAGAACCACGTCGAGCTGCACGAAGGTCTGTACGAATGCCGACGATCCTTTCGCGAGCAGGGTCGCGAAAAAAACGCCCAGGAACATTATGCCGACGCCGGTCGCGAGAACCCCGACCGTGCGAAACATAGTCTCCTTGCGCCGGCGGCGCCCGAGCCCGGCCTCGACTCTCTCGCGTGTCGTCATTTCCTTACTCATCTCGGCGTCGCTCAATCATATTCTTCACGGTACTTTCGGACGACGCCAAGCCCGATGACGTTCAGAATCAGCGTCACGACGAACAACATCAGACCAAGTGCGAATGCAGCCAGCGTTTTGGCGCTGTCGAACTCCTGGTCACCGACCAGTAAAGTAACGATTTGCACCGTCACCGTCGTTACCGCCTCGAACGGGTTCGCGGTCAGATTGGCCGAGAGTCCGGCGGCCATGACAACAATCATTGTTTCACCGATAGCGCGCGAAACAGCCAGCAGAATCCCACCAACGATCCCCGGAAGCGCCGCTGGGAGTATCACCTTTGTCATCGTCTCCGAACGCGTTGAGCCGAGTCCCAGTGCGCCATCGCGCATCGCACTTGGCACCGCGTTTATCGCGTCATCGGCCAGCGACGACACTAGCGGAATAATCATTATCCCCATCACCAGACCCGCCGCCAGGGCGCTTTCGGACGCAACGCTGATACCTGCTGACTCCCCGGCATTTCGAACCCACGGAGCGACCGTCAGCGCCGCAAAAAACCCGTAGACAACGGTCGGAATACCGGCGAGTACTTCCAGCAACGGCTTGGCAATACCGCGAACCCTGGTCGACGAGTATTCCGCCAGATAAATCGCCGTCATGAGACCGACGGGGACCGCAACGACCATCGCAATACTGGTAATCAGCATCGTTCCCGTAAACAGCGGTACCGCGCCGAAACTGCCGGACGATCCCACCTGATCGGCACGTATTGCCGTCTGCGGACTCCAACTGGTGCCGAAAAGGAATTCACTGATCGGTACTTTCTGGAAGAAACGCAGTGCCTCGAACAAAACGGAAAGCACGATGCCGATCGTCGTGAAAATCGCGATGCTGGATGCCGCAATCAAGAACCAGCGTATGACCGATTCCACGCTGTTACGTACGCGGAGCTCCGGATTGATGCGGCGCCAGGCGAGTGCACCACCGAGTACCGCTATCCCCAGGCAGAGGACTGCCAGCAGCTGTCGGCTTCTGGCTATGTGGGCATTGAACAGCTCGGCAGCCCCACTGAGTACCGCGTCAACGTCCACACTGACGACATCGCCGGAGGCGAGATTCTGAATATTGTTGAGCAACAGGTCCAGTTCGCCGGCGGAGTACGATTCATAAGATGCGGGCAAACTGTCAACGACCAGGGCAACAACCACCCGGGGTTCGATCATGACCCACAGTAACAATACGGCGAGTGCCGGCAGCACACACCAGATCGCAACAAAGTACCCGTAGTACCCCGGCAAGGAGTGCAGCGCCTGCCCTTTTCCGGGCCCGCCAACACACGCCAGCGAGCGGCCGCGTCCCAGGTAGAACGCAGACACTGCCATCAGGCCGATCAGCAGTACCAGAGTCGTGCTTTGCATTCGTTCTTATCCCGTTGAACGCACAACGGCGACCTCATGCAGGTCGCCGCGAGCGTCGATTAGTAACTCTAAATCGTCGAAAAAATCTACTGGCTTGCGACCGACAGCGGCGTCAGATTGCGGACATCGGCAGCCACCTGGGATCGCTCGGCGTCCGGCATCGGAATCAGGCCGCGATCCGAAAGATAACCCTCCTCGCCCCAGGCTCGCTCGCTGGTAAATTCGCGCAGGTAGCCGCGCAGGCCGGGAATGACGTCAACGTGCGCCTTTTTCGCGTAGAAGAACAACGGTCGCGAGACCGGGTATTCGCCACTCGCGATAGCGTCGAAAGTCGGCTCCGTACCGTCTATCGGCGAACCCTTTACTTTCTCCATATTCTGGTCGAGGAAGCTGTAGCCGAATATGCCAAAGGCATTCGGGTTTGCCTGCAGCTTCTGCACGATAAGGTTGTCATTCTCACCGGCCTCGACGAAAACGCCGTCCTCTCGGATCGTGTGACAGATCGACTTGTAACGGTCGCTGTCAGTGCTCTTCAAGGCCTTGATCCAGGCAACTGTCTTGCAACCACCTTCCATCCCCAGTTCAACAAACGCATCTCGCGTACCCGAGGTAGGCGGCGGACCGAGAACTTCTATGCGCGTGGCGGGTAGCCCGGGGTTCACGTCGGCCCAGGTCGTGTAAGGGTTCGGAATCAACTCACCTTCGGAATCACCCGGAACCTCTTTTGCCAATGCAAGGAAGATATCCGCCCGGCTCAGCTCCATCGTCGGTGAGTTAATCGCATGGGCAAACACGATTCCGTCATAACCGATCTTCACTTCAACGATGTCGGTTACGCCGTTTTTCGCGCAGGCCCTGAGCTCTGACTGCTTGATCGCTCGGGATGAATTGGCAACGTCCGGATGATCGACCCCGACACCGTCACAGAAGAGCTTCAGCCCTCCACCCGAACCGGTTGACTCTATCTTCGGGGTTTTGAATTCGCTGCTACGGCCAAATCGTTCGGCAACTACCGTCGCAAACGGATAAACTGTCGACGAACCGACGACATAAACGTGGTCACGACCGGCTTGTGCAAATGCAGGCGCTGACATCGCCACGCCAAGAACGGTCATCGCGACAAGGCCGAAAGTTTTTTGCTGAATGCTCACTCTGAGGTCTCCGATAAGGGTGTTCCAGAACAGTGCGCAAAGCTTAGCGACCGAATGTTACCGATTTGTTGCAATCCCGCCCTAAAACAGACATCTTCCGAACCCATGCCGACCCCACCCGCTCCCGAAATCGACCTGCTCCGCGATCTTGTCGCGCGGCCTTCCGTCACTCCTGACGATGCCGGCTGCCAACAGCTACTTACCGAGCGGCTCGAGGCGATGGGCTTCGTCTGTGAAACGCTGGTTTTTGGCGAGGTCACCAACCTGTGGGCACGGCGTGGCAAACAATCTCCGGTGCTCTGTTTTGCCGGCCACACCGATGTGGTGCCGCCGGGCGACGAAACCGAGTGGAGCAGCGACCCATTCGTCCCGACGCTGAAAGACGGCCTCCTGTTCGGCAGGGGCACTGCGGACATGAAAAGCGGTCTGGCGGCTATGACCGTTGCACTGGAGCGCTTTATTGGCGCAAACCCCGAGCATTCCGGCAGCCTCGCTCTGCTGATCACCAGCGATGAGGAAGGCCGGGCGCGCGACGGCACCCTCAGAGTCGTTGAGACGCTGCAGTCGAGAGATGAGCACATCGACTGGTGCGTGCTGGGAGAACCTTCCAGCCAGAGCGAACTGGGCGATCTCATCCGTGTCGGCAGACGGGGGTCCTTAAGTGGCATGCTGACCGTCAATGGCATCCAGGGGCATGTCGCCTACCCGCAGCTGGCGGACAATCCGATCCGCCGCTTCGCTCCGGTACTCGCGGAATTGCATGAGCTTGAATGGGACAAAGGCAATGAGTTTTTTCCGCCGACCAGCTTCCAGGTCGTCGACATTCAAAGCGGAATCGGTGCGCCGAATGTTACGCCGGCCTCGCTAAGCGCCCGCTTTAACTTCCGTTATTCAACCGTCTGGAACCATGAGTCCCTTAAGCAGCGCGTTCACGAAGTATTCGATGCCCATGACATCGACTACGAGCTCAACTGGCATCTCTCCGGCGAGCCGTTTCTGACCGCACCGGGGAGACTCATCGACGCAACCGTACAGGCGGTCAAGGAACACACTGGCAAAGACCCGGAGCTGTCAACCGGCGGTGGGACCTCGGACGGCCGCTTCATCGCGCCTTCCGGTACAGACGTCGTTGAACTGGGGCCTATCAACGCCTCGATACACAAGATCGACGAGCATGTGCGGGTTGACGACGTTGTTCAGCTCACCGCCATGTATCGCCGCATCATGGAATTGCTGTTGTAAAAATCGCGCCGCGATGGCCGGCGCTATGATCAGCGGCGCAGATTATTCCATATGCCGGCAACACCGAGGCCAAGCATGCCGATGACGACCCAGGTCGGCATCGAGAGTCCCAGCATGCGCCAGGAGACCTCAGCGCACTCGCCGGAGCCCTGGAAAATCATGCTCAGGGCATCTCTCAGCGGGAAGTTATCGACCATGTACTCGAGACCCGGTCCGCAGGACGGTACTTCGTCCGGCGGCAGGTTCTGCAGGTGGATATGCCAGCCCGCGATACTCGTGCCGAAGGCGGCAGAAAGCCCGAGCAGACCGGCGTAGATGCGTCCACCCGTTACTCCTGGCTTATGAACGGCGGCAACGAAAAACACGACCCCGATCAAGATCACGGCAATTCGTTGCAATATGCACAGCGGACAAGGATCGAGCAGCAGAACATGCTGCGCGTACAGCGCAAAACCCATCATGCCGGTACAAACCAAGGCCCCCGTAAAATTCAGGATTCGCTTATTGGGTAATCTCACGCTGTTGTCAGTTGTCCGGGATTTCAGAAGAGTCGGATATTCCAGTATGACGTACATCTTTGCCTTTCACCATATAGATCACGTACTCGCAGATGTTCTTGGCATGATCACCGATGCGCTCCAGCGAGCGGGCGGCCCAGGTGACGTTCATGACGCGCTTGATGGTGCGCGGGTCTTCCATCATGAAGGTTATGCACTGCCGCTGAATCGCATCGTATTCCTCATCAACGTGCTCGTCTTCGCGAACCACCTCGAGCGCTTCCTCGACGTCGAGCCGCGCAAACGCATTCATCGCGTCCCGCAGCATGTGTGACACATGCGTGCCCAGGGTTTTCAGTTCGCGATACGAGTCGGCCGGTCGATCCATCGCGGCCAGTTTGGATGCCAGAAAACCGATTTTCTCCGCTTCGTCGCCGATGCGTTCGAGATCGGTGATGGTCTTGATGATCGCGACAATAAGTCGCAGATCGCCGGCGGCCGGAGAACGAGTCGCCAATATGCGACCGCATTCCTCGTCGATACCGACTTCGAGATTATTGACTTTATAGTCGTCCCTGGCGACCTGCAGCCCAAGCTCGCTGTCGCCACGAACCATCGCCACGATCGCCTGTGAAAGCTGCGATTCCACGAGCCCGCCCATCGCCAGCACGCTGCTCCGCAAATCCTCTATGTCCTTGTTAAAGCGACGGGAAATATGATCGTTCAAGTCAGAAGCTTCCATGGCGGTTCCATCATTCGTAATGCGACGTATTATCACGCATCTGCGTGGCAGAACCGTGACAGTGCCGCCGCTCGCGATGTTTTGTCAATTGAATTTGAATTCGACGTCCAACTGGATACGGTTGTAGTCGCGCTCGGCACCCTGGGCGCCATCGATTTTGTTGACGAACAACGACCCACCGAGAAAAATCTGCTTCGAATAGGCGTATTTTGCTCTCAGGATATGTCCGTCGGCATCGGTATTGGCGCCGCCAAAGTTGGAGTCGTTGAAGGTCCCTATGACCGCGTCGGTCTCGACATCCTGGTAGCTCCATGAAAACTCCGACTCGCTCTTTTTCTTGGCAGAACCAAGCTTGGCACCGAACGCGAAGGCGCTGTCTTCGGCACTGACCTCGTTGTTCTGTGTCGCGTGCGCGAAGAGCTGCAGCGGCCAGGACCCGAGCGTGGTGTCATACTGGGCGAATAGTTCGGTGTTCTTGTAATCCGCAACGTAATTGCCATTGACATCAACGGTATTGCCCCTGGCATTGCCATTGTAGAAGGGGCTGTTGCCGATCGTATTCGTATAAGCAAAGTACCCGGCACCGACAGTTAGCTTGTTATTGTCGCCGATGGGAAACTTGACGCCGCCCTGCACGACATACAGCAACGAGTCGTCCGCGCTGCTGCGCTCTTCGACCGAAAAACCTCCGAGTGTTCCGAAAAAGTTACCCGAGGCGTACTTCAAGGCGAAGCCTTCGAGATTCAGATCGTTATCCCAGGCGAGCTGCGCGCCACCGGCCCGAAACAGTGGATTCTTCATCTTGCCGCCGAAGACGTTCACGCTGTCGTTGAGTTTCCAGTCGATATAGGCGAGATCCACGCCGATATCCTTGGTCGAAAATCCGTCGTCGAAGGTCTGGTTCGTTGAAACCGGATTATCGCCGCCGGTGGCCAGACGCAGAACGAACTTGACGTCGTCGGCAACGGCTGCCGAGAAGCCGAAACGGGTACGAAAGCGCATTCGATTGCGTTCTTCTTCGTCCTCCTCGTCAATTCCCTCATAACGCAGGCGAGCGTTCCCACTAAAGTCGATACGATCAATCCAACTCTGCTCCTCTGCGACAGCAGGGCTTGCAGACAGGAGTAGCGTGACCATCACCCAAAGTGCCAAAACCGAGTATCTCATTGTTGTAATTTTCCTTGTCGCGTCGCCGCAGGCTTCGCGTTAATTTTCGGTTACCAAAAAGTTAGCGGAACGTTAACGACGTAATGTTGCTCCTCTGTGACAGCTTTGTTGCAGTTTTATGACAACACTACGGGAGGTGCAACAACGACGCGCTGGGGCGGGAAGCGACAGGCAAAGATACTGCCAGACCCGGGTTCACTGGAAACTCCGAGGTCGGCGTCGTGTCTCGCCAGGACGTGTTTGACGATGGCGAGCCCCAGGCCAACTCCGCCTTCCGTCCTGCTACGACCGCGATCGACGCGGAAGAAGCGTTCCGTCAAACGATGGATTTGGTCCGCTTCGACACCCTCACCGGTGTCTTCTACGATAAGTTCAGCACCCTCCGGGCCGGAGCGCCAGCTAACGGTAATGCTGCCGTCCTGAGGCGTGTGTCGAATTGCATTCGACAGCAGATTAACAACGGCCGATTCGATTTCGGCCCTGACCCCAAGCAGCCCTGCCCGCGATTCATTGCGTAACAGGATCGGAGCGGCGTCCGGGTTCTGAAAATCACGACGTATGCGCTCCAGCAGAGACGCGACATCGATAGCTTCCTCCGTTGTGGCGCTACCGCTGCTCTCCAGCCTGGAGAGTTCCAGCATCTCGCCCAGTATGTGCTTCATCCGGGCAGCCTGGCTACGCATCTGCTCAACAGGTTTGCCCCAGGCGGCCGGCATCTCGTCGTCTTCCGACAAGGCATCGAGGTAACCGCTGATAACGGTCAGCGGCGAACGTAATTCATGTGAGGCGTTGGCTACGAAGTCCCTGCGCATTTTGCTGAGCTTTGTGCGCTCGGTAACATCGCGCATCAGCAGCAACTTCTGATCGGCGCCGTAAGGCACAACCCGGCAATTCAGCCAGTTTCCATCGATGAGAGGCGAAGGAATCTCGGCACTGCTGCCGAAGTCAGTGTCGTTGAGCAGTCTGCCGATCTCCGGATCGCGAAGTATGTTCTCGATTCTCTGGCCACGGTCTTTTCGTCGCTTCAGCCCCGCCAGCGTTCTCGCCGCACGATTGCTGACGATGATCTCGTTGTTGCCGTCAAGTATGACGGCGCCATCGGGCATCGCATTCGTCGACTTGCGAATCTCCTTGAGCAGGCTGCGATAACTTGCCTTACGCCGCACGGCGCGGTCTCGTTCGAACCGAAATCGCGAGTAAATTTGTTCCCAGATACCTTCTCCGGAACGAAAATCGTTGAAGTTATCGGTCCGCAGCGCACGCTCAAATGTCAGCAGCTGACGCACCTGCCAGATCAATGTAAGCAAGGCCGCCAGCAGCAGGCCCGTCAGCGGCCGGTCATAAAACCAACCGATAGCGCCACCGGCAGCCAGCAACAGCATGATGCCGATAGCGAATTTTCTGCCTGTCGTCGTCATGTCCACTTAGGCGACACGCGCGGAGAAACGATAGCCGGCACCGCGAACAGTCTGGATAAACTGATCCGCATTCTCCGTCGACAGCGCTTTGCGCAGGCGGCGCACATGGACGTCAACGGTGCGTTCCTCAACGTAGACGTTGGCACCCCAAACGCGATCGAGCAACTGCGAGCGACTGTAGACGCGATCCGGATGCGTCATCAGAAACTCCAGCAGCCGGTACTCGGTTGGCCCCAGCTTCACTTCCCGCCCGGACGCCGAAACCCGATGGCCTGCGACGTCCAGCTCCAGCGTGCCGCCACTGATCGTTTCGTCGCCGCTGCCCTTGCCGCGCCGGAGCACGGCCTGTATGCGGGCGATGAGCTCGCGTGGAGAAAATGGCTTCGTAATATAGTCGTCGGCACCGCCCTCGAGTCCCGATACCTTATCGCGCTCCTCAGCACGTGCAGTCAACATGATAATGGACAGCTCTTCGTACTCATCATCGCGCTTTAGCATTCGCGTCAATTCGAGACCGCTCATATCGGGCAGCATCCAGTCGATCAGGGCCAGATCAGGCCTCTCGTCGACAAGCAGTGCACGGGCTCTGCGGCAGTCCTCTGCTTCTATCGTGTCAAAGCCGGCCCGCACGAGATGAAACGAAATCATGTCGCGAATCGCCTGCTCATCTTCAACTATCAGTATCTTGTTTGCGGTCATGCTGGTCTGCTAATCCGTTTCGGTTTGGGCAACCATGCATTTCAACAGCACTATATTACAGAACTGTTACGATCAGGTTCCTGACGGCTTCTGCGCGACTTTCTGCCGCAGGTAGGCTGGCTCGACCTGCTCCGGCGCGATCCCCGTCGCGCCCTCAGACAGTCCCAGCAAATATCGGGCTCGCGGATAGGGCTGGCCGGAAGTAGCGGAAAAGTACGCTTCGTTGGCCGCGAACAGTTGCGGATAACGCGCCCAGCCCTGTCCGGCGGCAACGCAGCTACCTGCGTTTTGCTGCTGCAGTTCCGGGATAAGACCCTGCCCATGCAGGCGCTCATCACAAAGTGGTTCCGGCAGGTTCATAGCGGCACGCGAATAGAGACCCAGATAGACCTCGTTCATATGCGCATCTTGTGCGACGGCAACCGAAACCGCATCGCCTTCCAGCAGGACCTCGGCCGCGACCGCCGCCAGTGACGAGACGGGGACGATCGGCAACCCGGCACCGTAGGCTAAACCCTGGGCGACCGAGGCAGCGATACGCATGCCGATAAACGAGCCCGGTCCGTTGCCCAGCACTATTGCGTCGAGATCCCGCAGCGCCGCATCCGCTTCGGCGAGTACTTCGCGAATCATAGGCAGCAGCAGGCGGGTGTGCTCTCTCGGCTGTTCCTCGTGACGCTCGATCAGTTGCCCATCAAGTTGCAGCGCGATCGTACAGGCGACCGAAGACGTATCGATTGCGAGACGCCTCATACTGCCGCAGCCCTGCGTTGATGCGCAGCCAGAAAACTCGAAACTTCGTTGAGCGCAGACGTGGACGGCATCGGTTTCAGGCAGTCCAGAAACATTTTTCCGTAGCGCTTGCCGGTAATTCTCGGATCGCACAACGCGACGACACCGAAATCCGTGTGGTCGCGAAGCAGCCTACCTGCACCCTGCTTCAAGGATAATGCGGCCAACGGCAACTGATGTTCCATGAAACCGTTCGCACCCTGGCGTCGCAGGTACTCGAGGCGTGCCATCATCAGGGGATCGGCCGGCGACGCGAACGGCAGCTTGTCGATCGCCACCACGCTCAGTGCCGGACCGCGCACGTCGACACCTTCCCAGAAGCTCCCCGTTCCAAGTAATACCGCATTGCCAATCTGGCGAAATCGCCGCAGCAAATCATCGCGTGGCGCATCGCCCTGTACCAGCAGGCTGCGGCCACCGAGTACAGCATTATTAAGCTTGAACCATTTCCTGGCATTGTTCAGCGCCCGATGGCTGGTGAACAGACAAAACATGCCGCCGCGCGCGAGATCGAGAAGTGGCGTCACCGCCTCAAGCATCGCGTCGGTATGGCCCGGGTCCGAGGGTTGCGGCAGGTTTTCCGGTAAATAGATCAGGCCGTTCTCAGCCAGCGAAAACGGGCTGGGGAACGTCAGGCCGGCGACACCGGTCAAACCCATACGTGAAGCGAAATGGGAAAAGTCATCGCCGACGGCGAGCGTTGCCGAGGTGAATATCCAGGATTGAAAATCGTTATCGACGAGAGCTTTCAGCTTCGCAGAAACGTCGAGCGGCGTAAGGTGCAGTCGCAGGCTTCGCGGATGAACTTCAAGCCAGCGTAACCCATCCCAGGAGTCTTCACTCACCAACAAGGTCAGCCGCTCGGCCATCGCAATGAGCTGCTCGTGGTATTTCTGCAGCTCCAGCGATGCCTCACCGAGGTCTGAAACAGCGACCTGCAGGTCGTGAATCGCATGCGCCAGCGCATCGAGCGACGCACGTAGTTCAGTCGTAATCTCACCGAGCTCGTGCCGGCCCTCCTGCCGCGGCGCATCGGCACGCAGGTTTCTAATCGCGGTTTGCAGGGTATCGATGCGCCGAATCAGCTCCGGTTGCGAGTACGGTACTGTCGCGATCCGCAGTTCGTCGACCAGCCGCTCCAGCTCGCGACTGCCCAGCGACACGCCGAAAAACTGCACAGCGAGGTCCGGCACCTGATGCGCCTCATCCAGAATAAGCGCCTCGGCGCCGGGTAAGAATTCGACGAAGCCTTCTTCTTTCATTGCCAGGTCGGCAAGCAGCAGGTGATGGTTAACGACAACGAGGTCTGCTTCCTGTGCCGCCTTACGTGCCTTGGCGACATGACAGACGGAATACTCGGGGCATTTCTGACCAAGGCAATTGTCGGCGGTCGACGTTACCAATGGCCAGACCGGAGAGTCCTCCGGAACCTCAGTAAGCTCCGCCTTATCGCCGCTGATGGTGCGATAACGCCATTCGCGAACAGCGTTCAGGTCTTCACGCAGAGAGACTGCCGGATCAGCCAGCTGTTCGAGGCGCTGCCGGCAAAGATAATTTGCCCGGCCCTTCAGCAGTGCCGTCGTTACCGGCCGGCCCAACGCCTTGCTGACCAGCGGCAGATCACGGTGGTACAGCTGGTCCTGCAGCGCCTTTGTGCCAGTGCTGATGATGGTCTTGCGGCCACTCATCAGAGCCGGGATCAGGTAGGCGAAGGTCTTGCCCGTGCCGGTGCCTGCCTCGACGACCAGTTTATCCGAATTGGCGATGGCTTCGGCTACGGCTTCAGCCATCCAACCCTGTCCGGCCCGCGGCTGAAAACCGGGTAAAAGGTCCTTGAACGGGCTTCGTTCACCGAAAAATTCTGTCAGGTTTTTCACGGCCGCAAGATTACACGGTTCGGGCGTTATTGGCGCGTCGTAATGACGACGAAATCCAGAATTTAGCGCTGGCCGGCGATCCGCCTGAGTATCTGCTGATCAGCCTTGATAGTGAAACGCAGGAACGGTCCCGATGCCGTGAAGCGCGCCGCGGCAAAATCCTGATCGTCGAAGCCCTCAAAGTTATACCCGAGTGTCAGCCACATGTTCGAACCGACGTTATAGCCAACGTCAACACCCGCGCCGTAGTCGATGATCTTGGAGCGGTAGGAATGATAGATGCTGGTATTGACACCGACGTCCCAGCGCTCACCGAAACCGTGGCGCAAATCGACGCCGATCAGGTCCGTATACCCGGT
This sequence comes from Woeseiaceae bacterium, assembly GCA_021773035.1. Taxonomy (GTDB): domain Bacteria; phylum Pseudomonadota; class Gammaproteobacteria; order Steroidobacterales; family Woeseiaceae; genus UBA1847. Next base: position 144,220 of record JAJFKU010000016.1, read on the forward strand.
AAAACTCTGCTCGTCGAAGTTACTGCGAACGTATTTGAAGGCGTACTGCAACGATAGCTGCGTAGCCGCGCTGATACGCCGATTGGCATTGAAATTATTGATCAGACGCCAGCTATCCTGCTCACTGAGCGCTGTCGACATCTCATCGGCAATCAGATCGGTGCGATTCAGGAATGACCACTTGCGATCGGCCAGCCGGTACGCCCAGCCGAATCTGAGATTCGCCTGCGTCATTTCCGATCCCAGCGAAGTGTCCGCCTGGAACAGAGTGAATGCTGCCGATAAGCCGTGTCCGACTGTCGGTTCGCGGTACCAGCCTAACAGTACCGTGGCACGTTCTTCGCTGTCCGAGTCACGAACTTCCAGTCGGGAATTCGCACTCCACAGATTAGAGGTATAGGTCGCACCGACATACGCCGCAACGAAGTCCTCGTTGAACGAACCGGAGCCGAGTTCGCGATCCGTGTCAAACGGGCGTGCGGCAGGACTAAGCAGCGTTTTAGCGTGGTCGACGCCGAGATCGACAATCCATTTCTCGTTGATCTGAAAACCCTGAATCAGACCGAGATTCGCGAATAAACGCGGTCCGAACTCCGTAGTCTCATTACTCAGGAAAGAATTGATCTGGGCTCGGCTCCACGGATTTGCTCGGACGCCAACTCTTGTCATCGACGCGTCCAGATCCTCTCCAGTCGTATCCTCATATTCTGCGACCAGTTCCAGTCCATCCATGAGCCTGTAGTCTGCGCCAACAACTACGCTGGTCGGGTAATCCGTATTCTCGGCGCCTTCGTTCAGGGCGAGACTGCCACCGAGTCGCAATCGAAGCTTGTCTGCGAGAAACTTCTGTGCAACTCCAACCTCAAGCAGCTGACTGCTGCGTTTATCGCCGTCTTCGAATTTATCTTCAGCGACTGCCACGCCAAGGCGGGCCGAGAAATCGTTGTTCTCATAACGGACCAGCGCGCGTGCCAGGTTTCGAATCGCTTCGGTCTGCAGGTTCTGCTGCCAGCTGGCCTCGCCCTCGACGGCGAATCGCTCCCCGATTTCTGCGCGAGCATCCACGCCGAGACGACGTACACCCTTGTCTGCAGCCGACTGGCTGCCGAGTCCGAAACCATCGTCGACTTCTCGCATGTAGGCCCGAACATCAAGATTTTCGCCGTTGTGTTCGATATCGATGCTGTGGGCCGAACCTCCCTGCTCCACCCCGCCGATCGTTGCATTCGAGTCGGCGACCTCGACCTTCAACAAGGTCTGTTCGTTGATCTGCCAGCGCATGTCGAGACCCGTCAAATCCGCCTCGCTGCCCTGCGTTGCGTCATTAATATGCGTCACCCCGAACTCAAGAGCATCATTCGCGGTCCTGAGCGAGCCACGCGCACCGGCAACGACGTCCTCGGTACTGTCCGAAACAGATTCATACTCGATAACGATGAAGATCGGATTAAAGTCGAGATCCCGGCTGGGTACCGGCCGCTTGAAGTACAAAGTGCCGCTCAATGTATCAATGTTGTAATCGAGAAAGCGCGACAGAGCCTGGCTACTGAGAACCGTACCGGTATCGAAGCGGTCACGTACTTCAATACGGACGTTCTCGCTGTTCGCAATGATGGGTGAGGCGCTCAGTCGATACAGCCCCGACGTGCCGTCGCCGCGAATCTCGTCACGGTTGTAACTCTGATCGGTTTCGGCGGCAAAGGCTGTATAGCCTGCATTGCGACCACGATACTCGCTTTTCAGGCCGTTGAAGCTGCGCTGGTAGCGGGCCAGATCGGTAACGGATAGGCCGGTGTCGAAATCGCCGAACAAAGCGTAGAACTGATTGCGCTCCAGCTTGACGTAGAGCTTGCGCTGACTCGCAGCCTCGAAACGTTGCTCCGACGTATCGGCGTACAAGGAATAATAAGCGTTCGGGTCAACGACCGTCTCGAAACGCTCCCGGTTCAGATCACGATCACGGGCGGAGTCGAAGGCGAGGGTTAACAGAAACTCACCCTTGATCGTACCTTTGGCGAAGAAGGCGGCCCGGCCGTCATCATAGTACTCATCCGTGTGTCCGGCATCGACTGCTGCCGCGACGTTGTCTGACAGCGTGTTGTAGCCGGCTGTGCCTTCAGCAAACCCAACCAGAATCCACTCGCGCTGCGCCGGCTTCAACCATGCCCTGATTTTCTGTTCGCGGTAGTTTTCGAATGGCAGGACGATCGTTACTTCACCGGTCTGAGTCGTCGGCGCCAGCTCGAGGTAGGCGATTCCATCCGCGTCAACCCGATAGGTCGCACTGCGTTCAGCAACCTCGACCAGGGCATTCTTGCGATCGTTTTCTACGTCCCATGCGGAGCGATACGGCGCATTGACGCGGAACCGCCCGACCATACCCGCACGCGACGGTTTGCCGCTGCGGTCAAACAAGCGAACGGCAACGACGGATGGCGTCTTGCCATCGGCGATCAGCGTCGACAAACCTGCTACGAACTCCCCTCGTATCGGTGTCCCGGTGAAATGGATGGTACGGCGAATGCCCTTCGCCTTGGTGCCGTCAGCGTTCCAGATGACGGCACGAATCTCGTTGCCGCCATCGACGAGGTCAACACCAACCCAACGGGTAATCGCAACCGTTCCGGCGGCATTCCTCGCGGAACCGTCTATGTTCAACTTGCTGACCGGATCACCGTTGACGGTGAGCTCAACGCTCTGACCGGGTTCGTGCTGAATCGAGACTTTCGTCGATGCAATCGCCGGCGCGTAGCCTCTCTCTGGCAGCAACATCGCGTAGCCCTGCGGCAGCGTTTCTATTGCAGGCTCTTTCTGCGACGACGGCATGCCGACGTTGCCGTCTTGCCGCGGTTTTCCTGCGCGCTCTTTTTCCATGCCCGGTATCGCGCCGACCGTCGGCGTTTCCCGGATGCCGCTCGATTTCTGTGTGACTTCCAGGAAGGACGGCTTGGTCGGTCGAATTCCGTTTATCACCATTTCGACGCGACGGTTCTTTTGTCGACCAGCGGCTGTAGCATTGTCCGCGACCGGGTCGTCCGGCCCGCGACCTGCGACCTGAATCGCGGCCGCTGGAATGTTCAGCGCATCGGCGACGTAGAACGCTGCTGCCATCGCGCGCGCCTGAGACAGCACATAGTTATCGGCAAAGCGGTGTTGATTGCGTGGACTGATACGCTGGCTATCACTATGGCCGACGGCTGACAGTTGAATCTCGCTAACTCCCCGCCAGTCCTCTATCAGGCTGTTCAGTTGCAGCTTGTCCTGATCCGAAAGTGTATCGGACAACACATCGAATTTAAGATCGAGCACATAACCTTCATTCTTCAGGACCGCCGGTTCACGCAGCATCTTTGTTTCGACGACCGGCGTTTTACGCTTGGCCTCCATCGGCGTATCGAACTTCGCCAGCGCTTTCGTTACCAGTTCACCTTCGACCGCGTCACCGATGGTTGCGATAAAACTGACGCTGCTTTCCCAGTTACCGGTCTGCGGCTGCAGCGGTATAGACAGCGAAGGACCCAGCAGGTGTGGCTCGGACGTCGGAGCCCCGTTTACCTTGATGCTTCCCTGTGTATAAGACACGCCCTCCGGCAAGACCACCATCAAGCCGATGTTGTCAATTTCGACGTTACCAATTCCGTTCAGAGTCAGGTCATAACCAACCTGTTCCGTACTGTCCGTCCCCGTATTACGCATCTCGATATCGATACGTCCATGTGGTGGCTCTTTGCGGCGCAGGTAAAAATCAGCACGTTGCATACTGCCGCGGGCCAGTTTCACGAACTGCGAATCGGCGCGGCCGGAAAACCCGGGCGTCAGACTGCAACCAATAACGTCGAAGTAGCCAGGTACTGTGAACGTATCCAGCTGCGCAACGTGTGTACCCTGATTTACGCCTTCGAAGTGAAAACGACCGCCAGCATCGGTCACCGCATAGCGTCCGTCTTCAAGATAGATCCGAACGTTCTCAACACCCTGGTCTTCGGCGAACGTGTCCTGGCCGCAATCGCCTTCAAGCACGCGGCCGATGATAGTGCCAGTCGTACGGAACAGATCTTCGGTCAGACGAATCGCGGCACTGGACTCGTTCGATAACAAACCGCCGGCTGCGAAGGCGGTAGCGGTATTGACAAGTTCATCATTACGTTTGCCGCCGACGATTTCGACGACATATGAAATTCGGTGTGCAGACCCGGCAGCCAGATCGACAAGCTCGATCTGCAGCGTGCTCATGTCCGCAGCGATGAGCGGGTCAGCAGTGCTGGTTCCGTCGATCATCATCGAACCGGTAACGAACCTGACGCCGGATGGCAGCTGATCCGAAATCGACAGATCGGTCGCAATGCCGGTAGCCGAGGTATTTTCCAGTGTCAGCTCGTAGCGTACAAAGTCGCCCGGCGCCGCCGTGGTCGTCAACGTTCTCTTTTGCAGGAACAGGGCCGAGGACTGCGGATCCAGCGGAATATCAAGCGCGATCGACACGTCGCCGCTCTTGCTGAAAGCGGCGCCAAAGGATGCCGGACCCAGGGCCCAGGGGGCTCCGGGTAGAGCCTGTAGGGCGGAAACCGGCGCCGAGGACGGTGCCGCATACGCCGGTGGCGGCGTTATGAGCAGACGGTAGTCGCCGTCTGGCACTACCGGAAACCGGTATTCACCGGGACCGAAGACATACACCGTTCCCGAACTATCGGTGGCGGTACCGCCACTGACGATAGACGACGGAAACTGACTAACTCCATCATTGCCGTAGACAACGGCGGGTAAGCCGCTTACAGCGTCGACAATTTCAATATTTGTGCCGCTAACCACCGTACCGGTCCGTGATTCGAATACGCGTTGCACGGGATCCAGCACCGCTGATGCCTGCGCGAAATCCGCGCTATCTACGGGATCGCTATAGGCAACGCTGATGGTCGAATTCGAAGCACCCTGCAGCAGGCAATCGCCGGGCGTAGCAACGCCGCCTGCCAGCGGCACGAAGCCTGCGAATACGCCGGTATTGACGCCGGTTTCGGATAACTGAATAGTTTCGCTGTCGCCGCTTAGCGAGTCGCTGAGCGAGACGCTTGCGGTATCGATGATTTGATAATCGAGGTTTTGATCGCTGTCTGTCAAACGGATAAAGGCCGCTTCGCCGATGTTATAGCTTGAAGCTGCCGAGATATCCTGCTGCAGCGCCGGATCGATGCTGTTGCCGCCAATGAGTGTCGGATCAGCGAGACTCACGAAAGCACCACCCTGGAAACAGGCAGACGGACCAACCGCCTCCTGATAGGTTGCGCTTCCCGCAGCCACGACACGCGTGAACTCCAGCAGCGAGGTGCTGCGCACTACGGCGGTGACAACGGAAACCTCATTGCTATCGACCGTCGCCGACTGCCCCGAGAGGTCGAGATACCCGAGTGTTGCCTGATTGCTTATGACCGCGCCTGGCGGGCCGGCAGCTGCCGGCCCGGCCAGCAGAAATGACGCAGCTGCCAAGGATAAGAATCGCGACAGGACGGCGCCACAGGATCGCCAGACGTAGCTCGGGGGAAGCTGTTGCTCCCCCCGAGGTCCGTCCTTCAATTGACGTCCCGTGAACACCGTGATGCGTCCCTACCCTTCGTTACGGAGTCGGATCCGGATCAGGAATCGTTACCTGATACTGAATCGTCAGCGTAGTGTTCCCGGCAACCGTAATGCCACCGCCAAGATCAGCTGCGCCGATAGTCATATTGGCAGCCACCAGGTCGCAGCCATCGCCATCACCGTTCGTCTCAACGTCGCACCCAAGCGTGGCAACATCATTGACGACACTGACATCGTTACCGGCGTATGCAGCAACATTCAGATTAAGCGCTACATCGGCGTCGATCGCATCGGCGATCACAACGGCATCGGCCGCTGTCGCGCTGCTATTGACAACCGTGATCGTGTACTCGACCGTTGCGCCGGGTATCGGCAGGCCGCTACCGAGGTCACCAGCGATAACCGCGTACGATTTCGTCACGGCCAGATTGGCTGAAACGACTATCCAGCCATCGACGTCCGACTCAACAGCATCGTTGCCGGCATCGGCGAAGACGTTCTCAACACCGAGGTCGGTGTTCGGGTCTTCGGCCAATACAGTTGCCGCCGCACTACCTGGCTCACGGGCCGTAGCATCGAGCTGCACACCTGCAACCTGCCCATTCAGCATCGCCAGCGCCGCATCACCGAAGACACGTATACGAATACTGTCGTCGGCAGCAAGCTGATCGACAAACTGTGCGCCGCCACGGATCGGATCCGGGTCGGCTCCAGCAACGGAATCGGCACTGACTGCATAGTCAACCAACGCCATGTTTGCGTCGTCGGTTGAAGCACGAACTGCTCCTCCGACCAGCTCGTTGAGCGTCATGGCAAAGTCGAGCGGCGAGTTCGAGTCATTCGTCAACAGGAAGTCGAAGAACGAATCGGTTTCACCCGGCGTGACATCGACCAGTGCCGCACCCTGCGCCAGCAGAGTGAAATCGACACGACGATCCACGACGAAACTCACAGACGACGTCAGGTCGGTCTGATCGACGCCGTTGACGTCATAGTCGACAGACACTGTATTGTCGACGGCGGTTCCTGCCGCGGTGCCAATGGCCATCGCCTGCTGACCGAACAGTAGTACGCCGCTTATGGCGAGCAGCCTGGGTATCAGGCTTATGTTTTCAAATTTACGTTTCATCACGGTACTCCTTACCTCTTACGATTGCCGATTCATTCCGGCGTTTGCCAAAGCGAAGGTATGCATCTGCATTTCCTTCATTCCAAAACAGCTGCGAAGCGCGCGGTTGCCTGCGCACCTGCATCCAGATCGTTCTTCATTACCCAGCGGACATGTGTGAAGTCGCGAGCTTCAGCCGCACGTGCAACACCATCCTCAGTAACGCTGAGACTGTCGGCCGTTGCGAAAGACTGCCCGCCGTCGACGGAAAACTGCATCTCGGTACCCGGCCCGAACCCGGAACCATCGACGTAGACGAGATCGGCGGCAATTGGGTTCGTGATGACCACGTTGTCTGCCGTTTCGTCGCTAACGTTGGTGAAAGTGATCGTGTAGTAGACGGTTTCGCCGGGAACCACGGTATCGGCAGGAATCAGTCGTTTATCAGACTCGCCGGCGTCGTTGATAAACACCTCTTCCTTCTGCACGACCGTCTGTACATCGAGATGCGCCTCGGCCAGCGCGGACATACTCAGCGCCGCCAGAAATAATCCAGTTAGAGTTTTCATAGTCGCTCTTGCCTCCAGTTTGAGATTCGCTCTTGTATTCAATTTCATCAGTCAATACTCACCTGGAAGACGATGCTTTGTGCGCCGTCCCCCTGTGTCAGGTCACCGAGGCGCACGACAATCGTCGCCGGGCCGCTAAAGTCCAGCTCACCGGAGTCGGCATCGGCGACATCGCTGAGTGGCGCACCGTTCAAGGCCAAACTCGTCGGCACGAATGTTGTAAACACCGGGATCGCGTCTCTTAATGTGCTGGCAGTTGCCACACCGGCGCTGACGACTTCCACGTTTATCGTGTAGGTCAGGACCGCGCCGGGAACCGGCTCGCTGCCGCCGTCGGGATCGAGCACAGATTGTGTTTTGATCACGTTAATCAGAACGTCTGAAACCAGGTATTCGCCAACAGCGAATGCACTGCCCTCGGTCGTTCCAATTACCGCGTTGACACCACCGTCTCCCTGATTCGCGAATACTGTGCCTGACGGGCCGGAACCAGTTGTCGACGTTGCCGTCAGCTGACTGCGTCCGACTTCGCCGTTTACGGCCGTACCCGGAATATCGTTGACGATGAATACGTTGACGGAACCGTCAGCCGCCAGCAGCGGGTCGTTGACACCCGCTGTGTAGGCCTGGTCACCCAGGTTGAAATCACCGCTGGCATCAGTATCGAAGTAGATAGCCGGCACCGCGGGGACAGGGTCGAAATCGTCGCCGGCGATTGCGCTGTCGACGATCAGTTGAAAGCTCTCGGTACCGTTACCGGTATTGGTCACGGTGAACAGCAACGCCCGGTTCGTGTCGTTCGCCGATACCAGGGTCTGTGGACTCTGCAGGGTCGTGGTCACGTTAATGCGCTCGGCTACGACAATCGTTGTGGTATTCGATTGCAATGCCAGCGGTGTGCCGGCAAGTTCATAGCTGATATTGGCGGTGTTCTCGATAACCGTGCCAACGGCTGTACCGGCAGCAAGGGCCGGGGAGCAGAGCACACAGCAGACGTAGAATATGGAAAACCGCCGCATCCACACAAATGCCGGCGATGGCAAGCTGCTTACCAGTTTCAAGGTTCATTCCTTATCGCGGTAACGTTCCAGCGCGTTACCAGGCGCCTGTTCGCTGTCATTGCGAACTTATTGCGGGACTCTCCGTGATTACCGGCAGCGGCGCATCAAATCGGGTCGTTTATTATGTAATTTGTGATCGGTATCACACTTTTGCCGTGAATCGTCTCACACTCGCGACACCGCTCACGGTGGGGCCTTCAGGAGCAGGCAGAGCACCGGCCACGGCGCAATATGTCAGATAAATGACACGTCCTGTGTGGCTTTAGCCGGATGCAACTAGTTGGGTCTGACGATGCCGAGTTTCTTCATTTTCGAACGCAGCGTGCTGGGAGGAATTCCCAATTGCGAAGCTGCACCCGATTCACCGGAAATCTTCCAGTGCACGTCGTTCAATATGCCAACAATATGATCCCGCTCAACGAGCTTCAGATCAACGACGGTCGAACTAATGATGGTCGGTCTGCCATCATCGGAATCCCTCCAGACCAGTGGCTCCGCAAGTTCTACAATCGGCCCGGTGTTTGAAATCAGTGCGCGCTGGATAATGCCATCCAACTCTCGAACATTGCCAGGCCAGTTATAGCCACGTAACTGGCGCATCATTTCGGACGAAATCTCCTGGACGTCACGACCCAGGCGGTGTGCATGCATGTTGACAAAATGCCGCGCAAGCAAATCGATGTCGGCGCCACGATCCCGAAGCGCCGGCAACTCAACCGGGAAGGTGTTGATACGGTAGTAGAGATCCGAACGGAACTCTCCCGCATCAACGGCGGCACCCAGGTCGCGGTTGGTGGCTACGACGAGGCGAACGTCGACCTTAATGGTCTTGGTGCCACCCAGCCTTTCGAACTCACCCTCCTGCAGCACCCGTAACAGCTTGGCCTGCAAACCGATCGGAAACTCACCAATTTCATCGAGGAACAGCGTACTCCCATCGGCCAGATCGAAACGACCACGTTTGCGGCTGTCAGCGCCGGTAAACGCCCCTTTCTCATGCCCGAAGAGTTCGCTCTCAATCAGGCTTGCCGGCAACGCTGCGCAGTTTACTTTAACCAACGGACGATCGCGGCGATCGCTATGCTCATGAATTGCACGCGCAATCAACTCCTTGCCAGTGCCGGTTTCGCCAAGAATCAGCACAGGGATTTCGGTATTCGCAACCTGCTCCACCTGATTCAGACAGCGCAGGACGCCGTTGCTCTCACCGACGATCTCATCAAAGCCTTGTTTTCGTTCTACCTCTTCACGCAGGTAAACATTCTCGGCTTCGAGGCGATCGGTCGCGTTCTGCAAGCCACTGAGCGCGTCGGCGAGCGCGCAACGCGACTTCAACCTGAGCACCGAATTTGCCAGTATCTCCGAAAATACCGTAGCGTCTGCGATCATCTGGTCAGTCCATCGCTTCTCTTGTCCAAAGCGAGCCAATGACATTCCGCCAACGAGTTCGTTGGCGATAATCAGCGGCAGCACCACGACCGATTTCAGGTCAAGGCGCATGAGATTCCTGCGGTCGAGCGCGAAGTCATCAGGCAGGTCCGCGATGCTGTCAATACGAATCACCTGGCGTTGTTGCATTTGTTGCCACAGACGCGGAAACATTTTCATGGAAATGCCCGGCCCAATGTTGTCTGCGCCGGAACGGGTCCAGAGGTTTGCCACCGATACTGCCTGTGTTTCCAGGTCATCCAGCCACAACATGGTGGAGCGATCCGCGTCGAAAAACTCAGCGATCCTGCCCATACAGTCGCGTATCGTATCGTCAGCCTGTTCGTCCGGCATTGTGACCAGTTTTGTGGAAACGTCGGCAACCAGTTTTTGGTAGCTCTGCCTGTGCGCCAGCTCCGCCTTGGTTTCGCGAAATTCGAGAACGTTGCTTTCGATACCCCAAATCCGCTCGAGGCATCCATCGTGAACAACGCCGATCAAATTAACATTCAACGCACGGCCTTCTCCGGCGGGAGTTTTGTAGTTGAGTTCGTACTCTTTGAGCCGGTAGCCACTATCGACGAACGCCGTGATCAGGGCCGTATGCGCTTCTATGTCCTTGGCGCTGTCCAACTCGCCGAATCGCTGCCCCACGACTGCGTCGACGTTGTCCGTTTCCAGTTCCCGGACAAAAACATCGTTCGCCTGTACCAACTCGGCATCGAGCGTCTTGCGCAGGTGTTCGTCTACCGACGCGGCTATCGAAATCGGCGTACGAAACGAATAGCAGTAGACCGAATCCGTCGTGGAATCGAACAGGTATCTAAAGCGCTTGTCGGATACGCTGCGGCTGGTACGCAAATCGTCGAGCAGCGCATTCTTGCTCGTCATGTCGCTGTCGATCCGGCGTCTTGCGAGCACGGTAACGATCAGTCCCGCCGCGATCAAAGCGAATGCCACTCTCGATAAAGCCCAATACACCCAGTTTGAGGAAAAGAAACCACCGTTCAGCGCCAGCAGCAGATTTGTCTCAGGAAACAGATATTGGAATGCCAGATCGGACACGTGCGCCAAGCCGGCGAAAATCATCCCGGCGACGATCATGATGCCGCCGAGCGGCAGCGGCCTGCCGTTTTTCGACACGCCGGAGACCAGCGCATAAGCCAGTATGCCAACGGTTGCGCAAATGAGGATGAGGTCGACAGAACTGACGACGAATTCCAGCCCCGTCATCGCATCCACCGAGTGGGATCGTCGTCACCTCGCTTAGCCGCGATCTTCAGAACAGGCGGAAAACAGCTTTCATCTACAGCCGGAAAGGCCAATTGACACATCATATTGTGGTTATTTTTCGAGTTACCACTAAACCCTTTAGTTGCGATCTTTTGTACACCCTCACCTGCGGAAAGTCACGATATATCGCGACTTAGTCGCTATATCGCGACGTCAACGCAAGCCGTTGATTTTGTGGAGCTTCTGTATGATCCATATAAGCCTTTGATTTACATAATAATTACATGAATTTTTGCTCGACTGCGCCAAGTTGGCACAAATGCTGCACCATATGGGAATGAAAGCTCAGTTGTCACGGGTTATTGATGGCTCCCGCGACCGCTACCACGTGATGAGAGGAACGACTGTGACCCATTGTGCCAAAGAGACTAATCTGGTTCTCATAGCAGACAAAGCCAACCGCGCCTATTTGTTGCGGGGGTTGATGCGCGACGCGGGCATCACCGGTGTGATTCGACGCATGCCGCCGGGACGTAACGCTGTTCATTGCGTAAACAGGACCGGCGCTTACCGGGAAAAACCGCTCCCCGACTTGTTCTTCTACGATTTTTCAGATCCGGAACCCATGAGTACCTCGATACTCAAAAAAATAGCGTTTGGAGATGGCAGGTCCGCGGTTCCGATTGTGGTACTCACCAGCCCAGAATCGCAGACCGAACTCGAGAGTGGAGATATCGACGGCGGCGACGCCATCATGTTTTCTCCGAGTGGCCTCACCTCCTTTGTGAGCAAGATGCAGGCGCATAGCCGCCAGCCGTTCCTGAAAGCACTGCGAACCCTGTACGAGTACGGCCCCATCCTGGTCAGTACACCGCCCGAGGTTCTCCTGCAGGACGAGCGCGAACGCGCGATTCCCGCCTAGGCGCCGGCGTTTTTTCCGGTGCAGGCTGCACGCCTGCTGGTCGCCGCTAACCTGGCATGCCTCAATCGTTGCGGGGCGCGGCCTTCGTCTGTGAGACCCGGCTTGGACTAACTACTGGCGAAACGCAACGTCGTAGCGGCTGCCGATAGCATAGGTAGTCTGCGAGGAGTGCGACTGGATACTGCCCCGGGAAGGGACGCTATCGTCACCACGAGCCTCGATAATCTGTGCGATATCGCCGGGAATCTCTCCGAAGACGATGTTGTGACCGCTGAGATTGTAGAGATTCAGGTCAATACCCATTAAGCCACCGAACGAGTTGCTCGGCTGTTGATAGCTCGCATCGGTATTGTCCACTGGTCCGGCAATCAGCCCTGCACCACGAAGATGTTTCCATATCTTCCGCGACTCCGAGCCATTGTTTGTGCTGCTCCAGCCGCCGCGAATGTTTCCGTTGCCATCGCCGTTGTCGGCCGAGCGCCAGGTTCCCGAGAAGCGTGCCGATGCCGTAGGATCGTCTCCCGGCAATACACCATAGCGATCCTGATACGCATAGATCGCCGCAGATACACCGGCGAAGTCGTTTTCGATGCGCTTGATCTTGGCGTTTGTGATCATTTCCCGCCCCTTGAGCACACCACCGATCAGCAACCCGATAATGACTAGAACGATCGCGATTTCTACCAGCGTGAAACCCGATTGCCGGTGTTTGTTAAACGATTGCATATTCACGTTAAGCCTCACTCTGTTTGTAGGTTCAACGACCGCCGCGAGTAATGCACACGACACTTGGCCTTCCTTGAAGAACTTATCGGCAGATTTTTCGAGAGCTTTAGCCCCAGGCTAGCCACTGTCAGGGCAAATGACCGGCTTCGACGAGCCGCCCGAAAAGGTGATTGGGTGATATCCAGGTCAGCAGATCGTCGAATTCGTTACCACTCAGCTCACTCTTGCCGCGAACGACAAAAACGCTGTCGGACGCAACCCGGTAACTCGTGCCGGACACGCCGCCGGCCAGGTTCGCACCGACGTTTTCCGCCTCGTCAGCCGACGAAAACGAAACCCAGTTTTTGCCCAGCGAGTAGATAATCAAGGGAGAACCGCCGGTCAGTGTCACGTTGCTACCCGCGCAGGCAGTCGACGATGAACCAGCAGCTGTCGAGCACACCATCATTTCCGGTAGCAGCAAAGGCATAGTCACCGCGGCCAGTTCGCCCGGCGTCACGAAATCCCAGGAACCATCGCCGTTCGCGTCGCTGGCCGAAATACTGTAGCGCAGTGGCGACCCCCAGGGATCCAGCAGCAGGTTGTCTGCGTTCCTCTGACCGCTCAGGTTCAACGTGGTAGCCGGAACAAAACCATGCTGCGCGCTACAGGCGCTGCCTGCAGGTGCGGCAACGCCTGCACTTGCAGGCGTTGCCGGACAGGGCAAGTAGCCGTTCACCAGCGCAAAACCGACAACGGCGGACTCAACACTCTGCAGCTGCTCCTGACCGTCGCGCAACCGGGAGTTCTCACGCTGCACGGAGAGCGGCATCATCAATCCGCCCAGCAGCAGCCCCATAACCAGAATCACGACAGACAACTCAACCAGGGAGAATCCTTGTTGGCGGTATCTGCACATCTCTCAGCACTCCGTGACAACGAGTTGCTCGTCAATACAAAACAACAGGTCATTGTGGGCATCGGACGCCGGACCTGACGCATAGTCGTCCGTCGTGCCGGCTCCCGGTATGTTCGTCGCGTTCAGGCCTTCAAGGTAGTTCGCTGAATTGAGCTTGGTGTCGATATCGCCCGGTGGAGCATTTCGTACCTGTGCGCCGTTGCCCAAGCGATAGTTTGCAAACAACAAGACGGCGGCGTATTGCCCGGCACCGTTCACGGTCAGACAGTCTCCGCAATTGGAGGGCACGGCGGCCGCTGGACTGTACGCGCCCGCGACAGCATAGAAAAAATGATCCTTCCATTGCTGCCATCGAGCGTGCTGCAGCGGTGACCATTCCGGCACAGCCGCTGAATTACAATCACTCAAGACCCGGCTGATCGAATTACCCGATGCAGTACTGCTGTCGTCCGCGATGTCCGCCAAACGGCCGCTGTGCAGGCCGGCGTCGATGTCATCGTATGACGCATCGGGCCGGTAGTCGGTCATCGCAACAGGGGCCGGCCACGGCAGTCTTCTGTCGTTCACGCCGCCAGGGTTACTGGCGCCATAGTCGGCAATGCAGGCAGCGATGGCAAGCCCGAGTTCGCTCATGGTATTCAAATGATCGCTGCCAGCGGTGACTCGGCGTTCTATGTCTCTCCGCGTAATCGTCACTATGCGGTCGTTATGCTCCTCGCTATCTCCTGCAACCCTGGCAAAAACATCCAGAGCATCGGCAACACCGCTGAGAACGGAATTGGCGGCTCCGCTGACAGCATCAGTATCGAGGTAACCGGCTGGATTAGCGTCCGGCACGCATTGATTGCCAGCTGTAAATCCCGGACGTGCCTGTGTCGCCAAAGGCTGCATCGCCGCTATCACCATCGCAACCGGACGATCTTCGGCCGATAAACCCTCCGCGATACTCGCTGACTCGACGTCGAACAACTGTAGCTGGCCATTGCTATCGGTGTTGATCATCTCAACCGTTTCTGCCGCGGCCTGCTTGTACGAGCCCGAAACCACGTACCAAAGACAGGCAGCGGCGGCGTCCTTGAGGGGGGGCAAACCCAGCGTCCGCCAGGGAAGCCTGCCGATCACCGACACACCCGGCGCTCCGCAGGCAGAGGTGTGCGCTTCTCCTTCCGCGAAACCGCCTGACGCATCGATGTCCGGGCAGGGTAAGCCGTGTGCTTGTCCCAGATTCAGGTTCGGATTGACAACAGCGAAATCAATCAGAGCTGCCCGGGCCTTCGCAAGCTGCGCCATCGACAGGCTTAGCTGATGTGTCCGTAAATCATCGCGGCTCAGGTTTGCGAGCAAGATCGTCGACATCGCCATGATAAGCCCGAGCATGATGAGTAGCAGAGCGGCACCTTGTTGTCGCTGCGATGACACCCTAGTCGGCCTCATCGTCGGCCTCAGCTTCGTCAGAGTGCTCGCCGCGCGCAATCTTAACGGCGCCCGGGAACGTAACGGCAGCGCTGTTGCTGGTCGTGACGAATTCGCCATCTATGTACACTTTCGACACGCCGCTGCTACTCACTATGTAACCGGCGGCATTCTCACCATTCTTCTTATGCACCTGTCTTGGCACGGTGCCGCTGGCAAGAGGTGTTGCAGTTCGCCGCTGATCCAGTCGCTCACGCTGCTGCTGCGAAAAAAAGACTCGCCCTATCGTAACTTCGGGCAGCGACTCATAAATATCCGTATCGCCGCTTCTTGCTTCGCCGCTTGCGAAAAACAGAAAACAACCCGCGCAAAGTTTCACAACAGCACCGTAGCGGGTTTTCATATCGGCTCCCTGGGAACATCAGAAGTCAGAACGCTGAATATCTGGACTTCGCACGTCGCCGTTAGGTTCGCTTCACCGGCGCCACGGACGGTGCCACCCATGCTCGCGATTTCACAGGTGTCCACCTTGATCAGTCCGGGTGCCTGGCTTTGCAGCACGTCGAAGAAGCGCAACAGATCTATCTCATGCAGCAAGCCCATCTCCAACTGCAAGTTGCTGACACGAATCTGGATGTTGTCACCGCTCAGTAGCGAGCTCACTGGCGCAACGACGCCAAGTTGCGGCTCGATCGAATAGCTTATCCGCGGTAAGTTAAGTTTCGCCGATGTCGTGCGCATTGTTTCCACCCAGTCGAGGCGGCTTTCCCGCCCAATAAATCCCAACTCGTAGAATCGCTGATAGCGCCGATAGTAACGGTCAACCAGGCGTCGCTGATAAACGAGTGCATTGTGGTCCTCATGCACAGCGTCATGATTAGCATTCAGCTCGTCGAACAGTTGTTTGTGATCACCGTGTATCCACAGCGCGGCACATAAAGCCACGACAGCCACACCCGCACAGGCTACCGGGCGAACGGTGTATTGACGGATGTACGGCCAATCAAGGTCATGTAGATTCATCTACACCTCCCGCCTGACTATCTGCATGCGGCAGCTCATAGTAGACCCGCAAGCGAAAACGTGCCGTATGACTGGTTTTGCGACTGACGATCTCTCCGGACACCGCTGCGTTGGTGCTTGCGTCAAACGGATACTCAAGCGCCACCGCCCGCTGAAAATTCGTACGCGCCTCAAGGTCGGCTGCAAGCTGATCGATGCGCGCAAATGCCTGCCGCAGATTGCCGTCAAACGGCACAATGTCGGCCGTCAGTACCGCACTGACCGCATCGGTCGCCGCCACTACGACCAACGCCGGCGGATCACCGGGCCGTCGCCGTTCCGTGTTTTGCGTTTGCTGTGACTCGGTAAGCCAGCGGAGTTCCTGGACTTCAATGTCCGGGTAGTCGCCGAGTACCGCTCCGAGTTGGTTCATGATCCACGGCACCGGCACTCTGTTCGCGAGCAGGTAATCGCCAGTGTCCACCGCAAGCTGCATCTCGTGTGAATCCGCTTTAACCGGATCGAAGCTCTCATTCTCGCGGCGGAGAGTTTCCGCCAGGAAATCAACTCGCGACTGAATATCGGAGATGCGGCTACTGAGTAACCAGACATCGCTCAGAAAAATCGCTGCAGCTATCGAGCAAGCTGCAGCGGTGGCTGTAGCCGTAGCGATAATTGCGTAGCGCATCCTCTTCATGTTCCAGTAGCGGTTCTCTCCGGAACTCGCATAGCTGTGCCTGGGCCGCCGCTTTGCGAGCGCGGACAGAAAAACCTCCTCGAAGTGGTCATCGGCGGCGAGCGCAGCCTCACCCAGTCTCCTGGCGGCATGCGCCGGAGAAATGAACTGAAACTGGGTCGGGCTGTCGACATCGACCGACGACAGGACTTTCGCCGCCGTTTCGTCACTGGCGACTACGCACACCTGCAGGGTTTCCATGCCCGCGAGTAAACGGGTGCGCTCCAGGTAGCGACGACTGCGAGTGGTTTCGGTGATCACAAACTGGGCGTAGGCATCGTCACCGATCCCCGGCCCCTGGGAGAGCCGCGCGCTTCGTAGCTCACCATCCTGGAGAAACACCTGGCGCAATTTATTGCCCTGGTGCGGAGCAACAAACATCACTGCACCGCTATCGACGAACAACTTCCTGACGACGGGGGGAGCCATCAACGGTACTGAATAGACACCGCACAGCGGGGTTTTGTGGCTGAGTATCACCTGCATCCATGGATCCACCAGCTCATGATTCGAAATGGCGCTGTGAACAACGCTGTACTGATCGTCCCTGCGTAGCGACCACCCTTGAAAAATGGACGTACGATAAGGGCTGCGCCGAAACTTCCCTTGCCTGCGCCGCTCTATCAGCGCTGCCCGGTCTCGCATCCCAAGTTTCGGAATCGTGTCCAGTGAGAACTCTTCTTCGATGACATCGATCAGCATGGCGCTGGACTTGTCCGGATCGGCAGCCAGAAATCTATCGAACTCCCGCAGGCCGCTTTCCCCGTCGGCGAACTCGACAGACCGGCGGCCGGCCGGCGCACCAAATAGCCAGACGTAGAGAGAGTCTTGTGTAACGAAAAAGACACGCTGTACCATTCCTAGACCCCTATACTGCTGATCGTCTCGTAAATCGGACCGAGTACTGACAGCATGATCCAGCCCATAATCGCACCAAGGACAACAGTCATCGCCGGTTCGATCATCGCCTTGAGGCGGTCGATCGATTCAGTGACTTCCCGATCGTAGAAATAACTGACATTGCTCAGTGCGTTGTCGAGCAGGCCGGTCGATTCGCCCATGCGAACCATGCGCACGACCAGTGGCGGAAACATCTCCGTTGCTTCGATACTGGCGCTGAGCGCTTTGCCATCGGCAATATTGGACGATATGTCCTGAATCGCCCTACGAATAACTGCGTTACCCGTAACATCTTCCCCGATCCGTAACGACGCCAACACGTCCAGGCCCGAGCTATAGCAAAGCGCGAAATAGCTGGCGAAACGACTTAACACCACTTTCGTCTGTATCGGCCCGATGTACCACGCATTGAGTTTCCAGCCATCCACAATGTAGCGAAACCCGTCGCTGCGACTGGCCTGAAATTTGATCAGCAAAACGACCGCGGCGGGCAACGGCACTGCCCACCACCAATGTGTCGTCAGGAAACCCGAGAATCCGATCAGCGCTCGCGTGTGGATGGGTAGCTCCTGACCCATTTCGCGAATGAAGTCGACCATCTGCGGCACAACGTACAGCATCATGAACAGCATCACGCCGACGACAACGACCCCAACGAACGCCGGGTAAAGAGTGACCGTTTTCGCCTTGGCTATTAGCTCGTCCTGCCATTTCAAGGACTCTGTGAGCTTCTCCATGACATTGGGTAGCTCACCCGACTGTTCGCCAACATTCACCAGGCTGACGAAGACATCGCCAAAAACCTGTGGAAACTCCGACATCGCCTGTGACAGTGTCTTCCCGGACTCGACAGACCCGATCAGGTTACTGATGAGTTCGCGGAATGACGGGTTACCGGCGCTGTCACGCAGGTCCGTCAGTGCTTCGAGTATAGGCAATCCCGCTCGCGTCATCTGCTCCATGTGAAAGCAGAAACCGATAAGGTCTTTGCGGCTCGCCCGAGCTTTTCTGAAGAACACGCCACGACCTTTTTCGGCGCAGCGCAGCATCTCCACGCCAGACTGCCGCAGCTGTGCCTCGAGCACACGCTCGTTGGAGGCTTCGAGGTTTCCCTCCACAATGACGCCGTTGGCATCCAGCGCTCTGTAATTGAAAGACGCCATTACGCTATGCAACCCTTGCCGTCAGGTCGACAACCCTGGATATCTCGGAAAGACTCGTCATACCGGCGAGGGCGTGACGTATGGCATCTTCCGCCAGATCCTTGAAACCTGATTCCAGTGCTGCCTGACGCAGCTCCATTCGAGTCGCCGACCGGGCGATCATTTCATCGATTTCCTGATTGATCTTCAGCACCTCGACAACAGCCAAGCGACCCTTGTACCCGAGGAAGTTGCAAGACTCACAAGACCCTTCGCGATAGAGCAACACTGGTTCTGTGCCGCTGATCCCCAATAGCGATCGCTCCGCTTCGTCCGGTGCGTACGCCTGCTTGCAATGACCGCACAAGCGTCGCACCAGACGCTGCGCAACGATACCGATGATGTTACCCGCCATAATCTGCGGCTTCACGCCGATGTCGATCAGGCGCGGAACTGCTCCAAGCGCAGAGTTTGTATGCAGCGTTGTGAACACCTGGTGTCCCGTCATCGCTGCCCGAAACGCCATCTCAGCCGTCTCTTCGTCACGTACCTCGCCCACGAGAATGATGTCCGGGTCCTGCCGCATCATCGAACGAATACCGTTTGCGAAGTCCAGCTTCGCCGCTTCGTTCAGGGAGGTCTGTCGAATCATGGCCATCGGATATTCCACCGGGTCCTCAAGCGTCATGATGTTGACCGACTCATCGTTACGAAAATTGAGCATCGAATAGAGTGTCGTCGTCTTGCCACTGCCTGTGGGACCGGTAACAAGGATGATGCCTTCAGGACGCGCCATCATTACCTGCAGCGACGTCAACGTGTCTCTGATCAGGTTCAGTTTTTCCAGCGGTACGATGCCCTTGCGGCGGTCAAGCACGCGCAGCACAAAGTTCTCACCGTGCGTCGTCGCCTGTGACGCAACACGAAAGTCGATCCTGCGGCCAGCCAGTGTCAGGCCGATACGTCCGTCCTGCGACGCCCGGGTCTCGGCAATATTCATCTTTGCCATTACTTTCAGGCGCACCACCATTCCGGGCCAATAGCTTCGGTGCAAGGCCATAACCTGTCGCAGCACTCCGTCGATTCTGTAGCGCACACGAAGAAAACCGGATTCCGGCTCGAGGTGTATATCCGAGGCGTCGCGCTTCACGGCATCTGCGAGAATAGCGTCGACCAGGCGGATGAGAGGATGACTGTACTCCTCCGTCTCAACAGCGATGTTCAGATCATCTATCTCGCCCGTATCGATCTCACTGAGAATCCCCTGTATCGAGAGTTCATATTGATAAAACTGTTCGATCGCAGCCTCGATCTCAGCGTCTCCCGCAACCAGTGTCAAGATACCGATGTCGCTCCCCAGGGTTGCCGCAACCTGATCGACAGCAACGACATTGAAGGTATCCGCCATGGCCAGGGTCAGCACTTTTTCGTTCTTGTCGAAGTTTATCGGCAGCATGCGGTAGCGGCGTGCGATGTTTTTGGGCACCATCTTCAGCGCGTCAGGATCCGGAATCGCGGTTGACAGATCAATAGCATCATGTCCGAGAGATTCGCCCAGCGTATCGCGCAGCACGCCCTCGCTGAGCAGACCGAGCCTGACCAGAATTCGACCCAGAGGTTCGTCGTTACGCGATTGCTCCTTCAACGCGACCTGCAGCTGATCCTCGCTGATAAGCCCCGCCTCCATCAGGCGCTTGCCGAGCGGCAGACTCGGTTCCGTGGTCTGCAACTTCCGAATCGTCGTTGTACTCATTCGTCACCCTCCGGGTTCCCGGAGGTCGACGTATCGTCTATAAACGGAAACTGCTCAGCGTCGCTGCCGCTCGCTACATCATCCGACCCGGCGTACCGCGAGTCCGAGTCATTTAACCGGGGCGCGGTAAACTCCGTATCCACCAGACTCAACCTGACATGTTGCACAGCAAACCAGAATATGGCGGCGATCAATGCCAGCAGGATGCAGACATGGGGTGCAAACCTCGCCAGCACAGGCTCGCGGGTAACCGTGGGTAACGACGCAGGTACAGCAGCGGCAGCCACTTCATTTACCACTGTAATCCCGGGAGCAGTCGCTTGCAGGGCCGGACCCTGCGTCTGCCGCAGCTCGTCAACTTCCCCTGCTTCATCCCCGTCTATATCGAAACTCGCGGCGAAGGAAACGGAGGTCTCGAATAGTGCGAGTTCCTCTGCCGTTTCCTGCCGCTCTGCAGCGGCGTCATTTGCGATGGTCGAGAAATCGCTGTGTGTCGTGTCGAAGCTACCGGAGTCCGATAGTGTCCGGCGTTCGTCGTCATCACCCGCCTGACGAAGAGCATCTAAAAGCAAATTCTTCATACTCGACTCCGCTAACGGTATTCAACGGCGCTCGCGGACCGTTGTTCCGCCGCGACATCGTAGTAGTCTGAGAGCCGAACGGCCGATGCCGCCTGCGCACCGTTGACGACGATGGTCGGTTTCAGGAAAATCACTAATTCGGTCTTGACCATTTCGTCCTTACTGTATGAGAACAGTTTGCCTAGCTTTGGAATCCTGGTAAGTCCCGGAATACCATCCTTCGCGCTTTGCCGTTCGTTTTGCATGAGGCCGCCAAGTACCACGGTCCGGCCGTCCTGTACCTGCAGCAGGGACTCGATCTCCCTCACCTGAATCTCGGGAATCAGATTGTCGAAATCGGAACCCGCCAGTCGCGGCGCCGGGTCTATCGCAAAACCGGTAATGCGACTGATCGTCGGTCGAATATTTAGACTGACGAAGCCTCCATCGCTAATCTGTGGCGTTACACTGAGGACAAGGCCAACCGGGACCGTATGTACTTCACTGGTGAAAGTACGGCGCTCCGCAATATCGGGAGTCGCTTCTCTGATATCGAGCTCAACGGTAAAGAACACATGCTCATTGACAACCTTCAGCAAGGCTGTCTGATTGTTTAGTGCCATGACTTTGGGGCTGGAGAGAACCTTCGTGTCACCGAACTGCTGCAACATGCGCACAGTCGCCGAAATATTGCTGCCGTTCGGATCGTCGTCGTTGTACCCCAGCGTAAAGAACGGAGGTATCGAGAGGTTCGAGCCAAGTACATTGTTGCGCAGCGTTGCGCCGTTGTTACCGCTGCCGCCGCCGCTGGACAAGCGCTGCCAGTCAACGCCGGCCTGATAGTTGTCGCTGAGCTCGACCTCGACGATGGTCATCTCGATCAACACCTGCCGCTGCGAGTTTGCAGTTACCCGGTTGAGGTGCTCCCCAACCCGGAATTGTTGTTTCTGGTTGCCTAGCACCGTTACGACACCGGACATTCTGTTGACGATGACCGGATCGTTCTCCACCGGGGATACCGGCTCTCCGTCCTCGCGAGTACCTCTTACGATCGCTTCGAGACCCAGCTCAAGCGACGCCCAGAAATCGTTGTTGGAGACATTCTTGACGGTAGTCTTCGAGAGATTACCCTGATCATCACTCTGTGAGCCGGTCTCTTCGCCAACCGTACCACCGGAAGTCGCTATCTGCGTGGCAACGCCGACTTCGCCCTCGCTGTTGCGCGCGATGTTGACGTAGTCGACCAGGTAGTTGTGCCAGTAGGGCACGTCATCCTGTATGACAAGATTACGACCGCGCAATTCGTAGCGAAGCCGGGCCTGCTTGGCAATCCGGGCAAGCACCTCGTGCAGTGGACGCTCGATAGCGTTGAGCGTCACCGTTTTATCGCTGTCGGCCTGCATGTCCAGTTCAAGGCCCGCATCGCGTGCCAGCGAAAACAGCAGATCAACGGCCGCCACGTTTTTGACGACCACGGTGTAAGTCTCCACCGGTTCTTCTTCGACGGGCTCCGGTATGGCAACGGGTAGCGGAACCGCAGCCGCTGGCAACGGCGCGACTTCGGAATCGTCCTCAGCAACAATGTGGCCAGCCGAGAAGTCGACCGTCGATTGCCCTGCGCAGCCAGTCAGCAAAAAACTTGCGGCGATCGACAAACAGTGATGAGAAAACGTATGTTGCTGTGACTGGCCGGTCGACATCGCTTAGCCCTTTGTGAATAAGCACAAGTACTCTGTAGTTGTCGTCCTATTCCGGGATTTCTTTAGGTCAGCCGGGCGAGCTCTAAAGTCCTGCCGGTAACCGCCGCTACAAATCAGACATTGGGAAAACGGGCAGTTCCGTGAACGAACCAGCATCGACAACAGACGGTTTCGCCGCTAAGAACGCCGCGGGAACAATGCGTAAAACTGTCTTTCGTGTTCTCGAAACGGCACAGGATAACGACGTTGTCAGCCGCGTTATCGACATCTGCCTGGTTACCCTTATTGCCGCCAGCGTAATTGCCGTTGTTCTCGAATCCGTACCGGCGTTCGAAGCCCGTTACGGCGCGGCGCTGATGCTCTTTGAAAACGTTACTGTTACCGCGTTCTCGATCGAATACCTGTTACGCCTGTGGAGTTCTGTTGAGGCCACTCCGGCCACGTTGCAGCGCCCCGTGGCCGCACGGCTTCGCTACGCCTTGTCGTTTCACGCAGTCATAGACCTGTTGGCGATTCTGCCTTTTTACCTGCTCGCCTTCGGCGTTTTCGGCAATGTCGATATGCGTTTCCTGCGCGCCATTCGACTGCTTCGTGTACTCAAGCTTACGCGCTATTCCGCGGCACTGAATATGCTGTTCACAACATTTCGCGAAAACGGCAAGGCGTTGGCAGCAGCATTCCTGATCCTCGTCACCGTCATGCTATTGGCGGCATCCGGTATGTACTATTTTGAACGCGAGTCGCAGCCGGCGGATTTCGGTAGTATCCCGGCCTCGATGTGGTGGGCGTTCTCCACATTAACGACCGTCGGCTACGGCGACGTCACGCCCATCACGGTCGGCGGCAGAGTCTTCGGTGCGCTGATCACAGTCGTCGGTATTGGGATGGTTGCGTTGCCAACCAGTATTCTCGCGACCGGCTATAGTCGGCAATTACAGCAAAGTACCTCCGACTACGAGGCGAAAGCAGAGGAAGCGCTCGACGATGGCGTGATCACCGAGGCTGAGAAACGCGATCTTGAATCGTTGCGGATCGACCTCGGGCTCAGCAAGCACACGGCCAGTCAGATCCTCGATGCGGGAAAAGTGCGCTATGCACTCGGGCAGGCCGAAGGCGAGCAAACCTGTCCACACTGCCGCCAGTCATTGCCCGCTGGCAGCGTCCAGGGAAACACTTAGTGCACCGACGAAACCTTGCCTGAGGCTTCTTTCGTGGTATCGATATTGTAGCGCTTGATCTTCTCCACCAGCGTTGTCCGGCCGACGCCCAGAAGTTCCGCCGCGTGTTGCACAACACCGCCGGATTCCCTGAGTGCCTGATGAATCATGTCCTGCTCGATATTCGCCAGGTATTGCTTCATGTTTATGCCATCGCTCGGCAGCGTTACAACTCCGCCGGCCCGAGCCGGGCCGACCGTATGGCTGATGATTTCCGGCAGCCCGTCTTCGCATTCAACATCGCGCTCGACGATAGGCCACGGCAGATCACGCGCCGCAACAATTCCACCGGGCTTGATAACGATCAGGCGCTCAATGAGGTTGGCCAATTCGCGCACGTTGCCGGACCAGGAGTACTTCTGCAGCGCTGACATTGCGTCATCGGCGACCTGCAATGAAACGCCCTGGTCGGCTGAGATACGATGCACGAACTCGTCCACCAGCAGCGGAATATCTTCGGGCCGCTCACTTAGCGGCGTTATTTCGATCGGGAAAACACTCAGGCGATAATAGAGATCCTCGCGAAACTCCCTGGCGGCAATGCGGCTCGGTAAGTCCCGATGTGTTGCGGCGATAAGCCGCACATCGACCGGGATGCTCTTCGTTCCGCCAACCCGCTCGACAACCCGCTCCTCCAGAACGCGTAGCAGCTTTACCTGCATCACGGTCGGCATATCGCCAATCTCGTCAAGGAAAAAAGTACCGCCTTTCGCCTGTTCGAATCGCCCGGCGCGCGCGCTGACGGCACCGGTGAAAGCGCCGCGTTCGTGCCCGAACAGCTCGCTTTCGAGCAAGTGTTCCGGGATGGCACCGCAATTAATCGCTACGAAGGGGCCTTCGCGCCCCGAACTATCGTGAATCTGCCGTGCAACTACTTCTTTACCCGTCCCCGATTCGCCGGTAATCAAGACAGTCGCCATTGACGGTGCAACCTGCTTGATGAGCTTCCTGACAATCTGTGAGTCGGCGCTTTGGCCGATGAAACAGCTACCGGCTGGCCGCGGAGCGGCATGGTCGCCGCGGCTGTGCGACGCCCGGATGTCTTCCAGGACGTCCCCGAGCGCGTCCAGGCGAACCGGGAACCCGAGTGAGTGGAAGCGCGCCCAGGGGAACTCCTTGCGCAGGTCGGGAGCGCTCATACGGACTCCTCACCCTCATGTAACATGACAATCGGAATATTGGGATCAAGCTCTGCAACGTCGCCAACCACGGCCCGAACCTCTCCCTCGCTCAGATCTGCTCCAACGAAAACCGCATCGAGCCGACACTCACCAACTCGCTCGCGCCACTCGCCCGGTGTCGCAGTGCGAACCGTCGGAGCATCCATGAATTCAATGAGCTCCTTCAGGTTCTCAGCCTCTGAAACCGCGCGGTTAATCACCATAATCATGCCGTGTGCAGCCATCGTCATTTTCCCCGGTGAATTAAGTTTGTCATCGTAACTTCTTGTTCTAATTATCCTTTACCCACACTCCGTTAAATGTGTTCCAAGTGAACCCATATACAGATTTTTAACACTATTCAGCGACTGAAGTCTCGAAAATTAAAAAAAATCGACGCATTGTGCGATTCGAATGTCATATATATTAATATAGGACCAAAATAAAGTAATCGGCAAATTTGCCGATAGCACAGTTATCAACCGCCACCTGTGTGAGAAATAGTGAAATGAGTGACCTCGTCGACGGCGCATTAGATACCTTAAGCAATGTAATGCGCGTCATGGGAAACGAGTCGTTCCCGCTGGAGAGCGACATGGATGCCGCCGTATTTCCGACCATCTGCACCGAAATCGCCTGCCACGTGGAAAACGGCGCCGCTGTGCCGTCATTTGATATACCGGCCTCGGCTGACGGCAGCCGTGAATGGGGCCGCGTCAGGCGTTTTTTTGCCGACCGGCGCCACGCCGAAAAGGAATTCGTAACGCAGCGGCTGCAGGGCTATCGGGGCATTGTTGATGAACTGGTGTCCGGGCTGCGGGAAATCGGCCTTCGCGATCAGTCGGCGGAAACCAGCATCCTCGAATGCCTGACATCGATAGAAGACGCAATTGGCGACGCCGCACTGCCGCAAATTCAACAAGCGCTTTCGCACACCGTCATGCAGGTCAACGAGACCTTTGCGCAGCAAAAACGCGAGTACGAAAAGCAGCTAAGCGAGCTTAATGCCCGCATGTCGAACCTCCGCCAGGACCTCGTCGCGGCGCGCGAGGAGATGAAACGCGACCCGCTTACAGAAGCGTTCAACCGTGGCGCATTCGATACCGCAATCCTGCAGAGCCTGAACATGCATTTCGTATCGCAGCAACCGGTCACCTTGTTGATGATAGATCTCGACAACTTCAAAGACGTCAATGACAACTACGGTCATGCGGCGGGTGACGCTGCGTTAAGGGCCGTCGGCGAATGCCTGGCACGATCATTCATACGCCGGAACGATCTCATCGCACGCTATGGCGGCGACGAGTTTGCCGTAATTTTGTCCGACACCTCGGCGCGACACACGACCAGCCTGGTCGAGCGTTTCCTGGAAACAGTGCGTGCGCTGGAGATAATGTCCGGCGACACGGCTATTCGCATCAGCTGCTCGGTGGGCTACACAGAAGTCACGAGCGATGACTCCGTCGAGAGCTTTGTCGACCGTGCCGATAAGGCCCTGTACAAGGCAAAAGCAGACGGGCGAGACTGCGGTGCTTTCCTCGCTCCGGAATCGGGAAAAGACAGCGTATGACCTAAAGCGGGCGGGCGTTCTGCCGATAGAACCCGTAGGGACGATTTTTGACTGATCCGAAAGCACGGAGGACGCAAATTGGATTTGGCGACACTAATCGGTCTGATCGGCGCTTTCGGAATTGTAATGACTTCCATCGTGCTAGGCGGATCGGCCGGTACCTTTGTGAACACGCCTTCGCTGATGGTCGTGCTGGGCGGTACCGTGCTTGTCACGATGATGAAGTTCAGCCTCGGCAAATTTGCCGGCGCTACGTCCATCGCTGTGAAGGCTTTTCTGCACAAGCCGAGTAGCGCTGAAGACCTGATTCAGGAATCGGTTGAACTTGCAAAGGCGGCTCGGCAGGGCGGCCTGCTTGCCCTCGAAGATCGCGAAATCGCGGATGAGTTCATGAAAACCGGCCTCGGCTTACTGATCGACGGCCATCCTGCCGACACCGTGCGCACCATGCTGCAGAAAGACCTGAGCCAGACCTTGAAGCGACACGCGGACGGTCAGGATATCTTCAAAGCCATCGGTGACGTCGGTCCGGCAATGGGCATGATCGGTACACTTATCGGCCTGGTACAGATGTTGTCGAACATGGACGACCCCAAGCAGATCGGCCCGGCGATGGCGGTGGCGCTGCTCACGACCTTGTACGGTGCCATCCTCGCGAACATGATCGCCTTACCGATCGCCGACAAACTTGCCGTCAGAAGTGCGGAAGAATACACCAACAAGTCCCTGATCATTGACGCTTTATTAAGCATCCAGGGCGGCCAGAATCCACGCATCATCGCGAGTATGCTGGAAGCCTATCTGCCCCGTTCAAAACGTACAGAGGAGGATGGTGAAGCCTAGCGAGGCTTCACCGAGTCACGCATGTCCGACGCCCCCCCCCCGGAAAAAGCCGAAAGTGCAGGCGTTCCCGCCTGGGTGATGACTTTCGCCGACCTGATGACGCTTCTCATGTGTTTTTTCGTGCTACTGCTCGCGTTTTCGGAAATGGATGTGGCGAAATTCAAGCAACTATCGGGCTCAATGAAAGATGCTTTCGGCGTACAGGCGGAGGTCGAAGCCCGCACCATCCCAAAGGGTACGAGCGTGGTCGCCCAGGAATTCAGTCCCGGCAGGCCCGACCCGTCGTCAATCAATCAGATACGGCAATTCACGGTCGACTCCAACCGGAATACGCTAGACGCATTGAATCGTGAGCTCAAGGAAATTGAGGAAACACGCGAACATGCGCGCCGCCTGCGGCTCGCGCTCAAAGAGGAGATCAGCCAGGGCAGCGTTTCCATACAGACCGAGGGTATGAAGATTATTGTACGCATCCTCGAGAACGCTTCGTTCGATTCCGGCCTTGCCGATGTCCGACCCGACTTCATGCCGGCACTAACCAAGATCGGCGGCCTGATCGATAGTAACAGCGGCGACGTAACCATCTCGGGCCATACGGACAATGTGCCAATTCAAAACGATCGATTCCGCTCTAACTGGGACCTGTCAACATCCCGCGCGGTTTCCGTTACGCATGCACTACTCAACGCTTCCACACTCAGTCCGGATAACGTAACAGTGACCGGGCACGCAGACACCCGGCCCCGAGCGCCGAATGATTCCGTTGAAAACCGGGCGAAGAATCGTCGCGTTGATATCAGCATCGTTCGCGGTTCCAAACTCGACAAGCACAGTACGATGAGCGTCGCAGCCGCGCCGGAAATACTCGATACTACTGAGGTAACACAGCCATGAACAGCAACCTCGAGAACAGACGCTCATTTCGTGTCAGCGAATCGGTTTATCTCAAGTACGAGAAACTGAGCGAAGAAGAATTCATCGCCGGCATCGAACATCGAAACCTGCGCCTCAACAGCAATGACGGGGCACAGTCGATGCTTGTCGACATCGAGGCACGGCTCAGCGAGGCGATGTATTTGCTGAACGCCGAGTATGGTGCACTGGGCCGATGCATCACCCTGCTCAACGATAAGATCAACGTCGCGATCCAGGAGTTGCCCAGCCTGCGGGAGAACAAAGCCAGCCTCGCAAAAACTCCGCCGCAGACTTGCGACGTTGGAGCTGACGGCATGGTGTTTTCCAGCAACGAAGCGCTCGAGGTGGGCACAAAACTACACCTGCGATTCCTGCTGTCGACCGATAGCCGCTACGCCGAATCGTTTTGTACGGTGGTACGCCTTACCGATCCGCCGGCTATCGAATCGCCACAGCTCAAATACGGCATCGCCGTCGAGTTCGTCGACTTGCCGCCGGCGCAACGGGAAATCCTTATCCAACACATGTTCAATCGCGAGTCGCAGACATTGCGAATGCGACGTCTGGAACTTGATTCAGAGGAACCACAGTCCTAGTCGATCAGACCAGCGATTGCTGCATGGTCTGGAGTTTGTTGCGATACGCAGTCATCACTTCTGCCACAGCGTCTTCCGTCATTCCAAGCTTCTGGCAAGAAATATCATTCTCGAAGAGTGTCTGCAGGTTCTGCTCCGCACCATCCACCAGGTATTTGGCAACAACGACGACGTCGACCAGGTTTGGTGCCGCGTCCGCTTCATGATCGGCGTAGGTGGCAGGGTCGCTAGATGCGATGACTTCATCGGGAAAACCCCAGGATTCGATGATGCTCTTACTAATCTGCGGGTTCCATTCCTCCATCACAGCATTTAGTGACTCCGGATCCCCCAGGAATGCCGGAAATTCTCCGGCTTTGGTGAGAATGTACAGCTTGCCGACCTCGTGCATCAGACCGCACAAGAACGCTGTCTCTTCGTTCAGATGCGGTTTCAACTGCGCAATCGCGAATGACATGCACGATAGTTTCATGCCGCGCGCCCAGACGGCCCGCAGATGCTTGGCAGCCTTATCCTGCTTATCCGAGCTATAGAGTTGCTTCATTGTAAGCGACATCGCGGTGTTTCTAACCACCTCGAATCCCAGCCGCCCGATCGCGTTTTCCAGAGTATCGGTCTTAACGTTGGCGCGATTGTAGAAAGCAGAATTCGCGAATACGAACAGGCGCGACACCAACACCGCGTCGAGACTGACCGCTTGACTAATACGTTCAAAATCGCAGTCGTCGCTTTCCAGCATCTTGCGAATTTTGGTGACGACATCCGGCAACGATGGCAACTCGATATCACCATTGTCGAGTTCCAGGGCTAATAGGCTAACGAATCTGAAATGATCGCTTTGCTGCATTCTCAACCCTTCCCTGTGGCTTGTAGCTGAGCCTGTCCATGTAGTTTCTTCATCAACCTCGCCTCGCCGACATTGAGACCACAATTCCTGGTAAGGTCATCGATACTGGCTCCAAGTCTGGCCATTCGAACGGCATTTTCGATCGGCAGGTTTCGTTCTGTCGGCGGCAATGGTGGCTCAGCGTTGTTGCTCTGTATGAGTTTTAGGGTTCGCTGCAGCTCGCCGACCCGTTGTTCGAGTTGTTGCGCAACGTGCATCTGCTTGCTGTCGCCTTTACTTCGATCGTCCGCCAGCGCGGTACCCGTTGGGCTGGCCCAAAACTCGTCCATTCTTCGGCAGCGTCTTTCAAATCGTTCCAACGTGGTGCAGGCCAGCGCCAGCAAAATCGCGTTCGACACTATTAGCAGGTATATGTAGTGGGCCTCAAGAGTAATCATCACACACGCTCATCAATGGTTGGTTTGTTATCGTCATGCCGTTCGTCATGCCGATCTTCAGATTCCGGCTCGCGGCGATCCTGCTTTTTACGCTCGCCGGGCTCGCGGTCTTTTTGCGATGGCTGCACCGGCTTCACCGGATAAGCCGGCCCGATTTGTCGAATTCCTGAAATAGGATCTGACACGAGAAAACTCCGCTATTGCCAGCGTTGAGCTGCCGCGCGTAAACGCATGACAGCCTGGCCGTGAATCTGACAGACACGGGATTCAGAGACATCTAGTACCGCGCCAATTTCCTTCATGTTGAGATCTTGCTCGTAATACAACGACAGAACGAGTTGCTCGCGTTCCGGCAATTGTTCAATAGATCCTGCAAGCTGACTGCGAAACTGCGTTTGATAGAGTTCCTCGTCAGGACGCGGTGTTTCGGAGGGTGGCGGCTTGCGTTGCAACGTCGGCTCCTCAAGCGTTTCCTCGTAACTGAATAGG
This sequence comes from Woeseiaceae bacterium, assembly GCA_021773035.1. Lineage (GTDB taxonomy): Bacteria > Pseudomonadota > Gammaproteobacteria > Steroidobacterales > Woeseiaceae > UBA1847. The sequence goes on from JAJFKU010000016.1 coordinate 175,016, forward strand.
CGGCTGCCTGCGCTGTCAGCCAGAATTTTGTGATATTCATCGATTGAAATTCCGAGCTGCTTGGCAACCTCTTCAGCCGAAGCAGACTTTCCGGTTTCACCTTCTATTGAATTTATGGCTTCGACAACACGGCGATACTTGTGATGCACCGATCGTGGTGTCCAGTCGTACTTGCGGATATCGTCAAGCATCGCGCCGCGAATTCTGATACCCGCAAAGGTTTCGAAGCTCGCACCGCGCGAAGCGTCAAAGTTGCCTGCTGCCTCCAGCAGCCCGATCATCCCCGACTGTATCAGGTCGTTTATGTCGACCGTGGCCGGTAGTCGGGCCGCCAGATGGTAGGCAATGCGTTTCACGAGTTCAACGTGCTCGGCGATGAGATCATCGCTCGAATAATTACTACTCGCTGCAAGACTAGAATAGGTATTCATGCAACCTTACCTCGCCTGGAAGAATCGCTCATAAGCAACCGTTCAAAGAAGAACTCGATAGCACCGCTCGCTTCCCTGGCGACCGGCAACGCATCGATTTTCGCTGCCAGCGCCTGCAGGGCTTCACCAGAGTCGCTGCGCGGATACGCGACAACGACTGCACGCTGCTCCTGTACTGCCTTTACCAGGTAGTCGTCCTGTGGGATGTCACCGGCATGCCTCAATACGACATCGAGATAGTGATCGGTAACGCGTGCAAGCTTACGAAACAGGCGCTGACCGTCACCCGCCCTGCGGCTCTGGTTTGTGACGATTTGAAAACGATCGATACCGTAGTTCTGACTGAAGACCTTGATCAGCGCGTAAGCATCCGTCAGCGATGCCGGTTCGTCACAAACGACAACGACCGGATGCTGTGCAGCTTGTACGAAGCGGGCCACTTTGGGTGAAATACCTGCGGCCGTGTCGACAATCAGGACTTCGGGCTGATTCGGCAGTTCACTAAACGCCTGAATAATCCCCACCTGAGCCGCTGCGGGAAGGTCGGTCATGCAGAAACTCCCGGATGATGCGGGGACGATACGGATGTTGTTTGGTCCCTGAAGAATCGTACTGCCCAGATCAGCCTCGCCGGTGACAACATGGGACAAGTTGAACAGCGGTTGAAGCCCGAGCAGCACGTCGACATTGGCCAGGCTCAGATCGGCATCCAACAAACAGGTATCACGACCGCGGCCGCCGAGTGCGATCGCGAGATTCGCCGCGACATTGGTCTTTCCGACACCACCCTTCCCGCTACAGACAGCTACGACTTTCGCCGGCTTGCGTTTCATGAACCGATTCAGGCTCGAATTCTGTGTGTTATTACGCATTGGCTATGCTCTGTTGTGAGTAGTTCTCGGCCATCGTTCGTTCATCGATCCGTGCACGGCTGGATTCCAGACAGTCAACCGCCTGATTTACGAGCCAGAGTTTTTTGCGCGCTGCGGCATGCAGGTCGTCGGGAATTCGTTGCCCATCAGAGAAAAACGCTGCGGGGAGGTCGTTACGAATCAGGGTACTCATGACGCAACCCAGCTGGGCCGCCTCGTCGATCTTGGTAACAATGCATCCCTCAAGCGGCACTTTGCTGAATTCTCGTACCGTTTCATCCAGGGCCGCCTCCTGAGTTGCCGCAGACAGCGTCAGGAAGAAGCGCACCCTATCCGCGTTACGGCCGTAAGCCGCCAGCCTCGCAGTCAGGTCACGATCACGTTGACTGCGGCCCTCCGTGTCGATCAGGACCAGCTTCTTGGACCGAAGCTGATCCAGAGTATTCGACAACTCATCGAAGCTGCTGGCGGAATACACCTTCGCTCCGATGATATTGGCGAATGCAGTCAGGTGTTCCTTGGCACCAATTCGGTAGGAATCAGCGCTCACCAATGCAATATCGTCCGCCCAGCTATGCATCGAAAACTGCGCTGCAATTTTGGCGATTGTCGTGGTTTTTCCCACACCCGTTGGCCCGATCAATGCGAACGTTCCACCTTCTTGCAACAGCTTGCTGTCAGTCACGGGCAGGAGCTGTGCCAGCGTCGCCAGTGGCGTGCTCCAGAGGTTCTTGAGGTCCGTTATCGGCTCGAGACGGTCAGCGAGAATGTTTGCAACATCGGGGGCCAGCCCAAGGCGCGCCATGTTACGCAGCACCTGTGCCCGCATGGGAAATCGGCGGGAACCATCCTTCCAGACTAAACCGGAGAGTTGTGTTTCAAGCAAACCTCGCATCGATGACAGTTCCGACTGCATCCCGGAAAGCGCCAGCTCGCTCGTCGTCGTTTCGACGGCTTCGTCAAGACGGGGCACCGGTGAAGGGGCGAGATTCGCGGCGACAACTTCGACTTCCGAAGCCGTGGACGTGGCGTCGTTCTCTGCGATCCGCGCTAGCGCATCGCCATTTATCTGAGTATCGCTGCCAGGTGCCTCACCCAGAGCGTGGCGCACGAGCGCTTCGTCATAGTCGATGGCGGCGATAACTTCGATACCATCGTCAATACGTCGATTGGACAGTATGACCGCGTCGGGCCCCTGATCCTCTCGGACACGGCGTAAAACGTGTCGCATGTCCTTGTCTATGTATCGCTTAATTTTCACGGTCATTCCTCTTCTATTTACTCGCTCGTACCGGTTCGCTCTCTAGAACCTGTTTTTCAACCCTTGCTCTTCACTAATGCTTGCGTCGCCGCGCCTAGCTCACCGCAGCGATCATCTGTATGCGCTTGTCGTCCGGGACTTCGTTGTAGGCCAGCACATGCAGGTTGCGAATATTGCGCATCATGCGCGACATCCAGGGCCTGACGAGCGGCGACACCAGCAATACGGCCGGCTCGCCGGCGATCTCCTGGCTTTGCGCCTTGTCCGTCAGTGACTGATGTAGTCGTTCCACCATGGCTGGCTCCAATCCGATAGTTCCGTTCTCCTGTGCAGACTCATTCAAGATTCGTTCCAACTCCGGCTCCAGCGTCAAAACTGGCAGCTCAGGCCGCGTCCCGGCTACGTTATGGACGATTGAGCGGCCGAGAGAAACACGCACGGCCGCCGATAAAACGTCGGGGTCCTGACTCTGCGAACCGTGTTCCGCCAAAGTTTCGGCGATTTTCCGGATATTCCTGAGCGGAATGCTCTCCTCGAGAAGGTTCTGCAAAACCCGGCTGATCACGCTCATCGGCAGCAACTTCGGTGTCAGTTCCTCGACCAGCTTCGGCGATGCCACTGCCAGTCTGTCCATCAACTGCTGGCATTCCTCGTGACCGAGCAGTTCGTGGGCATTCTTCTGCAACAGCTGACTCAAATGTGTTGCGACGACCGTAGCCGGGTCAACGACCGTGTAGCCAAGCATCTGCGCTTCTTCCCGCTGCGATGCTTCGATCCAGTAGGCCTCCAAACCAAATGCCGGGTCCTCGGTCGGAATACCGTCCAGTTTTCCGAATACCTGCCCCGGATTAATGGCGAGGTCCTTGTCGATATGCACTTCGCTCTCACCGATCGAAACACCGGTAAGAGAAATTCGATAGGTGTTAGGCTGCAGGTCCAGGTTGTCGCGAATATGCACCGGAGAAATCAGAAATCCGAGCTCCTCCGTCAGCTTCTTGCGAACCCCCTTGATACGCGCCACCAGTGGACCATTACGTTGCGAATCGACCAGCGGAATAAGCCGGTAGCCGACCTCCAGACCGATCAGGTCGACCGGGTCAACGTCCTGCCAGGTCAGTTCCGGCAATGCGGCATCCGGATCGGTGTTTCGAACTTCAGGTTCCGGTGGTACCTCTTGTCGCTTTGCGACTCGTATGGCCGCGAACCCGCATGCCCCGGCCAGACTCAAAAATGCGATGTTCGGCATTCCGGGAATCATACCGAGTATACCGACGATCAAACCGGTAACCGCCAGGGTTCGCGGGTCGCTAAAAAGTTGTGACGAAACTTGCTGCCGCATGTCCTGCGATTTCGTGACACGGGTAACGATGATCGCGACCGCGGTCGACAGCAGCAACGACGGTATCTGAGCAACCAGCCCGTCACCGATCGTCAGCAGGGTATAATTGTGTACTGCTGCGCTGAGCGACAAATCATGTTGCGCCGTACCAATAATCAGGCCACCGACGATGTTGATGAACAGGATCAGAATGCCGGCGATCGCGTCACCGCGAACAAACTTGCTGGAGCCGTCCATCGAACCGTAGAAGTCGGCTTCCTCACCGATTTCCTGGCGCCGCAGGCGTGCTTCTTCCTGGTCGATGGCACCGGCATTCAGATCGGCATCGATTGCCATCTGCTTGCCCGGCATAGCATCGAGAGTGAATCGGGCGGATACTTCCGAAACCCGGCCTGCACCTTTGGTGACGACAACGAAATTGATGATGACCAGGATGGCGAAAATAACCAGGCCAACAGCGTAATTGCCGCCGACGACAAACTCGCCAAAAGCCTCGATGACTTTACCGGCCGCGGACGTTCCGCTATGGCCATTGAGCAGAACCACACGGGTCGATGCAATGTTAAGCGCAAGCCGCAGCAAGGTAACCACCAGCAGAACAGTCGGAAATACACCGAAGTCCAGTGGTCTTTTGACGTATACCGTGGTTAGCAGTATCGCCAGCGATAACGCGATATTGAAGGTAAATAAGGCATCCAGAGCCAGTGGCGGCAATGGGATCATCATCATGGCCAGAATTGCCAGCAACAGCAGCGGTAATCCCAGCCCCTGGGCAGTATCCACCCAATAGTTGTGTGTTGTGTTATTCGCCATCAGTGCTCACTCGCGCCGCCCTTCCGGGTGCTGGGTAATCGTCTTCGTTGACATCCGGGACCGGGGCCATCGGCCGTTTCTGTCCGGGGCGCAGGGTTTCATTGAGCTGGAATATGTAAGCGAGCACCTGCGCGACAGCCGTGTACAGGCTGGCCGGGATATCGTCTCCAATCTCCGTGATACGAAACAGCACCCGAGCCAACGGCGGTGCCGAGAACAACGGCACGCCGTTTTCGGCCGCAATCTCGCGAATCCGTTTTGCGACCAGGTCCTTGCCCTTGGCGATGACGCGTGGTGCCCCCGAACCTTGCTGGTCATATTTGAGCGCAACGGCAAAGTGTGTCGGGTTGGTGATGACAACGTCGGCTCCCGGTATCTCTTCCATCATGCGGCGCGTCGCGATCTGCTGCTGCATTGTCCTGATCCGCGACTTCACTTCCGGTCGACCTTCCGTCTCCTTGAATTCGTCTTTGACCTGCTGCCGGGTCATACGCAGTTTTTTCTGGTACTGCCAGAGTTGGAATGGCACATCGACAGCGGCGATGAAAATCAGTCCGGTGCTAACGACCAGCAAAGACACACCGCAGATCTTCAGCGCATCCCGAACCGCTGTGGCAATGGGCTGACGCCCCAGCGAGAGCAGATCGTCGGCAGACCACCACAACCAGGTCACCGCGATTGCTGCAACCAGCGAGAACTTCGCCATCGCCTTCACCAATTCGTTCAGCGCGTTGGCGCTGAACACACGTTTCAGGCCTTTCAGTGGATTCAACCGTTCGGGCTTGAAGCTGGTGGCCTTCATGCTAAATGACCAGCCACCGATGGCTGTGGCGCTCAGGAACACGGCCAACAGCAATACAACGGCGAGCGGTAACAGGCTGAGCATGCCTTTTGCAGCGATCTCGGCGAATGCGGGTGCCAGATATCGCGAATCAAGCAACAGTTCGCGCTCGATCGAGAAACCCTGACCGAAGGCCTGCAGGAGATTCCGGCCCATTGGCTCGGCCAGCAGCAGCAGACCACCCGCGCCCGACAACATGACACCGGTCATGGTCAGTTCACGGGACCGCGGAACATCGCCTTTCTTGCGCGCGTCTTCGCGACGTTTCGGCGTCGCTTGCTCGGTCTTGTCCTGTTGTGCTTCGTCTGCCACTGTTTACAACTCAAGCAGAGACGAAATTGCTGAAATCGAGAGCGTCAAAAAGTTCGATACGTTTTCGACCAGGATACCCATATTGAGAAAGATGACCGCGAAGCCCAACAACATGGCGACGGGGAAACCGACCGCGAACAGATTCAAGGTCGGTGCCGCCCGGCTCATCACGCCAAATGACAGGTTCACGACCAGCAGCGCCGTGATCGCCGGCAGCGCAATCTTCAGCCCAAAAACGAACAAGTTGGCCGTCCACGCCAGCAGTTCCGCGACGATCGGTACCGTCAGTCCCTGCTCCGCAATCGGCCATGCCCGAAAACTCTGTGCCAGCAACTGGATCATCGCCAGATGTCCATCCAGAGCCAGGAATACGAGCATGCCAAGCATCATGAATAACTGCCCCAGAACCGGGACGCTGACTCCCCGCGCCCGGTCGAGGAACACTGCAAAACCAAGACCCATGCTCATGCCGATGACCTGACCGCCGAGCGCGATCGCGTCGAAGACAAGCTGCACTAAGAATCCCATCACGACGCCAATCCCGATCTCCTGAATCATCGTGACCAGACCCGCCGCACTCAACACGTCCTGAGTCGGCGTAGTCTGCACGTTTGGAGCGATCGCTGTCGTTAGTACAACCGCCAGCAGCAGGCGCACGCGGAGCGGCACGAAGCTGCCGCCGACCAATGGCATCACCATCAGAAATGCGCCGATCCGGACGAATGGCCAGATATAAATCTCCAGCATCTCCAACAGTGGTCCGATTGCGATTTCTACATTCATATTCGTGTTTCACCAACATTTCGTCATCCTTTCTCGTGTCACGAGATGAGGGTAGGGATTTGCTCCATTAAACGTTTCGTGTAGTTCACGATGAGACTGAGCATCCACGGACCCGCTGCTACCAACGCCAAGACCATGACCAGCAATTTCGGGATGAAGCTCAATGTCATCTCATTGATTTGCGTCGCTGCCTGGAACATACCGACCAGCAGGCCGACAGCCAGCGCCGAGATCAGCAGCGGCGAGGCGATTAACATGGTCACCCACAGCGCCTGTTGTCCGATTGTCGTTACGATTTCCGGTGTCATTTCCCTTCCCTATGTGTAGAAACTGGAGGCCAGCGTGCCGAGCAGCAACGCCCAGCCGTCAACCAGGACGAACAGCATTATTTTGAAGGGCAGCGATATCAGCATCGGCGACAACATCATCATGCCCATTGACATCAGGACGCTGGATACCACCAGGTCGATGACGAGAAACGGGATGAAGATAAGGAAACCAATTTGAAACGCGGTCTTCAGCTCGCTGACCATAAAACTGGGCACAATGATCGACAGCGGTATCTGCTCGATCGAATCGATATTCGTCGCTCCGGCGATGGACACAAACAACTGCAGATCGCTTTCTCGTGTCTGCGACAACATGAACTGTCGCAGTGGCTCGACGCCGGCCGAAAACGCTTCGTTTGCTGACATATCGCCATTGATATAGGGCTGCGCCGCGGTCTGGTTGATTTCACCGATAACCGGCGACATCACAAAAAAGGTCAGAAACAGGGCAATGCCCAGAAGCACCTGGTTGGGAGGTGTCTGCGCGGTACCCAGCGCCTGCCGCAGAATCGACAACACGATGATAATGCGAATGAACGCACTGGTGGATAAGACAATTGCCGGCAATAAAGTCAGCAACGTCATCAGCACGAGAATCTGAATACTCAAGGAGTAATTCTGGCCTTGTGTCACCTCGCCGGCGAGCGCGAGCGGCGCCGTCTGTGCATCTGCGCTTGTGCAGCAGAGCAGCAGCAGCGTTACAACCACGACTCTCACTTACCTATCTCCTTGAGTGCCAGGCGTAAACGGGCAGAAAATCCGTCTGCGGATTTCGGGGTCTCTGCTGTGGCGACAGGTGTGGTAAGTACGTGCAGCGTCTCGACACCGCTCACCGTCATTCCGATGAGCAATTGCTGGTCTGCAACCTGTACGATCATCAACCGCTCTTTGGGCCCGAGCATGCGCGTAGCGACAACGTCGATCAGGTCGCTGTTGCCGCCGCTTACGAGACGCGACCGGGAATAAAACCAACCAAGGATCACGATGGCGGCAACGACAATAAACATGCTGAGCCCCATACTCAGCAACTCACCGCCGCCCAGGACCGGAGTAACCACCGGCGTGGTGGCGCCGATATTGTCGGCAACAGTTGCAGTGTCAACAGTCATATGAAGATCGCTCACTGCAGTTGTTCAATACGTTCGGTTGGGCTGACAACGTCGGTCAGGCGGACGCCGTATTGATCATCGACGACGACGATCTCCCCGTGGGCGATCAACGTGCCGTTCACGAGCACATCCATCGACTCCCCCGCGTCCTGGTCGAGTGCAACGACAGAACCCTCCACCAACGTCACGAGGTCACGAATCGAAATATCTGTTGATCCGACGCGCAGCGATACACTCACCGGGACGTCAAGAACGAGGTTCAGGTTGACGTCGGCGGGAGCACCCTGCGCAATATTCTCACTACTGTCGAGTTCTTCAGGTGCGTAGTCCGGCGCCTCCGCAGATGCATTCTCCGATGCGCCGTCAGTTGCCGCCGCAGCCTCCTCTACCGCTTCCTCTTGGCTGTCGTCGTCAGGGCTTGGTGTTTCGTTTTCCATTACTGCTGGTCCTTATTGTGTCGTGTAATTTCGGGTTCCAGCCAGCGGGTGGTTTCGACGGCATAACGACCGTCATGGACACCAAACCGGCCCTCGAGGATGGGAACTTCCTGCGCGGAAATAATGCTATTGCGTGGATTGCTGATACTGATAACGTCACCAGGAACGAGTTCTGCGGCCTCTCCCAGCGTCATCTCTGTTCTGCCCACATCGGACGAGATATTGATGACAGAATCGACGATGCGCGCTCGCAGCGAGCGCTGCCAGCGCGCATCGTTCGCGGTATCCCGCTCCTGCTTTTGGCCTTCGAAAACCGGCAGCAGAGGCCCGACGACGGACATGGGCCACAGGATATGAAATGGGTGCTCGATATCGCCGACGGTCAGTTTGAACTCGGCGTTAATGATGGGATCTGCACCGTCAATACAACCAATCACCGAAGTGCTTAGATGCGATCTAAGCAACTCCGACTCAAGTTCGATCAGCGGTTGCCAGACCTCTTTCGTAACTGACAACACGGCATTGCAAAACAGCGTAGCAACGGTGATCTCGCCAGGACTGAAGAACTCCGCGTCCTGGCGGATACGGTCACCGCCGCCGCCGCCGTAGAAGGTCTCGACTAACATTTCGACAGCGACAGAATCCAGACTAATCAACGCCGAGCCCTGCAGGGGCTTCGGTGCGAACTCGAACAACAGCGACAGACTCCTGTCCTGTTCCGCAAAATCGCTATAGGTACAACTCTGGACGCTATCGAAACTCACGCTGGACTCCACGTTCAGCAACTGCTCGACGTGTTTGTCGATGCGGCTCGCGAACAGCCGGTTCAGGCCCTGTAGTCGTGGGTAACTGTCGGTAATCAGCCGGGATCGGGGGCCGACTTCGAATGGCGTGACTTCCGCATAGCTAGGGCCGTTATTCGAATGCACCTCAACCTCACCGGTCGCAATGCCATCGAGTAATGCGTCCTTTTCGTCATCTGTAATTACAGGGTCTGTCGTTGCGGGATCTGTCATTGCAAGTCTACTGAATGACCAGAGCCGTGAAATACACTGCCTCGACGCCCGGCTCGCCGATCTGTTCAGTCATAACCCTTTGGATCTCGGCCAAGCCATCGGCCAGCATCTTTTTCTTGCCGGGCAGCGTTGTAACCTCTTCGTAAATCGCCGAGCTGAAGAGCAGTATCAGGGCATTTCGAATAGCGGGTGTGTGCTCGCGAACGGCGTTGATGATCTCCTGGTCACGCGCCATCGCTTCCATGGTAATTTGCATGAAATGGGCGTCACCTAACTCATCTTTGAAATTCACGACGAGCGGCGGGTGCAAACTTGTGTAGATTGGAGGTGTAGAGGCGGGAGTGGGTTCTTCTACAAGCTCTTCGCCGTCGGCAGCTTCGTCCTCACCCAGAAAGGTCATGGCAGCAAACACACCGCCGCCGATCAACGCCAACGCGGCGACAATGAGGATTATTTTCTTCTTGCCGCCGCCGGTGGGTTCAGTAACCTCTCCGCCTTCCTCAGCCTGTTCTGTTTCTTCAGCCATCACTTGCTCCAATGTTTCCTACAAAGGTTAATGCAAGTGCCGTGCCAATGGTCTAGATGGCGATTTTTATTGTTTATTTTCAGTAAGTTATGGAGGAGTTCTTAAAACCATGCAAACCCGTGGTATGACGGTTTTTTGACGTGCTCAGGCAAATGTATCGACGAGGCCACTGCTCGCGACAACTTTCTGACGGGGTGGCGCTTCATCATCGATCACGTCGTTGGCGTGCTCGCCGGTAGATAGGTCGGTCGACCTTGCCTGTGAATTCTGGTCGCGATTGCCCTCAGCGACGCCCTGGTCACCAACGTTCGCTTCCCCCAGCGACAGGTTGTTCTCGGCGAACATATCCCGCAGCCTCGGCAACGCCTGCTCGAGCGCTTCACGTGTTACCGCCTGCTGCGCATGAATCGTTACATTCGTGATACCGTCATCGACAGACACTTGCACGCGGACGGGACCGAGTTCAGCTGGCGTCAATCGAATATCAGCAGTCTTTGACTGGCCTCCGGACATCATCAATACACGTTCAGAAATTCGCTCCCCCCAGCTTGGGTCTCGAACCGGTGTACTGATCGATTCGCTGGTCTCCGGCGCGAGCGCTGCGGACGCCGGGTCAGTCGCCACTGGCGGCGCTATTTGGGCCAATGCGGTATGTGGCGCAGCCTGGCCCACCTGTACGGTGTTTATTTGTGGCAAGTCTCGCCGTTGTGCTGTATCCACCGGAACCAGAGTCTGCACCGATACCATCGGTTCCAGCGGTCGCAGTAGCGACAGCGAATCCTGTCCCTCGGCAGCAGCTGCGATACCGACGACCGGTGCCGACGGCGACGGCGACGGCGCCAACGACGGCGATCGCGATGGCAACGGCCTCGCCACCGACGGCACCGGAGGCACCGGCATTGGCGGCGTTGTCGGCGTTGGCGGCGTTGGCGGCACTGCTAACGGCGTCGATGGCATTGCGGGCGCGGCAGCCGGAGTCGACAGGGGCGACGTTGCGAGCGGGGCAGCCGGAGCCGACCGGGGCGACGTTGCGGCCGCTGCTGCTACCAGCGACGGCAGCTGCGGCTGGCCGGTTTGCGTTTGTTGGGGCTGCGATTGGCGCGGCAGCGATTGCTGCAGCTGCAATTGAGTCAGTGCTGTCACGGTATCGCGGCTTACAGTGTCGCGACCCACCGGCGAGCTTGGCAGCGGGTCGCTTGTTTCCGCTGCAATGCGTGTAATCGGATCCTGTCGCAGTTCGTTCGACTCAAGCGACCCGAGCGCCGTTGGCAATAGCGACGGTCCCGATCTTTGTGTAGCTCCGTCCAGTTGCCGCTCGGGCCCGGCAACCGCAATAACACCGTGGTTGCTATGCGGCTCGCTACTGGCTACCAAAGCTGACACCGGCCTTTGCAGTGGAACGGCCACGGGTATGTCGGTGTGAAAATACGGACCGGCGACAGCCGGCCAACTATCGTCGGCGCCTGATATTTCGATCTGCTGGTCGTCAACACCTGGCGTAAAACTAACCGGTATCGAGGTCGGTAACCGGGCGGGGACAGAAAGCGGCATCTGCGGCGGCAGTTTATTGCCGCTCTGTGGCAACGAAACACCGCTGGACTGCACGTTCGTCGACAGGCTCCCGGCCCGTATCCGCAGCATAGCCGTGAAATCCAATCCACTTCCATCTGCAGTAAGCGGCGAAACCGCCGCCGTTGCTGGACGATCGCCAACCAAGCTTGTAGGTGTAAGTTGCAGATTCAGTGTCGCCAACATCCGATATCCCTTCAAATCAAAACCAGCCCTGCAATAGTAAAAGCAAGATGCGTGCCAGAATTAATTGTCCGGGTTACGACGAGTCGAATACGAGTTATTGCTCAGTTCATCCAGCTGCTTTTGCTCGAGCTTCGCCGCGTACGCAGCATCCTGCTGACGGCAGTTTTCGAGCACCCGCTCCAGCGATTCCAGTTTTTGACGTTTTACCATCCAGCGCTGACGATGCGCTTCGAGATTTCGCTCGGACTCGCGCACGATTTGTTGCTGTGAAAGAACCGCGCGATCCATACGCCGCAGAAAACTCTGATAATCCTGCAGGTGAACAGCCGCGACACCGGAGGAAACGAGGTTTTTCTTCTGGTAGCCGCGACGAAACGTATGCAACTCATCGAGCATCCTCATCTGTTCATTGTATTGTTGCTGCGATCGCCCCGCCTGCTCTCCATGGCGGCGCTCTTCGGACGTTGCGAGCTGCACTATCTTGCCGATTTTCTTACTGCGTTTACTCATATCAATCATTCACTTCCGACTGCCCGGCGACTTCGGCCGGTATTCTGTCGAATAACTCGCGCAACTGGCTCAGGCTCGCCGCCGTATCGACGCTCTGATTCCGATGCTGACGTAAGAAATCGATCATCGCAGGCCACATCGTAATTGCCTCGTCCAACTGAGGATTCGAACCAGGTTGATACGCACCGACGGCGACCAGATCGCGATTTTCCTGGTATGTGGAATACACCTGGCGAAACCTGGAGACGAGCTTTTGCTGAGCTTCGGCGGTAATCTGGGTCATTGCACGACTAACCGACGACTCAATATCGATGGCCGGATAGATCCCGGCGTCGGCCATGTCGCGGGATAAGACAATGTGACCATCGAGAATTGCTCTGGAGGCATCGACGATCGGGTCGTTCTGGTCGTCGCCTTCCGCCAGTACTGTATAAATGGCGGTGATCGAACCGCCTCCATCCGTACCGTTTCCGGCGCGCTCCACAAGTTGTGGCAGTTTTGCGAACACCGAGGGTGGATAACCCTTGGTAGCCGGTGGCTCACCGATGGCCAAAGCGATCTCGCGTTGCGCCTGCGCGAACCGTGTCAGCGAATCCATCAACAGCAGGACGTTCTTGCCCTGATTTCGAAAGTGCTCGGCGATCGCCGCGGTGAGCCAGGCACCGTGCATACGCATCAGCGGAGTATCGTCGGCAGGAGTCGCAACGACAACCGCCCGTTTCATACCGTCTGTACCCAGCGACTGGTCAATAAACTCCTTGACCTCTCTACCACGCTCTCCGACCAGACCTACAACGACCACGTCGGCCTCGGTGTTTCGTGTCATCATGCTAAGCAACATACTTTTGCCGACGCCGCTTCCGGCGAACAACCCCATGCGTTGGCCGCGTCCGATTGACAACAGTGAATTGATCGACCGCACGCCGACATCGAGCTGCGATCGAATCGGCTGGCGCTGCAAAGGGTTAATCGGCTCACCCATCAAGGACACCGTTTCACCGCTGCTAATTGGCTTGCCTCCGTCCAACGGCCTGCCGCGACCGTCCAACACCCGGCCCAACAAATCGTCGCCAACAGTCACCTCTGGAGATCCACAAACAGGAATGACTCGCGCGTTCGGGACAATGCCACGCATATCGCCGACCGGCATCAGAAACAGGCGCTCGCCGGAAAATCCGACGACTTCAGTTTCGACGCGACGGCCGTCGCTCGCAACAACGTCGCAACGCCCCCCGAGGGCAGCATGGCAACCCTCCGCCTCCATTGCCAGGCCGACGGTTCGCCGCAACACTCCTTCGATGACGATTTCCGATCCGTTTTCGCCGGCACGGTCCATATAGGAACCCAGCCGCAATGTGCGCTCCAGGTTGCGGTCGGGACTAGGGCCCGGGAAAGTTGGTCGTGGCTCGTTCACGAATTTCGCTCATCGCCGAAACAACGACTGAGTACAGCGTGCATCCGGGCCTCTGCCGTTGCGTCGATCTGCGAGTTCTCGGTCGTTACCGTGCAACCACCGTGAGAAATCAACGGGTCCTCGACAATGCTCCACGCCGGCTCGCCATCCGCGGGTGGCAGGGAATCGCGGACCAATACGGCGTCGTCGGGGTGCAGGTGAACCTGTACCAGGCGGCTGGCGATCGGCAACGCCTGTATTGCCTCGCGAACGACGCCGACAACATGGCTTGGGTTGGTTTTGACTTCTCGACGGAACAGCTGTTTCACGACCGCAACGGACAGTTCGACCAGTTGCAACTCAACCGATCCGTCGAGTTCGTCAAACGGCTTGCTCAGCGCCCGTAGCAGTTCGTCATAACGAGCAGCTCGCTTGGCTATTTCATGCCCGCCTGCCGCGAGGCCTTCCGCATGGCCCTTTTGCCACGCTTCGTCATAGGCCTCTTTTTGCAGTGCCTGCAAACGTCCGGCAGTCAGATAACCCTTGCCGTCGGAACCATCGATTGCCGGGACATCCCAGCGTCTCACTTCGCAGGCTGTCGCGTCGTCAGACATATTCCTCGCCGCTCTGTCCAAGATTTATTTCGCCGGCATCGGCGAGGCGCCGTGCGGCCTCCAGAATTTCTTTCTGTGCCGCCTCTACCTCGCTGAGTTTCGTCGGCCCCTTGGCGTCCATGTCTTCACGCAGCAACGTCGCCGCGCGTTTCGACATGTTGCCGAGTATCTTGTCACTAATCGCCGGATCGCAGCCTTTCAGTGCCACTCCCAGGAGGTCGTTCGAAATTTCGCGAAGCAGGGCCTGAATACCCTTGTCGTCCACATCGAGCAGCGTATCGAAGACGAACATCATTTCCTGAATCCGCTCCGACAGTTCGGCATTCCTTTCCTTGATCTCGTCCAGCATTTTTTCGCCGTCGCTGGGTTTCAGTGCGTTCACAATGCCAGCGGCGACCTTGTCGCCCCCGACTTTACGGGTGCCGCTGCGCCCGGCGTCGGCGGACTTGCTGGCGATCAGGCTTTCGATTTCCGCGAGCGCGCTCTGCTGAATATCCGTCAGGCGGGCCACCCGCATGACGATGTCAGAACGGATGTCCTCCGGAAGATTGTCGACGACCTCCGCGGCCTGGCCACTTTCAAGATAAGCGAGGACGATGGCGATTATTTGCGGATGCTCGTCCTGAATAATGTCAACCACCTCGCGAGAACTCATCCATTTCAATGCATCCAGTCCCTGAGCATCGTCGCCGCTCATGATGCGTTCAATAAACGCGTTCGCTTTGCTCGCGCCAAATGCGTTGCCCAGCAGTTTGCGGACATAGTTTTCGGTATCGACACCAAACGCTGTTTGATCTTCAACGTCCATGATAAATACGTCGAGTACGCGGTCTGCGTCGTTGCGACTGATACTCTTGAGGGACGCCATCGCGGCACCTAGTTTCTGCACGTCGTTGGTGCCCATGTACTTGAGCACCTCCGCCGCCTCAACCTCACCGAGCGTCATCAGCAGCAACGCCGCCCGCTCGGTGCCGTTCATTTTTACCCCAACGACATCATTCATCAGCGGTCACCCACTTCTTGACGACCTGCGCAACCCGGGCGGGATCGTGACCCGTAATGTTCTTGGCCGCGGCCACCTTCTCATCGTAGTTCGGTGGTGCAATCGCTGCCGCGCCGCCGGCAAGCAGCGGCGACCCAACGCCGCCCACGGCATTGGCGCCTCGCGATATGTAGTCGCCGGATACGGCCGGCGTGGCCGAGACGACGCCGCGCAACATTGGTCGCACTACGCCGAAGGCGATGGCCAGCACCATGACGGCGCCAAGAATCTGTTTTAACGCATCCCGCAGAACAGGGCGCTCCCAAAACGCGGGAGCATCCGCTTCTTGCAGTTCCTCTATGGCCAGGAACTCTTCGCTGAGGACAACAACTGTGTCACCGCGTGCCTCGCTAAAGCCGACAGCCTCCTTTACCAGCGACGTATAACGCTCAATCTCGGCATCGCTCACGGCCGGTTGTTCGGAATCGGCCTCAAGCGGTGTCCCGTCGACCAGAACGGCAACGGACAGTTTTTGTATCGCACCGGATTGCGGGCGGGTATGACGAATAGTCCGATCAACCTCGTAATTCCGTGTACTGGTTCGAGACAGGTTCTGAGGATCGCTTAACTCCGTCTGTGTACCAGCCTGTGCAGGGTCAACTCCAACGGCTGCCGGTGGCTGGTTACTCAGGGCGCCGGGAATACCGCCTGCCAGAGAGCCGCCGCCGCTCCTCTGGTCTTCGTTCACATGCTCACTCCGGACTACCGAACGTGCCGGGTCGAACGACTCCCGGGTCTCCTCGATATAGGTGAAGTCGATATCGGCAACCACCTCGGCACGAACCCGCCCGGCGCCAAGCAACGGTGTCAAAAGGTCTTCAATCCGGCGCTTGTAAGTTTCCTCGAGTTTCCTGGCGTACTTGAACTGGGTAGCCGCGATAGCGTCAGCAGGCTGTTCGTTCCCTGAACTGAGTAGTCGCCCGTTTTGGTCGATCAGCGTAATATCGCGCGCGGCAAGATTCGGTACGCTCGATGCGACAAGGTGCACAATAGCAGACGATTGGTCCGCCTCGAGCCCGTGTCCGCGAAACAGCTGCAGAAGTACGGACGCACTCGCGTTCTTTTTGTCCCGGATGAATGCCGTCTGTTTCGGTAAGGCAAGATGTACGCGGGCTTCGCGAACCACACCCAGAGACGAAATAGTTCGTGCAAGCTCAGCCTCCAGCGCGTGCTGGTAACGCGCGCTTTCCATGAACTGGCTAACACCGAAACTCGACTGTTCCTGCATGGACTCCATGCCGGCTACAGAACTTTGCGGCAAACCCTGCGATGCAAGCTGCATGCGAGCTTCATGCACGCTGGCTTCCGGGACCATGATGCTGCCATTGCCACTCAACTTGTAGTCAATGTCTGCAGCATCGAGAGCAGTGCTTACCTGCGCAGCTTCCTGTGCTCCCATGTTGCCGTACAGCTGAGTGTAGCCGGGTGATTGAGACCAAAACGCGACCGCAAAACCCGCTGCAACCGCTGCGGCCACGCCGAGCAGAAGCATTAGCTGCTGCACCGCTGGAATTCGTAACACACCGGACAGATTGATCTGGCTCGACGGCACGACGGTAGATTCGATTACGGTTCCTTTTTCCATGGCTTCTTATTCGTTCCCTGGTTGCTTCTCTTTAGTCGTGTCCGGACCGGCTCAGACCGGCATGTTCATGATGTCCTGATAGGCGGTGACAAGCTTGTTGCGCACCTCCGTGACAGCTCGAAATGACAGACTGGCCTTTTGTGAGGCAATCATGACCTCTGCCAGACTTTTGTCAGTAGTACCGTTTTCAAAACCCACCTTGAGTTCACCGGCATGCTTCTGCAAATCGTTTACCGAGTCGAGAGATGTCTTCAGCATCTCGCCAAAATTGTTGTTAGGCAGTTCTGCCGCCTGCTGCGTAGGCTGCAGCTCACGTCCCAGCGTACGAATTTGACTCAGCAGCTGTGTCGCACTGATTTCGTTCATGACAATTCTCCGGGTATCGCGACGCCGTCCTCTCTCATACGCGCGAGCTTGTAACGTAGTGACCGTGGGCTGATACCCAGGGCCTCGGCAACTTCACCGCGCCTGCCGTTATGTGCCTGTAACGCATCTGTGATCAATTGATATTCCCGATTCCGGAGGTCCTGGCTAAGAACACGCTCGTCACCAGAGGCCGGACTGGCCCTGTCAAAACCAAGCTCCGCTGCATGCAGTACCGAGCCACTGTGCAAAATCAATGAGCGCTGCACCAGGTTCTCCAACTCACGCACATTGCCCGGCCAGTCGTGATTCAGGAGCGCATTCTTCGCGCACTGTGACAAGGTCACCGCTTTGTTGCCATGGCGCTTAAGCGCCATTCCGACGAGCGGCAATATATCGTCGCGCCTTTCGTTTAGCGCCGATATGTGCAGTGGGAAAACGTTCAGGCGGTAGTAAAGATCCTCCCGAAACTTACCATCTGTCACGTACTGTCGAAGGTCCCGGTTAGTCGTTGCAAGCACGCGAACGTTCAGCGGAATAACTTTGCGGCCACCAATTCTCTCGACCTCTTTCTCCTGGATTACCCGCAATAACTTAGCCTGCAAGCCGAGGTCCATTTCCGAGATTTCGTCGAGTAACAAGGTGCCGTTTTCCGCCTGCTCAAACTTACCGGCGTGCGCGTCGGTAGCGCCGGTAAAAGCGCCTTTTTCGTAGCCGAACAGGACTGCTTCGAGCATAGTCTCGGGTATCGCCGCGCAATTTATGGCAACAAAAGATTCGTTGCTGCGGGGTGATTGATCATGAATATAGCGCGCGAAAACCTCTTTACCGCAGCCGCTAGGACCACTAATCGTTACCGTAACATCCGTCCTGGCGACTCTCCGCGCAATCTGCAGTATCTCTACCGTGGCCGCGTCGGCAGCGATCGGCGAATCACTGTCGTTCGGCTGCCCGATGTATTTGTCGACCACCGAGCGCAACTCATCCACTTCAAAAGGTTTGATCAGGTAATCCATCGCACCGTTCTTCATAACGTCGATGGCGTTTTCGATCGTGCCATGCGCGGTCATCAGTACGGTCGGCAAGGTCGGATGTTGTTCGTGAATCTTCCCGAGCAGCGCGAGACCGTCCATCGGTTCCATCTGTAAGTCGCTGACTACGAGACCAACCGGCTCCCGGTCAAGAATATCGAGAGCCGTCACACCACAGTCCGCCGTAAGCACGGGCTGCTCGTCGCTGTAGAGAGAGTCGAACAGCGCCTCGCGCAGGCTGGCATCATCTTCGACGATGAGTATGGCCGGTGTAGTCATGATTCATCATTCCCGTTGCGCCCACCGGGCAGGCGAATAGTAAAAGTCGAACCGAGATCGGAGGTGTCGAAAGTCACATCACCGTCGTGGGCGGTCACAACAGCCTTGACGACGGAGAGGCCAAGCCCTGTACCTTGGGGCCGGGTGGTGAAAAAGGGTTCGAACAGGCGTGGCTGGACGTCTTCGGGAACACCCGGGCCGTCATCGGTTACACACAGGTGTACGGCGTCGTCGCAACAACGGCCGTGTAAAAGTATGTTGGTATTGCCATCGCCCGCCTGATCGGCGTTCATTATCAGGTTTAACAATGCACCCTGAATCGCGTCCTTGTTTATCGCAACTATGGGGTCAGGGTCGCTGACTGAAACACGTAGCGACGAGCGGCGCCCGAGCTGCCCGTCGACACTATCCTGGACATCATGCAGCAAGCCGGCGACGCTGACCCTGTCCTGTGCCTGGCGGGCTCCGGCGGCAAAACCCAGCATGTCGTTGACCATACGCTTGAGGTCGTTAAGACCGGCTTTGATCTTACCTACTATACGAGCCTGGCCAGGTGCGCTTGTATCGAGTTGACCGGTATACAGCATGGCAGAAGCCAGCGGTGTACGAACCTGGTGTGCGAATTCTGCTGTCATCTCACCGATAACTGTCAGGCGTTCATCGCGCTGCCTGAGTTCTGCAATTCGCCGACTTTCGGTAACGTCGGCGAGCAACAGGATCTCACCGGAGTCGCTCTTGAACTGGCGACGTGAAAGACTGAGCCAACGTCCGTCTCGGAGCTGAATATTGCCGTCCTCGCCGCCGCCATCGGCGACTTCCCGACTGACAATCGATGCCCAGGAACAGCCGATCAATGGCTTGTTGAGCAAGGTGCTTGCCTCGCTGTTTTGCTGACGGACAATACCGCTATCGTCCAGCACCAGAATGGCGCCGGGCAAAGTCTCGAGCAATTCCGATAAACGGTGGCTGAGTTTTTCCTTCTTGACCAGTTCCTGCAACCGGACGGATTGCTCGCAGCGCAATCGATACGACAACGCGTCGACTGTGTTCTGCAAATCACGATACGACGTCTCGAGCGATCCGGACTGCTGATTGAACAGCTCGAATGCGCTACGCAGTTCCTGTGTATCGTGTGACGGCCTTGCCAAAACGGATCTCCAGTCGTTGTCTGTCTCTAATTGAGAATGTAAATGCAAATAGCATGCCAAACAGATTAACCTTTATTTTTCAATGATTTAATGGAAATCTCTGTGACAAAAAAGCGTCAAATTCGTGACGCTAACGACGAAACGGCGGAAACCGGACAGGATGGAGGCAGCTACTCGACGAAATCGCACGGCGATGCCGGACTGTCTGGGCCCCGATAGTTACCAGGGCAAACGGCAACACCTAAAGGCCACCCGGAAACGGTCGATAACAACATAAGTCTCTCTGAAGTATGCCCACACAATGGAATCTACATTTCTCGCGCGTCAACCCATTTACGATCGTGAACTCAGTGTTTACGCGTACGAGCTTCTGTACCGCAGCAACGAGGAAAACCACGCTGTGGTTGCCGATGGCGACCAGGCCACAACCGAGGTGGTGGTCAATTCGATGATGGATATCGGTCTGGGCAGTATTGTCGGCCGCCGCCCCGCATTTATTAACATGACTCGCGGTTTCCTCACCGGCGAACTGCCACTGCCCGCCATGCATGAGCAGGTGGTGCTGGAAGTGCTCGAAGATATCTCGCCAGACGAAGAGCTGATCGCCGGCTTGAAGTCACTCGCGGCTTCCGGCTATCAAATTGCACTCGATGATTTCGTATACCGCCCTGAACTGGCCCCGCTGGTGGAGATTGCTCACATTATCAAGCTGGACATACTGGCGATGTCGTCAGACGAACTCGAGTCGCATGTCCACCTACTCCGCGACTATCCGGTCAAACTGCTGGCCGAAAAGGTAGAAACACAGGACGATCTTGAACGCTGCCAGGCACTCGATTTCGACTACTACCAGGGCTATTTCTTTTGCAAGCCCAAGATCGTTGCCGGTAGCCGTCCCGAAGGAAACCGCATCATAGTCCTTGAGCTCATGGCCAAACTTCAGGACTCCGCGATCGGTATCGGCGAGTTGGAACAAGTGATTGCCAGGGATGCCTCGCTCGCCTACCGGCTGTTGCGCTATGTCAACTCGTCATTTTTTGGGTTTACGTCAAGCGTCGAATCAATACAGCATGCTCTGAGCTTGCTGGGGCCGGCCAAGGTCAGGCAATGGGCTAGCCTGATCCTGATGCTGCGACTGGGCGACGACAAACCAGCCGAATTACTGGTCACCGGCATGCTCAGAGCGAAAATGTGTGAACTCGTCGGAGTCGGGGATGAGGTGGTAGCTGCCGATCAGTATTTCACGGTCGGACTGTTCTCAATTCTCGACGCACTAATGGATATGCCGCTGTTGGAAGTGCTGACGACTTTGCCGCTCACCGACGAAGCCAAACGCGCTCTGAGCGACTATTCCGGCCGACTGGGCGATACGCTGCGAGGAGTTCTTGACTACGAACAAGGTCACTGGGATCGACTAAACAATGCGACCGGAGCAACTTTTCAGGCGGCCTACCTCGACGCCTTGCAGTGGCATCGTGACTCGCAGCAGATGCTGGCTTCCTGAAATCCGAATCAGGCGATATTGTACTTGCCGATTTTCTCTACCAGCGTGGTACGGCGCATATTGAGTAGCCGCGCCGCTTTCGCGACAATACCGGACGACGCCTGCATCGCCTGACCGATCAGATCCTGCTCGACGTTTTGCAGGTGTTCTTTCAGGTTAGCGTGAGTCATTTGCATCGCTTCGCTTACGTAGTTGATCTCAGCCGCCGGTTCTGGCTGGGCTTCCCGATACTTTGGTGGCAAATCGTCCACATCAATGATCCCCTCCGGTTTAACGATCGCAAGGCGTTCAACGAGATTGCTCAGCTCGCGTATATTGCCCGGCCAACTGTAGTTCGCAAGCACCTGCACCGCCTCAGGGCTGATTCGAAGGTTTTGCGTATCATCGCCGCAATGTGAAATCAGCAGCTCATCGAGTAACTGCGGTAAATCGGAAACCCGTTTGAACAACGGCGGCATTTCGATCGGGAAGACATTCAGCCGGTAGTAGAGATCCTCCCGGAACTCACCATCCTCAACGGCCTGTGGCAAATCGCGATGCGTTGCCGCGACGATCCGCACATCGCATTGCTGGGTCTTGCCGCTGCCCACGCGTTCGAACGTGCGTTCTTGTAGCACTCTCAGCAGCTTTACCTGCATCGGCAAACTCATGTCTCCGATCTCGTCGAGAAACAGGGTGCCGCCCTCCGCCAGCTCAAAGCGGCCAATCCTAGAGTTTATCGCGCCGGTAAAAGCGCCCTTTTCATGGCCGAATAGTTCACTTTCGAGCAAATCCGCCGGAATCGCACCGCAGTTGATGGGTACGAAGGGTTTGTCAGCCCGGTCGGAAAGCTGGTGTATTGTTCGCGCTACCAGTTCCTTGCCGGTTCCTGACTGTCCGGTCACCAGTACGTTGGTGTCGAAATCTGCCACTTGCTCGATCAGCTTGCGAACACCGCGAATAGAAGGCGAGCTGCCACTGATGCGCTGCCGCCGGTCCTGTCCCTGGTAGCGACCGGCTCGCTGTAGCAATCGCAGTAGCTGTGAACGACGCAACGGTAAGTCGAGTGACCAGCTGTGGCTGCCGGCGAGCTGTGGGGCCGCAGCGACTGCCTCCGGAAAGCAGATGAAAGGAACGCCTGCATGTTCGGCACGGTATTCGCGTGCAACATTGTCCAACCCGGTCTCGGCTTGCAGGTCTCCCAGTACCGCGGCGATCACATCCTGATCCGCGAATTCGCTGAGTGACGTGTCGTGGTCGGCTATGAGCGGCTCGTAGTTCAGGTACTTCAGGCGTCGACCGAAATCGGTTGCACGCGTTATGTTGGCGTCCAGAATCAGGACTTTCCCGGAAGTTACCTGTTGTGCTGTCATGCCGAACCTCTGTCGATTTATGTAAAGCCGCCTAACTGCCGTTAGCATAAACCTTCAAAAGTACTGAATTTGTGATCGAGGTCTCAATTACGAGCTTATTTAACGTAATCCCACGGCCGGTCCGGTCCCGGCCGGCTGCCCGTAAGCGCGGGTGGCGACCTGACCACGACGGATTCCCGAGAGCTTTTGAGTAACGTCCGCTCGTGACGCGAGCGCCATGGTTCGAGCACGTTCCAGGCTCTCCCCAATGGACATAACCAGCGCGCGACGCTCATTTTCAGGGACTTCGAGTACGGCGCCTTCGAGCCGAAACGCGAGTTGCTCCACGCGCCGCCAATCGCCCTTCGCCGCCAGGCGTTCCATCTGTTCGGCTATTTCAAGCGCCGGTAACTTCGGCTTTACGTCTATCGTCTCCCGACTGGCGTTCATAGCGTTCTCCCGATTAATTTTGTTGCGTGGCAGTGAATTTGGTGACCTCGGGATCATCGGCGATCGCGTCCCAGGCTTCCTTCAACTCGCCCAACAGTCCCGCTACCTCATCGAGTATGGCCGGATCGTTGTTAAGATTTGCCTCAAGCAGGCGCTGCATCATATAAGCGTAGAGGGCGTCAAAATTGGCACACATTTTCTCGTTGGCCTTGTGATTCAGGCTAACCTGCAGACCATTGATCACCCCGATTGCATCACCGATGGCCTTTCCTTTCTTCGCGACTTCGTTGCGTTCGATATATCCACGGGCGAAGCGAATTCTCTTTAACGCATGTTCCATCATTATCTGAATCAGGCGGTGTGGCGACGACTCGTCTACCTCGTTTATCGTGCCGATACGCTCATACTGCTTTAGCGCGTGTTCACCTCTGGCTGTTTCCATGATGCTGGGTTCCTTGTTAACTTAGCTGCCGTTGGAGCTACCCACTCCAGGCAAGTTGTTCAATTGTTGAGAAAGAAAATTACCGGTCGTGGACAGTTGTGAGAGCAGCGAGTCCAGCGCATTGAATTGTTTGAGCAAGCGCGTTTCCAGTGCGACGAGACGATCGTTCAATGCCTCCCGATCGTCGCTGTAGCTCTCGATCGTCGATGTCAGGCCCTGGGTACGCGTTTCCAGGATGCCATCGGATTCCAGAAAGCCGTCAGCGAGCGAGAACAGGCGGGTCGCATAGCCGTCCGTCGTCGAGAACAACTGCCCGAGTTTGACGAAGTCGTCTTGCAGAACAGCATCGAGAGTCTCGTCGTCGATCGACAGTTTGCCGTCAAGTTGTGTTTCGACGCCTATCTCCGCGAGCGTGGAGAACGGCGCATCGAGATCCTCGACCGCAGTACTCAGCTCGCGGCGTATCTGATCGCGAATACCGCGAACAGTAGAATCGCCGATCAACGGAGCGGCAGTCTCGTTTTCCGCATCGTAGGCCGTCAGATTGTCGATGGTGCTGATCAGGAGGTTGTAACTGTCGACAAAATCCGACACCAGTTTGCGCGTTGCCGCCTTGTCGTTCGCGATCGTCAGGCTTTCCTGCACGCCGCCCGTTTCCTGTATCACGTCAATCGTGACGCCCTCGACAGCCGCCGCGAACGTGTTACTGCTGTTCATGACGTCAAGACCGTCGATGCGAATCAACGCATCCTGCGGGGCAATTGATTCAGTCAGCGACATGAGACTGTTCGCCGGGTCGTACTCAAGCGCACTCAGACCACCGTCACCGCCGCTTTGCGTAATCGTTATCGTGTTCGCCAGGCCCGTCGATTCCGCCGTTACGATGAGATAGCTGCCGCTGTCTGCATTGACTATCGTTGCCGATACACCGGGATTGTCCGTAGCGGCGTTGATCGCATCGCGAATTCCGTCGAGGGAATTGTTCTCCGCGGTGATATCCAGAGTCATCGCCACCGCGCCGACAGCAACGGTCAGCGTACCCGTTCCGACAACTGCCGCAGCATCGGCGAATGCGCCCGATGTGAGTTTTTGCGCCTGTGCGAGCCGCACGACCTCGACAGCATAACTGGAAGGCAAGGCCGCCTCTCCGGCAGTCGCCGTGAAATAGTCCTCATTTCCGGAGCTTGCCGTTCTCGACAGGAACTTGTCCTGCGACTTCATCACGTCAAGCTTGTCGCGCAGGGCGGCAAGCGACGACTTGAGGCTGCCGAACCCGGAGAGTTTCCCCTGAGCACGTGCTTCCTTCTGCACTAATCTGGTCTCCAACGGTTGACCCTCCGCAGCAACCAACTGCTGCACGATTCCACCAATATCAAGGCCCGATCCAGCTCCAGGTGAAGAAATACTAGCCATAATTCAATCCCGATCCGCGATTATTGCGTTTGTCATCAACTCATAGAATTTCTAACTACAAGAATCGTGCCAAATTCACCATTGGCAACCGTTAGCTGTCGTTCAAACCAAGTCATCGTAGAGCCGTAGCGCGACGCTACCTTTGTCTGATACGTATGCCTTTGCCTCTTCCGGCGGTATCTGGCGTATGATCTCGCCTGTCTCGCTGTCCAACACCTGAATCACCGACTCACCGCTCTTCAGGTTTACCTGAAAACGCAGATCGCGACCGAGGCTGCGGCTGGCAATGTTCATCTTATTGGCCAGCGCCTCGAGGTCGGGCTTCTTCAAGTCCGGCAAGGTTTCGCCGGGGCCCGACTGCGCATTGCCCTCCGGTGCCGCAGTCCCTGCCTGTTGCTGCAGAGCCGCGAATTGGCCGGTAGCAGAAGACACAATCTTTACGTCTTGATCGGACATATTCATTCTTCCGGTCTGCCTAGTCTCTCGGGAAGGCGGCGTCCCTGCCGCCTTCCGTCGAGTTGGATCTCAAACTGTCTTACTGCAGCAAACTTAGCGCCAGCTGAGGCTGTGCGTTCGCCTGCGAGAGTACCGATACACCGGCCTGTTGCAGAATCTGCGCCTTCGTCAGTGAAGACGTTTCCGCAGCGAAGTCAGCATCCTGAATCCGGCTGCGAGCAGCCGACAGATTCTGCGATACCGCCTGCAGGTTGGAGATGGTTGACTCGAAGCGATTCTGGATAGCACCGAAGCTACTGCGAAGGTCGCTGACCACTGTCAGAGCAGAGTCGATACGATTGATCGCCGTCTCCGAGTTTGTAACGCTCAGCACATCGATACTATCGATAGTGACCGCATCCTTGGCAATCGTCGCCGCGTGACCGACATCAGCGAACTGACCGGTCATGACGATGTTGTTCGATGCTGACAACTGAACGTTGCCACGAACAACGCCTTCCTGAGCGGCGAGGATGCCGGTACCGGTTGCCGCCGTGCCCAGCGTGATATTTTCAGTGATGTCGGTATTTCGGCCGTCGAGTGACGTGAACGTTATGTCCGTGCCGCTCACAGAAGCCGAAACGCCGGTCTGCGATGAGAACAGATTGACCTGTGCCACAACATCGGCTGCTGTCAGAGAAGCTCCGATCGCAACGTTGTCGGCGCCACTGAATATCGCGGTTCCGTTGATGTCAAGCGCATAGGTCGTAGCGGTCGAACCAAGAGCACCGCCCACCGTGGCAAATGCACCGGTATGCGAGTTCGAAGCGGTCGCCGTCAAACCGGCAACACCGGCACTGTTGATTGCACGAACCTTGGAGTAAGCACTGTCGGCTTCCTGACCGTTGAGCCCTCCGGCAACGGATGCGGCTACGCTGACAGCGGATCCACTACCGACAGCGATGGTCAGACCGTTGTCGGTCAGGGCATTCGCCGTTACTGCTGTACCCGTGGTATTGGCGATCTGGCCGATCTGGCTGCTGCGCATACCGGTCGTCAGACTCACTCCGATGGTTTCACCAACGTTGGCACCGACCTGGAATTGGGCGTTACCGAATGTGCCGTCAAGTACCTTCCGGCCGTTGAACGACGTCTGTGCGGCGATACGCTCGATTTCAGCAACACGCTGTGTCACTTCCGCGTTCAAAGCCGCGCGATCCGATGCTGAGTTCGAGTCGTTCGCTGCCTGAACGGCCAGCTCACGAACGCGCTGCAGGTTATTGGTCAACTCACCAAGTGCGCTTTCTGCTGTCTGCGCCAGGGAAATACCGTCTGACGCATTACGCGCCGCCTGGTTAAGACCGCGGATCTGTGTGGTGAAGCGCTCGGAAATCGCGAGACCTGCCGCGTCATCCTTGGCGCTGTTGATTCGCAGGCCCGTCGACAGCCGTTCCAGAGACTGATTCAGCAGACCTTGCGAACGATTCAAATTACGTTGTGCATTAAGCGAAGCAACGTTTGTATTAATCGTCTGTGCCATTGTAATAACTCCTGATTAACAAAAAAGTCCCGGTACATATGTGCTGCCGGAAATCACCAAATGGCCGCGAATTCATGTTTCAGGACCACCGTTACACAGGGATATCGGTCGGTAAATGCAGATCTTTAGGGATTAATTTGTGGAGCCGGTGAGAGACTACCGGCTGCCGCGGCGTTGCGATCGCAACTTTAGGCACAGCGGTCAAAAGTGTGACGTAGTACTCTCTCTACCGTATTTCGACTAGAAGTAGTTGAACAATGACAGTGACTGCGTGCGGACGAACGACTTTTGCGCCGCCTCGAGTGTGGAAACCTCCAGACTCAGCCGTGACAGCGCCTCGGCGTAGTCCAGGTCTTCAATTCCGGCCAGCATCTCCTGAAACGTAAGCGTATCGGCGCCGTTACTGTCTATCTGGTTTTCGATCGTCGCAAGTCTCGAGCCAACCTGAGTGCGAATATCGAGCACATTGGCGATCGACTGATCGATGTTCAGCAATCCTGCGTTTACCGCGTTGTTGAAAGCGACTCGCGAAGCGTCGTCAGACGTCCCCTGCTCCAGCGCGGTGGCGATCTGATCCACTGTTTCAAAGACGTTCTGAAAACGGCTCGGAGACACCAGGAACTCGTCACCGGCCGCGGGCTGTCCGTTCAGTGAAAACTCGATACCGTTGAAAGTCACGTTGTCACCCGGCTGAAACGCGCTCGTCGTTACAACCGCGGCCGACGAGTCCAGCACCTCGTAGTTACTCTCGTCGATGAAGCGAACCGTGTATTGGTCCTGCACCCAGAGACTGGGGTTGACGAGGCTGCCGGCGGCGAGCAGTCCAGTGCCGGTGTTGGCGCCCGCTGCTGCCGTCGAGAACGTACCGTTGCCGTCGCGTATGGCGAAAAATACCGCCGCGCCCGAATCTCCGTCAGCAACGCGGCGACCCTCGCCGATCTGAACAAAGCTCTGGCCCTGATCGCCGTTGTAGGTAAACGTCGAGCCTGTACTCGTAACCGCTACGGTATCCGCGCTGTTACCGGAAAATAGCTGTCCGCCGCTGCCATCCTGCTGATTCGCCAATTGCACCAACTGCTTGAGCTGCTCACGCATCTCGATGGCAAGCAATCTTCGAGATTCGCCGTTCTGAGTGGCGTTATTTCCCTGCAGAGCGAGTTCGCGCACGCGCTGCAACACGTTGTTCACGGCGTTGAGCGCGGTCTCTTCCTGCGCCAGGCGGCTGGTCGCAATACCGGCATTGCGATCGAATTGTTCGAGCCGGCCAAGCGTTGTACGTAAGTTCAGCGCCTGCGACGCGCCGATCGGATCGTCGGACGGCGACAGAATACGCCGCCGGCTCGCAATCTGCTGCTGCGTGCGATCAAGTGTCGACTGTATACGCTGCATCATATCCACTCCCCGCGTATACGCTGCGATCGTTGCAACCCGCATGACTATCTCCTTGTCGCGTTGAGCAAAGTATCGAATAACGAGCTCGCCACGCTGATTACCTGGGCCGCTGCCTGGTAGGCCTGCTGAAACCTGATCAGATTGGCGGCCTCCTCATCGACATTAACACCGGAGGTCGTTAGTACGGCATCCCGTGCATTCGTCAGCACCACGCCCTGAGCATCACGCCCGGCTTTGATCTGATGGGTAGTCGCTCCGATATCCGACACCAGCCGGCCATAGTTATCGGTAATACTGATGGAGCCGCCGCCGAGTATGCCGACGGTTTGCAGATCGGCCATCAGCAAACCGTTGCTGTTGTCGCCCGAGGCACCGTAGTTCGCCTCGATGCTGAACTGGTCACCGATCGACGGCGTGCCAGTGATCGTCACTGAACTGCCATTGATCACGATTGGATCGCCATCGGTATACGCAAAACTGCCGGCCCCGTTGATGCTGTAAGTCGTCGCACTGGTGAATTCGATAACGGCACTACTCAGCAGTGCCGCGTCGCTACTGTCAATGACCGTGGCCGGACTGACGTTAGCGTTGCCGATATTCGCCAGAGAAGCACTTGAGCGCGTCGGCGCAGCCAACGCAATTGCCTGCGGATCGGTGGTGACGTTTTGCATCGAAGCGGCGGCATCAAGCCCGCTACGTAGCAGCAAACGGTCACCCGCCGCCGCTGCGCCGCCGACAACGATGGACATACCGGCGCCGGTCAGAGGGTCAAGCGCGGTGCCCGTGCCACCCAGCGGAATCACCTCACCGGTGCCGGCGTGTGACAGACTGTATGCAGCTCCGTCGAATTCAAGGATATAGTCAGCGCCGGTCAAAGACCCGACATCGCTGATGGTTGCGGTGGCCGTCCCCGTTCCGGTGTTATTTCCGGAGACCAGGACGGTGGGCGGCGCAACGCTGAACAGATCGCCGCCAAGATTGCCGCGCAGGTCCATTCCGGCTGCATGCTGGGAATTCAGGCTCTCTGTGAACGCTACCGCCGTTTGCCCCAGGGATTGTCGCGCCGGATCCAGAATTCTGGAGCGAAACTCGAGAAGGCCGCCCAGAACGCCACCGGTCGACGAATTGTCCAGAGGGGTGGTGCCTGACAATCCCTGATAGACGACGTTTGCCCGGGTCAGATCGAACTCACTGCCAGCAACGCCGAGTTGCCGGGCCGTGCCACCCAGGACCAGCGTTTGCCCGGAGCCGATGAAAACACTCATCGAACCGTCATTCTGCAAGGTTGTCGTAACCGATACCTGTTCGGAGAGCTGCAACACCAGGCGGTCACGCTCGTCGAGGAGATCGTTGGGTTGGCTGCCTGAATTGGTCTGCAGCGCGATCTTGTTGTTCACTTCGGCGATGGATGTGGCGAGCTGATTGATGTCGTCAACGGCCAGCGCCAGCCGCTGGTTAACTTCCGCTTCGATATCACCAAGTCGTCCATCCATCGCACGAAACCGGCTCGCCAGGCCTTCGGCCTCGCCGATAAGGGCCTGCCGCGTCGGAATCGAAGACGGGTCGTTGGCAAGGTCCTGCATGGAATTCGAGTAGGATTGCAGGCTTGAGTTCAGCCCCGTATCGGCATCCGCCAGCAGCGTATCGATCCGGCTCGACAAGTCATTCAAGGTATCGAATCGTGCGAAACCCGTCGTCGACGTACGCAGCTGTTCGTTTTGCATCGCATCGTACAAGCGTTCGATCGTCGTGATCTGCGTACCCGAGCCAATCTGCAGGCCGCCTCCGCCATTGCCAACGCGCGACGCAAAGCTCGCCACTTGCCGGCTGTAGCCCGGCGTGTTGGCGTTCGCAATATTATGGCTCGTCACGTCCAGCGCACGTTGAAATGCTATCAGGCCACTGAGACTGGTATTCAATATGTTTGCCATTGCTGTTCCTACTGTCTACCGCGCGCCCGACGGCAGTTGCGCTGTTATCGGCCTGGATTCGGAATTCTTCAATTCCGACATTACGGAACGCATCGTCGGACCGTCGAGAATGCGGGTTAGTTTGTCGGCGTACTTCGGGTCCGTTGCGTAACCGCTCGCCTGCAAGGCCTGAGCGAATCCTGCAACATCGGCACCGTGGCCGCTAACCGTGCTGTAGCGCGGGTTATCGCTCAGAAACTCGGCGTAGTCATCGAACGTTGCCGCAACATCGTTGTAGGTACGAAACTGTGCTTGTTGCGGTTGAGGCACGCCGCCTTCGAATTCCAGGGTCTGCCGGGACACCTGATCGCCGTCCCAGTTCGAGCCGGCCTTGATGCCAAACAGGTTGAAACTGCTGTCGCCGTTCGTATCGGGCATGACATGTGCACCCCAGCCGGTTTCAAGAGCCGCTTGAGCGACAATGGCTTCCGGAGCGACATTCAGGCGCTGGCCCGCCTGCATGGCATGCGGCCAGATATCGCGTGCAAACGACTTCGGATCGGACCAGGTCGGCTCAGGCTTTGACTTGGCTACCCTGCTCTTCGACGAAACCGGGTCCGAGGCGGTACGAACCTCCCTGTCCGGCTGCGACAGCTTTGCCGACTCGCTGCCACCGAGCTGCCGAACCAGCATGTCGGCCAGACCGATGCCCTTGCCGCTCGCCATTTCAAGCGCCAGCTGCTGGTCCAGCATGCCCTGGTACATTTCATGCTGATCGCTGTTGCCGAAAATCGGATCGCCGAGGGACGCCTCACGCATGTTTTTCAGCATGGTCTGCAGAAACAGTGCTTCGAACTGCCCTGCAACCTCACGCAAAGCCGCAGGATCGTTGTTGTCCGCCGCAGCCCGTAACCCGGTGAACTGGTTGAAATCGGTAATTGTCGCAGTCATTGGGCTGGCCTGTGTGTCTCGTTAGATCACGACGAGTTCGGCGCGCAGCGCACCGGCCTGCTTCAGCGCTTCGAGTATCGCCACAAGATCGCCGGGCGCGGCACCTACGCGGTTTACCGCCCGCACGATTTCGTCGAGGCTGGTACCCGGCTCGAACAGGAACATGCTGGCCTCTTCCTGAAGAATGCTGACCTCCGAATCGGGCACCGCAACGGTCTCGCCGCTATTGCTAAACGGTGCAATCGGCTGGCTCACGTAGGGCGATTCGCTGATGGTCACGACCAGCGAACCGTGCGACACGGCTGCAGGCGTTACACGAACGTTATCGCCGATCACGACCGTACCGGTACGCGAGTTGACGATGACCCGTGCCTGCACTTCGCCGGGTTCGACCTCGAGGCTTTGCAGCGCCGACACAAAGGCCGTCCGCTGCGACGGATCCTGAGGTGCTCGAACGCTTACCGATACGGCATCGAGAGACGCCGCGGTACCGGGCCCCATGGTCTGGTTAATCTGTTCTGCGAGCCGCTTCGAGGTCGTGAAGTCTGGAACGTTCAGATTGAGTACGATTGTTTCGCTGGTGAGAAAGTCGTTTGGAACGGCACGCTCTACCGTCGCGCCGTTGGGAATTCGTCCGGCACTGGGGATATTCACCGTCACTTTGGAACCGTCGTTGCCGGACGCACCGAAACCGCCGACGACCAGATTCCCCTGTGCCAACGCGTACACGTTGCCGTCCGCACCGCGTAACGGTGCCATCAGTAACGCACCGCCACGGAGGCTCTTCGCGTTGCCGATCGACGATACCGTAACGTCGATAGTCTGCCCCGGTTTTGCAAACGCCGGCAGGTCGGAATGTACCGTCACGGCCGCGACGTTCTTCAGCTGCAAGCTGACGCCGGGCGGGATCGTGACACCGAATTGCGTCAGCATGTTGATGATGCTCTGCACGGTAAAAGGTGTCTGTGTCGTCTGATCGCCCGTTCCGTTTAAACCAACGACCAGGCCGTAACCCGCAAGCTGGTTGTCGCGAACACCGGCAACACCGGCCAGATCCTTGACCCGGTCTGCCATCGCCTGCTCCGCGAAGAAGGCGATTAGAAACAGCACTACGAAAACGGCATGTTTCAGTGCGTTGCGCGTTTCATATCTCGAAAACATCGGATAGTCGTCCTTTTTAGTACGGGTGAAATACAGAGTTGAAGAACCTTCCGATCAGCCCCATACGATTGGCGGCCGCAAGAACACCTTTACTGCTGTACGTAATTTGTGCATCGGCAATCCGGTAGGATTGCAAAGAGTTGTCGGGTTCGATGTCGTCGGGGCGAATAATTCCGGCCAGGCGTATGAACTCCCGGCCCTGATTAAGCGTTACCCACTTCTCGCCACGAATTCGCAGGTTGCCGTTCGGCAATCGCTGCACCACTGTTACGGTAATATCGCCGAGCAGACTGTTGCTCTGGCTGCTGGAGCCCGAGCCGTCAAATGTCGAATCGCCGCTCAGCGAACCGTCGAACAACGGCGTCCCGTCGCGGCTAAGCGCGCGCCCGAGTACCGTCGGGTTACCCAACGTCGCCTCGGTCGCCTTGGATGTCGATGTCTGCGAATTCTTGCTCGCGTTAGTCTGCTCCTTGAGACGCACCGTCAGAATGTCGCCAACGCGCGTTGCCTTGCGATCTTCGAACAATCGGATATCGGAACCGCTGTTGTAGATGGTACCGGCCGCCGGCGGTGTATAGACCGGTTCTGCGGGCCACGGTGGATCGTAGCTTTCCTCGAAGACATCTACCGATGCGCAGGCCACACAATGTAAGGCAGCGGTGACGACCAGGAGCATTTTCGCTTTACGAATCATCGGCTTTCCTTACAGATTGTTGTTGATGTACTGCATCATTTGGTCGTTCGTGGAAATCGCCTTGGAATTCATCTCATAGGCACGCTGCGTCTCGATCATATTGACAAGTTCAGAGACGACGTTGACGTTCGAACCTTCGAGCGCGCCCTGATTGATCGCGCCAAGTCCGTTCAAACCCGGTGTGCCGGGCTGTGCCGAACCACTCGCCGCGGTTTCGATATAAAGATTCTCGCCGACCGCCTGCAGACCCACCGGATTGATAAAGTCGGCGATCTCCAGTGAACCGACCTGCGTTGGCGAGGCCTGGCCGGCAATCTTCACCGAGACAACCCCGTCGAGGCCGATCGTGATCGACTGCGCCGCGTCAGGAATCGTAATTCCCGGTTGCACAATGTAGCCGCTGGAGGTCACCATCTCACCCTGATCATTGACCTGGAAAGTTCCGTCCCGTGTATAGGCCAGTTCCCCGTCGGGCTTCAGTATCTGAAAGAAACCACGACCGTTGATGGCAACGTCCATCGGGTTGTCGGTTTGCAACACACTGCCCTGGGTAAACAGTTTCTCCGTGGCAACAACGCGCACACCGGTACCGAGATTCATACCCGAGGGCAACAGCGTATCCTGCGAACTTTGGCCTCCCGATTGACGCACGTTCTGGTAAAGGAGGTCTTCAAACACGGCTCTGCCCTGCTTGAAGCCATTCGTGTTGACGTTCGCAAGGTTATTCGACACGACGGCCATGCGCGTTTGCTGCGCATCCAGTCCGGTCTTGGCAATCCATAGAGCCTGATTCATTGTTTTCTCCTATACTCCCGCGCCCGGCTATCCGAGGCGCATTAACGTTGCTGATGCGTCGGCGTTCTCTTCCGAAGCTTTGATGACGTTGACTTGCATTTCATACTGCCGCGCCAGCTCAATCATATTGACTAGCGTCTTCGCGACGTTGACATTGCTCTGTTCCAGCGCGCCTGAGGTCAGCGAAACGCTGGCGTCTGCGGCAGCAGTAGTCTCGTCGGTCAGATGAAACAGGCCATCAGGGCCCTTCTGCAGATTTTCAGGGCCCGGTTTGACGAGCTTGATTCGGTCGACAATGCTCAGGGTCTCCGGTCCCTGACCCAGCGGTTGCACTGAAATCGTCCCGTCACCACCGATTAAGAGACTGCTATTCGGTGGAATGGCGACAGGTCCTCCGTCGCCCATGACGAGATGGCCGTCACCGGTTACCAGCAGACCACCGGCTTCGACACGTAAGTCACCTCTACGCGTGTAGGCCTCACTACCATCCGCCGTCTGCACGGCAATAAAACCGTCGCCGCGAAGCGCAATGTCCAGATCGCGACCCGTTTGCTGCACGGGTCCTTTCGAGAAGTCGGTACCGTAGGAGTCGACGACTGCGTTGATACGCGTTTCCACACCCGGACCATCGATGGGAATTGAGCTGAACGAATGCAGGTCTGCCCTGAAGGCCGTGGTGGATACGTTAGCAAGATTGTTACTGTTAATGGCCTGCGCATACTCGGTTTGCTTTGCGCCCGTCATTGCCAGATAGATCATCTTGTCCATTGTCGCTACTCAGCTACCGATTCAATTAACGGATGTTGATGACTGTCTGCGTGACCGTATCGGCCGTTTCGATCATTTGAGAATTCGCCTGGAAATTTCTTTGCGCAGTAATCATCTGCACCAGTTGTGCAGTAAGATCGACGTTCGAGGATTCCAGTGCGCCCGATTGAAGGCTGCCGAATGACGCGGTACTCGCTTCGCCGAGCAATGCGTCACCGGACTGGAACGACTCACCCCAGGTAGTATCGCCAAGCTGCTGCAGCCCCTGTGGGTTCACGAAGTTAGCGAGCGCCAGCTTGCCGAGGGAAGAAGACTGACCGTTGGTAAAGCGGGCGAAT
This sequence comes from Woeseiaceae bacterium, assembly GCA_021773035.1. Classification (GTDB taxonomy): domain Bacteria; phylum Pseudomonadota; class Gammaproteobacteria; order Steroidobacterales; family Woeseiaceae; genus UBA1847. The sequence continues at coordinate 209,929 of JAJFKU010000016.1, forward strand.
ACGACGCCTTCAGGGTCGACACTCACGCCGGTGAGACGGCCTGTAGTGAAGCCATCCTGTGATAATGAGTTCACGCCGAAGGCGTTACCGAACTGCGTCGCCGTACCAAAATCGAGCGACATGGTAATGTCGTTTGCACCGGTTGCCGGTGTATACGCACCGAGCGCCATCAAGCCACCGGCAGGCGACAACAAACTGCCGTCGGGATTGAAGACAACAGGTGTCGAACCTGGAATCGCGGTACCGTCGATCTCGACCTGAGTATTCCAGGTATTGGGTACCGCATCTTTAATGAAGTACACCGTCGCGGTGTGTGCCGAACCCAGCGAGTCGTACACCGTTACTGAGGTTGTGTGGTTGAAGCTGCCGGGGTCCGCCGGATCGAACACCGGGACTACGGGTACCGGTGCGTTCGCCGGCAGGTTTATGCCAAACGCCGCCTCGGTGGTGGCTGCCGGCGGGTTCGCACCGATCGTCAGCTGCAGGTTCGTCGGCGTACCGGTGTTGAACAGACCGTCACCGGCATTTGGATAGGCGAGCAGGTTTGCACCTTCAGAGCTAACGACAAAGCCCTCGTTGTTCACTCTGAACGCGCCGGATCTCGTGTAACTGCGGGCGCCATTATCGTTGAGAACAAAGAACCCCTCGCCACCGATGGCAAGATCCAGCGCGTTGTCGGTAAAGTCGATATTACCTTGCGAGAATTGTTGCGAGACCGATGACAGACGTACGCCACTACCTGCCGCACTGCTGCTGACGCTCGTCACACCAACGGCGAATACTTCCGAAAACTCCGCTCGGGAGGACTTGAATCCGGTCGTGTTGACGTTCGCGACGTTGTTCGCGGTGACGCCGAGATCGGCCGATGCGGCGTTCAGGCCGCTAAGTGCTATTGCGAATGGCATGTGTTACTCCTGGTTGTGTCTGTTATGTGCAATGTGTCGTGTTGTTTCGGCTAGTCGATTTGTTTCGGCTAGCCGATAATCTGGTAAACCTGGCTCATCGGCATCTCCTGGCCTCCGGGGAGGTTCAGGGTCAATCCTTCGCCGAACTGCCCCAGCGTGATGCTTTCAATCTCTGCTTCGATAACGGTTGCCGCATTTTCTACCTCGTTACCGCGGACAACTCGCGCGCTGAGCGTATAAAGGCCCGTATCGACACGCTCACCGGATGAGTCCGTACCGTCCCAGGCGAAGTCCACGATTCCGGCCTCTTGTTCACCCAGGTTGATGGTTTTTACGAGTGCTCCCGCCTCGTCTTCTATGTCGAGTTGCACGTTCCCTGCACTGGTCAGCAGCTCGATGGCACCGTTAACCGATCCGCTCTCCCCAAGATATCCGGCGTCGGTCACTGCCATGACCGTGCGTCCGACCATCCCCGCGGCCTGCAGCGCCTGGTTATCCAGCATCGAGGTCGAAAGTCCGGAGAAGGAGGTGTTCAGTTCGCCAATACCGCTGACCGTACTAAACTGCGCCAACTGGCCGAGGAACTCGCCGTTGTCCATGGGTTCAAACGGATCCTGGTTTTGAAACTGCGTAATCATCAGCGTCAGGAAATCACTCTGGTTAATGTCGTTCTGCGACGTCTGCTGTCGCGCGGGTCCAAAACCTTGAAAGTCATCGATAGGTGCTAGCGTTGCCATGTTGTTACCTTATTTAGAGATTTAGCGTCCAAGTGACAGGGTCTGCAGCAGCAGCTCCTTGGTCGTATTGATCATTTCGACATTGTTCTTGTAGGAACGCGATGCCGACATCATGTTGACCATTTCTTCGACGGTGTTAACGTTAGTCGCGTAAACGTTGCCGTCCGCATCGGCCTCGGGATGATCCGGCTGATGACGCAATTGCAACGGCGCCGTGCTCTCGACGACACCGTCAAGGCGCACGCCCGCGACGCCGCTGTGTTCGGCCATCGACGCGTTGAAGGTCGAAAATACCGGCTGTCTGGCCCGGTACACCTTGTCCGGATCGCCGCTGACGTTACCGGCGTTTGCAAGGTTGCTTGCCGTGACGTTCATGCGCACCGACTGCGCGTTCATGGCACTGCCGGCAACATCAAAGACCTTGAACAGGGACATCAGTCACCTCCCTTGAGCGCATAACGCAAGGAGCGAATTGTCCCGTCCAGGAAAGCCAGGCTCGCACGGTACTGCAGCGCGTTTTCGGCGAATGCGGCCTGTTCCACGTCCATCGCGACCGTGTTCCCGTCCAAAGAAGGCTGACTTGGAACCCGGTACATCGTTGTCGCCCCATCCTTCGAACTGCCCCAGGCCTGTTTATGAAGGTCGCTGGTCCTGCTCATATCGAGGGACCCGTGCTGTGCACTCCTGAGCGCCGTACTAAAATCGAAGTCGCGCGCTTTATAGTTGGGCGTGTCGGCATTAGCGATATTCGATGACAGCACCTGATTTCGAAGCGCTCGAAACCGTAGTGCGTGTTCATGCTGTGATAGCGCTGGGGTGTCCATTGCGTGGTTCCTGAAAAATGTATCTGCAAAGGTCTATGCAAAGCCTGTGCCAACTTGAGTGTCACGGTTGTTAAAGGCAGCCCGGCTTCGGCCGATAAGGTGGCGGCGCCTGCATACGCCGCCCGTGGCGGCAAGTCCTTGCCACCCGGCGGCACAATCCTGCACGCCCGCCGCAGCCTTTATCCGCCGCCGGAAAAGATGCTGGCATGGCAATTGCATCGATACACATATAGAGAGTTTCAGTGTCCGCACAGGCGATGCACCATGAAACGCGCCCGCAGACCGCAATCCGTTGCCACTGCAGGCATCGCAATCAGGAGAAGGGCTGGACTATGTCGCTACGCAACTCAACAATCGTCGGGAAATTGACGGCAGGCAGTGCCTGGCGGCATGATTTCGACACCTGTCGCAGCGCTGTCCGCTGCGCCGTTGTCTTGTCGTTATTGAATGTCGGCGCCAACGCCGCTACGCCTGTCCAGGACTGGCAGCCGACGACGCAAATAACCGCGGTCGCCGAACAGTTCCTGCGCGACCGGATCGGTCCGGCAGCCCGGCGCACGGCGGTACGGGCCGGCGCGCTCGATTCGCGCCATCGGCTGGCGCTTTGCAGCCAACCACTTCAGCCGTTCCTCCGGCGGGGCAGCAAGATTTCGGCCCGTACGATTGTCGGGGTCCGCTGCAGCGGAGAAAAAAGCTGGAAAGTCTATGTACCCGTTGATGTCATCGTCACAGATTCCGTGCTGGTCGCCAGTCGAACGCTACCGCGCGGGCATTTGCTGAGCGAAGACGACCTCGTCACCGAGCAGCGCGACGTATCGCGCCTCGTGTCGGGCTACATCTCCAACAGCCGGGATTTGATCGGCCAGCGGCTGAAGACCCAGCTGATCGCCGGCCGTATATTGACTCCCGCGATGTTGCAGGCCGATGTCGCTGTCAGCCGGGGCCAGACGGTCACGCTCACAATACGAATCGGCGGTATCGATATTCAGATGAGCGGCAAGGCGCTGATGGACGGTGCCATAAGCCAGCGAATCCGGGTCGAGAACACGAACTCCGGCCGCGTCGTCGAGGGCATTGTCCGCTCGCGGGAGCATGTCGAGGTGCTGGTCGCCGGCAGCAAACAGTTTTTTCACGCGAAGCCTAAAGTATCGCCACGGGTGGCCGATATAAGGTCTAGCAACAATGATCGTTGAGGTTTAAACGTTATGACAAATGGAATCGGTCCAATGGATCAGGGAACTCTTGGGAAGATTGGCAATAAGGTCGAGGAGGCCGCGACCGGCAATAAGGTCGCGCCAAGCTCATCCAAGCCAGAGCAGTCGGCAACGGCCCCAATATCGACAAACGATACCGTCAATCTCACCAGCAGCGCAAAGCTTCTCGAACGACTGGACAAGACGCTCGAATCGCTGCCTGCCGTGAACGCGGAGCGTGTTGCAGAAATCAGGACCGCTATTGAAAGTGGCGACTACGAAATCGACCCGGACGCCGTTGCGGACGCCATGATTCGTCTCGATCGCTCATTCGGCGAATCGTGATGCCAGCCCCTTCCAGCGCTGGCGCCAGAACGCGTTTCACCGAGTTGCTCAATGAAATGCTCCGTTATGCGGCGGCGTTGAAGAAAATTCTTCTCGACGAGCGTAAGGCACTGGAGTCTCAGGACACGGCAAACATCGAGGCGGCAATTGAGACCAAGGGCAACAGTGTCGCGAAACTGCAAGAACTGGACAGCAGGCGGATGAAGCTCTGCGCCCGGAACGGTTTTGCGACAGGGCCTGAGCAAATGCAGCAAACCATTGCCTGGTGCGACGACGGGGAATCCGTCGCCGAACTCTGGGAAAAGCTGTTGGCGATCGCTGCCGAGAGCAGCACGCTGAACATGACAAACGGCGCCATTATCCGCGTTCGACAGCAGCAATTTGAGTCCAGTCTCTCCGTGCTCCGCGGCGTCACGCCCGGTGCAGACACCTATGGCCGACAAGGCGGGGAATCGAGCGGCCTGGGCCACCGCTCCCTGGCACAAGCCTGACACACATCGTGATTGAGGATACCAAGCTATGTTGATTGTGAGCCGACGTGACGCAGAATCCATTCTTATAAGACCGGGAGAGGGTATTGATCCGTCGATAACCCTCGCCGATCTGTTTCAGAACGGACCGATCGAGATAACGATTTTCTCGGCGAACAACAACCGCGTGAAAATGGGTGTCCAGGCGCCGGAAGAACTGTCGATCTGGCGCAAGGGCGCCGTCGCTGCTTAAAGCGAGAGCCTGTCCCTGAACCTGCAGTACTGGGGCCGTGTCGGCGAACACATGGCGCGGGGACGACTTCGGATCACGACGATGAAACTCTCCACTTTTTTTCTGCTTCCGGTTCTGGCCATTGCCGCTGCCTGCGGTGGGTCGGGTGCCAACAGCGAAGAAATACCGCCGCGCGCTGCTGAGCCGGCAGACCTGTCCAACATACCCGACGATCAGCAGATCCTGAGCAAGGCCTACGACCCGAATTACGGTGTACCGGACGACTTTTACGTCGACGAACGAGCCGTAACTTCGACTCGCAGCTATTCGTTGCACCATGTTCTCGACGCATCGAGCTCCTACGAACGCTGCACCGACGATCTCGTCGTCGCCCAGGAATGGGAGCAGGCGGATAACGATTCCCGCGCGGTAAGCGGCTACTACGTGACGTCGCTGGAGAATGAGCGCTACTTCGAATTCGTCCGCGAGCTCGACTACGATCAGGACATCGGCAATGTCGGCGAGCCGACCTCGCCGGGCTACGCCCGCGTATTCAAGTGCAATTACACCGACCGCAGCGGCGTCGATCGCAATTTGCTGGACGGTTACTCGGGGCGTCTGAGCGTCAGGCCACTCACAGCCAACTCGTTGCAGGACCTGATTGAGTACCTGTGGCAGTTCCGCTTCTTCAATGTCTCTCGCAAAGCCGTCGTAGCGAGCTATGGCAGCAGCGATGACACCGGTTTCAGCCATACCCTGTTGCTCGCCCTCGTCTACAAACAGGGCAGCAGCCAATGCGACCGGGTCGATGTCGTCGAGTGGCGCTTCAAGATCGACGCCGGCAGCGACGAGATGATGCGGGAATTCGATACGATCCGGAGTTTCGAGGCAGAAACGAGAGACGGCACAGCGCAACTCTGCAAATAAGCGCTGTAAACGGCTTAACCGCATAAGATTATGCGCGCCGGCATACTGCAATTTGGCCAAAGATCATTATAATGCGCCACCTGTTTCAGAGCTAAGCAATCTCTGGCCACCGCCACTCCGAGAGACACCCCAATGACCACACTTTCGTCGCTGCAATCCTGGGTAGACCAGGTTGCCAGCCATACGCAGCCAGACGCTATCCACTGGTGCACCGGCTCCGACGCCGAATACCGCGAAATGATCGACACAATGCTGTCGGACGGCACGCTGACGACCTTGAATGAGGAGCAGTACCCGAACTGCTACCTGCATCTTTCGGACCCCAGCGACGTCGCACGAGTGGAACACCTGACCTTCGTCTGCACCGAGCAGGAGGAAGATGCCGGACCGAACAATCACTGGATGAAGCCAGAGGAAGGACACGAACGCGTCGACGCACTGTTCGCGGGCTGCATGCAGGGTCGCACGATGTACGTAATCCCCTATTGCATGGGTCCGATCGACTCACCGTATTCGCGCTGCGGCGTTGAAATCACGGATAGCGCCTACGTGGTCGTGAACATGAAACTCATGACACGGATGGGTGATAGGTCTCTGCAACGTATTGAAGAAGAAGGATCTTTCGTCAAAGGACTGCACTCAACCGGGGATCTCGACCCCGAGCGCCGGATGATCATGCATTTCCCGGATGAGCTGGCGATCAAGAGCATCGGCTCCGGCTACGGCGGCAATGCGCTGCTCGGCAAGAAATGCCACGCGCTGCGCATCGCGAGTTACCAGGCGCGCCAGGAAGGCTGGCTCGCCGAGCACATGCTGATCGTCGGCCTGGAAAACCCCGACGGCGAGACACACTACGTTGCCTGCGCCTTCCCGTCAGCCTGTGGCAAAACCAACCTCGCCATGCTGATACCGCCCGAATCCCTGCCCGGCTGGAAAGTCTGGACCCTGGGCGACGACATCGCCTGGCTGCATCTCGACGACGACGGGCAATTGCGGGCGATCAACCCGGAATCCGGCTATTTCGGCGTCGTGCCCGGTACGAACGAGAAAACCAACAAGAATGCCGACGACATGATCAAGCACGATGCTATTTTCACGAATGTCGCCACCACGGAGAACAATGAGCCGTGGTGGGAAGGCAAGACCGACGGTGCCCCGGCGATTGACTGGCAGGGCCGCAAGTTTGACGCCGCGAACGGCAAGGCCGCGCATCCCAACTCTCGATTCACGGTAGCTGCCGGCAATAACCCCAGCTATTCCAGCCTCGCCGATGCCCCTGAGGGCGTGCCGATCTCGGCCATCGTGTTCGGTGGACGACGCAAGGAGCTCGCGCCGCTGGTTTATGAGGCGAAGAGCTGGGAGCACGGCGTGCTGGTCGGTGCAGGCGTTGCCTCCGAGACGACGGCGGCGAACATCGGCGAGGTTGGCATAGTCCGCCGCGACCCGATGGCCATGAAGCCGTTCTGCGGCTACAACTTCGCCGACTACTGGGCCCACTGGCTGTCGTTTGCCGAACGCAGCAACAAGCTGCCGAGAGTTTTCCACGTCAACTGGTTCCGGCAAAGCGCGGACGGCGACTTCCTGTGGCCGGGCTTCGGCGAAAACCTGCGGGTCCTGAGCTGGATTATCGACCGCTGTGAGAATCGCGTAACGGCGAACGAAACGCCGATCGGTTTTCTGCCAAACCCGGAAGACATCAACACAACGGATCTCAATATCAGCGCCGAGGCGCTGCAGGCGCTGACCTCCATCGATCACGATCAGTGGCGAGCAGAACTCGAATCCGTGGGTGAATACCTTAAGAGCTACGGCGATCGCCTGCCCGAGGCGCTGCGACAGCAACAGCAATCCATCGCTGCCGAACTCGCCTAAGGGTCTGGACAAGGCGGGAAGACCGCCTTTTTCTATTCGATGGTCTTGTAGTAAATCGCCAGGGAAGAGCCGGGCTCCTCGGCTCGGCCGAGCCCGATCGTGCCTTCGTCGCCCAGTTCGGTAGAATCGCGCCGCACCAGCACTTCCTGGCCCTGGACGTTCTGCAGGAACGTGCCGTTGGTGCTCTGGTCGACCAGCACAAACTTGCCGCGGCGCATTTCGATCTTGGCATGAATCCGCGATATCAGGTTACCTTTGACCACGACATCGTTGTCATCGGCCCGGCCGAGATTGACGCTCTTACGCTGATCCGAAACCTCAACCGTGGAATCGCGGAAATTTAATAACAGCTTCGACGCCTTGCGAGCTTTGTTCTCCCACTCGATCGTGGGTAACATGTTGGTCGCCTCCTCCGGCTGCCAGACGAGTTCGAACAACGCCACTTCGTCGAGGCGGCCGCGGACAGTAGCAACGTCGATCTGCCGGGTCTGATTTCGTAGTTCCGGGCTCATTTGCTCCACAGTAAAGCCGGAAATCACAATCTGTTTGGATTTTGCCTGTGAGGTCATGCGATTGGCCGTGTGCACGGCAGCGCCGAATATATCGTTCTGCTCCTGCACGACCGGTCCGTAGTGGCAGCCGATACGGATGGAGACCGGAATCCCATCCTGTTTCCTGCCCTCCGCGTTTATGCGGGTCTGCATCATGACGGCAGCGCCCATCGCTTCGTCAACGGTCTCGAAGGTCGACATCACCTCGTCGCCGATGGTCTTGATGACCGTCCCATTGAACTGGTAAGTCGCGTCCTTCATGATATCCAGGCAGGCAGCGACCGTTTCGCTGGCCTTGGTATCGCCAAACTTGTCGTACAGCTGTGTACTGCCGACAACGTCAGCAAACACAATTGCTACCTCAAGATCCTTTGCCATAACCCGGTTCATACTATCGCGCCAAGCGGCTAATAATACTACTATTTTTCGGCGACGATGTACGCGATCCAGGCCAGATCCGCTTCACCTTTTTCATCCGGGGTAAATTCGCCGTTGCCGTCGCCATCTTCGTCCTCTCCTTCCCAATAGACGGTCGCCTTGCGGAATCCCGCCTCCAACAGTAGTTCACGCAGCTCCGGCGCAGACCACAGGCGCCATTCATACGTGAACGCCTTATTGATTTTCGAGCCGTCCTTGAACTTGAAGTGTATATGACAGCGGATGAAGTTCGTGATCGGATGGAATTTGGCCTGATGCCAGACATAGGTGAAACCGTGCTTTTTGTGCTTGGTCTTTTCCCGGGTCTCTTCCTGCGCTTCCGGCCCGCCGAACATATCGCAAAAGAACACGCCGTCGTCCTTGATGGCATCGTACGCACGCTTGAAATATGCTCGTAAAGAGTCGCGCGTGTCGAAAATGAAATAGCTGAAATTGAAGGCGGAGAGCAAATCGACCTTCGGTGTATCGACGGTCATGACATCCGATTCGATCAGGCTGACGCGCGCCTGGTCTTCGGAATCCAGTTTGCTGATACGGTTTTTGCGCCCCCACTCCAGTACCGAGGGTTCGAGATCGACGCCGATCGCCTGATACTCATTACCCTGGCGTACCCACTGACAGCAGGCGCTCGCTGTGCCGCAGAAATCCTCGCGGAACAGGTAGGCCGTACGACCGGTCAGCGATTTAAACGTCGTTTGCAGAAACTCGATTTCGTTTTCTACATTTTGTACCGATAGTTCGTAGAGCTCGTGAATGTCAGCCGTTGCGGCCATTGTCTGATGTTTATTGGCAGATTTTGCGCTCATACTGAAATCGATATCCTGTCTGTTCGTTGTTTTGATCGGGGCCCTGCATTGTAGCGGTCTAGGCGGCGATTGGCATAGCATTTAGTGCGTTGACAAGCACTTCGCTTCCCGCCCCCTGGCAATGCGCATTCTCACTGATATGGCGACGCCAGGCCCGCGCACCGGGTTGCCCGGCAAAAAGGCCCAGCATGTGCCGGGTAACGCGACTCAGGGGCTCGCCATCCGAAAGCACGGATTCGATGTAGGGCAGCATTTGTTCGACGATTTCCCGTCTACTCGGCAATGCCGCACCGGGATCGAAGTGTTGCGCAAGTTCCGCCAAAAAATACGGCTGGTGGTAAGCCTGCCGGCCAATCATCGCGCCGTCGACCTGTTCAAGAACGGCATCGATCTGGCCAATATCGGCCAGTCCGCCGTTGATCACGATCTCAAGCTCTGGAAAGTGGCGCTTCAGCCGATACACACGTTCGTAGTTCAGCGGCGGTATTGTACGGTTTTCCTTGGGGCTCAAACCCTCCAGAAGCGCAATCCGCGCATGCACAACGAATTTACGGCAACCCGCCGCAACGAGGCGTTCGACAAACGCCGAGAGAAACGCAAAGTCATCGTTGTCGTCGATCCCGATGCGCGTTTTAACCGTGACCGGGATATCGGTTTCGTGCCGCATCGCACGGTAACACTCGGCAACGATATCCGGCTGCGCCATCAGGCATGCGCCGAACTGCCCGCTCTGCACCCTGTCGCTGGGGCAACCGACGTTGATGTTAATCTCATCGTAACCGTAGACCGCAGCCTTGCGCGTAGCGCTCGCCATCCACGCAGGGTCGCTGCCACCAAGCTGCAGCGCAAGCGGCTTCTCTTCGTCGCTGAACCGCAGGAATCTGTCTGCATCGCCGTGGTGTATCGCCGCTGCCGTCACCATTTCCGTGTAGAGAAACGCCGACGGACTCAGGAGGCGCATGAAAAACCTGCAGTGACGGTCAGTCCAGTCCATCATGGGGGCGATCGATATTGGCGAGTGCATTTGCGTTGTTGATGATTCGGTCATATTCTACTTATAAATCAATTAGTTATTGATGTCTATTTTGTACTCGTTTTGTACCTATTTTTGCCTTTTCGGTGCGACATTGGCAAATGTCGCACTCATGTCGCACTGAAATTGGTCCCATGTCGCACCGCAAAACGGGGAATTTTGGAGGGTAGGATCCATGGCCACAATTCGAACACGAAAACGCAAAGACGGCAGTTTAGCGTATCTCGGAGAAGTCCGAATCAAGCAAGACGGTAAGATAATTCATCGTGAATCGAAAACCTTTGACCGTCGCGCTCAGGCAAAAGCATGGGCCGAGTCGAGGGAAAGAAAACACAGCAAAACACTACCCGGCCCGAAACGGCCGCAGGGATTCGAGCGCGCGACTCTAAAAAGCGTCCTGCAGAAATATAGGGAAGACGTATCTGAAGTCCGACCTATGGGGCGCAGCAAGACCGCCAATATCCTGTTTCTCGAGAAGAGCGAAATTGCCCGACTTGTAGCCTGCGATATCAAGTCGTCAGATATAATCGCCCATGTGCGAGGCCGCCGGCAGAATGGCGCGGGTCCATCCACCGCAAATAATGACATTGTCTGGCTCCGAGTGATTCTCCGCTATGCAAGAGCCGCCTGGGACGTGCCATTCGACCTTGCGGCAATCGACAACGCTTGCGAGGTCTTGAAGGCTGAGAAGCTCATCGCGAAAGCCCGCAGCCGCAATCGCCGCCCTAGTTCTGCTGAACTCAATGCTTTGACCGGTTTTTTCGAGAAGCGCGACCAACGATCTTCAAGTATTCCGATGAATGACATCATGTGGTTCGCGATTCACTCCGCACGGCGACAGAGCGAAATAACCAACCTGCTTTTCACCGATAATGATGAGGCGTCACAGACCGGAGCGGTTCGCGATCTGAAACACCCAACAGAACGCAATCGCGTCCGTCGATTTAAGTACACACCGGAGGCTTGGGAGATAGTGAACAGGCAAGACCCAGGGCAAAGCCGGGCTTTTCCCTTCGATCCGCGATCTATCGGAAGCGCATTTCGGCAGGCGTGCAAGATTCTGGAGATCCCCGACCTCAGATTTCATGATCTACGCCATGAGGCAACCAGCCGACTGTTTGAGGCCGGCTACAGCACATTGTAGAGGTGCAGCAGTTCACGTTGCACGATAGTTGGGGGACCTTGAGCCGGTATACGCACCTTCGACCTGAAACCTTGGCTATTCGCCATAGCCGATGAGTCCACTGACCGCTTTTCGACAAAGCAGTCGTTCGGACGATCATTTTCGAGTTTTCTGACGGACTGCTTTCGGCTGCGGTTTCAACCGGTCGACGCAACACATTCACTAAATTTCTCAGCCGGCGAATAGAATTGTAACGTTTCTCGCGGTCGTTCGTTAAGTTGTCTTGCGACAGCATTCAGTCGATTCTGATGAACGTCTGACAAGTCCATA
>JAJFKU010000017.1 GCA_021773035.1 Woeseiaceae bacterium
GGGTTTTGGGGTGGGGTTTTTTTTGTGTTTTTTTGGGGGTGGGCCGTTTGCGTGCCCTTTTGGTGCTTGCCGCGGGATGCGCCCCTCCCGGATCAACACCGGATTAAGAACTACACCGGCAATTACAGCTAGCCCCAAAACGACGCGTCAAAGACGTCAACCACGCCTGAACGATAGTTGAGTCCATCGACATGGTCGCGTTTGAGCAGCAAGGGGCCGTCTATATCAACAAAGTCGCACAGCTGCGCGATCACGAACGACGGTGCCATGCTCTTCGAACTCGCTGGTATCGAGACACGACTCGTCCGCTGCCAGTGGGATGGGCGATTCGAAACGGTCGCTTGAGCGGCCACTCTTCCATGTGCGCACTGAATTTCATCAAAGACTCCCTCACTGGCCCGGCTGTATCGGGTCGCGAGGCGGAAGACCGTTAACTTTATGGGTCAATCTCGACGTCATCGGACTCGGACGCCGATGCTTTTCCTTCACATCCGCCAGCCGCCGTGATCGCCTCGTCTATCTCGCTCGCGAGATCGTTCAACGATAAACGCAACTGAATAACCGACTTGCCATAACCACCCACTGGCAGCGCCCGCGAGGCATCAAACCCACGGCTAGTGACAGCGCCGTTCGCGACAAGCGAGTAGCGACCACTCGCAAGCACCTCGCCTTTGGCGGCTGCATGGAAGCGGTCGAAGCGTAACTCGAGCTGACAAGCGGCGTCTGTAGCTTCAGTAATTGCGAGCTTCGGCCGCTCGTCAACGAGCATCAATTCGAGTACTCGAGCGATCGAATTGTCGAGACGATCCGTCCATGAATGGTATCGCGCCGAGACGATTTCGTTCTCGGCCACCTGCATAGCCAACGCGCGTGTTTGGAGGAAGGCGGGCAAATCGATGCGTCGAATATTGAGTGTTTCAGTCTTTTCGGCAGCCACGACGCCTGATGTCGGCAATGCACCCAGCATCAGACTGTATTCGTGATTTTGCGGCGGAGTCGACGAACAGGCAGCGGTGAATAGGAGTACGCCCAGTAGCAACGATACTTTACTCATTCGTTCTCTCCCCGCGGTTCGATGTCCGGCTGATCGCTGCCGCCAAATATCAGGCTGTTGGGTTTATCGCGCACCTGTCTCAGCACAGGCTGCAGCTCATCCAATGTCCGTTGCAGTGACTCAAGACTCTTCTGCATTTCCTCATTGGTTTCCGATCCTTCTGCGTAGTCACGCGCCAGTTTTCGAAACTCCGCCAACGTCGTATTGATATTGGCGAACATGGCGCGACTTTCTTCGTCATCGAGGATCTCGTCTAATTGCGCTAGTGTCGCCGCCATTTGGTCTAACGCTTTCTTTACGCTCACAACCATGTCGTCGAGTGGCAGCTCGGACAATGACGCTGCTGTTCTTGCAACACTGTCCATCAATCGCCCGACTCGACTGCTCACCGACGGAATCACTGTGTAATCGGCAAAGCGGGCCGACTCCGCTGCGTCGCGTTGTACGTAATCGAGCTCGACAAACTTCTGCCCGGTCAACAGATTTCCGTTAGCGATCGATGCGTGCAGCCCGCTTTGCAGCAGTTCATCAATGCGCAACTTCGCCAGATTTCGGCCAGCCTCGGTATCCTCGTACCCCAATCTTGCAGGTTCGATCTCGATCAATACCGGTACGCGCGAGTTCGGGTCGAGCAGGTTAATGACTTCCTCATAGTCGATGTCGGTGCGCTGCACCTCACCAACTTTGACACCACGAAACTCGACCGGTGCGCCGGGGCTCAAACCACGAATCGACTCTTCAAACAGCAGCATGTAGTCAATTGAATGCCCGTAGACGCGTTCATTGATCGCATTCTTATGCGCATAGATAGTGAAGATCGTTCGTTCGCTAATGCGCTCACCCACCGGCTGGCCCTGCGGAACGTCGAATGCAACACCCCCACCGATAATCGACTCTAACGAATCCACTTGCACGCGTATACCATCAGCGGAAAGATTGAAAGCAATACCGTTCGCAAACCAAAACCGCGTGTTCGTTGTAACCAATCGATCGTACGGTTCCTCAATAAACGCATTGTAGTAAGTCCGCCTCTCAATGGTATTGAAGTGCACGTATTCAATGCGGCCTACTTGAGAGCCGTTAAACAAAATGGGTTGGCCCTCAACCAGCGGCCGGCTGCCATCACTTGCCAGCGTAACGTGCAGGCCAGGTGTGCCGATGGCCGTTACGGGTGGCTTTTCAAGACCCTCAAATACGCGCGCGGAGTCATCGGCAATCCCGCGGGAGATTTCGATGTAGGCGCCGGACAATAAGGTGCCTAGTCCCGTCACGCCACCCCGACCAATGCGTGGTCGCACGATCCAGAACTTGCTGTCCTCACGAATGAGGTCGGTGTATTCCTTGCGAATGCGCACGGTCGCGATAACCTTCTGCGCATCGTCATCGAGGCGTAGCGTTTCAATTTCGCCAACCTCGACATTACGACGTTTGACTTTGGTTTTGCCTGCCTCGATGCCGGCCCCATCCGTAAACGTAATCTCGATCACCGGTCCCTGGCTGGCCCAGTTGGCGTATACCATCCATAAACCAACGCCAAATGCGGCGATCGGCACCAGCCATATTTTGTGGATGCGCGGGTTTTTCGACACGCCAGCTTTCACGGTTGCATTATTTTCCGCCACGAGTGTCCTGTTGGGCATTGAGAGCCCAAATGAGTCGAGTGTCAAAAGAAATCGCCGCCAGCATTGTGGTCACCACCATCGCCGCAAATGCGAGTGCCGCCGGTCCCGGCAAAATCGTCATGATGTTACCCAACTGTATCAAGGCCGCGAGAATGCCGACGACAAAGACATCAACCATCGACCAGCGACCGACAAGCTCAGTCGCGCGATAAAAGAGCGTTTTGTGCCGCTGTGCCAAATGGCTTTTCAGTTGGACTGAAATACACAGCCAAGCGAGGATGATGATCTTGCTGATGGGCACGAATACACTCGCGATAAAAATAACAGCGGCGATCGGGTAAGAGTCGTGGTGCCACAACGTGACTACACCACCGAGAATCGTGTTTGGCGTCTCGTTCCCAAGAAAGCGCGTGTACATGATCGGCAATACATTGGCAGGCACATAAAGAATGACTGATGTAATTAGCCATGCCCAGGTTTTTTCGATGCTGTGTGTCCATTCGCTGTGTAAGTTCGCACCGCAGTCTTCGCAGTGCTCGGCACCAATGTGACTCACCGCGGTGCACATCGTGCACCCCTGCACGCCCGCAGCACGGCCCGTCGGCAGTGAGAACTCGTTCGCGATTTCAGACATTCGGCACCGCGTTGACCTGCCGCCAGAGCTCGCGCCGGTCGATGTTGAGTATCACCAGCATCAGACTGACGGTAAAGAACACATAGGCCCAGAACGACACCCCGAGTTCGACCCGCGCAAGCGCCACAATCTTGATAAAGCTGACAAGAATACCGATAAGAAAAATCTCGGCCATGCTCCAGGGCAACATGCGGAGTGACCATCGCAAAATTCTGTGAGTGCCTGGCAAACGTTTTGACAATCGCAACGAGACAGACACATAAGCAAGTCCCGCAAGCAAGAATCCCGGTACACCGATTATTGTGGCAAACACGATGCCCGCAAGCACCGCATGTTCTTCAAACAGAATGTTGACACTGTCGATTAGCGTTACAGTCTGCTCCTGACCGCTCGCGCTTAAGCTGATAAATGTAAACGAGTTGGCAAGCAGGAGAAACGTCAGCGCCGTCGCGGAAAAAGCCAGAATCTTCTCGGTGGCATTCGGACGATTGGCGGCTAGCAAATACTCGCAACGCGGGCAGAATGCCTTATCGTGTTCCTCCAATACCGGCACGTCGACGAGTAAATCGCACTCATGACAAACCATTCGCGACGCATCCAGGTGGCTCATAGACGCAGTATGCCAGCCTCCGCAGGTTTCGAAAAACTCCTCTGGCAGAAGCGGGTAAATCGCGGCTTGTTGGGTACGAAGAATATGGCGGAGAGAGAGGTAGTTTCTTTAGTATGTGACTAAGTGTGAAGAGGTGTGATAAATGCAATTAAATCAGATCCTTATGCGACTTCTTAGAGTGTTACGGTGTGTTTAGGTGTGAGTAAATGTGCGTTTCAAGTAGGGACAGAAGTAGGGACACACGTGCCTGTAGCAAAATCGATTTGGGTACAAATTAGCAAATTGCACGAACAACTCAGATTCAAAAAAAGGGTCGTCTGCACCTATAGAGGCCACCTAGTCCCGCAATAACGGCGCGCACTCATGCGTTAATAGCCGCTATGATAACAAACACTTTCCCTGTCTTGGTCCGCTTTCGTTCGATCCGATTAACCGCAATCCGGGCATTCAGTTTGGGCCACAGTAAATGCTACGGAGCGAAAAGCGGTGTACAAGCTAACCGTAATGGCGGTTAAGGCACTCAAGAAGCCTGGTTACTACAACGACGGCTCGGGACTGTATCTGAGAGTTACCAAATCGGGCACGAAATCCTGGATCTTCCGGTTTCGCGATCGTACGACACGCAAGGTCAGAGACATGGGACTTGGCAGCCTGCGTGACCTTTCGCTGGCCGAGGCTCGCGATGCCGCAGGGGAGGCTCGCAAGATTGTACGTTCGGGCGCTGACCCTATTACCGAACGGCAACTTGAACGGGCTGAGCGACGGTTAAAGGTAGAGAGTATGTTCACCTTCGATCAGGCGGCGGAAAGATACGTCGCGATGGTGGTCGAACCGGTGTCCAAGAATTCAAAGCACTTGGAACAATGGAAAAACACGCTTCGCACCTATGCATCGCCGGTGATGGGTGCCCTTCCGGTGGCCGCGATCGATACCTACCATATACTGTCGGTGCTCGATCCAATCTGGCACACAAAGACCGAAACTGCTTGCCGGTTACGGGCCCGCATAGAGAAAGTTCTGGATTGGGCCAGAGCAAGAAAACACCGTGAAGGCCCAAACCCAGCTCGCTGGAGGGGTCACATGCAGGTACTACTGGTCGCACCCAACAAGATAAAGCGAGTGAGGCACTTTGCTTCGCTGCCCTACGCACGACTGCCAGAACTCATCGTGGAGATTCGGGGGCGTTCCGGCCACGCGGCACGGTGTCTGGAGTTCACTATTCTAACGGCAACTCGGACGGGGGAGTCTACTGGCGTGCAATGGCATGAAGTGGACTTGGACCGAGCTGTATGGACCATTCCCGCCAGCCGTATGAAGACGCAGCGGGAACACCGCGTACCTCTGAGTAGTGCCGCAGTCGACATACTGAAGGGTCAGCAAGGCCAGCATGAACACCTCGTGTTTCCCAGCAAGAAAGGGCGGCACCTGCCACGTATGGCGATGCTGGATTTGCTCAATAATCTGGACACCGCCTACGAAGACGGGGATGGACGCCCGATTACCGTGCACGGGTTTCGTAGCAGTTTCCGGACATGGGCAGCTGAGATGACAGCGTTTCCCCGCGACATTTGCGAAGCAAGCTTGGCGCATGTCACCAAGAGCAGGAGCGAGGCGGCTTATAACCATTCGGACCTTCTGGAGAAACGCGCAGAACTGATGAATGCGTGGGCAACGTACATCAACAACGAGGCTGAAGGGGCAGCTAAACAACAGAAAACGCCCACGGCAATTACCTGGATCCCACGGTACAGTGACGACCTGACCGTCACCTCCAAAAAGGAAACGCCTTGAAACAAAACATAGAAGACGTCGTTGCAGAGATGTCCGATGCTATTGAAGCGGCTGACGAGGCCCTGATAATGGGTGTGGCAGGCGTGGTCCACTCGATGACTGACCTGAGAACGGCTCTATCCAGCCTCGATAGCCTCCTGAGTCAGCGAAGATTCGAAAAGGCCGCTTCGCTGGGATACCGTGATATCAGTTCGAACTACGTTTTCCTGCAACGCACATTGGGCGCATTGCAGAAGGCAGACGACAACAAGGCGAAGATAATCCAGGACGTCGCCATGAAAACGCAATTGCCCTACGAAGAAGCGGCGCCATTCGTTGATCGCTTAATGGAATCCTCGATACCCAGGGGCCCAACGACAACACTTCGCGGCGACTAATGGCAAAGTCGGTCCGTAGACAATCTGCCGCTACGACGAGAACTGCATTCCGGAACTGGGTAGATCATGATCTCAAACACGGTATAACTAGCGATAAACTCAATTCTCACTAGTAATATCTGACTGAATTTTATACGCTTCTCGCATGGAAAATTCTGTAACGTTTCCGAGAAGCGCCCTCGCCCAAATTGTGCTCGACAATGCCCTCGAAGCTGCCAAACGCTATTCGAAAAAGAGTCGAGCCGATTCTACCTGGCGAGCTTACAAGTCCGATTGGCGGCAGTTTGAAGCTTGGTGCCAAACCGTTTCGCTACCAAGTATGCCTTCCGATCCGGATTGCGTAGCGATGTTTATCGCTTCTCAAGCGTCCGACGGTCTGAACCCTTCGACACTTAACCGCCGCCTCGCTGCAATCCGACTTGTGCATCTGGGCGCTGGCCATCCCTCGCCGCACAACGCACTCAAGGTAGTCGAGGTTATGCGAGGCATTCGACGTGACTGGGCTCAGCCACCAGCCAAGAAAGCCGCTGCGATCGACGAAGATATTAGGATAATGGCAGATGCTGTCGATCCAGAATCGGCGATGGGCCTGCGAGATCGCGCCCTTCTCCTCTTTGGCTTTGCTGGCGCGTTCCGGCGTTCCGAACTCGTGGCTCTCAACACCTGGAATCTCGAGGAGCGCGAGGAAGGCCTCAGAGTGACTATTGAGAAGTCGAAAACGGATCAGGAAACACAGGGCCAGGTGATTGCGATCGTTCGGCAGCCCGATTCACCGTACTGTCCGGTGCAGGCGCTTCAGGACTGGTTAACTGTGGCGGAGATTGATCAAGGCGCCCTCTTCCGTCGTATGTTCCGCGGCGACAAAGTCGGCGCATCACGGCTATCGGGACAAAGCGTCGCGTTGGTCGTCAAGGAATACGCTAGTCGGGCTGGGTTAGACTGGGAAAGGTATGCAGGCCATAGCTTAAGAAGTGGGTTCCTGACTAGCGCCGCGCGAAATCGAGCAAGTATTTTCAAAATGGCCGACCAGTCGCGGCACAAGTCTCTAGATATTTTGCGAGAATACGTGCGTACTGAGGAATTGTTTGACGACAATGCAGGCGAAACATTGCTGACCAACACGCAATCGGAAGGATAGAAGAATGGCCCGAAAAGACGAATGGAAATCAAAGCAATTGGCTGTAGCCAGCCTGCATTTGGATGCAAGAAACCCCCGTCTCGGCCGAGAGACGTCGAATCGTGCTCCGCGCGACATCATCCAGTATTTGTTTGAGCACGATAAAGCGCTTGAAGTCGCGCAGAGTATAGTCACTTTGGGCTACTTTCCCAATGAACCGCTGCTGGTGATCGAAGAAAAGGGACAATACGTGGTGGTGGAAGGGAATAGAAGGCTTGCGGCGCTGAAGGCGCTGCGCGAACCAGGACTTCTCGACGGGGCGTATAGCGCCAAGGTCGCAAGGCTATCGAAGAAGGTTCGCGATCCTGAATCATTGAAGCGCGTGCCGGTAATCATTGCACCCTCGCGTAAGGCAACTGACCAACAAATAGCGGGTAGGCATCGTGGCAGCCCGGTTTTGGCATGGGTCAAAGAAAACAGAGCAAGTTTCATATTGGACAAACTGTCGGAAGGTTACACAAACGATGCGCTTCGTGACGAGCTAGGATTCACTCTGAAAGATATCCAAGAAGCACGCCAGACACGGGCAATAGCAGACATGGCGCGTTCGCTGAAGCTATCAGATGAGGTGCAGGCGAAGCTAAACAACCCACGAGGCAATATTTTCTCTACTATTGAAAGGGTGTTCGATTCGTCTTCTGGGCAAAAGCACTTACGCGTGGAACGTAGTGCTGAATTTGGAATTCAGGGTACAACGACAAAGAAGGAGTTCTTGAAAGGATTCGAAAGGCTTGTTTCAGATATAGCACTGAAAAAGCAATCGTCGCGATCATTAAACAAGAATGATGACATAGAGGCGTATTTCAAGTCTTGGAAACCTAGCGAGCGGCCAGCCAAAAAGCGCGGTTCATTTGTTCCAGATGACGTCATCAAGAATACAACTGGCACACGCACTAGTGGCACCAAGAAAAAACCGCCTGCCAAGAAAAGAACAGCAAAGGCGAGCAACACGGTCATTCCGAAGAGTTTTGTCATTCGAGATCAAAACGACCGGCTGATAGATATTCGATCCGAGTTGGTTAAGTTGAAACGAGAGGACTATCCGAATGCGGGCGCCACTCTTTTGCGCGTTTTTCTTGAACTGTCAATAGTCCATTTCCTAGAGAAAATCGGCGAAATGGACAAATTGGTTAAGACGCTAAAAGCTAAGAACGCCCTTCAGTTCGGGACGCCAACAATGAGACAAATGATGCCGGTTGTCGTGCGTATAGCCAAGAAGCACCTTCCCGATTCCCAATCGAAAAGTGTTCAAAAGGCCGTGAGGTACGACAAAGCTGCGCCGTTCTCTATAAGTGATATGCACTCTTTCGTGCATCAATCTTCCGAATTGCCCAGCGAGCGAGACATACGACAATTCTGGATGAGAACCGAGCCTTTGTTCAAACTAATGCTTGACGAAACGCCGGAGGACCTCCTCAAGTGAGAGGATCCAGCCCGCTCCGCTATCCAGGCGGGAAATCTTCGCTATCTAGCCTCCTTCAACAAATTCGAAGTATTAACGGACTTGGTTCGACTGCGGTTGCTGAGCCGTTCGCAGGCGGGGCCGGTGCCGCACTTTCTCTCCTATTCTTAGAAGAAACGTCCAAGATTTACATTAACGACGTTGACGAATCGATTCATGATTTTTGGTGGACGCTTGTTAACAGGCCACTGCCATTCTTAAAGCTGCTGAAGTCGAAAAGAGTCAGCATGGCGGAATGGCGAAGACAAAGGCAAACATACAGGTCTACCGGTTACGTCTCACGATTAAGACGAGGATTCGCAGCGTTCTATCTGAACCGATGCAACCGGTCAGGAATTATCATGAATGGAGGCCCAATCGGCGGAGTAGCTCAAGCCGGGAACTGGAAAATAGACGCCCGATTTAATAAGAAGGATCTCTTGGAAAGATGCGAACGTATTTCAGAGTATTCGGACCGCATCAGTGTCTCAAAGTTGGACGGGGTCGACTTTATTCGGTCGATGAGTTCGAAGAATACTATGCTCTTCATCGATCCGCCGTATTTTGAGAAAGGTCAAACACTTTACTTAAACTCACTCGATTCAGACTACCATTCTTCTCTTGCAGGAGAGCTCAGGAAATTAGATAGGGAACCTTGGGTTCTTACCTACGACGATTGCCCAGAAATTAGAGATTTGTATAGTGCTTGGGCAAACGTTCACTCTTTCGGATTATCCTATGCGGCCGCACAAAAAAGGCGCGGACGGGAAATCCTAATCACACCAAAATGGATGAGTGTTCCGACTGAACAAGATTCTGCAGCTATTGAATGGTAGACAATCTTACGATCAGTTATCCAGAGATAGAAAACTCGAAAGTCCGTAAAGAGTCCGTATCCAGAAAAGCCGTACTAAAGTAATAGCCCTATCCATTAAACCGCTTGACGCAGCGTAGTCTAGCCTGTGCAGCTGATCACCAATCGCGACGTACTCAACACCTCGACATGTCGCGCCAACTTTCATTCGCACACTTGCCCTCGGATTATGTAGGCACACAAAATCATCGCCCATTCGTTTCGGGTAATTAGCGGAATCTACCCTCGAGTAGACTACAGCCGAAATCTCTTTAAGATCTTCTCCGAGGAATCCAGTTGTGTTGATCTCAGTTCCAGACGCTTTCCTCACAGATGTACGAAGCTGATAGCTTGTGCGCACTATATCTCCGCTATCGCGATTGACGGTTACGACTTGGTTGCCGATCGGGAAAAATGCTTTAACAATACGTTCTGGAACAAGATCACTGATACTGGAAGGAATGTTGCGACCATTTATGCAAACGACAAAACTGTCCTGGCTAGTCGCGATGCCACTGTCTATCGCGTTCTGAAATTGGATCTTCTTGGCCGAAACGGCACCTGTCAGTCTGAGAATAATTTGCTTCTCAGGAACGGAAGAAAATCGCCCTTCCCTGGCTTCTGGGACCTTGTCGGCCCCCTCCCCGGCTGACGGTGCAGTAGCCTCAAACCAAGTGCGCATTCCGCCAATTGTGGAGTACAAATCGGGCCCACTATCGCCTGGTGTCGCTGGTTTCAAGTTGCAGTCTAGTAGAGTGCAACCCAAGTACATCTCCCAAAATCGCTCCGTGTAATTGTCCTTGGCTTCAGCCAAGAACTGAGTGTCTGCCAAATGTCGGAAGCGCTCCCAAAGTTCTTCCGTGTATTGCCTTGCCCCTAGGCAAAAACCATCAGTGGCATCGCGAACGTTGATGTACCCCTGATCGCTACCGTCACCGGCACTAAAAAATGGAGAATTTTCGGTCATTACACTAGCAGGATAGTCGCAACGGCATCGCTTATCAAAATGCGGTAGCTGAGGAAACAATCTGCCGCTGATCGTGAGCGACTGAAATACTAGCGATAATGCCGCTTACCAAATGGTATCTACGATACGTCAGACAGGAAATTGATGCGCCCTGCCATTGATCAGCGAGTCCTCAGCAACATAGCGTGTTAGGTGGTCACCACGTCCCTCACCCGCGGAATCGGACCCTCGCGTATAAGTGTCACGACGGGACCACCGCGGGCGAACGGGATCAGTGCAGAACATGGACGTCGCCGGTACTTTCGTCTCCCAGTACGCGAACCCCTTCGACATCGTGCTGCTCGAGGTCGGCTCTGCAACCTCCA
This sequence comes from Woeseiaceae bacterium, assembly GCA_021773035.1. Lineage (GTDB taxonomy): Bacteria > Pseudomonadota > Gammaproteobacteria > Steroidobacterales > Woeseiaceae > UBA1847. Next base: position 10,892 of record JAJFKU010000017.1, read on the forward strand.
AACGCACCTACGAGAGCCACCTGGCGTGATATCGCCGTGGTGGGCCTTCTGTATATCTGACGCCTGAGACTGGTCGAGATCGCGTCGATCGATATCGAACACTACGGTGATGCGTTATCTCGAAACGCTATCTTTGTAGCATCCAAGTTCTCCGCGTAACGGCTGAAGTTGCTCTTGAAAGTTCTTCCACTTCCCAATCGAGGACGAATAGATCTTTTGGCGAACTTGAACTGCACTCGCCGTCGACGATGCGGCTGAACTTTGATGAAAGTCGAGCACGCCTTCTTCCCACGGAAGGCCTAAAAACTCGACTATGCGACGACACTCCAATTCAGTGTTTTCGACGAGGTGTTCGTAGGAGACCTCTAGGAAGCTCTCGGCCGGGAGTACTGACTTCCAGTGCTCAACGAGCTTCCTGAACGCGACGAAGTATTTTCCCATTTCAACCTGATCGTATGTAAAAGGATAAGGCCCCGTTAGATACGATTTGTAGGCTGCATAACATGAGTCCATTGGATCCCTTTTGAGCACGATGATTTTCGACTTAGGCAGTGCCGCGTGAATGAGACCACAGTAGAGATAGTTAATTGGCATCTTATCGATGAATTTTGGCGTCGCCCCGGTTCGCGGTCGCGTAGCGTCGACGTAGCGTCTCCCCAGTTCCTCCATTGGGAGACTCAATCCAATTTCGATCAGCTCGTCGCGTCGGACATTAGGCTTGTTTTCTGACGCAAGCCGCACGAGCTCTACTGCGAAGTCGTTAAGCTCTCCCGCCGACTCTACCAACGAATGGCTCTGTATAATTCTTTCAACAAGTGTCGTTCCGGATCGCGGAAGTCCTAGTACAAAAACGGGTTCTTCCGATCCATACCCAGGTCGAGCAGCAACTATTGCATCCTTCGTGTTGTTAGCGATGATTTTCTCAATCACCGCAATATCAGTTCTTACATCGTATCTCGTGTTCATTCGCTGGGTGTCAGCACCCAGCTTCAGATGCTGAAATGACTTGTCAAACGCCTGAATATCCTCGCATTCCTTGGCCAAGGCATAACAGATTAAGACCTTGCCACGCCAGTCCGTTATGCCACGCTCCAGGAGTTTCTCCATTTGCGTGATGTGATTTTGGTCAGCGGTCTGGCGACGCAGGTCCGAGCGCGTGTAATAAGCTTGATAGTCACTCGGGTTTAGCGTTATCACGCGGTTGCAGGTTTCCTCCGCCTCTTCGATACGACCCAGCATTCGCTGTACCGCGCCAAGGTTATACTGGAAATTGGAATTCTCTGGCTGTGCGCTTACTGCTTTCTCGAACAGTGGAACAGCCGCTTCGAATGCACCACAAGCGCTGTAGACGCCCCCGAGGGCATCTAGGAGGTCAGCGTCTCTGACATTTAGTTCAGAAGCCGACTCTGCGGCGGCGTGCGCCTCTTTGCGACGTCCGAGCAGCGCCAAACACTTCGCTCGCTGAACCTGAAATCTCGCCTCTAGCGGATTAAGTTCCGCCGCCTTTTGCGCACACTCCGCCGCTTGCGCCGTGTGTCCGTTGCGCAAACAAATTTCGCTCATTAGCCACCATGCTTCTGAAGCGTCCTTATTTTCTTTTACAATTGCTGCGCAGACGCGTCCAGCTTCAGCGAGATTTCCCGCGGCGATAAATTCGTGGACTCGGTCAAGCTTGGATAACTCAAATTGATCGGACGGGTTTTGCATTTCCATTCCATATCATAGAAGAAAACACCCTGACAGAATCACGTTCTCACTTCTATCATTCGATAGTGTTGTTGTCATTCACCTAATTGTTTGAGAACTCATTGGGTTGGGGTCGGACTGCCCCAACCCAATGAAGCGGCTGACGGTTGCTACACTCCGTCGCCGCTTAGTTCGTCTTCCACCCAAACCTAATGCCGGCAGTTCTTGGTCGAGTCACAAAGGAAATTGCGCCGCGCGTACCCCACTGCGTTGCCGGAACGCCGCCTGTCGACCCTAACGAATTGCCGATATTGTCGACAAACAAGCTGGCATACCAATTCTTGGAGTCGCTGGCGAGCGTGACCGATGCATCCCAGATCGAGAATCCCTTGCTTTCAAAGAAGTTGCGTCCTGCGGACGTAATATCGTTGAAATTTGATAGTGCAGCGCTTCGATAAGAACTGTTAACGTGCCAATTCAGACTCAGATCCGACGAACTGCCCAACGAGTGAAAATAGTCAGACGAGAGTGATAGGCTGTGCCGAGGGACGCCAGGCAACCTGTCGCCGTCATTGCCGGTGATCAAGGCGGCTGGGGGCAGTCCGATACCCTGAACCAGATCCTCAATGACGAACGACTGGCTAAGTTCCGCATCCGTGAACGTGTATCCAAACGAATATGTCAGTCCGTCACGTAGTCGGCCGGCCATTTCCAACTCAACACCTTGGCTCGTCGCCTCACCGCCGTTGACCGCAATTACTGCGCCCGCTGAATTGAAATCATCGAATTGGAAGTTGTCCCATCGAATATGAAAAACGGCGGCCGTGAAATACTGATCGGCCAACGTGCCCTTAAGGCCAACCTCGTAGTTTTGCGTTTTGTCGGGCGTGTAGGTAATGATCTCTGGAAGAGAAGCAAACGGGCCGACTGTCGATACGCCATTCGCACCCCCCCGCCTGAATCCTTCAGCGTAGGTGAAATACACCTTCATATCGTCATTGAAATCGTAGGACGTGTTCAGCTTGAAAATTTGGTCGTTGACGTCGACGGTGTTTAATAAGCTGGTTGCCCCAAAAGGATTGACGCCATCATCAGAGCAAAAAACACCGCAAAACGGAATGACTTGACTAAATGTATTCGTGAATTCCTGCCAGAATGCTCGTACGCCACCAGTTACCTGCCAACGATCAGAGATGTTGTAGGTTACCTCGCCAAAAACGGCGATGTCCTCAAAATCAAATACGCGATCATTCGTAAACACTAAGTCGCCGAATGTATCTGGGTTTGCGTGGAATCCGACGCCTACCGGCGACTGGTCAAACTCAGTTACCCCAGCGTTGAATTGTTCGGTGTTAAAATTGATTTCGAGATCCTGATAGAACGCGCCAATCACGTACTGAAACTGAGAATCTGTAGTGGACGCTAGTCGAATTTCTTGAACGAACCCTGTTTCTTCTGTTCTCGCTTCGTCGTAGGCAAGGAGCCTCGGATAAAAACCATAGTAGTACGCCAAGCTCGTTGAGCCGGCCCCCGGCGTCGCGTTAAAAAGCGCGGTAATGTCTCGAAGATAGTCTGCGTCATTCTCATAATAGGATGACGCCGATGTCAAGGTTGCGAATCCCAGCTCTAAATTGGCGTCGACCTTAATCAGATTGACGTCGCGCTCATATGGCTGATCGATCAACTGACTTACGTCGTAATTGTCGTTTCCTGGAAAGAATGTTCCGCCATTTGGAAACTGTCCGCCGACAACTCCGTTGGCGTTATCATGGAGCGCACCCGGAAAATCCACGACGCTATTGTCGACGAATACACCGTTATTGTCGGGGTTGTGGACTTGCGGATTGTCAACTTCGTCGTGCTGATAAATATAGCTCACTTGCACATCGAAGGTGTCCGTGACATCAAGTGCCAGTCCCGCTCGTAAGTAGACGGATTCCGAGTCGTTCACATCATCCACTGGCGATCGAAGCACAAAGCCGCTGGAGAGATCGCCTGGAACGGAGGGCGTCGGAATATCCAGCGATCCACCGGCCGCAGTGCCACCGCCAAGCTCTACTAATCCGTTGTGATCAATAAAACCACCTAAGCGCTTGTATCCGCCCGAGGCCCGGAATGCCGATCGACCTTCAACGATGGGAATATTAACAACTGCGTCGAATGAGCCATTGGCCTCGTCTGAGTCGTCGGTCACTGACCCTTCCGCATTAAGCTCCGCGTACAATTCGCTTGAGTCCGGCGCCTTCGGAATGACGCGAATGGTTCCACCCAATGCGCCGGAGCCGTACAACGTACCCTGCGGTCCGCGAAGAACCTCAACACGCTCTATGTCGGACAGTTGCATCGGGAAAAAGATTGGCGTTTCGCCCAGATAGGTAGAAACAGGCGCAACTGTCTGATTTGGAAACGCAAGACCGTTTGACGTTTGGTTCGCGTTGATGCCTCGCAAGATGAAGTTGTTGTTGTTGCCGCGCACAGCCGGCCCAACGTCGGTAAGCGCCAAGCCCGGAACAAAGCTACCCAAGCTTGCAAAGTCGGCAACACGACTATTCTCAAGCGTTGCGCCCGTGTAAGCGGAAATATTGTACGGCACTTCCTGAATGCTCTGCTCGCGTCGCTGAGCGGTTACTACTATTTCCTCGAGTTCTTGTGCGGTCACGACCCCACACGCAGTGAGGGCGGTGGTCCCAGCCAATACCTTAGAAATAGTGCTTGCGAGCACCGTTTTCGTGAAAGTTGGCGTCCGAGTTGGTTTAACGGTCGTCTTGGTTTTTCCCCTGCCCATCATCTGTCTCCTGTACTCCGATCGATTGAGAATTGCTTCCCCCGACTGCAATGGTCGGAATTTGAGTTGAGCGTAGCACAGAAATCTACTATCTGATAATGAATGACTTATTACTCCATATTATGAGAGTAAGAAAAAGCAGCAGCTTTTAAAAACAATGCCTTATGACTATTTAGGATGCCGACAGAAATTGAGGTCGTGGGTTACTTCGCGGCAAGAAGGAACATGCGAATGGTATTTCATCGCGGCTGTTCGCAAGACCCTCGCGACAGCTTAGGCACCGTTGATGAGTTCTCTCGGGGTTGTGGACTCTATTCGAGCTGCAATTCGTTCGGTGGTCAGAACAAACTTATTTTGGGTCTTGGTATCAACCTCACCGCATAGCTTTCAAGTAGTCGTCGAAGACTCGGTTAAACTCTTCGTGACGCTCCCAGAACATCATGTGTTGTCCCATCTCAACGACAGTCGCGCTTGGCGTATGTTTTCCGGCCCAAGCCGACACGATTTCGCCCCACCCCTCATGAACGACGTACAACAACGGCACTTTTCCTTCCAGTGCAATTAGGTCCGGTTCAAAATCGTAGTAGTTGAATGCGGCATACTTTAATGCCGTCACAAAATCCGGCGTTTGATCGGATATATCCGAGAACCACTGAATGTTCTCTTCCGATTTATTCTCCAGCACCGCTTTCGCGGCCTCCCTGTTGAACGTTTGCCGGTCACGCATTGGTTCTAGAGTATGAAACTTCATTAGGCCGTCCGCATCATCACGTCTATACCAAACCCACTCTAGGGCATTATCCTCGCCGATCGCCTTTGGGGAGCCGTCCAACAGAACCACGCCTCGTACGTTGTCGATGCCACATTCACGGATATAGGCAAGCATGTCGTAGGACCCAGCAGACCACCCGACTAAGACCGCGTCTTTCAAGTCTAATTCTCGAATAACTGCGCTTAAGTCCCGACCGTGCTGCTCGTAGTAATGGCCTTCGGTCGTCTTCGTCGTCAATCCTTGACCACGTGGGTCGTAGGAGATAGCTCGAAACTGCGAAGAATCTGCGTAGTGTTCCAGCTGACGAACAAACACCTTCGTCGACATTGTAAGGCCGGGTATGAAAATAATAGGTATATCACCGTTGCCCGATTCCTCGTAGTGAATTGTCAGCGAATCCGACAGTTTGAGGTATTGCCCGGCGTGGCTGGCGCCTATTGGCTTTCTCATGAGCAAATCACTGCAATTGCCCACAGGAATGACCCGAGATTAACCTAAGGACTTTATCCTCGAGTGGAGACGATGGTGTCCAGCGGATTGATGCGTGCTTCAATCTTCCTGGCCTCTTGGTTAAGTAGCTCAATCAATTCTACCTGTCGTTTTTTGGTTAACCGGGCGCTTGTCATGTTGACAGCGAGCGAGCCGGTGACTTCGTAGCCTTCTGGCCTTATGGCGACGGAAAGTGCCGATATGCCATCTACCAATTCGCCGTCGTCTATCGCGTAACCCTGGTCGCGAATATCGGACAAACGACTTCGAATCTTCGTGCTGGACAATCCGGCGTAGCGTCGATAGATCGAAGTGTTCGCTTTCAGTACCGCGTCAATCGACTCAGAATCCAAGTGCGCAAGAATTGCCTGACTCGCAGGGCCTACGCCCAGGGGAATCTGTCCACCAACGCCGCCCGACAGGCTGTCTATGACATAGTTGCCCTGTTGGCGATCAATACACACGGCGTTAAAACCATTGTGAGCCATGAGAAATGCAGTGTCGCCCGTTTTTGCGGCAATGTTCAGAACAGAGGGATGTCCGATCTTCCGCAGTCCACTGGCATCGGCCGCTCGCGAACCGAGAACAAAAAAAGTGAGTCCAAGCCGGTAACGCTTAGTCGATTCCTCTTTCGCGATAAGGCCATGTCGCTCCAGGCTTGCGACAATACGATGTGTCGTCGACATCGTAAGCCCAATGGTTTTTGCGAGCTGGCCGACCTTCGCGCCTTCGTGGCCTGCCTGTCCGAGCGCGTCTAGAATTGCTATCGCCCGGTCAAGAAGTTGGGTGCCTGTCGATTTGTCTGTCACTGTTGTCTTACTCAACGTTTGGGTATTCGCGATTTAGTAGGGATCGGAACAGTATAACAGTGCCGTTGGTGGCGATGATCCGTGGAGTAATCGACCCTAAAGAACCACATTCTACTCACGCGAAAATGAGCATTCTATAAGAGCATGTCTCGCGCGCGCTGCACCTTAACATCGCGGCGACCCGGTCTTTACATCCAGGGGCAGGGCCAGCGCGTCTAACATTGGTTTGGAATCTCCGTGCCGAAGTGAGTCAATTGCGCCTACTAGATAATCCACTTTCTCGACAGCGACCGTATCGCTGGCGACCACCCGCAGCTTCTCCACCAACTCGTCCCACACCATCGGATTATCTGGCTCACCTTTCGGTACGAGTACCGTATTGGCGAACACACTTGAGCGAGTTTTGACCTCTATACGTGCAGGCACTGCCTTTGAAAACATCGCATCCAGCTTGGGATCCACCGCAAGGGTGACTCGGCTTGTCAGGGCCAGAACCTCGCGATCGTTTAGCCAGCGTTCGGTCAACGGTAAGAGTGACTTCACGCCTTTGAGCGCCGCCAATGCGACGCAAAATGGAATACTGTACTGCGCAGCCTCGAGATTTTTGGGCGCCAGGTCGTTGTTCAATCTAAGCGCCCTAGAGAATGTGTGAATGTTGATTTCGTGCACGTCCTCAAGGTCGAACTGCTCCCGTGCTCGCAACTCAAGAAACGCGTCCATCGCCGCATGTGACCAGCGACAACAGCCATACGGTTTGAAATACACACTGTCGATCAGCCACGTCGACCCCAACTCTGATGTGAGCTTGTCGCGATCGTAGATGTGTTCATTATCCATGAGGTCCATTGGACCGGTAAAGCCCGCTGCGGCCAGTTCAACGGCAGCAATTCCCGTCGCAGTCGCCCACGGAATCCCTTCCTTGACGTGATTTCCCATCATTTGAGAATATGCGATCGCCGCGAGGTTCGGAGCACTGGATCCAGCGATCGATATGGCCTGTGCGACTTGTAGTGGCGGTAATCGCCGTAGCCACGCGGACGCTGCTGCCGCGCCTTGGCCACACCACGGACCCGTGACAAGCGTGTCGAGTTTATTGATATCGCGAGACGCGGCAATGCGAATGGCAATTTCATAGCCGATAACGGTGGCAATCAGTATCTCTTCCGCCGTCGATTCGAAAGCGTCCGCGGTCGCCAGCACGGCCGGTATTATGGACGCCCCGGGGTGACCCGCAGCTGCGCGATGTCCATCATCGAGATCCAGCATCGACGCGATCGCAGCGTTTGAAAACGCCGCGCCGGTTACGGTGAGCTTAATATCTGAAAACCAACACTCTGCCGGTCCGGCTCCCCAGATCGTCGGCGCGGCCGTTGCTGCAGCCTTTCCACCTCGACTGAAGTAGCCGCCGATAGCGGCACCTGCCAAGTCGAGAATCGCACAAACAGCAATGTCCTGACTCGCTTGTGGCACTTGCTTGGTTTCCACAACGAAACCAGCCAATTCCTGAGCGATCGTCACGTGCACCCTCCCGGAACTCTCGAATCAGGTTTGAAAACGCAATACAGAACCACGTTCGTTTCGTAAATCGGCCGGTGATATACACCTGTTGTGGCTGCCATATAGGAATTCTCGCCGCTAATGAGCATCAACGCCGCCGGTGAAATCACTGCCAGAATCGTGCGATCCATTGATGGCCTCAATCATGTGCTTCAGCGCCGTCATGCCTGGATCATCAAGGCCGATACTGCGGTCGCCTGCCAGACGTGCGCGACCGATTTTGCACGGCTTGCTCTTGAAGTCTTTCATGATGCGTGACAAGGCTTCGTCTGCCGCAGAGGCCAGTTTGGTGTGATCGGTCTCTCGATCAATCGCATCTGCAATCCCGTTAAGTCCGTCAAGCACGGTCTTGTCGCCCAAGTTAGCGCCGCCGGCGCCCATCATAGATTCCATCGCTAGACGAATTAGGTCAGAAATCTGCGTGGATAAAAGCGTATTTTGCCCATTCGTTTCAGCAGCAACTCGATTCACCCCGGCCATCATGATCGCGCTGAAGCTCGAGCCGGACACGCCGGCGATGATCTGCGAGATTTTTTCCATGAAGTCGCTGATGGGAAGCGGCATGTTGCAAAGTTCACCCTGTAAGGCTGTCGCGACCGCCCGCAGCGTGGTGCCGAGGTCGCCGTCACCCAGTTGCGCATCCAGTTCATTCAAGTGTGGAGCCGCATCAATCAGCCTCTCGCAGACCTTTGCGAAGATCATCGACAGATCGGCGGAATCGTATTCTTGGGTCAAAGGTTTCTCCAAAATGGGCATGCCGCAGGTTCACGCATCAGAGACTCGAGTTCGTCGTCTAACGTCATTACAGAGACCGTAATCCCGGCCATTTCCATTGATGTCGTGTAATGGCCGATCATAGGCAAGGCGATATCGACACCCGCAGATGACAGTCGCTGTGCGAGTCGCCGATAGAAAATAAACAGCTCGTCAATCGGTGTAGCACCCAGGCTGTTACACAGCAGTGCAATGCGCTCTCCCGATGCGATCGGATTGTCCTCCAACACCCTGTCCAGCATCTCGTCAGCTAGATCGTCCGCGCTCTTGAGCCCGCCTCGCCATACGCCCTGCTCTCCATGAATGCCCATCCCCATCTCGATGGACTCATCATCGATCTCGAAGGTTGGTTTGCCGGCCTGCGGAATCGTGCACGACGAAAGCGCAACACCAATGGATCGGCAGTTGTTCATTGCCCGTTCGGTAATGGCTGCCACGTCGTCAAGAGTGCGGCCACGTTCTGCCGCCGCTCCAGCAATCTTAAAGGCAAACGTAAGACCGGCGACACCGCGTCGTTTGCTGTGTTCTAGCGGCGGAGCGCTGGCGACATCGTCGGCAACAATGACCAGTTGGTTACGTACGCCTTTGCTTTCGAGCGCATCCTTCACCATGTTGAACACCATGCGGTCACCACCGTAATTACCAATGATGGACAAGACGCCACTGCCAAAATCAGCCGCCTCGATCGCCTCGGTGACGTCGTTCGCCGATGGGCCCGCAAACACATCGCCAACGGCACAACTGTCGAGCAATCCTTCGCCGACGTAGCCCGCAAATAGCGGTAGATGCCCAAAGCCGCCGCCGGTCGCAAGGCCCACTTTCCCCGACGCCTTGCTATCAGGACGAACCACGACTCGCTTATTTGCGCCGATGCACTCGAACTCGCTGGGGTACGCGAGCACCAAACCCTCAAGGGACTCGTCTACGTAATTCTTAGGATCGTTGATAATTTTCTTCAAGAATGTTCTCCAAATTCTCTGTTCGTCGTTGCAGATCCGTTAGGGACTAGTTCTGCATCCCCAGTCCAGCCGGAATCATCGGATCTTCACCGCGTGAACGCTCAAAGGCGCGCGCGATTCGGAGCGCAAGCGCGTCGTCGAATTGACGCACCATGATTTGCATCCCCGCCGGCAAATGATTTTGAGTCAGACCGATCGGTACTGATACGCTCGCTAGGTCGAGGTAGTTCACCAGGCGTCCAAACAAATTGGGTGGCGTGTTCTCGTCAACCGCATCGATGCGAATAGGAGCTTGGTGACAAGCAGGAACAATCACCGCATCCAACCGATCCATGTTGGTTAGAAACTGCGATTGTGTTGCGCACCGCTCGCGCAGCACTGCCAGGTAGGTGGCCGCCGAGATGTGCTTGCCGTCCATTATGCGCTCCTGGATCACGGCCGTGACCGGACTGTTTTTTTTCTCAATATAAGAGCCCCAATGGGCATAGCTTTCCGCACTCATGATGTCTCCACCGCGACTCAGAAACTCATCGATCGGCAAAGGAAGTTGAAACTCCACCAAGTGTGCGCCCAGACCCTCCAGATCCTTTAGGGCTTCGTTCAGCAATCGGTGGATCTCCGGCTCGACGCCACCGAGGTCGTTGTCGGCAAGAATCCCGATTCGAATTCCCTCGACACCACGTTCGAGGTCCGTCAGTGGATCGATGACGGAGGCTGAAATCGTGGTCGGGTCACCGGCCTCATGGGCAACCAGTTTCTGCAGGAGGTATGCGGTGTCTCGAACCGTACGAGCCAACGGCCCAACCGTGTCGTGCGTATCGCTTAGAGGCAATACGCCTTTGCGACTAATGAGGCCACTCGACGTTTTTAGACCGACGACGCCGCACCAGCAGGCCGGCGTGCGCACCGAGCCGCCGGTGTCGGTACCCAGTGCGGCAGGAGCAAGGCCCGCGGCAACCGCGACCGCTGATCCGCTGCTTGAACCACCTGGCACACGATGGGTTTCCAGATCCCAGGGATTCCACGGTGTCCCTTTAACCGGATTGGTGCCCCACCCGCCAAATGCAAATTCGACCATGTGTGTCTTACCCAGCACGACCATGCCGGCCGATTGCAGCCGTGACACAACGGACGCGTTTGTCGCGGCGATATTGCCGGCCAGCGCGTTTGACCCGCCCCCAGTTTCGAATCCCGCATAGTCAAAGATGTCTTTGATGGCTACCGGGATGCCGTGCAATGGGCTTAACGTACGCCCCGCTGCCCGGGCGTCATCAGCAGCTCGCGCAAAGAGTATCGCCTCTTCTTCAAACACCAATGAGTACGCGTGCAAGTGATCGTCGAATCGCGCGATTCGTGCAAGGTAGATCTTCGTGATCTCTTCAGAACTGATCTTTTTCGAGGTCATGAGATCAGTCAAGTAATCAAATGACGCGAACGCCACGTCGTCCGATGTTGCTGCAATATTTCTACTTGTCATTTCAGAATCAGCTCTCGCGGATTTGAGGGCGTCAATCGCTCGATCCCCGTTTCTGTAACCACTACGGTCTCACTGATACCGAAGCCTTCTGCCAGCGCGAGCATATGAAAGACCATCCCTTCTTTAAGCTCCCAGTCTTCTTGCTCATTGAAGTCCAGCACATCCCATTCTGCGGTACGCGGCGGAAAGCCGATGCCCGTCGAATACCCACTGCGGTTGAAATAGTCGGGACGAATCTTGCGGATGGGCGCACGCACAAGCGCGTCGATTTCTACGCTCGACGCGCCCGCTTTCATTGCAGCAAGCTGAGCATCTTGTGAAGCGATCACCAAATCAACCGCCTCTCGCAGCTTGTCCGCCGGCTCGCCGAGCAAAACGGTGCGCATTTGCGTAGCGTGATACCGCTCTCTGCAGCCGTAGAGTTCCGTGAACACCAGCTCACCGCGTTCGATCAGTTTTGGGCCCCAATTTGCGTGGCAAACGTTGTATCGATAACCGGACATGATGTGATGCGGCAAGCCGGTGTACTCGCAGCCGGCGCCGACACCGGCATTGAGCACGGCGGCGGCCACGGTTGCTTCGGTTATTCCTGGGTTGATCGTTGCTTGAGAGGCGCGCTGTTCAATTTCTGCAATAGCCCCAGCCTCGCGGATGTACCCGATTTCCGCTGGCGATTTAGCAACTCTGATTCTGTCGACAAGATACGAGGCATCTTTAACCGTAAACCGGCCTAGGCCTGCAACGATCTGCTCTGCGGCCAAGGCCGTCAAGAACCAACAACGTTTTTCGAGTCCCAGGTTTCCGGGGCCGTCGTGAAGACTGTTGACGACCTCAGCGGTACGATCAATCACATTGTCGCCTTCCCGCCAAGTCTCTGCATCATCGAGCCACGAATACTCATCAACGTTGCCCCTCTCCAGGTAACGGAGCAACAGTGTTGGATCCTCGTGCTCTTGTGTCACTACGAGAACCTGATACGCGAAGTATCCGGACGTTTGGTGTCCGGTCAGGTAATAGATGTTCTCCGGCGAATGAATAAGCAGTACATCAAGTCCCTGCTTTTCCATGTTGGCCTTTACATTTCGAACTCGACCGCGAAACTCCTCGGTCGAGAACGCTTGAACGTTGCCTGTCATCAAATATGCCTCTTGCTTTATCTGCTATTGATTGGCGCGATCTTCAAGCGTTCCCGCTCGCCGCCACATCAAGTTGATCGAATCGACCGATCGACAGTTCGTCGATTTCTGTATCGGTCCCGCCGTCCAAAACTAATTCGCTGGCCACGGCTCCAACACCTAGACCTAGCTGAAAACCATGGCCGGAAAACCCAAATGTATGCACCAGACCGGGGGTTGTCCTACTGCGGCCAACAACCGGTAAACCATCGGGCATCACGCCTTCGATGCCGGACCACGTGCGTATCACTTGTGTGTTCGCGAGGTCGGGTACCAGCGATACCGCGGCTCGTATCGCCGTTGCGGTGACGGCAGATTGAGGATAAGAACGAATGGCGTCTCGGTCAGCAATGCCCTCGCCACCACCAAAGATGACGTTCCCTCGTTCAATTTGTCGAATATAGATATCACCCCCGCAAACGCCCAAGTTCGGCCAGATAAAATGCGGGATGGGTTCTGTGACGCACATATTGGGCGCCATGACGTCCTCTGGAACGGGTTCACCGAACGCCGCCGATATGTGAAATGCCCAAGCACCGGCCGCGTTAATGAGTCCACGCGACTGGACATGCTGACCATCAGATAGCGTTGTCACGAACGTTCCATTGCGATGCTCGACTCGTGTCACCGTTACTCTTTCGCAAACATCGGCACCGCAATGGCGCGCCGCACACATGACCGCTGGCGCTACTAATCGGGGGTTCGCATGTCCGTCTTCCGCACACAAGGAACCGCCGACAACGTCATTGCTAAGCCAGGGATAGGTTCTTCGAATCTGTTCAGCCGGAATGAGCTTGAGACTTAATCCATGCGTTTCGGCATGTGCTGCGTACGTATTGAGCTCCTCGTATTCTGAATCGCTGCGAGCGAGTTTAAGGTGTCCACTTACTGAAAACTCACAATCGGTACCAACCAGAGATTCCAACTTAGACCAGAGCGCCCGACTGCGGCGTGCCAGCGGCAGTTCTGCGGGATGACGCCCTTGTTGGCGCACGCCACCGTAGTTGACCCCGCTTGCTTCACTGCCACAACTTTTCCGCTCTAACAGAACAACCGAAGCACCGCGCTGCCGCAGATGCAACGCCGCCGAACAGCCTGCAATGCCTCCTCCCACGATCGCGACGTCGGCGACAGTCACGACTTACTGGCCTCAGCAAATGCGCGCATTGAAATGGGTTTGACCGGCGCTTGACCTCGGATTCTCCCAACTTTCTCTATAGAAACATCCAGACACTCGGCAAGCACTTCGGCCGCGATCTCGCCGCAAACTCGCCCTTGGCATCGGCCCATACCCACGCGACAAAAAGCTTTAGCACGATTCACTTCCGTTGCTCCAAGCTCCTTGCCGATACGTCGCAACTCTCCTGCGGCTACTCCTTCGCAGCGACAGAGAATTGTAGCATCGTCAATGGCTGCGGCTAACCGGTGCGGAAATGGAAATGCAACGCGATCCAGCGCATGACGGAACGTGCTCATTCGCTGGATCCGGCGATTGATGTTCGCTAGTAAACGACCACTCTCGGCATGGCCGAGATCAAGCAACAGTGCGTGTGCTGCACGCCGACCGAGCAACTCGGCTGCATCCGCACCCTTTACGCCTGCGCCGTCCCCAGCAAAGTAGATACCCTCGATATCTTCCGCCCGTCCGGCGCTATCTTGCGCCGGTAGCCATTGCCGCTGTCCCTTGTCGTATGCGAACGGCACGCCGCACAAGTCGGCAAGTTGTGTCTCAGACCGCAACCCAAATCCGACAGCAATGGAGTCACAAATCGCCGATCTCATCTCACCACTGTGGTCGAGCCAACTAAAGTTCGAAACGCTGCCGTCCTCGCCAATGTTTGCTGCCAACGGCCTTATCCCTGACGCAATGCGAACACCGGCGCGCTTGAGCTGCGCGATGTACAAAAGACCTTTCAAGAAAGTCCGCCCTCCCCTCATCAAACCGACTATGGCTCGCCGTTGTGCCTTCGGTGGAGATGTATCAAGGACCGCTTTAGGACGCACACCTGCCAACAGGTATTGATACGCCACCAGATAAAGAAGAGGACCTGTACCCACGAAAACCGGACACTCACCGATAGCACAGGCTTGGCCCTTTAATGCGACTTGCGATCCTCCCAGCGTAAACACTCCGGGTTGTGTCCACCCTTTAAAAGGGATAACGCGATCCATCGCTCCTGTTGCCAGTATCAATCGGTCCCAATGAACATCTTTCGTGCCGGATTCGGATAAAACGCATAACTTGTTTTCACTTGCGTCCCACACGGTTGAGGCTGGGCGATAGTCGATGGCATCAAGAATACTTGCAAACGACTCGTGTAAGTTGCTCGCCTTTTGGGCTTCGAAACCATATAGCGCTTTCGGCGACCGCCGAATGCCCGATGGCGGTTGTCGATAAATCTGTCCACCACATTGATCACCTTCATCAACGACCGTTGGACGATAACCCGCCTGGATAATCGTTTCCGCTGCACGGATACCCGCTGGACCCGCGCCGACTATCACGATACTGGGAGGTTTCATTCGTCGGCACCAGTCAGTATTGCCATGCCATTTACGACTCGCGTGGTGCACGCGCGGATCCTCGGACCGCCGTGTTGGGAAATCCAACAATCTTGACAAGCGCCCATTAAACAAAACCCGGCCCTTAACTCGGCGCCGAATTCGAACCGGCGGAGGAATTTTCGGTTTGTAAGGATAGCGGTCAGGACGGTATCGCCGTCACGGGCGACTAATCGAACGCCGTCAACTTTGAATGTCACAGTCGGTCGGTCGAACGCTGCTACTCGGCGCAGCTGTCCCGCCGATCTGCGGATCGATTTCGATTCACTCATAGAGGCTAGATTCAAGTACTCGAACAGCGATCAGAGTACTATGATATGAGAGACTTTGTCCAATACTACCATATTATGGTGTTCTTGGAGCGCGACAAAGGCGCATAGTTTGCTTGCGCGGACCAGCCTGTGTACCCCCGCACGCGATAGCTAGGCACCTCTCAAATGCGGCGGCGTGCGTACCGACTCAGATTAGAGAAAAAATGTGAAAGGTGGTTAGTAAGGCTTGCAGATTCGCTTGCAATAGTCCGCTCCAGTCAAGCAACAACACATACGTAGGAGTCGACGAGCGTATTCGTAACCAGTCTGGGCAAACCATCAACCACCCTCACGAGCTGTGACGCTTTGCCATCAAAAATCCGGGCTGCCTGTGCTCCGCCGATTCACCCAATTGTTCGCTAGGTGCCAACGGAATCTATCGTCTCCTCAGAGCGAGCGTATTGTCGTTGATCAGTGCGACGCAGCTGATGCAGGGATTCCTTTCTTGTTCGCATCCAGTATCGCCCATGCCACTAGGAGCACGCTGACTATTGTCGCGGACAACGTGAAGTACCCTAACGCAGACGCACCACCCCACTCGGTCAGAAAGCCCGCGACAGCGGGACCCGCCGCATATGCAAGCAAGAGTGAGCCGCTACAGGCCGCTATGACGCGACCTTTTTGGTCAATCTTTGCTGCGACTCCCATCAGTAGCGGCATAGTGAAGAAATAGACGAAGCCCCACACTAAAAGCATCGCGCCAAATTGCAATTGATTGCCGGCTGTAACAATCGCATATGTGATCAAACCCGACAGAAAGGTGCCGATAACTGCCGGACGCGCGACGCCGACAACGTTCCGAACGTAAGTGGCTACAATCGGACCGGCCAGGCCAACAATACTGCCCAGACCGAGTAACAAGCCAACGAGTTCTCCGCTCATTGATAGGCCTGATCCGATTCGTTCAGCAAAAGCCCACGCGAGCGCCTCACGCACTGAAAATATAGCCAATGCCGAGACCAGTGCGATGATTGCTATGATCGGGACTCCAGGGCGAATGCCGCGTCTGTCGACGCGCGCGGTCGGCTCTTCAGCTATTTTTCCTTCGTGGTTCGGTAGTCGAATGACTAACGGGATCAACAGCAAACTCAACCCGGTAAGACCGGCAAACAAGCCTCTGATGCCAAATATCCTTACAGTAAATGGCGCCAGGAGCGTTACGACGAGCAGCGTAAGCCCGAACAGCACCATCTTGTGCTCGTAGAGGCGCTCCGGCCTTCCAGAACTACTCACCGAAGCATTGCCGGCGGCGAGGGCCAGACCATAGCCAAGACCGGCAATGCCGCGACACGTCGAGATTTGCCCAAAGCCTTCCGCGTAAATACTCAGCAAATTCCCAAGCATGGCGATTAAGGCACCCACCACGGCAAGTTTGCTTCTCGAGATGTTGCCCATCAAAGGTGAAACAGCTAATGCAACAACTGATAAAACACCCATCTCAATTGAAAGCACCAACCCCGCACTCGCCAATCCGAAATTAAGATCTGTCACCAGCGCGCCTATCATAAAAGGCATTACCAGCAGCGTAATTTGGCCTAGTCCATCCGCCGCCGCCCATACCGGGATAAGCAACCCGAATTGAAAGTTGTTCTTTGTATTAACCAAAATTCTGGACCCCTGCGAATCAATCAGCTGGCATCACGTCCTGCGAACAGACATTCGTCCATCGGTCCGACTGTAAGCTTACTTGAATGCATAATATGGTTATAATATATTCAAAATGCCATATTGTGGTAGCTTTATTTTGTTCGAATTATGGTCGTCGAAAATGAGTGACTCAAAACTGTTAGACCGATAATTGGGGAAACCCCTTTGTATTCCGGGACTCGACCGACGGTCATCTATTAATCAGCCAACATTCTGTTTCTTGCCCGTGACGGCGATACCATGCTGAATGCTTTCCTGAAAAACCGAAAACACATCTACGAATTTGCGTTCTTCGCCAAACGTTCGTATGAACGTTTTTGACGTAATGACTCAGACTTTGCCATTTTACGCACAGGTTTCCTTTGCACTACGAGAGGACGCCAACGGGCAATCGATGATGGTTGACGCAGCAGCAAAGAACGACAATCGCTCGCTCGGCCTACTTTTCACATGCTTTCCAACCAAAGCGATACCCATACGCACTAGTACCCCGGCGGGAGTCCCTTGCAGGCGAAAACCATATCATGTGTAGCGAAAATTCTGATCCGAATTCCGACCGGGATTGTCCACGAGAATCGACACGACACGGTCCAACGAATAGTCCGAGCGAATTTGACAATCGTCCGGTCGATATCAAGGATTCGGATGAAGAAATAGAGGCGTGCTTCATTCTCGGCTACAACTGACTCCGGAATTCTGAACAGATCGCCGTCACCGCGATTGGATCGAGTAGATGCTCGTAGTCCAACACTGAAAGTACGCGAAAGTGCAATGTCGCAATCATCTAAGATCGCTTATGTGACCAAAGCTTGCCGGAACTATCGAGAAGGACCGTTATCACTACAATCAGTAATCGCCCTTATCGCTTGTGAAACCACGAGCCAGTTGGCGAATAGCTTCTTCCGGACCATCTGGTAACAACTATCGGTGAGATAAAACCTCTCAAGACTGTGCTATCGCCAACAACCAATGGGCCGGGCGGAGTATTCCTCCTCCAAAATAGTGTGACGTACTTACGCTAGCCACCGCCCAAGTGTCGTCCCTTATTCTCGAACGGTACTGAAACGCTTGGTAGGCCTCTATTTTTGTGGATTCTCCAATCGCCACTATCGAGACGCTGTCGAGCAGCATCAAGCGCACGGAATCTAATACGATCCTGAGAGTGGGCTAAAGTATGGGCTGAAGTTGGGTGGTGAGAGAAATATTCTATTAAAATCAACGAATTATGAAAAAGGTGGCGGAGAGAGAGGGATTCGAACCCTCGAAGGGGTATTAGCCCTTACTCCCTTAGCAGGGGAGCGCTTTCGACCACTCAGCCATCTCTCCGATTGTTAACGCTATCTGGACCTCGTGGTCGTGGCCACGACGCCCGAATACTTGCAGCACTAAAGGTCAGTCGGAACCCGACATCGGCGCTACCGCAAGGTCTG
Organism: Woeseiaceae bacterium; assembly: GCA_021773035.1. Classification (GTDB taxonomy): domain Bacteria; phylum Pseudomonadota; class Gammaproteobacteria; order Steroidobacterales; family Woeseiaceae; genus UBA1847. Next base: position 29,325 of record JAJFKU010000017.1, read on the forward strand.
CCTATCGACTGGGCCGCACATAGTACTGTCAGCGGTAGACGAGGTAAAGCAGAAATCGGGCCTAATCCACCTTGCTATCGCCCGTTGCGGCGGCATCGCCGCCGTCGGTCTTCTCGCTTTGAATTCGCTCGAAGATCTCTTCCCGGTGAACGGCAACGTCCTTAGGTGCATTGATCCCGATACGAACCTGGTTTCCCTTGACTCCGAGGACGGTGATCGTGATATCGCTCCCGATCATTACCGTCTCGCCCGCTCTTCGCGTCAGAATCAGCATGACTTCCTCTCCTGCCTGACAGGACTCCAACCAAGCCCCGTTCCTATGCGCGTACTACTCCATAAACCGTTGTTATTCTAGCTGATTTTTGCGCTCACTGCCTTATTGAGCCAGTTGCTGTGTCACCCAGGCCGGAACCGATTCTAGCGCCTGGTCAAGAGCGCCGATCTCGGTGCCGCCCGCCTGCGCAAAATCCGGCCGTCCGCCGCCCCGGCCACCCACTTGTTCGGCCACCGGTTTGATCAGGTCGCCCGCCTTGATCTTGCCGATATTATCCTTCGTCACGCCCGCGGCCAGATGCACTTTGCCGCCGTCTACGGAGCCGAGGACGACGATCCCGCTCTGGAGTTTGTCCTTGAAACGGTCAACGGCATCGCGAAGCGTCTTCGCGTCGGCACCGTCCATTCTCGCCGTCATCACCTTGATCCCGGCAATCTCCTGAACGCTGTCGGTGGGGTCTGAACCCGCACCGCTAATCAAGGCCTGCTTGGCCGCCGCCACCTCTTTTTCGAGTTCCTTGCTACGTTTCAACAGCTGTTCGACCTTCGTCAGCTGCTGGCCCGGCTGGCTGCGCAGCAGGGCCGCCAGATCGACCAGCGCCTGCTGGTTCCCGGCTATCCATTCCATTGCGCCTTTGCCGGTCATCGCCTCGATACGGCGCACCCCGGAAGCGACGCCGCCTTCGGAAATAATCTTGAAGACGCCGATGTCGCCACTGCGCTCGACGTGCGTGCCACCGCACAGTTCGACCGAAAAATCGCCGAAACGCAACACCCGAACCTCGTCGCCGTACTTTTCGCCAAACAAGGCCATGGCGCCGGAGTTCATGGCGTCGTCATAGCTCATCAGTTTCGTTTCGGCCGGTCGGTTTGCACGAATCTCGTCGTTGACCATAGTCTCTATTTCGAGCAGCTGATCCTGCGTCAGGCTTTCGTCATGCGAAAAATCGAAGCGCAGTTTCTCGGGCGCAACGAGCGAACCTCTTTGCTTTACGTGCTCGCCGAGCACGCTACGAAGCGCCGCATGCATCAGATGGGTCGCGGAATGGTTAAGGCGAATCGCCTGCCGACGTTCCGCATCGACAATCGCTTCGACGACATCGTCTTTTTCGAAACTGCCCTCCTCGACTTCGCCGATGTGCAGGTGTGCTTCCGCTATCGTTCGTGTTTCGCTGACCCGAAATATTTTCCCCGGCGCAAACAATATCCCGGTGTCGCCGACCTGTCCGCCGCTTTCCGCGTAGAAACTGCTTGCTGACAACACGATCGAGCCACCTTCGCCGGCCGACAGGCTGTCCACAGGTCCGCTGCTCTTGAGCAGTGCGATGACTTTGCCGGAACACTCGACAGTCTCGTAACCGAGAAACTCGGTATCGAGGTCCGCGCCGAACGCCGGTTTGTCCGTCGTCGCGACAAGCGTTTTGAATGTTGCAGCGGCGCCGCCGCCGAACTTGCTGGCCGCCTTCGCGCGCCTTCGCTGCTCGGCCATTGCCCGCTCGAAGCCTTCCTGATCGATCGTCAATCCGCGTTCACGAGCGATATCGGCCGTCAGATCGACGGGAAAGCCGTAGGTGTCATAGAGCTTGAACACGACTTCACCGGGAATCTGCGTGCCATCGAGATCGGCGATGACGGACTCCAGAATCTCCATGCCCTGATCCAGAGTTTCGGCGAAACGTGCCTCTTCTTTTTTCAGCACTTTCTCGACATGGGCCCGCGCTTTGGCCAGTTCCGGGTAGGCATCGCCCATCTCCGCGATCAGGGGTGCCACGAGTTTGTGAAAAAAGGCGTCGCCGGCACCGAGCTTGTTGCCGTGTCGAACAGCGCGGCGAATGATGCGGCGCAGCACGTAGCCCCGACCGTCGTTACCTGGCAATACACCGTCAACAATCAGAAAAGCGCAGGCACGAATATGATCCGCAATCACGTTCAGCGAATTCGAGCCGTCTTTCTCGACGCCGAGCACATCGGCGCTCGCCTGAATCAGCTTTGCGAACAGATCGATGTCGTAGTTACTGTGCACACCCTGCATCACGGCCGCAATGCGTTCGAGACCCATGCCGGTATCGACGGAGGGCTTGGGCAGTGGGTTCATTTCACCATCGGCCGTGCGATCGAACTGCATGAAAACGAGATTCCATATTTCGACATAGCGATCGCCGTCTTCGTCGGCCGATCCCGGGGGACCACCGGGCACATCCTCGCCGTGATCGAAAAAGATCTCGCTGCAGGGGCCACAGGGACCCGTGTCGCCCATGGCCCAGAAATTGTCTTTCGCACCCAGGCGCGAAAAACGGCTGGGGTCGATCTGCATCTCATTGAGCCAGATGTCGGCCGCTTCGTCATCGTCTTCGAAAACGGTAACCCAGAGTTTTTCTGCGGGAAGGCCCAGTGTGCCGGTCAGGAAGTCCCAGCCGTATCGAATAGCTTCACGCTTGAAGTAGTCGCCAAAGCTGAAGTTCCCGAGCATCTCAAAGAAAGTGTGGTGGCGCGCTGTATAACCGACGTTTTCGAGATCGTTGTGCTTGCCGCCGGCGCGCACGCAGCGCTGCGACGAGGTCGCACGACTGTAGCCGCGTTTGTCGTCGCCGAGAAACACGTCCTTGAACTGCACCATGCCCGCGTTGGTAAACAACAGCGTCGGGTCGTTGCCAGGTACCAGCGGAGAACTCGCGACAATCTCATGGTCCTTGTCGTGAAAAAACTCCAGGAAGGCCTGGCGCAGCTCGTTGCTTGTCGTCGGTTTCATCGTCTAATGCCGGGGTCACGCGGTGATTTCAACCGCGCTAGTGTACGGGGTTTAAGCGCCGGGATTAAGCGTTATTCGCCGCGGAACGCGGCCTGCACCTGGTCTTGCTCGAAGCCCCGGTATTGCAGGAATCGCATCTGCCTCGCCTTGGCTTTGAAGTCCGCAGGCAAGCCGGCGCCGAACTTCCGTTGCCGAACCTCGCGGGCGAGCGCAGTCCAGTCGACCGGGGACGCCCCGATAGCATCCTCGATAAGCGTATCGACAACACCGCGTTGCCCGAGATCGAGGCGAATTCGAACCGGCCCCTTGCCCTGATTGATACGGGATTGCACAAAGGCCTCGGCGAAGCGCTCGTCGCTCTGCAGACGCTCATCGCTGAGCTTCTGCACCGCCTGCGCCGCGATATCGCGATCGTAGCCCTTATCAGCCAGTTTCCTGATCAGCTCGGTCTGCGCATATTCACGCCTTGCGAGGAAGTCCATCGCCTTCTTGCGTGCCTCAACGGGGCAAAAAAAACGATCTTCCCTCCCACTGGAGAGAAGATCGCTGATTTCTTCGCGGAGTGTACTCAAGCCTGCGCGGCAGCCTCGCCGTCGTCGGCAGCGCCTTTCTTCGTCGCATCTTCAACCGCTTCAAGCTTCGGTGGCATCAGTATGGCGCGAACCTTTCTCTCGATTTCATCCGCCATCTCAGGATGCTGTTTCAGAAATTCGCGGGCATTGTCCTTGCCCTGGCCAATGCGATCGTCACCGTAGCTGTACCACGAGCCGGCCTTTCCGACGATGTCGTGCTGCACACCCAGATCGATGAGTTCGCCGAGGCGGGAAATACCGTGGCCATAAAGGATTTCGAACTCAGCCTGTTTGAACGGCGGTGACACTTTATTCTTGACGACCTTGACGCGTGTCTGGTTGCCGACCACTTCGTCGCCCTTCTTGATGGCGCCGATACGGCGGATATCCAGGCGCACCGAGGAGTAGAACTTGAGCGCGTTACCGCCGGTTGTTGTCTCCGGGCTGCCGAACATGACGCCGATCTTCATGCGGATCTGGTTAATGAAGATCACCATGACATTCGACCGTTTGATGTTACCGGTCAGCTTCCTCAATGCCTGCGACATCAGGCGCGCCTGCAAACCCATGTGCGAGTCGCCCATCTCACCTTCGATCTCGGCCTTCGGTGTCAATGCCGCAACCGAGTCAATAACGACAACGTCGACGGCGCCGGAGCGGACCAGCATGTCGGTGATCTCGAGTGCCTGCTCACCGGTATCCGGCTGCGATATGAGCAGCTCATCGACATTGACACCGAGCTTTTCGGCGTAGTTCGGATCGAGCGCATGCTCGGCATCGATGAACGCGGCCGTGCCACCGGTTTTTTGTGCCTCCGCTACGACCTGCAGCGTCAGCGTCGTCTTGCCGGACGATTCCGGACCGTATATCTCAATAACGCGGCCTTTGGGCAGGCCACCGATACCCAGGGCGACATCCAGACCGATGGAGCCGGTCGAAACGGCCTCAATATCGCGGATTGAAGTGCCGTCTCCCATGCGCATGACCGAACCCTTGCCGAACTGCTTTTCGATCTGGCCGAGGGCCTGCGCGAGTGCTTTTTTGCGTTGCTCATCCATTATTTTGCCGCCATTTGCCGATTGTTGAAGAGGTTGATGAAGATACTGTTGATATACACAGTATTATTTCATGAAAGCCCCGTCAATGGGAGCCTCTGGAGCCTCTAATTTTCAGGCAAAGTGACAAGAAACGCGAAAAAACCGCTGGAAGCTACTGTTTCAGCGGCAGGTAGCTGACGCCACCCGGTCCGGAGACAGACTCAACTAATTCGAAACCGGACCACTCGGTCGTCGCCCGCTGCGCCAATCGCTCGATGGGGAAGGAGCGCGCATGGCGCGACACGGTGATATGCGGCCGGTAGGTGCGATCTTCCGGCACTACGCCTACGCCTTGCAGTAACAGGTTGAGTTCCGCCACGAGGCGTTGCAACTCCGTTGGAACCGTCGGCGCGACGAGGCAGGCAACTTTCGAGCGCGCCCAAAACTCCAGCCGGTCGAAACCAAGGCGAAACGGCGTGACCTCGATCCGACTCGCGTGCTGCAGCAGCTCGGCGGCCTTGCTCTCGTCGACATCGCCGATAAACGCCAGCGTGACGTGCCAGTTGCGCCGATCGACCGCCCTGCCCTCGACATTTCTCGCCACTGAATTGACGACATCGCGCAGACGGTCGCGCTGGCGATTATCCGGCCACAGGGCGAAAAACAAACGCCTGGTACTCATGAGCCAATACCACTCACGATACTACTCACGTCCCGATACGCTCTCTCACGCCCTGTAGCGCATGTGCGACCGATGCTTCGCGGATGAGTTCGCGATCGCCAGTGAAATGCTCGCTGGCGGTTTCGATGCGCACATCCGTGCCATCGCGAACGGCCCAGCCGAACCAGACCAGGCCCACCGGTTTTTCCTTCGTTGCACCGGTCGGCCCCGCAACGCCGCTGACAGCGACGGCGAAATCCGAGCCGCTGAGGCGCAGCGCACCTTTGGCCATTTCCCCGACGACCTCCGCACTGACCGACCCGCGATCTTCCAGCGTCTGGTTTTTTACGCCTAGAATCGACTCCTTGGCGCCGTTTGCGTAGCTCACCACGCCGTAGCCATATACCGCGGAACTGCCCGGAATATCGGTGATGGCTTTCGCCACCCAGCCGCCCGTACAGGACTCTGCCGTCGCGACCGCTTTGCCAGCTTCTGTAAGCTCGTTGACGAGCGCTTCAGCCAGCTTTCGTATCGCTTCATGATCTGCCATGTATTACCGATTCGTAGAGTGCAATGTGCTGATCAGCCATCGTATCGATCGAGAACTCCTTTTGCATCCGCTCCCGACCGGCATCGCCCATTCGCTGCCGCAATTGATCGTCGTCAATCATTGTCGTGATCGCCTCCTTGAGTTGCGCCACGTTCTCCGGCGTAACCAGCAACCCCGTTTTACCGTGCTCGACAGCCTCATTCAAACCGCCGGCATCGAAGCCGACGACCGGCACGCCCGCCGCTGCCGCCTTCAGCGTCGCAACGCCCAGACCCTCGGTCAGCGCCGGGTGTACAAAGAGGTCGAAACAGCCGATGAAGTCGTCAAGATCGCTGCGAAAGCCGGCAAACTGGACGACATCGCCGAGCCCCAGTGAAGCCGCCTGCGCGCGTAATTCCGTATCGAGGCCGCCTTCGCCAAAGATCACGAGACGGACGCGGCGACGCTCATTTGCCAGGCCGGCGATCGCCTGCAGCAGGAATCGGTGCCCTTTGCGGGGAATCAACTGCCCGGCGGCGGCGATGGTAAACACGTCGTCCTTAACGCCGAACGCCTGCCTGGCGACCTCGCAATCCGGCGGTTTGGCAAATCGATCCGCATCGACGGCACTGCGGATGACCTCAATGCGCTCGTCTTCGATGCCATGCTCACGCAGGACCTCAGCGATAGCATTCGATATGGCGATGATTTTGTCGAACGGTTTATAGCGCAAGGTCGCCAGCAGGCGCACCTCGGTATTGTCGACCCGGCGCGAAACCACAGCCGGAACATCGGCAAACGCGGCCGCCAGTCCGCCCAGCACGTCGGCACCGCGGCGACTGTGACAATGCACCAGATCAGGTGTCTGGTCCTTCAGAAACTGCGCCAGCCGATAGGCAAAGGGTAAATCCAGGTCGCCCGCGCAAAACAGGTTCTGGACGCGGATTCCCGCAAGCCTCGCGACCCCGTCAATCCCGGAATCGGGCGGGCAGACCAGGGTATTGTCATGGCCGCGCGCTCGTAAGGCATTGATCAGGTAGATAACCTGTTGCGGGCCACCCAAAAAATGGCGCCCGGTTTCGACATGCAGTATTTTCACGCGTCCATAATACAAAAAAAGCAGCGCATGAAGGCCGAAGTCTCACCCGTCCACACACCGATGATGCGTCAGTATCTCGGTATCAAGTCCGACTATCCGGACATGCTGGTGTTTTACCGCATGGGGGACTTCTACGAGCTCTTTTACGACGACGCAAAACGCGCGGCATCGCTGCTCGATATCACGCTGACGGCGCGCGGCAAATCCGGCGGCAACCCCATACCGATGTGCGGTGTCCCCTATCACGCCGTCGAAGGCTATCTGGCGAAACTGGTGCAGAAGGGCGAATCGGTCGCCATCTGCGAGCAGACCGGCGACCCGGCGACCAGCAAGGGTCCGGTGGAACGCAAGGTGACTCGTATCGTGACGCCCGGCACACTCACCGACGAAGCCCTGCTCTCTGCGAATCGCGACAACGTCGTCGCGGCCGTGTTTGAGACCGGCAGTGCAACAGGTATCGCCTGGCTGGACCTGTCGGCCGGTCGCTTCCGCATGACCGAAGTCCCGGACCGCGAGTCGCTCCACGGGGAAATCGAACGCCTGCGACCCGCGGAACTCATCGTCGACGAGGATCATGCGTTCGGAGAATCGCTGGGCGACCGTATCCGCGTGACACGACGCCCACCGTGGCATTTTGAGTTCGACAGCTGCCAGCGCCTGCTGTGTAACCAGTTCGGCACCCGCGACCTGAGCGGCTTCGGCTGCGAGGGCTTTCCCTGCGGCATCGCGGCGGCCGGGGCCCTGCTGCAATACGTCAACGACACGCAAAAGGCGTCGCTGCCACACCTGCAATCCATTCGCGCCGAGCTGCGTGACGACGCTGTCATCATGGATGGTCCGACCCGCCGCAATCTCGAGCTGGAAGAATCCCTGAGCGGACTGCATCAGCATACGCTGGCGGGTGTCATGGACCATTGCCAGACAGCCATGGGCAGCCGCCTGCTGCGCCGCTGGATCCAGCGCCCGCTGCGCAACCCGGAGACGCTGAAATCGCGCTATCAAACGCTCGATGCACTGCTCACCGCTGCTGCTATCGACGCCCTGCAGGCATCGCTGGGCGGGATCGGCGACGTGGAGCGCATACTTTCCCGGGTCGCATTGCGCTCCGCGCGCCCACGCGATTTGCGACAGCTCGGAGAGGCTTTGTCCAGGCTGCCGGCATTGCAGCAGCAACTGGCGACCATCGACGCGCCATTGCTCGCGGAACTGGCGCTGCAAATCGGCGAACACAAGCCGCAGCAACACCTGCTGGCGAAAGCCGTTATCGACAATCCGCCCATGCTGATTCGCGATGGCGGCGTGATCGCCCCGGGCTATGACGACGAACTCGACGACCTGCGTGCGATCGCCGAAAACGCAGACCAGTACCTGACCGACCTCGAAAAGCGCGAACGGGAACGTACGGGAATCGCGACATTGAAGCTCGGCTATAACCGAGTGCACGGCTACTACATCGAAATCAGCAAGGCACAGGCGGACAAGGCGCCCGTGGAATACGTGCGGCGGCAGACACTGAAGGCGGCGGAACGTTACATCACGCCGGAGCTGAAACAGTTCGAAGACAAAGTGCTGGGCGCCCGCGAGCGAGCGCTAACGCGGGAAAAACTGCTGTATGAGGCGCTGCTCGACAAGCTGCATCTGGTACTCGGGAGCCTGCAGCTGAGTGCTGCCGGACTGGCGGAGCTGGACGTGCTGGCGTGTTTCGCCGAGCGTGCGCAGACGCTGGCGCTTTCGCGGCCGGAGATCGTCGCCGAACCGTGTATTGAAATCGACGGCGGCCGTCACCCGGTCGTCGAACAGGTCATCGATACGGCCTTCATAGCGAATGACGTGTCGCTGGGCGAACAGCAGCGCCTGCTCGTGATCACCGGCCCGAACATGGGCGGTAAGTCGACCTACATGCGGCAGACCGCGCTGATCGTCATTCTCGCGCATATTGGTAGTTACGTTCCCGCAACGCGCTTCAGGGTCGGGCCGGTCGACCGGATATTCACGCGTATCGGCGCGTCCGACGACCTGGCGGGAGGACGCTCGACGTTCATGGTCGAGATGACCGAAACAGCAACGATTCTGAACAACGCCACCGACCAGAGCCTGGTCCTGATGGATGAGATCGGGCGTGGCACCAGCACCTTCGATGGACTGTCGCTGGCCTGGGCGGCCGCGCACTACATGGGCGAGAAAGCCCGCGCATTCACGCTGTTTGCAACGCACTACTTCGAGCTGACCGCACTCGCCGACGAACTACCGGAATGCTGCAATGTACACCTCGACGCCACCGAACATGACGGCCAACTGGTCTTCCTGCACAGCGTCCGGCCCGGCCCGGCGAACCAGAGTTATGGCCTGCAGGTAGCCTCACTGGCCGGCGTTCCCGGCGATGTCATCCGGCGCGCAAAGATTTATCTGAAAACGCTTGAGTCGCATCAGGCACAACACACGCAGAGCCCGCAGGGCCAGCTCGCGCTGCACGTTGAGACCGCGCCCGAAGACGACCCGCTGCGAGACGCCATCGATGCACTGGATCCGGACTCACTGTCACCGCGCGAAGCGCTGGGTGCGCTCTACAAGCTCAAAGACCTGTCGAGAGAATAATGGCGATCGCTCGTCATGTCTCAGAAATTAGTGGGAGGGATATGCCGTCCTTTGACCGAACAGGGCCGGTTGTCAGGCCGGACGATTCCAGTACAAGTCGGAGTCCAGTGACTTCTGCTCCTGCAGCTGCCGAAGCGTGTTCAATCGCATGAGATGTGACTTACGAAAGTCCGATAAGTCCAGTTCGGAACTATCGATGCAACTTGACAGGTCGCAAATGGAGTCAGCCAGTGTCCCACGCGGATAACTATCGCCAGCAAGCGCTTTGTACAGAGAGAAGTCTACCTTATACGATCGCTTGTCTGGCTCAGCATTTTCATTGATCTCTATCTCAATGTTGGGGAAACTCTGCTTCACGCAATGCGCAATTTCCAGAACCGAAAAATTCCACTCATTACAACCAACGTTGACGACTAAATCAGGCCCGCCAGATTCGACCGACCTTCCCATCGCCCAGAATATTGCCTGAGACATGTCCTTTACATCGATCAATGGTCGTAGAGGAGAACCGTCTGACAGGATCGTTATGCGTGAATTCAGTAGCGCACAGGCAACGAAATCATTCAGAACCAGATCGAGCCGCAGACGCGGGCTAGCGCCGCACGCAGTCGCAAATCGAAGGCAGCTGACTCGGAACTTTTCTGTCGCAATCCTGCTTAGCTCAAGTTCGGCACCCACTTTGGATTTCGCATAAGCGGTAAGCGGGTTCACACTATCGCCTTCGGATTTGGCGTCATCACCACCAAAACCGTATGTCGAGCAGGAGCTGGCGAATACAAAACTCTCAACGCCAGCTTCCTTGGATAGCCTCGCTATATCGACTGCACAATCCTTGTTAATAGCCAAGGTCTGCGCTTCAAAAACGTTTCCCATCGGATCATTGGAAATGGCCGCCAAATAGACAACCGAAGAAACGCCATCAAGCAAGGACGGGTCGAATGAACGAACGTCACCGTATATCTGCACATCCGCCTTGAATCGATTCTCAAACAAATGGTTTACGAGGCAGCCCTCAAAAAATCCTGTGTCGTAACCGACGATCTGCATATCCGATCTGTGCAACCTGAGAAAATCGGTGAGAACCGGGCCTATATAGCCCAGATTTCCGATAATGAGAACTTTCTCCTTCAACATGGTTTCGCTGTCCCTAGTTTTCCGTGGTCGCAATCAACTTTTCGATTTCAACCATAATCTGGTCGTTGATCATTTCAGCACCTCTATAGCTTGGATGTCCTTCATCAGCATAGAACAAGCGCTCATCATCGTGAGTCACACACCGCCCCTCGATCTGATTGTCGCAAAACAGTTTGTGTGGATACACCCTGTGCAAATTCTCATGGTCGATACTATCAAGAATTTCTATCGCCTCTCTGCTCCTTTCGAGATACAGATCGTAACTTGTAGTAATGGGATTGCTCTTAAGCCAGTCGGCCACTTCCCGCAGACTGGATGGCATATCGGAGCTTATTTTTTTGGGCACTTTCCAGCCAACTTCCGGGATCGGGTAAACCAGGATCACTCTATGCCCACCGTCCAGCAATCTCGTTACTGAGTCGACTACGGCGACTCGAAATGCCGCAGCATCCTCTTTTGTGGCAAATTCCTCGTGGAATACATTTTTTCCGCTGAAGGTTTCGACCCCTCCCTCCTGATTATCAAATCCACGCCGGGTTAGATAGAGAGGTAATCGTGCACTGAAGACGATGGTTGAATTCTCAACCTCCATTATTTCGTCAAATCGTTGCTGTTGAAATTCTGCGCCACAGATTCCGTAGATGGCCATGTTTTCATGATCGCGGTCTCCGCCAGACACCGGCCAGCAACCGCCTCTCGTCCAGGAAACCACGTTGGCCCGAGTTCCAAGACGGCTCACCAGGTTCGACTGAAGACTTGCCATATGACTGTCCCCCAGGAGCTGTATCCACGCACTGGAGTTATCGTTGGAGAAAACGCAGCGGTTATCGAAACAGGTCTTGCCGTCGAGCTTAAGACTGGTCCATGGCCGCTGTAAGAACTCTTCATGCGTCAAGATAGCCGGCATGAAGGCTTTAGTCCTTCCGTCATAGGACAAAGCCGCCAGTAGTCCACCGACAATAAACAAGACCGAAAGCAATCCAACGATCAGTAGTTTTCCGCGCAAAAACCGCTTGTTCCTGAATGGCTGTTCTACCCAGAAATAGGAAGCAATTGATAGCACAAGAGTCAGCGCTACCCACGAAACTTTGTCATAAATACCGGGCTCACTGTCGCTGATGCGCGAGAACGCAAAAATCGGGTAGTGCCAAAGGTACGCAGAGTATGAAATGAGCCCCATGCCGACGAAAGGTTTCGATCCCAGCAATCTGCCGACAAGCCCATCACCAGAGGAAAGCCCAATGATCAGCACCACACCGACGACGGGCATTAGAGTTGCGAAACCAGGGTGTGGAGTATCGCTGCCAAACAGGAAGAACGAGAATATGATGAAACAGAGCCCGACAACTGTAAGTACCTGGCTCATTGTGGAGCGCTGTGGACGCCCATGCTTTACTTCTATGTACGCCAACACTGAACCTGCGAGAAGCTCCCAGGCGCGCGACGTTGGCAGATAAAAACTAAGGTCGGCATTTTCGGTGCTCATGTGTACAGCGAACGAAAAGCTCATCAGAAGCATCGCTATGCATAACGCGAGCAGGTATTTGCGCAGACGCTGGTAGAATGCCAGCAATAACACCGGAAATATGATGTAGAACTGCTCCTCGATTCCCAGGCTCCACGTATGCAGAAATGGCCTGAGCAGCGCACTTTCGGCTCCGTACTCGGTGGCATTGAGGTAGAAGAAATAATTTGAACCAAAGAAAACGGCCGAGATTATGCTGTTGCAGAACTCTTCGAAGTCCGCCGGCAATAACAATCTCCACGCGAATGGAAAGCTGGCCAGAATGACGGTGAACAGCATCGGCAGAATACGCCTTGCCCTTCTTTCATAGAAGCTCTGAAAATCGAAGGAATCCGTTTCATACAGCTCCGAAAGAATAATTCTTGATATCAGATAACCACTAATGACGAAGAATATATCGACGCCAAAGAAACCACCGCTGAACCAATTTTGCCCACTAATGACGATTTCAGCGTGATACATCACAACGCTTAAAATCGCGATCGCTCTTAGCCCATCGATTTCAGGTCTGTACTTCAATTTCGGTGACCAGTAGATGCCTTGGATTTCTGATGCGCAAAACTATACACAGATATGCCTGACCGTTTTGCGACCTCCGTCACTCAGTTCGACATGCACCGCGTTTCGATAGTTTGCATTCGTGGTGACAACGAGCTCTCCCTGTCTGCCCACAAAAAGCAACAACGTCATTTCAGTCGAAACCCTGAACGGTCTCCGAAATGCTCTCCGCCAGGGATAGAGAAGCAGTAAGACCTGGAGATTCGATCCCGAATAAGTTGATCAAGCCGCGGACTGAATGCTCCCGCTCAGTCTGAATACTGAAGTCCACATTCGGCTTGGCATGGCCACCGATTTTCGGTCTGATTCCTGTATAGCCGGGGACAAGAAGAGACTCACGAATAGCTGGATAATATCGGCGAATCGATGCAACAAATTCGCTTCGGCGATTGTCCTGGAACTTGTAATCAATGCTATCAATCCATCGAATGTCCGGTCCGAATCGCGTGGCGCCGGACAAGTCCATAGTCGCGTGTACACCTAGACCACCACCCTCCGCAACAGGGTATATGAGGTGCTTGAAAGGTGATTTACCCGATAACGCATAGTAGTGCCCAATTGCGAATTCCGTCGTGGGAATGCACGCGCTCGGCGTGTTTACAATATTGCTGGCAACATCTGTTGCCAGCAATCCTGCAGAATTAATCACTACACGAGCTGTAACTTCCGATATCTCTTCATTACGGAATTGGCATGCTATCCCGCGGTCAACGAGTTTCGCAGAAATAAACTCCGTCCTTTTGACAAACACGCCGCCTTGCCTTTCAAAGTCCGCCAACAGACTCGTCATAAGAGCATGGCTGTCAACTATTCCTGTTTGCGGAGAGTACAGGCCCCCTACCGCATCGAGATTCGGTTCCAGGGCGGTTAGCTCGGCTCCGGTTAGTCGCCGGATATCTGCGACGCCATTGTTTCTCGCACCGGTCACATAGGCTTCGAGCGTCGCAACTTCTCTGTCATTGCCCGCGACAATGAGCTTGCCGATTCGACTGTATGGAACGTTCCTGGACTGACAATAGTCATAAAGCATACTGTTGCCACGCACGCAATGAAATGCCTTCAGTGAGTTTTCCGGATAGTAAATTCCGGCATGAATGACTTCTGAATTCCTGGAACTGGTCTCCATCCCGAAGTCTCGACGCCGGTCGATCAGAACAACCTCGCGACCACAACGAACGAGAGCTCTTGCGACCGCGAGCCCAACCACACCAGCACCAATGACAACGCAGTCCAGGTCAGAACTCATGAGTCATCGGCCAAAAGACTTACTCCCACTTTATGATTGAGGTGACGCGCGATGGTATTCCGTCGGTCTCGATAATTGCAAGGAAACAGGGGCGGAGCAATGCCCTGCCCCTGCGGATCATAAGATGGCCAGAAGCGGAAACGTGACAAGTTGAGTCAAACCGGCGCCCTGGGAAAGACAGGCGTAAACGCAGGTAAAAGACCTACCCAAAGCGCAGTGGCGATCACTCGTCATGTCTCAGGAACTCTCCACGCCTGATGAAGGCGGCGGCCTGATCGGCGACCGCAGCGGAAACCAGCATGCCTTTGTGGCTGACCGGCATGATCAGATGATCTTTCGCGCCATCGAGGTGGGTTTCCGATACCGAAACGGTGCCGTCGTTGTCCTCGTTAAAATTCGCGACAAGACGACCGAAACCCAGGGGAACATTGCCGGCAATCACCCCGATATCTCGACCCGCGGCAACTTCTGACGCCCAGTCGTTAGCTGTCCGATGCACCATTGCCTCAGGCACCGACTTGCCGATGATATCTTCCGCCCATTCGAATTCATGCAGGAAAGTGGCCGCACGAGAACCGGTCAACGGCGAACCCAGGCAGACGACCCTGCCCGGCAGCGAGTCCGGATAGTTAGCATGCATGCGCATAGCCAGAACGCCGCCGAGGCTATGCCCGATGATGTGTGCGCTACTGACACCCTGCGCCTGAATGAATGCCGCGAGTGCCGCCGCGTTCTGATCGAGCGTACCGCGCACCGACGGGTAATTGAACAGCGCGACGCGCATCGCGTACTCACGCTCCAGCCGGCGCTTGATCAGGTACATCCCGGCACCGTGAGAGAGGTAGCCGTGAACGCAGATGACCGCCGCTTTGTCGTCCGCTGACCTGTCTGCCACAGCCTTACTCGCTGCGCGGTGCCCGCAGTCGAATGCCCGTTTCCTTGAGCTGCTCGGCCGACACCTCGCCCGGTGCGTTGGTCAATGGGCAACTCGCGGTTTGGGTCTTCGGAAACGCGATGACGTCACGAATGCTGTCGGCGCCGGCCATCAGCATGACGATGCGATCGAGCCCGAACGCGACACCGCCGTGTGGCGGGCAACCATACTGCAGCGCTTCCAGCAGAAAACCAAATTTTTCATCGGCTTCCTCTTCGCTGATGCCGAGCAATTCAAACACCGCCGCCTGAATGGCCTGATCGTGGATTCGTATCGAGCCACCGCCGATCTCGGAACCGTTAAGCACCATGTCGTAAGCCCGGGACAAGGCATTGCCCGCATCCGCCCTCAGCGCTTCGGCATCGTTAAGCGCCGGCGCGGTGAACGGATGGTGCAGCGCCGTCCAGCGACCGCTGGTCTTGTCCTTTTCGAACATCGGGAAATCGACAACCCACAGCGGCGCCCAGCCTTCGCCAACCAGCCCGCGGTCTTCGCCAACTTTCACGCGCAGCGCGCCGAGCGCATCGTTCACGATTCGCGCTTTGTCCGCGCCGAAGAAAATCAGGTCGCCGGTTTTGGCGCCCGTGCGCTCGACGATGCCCGCTACCGCATCGTCCGGCAGGAACTTCAGAATCGGCGACTGCAGTCCGTCGCGACCCGCCTCGATATCGTTGACCTTGATGTACGCGAGGCCCTTGGCGCCGTAACGACCGACATAGGCCGTGTAGTCGTCGATGACCTTACGGCTCATCTCAGCTCCACCGGGCACGCACAACGCGGCAACGCGACCTTCGGGGTCTGAAGCCGGCCCGGCAAATACCTTGAATTCGACCGAACTCATGAGATCGGCGACTTCGATCAATTCGAGATCGATGCGTAAATCGGGTTTGTCCGAACCGTAACGCTGCATGGCTTCCGCGTAGGTCATACGCGGGAAAGACTCCGCCAGTTCAACGCCCATGGTCTCGCGGAAGAGACAGCGAACCATCTCCTCCATGGTGCCCATAACCGCCTCTTCGTCAACGAAACTCATCTCGACATCGAGCTGCGTGAACTCGGGTTGACGATCGGCACGCAGGTCTTCATCACGGAAACAGCGCACGATCTGGTAGTAACGGTCGAGGCCCGACATCATCAGCAGCTGCTTAAAAATCTGCGGCGACTGCGGCAACGCGAAAAACTCGCCCGGATGGGTACGGCTCGGAACGATGTAGTCGCGCGCACCCTCCGGCGTGGCCCTCGTCAGCATCGGCGTCTCGACGTCGATAAAACCGTGGCCGTCGAGGTAGTTGCGCATCGCAACCGTCACCTTATGCCGCAACATCAGGTTGCCCAACATGTTCTCGCGGCGCAGGTCGAGGTAGCGGTATTTCAGGCGAATATCTTCGTTGGCCTGCTCGTCATGATGAAACGGCGGGGTTTTCGACTTGTTTAGTATCTCAAGCTCATGCGCCAGAACCTCTATCTGGCCGGTGCGCATATTCGGGTTTACCGTACCGTCCGGACGCGGTCGAACAACGCCTTTGACCTTCAGTACATATTCGGAACGAATGCGCTCGGCCGCGGCGAAAATCTGCGGCCGATCGGGATCGAAAACCACCTGCAGCAGGCCTTCGCGATCACGAAGATCGATGAATATGACGCCGCCGTGGTCACGACGCCGGTGAACCCAGCCGCAGACCTCGGCTTCCTGTCCGTTCAGAGACTCGTTGATCTCACCGCAATAATGGCTACGCATTGGATAACCCGGGGAAAAGCCTTTAAAAAAGAGGCGGAATGGTAAGGGCTGGGAGCCCGCTTATCAAGCGGGTTCGTCCGGCAGCTTGAGGGGCAACTAGCCGGTCGGATCCTTATTCCAGACCGGCACCACGACGCCGAGCGAGATAATCATCTTCAGCGCCTCATCGACCTCCATATCCAGCTCGGTAATGTCCTTTCGCGGCACTACGATGATGAATCCGGAAGTTGGGTTCGGCGTTGTCGGCACGAAACAGCAAACGACATCCTCACCGGTTCGCCCCTGTATCTCTCCCAGCTCGGTCGCGGTCTGGAACGCGAGGCTATAGAGCCCTTTCCGCGGATACTGGATCAGCAGTACTTTCTTGAAGGACTGGCTGGAATCGGAAAAAACGATCTCTGCAAAGTTCTTGGCGGCGGAATAGATCGCCCTCACGACGGGGATGCGATCCAGTAGTGATTCCCATCCGCCGACAAACGCCCGCCCAACGAAGTTGGCAACGAGAACGCCGGTCAGCAAAACAACGATAACGATCAGGATTACGCCGAAGCCGGGAATCTGGACAGGGTCCTCGGTACCGAACCAGTTTTGCAACAGCATGCTCGGCTGATACTCAACGGGAATAAGCCCGATTGACTTGTCCATCTGGCGGACGGCAAAACCAATCAACAGCAGGGTGGCGCCCAAGGGAATCCAGACAAGCAGCCCGGCAACCAGGTATCGCCGTAAGCGTTTCAAGCGGACGCCGCTTTACTGTCAGTCGACTTCTTCGCTTCTGCTTTCTTCTCGGGCTTGTCCGACTTGTCCGATTTCTCCGATTTCTCCGATTTCTCCGATTTCTTGCTATCCGGTTTCTTATCCGAGTCGCCGGCGATATTGCGCTGGTCGCCGGTCTTGAAGTCGGTCTCGTACCAGCCCTTGCCCTTCAGGCGAAACTTGGGCGCGGACAGCTGCTTTTGCAGCGCAGCCTCGCCACATTCCGGGCAGTCAACCAGTCTGGGTTCACTAATTTTCTGCAAGGCATCGAACGAATGTTCGCAACTCTTGCAGGCGTATCCATAAATCGGCATCAAAAAACTCCGTCTCTACCTGGTCGCCGAAGGTCGCGCATTATATCTCAGAAGCCGCGCCGGTCACGCGGCATTCTGAAACTCCAGCCGGTCGTCCTCGACGCCAACCTCGATCAGATCGCCGGGCTTGAACTTGCCCTGCAAGATCTCCTGAGCCAGCGGATTCTCGACCTGCTGCTGGATAGCCCGCTTCAGGGGCCGCGCACCGTAAACCGGGTCGAAGCCTGCGTCCGCGAGCTTGTCCCGGGCCGCTTCGGACAGGCTGATTCGCATATCGCGCTCAGCGAGGCGGTCGTGCAGATAACCCAGCTGAATATCCACGATCTTGCGGATATGCTCGCGCCCCAGCGGGTGAAACACGACCAGATCGTCGATTCGATTGATGAACTCCGGCCGGAAATGACTGCCGACGACCTCCATGACCGCGCCCTTCATCGCCTCGTAATTGTCCTCGCCCGCCATCTCCTGAATCAGCTGCGAGCCGAGGTTTGACGTCATAACAATAACCGCATTGCGGAAATCGACGGTGCGGCCCTGACCGTCGGTCAGCCGCCCATCGTCCAGCACCTGCAGCAATACGTTGAATACATCCGGATGCGCTTTTTCCACTTCGTCAAGAAGAATGACGGAATACGGGCGGCGACGAACTGCCTCTGTGAGATAGCCGCCCTCTTCATAACCGACGTAACCTGGAGGCGCTCCGATCAGCCTCGCCACGGAATGCTTCTCCATGAACTCCGACATATCCAGCCGCACCATCGCCTCGTCCGTATCGAACATGAAGTCGGCGAGTGCTTTGGTCAGCTCGGTCTTACCGACACCGGTAGGACCAAGAAACAGGAATGAACCGATCGGGCGCTTCGGATCGGACAGGCCCGCCCGCGAGCGACGAATCGCGTTCGCGACGACGGTGACGGCTTCCTGCTGGCCGACGACCCGCTGTTGCACGACCGATTCCATCTGCAGCAGCTTGTCTTTTTCGCCTTCCAGCATTTTGCTGACCGGAATACCGGTCCACTTCGAGACGATCTCGGCGACTTCTTCCTCTGTCACATTGTTGCGCAACAGGGTGTTTTCCCTGTGCTCGACCTGCATGGCGTCTTCGAGCTGCTTTTCCAGCTCGGGAATACGGCCGTACTGCAGCTCTGACATACGTGCGAGATCGTTCGCCCGATGCGCCGTCTCGAGTTCGAGGCGTGCCCGTTCGATCTCTTCCTTTATATGTGTCGCGCCCTGCATCGCGGCTTTCTCGGACTTCCAGATCTCATCGAGATCGGCGAACTCCCTTTCCAGCCCGCCAAGCTGCGACTCGATATCGAGCAGGCGTTTTGCCGACGCGTCGTCCGACTCTTTCTTCAAAGCCTCGCGCTCGATTTTGAGCTGAATAATGCGCCGCTCCAGACGGTCCATTTCTTCCGGCTTCGAATCGATTTCGATGCGGATGCGCGACGCGGCCTCGTCAATGAGGTCGATGGCCTTGTCGGGCAACTGCCGGTCACTGATGTAGCGATGTGACAGGGTCGCGGCGGCCACGATCGCCGGGTCGGTAATTTCAACGCCGTGATGAACCTCGTAGCGTTCCTTGAGGCCACGCAGAATCGCGATCGTATCCTCGACCGTCGGTTCTTCAATCAGCACTTTTTGAAACCGCCGCTCAAGCGCTGCGTCCTTTTCCAGGTACTGGCGGTACTCGTTCAGCGTCGTCGCGCCGACGCAGTGCAGCTCACCGCGGGCAAGCGCCGGCTTTAGCATGTTGCCGGCGTCCATCGAACCTTCCGCCTTTCCGGCGCCGACCACCGTGTGCAATTCATCGATGAACAGGATGACCTGGCCTTCCTGCTTCGACAGGTCGCTGAGCACGCCCTTGAGCCGCTCTTCGAATTCACCGCGAAACTTGGCACCAGCGATCAGCGCGCCCATATCGAGTGACAGAATGCGCTTGCCGCGCAGGCCTTCAGGGACTTCGTTGTTAACGATGCGCTGTGCGAGGCCTTCGAGGATCGCGGTTTTGCCGACGCCGGGCTCACCGACAAGGACCGGGTTGTTCTTCGTGCGGCGCTGCAATATCTGGATCGTGCGACGAATCTCGTCATCGCGGCCGATGATCGGGTCCAGCTTTCCCTGTTCCGCCCGCTCGGTCAGATCGATCGTAAACTTCTCCAGCGCCTGGCGTGTATCTTCTGCGTTGGGGTCGTTCACCTGCTGTCCGCCGCGCAGTTCGTCAATGGCCTTCTCGACCGCGCCCTTCACGGCGCCGGCCTGTTCCAGCGTTGCCTTCAGCGGCGATTTCGCATCGAGAGCGGCCAGTACGAACAACTCGCTCGAAATGAACTGGTCCTCGCGTTCCTGCGCGAATTTGTCGGTGATATTAAAGAGTTTGCTCAGATCGTTACCGATATGAACCTCACCGCCGGCACCCTCTACTTTCGGCAGGCGGTCGATGGCATCGCCCAGCTGCGAGCGCAGCAGATTCGCGTTGACACCGGCCTTGGTCAGCAGACCGCGGATGCTGCCACCCTGTTGGTCGAGCAAAGCCACCATCAGGTGGGCCGGCTCAATGAACTGATGATCCTGGCCCACGGCCAGCGACTGCGCATCAGCAAGCGCCAGTTGAAATTTACTTGTCAGTTTGTCCAAACGCATCCTGAACTCCCAAAGCCGTTTATCGGCATCGCCCTAAACTGCCCCATAAATTGCGGCTGCGAGGTCGATTTCAAGGGGCCTGCAGTCCAATGAAACTCACCAGGCGACCGCAATCGGGATCGCGTCGATACGAATAAAAACGGTGTTCATCGATAAAGGTACAAAATCCACCGCCATAGACTTCGCTCACACCGGCGGCGACCAGCCGAAGGCGCCCAAGGCGGTACAAATCTGCCTGCCAACGACCCTTGTCGTTGACCTCAAAACAGGACTCGGCCTCTGTGTGGACGGCGAGAAACGCGTCCCTGACCTCGCCCCCGACTTCGAACGAAGGCTGAGATATCGCCGGCCCGAGCCAGGCCAGCACCTCGCCCGGACTCACCGCCATCTTCGCCACCGCATTCTCGATAACACCGGCGGCCAGCCCGCGCCAGCCGGCATGCACGGCGGCAACCGTCCCGCCGTCTGTCGAACACAGCAGGACCGGCAGGCAATCGGCGGTCCTGATAACACATACGGTTGCCGCGGAACGGCTGACGGAGCCATCCGCAGCAGGTGGGGCCTTGAAAGCGCCGGCTGTCACGACGTCGGCGCCGTGCATCTGTTTAAGCCAACAGGGATCACCCGGCAGGTTTACGTCGTCGATACCGCCGTTGCGCAGGGTCGTGCCGGCAACGATGTTTTCCGGTGCCGGCCAGTCGGCGATAATGCAATCAGACTTCACCAAAGCCCCGGCGCATGATGTCGATCAGCGTTTGGAAATCTTTCGGCGGATCGATCTCCAGATCGAGTACCTGCCCGCTGACCGGATGCTCGAAGGTCAGCCGTGCTGCGTGCAGCGCCTGTCGTTTGAAGTGTCGCAGCACCTGGATCAGTTCATCGGTCGCGCCCTTGGGCAGGGCCAGCCGGCCGCCATAGACCTGGTCGCCGACGAGCGCGTGGCGGCGGTGGGCGAAATGCACCCGAATCTGGTGGGTGCGCCCGGTTTCGAGCTGCACGCTGACGTAGGTGAAGGCGGCAAAGCGCTCTTTCACCGTGTAATGCGTCACGGCAGGTTTGCCGTTCTGCTGCACACTCTGTCGTTTGCGGTCGACGGGATGCCGGGCAAGCGGCTCGCGGATCGTACCGCCGCCGGTCAGGACACCGTTGCAAACGGCAAGATAGTGTCTGGATATGTCGCGATCGGCGAGCAGTCGAACAAGTGCCGTATGCGCCGTCAGGGTCTTCGCCACCAGCAGCAAACCGCTGGTGTCCTTGTCCAGGCGGTGCACGATACCCGCACGCGGCACTTCCTCGAGCGCCGGAGCATGGTGCAAAAGCCCGTTCATCAGGGTCCCGGCGGCGTTCCCGGCCCCCGGATGAACCACCAGACCGGCAGGTTTGTTGACCACCAGCAAGTCGTCGTCTTCGTAGCTGATAGCAAGCGTAATCGGCTCTGCTTCGGCCCTGACATTGATCTCGGCCTGCGGCTCCAGGCTGACCCGCTCACCGCCGGAAACAGCGTCACGTGGCCGTTTCGGCCCATCCTGCACCGTGATCGCGCCGCTCAGGAGCCAGTCCTTGAGGCGACTCCTCGAATACTCAGGAAACATACGCGCCAGCGCCTGGTCCAATCTCAGGCCAGCGAACTCGGCGGGTATCGTGGCAATTTGCTTTTCGGCACTCATGATTAGGCTCTAGTTTACGGTATACTCGCCGACCTTAAATCTCCAAGACAATCGCCCCGACGGCTTTGGCGACACCCAGAGAAAGACGACAGTATGCAACGTAAAGCACGACTCAACCCGGTATTTTTTCGACACGCGCGGCGACTCCCAAGGTTGCTCGTAGTCGCCCTGCTTAGCGGCAGCCTGCTGGCCTGCGCCGGCAACGACGAGGTCCAGACCGAGGTCCAGAACATCACCGAGGCCTACGAAACTGCGCAAGAATCCATTGCCCGCAAAAACTATCGCAAGGGCATTCAGATTTTCGAAGCTATCCAGGCCCGCTACCCATTCAGCGATCTTTCCCGCCAGATCCAGCTTGAGCTGTTACACGCCTATTACCAGAGCGGCGAGCGTGAGCAGGCGATTGAAACTGCCGACACTTTTATCCGGGAAAACCCCATACACGCGCGCGTCGACTATGCACTCTATATCAAGGGGCTCTCTTACTATGAGAGTCAGGCCGGATTCCTGGAACGCTGGTTCAAGCGTGATACGACCAAGCGCCCGCCCATCGAGGTGGATCTCGCCTACACGACACTGCGGCGCCTCGTCGAGCGTTATCCGGACAGCGAATACTCGGCCGATGCCGAACAGCGCATGCTCGCGATCAAAGAACGCCTGTGCGACTACGAGAACCACGTTGCCGACTACTATTTGCGCCGCGGCGCTTACATCGCGGCGGCAAATCGGGCCAGGGCCGCGCTCGAAGCCTACAATGGCGCTACCGGCAACAGAACATCGCTGCAGATCATGGTAGCGGCCTACGACAAACTCGGCATGACCGATCTGGCGGCGGACGCACGACGAGTCCTGGACAGCAATTTCCCCAACGATGGCTAGCCGTCAACGGCCGGTTTATGTACGCGGAAATCTGTAACCGGAGGTAATGGGATAGCGCCAGTCGCGACCGAACGCCCGGCCGCTGATACGCACTCCGGGCGGCGCCTGACGCCGCTTGTATTCATTGCGCTTCACCATTTCCAGAACGCGCACGACGGTATCGCGATCGAAGCCTCGCCGGGTAATTTCCGCTACCGATAGATCTTCTTCGATAAAAGCCTCGAGAATAGGATCGAGAATGGCGTAGTCCGGCAGCGAATCGCTGTCCTTCTGATCCGGTCTCAGCTCAGCCGAGGGCTCGCGCGTTATGACCCGCTCAGGAATAGCATCGCCAAGGCTGTTGCGATAGCGTGCGAGTCGATAAACCATCGTCTTGCTGCAATCCTTAATCGGCGCAAAGCCGCCCGCCATATCGCCGTACAGGGTTGCATAGCCGACCGCCATTTCGCTCTTATTACCCGTCGAGAGCAGCATACGGCCGGTCTTGTTCGAGATCGCCATCAGCAGCAAACCGCGACACCGCGCCTGAATATTTTCCTCCGTCGCATCCGGCTCGCGCTCACCGAGTACGGGGGCCAATTGCGCGATAGTGGCTTCATACATCGGCCCTATCGGTATGACGTCGTAACCGAAACCCATCGTCCGCGACTGTTTCGCCGCGTCTTCCTGGCTCATATCCGATGTGTAGCGAAACGGCATCATCACCGCACGCACACGATCCGCGCCAACGGCATCGCAGGCGATTGCCGCAACCAGCGCCGAGTCGATGCCACCGGAAAGGCCGAGGACCACGCCGGGGAAACCGTGTTTACGTATGTAGTCGCTCGTGCCCGTAACGAGTGCCTTGTAGACACTGGCCTCGACACCGAGATCGGCCTCGCAGGAACCGGACTCGGGAATCACACCGGATGCTGAGGCCCTGAGCGTAATGGCATGCAGTCCTTCGTCAAATGCCGGCGCTCGAAAACATATCTCGCCATTGGCGTCCATGACGAACGAACCGCCATCGAACACCAGTTCGTCCTGACCCCCGACCATGTTGACGTAGACCACGGGAATCTGGGTCTCCGAAATGCGCTGCCGAAGCTGCGACTCCCGGTTCGACTGAGCGCCCAACTCGTAGGGGGAACCGTTGATCGCGATGATGCATTCGGCGCCCGCGCTCCGACTCGACGCCAGTGGCCCCCGACTCCATACATCCTCGCAGATGTTCAGGCCGATACGAACCCCATTGAGCGCAAATACGGCCGCCTCCTTACCGCGCTTGAAGTAGCGCTCCTCGTCAAAAACGCTGTAGTTCGGCAACAGTTGTTTACGGTAATGCGCGAGGACTTTGCCGTCATTGAAAACGGCACAGGAATTGTAGATGTCGTCGCCTTTATACTCGGGAAATCCGATCAACACGGCGATCCCGAATACGCGATTGCGAATCTCAGCGACGGCTTTTTCGACACCGTGTCTGAGTCCGGCGTGCAGCAGCAGGTCTTCGGGCGGGTAGCCGCAAACACTGAGCTCCGGGAAAACCACGAGATCCGCGCGCATCTCGTCGCGCGCGCGCGCGGCGTAGTCGACAATCTTCTGCACATTACCCGCAACATCGCCAACGGCCAGGTCAACCTGGGCCAGTGCGACTTTGACATTAGGGTTCATCGTGTTGTTCGGGCCGGGTTTTCTTCAGTCGCCGATAACTTCCTGCATTTTCGAACCCAGTTCTGCCGGCGATCTCACGGTCGCAACGCCGGCAGCATCCAGCGCCTTGAACTTGTCTTCGGCCGTGCCTTTGCCGCCGGCGATAATCGCGCCCGCGTGTCCCATGCGTTTGCCGGGAGGCGCTGTGACGCCCGCGATGTACGCAACGACCGGCTTGCTCACGTTGCTTTGAATAAACTCAGCTGCGGCTTCCTCATCCGTACCGCCGATTTCGCCGACCATGATGATGCCGTCGGTATCCGGGTCGGCCTGGAACAACTCGAGGCAATCGATAAAGTTCATGCCACGCACCGGGTCGCCACCAATACCGATACAGGTGCTCTGCCCCAGACCGTTCGTTGTCGTTTGATAGACCGCTTCGTAAGTCAGCGTTCCCGACCGCGAGACAACACCGATACGCCCGCGCTGGTGAATAAAGCCCGGCATGATGCCAATTTTGCATTCTTCCGGCGTAATGATGCCCGGGCAATTCGGACCGATCAGGCGACAGTCGTAATCGCGCAATGCCGACTTCACTTTGACCATGTCGTTAACAGGGATGCCTTCCGTGATGCAGACAACCAGTTCGACACCGGCGTCGGCCGCCTCGAGAATCGCGTCGGCTGCAAATGGCGGCGGTACGTAGATCATGCTGACATTCGCGCCGGTTTCGGCAACCGCCGTCTGCACGGTGTTGTAAACCGGTACACCGAGATGCTCAGAGCCGCCGCGCCCCGGCGTTACGCCGGCAACGACTTTGGTGCCGTACTCGATACACTGCTCAGTGTGAAACGAGCCCTGATTGCCGGTGATGCCCTGGCAGATAATCTTGCTGTCTTTGTTGACCAAAATACTCATTAAAACGTCTCGTCAGAACTTGTTGTCAGGCAGCCGAAGCAACGGCTTTCTTGGCGGCGTCGGTCAGATCCTCGGCGGCGATGATGTCGAGTCCGCTGTTTGCCAGCAGCTCACGACCCTTGTTTACGTTGGTACCTTCCAGGCGCACGATGACCGGCACGCTGACACCCACATCCTTCACGGCACTGATAATGCCCTCGGCGATCAGGTCGCAGCGCACGATACCGCCGAAGATGTTGACGAGGATTGCCGCAACGTTGTCGTTCGAGAGAATCAGCTTAAAGGCCTCGGAGACCCGCTCTGCCGTCGCACCACCACCCACATCCAGAAAGTTGGCCGGCTCGCCACCGTGCAGCTTAATCAGGTCCATCGTTGCCATCGCGAGACCCGCACCGTTCACCATGCAGGCGATATTGCCGTCGAGAGACACGTAGTTGAGGTCGTGCTCGGCCGCCTTGCGTTCCGCCTCGTCTTCCTGGCTCGGGTCGCGCAGCTCGGCTATCGCGGGCTGACGGAACAGCGCGCTGCCATCGATATTGATCTTGCCGTCAAGGGCAATGACATCGCCGGCTTTATTGGTAATCAGCGGGTTTACCTCGATAAGGCTGGCATCGGTATCGAGATACAGCTGGTAGAGTTTTTTCAACAGATCGCCAAACTGGCGCATCTGCCGCTTGTCGAGTTCCAGGCCGAAAGCAAGCTGGCGCGCCTGATAGTCCTGTAAGCCGGCGTCCGGCGATACGCTCACCGAGAAAATCTGCTCCGGTGTTTCTTCGGCGACCTTCTCAATGTCCATGCCGCCCGCTGCGGACGCTATGAACGATATGCGGCTCACCTCACGGTCGACCAGCATACTCAGATACAGTTCGCGATCGATCTCGGAACCTTCCTCGACGTACACCACATTGACAGGCAAGCCTTCCGGACCCGACTGGTGTGTCACCAGCTGAATCCCGAGCATGCCGGCCGCATAGTCGCGAACTTCGTCGAGTGTCCTGGCGAGCTTGACACCGCCCGCCTTGCCACGACCACCGGCATGAACCTGTGCCTTGACGACCCAGAGATCGCCGCCCAGTTCCTCAGCCGCTTTGACGGCCGCGTCTGCGGACTCGGCCGGTATCCCGCGCGGTACAGCAATGCCGTAATCGGCAAACAATCGTTTTGATTGATATTCGTGAAGATTCATTGCTTTTCTTATGTAGGTAGAGGGGTTTCGCGGTCGCCGCGAAAAAGACGGCGTATTTTGTAGGTTTGCGGGACCGAAGTCCATATTCAGTCTACAATTCGCGCATGACCGAGGCACAGATCGACCCTCCCCTGAAACGGACCCTCCGCAGCAGCCGGGACGCGCTGATACAAAAGGCAACAGAAGAACCGGACCTGAGCTGGCGGGTACTCGTCACGCTCAATGGCTTTCGGATACTGATCTGCGTTGCGCTGCTCGGCCTGTTTTTCGCGAAGTCCGATCCGCGCTTCTTCGGCCATGCGAATCCCACCCTGTACCTGGCAACGGTGGCCGGCTACCTCGTTTTCGCTGTTTTATCCGCTGTATCGCTACGACAGCGCTGGGTTCCGTACTCCGCCCTTGCTATCGCCTCGATCATCGTCGATATCCTCGCGATTGTTTCGATTTTGCATGCCAGCAACGGCGTTTCAAGTGGTATCGGCGGCCTGCTCATCATTTTTGTGGGCGCCGGCAGCCTGGTATTGCCGCCGCGATATCCGACACTGCTGGCTGCCCTTGCGACCTTTGCGATTCTCGGCCAGCAGGCGCTGTCTCAGCTCTCTGGCCTTGCCGCACCGACCAATTACCCGGCTGCCGGGATTCTGAGTGGCATTATTTTTGCGATGGCCCTCGCCGCACAGCCGCTGGCGCGCCGAATCCAGGCCAGCGAAGCGCTGGCGCGTCAGTTTGGCGTCGATCTCAAGAACCTGTCCGAACTGAATCAGTACATCGTGCAGCACCTGCGCGAGAGCATCGTCGTCGTCGATGCCAACGACGATGTCAGGCTGATCAACAGCTCAGCCAATCGCCTGCTGGGTTCCGAGAGCACCGTCGCCGGCACATCGATCGTGGACGCCTTCAAGCCGCTCGGCGAGTACATACAGGACTGGCGCACGAAAAACACGATGTCTTCGCACCCGGAGTTCACGCTTATAACAGAAGGCGAAAACGCTCGTATCACCGCGCATCTGGCGCCGCTGGGACGAGACGGCCAACGCATCGGTCCTATATTGATCTTTCTGGAAGATGTCAGCCTGATGAACGCCCGGGTACAGCAGTCAAAACTCGCTTCGCTGGGTCGCCTCAGTGCGAGTATTGCGCACGAAATCAGAAATCCGGTCGGTGCCATGAGCCATGCGGCACAGCTACTCAGTGAATCTCGGGCCCTGAGCGAGGACGATATTCGCCTCACGGAGATCATTCAGACGCATTCCAGCCGAGTCAGCCATATCATTGACAATGTGCTGCAACTGTCGAGAAGAGAATCAGGCCAGCCGGAGCTTCTGGAGCTAAAGCAGTGGCTGGACGATTTCGGCGAAGAGTTCACGAAGACGCTGGAACTGCAGGAAGGCGAATTCACGATTGGCAGAATACCGGCCGAGATCGGAGTACGAATGGACCGCAGCCATCTGCGCCAGATCCTGTGGAACCTGTGTGACAACGCCGTCAAGTATGCCAGCGAGACCGGCGGCATACTGGTCGAGGTCCAGGGAGGGCGTATGCCCGGCCAGGGACGCCCCTATATAGAGGTGCTCGACTGCGGTCTCGGCGTCGACAAAGCAACCGCGGACAAGATATTCGAACCCTTCTTTACGGCGCGTTCCGGCGGTACCGGACTGGGGCTTTATATATCCCGGGAATTGTGTGAATTGAACCGCGCGACGCTTGTCTACCTTGACCGGCCCGGCGGAGGCAGTATCTTTCGTATCGTATTTGCCGACCCTGATCGCTGGGATACACAGGATTAATAATGAATCAGCCACTTGCCCTGATCATCGACGACGAGCCGGATATCTGCGAACTGCTGAGCCTGACTCTGGAGCGCATGGACGTGCGGACCGAAACCGCCGCGGACGTCGCCGGCGCTAAAGCACTGTTGAGTAGCCGGCAGTTCGATATCTGTCTGACCGACATGCGGCTGCCCGATGGCGACGGCCTTGAGCTGGTCGAGTGGATGCAAAATCAGGCTCCGGGCGTTCCGGTCGCGGTTATTACAGCCCACGGCAACGTCGAAACCGCCGTACAGGCACTGAAGCTTGGAGCCTTCGACTTTGTTTCCAAGCCACTGGATCTCGGCAATCTGCGCAACATTGTCGAAAACGCGCTGCGAATCAACAGCGCTTCGGATCAGGACTCCCAGCTCCTCGGCGAATCGTCGCGCATGCTGGAGCTGCGCGGCATGATCGAACGGGTAGCCCGGTCGCAGGCTCCGGTACATATTTCCGGCGAATCCGGCACCGGCAAGGAACTCGTCGCCAGGCTGATTCACGACAGCGGCCCCAGGGCGGGTGGACCCTTCGTTCCCGTGAACTGCGGTGCCATTCCGGCTGAACTGATGGAAAGCGAGTTTTTCGGCCACCGCAAAGGCAGTTTCACCGGCGCCATCAATGACAAGGCCGGCCTGCTGCAGTGCGCCGAGGACGGTACGCTGTTTTTGGACGAAATCGCGGATCTGCCGCTTGCCATGCAGGTCAAGCTGCTGCGTGTCATACAGGAGAAAACGGTGCGGCCGGTGGGTGCGTCCAAGGAAGAACTCGTTGACGTTCGCATACTCTCGGCGACCCACCAGAACCTCTCGGCCATGGTAACGGCCGGCGAGTTCCGAGAAGACCTTTATTATCGCATCAACGTCATAGAGCTGAACGTCCCGTCGCTGCGCGAACGCGGTGACGACGTTTTGCTGCTGGCCGGGCATATTCTCGAGCGGCTCAACGCCTTAGTCTCTCTTGGAGACGACGCCCGCGACGCGCTGCTCACTTACTCGTTTCCGGGTAATGTTCGGGAGCTTGAGAACATGCTCGAACGCGCTGTGACCTTGTGCACCAGCGGCGTCATTCAGCCCTCGGACCTGCATATGCGGGAGTCTGCAGAAAAAGGCGCTACCGTTTCGGGAAAACTGGGCGAACAGGTGGAGGATGTGCAGCGCCAGGCGATTGTTGAGGCGCTCGAGAAAACCCGCTATAACAAGACGGCAGCCGCCAAGCTGCTGGGCCTGTCGTTCAGGCAGTTGAGATACCGCATCAAAAAGCTCGGCATCGACTGACAATAATTGTCAGTAACTGACAACAAAGTGACAATCCGTACTCGCTCTTTGTCAGCTATCGCAGACGCCGCTCATGGTTAAGAAACGAAAAAGCACAATGAAACAAAGAGTTATGCCAACACAGCAAAAACTGGCACGACGCTTGCTTTATCTCCCGTACAGGCGATTTCGCCGTTCGTTTTTGAATACTCTCAAAATTCATGGAGATTACGAGATGAAGAAGCAACAGGGTTTTACACTTATCGAACTGATGATCGTGGTAGCGATCATCGGCATCCTGGCGGCAATCGCTATTCCGGCTTACTCGGATTACACGATTCGCGCACAGGTCTCTGAAGGCATCACGCTCGCGGGCGGAGCCAAGGCTGCCGTATCGGAGTTCACGATGGACAGGGGAGTCTTCCCGGCTGATAACGCCACGGCGGGTATCTCTGTGGCGACCAGCATCAGCGGCAAGTACACAGCATCCGTCACGGTAGCTGGCGGAATAATTACGGTGCAATACGGTGCTGCGGGCACCGATGCGCATCCGAATATCCAGGACGGGCTGCTACGGCTGTCTCCGGTAACCAATGCAGGCAGCGTCGAATGGTCTTGCCCCGCTGGTGGTGCCGGTGCCTCTATTGCTGCCAAGTACCGTCCGGCAACCTGCCGATAAAGACGGCCCTGTTCGATTGATTTGAATCGTTCAGCCGTAAGAAGATCGACGAAAAGCCCCGGTCTTGACCGGGGCTTTTTCGGTTTTAACGACACAGTTCGTAAGCGGGATAAGGAGACAGCCATGCAGACAGGCATTACGGCAAATCAGAAAGGCTTCACGCTGATCGAACTGATGATTGTTGTCGCAATAATCGCTATTCTCGCCTCGCTTGCGGTGTCTGCCTACCAGACTTATACGGTGCGTGCGCAGGTCGCCGAAGCTCTCAATATGGCCGCCCACGCAAAGGTACCCATCGTCGACGCGTTCAACACCACCGGACGACCACCTGCCGGTCGAGCGGAAGCCGGCATGACAGCCGCACCGACTGACACGCGTGGTCGCTACGTATCGCAGGTCGATATACTCAATGGCCGCCTCGACGTCATGATGGGCAACGATGCTCATGCCGACGTTATCGGCGATATCATCTCTTTCACCCCTTATCTGATAGCCGGCGGCGGCATTATCTGGCGCTGTGGGTCAGCAGCGGCGCCTGGCGGCGGCGCTGTCGAACTGACCGATGGGGCGGGGAATTCAGCGGCATACCTGGCGCCAACCCTTGAAACGCGCTACATGCCATCGGCCTGCCGCCCTTGATGCCGGGCCGCCGAAAATCGCTTCATCGTCGCCCGCACGGGCAATAATCGCCGTTTTACTTAATCAAATTCCGTAACTGTGAACGACCGCACAAAATCCAGTTGAATCGGGTACTTGGATCGGTGAGACTGTAACGCTGGGATACTAGCGACAGTTTTGAAATATGGCGGCAACAGCTTCACAGACCAATCTTGCGGGCCTGCCCCGGCGCATGGTGCAAGACGGTATTATTTCTGAAGTCCAGCTTCAGGAAGCCTCTGAGGCCGCCAAGAAGGAACGTATTCCGCTGATCGCCTACCTGGTCAACCAGGAACTGGCCGATGCCCGCGCGATAGCCGTCGCAGCATCCCACGAGTTCGGCGTACCGCTGCTGGATCTGGACGCTGTCGAAATCGATCTCGACGTCATCCGGGCGGTAGACCAGAAACTGATCAACAAGCACCGGGTCCTGCCGCTCGTAAAACGCGGCCAGCGGATTTTCCTCGGCATCTCCGACCCGACCAATCTGCAGGCAATCGACGACATCAAGTTTGCGACCAGCCTGCGTATCGATCCGGTGGTCGTCGAACAGGATAAGCTCGAAGAACGTATCAACAAGGCGATCGAGGCCGTGGATACAAGCATGTCCGGGCTCGACGACGACGACTTCGATCTCGAAAATCTGGACGTCACGGGCGAAGACGATGATCAGGAAGACGATCATCGCGATGACGTCGAGGACGCGCCTGTCGTTCGCTTCGTCAACAAGGTATTACTTGACGCGATCAAACGCGGCGCATCTGACGTTCACTTCGAGCCTTACGAGAAGACCTTCCGTGTCCGCACGCGGCTCGATGGCGTTCTTTCGGAAGTTGCGCAGCCGCCCGTCATATTGTCCAACAAAGTGTGTGCTCGCCTGAAAGTCATGTCCCGTATGGATATAGCCGAGCGACGCGTACCGCAGGATGGCCGCATAAAAATGCGTCTTTCCAAGAACCGCGCCATCGATTTCCGTGTCAACACCTGCCCCACCTTATTTGGCGAGAAAATCGTACTGCGAATCCTGGACCCGTCCAGCGCCAAACTCGGCATTGAAGTGCTGGGTTACGACGATCAGCAGCGGGCACTGTACGAGAAACATCTCGCCAAACCCTACGGAATGATTCTTGTCACGGGGCCCACCGGATCGGGTAAGACCGTCTCGCTCTACACCGGCCTGAACATCCTCAACACGGCGGACCGTAATATCTCAACGGCCGAAGACCCGGCGGAAATCAACCTTCCCGGTATTAACCAGGTCAACGTAAACCCGAAAGTGGGCCTGACGTTCGCCTCTGCATTGAAAGCTTTCCTGCGCCAGGACCCGGACGTAATCATGGTCGGTGAGATTCGCGACCTGGAAACGGCCGAGATCGCCATCAAGGCTGCGCAGACCGGCCACCTGGTGTTGTCCACGCTGCACACCAACGATGCACCGAAAACACTAACGCGCCTGGTCGATATGGGCGTCAAGCCCTATGCGATCGCCACGTCGGTCAGCCTGATCATTGCGCAGCGCCTGGCAAGACGCCTGTGTGACAGCTGCAAGGAAGTCATCGACATTCCGAGAGAAGCGCTGGAAAAAGAGGGTTTCTCCGCGGCGGAACTGGACGCCGGCGTTACGATATTTGCGCCCAAGGGCTGCAAATCCTGCAACGGCGGTTATAAAGGGCGACTTGGTATTTTCCAGGTGATGGAAGTATCGGAGATCATGGGCCGGATAATCATGGAAGGCGGCAACGCCATTCAGATAGCCGATCAGGCGTACGAGGAAGGGGTTATCGATTTACGACAGGCCGGATTGAACAAAGTCAAGGACGGGGTTACCAGCCTTGAAGAGGTCAATCGGGTTACCATTGAGTAGGTTTTTGCCCGGAAAACCGGGATAACGGACGAGAAAGATGGCCAATACAGCAGTAGCAGCAAGCACGCCTTTTTTGTGGGAAGGAACCGACAGAAACGGAAAAAGAATCAAGGGCAAGAGCCTCGCCAACGACGAAGCTCAGGTACGGGCCGACCTGCGCCGCCAGGGCGTGGTGCCAACGCGCATCAAAAAACAGAGCAAGGGTCTGTTTGCTGGCGGCGGCAAGATAACGACCGGCGACATCTCGATTTTCAGCCGCCAACTCGCCACGATGCTGGCCGCCGGTATTCCGCTGGTGCAGGCGTTTGAAATCGTTGGCAGCGGGCACGAAAACGCTGCAATGCAGAAACTCATTCTCGCGATCAAAAGCGATGTCGAAGGTGGTAGTTCACTGGCCGAAGCGCTGAGCAAACAACCGCTGTATTTCGACGATTTGTTCGTAAACCTCGTTGAGTCCGGTGAACAGGCAGGTGCGCTTGAGTCGCTGCTCGACAAGATTGCCACCTACAAGGAAAAAACCGAGGCGATCAAGAAAAAAATCAAGAAGGCGCTGACTTACCCGGCTGCAGTACTGGTAGTAGCATTCGTCGTGACGACCATTCTTTTGATTTTCGTTATACCCTCGTTTGAAGATCTATTCCGGGGATTCGGCGCCGACCTGCCAACGTTTACGCGCATGGTTATTGACCTGTCGGCTTTCGTGAGAGCGAAAGGTTTCTATATCGTAGTCATTGTCGGATCGGCGGTCGCAACATTCCTCTACTTCAGGAAGCGCTCACGGCCAATGCGGCATTTTCTGGACCGCATGATGCTCAAGACGCCGATAATCGGACCCATTCTGCAAAAGGCATCTATCGCGCGATACTCACGAACTCTGTCGACGATGTTCGCGGCCGGTGTACCTTTGGTCGAAGCATTGGAATCTGTCGCAGGTGCGACCGGCAACATCGTTTATGAAACCGGCGTACTCCAGATGCGCGACGAAGTGGCAACCGGACAACGACTTCAACAGGCGATGGAAAACACCGACCTGTTTCCGAACATGGTTATTCAGATGATCGCCGTCGGCGAAGAGTCCGGTTCGCTCGACGAAATGTCGGGTAAAGTCGCCGACTTCTACGAAGCCGATGTCGACGACGCCGTCGACAACCTTTCGAGCCTGCTCGAGCCGATGATTATGGCGATTCTCGGCGTGCTGGTCGGCGGACTCGTCGTTGCCATGTACCTGCCTATCTTCAAACTGGGCGCGGTTGTTTAAGAGACTTCAGCCCTGTTTGCAAATCTGCGGCGTTCGGAGGACACTCCGGACGCCGTTTTCGTATGTTGCCAGATCGTCTGACGGAGGCTTCGGATGCTTGAACTGATCAGCGAGTCGACCCCGCTGTTTATCGTTATTGTGTTCGCTTTCTCGCTGCTCATCGGCAGCTTTCTGAACGTCGTCATTCATCGACTGCCAATAATGATGGAGCGCGAGTGGCGCGAGCAGGCCGACGAACTTGCTAAATCGCCGCCCGAACAAGAGCTGCCAGAGGGGCGCTTCGACCTCGCCGCACCACGCTCGCGATGCCCGGAATGCGGGTCGCTGATTACGGCGTTACAGAACATTCCGGTGCTTAGTTATCTCTTTCTGAGAGGTCGCTGCGCAAATTGCAGAGCCCCGATCTCCGGCCGCTACCCGGCCGTAGAGCTGATGACGGCCCTGCTGGCAGCAAGCTGCGCCTGGCACTTTGGCGCCGGCTGGGAGGCGCTTATGGCTATTGTTCTGACCGTCTCCCTGGTCGCGATAGCGATGATCGATGCCGACACGCAGTTAATCCCGGATTCGATCGTATTACCGCTTATGTGGCTTGGCCTCATCATGAGTTTGTTGCATCCGGTAGACGCTAGCGACACGCTGTTCATTGCGCCGAAGGACGCGATTGTCGGTGCAGTAGCCGGTTACCTGTCTCTGTGGAGCGTCTTCTGGCTGTTCAAACTTGCAACCGGCAAGGACGGCATGGGCTACGGCGATTTCAAGCTTCTCGCCGCCCTGGGCGCGTGGCTGGGCTGGCAGCAGTTGCCGGCCATTATTCTCCTGTCAGCGGTTGTCGGCGTCCTCATCAACATCACTATGATCGCTTTTCGCGGCCAGGATCGCAGCAAACCGGTTCCGTTCGGACCCTACCTTGCCGCCGCCGGCTGGATCGCCATGCTGTGGGGCGAGACGATCAGGACCAGCTATCTTGACCTGATGCTCTAAGTGACTGCGGACAACGGCATACAGACATTCCGGGTCGGGCTGACCGGCGGCATAGCCAGCGGCAAGTCCACGGCCGAGCGAATGTTCGCTGACCTGGGCGTGCCGATCATCGACACCGACGTGATAGCACGCGAGGTCGTCGAGCCGGGAAGGCCCGCACTCGAACAAATCGCGCGGCGATTCGGCGATCACATAATAGATCGCGCCGGCAAACTCAACCGACGTAAGCTCAGAGAGCTCGTGTTCTCAGATGACATAGCACGGCTTGACCTTGAAGCCATACTGCATCCGCGAATTGCGGAAGAAACGCGGCGACAGTCAGCAGCTGCGGGTGGCGCCTACCAGATTATCGTCATCCCGTTGCTGGTCGGTTCCAGGCTGCTCCGGTTCATCGATCGTGTTTTGGTCGTCGATTGCGACGAAAACACGCAAATCGAACGACTCATGGTCCGCGATGCCGACACACGGCAGCAGGCGCAGCGAATCCTGGCGGCGCAGGCGAGTCGCGAAGAACGCCTGGCAATAGCCGATGACGTGATCCGAAACGACTCCGACCTGCAGCGTCTTCGCGATCAGGTTATTAATCTGAACGAGGTATATCGGCATCTTGCAGCGCATCCAGATCCGCGCGAACGGTCGCCTGAAACGCCCTGATATCTGCTTCGCTGACGCGCGAGCCTCGAAACGGCGATATCCCCTGCTCGTCAAGCTGTGACAAAGCCTGGTCGGAAAAATGCAACGCCTCCGCTGCGAATTCGTTGGTCGCAAGCACTGCCGCCATTAGCATAGCGTGACTTGCACCGGGCTGCGCTTCGAGCGAGTCTTCAAATGCCGCAGCGGCTTTTTGTCGCTGGCGGGCGTGAGCATATGAAAACCCGATCAGGTACTTGATCTGTGAATACTCCAGCGACGTTGGATCTGCGTTACGCGGGACCTCGAGCATCCGGGTAAACATGACACTCAGTTGCGTCGCCGCTATCTCCGGGCATCGGCCAGCGACCACCAAACCCGCCAGCGCGGAATAAACCCTGATTAAACGGACATCGTACGGAACCTGCGACAACTCGCGTGCCTCCGTATCGAACTCTGCCGCTTGCAGTTGGCCCATATCGCAGAGAGTGACAAGCCGGTTCACGTTGAGCAGCGGCTTGAACGTTGGAGAGTTTTCTATCGCTTGATCGATAACCTGCAGGGCCTCTGCGTGCCGATCTGCCTTGAACAAGATGAGCGAGTACTGCGCCTGCGCGCGCGCGGAGGTCGGTGCCTTCCGCGCCGACGCCTCAACGATGCTCGGAAAACTGGCCCAGATACTGGCCGAGTAGCGGGTGAAACCGGCCATCGCCAGCACAACGAATACCATGGCCAGGAAGTAAGTACCGGGTCGGAGTTTCCTTCGTGCCAAAACAGCAACCGGCAAGAAAAGAAAGGCAGCCGGTAAGTAGTTACGGTGCTCGAAATACAGTTCGAGATTGATAACCGTGGACTCCAGAATATGGCCACCGTAAAAGAAAAGTATCGCGAAGGCGACGATCGGCCAGCGGCGCCGATTGACGAGAGCAAATGCTATTGTCGCAGCGTGAAACAGGATCGCGATCAACGTCGTGACGGGCGTCAACAGATTCGTCGACTTCAGAAAATGATCCTGGAACACGCCGGTCGTGTATAACTTCGGGAAGAACCAGTTTTGCAAATAATCGACAAGAATTCGCGGTTGCGTCAACATCCGTTCATAGATACTGAAATCACGTGGAGGCACGATTTCGAAAAACGTGTCGCGCGTAACGCGCTCACCAACATAAACCGCAACGACCAAAGCCGGCAGTACAATAAACGCCGCACGCCAAAACCGGTTAATGTCCGGTATCCGCGGCCGCTGGCTTGCGAAGATGGTCAGCTCCAGAATACCAATGAGCAGCGGCAACAGAATACCGTTCTCCTTGGAGAACACCGCGAGCAGCGTAGCAAAGCCGATAGCGGCGCTCATGGCCAGGTACGCCCGCATCGGCGCGGCGGCGAGTAAGGATCGGCCATGGATGTAGGTTGCAAGACCTGCCAGCACGAACAGGGTCGAGAGTTGCGTCATTCGTTGCACGACGTACAAGGTTGTTGAGATCAGGAATGGATGCAGCAGCCAAAACGCGACAGAGAATGCGGCAATCCATTTGGCATCACTATCCGCATAGTTCACGGTTCGCAAAATCCGGTACGTCACGAGGCCGAGTAAGCTGCCGTTAAGCAGGTGAATAACAAGGTTCGACCGTTTGAACGGCCAGGGATCGGCGGGCCAGTTATTGGCATCGATCAGAAAACTCAGTAACGATATAGGACGACCGGTCGGGCCAGTGGCACCGCCGAACACGAAGGCCTTGAAAGTCTCCCAGTCAACAACGCCGCCTCGATCGCCAAGCGCGGCGATAGAACCAAAATCGTCAAGGACGAACGGACCGCTCAGACCCGGCCAATAAGCGGCTACCGCCACAAGAAAAACCCCGGCCCAGGCTGCGATGTAAGGAAGGTTTCTCCACTGGTCTTCGTCACCCATACGGCCAGGGATAGTCATCGTGCGGAATCACCTCGGTAAGCTGCCAGCGCGTATTCTAACGTGACTGACGCGTTGGCCACAGCAACGCAGCACGCACATTTGCCAGCCGCCACCGCGTAGCGCAAAATAGCTGAATGGCCAAACCCGCCGGAAATATCGCCGCTCAGCCCGACGCCGGAGCTGCACACTATGAGCAGCCCCTGTCAGAGCGTATGCGAACCTTCCTCCGGCTCGAATTCCTCTACCACCCCATGCTGGAAAACAGCGAGCGGGATGACGACTGGGCCACGCGGGCCACGATTTCCACGCTTTTGGAGATCCTCGCCATCCTTTCACGCGGCGATGTACGAAGCGAAGTGCTCAGTGAGCTCGATCACCAAATTGGCGCACTGGAGCGGTTTCAGAGCCATACAGGGGTTGACGGAGGCCGTTTGGGCAACCTGATGCACAACCTGTCCGCCAGCCGCGAGGAGCTGAGTACGGTGGGTACAGGATTCCTGCAAGCCCTCAAGGACAGCGACTTCCTGAACGCCGTCAAACACCGCAGCGCCATCCCGGGTGGCACCTGCGAATTCGATCTCCCCGAATACAGCCATTGGCTGCGTCAACCGATCGAGCGACGGCAAGAAGATATGGCTCAATGGATACAGGCTATCCGGCCACTCTGCGATGCCGTCACCGAGGTACTCTGGTTGATTCGCGAGAGCGCGCAGCCGACGGAAAAGCAGGCAAGCAACGGCATGTACCAACACACCATGCAGAAAGACAGCAACTGTCGCTTACTGCGAGTAAGCCTTGCTCAGGGGTCGTCGCTGTTCCCCGAAATCAGCGGCAGTCAGCATCGCTTCACAGTACGCTTTCTGGAGTGGTCGACCGTCGAACAACGTGCCGTACAAACCGGTTCGGACGTGCCGTTTCAGCTCTCGATCTGCTAGCGGCCTACGCTAGTGACGCTGCTTTAAGGCTGCAACCACGGGCACATCGGCCGGCAGCAGTTCGTCGGCATCCAACAGTTCCGACGGTACCCATCGAAGCGCCTGGCCTTCGCGGCCGATCGGGTCGCTGTTCCACTCGCTGACAATGAAGAACTCGATCGACACGATACGATCGTCATACTCATGCCGCAGATTCATAAACGAGGAACAGGCAGTAACTTCGATTCCAAGCTCTTCCGCGAGCTCCCGCGACAGCGCACGCTGCGACGACTCACCCGGTGCAATCTTTCCGCCCGGAAACTCCCACATTCCATGAAATGGACCGTCGCCGAGACGTTCGGCAATCAGGATGCGACCCTTGGCGTCGCACAGTATTCCTGCCGCAACATCGAAGTGATTCATCGCAATTCCACTAGGCGTTGAGCTTGCCGTGGCACTGCTTGAATTTCTTGCCGGAACCACAGGGACAAGGTTCGTTGCGACCCACCTTGCGGCCGCCGCGTACAAACGGCTCCGCGACCGGCGGCGGCGCAGCGGCGCCCTGCCGCTGACCGCCCCCTGCCTGGCCGCCCTGCGGCTGGCCACCCAGAGTCGGCGCCTCGGCATGTTGAAACTTCATGGAGTCGACGGGCTGTCGACGCTCGGCCATCTCGGCCAGGTCGTCCTCACCCTGGATGCGAATACGCGACAGGATGCTGATCGTATCGTGTTTGACCTGCTCAAGCATTGCACCGAACATTTCGAACGCTTCACGCTTGTACTCCTGTTTCGGGTTTTTCTGCGCATAGGAGCGAAGCCCGATACCTTGCCGCAAATGGTCCATGCCGGCGAGATGCTCCTTCCAGTGGTGGTCAAGCTGCCGCAACATGACCTGCTTCTCGACACCACGCATCAGTTCGGCACCAATGCTCGCCACCTTGGCATCGTAGGCACTGCTACCCGCCTCGATACACCTTTCGACGACAGCCTCGGTGTTTAGCGTCTTGTCCTCGTGCATCCAGCGCGTAACATCCGCCTGTACGCCAAACTCGGACTCGAGCGCCTTACTCAAGCCCTCGGCGTCCCACATCTCATCGAGGCTGCCGGGCGGAATGTACTGCTCTACCGTAATTGCTATCACTTCTTCTCGAATAGCGCTTACGGATTCTTCAATCTCATCAGCATCCATCAACTCGGCACGCTGGTGATAAACGACCTTGCGCTGGTCATTCGCGACATCGTCGTACTCGAGCAGATTCTTTCGAATATCGAAGTTGTGCGCCTCCACCTTGCGCTGTGCACGCTCGATCTGGCGTGTCAGAAGCTTGCTCTCAATCGCCTCGCCCTCGCGCATCCCGGCGCGCGACAGCAGGCGCTTGGTGCGCTCCGGGTCGCCGAAAATTCGCATCAGGGTGTCTTCCATCGAGAGGTAAAATCGCGACGAACCGGGGTCACCCTGGCGCCCGGAGCGCCCTCTGAGCTGGTTATCGATGCGCCGGGATTCATGTCGTTCGGTGCCGACGATATGCAGACCACCGGCCTCTAATACCTGCTCGTGCCGCAGCTTCCAGGCTGACTCGATTTCCGCAATATCGTCTTTCTCACCGGCATTCACCTTCGCCGCGTCAAGACTGCCGCCCAATACGATATCCGTGCCGCGACCCGCCATGTTGGTAGCAATGGTAATCGCGCCGGGCTGGCCGGCGTTTTGCA
Source organism: Woeseiaceae bacterium (assembly GCA_021773035.1). Taxonomy (GTDB): domain Bacteria; phylum Pseudomonadota; class Gammaproteobacteria; order Steroidobacterales; family Woeseiaceae; genus UBA1847. The sequence continues at coordinate 69,636 of JAJFKU010000017.1, forward strand.
CAATATGCGCTTCGCGTTCGTGCTGTTTTGCGTTCAACACCTCGTGGTCGATTTTCTGTTTTTTCAACAAGGAAGACAGCAGCTCGGAAGCCTCGATCGAGGTCGTGCCGACGAGAACCGGCTGACCGCGCTCGCTGCAATCGATAATGTCCTCAATGATCGCCTCGAACTTGTCTTTTTCGGTCAGATACACGAGGTCCGGCTGATCATCGCGAATCATGTCCTTGTGCGTCGGAATAACAACGACTTCCAGTCCGTAAATCTGCTGAAATTCGAACGCCTCAGTGTCCGCCGTACCGGTCATGCCCGATAGATTGTTATAGAGTCTGAAGTAGTTTTGGAACGTGATCGAGGCAACCGTCTGGTTTTCCTGTTTGATCGACACGCCTTCCTTGGCTTCGACCGCCTGATGCAGGCCATCGCCCCAGCGGCGCCCGGGCATCGTGCGGCCCGTGAACTCGTCAACGATGACAACCTCGCCATCGTTGACGATGTAGTCGACGTCGCGCTGATACATCGCGTGCGCACGCAATGCCGAACCCAAATGATGCAACAACTTGATGTTAGCTGCGTCATACAGACTTTCGCCTTCAGCCAGCAGCCCTGCCTGTGTCATCAGGGCTTCGACGCGCGAGTGCCCTTCTTCGGTAATGTGCGCCTGCTTTGCCTTTTCGTCGACCGTGTAGTCGCCCCTGGTAACCAGCCGGCAATTCGCAAGCTTGCCATCCTTGGACGTCAACACCACATCGGCATCGCGGTCTTCAGCGATGCTGACAGCCTCTTCGAGCGTCATCTCCGCTGAATCCTCGCCGGCCAACACAACCTTGTGCGCCTGGATATCGAAGTTGATCGCATCCTCTGTCTCTTCATGCCGACGGAGTTTTGGAATCAGTTTGTTGATCTTGGCGTACAAATCGGTACTCGACTCGGCCGGCCCGGAAATAATCAGCGGTGTTCGGGCTTCGTCAATAAGAATCGAGTCAACTTCGTCGACAATAGCGAAGTTGAGCTTTCGCTGGGCTTTATCAGCGGTCGAGAACGCCAGGTTGTCGCGCAGATAATCGAAGCCCAATTCATTGTTGGTCGCGTAGGTAATATCGCTTTGATAGGCGGCGCGCTTCTCTTCCGGGGTCTGGCCGCTCTTCGACACACCCACCGTAAGGCCGAGAAACTCATAAACCGGCCGCATCCATTCGGCATCGCGCTGTGCAAGATACTCATTAACCGTAACAATGTGGACGCCGTCGCCGCTGATCGCGTTCAGGTATGCGGGCAATGTCGCCATCAGGGTCTTGCCTTCACCAGTACGCATTTCCGCGATGTTGCCGGCGTGCAGAACCATACCGCCGATCAACTGCACATCGAAGGGGCGCATCTGCATGGTCCGCACAGAGGCCTCACGAGCTACAGCAAACGCCTCTGGCATCAATTGCTGCAAGCTCTCTCCGGTCGCGTAACGTTCCCTGAATTCTGCTGTCTTTGCTTTGAGCGCGTCGTCGTCGAGCGCCTTCAGGCCCTCTTCGAAATCGCCGATCAGGCTCACTGTTTTTGAGTACTGACGCACCAGTCGCTGGTTGCGGCTGCCAAAAATGCGTGTCAGGAAATTGGCCACTGAGGGGCTCCTGGGATCCGGTCGAACAAAGGCCGCTATTCTAAGGTGTCGCGGGGCTATTTAGAATCTAATGTCGCGATTTATGGGCGAAAAACACGATCACAAGGAGCCGCCGCCGGCGCTGGCGGCAGGAATCTTCTTACGGTGGCTTACTTGGAAGAATCGCGTATGTATTTCACCGGGTTTACCCGGCTGCCGTTCTGCAATACCTCAAAGTGCAGATTTGGGCCGGTAGCCCGCCCGGTCTCACCCATCAACGCGACAATCTGACCTTTCTTAACTTCGTCCCCGATCGACACGAGGTTTTCCGAATTATGCGCATAACGCGTCGCATAGCCGTTGCCATGGTTTATTTCAACCATGATGCCATAGCCATAGCGGTCGGAAGACCAGGTGACAACACCGTCAGCGACAGCGACGATTTCAGCACCCATTTTGCCGGCAAAATCGACACCGGTATGGTTTGCTGCCTTGCCCGTGAACGGATCGGTACGCTTGCCGAAATAGGACGAAATCCAACCGGCACCGACCGGCCGGCCCTGCGGATAGACCCGATCCTTGAGGTTCTGGTTCATTAGAACGCCTTCCAGCACGTCCAGCTGCGCTTCGCGGTTTTCGAGCTGCGCACCCAGCGTGTTCATAGCTTCAAGCATTTCGGGAATTGCGACGTTCGAGCCGGCGGCCATTGGTTCTTCCGGTCCACCGACGGCCGGGTCGGAGTCAAAATCAAACTCACCGTCGTCAATGTCGGCCATATCGGTCAGGCGTCGTCCCAACGCGTCAAGACGAATCATTCGGGCATTCATCTGCGCAACGCGGATCGACAGTGCATCCAGCGTATCTTCGTTTTCCTGACGGATGGCATCGATACTGCTGCGCTGCGCCTGCAGCTGGCCCGTCAGACCCTGTAGCTCATCGCTACTGACGCCGGACCCGGTCCGCGAGGTATTCCAGGAACCGGCCGCAAAGCCGATACTGAGAACAACGCCGGCAACAACGACAACGGACAGACCGGCGCCTAAGCCAGTCAGGTTCATTTGCCGAGGTTTTCCAAACCCCTTGCCGAAGATGACTACATTCATGTCGTACGCCCCGGATGCGTCTGATCAGATCGCTTCTGTATAGTGCAAGTCGCGAATTCGCCGAGCCTGCGCTCGCGTTCGCTTGTTCGCATTGTTATAAACTTGCTGTCCCTGCTCAATTCGGTAGCCCCGCTGTCCTAGGAACGAGTCCCTTAGACCGGTGGTTTTGCGACCCCGCCTTTCAGCGGGTTTGCCGTTATCGTGTGCGACAATATGCATAATGTCGGAAATCATTACAAGGTAAGGCTCCGGGAACGGTGACCGGAGTCACCAGAAATAGGAAGAAAGCGCCAACTGCGTCACATTTTCATGTCATCCAATAAACTCGAAAAACTGTTAAACCCCAGTACTGACGGGGACTTAGGCAGCCTGATCAGCCGTGCGCGCCGTATGGGCGAACTTACCGGGATACTGTGTCGGGCGCTGCCGGAGTCGGACCGAAATGCCATTGTCGCCGCGAATCTCCGGGACGATGGGGAGCTGGTCGTTATTTGCGCGTCGTCAGCCTGGGCATCGCGCTTGCGTTACGAGACCGACCGACTTTTGCAGGCGGCCACCGACGCCGGCATCGCAGCGCGTAGCTGCAGGGTTCGCGTCAGTCAGGGTTGATTTACGCGTACGACGGCGTTGCGTATGAGATTGGTGCTTTGCCGGAGTCTTTGAAGGTCACTTCTTCCCAAGCCGTCTCGTCGGCAAGCATCGCGCGCAGCAACTTGTTGTTTAGATCATGGCCCGACTTGTAGGCACGAAGTTCGCCGATCAGGCTGCGTCCCAGCAAGTAGGCATCGCCGATGGCATCGAGAATCTTGTGAATGACGAACTCGTTGGCGTAGCGTAAGCCGTCTTCGTTAAGAATTCGGTAATCGTCCAGCACGATCGCATTGTCCATGCTACCGCCAAGCGTCAGGTTGCGCTCGCGCAGTGCCTCAACATCACGCAGGAAACAGAAGGTACGGGCGCGACTGACCTCTTTCAGAAACGACGTCGATGAAAAATCGATGCTTGCCTGCTGGCTGAGTTTGTTGAATACCGGGTGATTGAAATAGACCTCGAAATTCACCTTAAAACCGTTGAACGGCACGAGCTCCGCCCATTTGTCGCCTTCTTCGACACGCACTTTCTTTTTGATGCGAATAAATTTCTTGGCGGCATTCTGCTCTTCGATGCCGGCGGACTGCAGCAGGAATACAAACGGTCCCGCACTGCCATCCATGATCGGAACTTCCGGTGCCGAGAGATCGACGCACAGGTTGTCGATACCGAGCCCGGCCATCGCCGACATCAGGTGCTCAACCGTTGCGACTTTGACACCGTCTTTAACAAGGGTCGTGCCCAACATCGTCTCACCGACGAGTCGCGGATCGGCCGGAATATCGACCGGCTCTTCCAGGTCGATGCGCCGAAACGTGATCCCGGCGTTCGCCGCCGCCGGCCGCAAGGTCATATAGACCTTCTCACCGGTGTGCAGTCCGACACCGGTCGCACGGATCGTGGTCTTCAGGGTTCGTTGTCTCAGCATATCGCGCGGAAGACTATCACAAAAGCTCAACCAAGCCAAAAAACATCAGGAATTCAATCTGTTAGCACAGATCGATCAGGTATCGAGCGAAATACCTGGGCCCGGGGTCGATCAGGTAGCCGGACCGGATAACCGGTCCGGCATGCGGAGTTACCTGCCCCGGGCTTCAGGCTGCCCGGCTCACCGGCGTCAGTCGGCCTGCCGCCGCAGGAATGCCGGGATGTCCAGCAGCTCCTCCTGCAGTCCACTGCCTTCCAGTCCATCACCGACGGCTCGCTGCCGTTGTACTGTCGGCTTATCCAGCGTCTGATAATTGGGCTCGGTCTGCGCCGTCGGCCGACGCACGATGCGCATCGGAGATTCGGCGTTCGCAGCCTGTTGCCCAAGACCGGTGGCGACGACTGTAACGCGGATACGATCCGTCATCTCGGGATCGATAACGGTGCCGACAACGACCGTGGCATTCTCGGAGGCGTATTCCTTCACTGTGTTACCGACTTCCTGGAATTCGCCGATAGACAGATCCATGCCGGCTGTGACGTTCACCAGTATGCCGTTCGCACCTTTCAGGTTGATGTCCTCAAGCAGCGGGCTCGAAGCCGCAGCTTCCGCCGCTTCGCGAGCACGATCTTCACCGGACGAAACACCAGAGCCCATCATCGCCATGCCCATTTCGGACATCACGGTACGGACGTCGGCGAAGTCGACATTGATCAGACCCGGCCGGGTAATCAGTTCCGCGATACCCTGCACTGCGCCTTGCAAAACCTGATTCGCCGAACGAAAAGCGTCCAGCAAGGTTGTTTCGCCACCGAGAACCGTCAACAGCTTCTCATTGGGTATCGTGATCAGAGAATCGACATATTTGCCCAGTTCACCGATACCGTGCTCGGCAATCTGCATTCGCTTGCCACCCTCCATCATGAACGGCTTGGTAACGACCGCAACCGTCAGAATACCCAGCTCCTTTGCTACCTGGGCAACGATGGGCGCCGCACCGGTACCGGTACCGCCGCCCATGCCGGCCGTGATGAACAGCATATCCGCACCTTCGATGACTTCAAGTATGCGATCGCGATCCTCCATAGCAGCCTGACGGCCAATATCGGGATCGGCGCCAGCGCCGAGCCCTTTCGTGATGTTGCAGCCAATCTGCAACGAGGTACGTACCTGCGATCCCTTCAGCGCCTGCGAATCGGTATTCGCACAGATGAAATCGACACCTTCGATGCCGGTTTCGACCATGTGCGAGACGGCGTTGCCGCCGCCACCGCCGACACCAATCACCTTGATGACAGCAGTCGAGCTATGCGCATCCATTAATTCAAACATTGAGTCTTCCTCCGCTTTGTAAACTTTTGTAGTGCATTATTTTAAAACTGACCCTGGAACCACGATTTCATGCGTTCCCAGACTTCTCCTAAATTGCCGCCAATCGGCGTACTGCGACGATCGCGACGTGACAGATTCTCAAAGCCGTACAGCAGCAGCCCGACGCCTGTGGCATGTATCGGATTGCGTATGACGTCCATTAGTCCGTCGACGTACTGTGGCGAACCGAGCCGCACCGGCATGTGAAATACTTCCTCCGCCAGTTCGACCGCACCCTCCATTTTTGCGCTGCCGCCGGTGATAACCACACCGGCTGCTATCAATTCTTCGAAACCGCTGCGGCGCAGTTCGTCACGCACCAGCCCAAACAGCTCCTCGTATCGAGGCTCGACGATCTCCGCCAGCGTCTGACGCGCAAGCCGGCGCGGCGGACGTTCGCCAACGCTGGGCACTTCAATCGTTTCGTCCGGATTCGCCAGCTGCGACAGCGCACAGGCGTACTTGATCTTGATCTCTTCCGCATACTGCGTCGGTGTGCGCATCGAAACGGCAATGTCGTTTGTCACCTGGTCACCGGCGATCGGTATGACCGCTGTGTGCTGTATAGCACCGCCGAGAAACACAGCGATGTCGGTGGTGCCACCACCGATATCCACGATGCAGGAACCCAGTTCCTTTTCATCCTCGGTCAGTACCGAATAGCTCGACGCCAGCTGCTCCAGTACGATGTCGTCGACTTCAAGACCACAGCGTTGCACACACTTGACGATGTTCTGCGCGGCGCTCTCGGCACCCGTCACCATGTGCACCTTCGCTTCCAGGCGAACGCCGGACATTCCGACTGGCTCGCGAATGCCCTCCTGGTTATCGATAACGAACTCCTGCGGCAGGATATGCAGAATTTTCTGGTCCGCCGGAATCGCCACGGCACGAGCCGCATCGATAACTCTGTCCACATCGCCGGGACTGACTTCCGAATCCCGGATCGCAACGATGCCGTGTGAATTCAGACTCCGCACATGACTGCCTGCGATACCCGTGTAGACGGAATGAATGTCGCAGCCCGCCATCAGCTCCGCCTCTTCGACCGCGCGCTGTATCGAATGCACGGTCGATTCGATATTAACGACCACGCCCTTCTTCAGGCCGCGCGACGGATGCGATCCGATGCCGACAACTTCGATGTTGCCCTCTTCGTTGACCTCGCCAACTATCGCCACCACCTTCGAGGTGCCGATGTCGAGACCGACAATCAGATTTTTGTCAGGTCGTTTGGACATTCAGTTCGTTCCTCTGGCTGCAAGCATTTCCTGCTCCGTTCTTTCCGGATCGCTAACCGGTGTTCGCGATCCACTCTTCCAACCAATCGTGAAACCATTGCCGTAGCGCATATCGATGTAGTCGATATCCGCCGCACGGCCCGTGATGATGTTCGCGACGACACCGAGAAACAGCTCCGTACGATCACCCACATCGCGCCGTCCGAGTCGCACCTCTATGCCGTTACTCAGGGTCATTTCCCAGGACCCGCGCGCATCGAGGTGAACTCGTCGTACATCGAGACCAACGGGAATCAGCTGCTCCCGCACCGCCAGATAGCGCGTCGCCACCTCTGCGGAACGTGCATCCGGCCCGCTCAGTCTCGGCAGCTCCGCTGGCACATGCCGTGCCTGGGTTACGAACAGTTCGCCACGAGTATTCAGCAACCCGCTATCGCCCCACACGGCGGCGGGTACCTGCTCCGAAACCGAAATCGATAACTGGCTTGGCCAGCGCCGGGCAACCCGGGCCTGGTCGATCCAGGGCAGAGCAACGATTTGTTCCTGAATACTGTCGATATCAGCACCCACAAAACCGGCATCGATTTCGTCGGCGATAGCGGCTTCGATATGCAATGCCGTTACGCGCTGAAACGGGCCGCTGATTTCTATTGATGAGATTTCCCGGTCCAGCATCGCGAGACTCAACTGATAAGTCGCGAAAACGACACTGACAGCAATCAGCGGTGCCACGATTCTGCCCATACGAATCGTTGGCATCTGATAGCGTTTTGCCGGTTTTTGCTTGCGTCTTCGGGCTTGCTTACGTGCCATGAGCCGCCACCTCGACAGTTCCTGCAACTTCGCCGCTCACGAAGCTCGTTTCCAGAATTCTCCAGCACAATTCGTTGAAATCGATACCGGCTTCGCTGGCAGCCATCGGTACCAGGCTATGGCTGGTCATGCCCGGGACCGTATTCACTTCAAGTACCAGCGGCTGACCGTCGGCACCCGTCATGAAATCGACGCGACCCCAAGCCGAGCAACCCAACGCGTCAAACGCAGCGATGGCCAGGTTCGCATATTGCTGCTCCTCGGCATCGCTGCTGGTACCCTTACAGATGTATTCGGTGCGCTCCGATTCGTATTTCGCGCGATAGTCATAAAACACACGCGGCGTCGCGATCCGGATACTGGGCAAAGCCCGGCCCTGCAAGACTGCGACAGTCAGTTCGTCACCCACTATGCAACGTTCCAGCAAAACGGTATCGCCGTACTGCAAGGCAAGTGTCACCGCATCCTTTAATTCCACACGCTCGAAGATCTTCGACATCCCGACACTCGAACCCTCACCCGACGGTTTGACGATCAACGGAAAGCCGATCTGTTCAGCTGAGATCGATGCCTGGTCTTGTGTGTAAACAACCGCATAGTCGGGCGTCGGGATACCGGCAGCCTCGAACAGACGTTTGCTGCGTACTTTATCCATGGCAATCGCCGAGGCCATCACACCGCTGCCGGTATAAGGCATAGCCTGCCACTGCAGCGCACCTTGCAATGCACCGTCTTCCCCACCCGGGCCGTGCAGCGCGATCCAGGTGCGATCGAAGCCAGCACCGGCGAACTCAGCCATCGAATGTTCCGCCGGGTCCCAGGCATGAGCATCGACGCCTTTGGCGCACAACGCCTTCAAGACAGCCGTTCCGGTATTCAGCGACACTTCGCGTTCGCTGGAATCGCCACCCAGCATGACGGCAACCCGACCGAAATCCATTGGGTCGCTGATCGCGTGACGATGTTCAAGCATGAAGTCCGGTTTGCTCATGTCGCGAGCTCCCCCACAATGCGCACCTCATGCAACAGACTGATTCCGTGCCGCTCAAGCACTGTACTGCGAACGTGTTCGATCAATGCTTCAATATCAGCGGCAGAGGCAGCGTCGCGATTAATGATGAAATTCGCGTGTTTATCGGAGACTTCAGCACCGCCGATCCGATAGCCTTTCAAACCCGCCGCCTCGATCAGTCGTGCAGAATGATCTCCCGGCGGATTTCGGAATACCGAGCCACAGCTCGGCAAGCCCAGAGGCTGAGTTGTCTTACGACGCTCGAGCATTGAACTCAGGGTCTCGAAACTCGGCGTCACCTCCGGATCGAAAACGAAGGTCGCACCCAGGAACCATTCATCCGCCGGACCACTTACGCTGCGATAGCCGACCGTGTATTCAGCGGGTAAACGCTCATGAACCTCACCGCTGCGATCAATCGTGCGCACGGATTCCACGCGCTCCCAGGTCTCACCGCCGTGCGCACCCGCATTCATCGCCAGCGCGCCGCCCACCGTGCCGGGAATACCGGCGAAAAACTCGGACGGTCCAAGTTCCCAGCGTATGCACTGCCTGGCCAGCTGCGTACAGGGCACGCCGGCTCCGGCGTCGACATGATAGCGATCGACGCGGTCGAGGTTTCGCAGCATTTTCGTTGCCGAAATCACAACACCGCGAATACCGCCATCGCGTACCAGTAAGTTGCTGCCAACGCCGTGCCAGAACAGCGGTATGTCAGTATCCAGCTCCGCCAGAAAAGCGGCGAGGTCTTCGACACTGGCCGGCACAAAGAACATCTCGGCCGCACCGCCCGCCCGCCAGGACGTATGCCGACTCATCGGCTCGTCGTAGCGCATCTCGCCCTGCACCGTCAGGTCTCTTGCAGCCGCCATCATTGCTGCACCTTCAATGTCGGGCCGCTGCTGATCAGCTCCGGCAACGCGGCAGCATAGGCGCCGATATCCCCGGCTCCCATGGTCAGGACCAGATCGCCATCCTCCAGCAAATCCATTAATACCGGCTGCAGGTCGTCGAGCGCTTCCACAAACACCGGCTCTGTCGCGCCGCGTGTGCGCACCGCGCGGGCCATCGAGCGTCCATCGGAGCCCGTAATCGGCTCCTCTCCCGCCGCGTATACCTCGAGCAGCACGAGGACATCGGCGTCTCCAAGAACCGTCGCAAAATCATCCATCAGATCGCGAGTACGCGAATAACGATGCGGCTGAAAAACGAGTACGACCCGTTTGTCCGGCCATCCCGACCTCGCAGCCGATAGCGTTGCTGCGATTTCGGTCGGATGATGACCATAATCGTCGACCAGCATGACGGTGCCGGCAGCCGTTTTCACTTCACCCATTCTCTGGAAACGGCGGTCTATACCCTCGAATTTCTGCAAAGCCTTCACGACCGCTTTGTCGCTGATCTGCAGCTCGTCCGCGACGGCGATTGCCGCCAGCGAATTCAGGACATTGTGCATACCGGGCAGTTGTAAACTGATGTGCAGCAAAGCCGGATTGTCTTTTCGTTGCACATCAAATTCCGCCGCGCTTTCCCGGAACACGATGTTTGTTGCACATACGTCGGCATCTGCGTTCGTTCCATAGGTCGTAATGGAACGGCCAATGTCACCAAGAACGTCATTCACACCGGGATCGTCGCTGCAGACGACTGCAAGACCGTAGAATGGCAGGTTGTGCAGAAACTCGATAAAGCTACTCTTTAGCTTCTCTAGATCACCGTCGTAGGTCGACATATGATCGGCATCGATGTTGGTGACAATGGCCAGCATCGGCTTCAGATGCACAAATGAGGCATCACTCTCGTCGGCTTCCGCCACCAGGTAGTCGCCCTGCCCGAGTCGGGCGTTAGCATCGGCGCTCTTCAGGCGGCCGCCGATGACGAAAGTCGGGTCGAGCCCTCCTTCGGCGAGCACGCTCGCGACAAGACTCGTCGTGGTCGTTTTGCCATGGGTACCGGCAACCGCGACCGAATAGCGAAAACGCATTAACTCGGCAAGCATTTCTGCGCGACTTACGATCGGCATCAGCTGCTCACGAGCAGCCGCAACTTCAGGATTCGTTTCGTCAACCGCGCTGGATACGACCACGGCGTCTGCGTCGCGAATATTATCAGCAGCGTGATCGACAAATACGTTCGCACCAAGTTTCTCGAGACGCTTTGTCTGCTTGTTCGGTTTCAGGTCGGAGCCTTGCACGGCATACCCGAGCGACAGCATGACCTCGGCAATTCCGGACATTCCCGAACCACCGATTCCGACGAAGTGCACAGAGTGAATACGACGCATTCGCTTGATCATTCGACAGCTCCTGCGTATTCCAGACACAACGACGTGATGCGGCGCAGCGATTCGGGCTGCGCCAACGCGCGTGCCTTGTCCGCCCGCTGCATCAGTGTCGCCCGCGACTGCAGCCATTCGCGCAACAAAGCAGCGAGCAGCTCCGGCGTGAGCGCTTGTTCCTGCACGATGGCTGCTGCACCTGCGGCGACCATCGGGCCTGCGTTCGCTGTCTGATGATCATCGACAGCTGCCGGATAGGGAACGAACAGCGCCGGCAGACCGGCGGCACAGAGTTCGGCAACAGTGAGTGCGCCAGCGCGGCAAACTACGAGGTCCGCCCAGGCGTATACCTCCGCCATATTCTCGATGAAAGGCAGCAGCTCAACGTCGACATCCTGTTCTGCATAAGCAAGCTTCGCGGTTTCGAACGTACGTTCGCCGCATTGATGACGCACGACTGGCCGTACTTCCGCATCGAGTTCGGCAAGCGCCGCCGGCACGGTGCGATTCAACGCAAGAGCACCCTGACTGCCACCCAGAACGAGCAGGCGCAGCGGACCTTGCCGCTGGTTGTAGCGCTCGGCAGGCGGAGCAATAGCTGCGATCTCGTCGCGCACCGGATTACCGACGGTTTCCGCGGCAACGTCTGCGTTAAAACTGCCCGGGAAGGCTTGCAGCACAACCCGGGCAAGACGCGCCAGAAGACGGTTGGTCATGCCCGCAGCGGCGTTTTGCTCATGGATAATCAGCGGTCGGCGAGTCAACCAGGCAGCGACTCCGCCAGGTCCGCTCACGAACCCACCCATACCCAATACCATTGCGGGACGACGACGAAAAATTACGGCCAGGGACTGCATCAGCGCCCAGCACAGTTTTACGGGGGCAACAAGCAACGCGAGCAGGCCTTTTCTCCGCAGACCCGTCACGCTGATCCACTCCATGGCGATTCCGGCCTCGGGAACGACGCGCGACTCGAGGCCGCGGTGTGTTCCCAGCCAGACAACCTCACGCGAGCCGGCCTGCAGTGCGCGCGCAACCGCCAGTGCCGGGTAGACGTGTCCGCCAGTGCCGCCGGCCATCACCAGAATCGGCCGCGTAGTCATGACTTCCGACCCCGCGCCTTGCTTTTACGCCGCTTGCGATTCACGGGCTTCGCATCCACCGCGAGTTCGTGGTGAATTCGGAACAGCAAGGCTATACAGATCATGGTAATGATCAGGCTGCTGCGACCGTAGCTGATCAACGGCAGTGTCAGCCCCTTGGTCGGCAGCAGGCCCATATTCACACCGATATTGATAAACGCCTGAATCCCGAGCCAGGTACCCAGACCGATGGCAACATAGGCCTCGAAAAACCGTTCTGCGTCAGCAGCACGCATCGCGAGCCTGAATACACGCCACACAAGCGCCAGGAACAGGCCGATCAACAGCAGCGAACCGACGAGCCCGAATTCTTCTGCGTAAACAGCGAACACGAAGTCGGTATGTGCTTCGACCAGGTAAAACAGTTTCTGCACGCTCTCGCCCAAACCGACACCAAACCACTCACCGCGACCGATCGCGATGAGGGACTGCGTCAGCTGGAAGCCGGAATCGAAGGGATCGGCCCAGGGGTCGAGAAATCCGGTAATGCGACGCATTCGATACGGTGACGCCACTGCCAAAGCGGCCATGGCCACGACCGCTGTCACGACAAACAACAGAAAATCACGCCAGCGTGCACCGGCAACGAACATCATCACCATCGCTGTTGCCAGCAAGACCACCGTCGCACCGAAATCCGGTTCCGCAAGCAGCAATACACAGGCGATACCCAACACGACCATCGGTCTTAAAAAACCAGTGAACTCTTCGCGAAGGCTCTTGTTGCGTCGCACCAGGTAGCCGGCGAGGTACAGCAAAAAACACAGACGAGCGGGCTCCGAGACCTGCAGGTTTATGATGCCAAGGCGTACCCAGCGTGTACTGCCGTTCACTTCGTGGCCAACGCCGGGGATGAGCACAACAATCAACAACAGCAGCCCAAGCAACAGCATCACCGGGCCGAGGCTCCGCCAGACCTGCATCGGAATGAACAGACATACAAAGCCGGCAACTCCGCCAATAGCAGCAGCAAACAACTGCCGCTGCACGTAGAAGAACGCGTTGCCGGTCGCGTTGTCGGACTCGGTAATCGATGCAGACGCGAGAATGACGAAGCCACCCAGCAGAAGAGCAAGGACTATCGACAGCAACACCGGGTCGATCTGCAGTTCCGTCTTGATACGCGCCGGAAATGGCATGATTACATTGCGAGTCGTCATCGCTTCAATGCCTCCACAGCAGCGCAAAAAGCGTCGCCACGTTGCATATAGTTGCTGTACTGATCAAGGCTTGCGCAGGCCGGCGCCAGCAGCACGGTGTCTTCGGGCTCTGCGCATTTTGCTGCCATACTCACGGCAGCGCCCATCGTGTCAGCAAAATGGACCGGTACTACGGTATCCAGCGCGGCGGCAATTTCCTCGGCGTCCTTACCGATCAGAACCGCGCTGCGCAACTTGTCCTCCAGCGCCGTCGCCAACTCTCCAAAGTCGCCACCTTTGCCGTCACCACCGGCGATCAGTATCAGCATCGTATCGACCGACTGCACCGACGCAACGGCGGCCGCAACATTGGTCGCCTTGGAATCATTGATGTAGTCAACAGCATCGACGCGTGCGACGAACTGCATGCGATGCGGCAACCCCGGAAACTCCACCAGGACCTGTAACATCGCTGCTTTATCGAGGCCCAACAGGTCGCCAGCCGCGAGCGCGGCAAGCGCATTGAGCTGATTGTGTACGCCGTACATGGCGAGATCGCGCGTTGACAACAGCAGGGTCTTGCCGCAAGCCAGGTAGGTCTCACCGTCGTCGACCTGCAGGCCGTAGTGGCCGTCTTCGGGAGCGTCAAGGCCGAAGCTAACGATGCGATCACACCGCGCAGCGTACTCTGCGGCCGCTTCGTCCGCGCGGTTAATGACGGCCGCTGCCGCGTTGCCATAAATGCTGTACTTCGCCGCCCGATACTCACGCTCGTCGGCATGCCAGTCCAGATGGTCCGGCGATACGTTAAGCAACACTGCAACGGTTGCCGGCAGGCTCTTCGTACGATGTAACTGGAAGCTCGATAACTCCAGCACATAAACATCCGGTTGCTCCTGGCTAAGCAAGTCGAGCGCCGGCTCGCCCAGGTTTCCACCTGCAAGAACACTGCGGCCATCCGCGCGGCACATCTGGTAGAGCAGAGTCGTAACGGTGCTCTTTCCATTTGAGCCTGTTATCGCGACAAATGGCGCACTAACCTCACTGACGAACAGCTCGATGTCGGAGATGACATCAAGCTTTTTCTGCAACGCCTTTTTGAGAAGCGGATGGCTATCGGGCACACCGGGCGATGCGATTATCCGTTCAACGCTTTGCGGCAAGCCAGCATCGCCAAGCAGGACTTCTGCGTCCGGCAGTATTGCTTCGAACTGTTCCATGTACGGTGGTTCATCACGACTGTCGAAGTAGGTCGCTACCCTGTCGCTGCGCTGTAGATAGCGAGCGATCGATAGCCCGGTCGCGCCGAGGCCGACGACCAGGTCTTTGTTGTCGCATGTTTCCTTGCGAGCGTTCATCGTATTTTCAAACTCGCCAGACCAACCAACACAAGGATCACAGTGATAATCCAGAAACGAACGATAACTTTGGGTTCAGCCCAGCCTTTGAGTTCGAAATGGTGATGCAGCGGCGCCATGCGAAACACGCGCTTGCCGGTAAGCTTGTAAGACGTGACCTGAATAACGACAGAGAGGGTTTCAACGACGAACACACCACCCATGATCGCCAGGACAATTTCCTGCCGAACGACTACAGCTACAACACCCAGCGCTGCGCCGAGAGAAAGTGCGCCGATATCACCCATAAACACCTGGGCGGGATAGGTGTTAAACCAGAGGAAGCCCAGACCCGCGCCGGCCATCGCCGCGCAGAAAACCATGACTTCGCCGGTTCCCGCCACATACGGAATACCCAGGTAATCCGAAAAATTGACATTGCCGGTTACGTAAGCGAACAGGCCCAGCGCGCCGCCCACCAGAACCGTAGGCATTATCGCGAGACCGTCCAGGCCATCAGTAAGGTTTACCGCGTTACTGAAGCCAACAATAAAAAAGTACGTCACGGCAACTTGAAACATGCCAAGCGGGATCGCCAGATCCTTGAAATACGGAATCAACAACGAGGTCTGCACCTCGTCGGTCACCGTAACGTACAGAGCAATGGCGGCGATTAGCGCCGCGCTAGACTGCCAGAAGAGTTTTTGCGTCGCCGAGATACCGGCGGGGTTCTGCAATACGAGCTTTTTGTAGTCGTCGACATAGCCGATGACGCCAAAGGATAGCGTTACAAAAAGCACAATCCAGACATAGTGGTTTTCGAGGTCGGCCCACAGCACCGTTGCCGCCGAGATCGCAGTAAGTATCAGCGCGCCGCCCATGGTTGGCGTGCCCGCCTTGAGCAAATGCGTTTCCGGACCGTCATCGCGAACCGGTTGCCCGAGCTGGTTAACACTCAGGCTCTTGATCATTCTCGGGCCGATAATGAAGCAGATGATCAGCGCCGTCAGTGCCCCCAGGATTGCGCGCATCGTCAGGTAGCTGAAGACATTGAAGCCGGACTCGAACTGTGCGAGATATTCAGTGAGATAGAGCAGCATCAGGCTTTCCTCCTCACTGCTTCGGCCTGGCGCATTGCATCGACCACGTGCTCCATGTGCATTGATCGTGAACCCTTTACGAGCACGTTCACACCGGCACCGGCATCGCCGAGCTCATGCAGAAGCTCATCAAGACCCCCGTACCAGGTTGCTCCATCGCCGAAGCCCTCGACGCTGTGCTGCGTAAGACCGCCAAGCGCGAACAAGCGTTTAACACCGCTTGCCCGCGCTGACGCTCCAACCTCGCGATGCATATCCGCTGCATCTTCACCGAGTTCCTTCATATCGCCGAGAACCAGCCAGCCTTCGCCGTCGAGGCTCGCCAGAAATTCTGCGGCGGCCATAACGGACAGTGGATTGGCGTTGTAGCTGTCATCGAACAACGCACAGCCGTTAATACCCGGAAGTGGCTGCAGGCGACCTTTAACCGGCGCAATACCCTCCAGCGCCCGCTTGATTTCCGATCCGTCAATATCGAATGCACTGGCAACTGCTGCCGCTGCGCAGGCGTTACGGACGTTGTGGATGCCCGGGAGCGGCAGTGCTATCGGTACCGACTCGTTGGGTAATTGCAGGGTAAAGTCGGAACCTGACGCGGTTGCAACTATGTTCGCCGCGCTGACATCCGCCGACTCCCCAAAACCGAAACTCAGGCAGCGCACATCCTCGAGCAGCGATTTCCAATAACCGTAGTAGGCATCGTCCGCATTCAGGACCGCAAGATCCGGACGACGCTCGTTCTGCAGTATCTCTCCTTTGGCATGCGCAACACCCTCTATCGAGCCAAAGCCTTCAAGATGCGCCGCACCCGCGTTAGTAAGAGCAACGACATCGGGATTCACCAGGGACGTAAGATAGGCAATTTCACCGGCGTGATTCGCTCCCATCTCCAGCACCGCGTACTCGTGTTCGTCAGCGATGCGCGCGAGCATCAGCGGTACGCCGATTTCGTTGTTGAGGTTGCCGTGAGTCGCGAGTGTCGGCGCTTTCGTGGCAAGGCAGGCGGCAACCAGTTCCTTCAAGGTCGTTTTACCATTGCTGCCGGTGATCCCGACCACGCGTACGGTTTTGTCATCGCGCCAGGCCGCAGCGAACCGGCCCAGCGCGTGTTTTACGTCGGCAACGACAATCTGTGCAATATCCTCCGTAACGAGATCACTGACCACAGCAGCAGCCGCACCTTTGGCACGTGCCTTGCTGACGTAGTCATGACCGTTAAAGTTCGGGCCCTGCAACGCGAAAAACAGTTCGCCGGCATTTATTGAACGCGTATCGGTGCTAATACCGGCAAAAGGCCGGTCAGCGCCATGTAACGAACCGTTCATTTCATCCGCGGCAACACTGAGTGAATCAAGCATTCGCCGCCTCCTTTGCACCGAGCGCCGCAGCCGCAACAGCGACATCTGAAAACGCGCGTCGCTCGCCGTTGATCTCCTGATAGGTCTCATGACCCTTACCGGCGATGAGTACGACGTCCGACGGCCCCGCATTCGCGATTGTCCAGGCGATTGCCGCCGCCCGGTCCTCGATAACCGTTGCGTTTGCAGGGCGGCTCAGACCAGTCAGTACTTGTCGAATGATTTCCTGTGGATCCTCGCCACGCGGATTGTCGGACGTAAGCACCATCTTGTCCGCCAGGTGTGCCGCCACCTGCCCCATCAGGGGTCGTTTACCGCTATCGCGATCGCCGCCGCAACCGAATACGCACCATAAACTGCCGCCGCAGTGCGGGCGCAGCGCACGTAGCGCCGATTCGAGAGCATCCGGAGTATGTGCGTAGTCGACGTAAACCGGCGTACCGGTTTTCGCTATCCGCTGCATGCGGCCCGGAGGCGCTTCGACCTGCTGCAAGACATCGCAGGCACGTTCGACACCAACACCTGCACTCAGCAGGGTGGCGAGAACGGTCGATGCGTTAGCGACGTTGAAGTCGCCAGGCATCGGCAGCATGAACTGCCCGTCACCCCAGGAGCTGACAAAGCTGATTCGGGAGCCTGCCTGATTGGCAACCACTGAGCGTACAAAAACAAAGGGGCGGCCGTTGGCTACGCGGTCGAACCTGGTCGAGACCGTGACCACATCCTGTCCGCAGCGAGCCGCCAGCTCATCTCCGAACTCAGAATCAAGATTGACGATCCTGCGCTTCGCCGCGTGTTGCAGAAATAGCAGAGCCTTGCTTTCGAAATAGCTCCGCATGTCACCATGGTAGTCGAGATGATCTCGGGTCAGATTCGTGAACAACACGGCATCGAATTCCACACCGTCAACGCGTCGCTGCGACAACGCATGCGAGGACACCTCCAGCGCGGCGTGCGTCGCCCCCTGCTCAAGGAATCCGGCAAGTCGCCCGTGCAACTCTATTGCCGCCGGCGTCGTCATGCCTTCGGCGATGCCGACTTCATCCACTCCGAAACCGAGCGTGCCCAGATAAGCGCAACGCTCGTCGAGCCGCTGCAGGCATTGTGCCAATAGCCATGCAACTGTTGTCTTGCCGTTGGTACCCGTGACACCAATGGTCTTCAGCTTGCTGGACGGGTTACCGTAGTAGCGGTTCGCGATCAAACCGAGTTTCGTGCCCAGGTTCTCCACAGCAAACATCGGTATTCCAATATCGGCGGGTTGCCGCGCTGTGCTGGAATCCCAGGCAACTGCACACACACCGGCGTCGCTCGCCTGTTGCAGGTAGTCGAGGCCATGACTACTTGCGCCCTGGCAGGCGAGAAACAGGAAACCTTCCCGTAACTGGCGACTATCGCTCGCGATACCGTGAACGGCCAGGTCGGGAGCAACGGCGAAATCGCGCAGCAGTTCCGTGAGTGTTGGCATCGACGATATGTGCATTGCCGGCACGCTCATTGACTCGCATCCCGGTCAGCCATCGCCTGAATGAGGCTGCCGGGATCACGCGCGGGCATCGCATCGGGAGGCACGGCCAGCAGCCGTAAAGACTCTGTCATGATGTTGGAAAAAACCGGCGCGGCGACGTCGCTGCCGTAGTACAACTCCTTGCTGGGTTCGTCGATAACCACAACGGTCACCAGCCGCGGATTACTGACCGGAGCCAGGCCCGCGAATACCGAGAAATACTTGTCCGTGGAGTAGCCGCCTTTCGAGAACTTCCAGGCTGTTCCTGTCTTCCCGGCAACTCGATAGCCGTCGACGGAGGCCTTGTTACCGGTACCGTCGGGCCTTACAACCTCTTCCATCATGCGACGAACGGCGAAGGCCGTTTCAGCAGAAATGACGCGTTCGCCGACGACCGTGTCTTCAACGGCGAATAGTGAGACAGGGTGCATGACACCGCCGTTACCAATCGTTGCGTAGGCCTGGGCAAGCTGCAGCGGTGTTACCGAAACACCGTAACCATAGGCAATCGTTGCCTGACCGATCTGACGCCAGTTACTGAAGTGCGTCAACATGCCGGCCGACTCGCCCGGGAAACCGCTGCTCGTCATCTCGCCGAGGCCGAACTGGCTCATCGTGCCCCAAAGCTGATCCGGTGGCAGCGTCATCGCCAGTTTGGCCATACCGACATTGCTCGAGAGTGCCAGGATGGTCGTCAGGCTGATGCGACCGAGGTTGCGGCTGTCCTTGATGGTCTTCGCACCGACCTGGATGTAACCCGGCGCGGTATCGATAACACTGCTCGGCCGATACTGGCCGCTTTCCAGTGCCGCCGCGACGATTATCGGCTTGATGCTCGAGCCGGGCTCGAAAATATCCGTAATCGCACGATTTCGGTAACGCTCCGCCACGAACTGAGAACGGTCGTTCGGGTTATAGGTCGGCTGATTCACCATCGCCAGTACTTCGCCGGTCTTGATATCCAGAATGACAACGGAGCCCGAACGGGCATTGTGTGCCTTGACGGCAGCTTTCAATGTTCGATAGGCGAGATACTGCAGACGCAGGTCGATGCTGGTACGCAGGTCCTTACCGTGGTGCGGCGGTCGAATACTCTCGACGTTTTCGATCGAGCGGCCGAAGCGGTCTTTGAGCACGCGCTTGGCACCGGGCTCACCTTCGAGCCAGTAGTTCATCGCCAACTCCAGGCCTTCCTGGCCCTGATCGTCGATGTTGGTAAACCCGACCAGATGACCGGTCACCTCCGACGCCGGGTAATAGCGACGGTATTCCCGCTGCACGTTTATTCCCGGCAGCTTCATCGCCATGACACGCTCAGCCGCTGACGGATTAAGGTGCCGTTTCAGATACAGAAACTCCTTATCCATGCTGCGTGTTATTCGCCGCATCAACGTTTCGGGTTTGAGCTCCAACGCCTTCGCGAGCTGTGGAATTTTGTCGACTGCGCTGGCGAACTCCTGCGGGTTTACCCAGATGCTGTCAACGGGTGTACTTATTGCCAGCGGCTCGCCGTTACGATCCAGAATGGTACCGCGATGCGCCGAGATCGATTCAGTACGCAGGTGGCGCATGTCGGCCTGCCGATTCAGAAAATCTTTATCGAGAACCTGCAGGTAAACTGCGCGCGCAACCAGCGAGGACGCAAGCAGCGCAAAGAACGTCATGACCAGCGTCACTCTGCCTACGAAGCGTCGTGCAGTTTTTTGTTTTGTCTCTGCGCCGCGTGTCATGGTCGTTCAATTACGTAGATTTCCGTTGTCGACGGTCGCACGAGCGACAGATCGTCAGTCGCGACCCGCTCTATTCGTGCGTGTGTAGCCCAGGTACTTTGCTCAATCTGCAGCTGACCCCATTCGATGTTCAGTTGGTCGCGTTCGTGTGTCAGCCCCTCCAACTCGACGAATAGCTTTCTGGAGTCGTGCTTCGTGTAGACCAGTGCTATTGCGCTCAATACGCAGACGATGGCGAACACGAATACCAGCAAGGTAGGCTGCTGTGCTTTCACAGGCTGCATCAACTGCGCTCCGCTATTCGAAGTCGCGCACTGCGGGCTCTGCGGTTAAGTTCGATTTCTTCATCGTTCGCGACAATGAGTTTGCCAACCGTTTTTAGTTTCGGCCGAAATTCTTCGGGCATGCTTGGCATACCCCGATACTGCTCTGGCTCACTGGATGCGCTTCGCATGAAGCGCTTCACGATACGATCCTCAAGCGAGTGAAAACTGATAACACACAGCCTTCCACCCTTCTTCAGAGCGTCTACCGACTGCTGCAACAATGCCTCTAACTGCTCAAGCTCGCCGTTTACTGCAATACGGATCGCCTGAAACGTCTTCGTAGCGGGGTGCTTCTTCTGCGCCCTGGCCTTCGCGGGAACCGCGGCTTCGACAATGCCCGCAAGCCTTGCTGTGCCTGCGATCGGCGCATCAACACGAGCATCGCAAATTGCCCGTGCAATTCGCGATGCGTGAGTCTCTTCACCGAATTGTCGTAGTACTCGAATCAATTCTTTTTGTTCCACACGCTGTAGGAATTCACTTGCCGACGTACCTGAGTCCGGGTCCATTCGCATATCGAGCGGGCCGTCACGGAGGAAACTGAAGCCTCGATGGGCTTCATCCAGTTGCGGCGAGGAGACGCCCAGGTCGAAGAGGAGCCCATCGACTTCTCCGAGCAGTTTCCTTTCAGCAATGATTGTCTTAAGTTGCGCACACTCACCTCTTACCAGTTCGAAGCGCGGATCCTCCGTCAGGGATTTCGCTGCCGAAGCGATGGCGTCCGGATCGCGATCGATGCCGATCAATCGTCCGTTCGGACCAAGTCGCTTCAGTATTTCCCCACTGTGACCACCGCGGCCGAACGTTCCATCGACGTAACAGCCGTTCTCCCTTATTTCCAGTCCATCGAGAACTGGTCCCAGCAGCACCGGGACATGCTCGTTGCTGCTCATGAGAAGACCCGCTCCCTAGAAAGCAATCGATTCGAGATCGGCAGGCATTTCGCCGTCGTCCTCGTCGTCAAGCCACGCGTCGCGCTTCTCGTCCCAGGTTTTGTCGTCCCACAATTCAAACTTGTTACCCTGCCCGATCAGCATTCCCTGCTTTTCGAGGCTGGCGAATTCACGCAATTCCTTCGAAACGAGAATCCTGCCGTTGGCATCCATGTCGACCTCGGTCGCATAACCGACCATAATGCGTACTAGTCGACGTGCGGCTTTGTTCATGCTGGGCAGACGCACCAACTTACGCTCGAGCTCTTCCCAGTCGGGCAGCGGATACACGAGGAGGCAGTGGTCTTTGTCCACAGTCACAATAATCTGGCCATCGCAACGCGCAGACAGCCGCTCCCGATACCGGGTCGGTATTGCCATGCGCCCCTTGGCGTCCAGGGATACTTTTGTTGCCCCTCTAAACACGGATGTCCGGACTTGCCGGGGATCGCTCTTCTGGCGCGATTACCGGGCAGATAGCCCATTTCCTCCCACTTTTTTCCACTTTTCAACACTATAGGGACGCCCCTGATGGCGGTCAATAACGATGCTTAGTTAGTTGTTGTTGTACAGGGACTTAGAGGCCATCCGATGGCCCAAAAAAGGCAAAAAGTGGCAGCTTTCGCGCTAAACAAATCAGTCGCTTACAGCTACTTCCTAGACGAGGCCTTAAAAACGGGTCGGAAAACGGCGACAACCGTGCTCTGGAGAGCTTCTTGCGGGGCATTTGCGCAAACGCGCCGCAATGGCTACCCGCTCAAGTCGGGCGCCCATAAGTTACTGATATTAAAAGAAAATTATGGCTGACTCACCGCGGGCGACAGATCGCCGAGGCGGTAATGGAATCCGAGCCCCAGAATCAGCGACCTGTCGTCGTAGGGCGATGCGCCCAGCGACAGGAGTTGCGGCACCGTCGTCACATTGAGCCGCGACCAGTCTGCAGTCTCGAAACGCTGATAACGGAGATCGAAACTCATACCCAGCCGCTCCGAACGCCGATAGTTGAGCCTGAGCCTCAGGTAATCGAGTTCCGACCTGAGGTCGGGAAAGCGGTCCGTGCCGGGCTCCGCGGTATCGACGTCAATCTTTGTCGTCCCGTCGGAACGCCGGTAATCCAGCTGCAAATCCACGTCGCCCGAGATCTCCCGGACACGAATACCCGCCCCAAGCGTAGTGAAGTCGTCATCATGGGAGGCGTACCAGTCAGCTGCGGCAAACTGCTCGCTGCCGGATTGCTGCGATTGCATCGATTCCACGCCGGCGTTCAGGTAGAACGAACTGCGCTCCGACACCGACCAGCTGAAATCGGCGGCAACGCCGAACTCATCGCCGGCCGTAATGCCGAGTTGTGAATGCGTGTATTCGTCATCGGCTACGCGTCCGCTCAGAGATACCGATACGGGCAAATCGGCGGGTGACCAGCTCAGCCGCAGGTCGCCGTAGCGGCGATACCGGTAAGCGAGATTGTATTTTCTGAGCAGCGGATTCTCACCAAGCGATGCTGCGAAAACCTCGTTGTAGCTATCGATATCGCGCTGCGACGTGCCGCCGCGAACATCGATTTCGACGCTTGCTGACGGCCGCCATCTCAAGCGGCCCCAACCGGCCTCCTCTGTCTGGCTCGCGACCTCCTGGAAATCCCTGTCGATCTCCTTGCGATCGTAGCCGCCGGACAAACGAAGCGAAGCGAACAGGTCGTAGTCGGCGCTCAGCCGCAGCGTTGCGCGCTCGAAGCCATAGGGTGTATTCAACTCGGGATCACCGCTCAAAACGCTGTCGACAATGACGCGTTCCCACAGATCCTGAGCGGTTTTGTTGTCGCGCTCGTCGAAACGGTAGCTTAGTTTCACGCGCGTCTTGTCCAGCGGCCTGGACGTCAGCGCGATTGCAATATTCGTCGTATCGATATCGCCATTAAGCGCGGAGCGCGGCAGCGGCTCCGGGGACAGATTGTCGTTCGTCGTATAGGCGAGGAAAGCTGTGTCCTGCTCTATGTTGCCGAAACTGGCCGACGCACTCAGGACCGTTCCGTAGGCGGAAAATGCATAAGCTGTAGCCAGGGACAGCTGTTGAAAACGGCTATCGGGTGCACGCGCCTGCTCGAAGGTACCGGTACCTAGCGGCGGGCTAAAGGAAAACGGCTGCTGCCAGCGAAATCCAGCCGCACCGTTCTCAAAGTCGGACAAATACCATCGCAGCGAAACGAAGCCTCTCGCGTCACCGTAGCGCACACCGAAATCAACCTCGTCAGTAACGTAATCGAAAGGCATCGGCAGCAGGCTCGCACTGGTGAATGACGAGCCGCCGCGAATCTTCAGGCCGTCGGACTCCTGTCGCCGGTAGTCGGCCGAAAAACTGAGTCGCTCGGACCTGAGATAGCGGCCGCCGATATCGAACACACGGCGGTCGCTGCCGATCGCCCGGTTCTGGAGATTTGCATCGAGTGCCGTGAACCCCGTTGTCTGCGCAGCCGCCACCCAGCCTGGCGGCAGTGACAGCGTATCGGCGGTGGATTGCACGAAAATAGTAGCAGTTGAATCGAAGCGACGTCGTGGCAATTCCCGGTAGGCAATCCTGACATCGAACTTCCCGGGACGTCCGCCGCGCACTTCGGCGGCGCGCGAGTCCAGACCGAGGTCCTCCAGCCGCCAGCGCCATCGATAGCTGTCGT
This sequence comes from Woeseiaceae bacterium, assembly GCA_021773035.1. GTDB lineage: Bacteria > Pseudomonadota > Gammaproteobacteria > Steroidobacterales > Woeseiaceae > UBA1847. The sequence continues at coordinate 93,806 of JAJFKU010000017.1, forward strand.
TCGCGTAACGTCCCTGGCCGTCCAGGTTGGCGTATACGCCCTCCTCGTCATAGCCCGTCGCATTGCCGATATAGGCCGAGTCTTCGCTGACGCTGGTGACACCAACGCTATAGTCGGCCGTGTAGCCGCTCTCGAAGGGGCAATACTCGCACAGCCATTCGCTGGTATCAGCCGCTTGCGAAGAGGCAGCCGGCGCCAGTACCGCAGCTGCCAGTAATGTAACTACCAGCCAGTTTGCTTTGCACTTCATCACGGCCTCCACTAACGCATCAACTTCGAACCGGACGGATGATTCGAACCATGCACCTGTGAATGACAGTTCATGCAGCTTTGCCCCAACAGGTACTGTGACGGCAAATCTGCCGCCAAGCCGTCCGTTGTATTGGCGATGCTGGGGTGTCCCGAGGCCGAATGGCAGCTCTGGCACAGCAACGGGGCACGTTGCGTCAACATACCCGCGTGATTAGACCCGTGGGGTGCATGGCACAATCCGCAGTCCTCACTGACCGGCGCATGCTCCCAGAGAAACGGTCCGCGCTTCTCGGCATGACACTGCTCGCAGCTTGCATTCAAGGTCTGCTGCGCGAACGCCGTGGCCGCCTCGTCGCTATGTGCGCTGTGGCAACCGCTGCAATCCATCTTGCCCTGCAGCAACGGATGCGAAAACGCCTTCATCGTTTCGCTGCGCTGTCGTTGATGGCAATCGAAGCAAACCTCCGCCTGCGTCGAGGTCTGCATGACGGCATCGGCGGGCGCGTGGCTGACGTGACAGTCCGCACAGGCAACTTCGTCGCTGGGGTGCACGCCGGTATGCCAGCCAAAACCAACGTCGTCTTTGTGACACTCGAGACATATGCCGTTCTGATCTTCCAAGGATGCGACCGGGCCCGAGCCAAAATGCGGGATAGCGGGCCTTTCCTCACCCCGGCGGACGCGGCCCGAGTGCGCATCGCCCGGCCCGTGGCAGGACTCGCATTGCAGTTGCCCGTGCCCGAACGGGCCGCTGGAATCTGACGGTACGGCATGTACGGTTTTGAAAATCGCGAGCGTCACCTCATCGTCATGACAGGACAGGCAGGTATCCGCACCCTTGCGACTGTAATCAGTCTCCTGTCCGTCGGCAGACGCCATGGCGACCACAACAAGTGCTATGGCCACGATGACGACTGCAATCCACTTCACGGTAATCGTCCGCTTACCGGTCTAGTTGAACTGGAATTCGCCGACACCATGCACTTCCTTGACGTCTGACGAGCGTCCCGGTCCATGACAGAGCTGGCAGGTTTCGATACCCGATGAAATCAGGCTGCTGTCAGCCGCTTTCGCCGCTGTGAAGTCACCGCCGTTTTGCATCATGTGCTGCTTCGCCAGATCTGTCGTATGACAGGCAGAGCAGACAGCAGAGTTCGGCGAGATCACGACATCGTCGGTCGGCGACGTCAAATCCGCACCGACGTCGATAGTTGTTGCCAACACTTCCGCCGGGTCCACCGGATAGTAACCGCCATCGAGATGACAGCCTTCGCAGTTGTTAAGTCTGCCGGGATACGTGAAATCGAAAACGTGAGTACTGTTGCCGAAACCGCAAGCTTCATACGGCTCACCGCTCACGTCCATTCCGTGCAGGGCATGAATCATGTACTTCATGTCTATCGATACATCATCGGTACCGAGGTCGGTAGCACATTGGCCTGCACGACGGTTCACATCCGTTGCGTTCGGGTTGTGGCAGACAACGCAAACTTCCGGATTGTCGGTACGGTTATTGCCGTGCATCGACAACTGGTTGTGGCAATCGTCACACTTGGCAATCGCGACGGCGTTGCGCCTTGGCACGGCTGTTGTATCGGTAATGGCCGCATAGGCAACGGCGTTGGTAACGGCGATGCGTTCGAAGTTGCCATCGACCTCGACGGCCGGGTGACCGTCAATGGTGACCGCGGCGGTGCCCGTCGTGCCCGCCGGAACCGGTGTCGTCGATGCCACGCTGAATACACCGCCCCCTTCGTCTGTCGATGTTCCGCCACAGGCGGTCAACGGGTTCAGGGATACCGGCTGCCCGGGTGCATTGCCGCTTCCGGTATTGGTGTAGTCATCCGTGTCCCAGGCGATACTGATCGCCAAACGACTGAGTCCAAACGTACAGGTCGTAAACGCTGTATCCGTGTGGATGTTATAGGGTGCATCGCCGTTCGTCGGATCCGTTATCGAAAACTGCACGACCGGCAGTTCACCAGGCGCCGTGTTCGCTACGTTAAGAATGTTGAACTCAAATGCTTCGCCAGCCTGCTGCGTACCGATAGTATGCGCAATCGCCGTTCGTACTTCACCGCCGTTGACGGTGGCATCGGGGCCGTGGCAATCGACGCATTGCGTGTCATCGGTAAAGGTGAAGCCGCCCGGATGACCGCCGTTCGCCCAGTCGATGTCATCGTGACACGAGCCGCAGCTCACACGATTGGCGACGAGTTCCCAGTTACTCGCGTCCGGTGTGTTGGCATCCGAGTCGTCATGGCAGGTCGAGCAATTCCTGACGTCCTGCGGAAACTCGACGGTGGAGTAATCGTGTACCGTGCCGCGAAAGCCGACAACGGTGTAGCCGTTAACGAGGTCAATGCCGGAGTGAATCTTGTGGATCATGACTTTCATATCCACCGAACCTCCCCAGGGTTCGCTAACCGTATCACCGTCGATCGACGATGGGTTGTGGCAAGTGACGCAGTACGTGACGTCGGTTCGCGGACCGCCATGAAACTCAAGCACGTCATGACAGGCATTGCAGGTGTCATTGTCGACAATGTTACGAGTAAAGGTTGGCGCTCCACCGGTTGGTACAAAATCGAAAATGCCGTTTGACGAAATCGGCGCCTGCCCGCGAATTTCAATACCGAGGCGGTGAGTGCGGGCTGCGTCGAAGACCGGACCACCGGGATAATCGGTCAATGCCTGCGAAAAAGTGTATTGATACGTTCCGTCATTGTTATCGACGAAGGTGCCCGCGCTCGCCGTTTCCGTCGTTGCCTGCGCATCGGGAATACCCGCACTGCTGCGTGTGACGTAGGACTGCCACTCGCTGGATTCTCCGCTGGAAAGCGCAGCGGGCGACAACTGCGACAGTACGAAACGAATGTCACCCGCCGGCAAGCCGACAAGCCCCTGCGTCAGGTCGTTTGTCAGTGTCAACTCCACAACCGGTGCGCCGCCGCCGGCTGCAACGCTAACGCTCGACACCGCTATATTGATTCTGTCCGCGCTATCGATGGGTATGCCACCACCACCGGTAGCCGGTGGCCCGGGTGGGCCTGGAGGACCGGCCGGGCCCGTTGGGCCGGCAGTTCCGGCGGCACCATCGTCACCGCTGCAGCCCCACATCAGAAATACCGTAATCACCACCCCGGCCAGAAAGGCTGGTCTGCTTCGATTCTTCATGGCTAGTCCCCGGTTTCGGTAGCCGCTGCGAAACTCCGCGCGGTTCTTTGTTTACGCATTATTTTTAACAAATCCACCACAGCATTTTTATGCTGGCATGTACCTAAGGATTAGGCGCAGTTTTTGGCGGCTATCCAGTATGGGAAATTGCTGTTAGTAGTGGCATTCACGTAACAGGAACCTATTCGCCGCAAGGACTTTCATCATGAAACAATCTGCTCTTCTCGCCTGCCTGCTCGTCACCCTTACGATTGCACCTGCCGGTGCCGAGGACGTCAACGCCATCGTCGAATCCTGCGCAGACTGCCACGGCGAAAACGGCGTCAGTCAATGGACCGATGTTCCGACAATCGCCGGTGTTGACGCGTTCGTCGGATCGGAAGCCCTGTACATCTACCGGGATTCAGAAAGGCCGTGCGCCTCCAGCGCCTACCGTCAGGGCGATACTGACAGACCGGAAGCCACAATGTGCAAACTCGTCAGCAACTTCAGCGATGACACCATCGACACGATCGCCGAGCACTTTGCCGGCTTGCCCTTCGTTGCAGCAAAGCAGGACTTCGATGAACAACTCGCTGCTGCCGGCAAAAGAATCCACGACAACAAGTGCAGCCGCTGCCACTCCGACGGCGGCTCAAACCCCGACGACGAGGCCGGCATCCTGGCGGGTCAATGGACAGGCTATCTGCGAACGACATTTGCAGAATATGCATCCGGCGAACGGGAACAGCTCGGCAAAATGAAAAAGGTAATGGATAGTCTGAGCGACGATGACACCGAGGCACTCATCAACTACTACGCGAGCCAGCAATGAGACCTGACGACGAACAGCAGTCGATGTTGCGCGATTTGTTTGCGGCGATCGATAGCAAGGATACCGCCGCATTCCTGGATTTTCTTAGCGAAGACGCACGCTTTCGCTTTGGTTCTGCCCCACCTGCTATCGGTCATGCAGCGATCGGCGCGGCGGTCGGCGGTTTCTTCGACACCGTGGCCGGCCTTTCACACGACGTGGCCTTATCGGTCGCCGGAGATGGCTTCCTGATCTGCGAAGGTGAAGTTACGTATAGACGGCACGACGGCAGCACTGTCACATTACCGTTTGTCGACGTTTTCGAACTCGAAACGGAACGGATCTCGAATTACAAGATATACATGGACATCGGGCCACTGTACGCCACGTAGCCTGAAGCCGATACCGGAGTCAAAGCAATGGTAGACAATAAGCAGAAACCGCCGTCCAGGTTGTGGCGCCGCCCGTCGAGCAGGTGGGCGCTCGGAATACCGCTGGGTGCGGTGCTGGCATTCGCACTCGGTGCCGTCGCGCTGGGCACGACCAACTATGTCGTGCATGCAACCAGTTCGACAGAGTTCTGCTACTCCTGCCACTCGCACGAGAGCTTCATAAAACCGGAATATGAGGCCTCAAGTCACTTTGCCAACGTGTCGGGCGTTAGGGCCGGCTGCGCCGATTGCCACTTGCCGCACGACAACTGGTTCGAGCTGATGTGGACCAAGGCTGTCGTATCGCTGGACGCTATCCCGGAATTAGCGGGCAAACTCGACACAGCGGAAAAGTACGAAGCGCATCGAGCCGAAATGGCGCAGGACGTGTGGCGTCAGTTCAAGGACAACGACTCAAAGTTTTGTCGCAGCTGTCACAGTATCGACGCGATGCAGCTGGAGGACCAGCATCGTACGGCGGCGAGACGTCACGCAAAGGCCGAGGAAAATGGCGAGACCTGCATAGATTGCCACTACGGCATCGTGCACAAGGAACCGGACAACGCGTCTGAGCTTTACGATGCCGTTGCCGCCGAGTATGCCGGCACCGACGACTAGCCTCCATGCTGCCCGGTCCTGCTCAACCGGCGCGCACAGAGTCGCGCCGCCAACTGATCTATGAACTACTGAGCGGCGGCAGCGGTCTGCTGTTGGCGCTCTTCATGTGGGGCCACATGGTTCTGGTCGGAACCATCCTGACCGGCGAGCGCGGGTTCGACTGGCTGGCCACTGCGCTTGAGGACTACTACGTTGCGCAGCCGACGGTGATCGTCATCTTTGCCCTGTTCCTTCTACATGCCGCGCTTGCCAGCCGCAAGATTCCGGCGCAGCTGAGGGAGAGAAAGACGATCTTGAAACTGGCGCGCGGTCTTGCGGACTCCGGAAGAGGCAGCGCGTATTCGGCCAGCGAGTTCTCCGTGTTTCGCCCCCACGTCGACTCTCTGCTCTGGATCTGGCAGGTCCGAACCGGCATGGTCGTGCTCGTTCTTGGCAGTTTCCATATCGTGCTGCTTGGCGTCGACGTATTGACGCCACTGTTCGGTGAGCGTACCGGTATCGAGGCCGTCACCAGCCTCGCCCGCGTACAGTCGGGCCTGTGGCTGCCCTACGCCGTCCTGCTTGTCTGTGTCGAATTTCATGCCAGCATCGGACTCTACCGGCTCGCGATAAAGTGGGGTGCCGGCGCGATGCTTAGACGCGAAACGCTACGCGTCATCGAACATATTTTATTGTGGTTCTTCCTGGGACTCGGCACCGTCGTCTTACTCGTGCTGGCCGGAGCGATTGAGCCACCGCTGCAATTCATCATGCCGGACAGCGGCCCGTGAGCACGCAGTTGAGCAACGTCGATGTACTCGTCATCGGTGGCGGTCTGGCCGGCGAGCGGGTGGCAATCGAGGCAGCGGCGGCCGGTCACGAGGTTCTGATCCTGTCGCTGGTAACACCGCGACGCAGCCACAGCTGCGCCGCACAGGGCGGTATGCAGGCCGCGCTGGGGAACTGCGTCAAGGCGGCAGGCGATAACCCGACGCTGCATTTTCTCGACACGGTGCGCGGCTCCGACTGGGGAGCGGATCAGGAAGTTGCGAGAATTTTCGCCGAGGAGGCGCCGGCAGCTGTAAGAGAACTTGCCCATTTCGGCGTTCCCTGGACGCGCGTTCGCGGCGGCAAAAACAGCTACTTCATCAAAGGCGAACGCGTCGAGATCGATGAGGCTGTCGACAATGACGGCCTGATAATGCATCGCGATTTTGGCGGTACGGCGAAATGGCGGGCATGCTACGCCGCCGCCGGCACCGGCCACGCCGCTTTGTATGCCGTCGACAGCGAGGTCATTCGCCTCGGCATAAGCGTGCGTGACCGCGTTGAAGCCGTCGAGTTGATCCACGACGGCCGGCGCTGCTACGGCGTCGTCGCACGCTGCCTGCGAACGGGCGCGCATTTTTCCATACTGGCCAGGGCGACTGTCATCGCCACCGGCGGACATGGACGAATCTTCGGCCACTACACGACAAATGCGACCATCAATGAGGGTATGGGCGCCGCGATCGCACTTAATTCCGGTGTCGTGCCGCTCGGCAATATGGAGGCGGTACAGTTTCATCCAACAGCGCTGGCACCCAGCGGCATCCTGATCACCGAAGGCTGTCGCGGCGATGGCGGCTACCTGCTCGACCGGCAGCTACGACGTTTCATGGTCGATGCGGAGCCGGAGAAGCAGGAACTCGCCAGTCGCGACGTCGTGTCCAGGCACATGACGCAGCAGATGCACGACGGCAACGGCGTAGAGGCCGCGTTTGGCCAGCACCTCTGGCTCGACCTGCGGCACCTGGGCGCCGAACACCTGCAGAGCAAGCTGCGCGAGGTGTTCGATATCTGTCGCGATTTTGCCGGCATAGACCCGGCGCAGGAGCTGATTCCGGTACGACCGACGCAGCACTATTCGATGGGCGGTATTCGTGTCAACAAAGATGGACAGGCTTACAATCTTCGCGGCCTGTTTGCGGCCGGTGAAGCCGCCTGCTGGGACATGCACGGCTTCAACCGCCTGGGTGGCAACAGCCTGGCGGAGACGATTGTCGCCGGCCGTCTGGTCGGCCGCAGCGCCGCCGAATTCGCCACGGGCCACGCGCTCGACGTCAACACAAGACTTGCTGCCGAGACACAGCGCAACGCACAACAGCGCGCCACCGAGTGGCTGCGACGCACGGGCAACGGACGCAGCGTCTTCGAGATACGCGACGCGATGGCCGAAACAATGATTAACCAGGTCGGAATATTCCGTGACGGCGGCGGACTGTCGCAGGCAGTGGCGGAACTGGCGGCGCTGCTGCAGGACTGCGAAACAGCGGGACTGAGAAGCAAAGCACCGGGGATGAACCCGGAATTGACGTTCGCGCTGCGGCTGAAAAACATGCTGCGCCTCGCATTCGTGACGGCGCAAGGTGCCCTCGCCCGCACGGAAAGTCGCGGCGCCCACAGTCGCAGCGACTTTCCCCTGCGCAACGATGCAGACTGGTTGAATCGAACGCTGGTGCGCTGGGCTGACAACGCCGCGGAACCCAGCTTCAGTTACGAGCCTGTCGGTCTGCTGGACCTGCCGCCAGGACACCGCGGTTACGGCGGCGATGAACGCATCGAGATGAACACTTCTTTAACTGACTACAACACCGGAGTAGCGGAACAGCAGCGCGCGCAGGGCCGAAGCGAAACCCGGGATGCTCCGGGCAGCCGCGTCGTCTGGGGAGCCTGGAAGGAACAAATATGACAGCTGATAACGCGGACACCGGCAGGTCTTTGCACTTCGAGATATTCCGCTACAACGCCGCAGATCCGGACGCCGGACCGACCATGCAGCATTTCTACATCGACGAGACCCCGTACATGTCGCTGTTCATCGCGCTTAATCAGATTCGCGAAACACAGGATCCCAGCCTGCAGTTCGACTTTGCCTGCCGATCCGCCGTTTGCGGCTCCTGCGGAATGATGGTCAACGGCCGCCCGGTGCTTGGCTGTCGTACACTAACCGCTGACCTCCCCGGGCATATTCGACTGCACCCGCTGCCGGTTTTCAAACTCATCGGCGACCTGTCCGTCGATACCGGCGTATGGTTTCGGGACATGGCCGAGAACACCGGGGCCTGGATGCACACGACGACGCCGTTCGACCCGGACACCCGGGAGCAGCGCATGGACGACGAGCTCGCGCAGGCCATCTACGAGGGAGACCGCTGTATCGAATGCGGCTGCTGTGTCGCTGCCTGCGGGGCGGCAAACGTAAACCCCGATTTCAAGGGACCAGCCGGTCTGAATCGCGTCGCCCGCTTCATGCTGGACCCACGTGACGAGCGCGACGATGCCGACTGGTTCGACATCATATCGAACCAGGACGGTATCTTTGGCTGCCTCGGCATGATGGCCTGCAGCGACGTTTGCCCGAAACAACTACCGCTGCTTGAGGTGTACGCTTATTTACGTCGCAAGGCCCTGACGGCACGCCTCACCGAATAGATTCAGTGTTTTGCGATCTCCCCGAGCGCCCGCAGTACGTCACGCCGGCTGATCTGACCAACCAGGCGGTTGTCTTTGGTGACCGGAAAACGTCGAAAACGCGCCGTGATAAACAACTCGGCGGCATCGACGATACTCATGTTCGCATCGACCGTCATCACGTCGGTCACCATCAGGTCGGAAACCGGGCCACCCGGTTCACCATGGTAGCCCGCCGCCAGCACCAGCTGCATGCAGTCAAACTCCGACAGCATGCCCACGAGGTTGCCATGATCGTCGACCACAGGCGCTCCGGCGATGCGATGCTCAACCAGTTCGTGCACCGCATCGAGGACATCGGTATCGGGAGAAAACGTCACCAGCCTTCCCGACATATAGTCTTTTACCAGTCCAGGTTTAGTTGGCATAAGCCCTCCACTCAACTGCCATCGCTGCTCTTGCAGCGGCCACTGCAGAGCTCGCAACCGCGTCCGTTCAGTCCACCGCAGCTGCCCTTTATCGGCGCGCGACCCGCTATCACCCCGATGCCCATTGCCGCAATAAGCACCGCGATAACAAGGAAGCTCAGCGCGATCGTAATCAGCAGATTCATTGTTGAGCCACCATTGTCGTAAACCGTTTTGTTGCACGCTCCTCGATACCGTCGTCGACGCGTAGCAGGAAGAATGCGGCGATGCCCTCACGCTCGGCGTACTCAAGACCTTCATCCGGCCCAAGTACCAGCAGGGCAGTGGCCATGGCATCGGCGAAAACCGCTGAGTCGGCAACTACGGTTACGGACGCACCATCGTGCTCGGCCGGTCGACCTGTGCGCGGATCGATCATGTGCGAATAGTGGCGACCCTCGAACTCGAAATAGTTGCGGTAGTCTCCGGATGTCGCCACGGCAACATCGCTGACAGCGATAACAGAGCGCACCGAGCGATCGGCAAAACTCGGCGCTTCAATACCAATCGCCCAGGCCCTGTTGCTGGCATTTCTACCGCGTACGCGCAGCTCGCCGCCTATCTCTACCATGTAGTCACTGATCTGTTCTGCGTCCAGCAGGGCAGCGACCTGGTCCACGGCATAGCCTTTCGCCAGCGCTGACAGGTCCACGTAAAGAGCAGCAGTCTGTTTCTGCAATGCGGGCACGGTGCAGTCCGCAGTCAGGTAGCGATAGCCCACCGCTGCCGATACGCCGCCAAGCGCTGCAGGGGATGGCGGAACCGTCGTCGTACCGTCGGGACCAAAGCCCCAGAGGTTCACGAGCGGGCCCACGGTAACATCGAACGCGCCGCCGGTTAGTTCGCTGACCGCCAATGCGTTTTCAACGACCGCGCAAAGCTCTGCCGATACCTCGAAAGGAGCCGTGCTCCGGGCCGCATTAAACTGCGAAAGCTCGGAGTCGGGTAAATAAGTCGACATGCCCGCGTTGATCGACTTGAGCCGCTCGTCAATAGCCACCTGCAACGCGGCGTCGGCGTGCCCTGCATGCGCAGCGCCGATCTTGACCGTGTAACTGGTACCCATCGTGGCGCCGGAGAGCTCATACAGCGGTGCACTGCCGGAACCGTCTGCACAGGCAACCAGCAGCAGCGGCAGCAACCCTGTTCGCACGATAGTCTGCATCGTCATAATCGATTAAGCACCGAAATCATCGAGGAAGATAGTGTCGCGCGTTACGCCGAGATCCTCCAGCATCGCAATAACGGCGGTATTCATCATCGGCGGACCGCAAATGTAGTACTCGCAGTCCTCCGGCGCGGAATGGTCATTAAGGTACTCAGCCAGCAGCACCTTGTGTATGAAACCGACATAGCCATCCCAGTCATCTTCGCTACGCGGTTCCGACAGAGCCAGGTGCCAGCTGAAATTGTCGTTCTCCGCCGCGAGCTGATCGAATTCGCCGACATAGAATGCCTCGCGCAGGCTGCGCGCACCGTACCAGAAGCTGATGCGCCGTTTCGAATGAAGTCGTTTCAACTGATCGAAAATGTGTGCACGCATCGGTGCCATTCCCGCTCCGCCGCCAATGAAAATCATCTCGTTGTCGGTATCTCTGGCGAAAAAGTCCCCGAACGGCCCGGAAACCGTGACGCGGTCGCCCGCTTTGAGGCCGAAGATAAACGAAGAGATGATACCGGGTGGTACTTTGGCGCCAGCGCCCGGCGGCGGTGTCGCGATACGAACGTTCAGTTTGATCATGCCACGCTCAAGCGGGAAGTTCGCCATTGAGTACGCTCGCGATGTCACCGACCTGACATGTGACTCGTAGCGCCACAGCTTGTAACGGTCCCACTCGTCACGAAAGCGCTCGTCGATGTCGAAATCGGTAAATCGCAGATCATGCGGCGGGCACTCTATCTGCACATAACCACCGGCGCGAAAATCCATTTCCTCGCCCTCCGGCAGGCGCAACACGAGTTCCTTGATAAAACTGGATACAGAGCGATTGGACACTACCTCACAATCGTATTTGCGGACACCGAACACTTCATCGGGAACCTGGATGCGCATCTCCTGCTTGACGGTCACCTGACACGACAAACGAACGTGTTCGGCCGCCTCGCGCTTGTTGATGAGTGAAGTCTCGGTCGGCAGTATTGCACCGCCGCCCTCATACACCTTGACTCGGCACTGACCACAACTGCCGCCGCCCGCACACGCCGAGGGAACGAAAATTCCGTGCTCATCGAGTCCCTGCAACAGTTTGCTGCCAACCGGGATCGCTACCTCCCGGTCGCCGTTGACCAGCACCGATACGCTACCCATGGAAACCAGCTTCGCGCGCGCCACGAGAATGACGAATACCAGCAACAGAATAATCGCGGTGAACAGCGCGATACCGAGCCCTACCTCGAACAAAATGGAAGACGACGGGTTCAAAGCTGTATCCCCGACAGCCCCATGAAGCCGAGCGACATCAGGCCGACAATAATGAACGTAATACCCAGCCCCTGCAGCCCGTTGGGTACATCGCTGTAACGCAGCTTCTCACGAATTCCGGCCAGTGCTATCAGCGCAATGGCCCAGCCCGCACCGCTGCCGACACCGTAAACCACGCTTTCCGAAAAACCGTACTGCCGCTCGACCATGAACAGCGTGCCGCCCAGAATCGCACAGTTCACCGTTATCAACGGCAGGAAAATGCCGAGCGCGTTGTAGAGCTTCGGAAAGTAGCGGTCCAGCGTCATTTCGAGAATTTGTACCAGCGCGGCGATGACGCCGATGTAGCTGACCAGCCCGAGAAAACTCAGATCGACCTCCGGCAGTCCCGCCCAGCTCAAGGCTCCTGCCTTGAGCAGAAACTCGTTGATCAGGTAGTTGACCGGTACGGTAATCGTCTGCACGGCCACGACCGCAAGACCCAGGCCAATCGCCGTATCCACGCGCTTCGAGACGGCAAGAAACGTACACATGCCGAGGAAGAAAGTCAGCGCAAGATTCTCGACGAACGCGGCTTTAACAAAGAGGTTGATATAGGCGTCCATCACAACACCTCGGTGCGGTGGACTTTGTGGATCTGGTAGTCGGGATGCTCAGCCTGCTTTGGCCGCAGCGTTCGGATAAGCCAGATGAGCAGGCCAATGATGAAGAAGGCACTCGGCGGCAACAGCATCATACCGTTCGCCTCGTACCAGCCACCGTTGCCGGTCAACGGCAATATCTCATAACCCAGCAGCGTGCCGGCACCGAACAATTCGCGGGCGATCGCAACGATGATCAGTACCAGGCTGTAGCCGAGACCATTGCCCAGGCCGTCGAGGAAACTCATCCCGACACCGTGCTTCATCGCATAGGCTTCGGCGCGGCCGAGAATAATGCAGTTCGTGATGATGAGACCCACGAACACCGACAACTGTTTGCTGGTTTCGAAGGCGTAGGCCTTGAGCAGCTGATCCACGACGATAACGAAAGACGCGATAATCGTCATCTGCACAATGATGCGGATATTATTCGGGATATGGTGACGAATACTGCTGATCGCCGCGCTCGATAACATGGCGACGCTGGTCATGGCTATGCACATCAACAACGCCGGCAGCAATGCCGTTGTCACTGCCAGTGCGGAACAGATACCCAATACCTGCAACGTGACCGGATTGTTGTCCACCAGCGGATCGATCAGGACCTTGCGCGCATCAGCCATCGTTTGCAGCCTCCTCTTTGAGCCTGGCCAGGTAAGGACCGAAGCCGTGCGATCCGGTCCAATAGCGGAGCAGATCGGAGACACCACGTCCGGTCAGCGTCGCGCCGGCCAGGCCATCGACCTGATGACTGTCATCCGCTGGCGCCTGGCCACGGACAACTTCGATACGAAGTTCGCCAGCCGCATCGAGCAGTGCCTTGCCGCTCCATTGCGCACGCCAGTCCGGTTTGTCTATCTGATCCCCGAGCCCCGGAGTCTCGGCATGTTCGTAGAAGCGCAGGCCCCGAATCGTGTTGGCATCGCGTTCCAGCGCCAGGTAGCCGTACATCGTCGACCACAATCCGGAGCCGTAGACCGGCAGGATGACCTGCGAGATACCATCGGCATTGCGAACCAGGTAAACCTGAGCGTGAAGCGCTCGACGCCGGATACCGCCAATATCCAGATCCGCCGGCACCGCGATGCTCGACGCCGGGTCTTTGGCGGCAGCAATTGCGTCGAAGTCGTTGACGTCGGGGCTGTCCGCGTAGTCGCCGCTCGCCAGCTCCACCAGCCGCAATTCGATATTCTCGAACGATTCGTCAATGGCGATGCCGGGCTCATAAAGTCCGGCGACCTCGAGAACGATTTTTTGCCGATACAACTCCTCGTTACGAGTCTGTTGCGGCTTCAGTACCACAGCCGTCGCCGACACCAGGATGGAACAGAAAAGACTGATGCCGATCGCAACAATCAGCGTATTCGATATGCTGTCGCGAGACCGTGACGGCTTTTTTTGTTTAGCGTCAGCCACTGCGTTTCACCCGCCGCCTTACATTCGCACGAATAACGAAGTGATCGATCATCGGAGCGAATATGTTGCCCAACAGAATCGCGAGCATGATGCCTTCCGGAAAAGCCGGATTCACGACACGAATAATGTAGGTCAAAAGGCCGACCAGGAGTCCGAATACCCAGTGCCCCGCCTGCGTATCGGGCGCACTCACCGGGTCCGTCGCCATGAAGACGGCGCCGAAAGCGAAGCCACCGAGCGCAATATGCCAGTACCAGGGCATGGCGAACATCGGGTTGCTGCTGTCGATACCGCCGAACAGCACTGCTGGAACGATCAGGCCCAGGCAAACCGCGACCATGATTCGCCACGAGGCGATGCCCGTATAGATCAGGATAGCGGCACCGATCAAACAGGCCGCGGCCGAGGTTTCGCCCAGCGAACCCTGCATCTGGCCCAGGAACGCCTGGGTATAGGTGAGGCCGCTATCCAGCACCCCCTGCATGCCCTCGATAGCGCTAATGCCCAGAGCGGTCGCGCCGCTGAAGCCGTCCACCGGTGTCCAGACGGCGTCTCCGGATAGCTGCACGGGGTAGGCAAAGTAGAGAAACGCGCGCCCCACCAGCGCCGGGTTGAGAAAGTTCTTGCCGGTCCCGCCGAATACTTCCTTGCCGATAACCACGCCAAAGCTGATACCGACGGCCACCTGCCAGAGCGGAATAGAAGGCGGAAGAATCAAGGCAAACAGCATGGAGGTCACGAAGAAACCTTCGTTGACCTCGTGATTGCGCACGCTGGCGAACAATATCTCCCAGAAACCACCGGCCATCATCGTCACGACGTAGATCGGCAGGAAGTACAGCAGGCCGTGCAGGAAATTGTCGTAAAGACTGCCCGGGTCGTGACCACCTCCCAGCATTGCCATAAGCGCACCGCGCCATCCGGGGACAACATCGGCACCGAATGCCGTCAGCGCCGTGTTCGCCTGAAAACCGGTATTCCAGATACCGACCAGCAGACACGGAGTGACCGCGAAAACGACCAGGATCATCACGCGTTTCAGGTCCAGCGCATCGCGAACGTGTGGCGAGCCACGAGTGACATCCGGTGGCGAATACAGCAGCGTGTCCACCATTTCGAAGATCGCGTTGAAATTTTGCAGACGACCGCCACGCGCAAACAACGGCTCCATTCTATCCAGAAATCCGCGCAGACCTTTCTTCATCCGTTCGCCTCTATTTCGTCGAGGTTCATACGCAGAAACGGCCCGTACTCGTACTTGCCGTTACAAACGAACGAGCACAATGCCAAATCCTCTTCGTCGAGCTCCAGGCAACCAAGCTCCCTGGCCCTGTCGGTATCCTCGACCAGCAGGGCCTTCAGCAGCGGTGTTGCCAGAATGTCGAGCGGCATCACCTTTTCGAACGAGCCAATCGGTACCATGGCCCGCGGACTGCCGTTCTGCGTGGTGGTCAGCGGAAAGCGACCACGATTCAGAATATGACCGGCATACGCCCGCAGCGCTGAGTACTTTTTTCTGCCGAGCCTGGCAAAGGAGAGAAACTCTCTCTCGCTGTCTTCCGACAAAACCGTGATCTGATTGTGGTAGCGGCCCAGCCAGGCCAGCGGGCCGGACGCACGATGGCCGGACAGAACAGAACCACTGATGACACGCAGCGCTCCGCCAGCCGTTTCGCCCCGCAGCAGGTCCGTTGTGCTCGCGCCAATTCTTGTTCGCAGCAAGCGTGGTTTCAGGGTCATCGGACCGCTCATCGCAACAATGCGAGCGGTCGCGAGCCGGCCCGTGGAAAACAGCTGGCCTATCGCGACAACGTGGTGATAGCGAACGTGCCATACGGTCCGCCCCTCGCCGACCGGAGCGAGGTGGTGAATATGCGTCCCGACCAGGCCGGCGGGGTGCGGCCCGCTGAATTCCGCGCGCTGGAAACGACCCTTGCCCGGGCTCGGAACTCCGGAATTGGCCGCGGTGCAGAGGTAAACGGTGCCCGCCGTCAGGCGTTCCAGTACCCGCAACCCGCAAACGAATGCCTCGGGGTCTTCGGCAATAACAATCTCCGGATTCGCAGCCAGCGGGCTACTGTCGATCGCCGTAACGAAGATCGCCGACGGCGTGGTATCCGGTGCCGGAATGCGGCTGAAGGGACGCGTTCTCAAGGCGGTCCACAAGCCGGATTTCAGAAGATTCGATCGTACGGTATCGGCATCGAGTGCCGCCAGTTTATCCGGTGAATAGGCGGGGAACTCAACCGCATCATCGCCTTCGAGACGAATAACTACCGATTGCAACGCGCGTCGCGCACCACGATTGATCTCGATCACCTCCCCGGCACCGGGCGATGTGAATTTGACGTCGGGATTGCGCTTGTCGACGAACAGCGCTTGCCCAAGGCGCACACGGTCACCGACACTGACCGCCATGCCAGGCCGAAGCCCGACGACATCCGTGCCGAGCGACGCAACGGTCTGCACTTGGGCCGCGTCGGAAATGACTTGCTCAGGCTCGCCGCTGAGAGGGATATCGAGACCCTTTTTTATCGTTATTCGCATGCGAATTCGCGCGCCTCCGTCCTGCTCCGCGTGTATCTAGAGGGTATCGAGGACGGCTGCGTATACTGCGCAGACCGCCAGCCATATCGAGCCGACCGTGTGAACGCCCAACGTCGCTTCAATCCCCTTCGTCAGTCCCTGCCGATCCTTCACGCCGCGCCGAACCGAAGCGGCCGCTTTGTAGACGAGAAACAACAACGCGATCGGTATGACTGCTGCAGCGGGCGGCAAGCTGCCGACGATGGACATCCAGACGATAATGCCAACAGCGAACAATTGGATAAGCACATATAGTGCAGCCGTTCCGGAGAGGCCCATTCGTACCGGCAACGTTCGCTTACCGGTGGCGCCATCCGCGCTGATATCCGGCACCTCGTTAATCAACAAGATCGCCGCCACCCAGGCACTGATGGGTAAGGCAAAAAATACCGACTGCTGATCGATAACGCCGCTCTGTAACCAGGCAGCGCCGGTCACCGGCAATAAACCGAAGGCCACTCCTACCGCCGCCTCGCCGAGACCGATTGAGCTCAAACGAAGCGGCCCCAGGGAATACAGCACGGCGATGAGAACACCGGCCAATCCAAACCACAAAACCATCTGACCGCGAATCAAAAGCAGCAGGAGTCCGGCGGCAGCGGCGACGGCGAGCAGGCTGATACCGAGACGCGCCATGCCGTGCGCCGACATAATGCCGGTCTGAATAAACCGCGAACCGCCGGTATACGGGTAAATACGGTCGACGTTTTCGCGATCCGTACCACCGGACTCGTCACCGACGTCATTCAGGACGTTAGCACCGGCGTGTACGCAGACGGTTGCGAGCAATGCCAGCAGAAAAACCACAATGTCGAAGCTTCCCGCTACAGCACTTCCCCACGCCGTACCGGCGACCACCGGCAATACCGATGCGGGAAAGAACTTCGGCCGTGTCGCATTGAACAACCTGCGCACCACCGCTCCAGGCGAGTCGCCCACGAACTCTTTCGGTGACGGACCGGTAACTCCGCTGATCTCCGGTGGCATGGTTTCTCCCCGTTCTCGGCCGGCCGTTCACACCGGCGCAGGCGCTGCTGTCAGTCGTTATGAATTGATTGTATAGCGCGGGAAAACGGTTTTGCGGAATAGGCGATACTACTTACGGGACGGGCGAGGTGAGAAAGCCGGAGCCGGCAATAAGCCGGGTTCTGTCATCGACAACCATTCATCTGGGACAGCCGTCACCGACTGCCTCAAGCAACCTACCCGGGAGTCCGCTCGGAACCGACGGTGCGAGCAAGCTCGCGTACTCCCCTATTTGGTCTTGCTCCGGGCGGGGTTTACCATGCCACGAACTGTTGCCAGTCGCGCGGTGCGCTCTTACCGCACCTTTTCACCCTTACCGGCCGCCGAAAACGACAGCTGGCGGTATATTTTCTGTGGCACTTTCCATAGGCTCGCGCCTCCCAGGCGTTACCTGGCGCCCTGTCCGAAGGAGCCCGGACTTTCCTCCATAGCGAAAACAGCGTGCTACAGCGATTGTCTGGCCAACTCCGGCTTTCTCGGCGGCGAGTCTACTCGAAGCCGCGACGAAGCTCTTCTTATTATTTGACAAGTCGATTGTCAAAATGAATAATGACAACTTAATTGTCAATTCTCAGAGTATTGCCGTGACGACAGACAAAAAATACCAGGTCACGTGGCTCGTTCGCCGCCTGTTCAGAGCGATGGGCGCACGAGCGGACCGATATCTCAGGGCATCCGGGCTGACTGCCGCCGACCGGGCCGTGATGGAATTTCTTTATCCGGCCGAGAAACTCTCGGTGCCAGCGATCGCCAGCCGCTACCAGGTGTCGCGACAGCACGTACAGGTGACGGCCAACGAGCTCAAAGAGAGAGGCCTGCTGAGATTCGAAGACAATCCGCAGCACAAACGCTCCGCCCTGCTCCGCCTGAGTCACCTCGGGCGCAGGAATTTCGAAGCAATCCGTAAGAACGAATCTCAAGACGTCGATCAGCTGCTCGCCGGCGTCACGGACGGCGAACTGGAGACAACGCGTAGAACACTCGAAATCATGTTGAAAAACCTTGGCTGGGAAAAACAATGAACCGTGCGAATACTGTTTGCGAAAAAATGCTCTCCTGCCGGCCGCCGCGTGTTGCTCTGGCGCTGCTGATTGCCGCCTCGATTATCCAGATCCTGCTACCGCCAAACGGGCTGCCGGCGTTCCCGGCTGCCGGAGTCGGCGTGAGTCTTTTGGGACTCGTGTTGATGCTGCGCGCCTGGTGGCTGTTTCGGCGGCACAAAACGGCAATATGCCCAACGGCCGTGACGACAGCATTCCTGTCAGACGATGTCTATGCGTTGACTCGAAACCCCATGTACCTGGGCATGGTGACTCTATTGCTTGGCATCGCGCTGGTCTTCGCGAGTTGGGCGCATTACCTGGCAACGGCCGTTTACGCCCTCATTCTCGACCGCGTTTTCTGCCGCTATGAAGAGCAATCGCTGCACAGGCAGTATGGTAACCGCTACGCACTATACGCCGCGCGAGTGCGGCGCTGGGTGTAGTCAGTCTTTCAGTTGCAACAATCGTTCATACAGTGCGTTTCGTTTCAGACCCGTTACATCAGCCGCAACTTTTGCGGCATCTTTCGCCGATAGCTTACTCATCAGGGCAGTCAGCAAACGATCCGTTTCCAACGGCGAATCCTGCGGCTTGCCTGCTCCGGAAATCACAATGGCGAACTCACCTTTACCAACGATAATGCCAGCGGCAATCTGACGCTGCAGCTCACCCAGCGTTTTATGAACGCACTGCTCGTGTATTTTTGTCAGCTCACGGCCGATAAACGCCGCTCGATCGGCGCCAAATGCTGCCACCATATCGTCGATGCACTCTTTTATCCGATGCACAGATTCGTAGAACACCAGCGTACGTGTTTCCGAAACCAGTGCCGACAGGGCCGTTTTCCGAGCCACTTGTTTTGCCGGCAGAAATCCTTCGAAACAAAAACGATTTGTCGCAATCCCGGCCACAGAAAGCGCCGCGGTTACAGCGCTCGCACCCGGTACCGGCGATACCACGATGTTGTTTCTATGAGCCTCCCGAAGCAGCCTGAAGCCCGGGTCGCTGACGAGCGGCGTGCCCGCATCGCTGACCAGCGCAACAGAATCGCCGTCGAGCAGCCGCTCGATAAGACTGCCGAGTACCCGCTCTTCGTTATGATCGTGCAGCGCCAAAAGTCGCGCTTTGCAGCCGATATGCATTAGCAATCGCCCGGTGTGGCGGGTATCCTCGGCAGCAATAAGACTCACCTCACCGAGCGTCTGGCGCGCTCGTGGTGTCAGGTCTTCAAGATTGCCGATCGGCGTTGCTACTACATACAGTATGCCGCTCATCTGGCGCGGAATCCTCAACTGGTTGGGCACATGGCATTGAATTTTCGACATCCTGCAGGTAAAGCCGGTTCGCTGGCAAGCGTTGTTGTATTGCTGGCCGCCACGCTGCTTCTCGGCGCTTGCGAAACTACCGGCCTGAGAGGACTGTCTGGCTCCGGCGAAGATCGTGCCGAGCGCTTTGCGCAGGAAGGCCGCCATCTTGACGCCGCCGGCGAGTACATCGGTCTCGCGACGGATGCCGTCGGTGCCGAGCGCGACCGCCTGAGCTTACTGGCCGTCGAGCAATGGCTCGACGCCGGCGACGTGCAGCGCGCGCGCCAGGCATTGTCCGGCGTTACACAACCACTCTCAGGACCCTTGCTCCCCATCTGGAACACCAACTCGGCGGCATTGCTCTTGTATCGCGGTGATGCGGACGCGGCACTGTCGCTGCTGGAAGCCATGAGTCGTCAGTCGCTATCCATGCGCGATCGGCTACGCGTAGAGGCCTTGCGTGCGGACTCCTGGATTCAAAAGCAGGACCCTGCCCGCGCGGTCGAACTGATGACACAACGCGAGACCTGGCTCGACAGCGCTCAAGACATCGAGCAAAACCGCTGGCGCCTGTGGCAGGGACTTCTCTACAGTAACCCGCAGGTACTGCGCGAGGCAGCTCAGGCCGCGGCCGACGGGCGTACACGCGCCTGGTTATCCCTGGGTTCGCTCGCAACATCGACTGGCCAGCAGGGGCCCGGCTGGAGCAATGGTGTTGCACGATGGCGCGATGCTAACCCCGGTCATCCGGCGCTGGGCGTGCTCGGCGAAGCTGAAATATTCACCGGGGATTTGCTTGACTACCCGCGCCAGGTCGCATTGCTGCTGCCGCTTTCAGGTCGCTCGGCCGCCGTCGGTAAGGCTATCCAGAACGGTTTTTTAGGCGCCTACTTCGCGACGGCCAGCGCGCTCGATGAGCAGCAGTCTGTAAAGATCTACGATGTTAACTCGGAGGGCGGTGCCGGCGCTGCCTACCAGAAGGCAGTAGCAGACGGGGCAGAGTTCGTTGTAGGTCCGTTGCTAAAGAAGAACGTCACCGAATTAGCCAACGACATCCTCGTTCCGGTTCCGGTACTGACGCTGAATTATCTTCCCGACGAAACGCTGGCTCCGTCGGGGCTCTACCAGTTCGCTCTCGCTCCGGAAGATGAGGCCGCCTCGGCCGCGCAGCGCGCCATTGGCGACGGATATACACGAGCACTCGCGCTGGTTCCGAACAATGACTGGGGCCGCCGCGTATTGCAGAGTTTTGCAACCGAGTTTGAAGGCCTGCACGGAACCCTGCTCGACTACCGCAGCTACACGCCCGACAAACAGGATTTCTCCGGCGAAATTGAAACCCTGATGGGCCTCAGCGGCAGCGTGCAGCGCTACCAGCGCATGCGGGCGAACATCGGCGGCAGCCTGCAGTTCGATCCACGGCGTCGGCAGGATGCCGAGTTCATATTTCTGGCCGCCGCTGCCGGGCCGGGCCGCTTGCTGAAGTCGCAGTTAAAGTTCCACTACTCCGGCGACCTGCCCGCTTATTCGACCTCGTCGGTGAATTCGCTCGACGGGCGTTCAAACGCAGACCTGAACGGCATCATGTTCGCAGACACACCCTGGCTCATCGATCCGCAGCCCTGGATTCGCTACCTGCCGGAGATCTACGCCGATCACTGGCCGGAAGAACGGCGACTCGGCCGGCTGCACGCCATGGGCTACGACGCTTACAACCTGATCGCTTCGCTGCATGCCAGTCGCGGGGGCGAAATCACCGAGCTCGACGGCGCGACCGGCCGTCTTTTTCTCGATCAGCAGGGACGTATTCACCGCCGCCTCGCGTGGGCCCAGTTTCAGCGCGGTGAGGCGGTAGCACTGCCGGCGCAGGACGACGTAGGCGGCCCCATTCAGGATATAAGCGAAGACGGCGAGCTGCTGGCACCCGATGCCGCCGACCAGGTACCGTGGGACGTCTCGCAACCGCAACTGTAGGCCTGCGCGCGGAGCGCCTGGCGCTGGACTATTTGCTCGCGCGGGGGCTTGTCGCGATCACCAGGAATTTTCGCTGCCGTGGCGGGGAAATCGACCTCATTATGCTGGACGGCGATTGCCTGGTATTCATCGAAGTTCGGTATCGAGCGACAGCGGTGTTTTCGCCGGCCAGTCATACGGTCGACCGGCACAAACAGCGCAAGATTGTTCGCAGCGCCGCGATGTTTAATGCACGTAATCATCGCTATGCGATGCACACGATGCGCTTCGACGTCGTCGCGGTGGAGGGTGAAGAAAAACCGACCATCGACTGGATCACTGACGCTTTTCGACCAAAAGATTCAACGTGTTAGGGCCTGTTAATACGATGCGAGTGATCACTGTTGAGTCCCCAAAAGCGCCAATCAAGGCGCGAGGAGAGTGGTTTGGTCATTCCAAATAAGCGACGAGCAACGCCGAGTGGCGCTTTTGGGGATTCAACCCGAAGGGCTGGACCGCATCGTATTAACAGGCCCTAAGAACTACTGATAGAATTCAGGAAACCAGACACCAGCGGAGAAACCATGGATCCTGTTAGCCGCGTTCGCGATCACTTTGCCGAAAGTATCGCCACCAAGGAAGCTGCTGCCGAACAACTCGCCGAGAGTATCGCAACTGCCGGCCGCGTTATGAGTGACGCATTGCTTGATGACGGCAAGATACTGAGCTGCGGCAATGGCGGTTCTGCGGCGGATTCACAGCATTTCTCCTCGGAGCTTCTGAATCGCTTTGAGATGGAACGCCCTGGTCTCCCGGCGATGGCATTGACGACCGATAGCTCGACGCTTACCTCAATTTCGAACGATTACGCGTACGAGGAGATATTCTCGAAACAAGTCAGAGCTCTGGGCAAGGCACAGGACGTATTGCTGGGCATATCGACCTCGGGCAACTCTGAAAATGTCATACGTGCCATCGCCGCCGCTCATGAGCGTGGCATGAAGGTGGTTGCGTTAACCGGCAGGGACGGCGGCAGGATGGCCGGTATCTTCCAGCCCGGTGATGTCGAAATCCGGGTTCCCGCTACCCGTACTGCGAGAATCCAGGAAGTTCACCTTGTCGTGATTCACTGCTTGTGTGATTTGATCGATACGACTTTGCTGGGCGAGCAGTAGTTAGATTCGCACGTAAGCAGCAGGGGTTGGGATAACGTCAAACCGCTTCGCGAAACACAGGCGCGATTTGACGTTATCCCAACCCCTGCTGCATTGACCGTGGCAGTTCTATTTGACGATCCGCAAATGTGGCCGCGAACGCGTTTCCTCGATTTCGGTCTGCAACTCCGGCGGCTCGACATGTTCCGTCGCGTCCGCATCCTGCGAGAAAATCATACCCTGCCCGGTTTCCCGCGCATAAATACCCAGGACCGACTGCATCGGTACCCAGACATCGAAAGGCACACCGCTAAAGCGCGCACGAAAACTCACGGCATTGTTTGCAAGCTTCAGATTGTGGGCGGCAGATTCGCTGATGTTCAGGATGATCTTTCCATCCTTGATATGTTCCGCGGGCACACTGACTCCGTCTGTTGATGTATCGACGACAATGTGCGGCGTATGCAGGTTGTCCCCCATCCACTGGTGCATCGCACGGATCAGGTAGGGTCGTTTTGAACGGTTGGGATTATTCACGAATTTTGTTCTTAAGGCTTCGCTCGATACGGCTAGCTTACCACCAATTTCAGCGCCCGCTCAGAACTTAACTTAACACAGGAAAGACTCGTGGAACTTCGCCCGTCGAGCCGCCTCGCCAGTGGCTTAGCCTGCGTTTTGTGAAGAAGTCGCCGAACAACCGGCGCGAAGCCTACAATCGCATCTCTTGCTCGAGTTCCGTCAAGCCCTGCTGAAACGACCGCCGCGCAAAAACGCGTTCCATATACTCTTCAATGGAGGTTGCATCCTTGCCGAGATCGATGCCATACACGGGCAGCCGCCATAAAAGCGGCGCGATTGTGCAATCCACCAGCGAAAATTCTTCGCTGAGAAAGTACGGCCGCGCACCGAAAAGCTCCGTGCTCTGCAGGATACTCTCTCGCAACATCTTGCGCGCCTTTGTCCCGAGCTTGCCATCGGGACTCGTTTCGGCTTCTTCGGCAATGGAGTACCAGTCTGTTTCGATACGGAACAGCGCCAGCCTGAACTGCGCACGCGTCACCGGGTCGACCGGCATCAGCGGCGGATGCGGAAACCGTTCGTCGAGATACTCGACGATCACGCGCGAGTCGTACAGAGTCAGGTCACGGTCTACAAGAGTTGGAACCGTATGGTAGGGATTGAGGTCCATCAGGTCCTCCGGTAAATCCGGACCAACGACATTCGAGATCTCGATGTTTATGTTCTTTTCAGCCAACACCAGCCGCGTGCGATGGCTGTGTATATCGGTCGGCCGCGAGAATAGCGTCATTACGGAACGCCGATTGGCTACTACTGCCATTATTTAACATCCTTCCATATTTGTTTCTTGAGCATGTTGGCGATGATGTAGAAAAACAGCAGGAATATCAGCACCCATACACCCAGCTTACGACGGTCGGAACGCACTGGCTCCGCTATGTAAGCAAGAAAATTAACCGTATCACGAACGAATGCTTCGTAATCTTCGGAGTCCATTTTTCCGGCAGTGAGTTGTTCGAAACCTTCGAACGACGTTGTTACCGATCCATCGTCGTTTTCGTGATGCTCAAAGCTCGCCGCCTGGTAGCCCTGCAGCTCCCACAACACGTGCGGCATGCTGGTACCCGATAGTGCCAGGTTGTCCACGCCGGTCGGGCTGTCCTTCGAAACATAGAACGTCGTCAGGAAAGTGAAAATGTAGTCGGCACCTTTGGCTCTCGCCATCAGCGACAGATCCGGCGGTGCACTGCCGAACCAGCGAGCAGCATCTTCGGCCGGCATCGACGTCTGGATGGTCTCAAACGTCTTTTCGGCGTTAAACATCAGGTTATCAACCAGCATTTCATCGGGCAGGTCGAGATCGTTGCCAATAGTCTTATAGCGAACGTATTGCGCCGAATGGCAGCCGGAACAGTAGTTCATGAAGTTCGCGGCGCCGCGCTGCAATGAGTTAACGTTGTCACGGTCGATATCGGCCGAGCGGTGATCGGTGCCACCGCCAGCCGCAAAGCCAGGCGACGTCGTGAAACACGCAATCAGCATCAAGAGGCCTGCAAAGCCTTTCACTTTAGTCATGATAGACCACCCTGTCCGGCACCGGTTTTGTCTTGTCTATGGTCGTGTAATACGGCATCAGTATGAAGAACGCGAAATAGATCACTGCGAACACTCTGGCAGCGAGCACATACGTCGGTGTAGCCTCCTGCAAACCGAGCCACCCCAATGCAACGAATGTAATCACGAAACCCGTAAGCGCCGATTTGTATATCCAACCCCGGTAGCGAATCGATTTCACTCTTGCCCTGTCGAGCCACGGCAGGAACAGTGGCAGTAGAACGGACAGCCCAAACAGGATGAAACCCCACAGCTTGTCCGGAACCGCCCGAAGAATCGCGTAGTACGGTGTGAAATACCAGACTGGCGCGATATGTTCAGGCGTCGCCGTCAGATTTGCCGGCTCGAAATTTGCGTGCTCGAGGAACAGGCCGCCCATTTCCGGGGCGAAAAACACCACCGCACAAAAGATCATCAGGAAAACGATGATGGCTACCAGATCCTTGCTCGTGTGATACGGGTGAAACGCCACACCATCGAGAGGAACGCCATTAGCGCCCTTCTGCTCTTTGATCTCGATGCCGTCCGGATTGTTGGAACCAACCTCATGCAGCGCCACGATGTGCACAAACACCAGCCCGATCAGAGCCAGCGGCAACGCGATCACATGTAGTGCAAAAAACCGGTTTAGAGTGATGTCCGAAATCGAATAGTCGCCGCGAATAATCTCGACCAATGCGTCGCCGACCCATGGGATGGCACCGAACAGGGAGATAATGACCTGCGCACCCCAGTAAGACATTTGGCCCCAGGGCAGCAGATAGCCGGCGAATGCTTCCGCCATCAGCACGAAAAAGATCAGCATACCGATGATCCAGATCAGCTCACGCGGTTTCTTGTACGAGCCATAAAGCATCGCGCGGAACATGTGCAGATAGACGACAATAAAGAAAAAGGAAGCACCGGTTGAGTGCATGTAGCGAATCAGCCAGCCCCATTCGACGTCGCGCATGATGTACTCGACCGAGGCGAAAGCCTCGGCTGCGGACGGCTTGTAGTTCATCGTCAGGAAAATACCGGTCACCAGCTGAAGGACCAGTACCACCATGGCCAGTACGCCGAAAACGTACCAGATGTTGAAGTTCTTGGAGGCGTAGTACTCCGTGGCGTGGTAGCGCATCGTCTCCGTGAACGGGAACCGATCGTCGATCCACTTCATGAACCCGCCCTTGGGCTTGCCAACTTCCGCTTCGATTCTCGCCATTATGCTGCCCCCGTATCCTGACCGATCAGAATCAGGTCATCCCTGACGAAACGGTGCGGTGGAACCCTTAGGTTAGTCGGCGCCGGGACGCCCTTATAGACGCGTCCCGCCAGATCGAACTTGGAGCCGTGGCAGGGGCAGAAAAACCCGCCGTCCCAGTCTTCCGCCGGCCGCACGTCGAAGTCCATCAACGGAGCGCAACCCAGATGGGTACAGGAACCTTCGACGACCAGGTACTCCGGCCGCACCGAGCGCGTCGCATTCGCCGCATACTCCGGCTGCTGCTCGATGACTTCCGAGTTCGGATCACGCAGGTCGCCACTGTGCTCCGCAAGGCGCGACATCATATCCTCGCTGCGCCGCAAGACGTAAACGAGCTTGCCGCGCCACAGAACCTTCACCATTTCACCCGGCTGCAGCGACCCTATTGGCACTTCAACCGGCGCGCCCAGGGCTTGCGCCCTGGCACTCGGCTTCAAGGACGAAATGAACGGAATAGCAGCAAGGCCGGCACCGGCGATACCGGTAACAGCGGTTGCTACAGTAAGAAAATGACGCCTATTGCGATCAAGGTCGTCTTCGGTCATCAGGCACTCCCATGCGCCGCTCTTTTGGCGGCCTCTTTTACAGCGCGTTGTTGCTTAAATATGATACTGGTAGATTTGCAGCAGACTCGGTTTGCCGTCAGGATGACTTTGCCCCGGGGCTCGATGCGAAACACGGCGCATTATACACGGGGCTTATAGAAATTGGCTAGCCGCTAGAGCGGCAGCGGAGGAAACTAAGGACATCGCGTGACCGGTTTGAAGTCAGCCCTGATATTCCTGTTGCAGTCGATCGTCGTTGGTTTGGCGGTCGCGTTCGTCGTGGTGCTCGTCCGTCCTGACCTGATGCCCGTCGTTACCGGGGAAAAACAGCCTGCAAGCTACGCTGACGCTGTCGACCTGAGTTCCGCATCGGTGGCCAATATTTATACAAAACGCCTCGTTCAGGACGCTGCGTCAGATACGTCGCGGCCCCGTTTTCGGGTCGAAACGAGCTTTGCCTCCGCTGTCATCATCGATCCGGAGGGCTACCTCGTCACCAATTACCACGTCGTTGCGACGGCTGCGGAGATTCGCGTACAGCTCAGCGACGGCCGCATCACAGAACCCGTGACGGTGGGTGTGGACGCCGAAACGGACCTGGCCCTGCTGAAAGTCGACCTGGGCGTATTGCCCGCGATCAGCATCGGTCGCTCAGACCGCCTGAGAATCGGCGATGTCGTTCTCGCCATTGGCAATCCCTACGGTTTGACCACTTCGGTCACCCAGGGCATCGTCAGCGCCACCGGCCGCGGCCTGCTGAACCTGGTGACCTTCGAGAACTTCATACAGACTGACGCAGCGATTAACGCCGGAAACTCCGGGGGCGCACTGATCAACAGCCGCGGCGATCTCGTCGGCATCAATACCGCGGTGCTGGCACAAGACCCGGGGACAGAGGGCATCGGTTTTGCGATTCCGGTCGACCTCGTCCGCGGCGTGGTCGAACAGATCAAGCAAAACGGCCGCGTCATCCGCGGCTATATGGGCTTACTGCCCGATGACCTGACCAATTCCGAGCGCGTTTCCCTGGGCGTCGAAAGCGGCAACGGCATCCTGCTCACCGACGTCTATGAAGGCGGGCCGGCCGCGACAGCCGATCTGCGTATTGGCGATGTCATTCTGGAAATGAACGGCGAACCGGTGTATTCGCAGCGTCAGGCACTACTGATCTCTGCGGGCACCAGCCCCGGCGATACGGTGGATGTCGTCGGCTTACGAAACGGTGAGCGATTCACTACGACGGTTACTGCCGTCGAGCGGCCGGATGATCCTCGTTAGCCCTGACGGGTGGTTTGATCAGCTGCCTGGATTCTTATCGACGTCGACGTAAGCGAACTCAAATCGGCGCAGGCGTGCGGGCGACAGAGTATTTACAGGGAATGGCTCCCTGCGGTCCGCTTTATTTCCCGTAAACACTCTCTCACCCGCCCGCTTACCACTTATGGCGTCGATTTCGGATCAGTACTTTGAATCAGCTCGGACTCGACACGCCGGTCAGTGTCACAAGGCATCGATCTGGAGGGGTATACCGGAAATAAAGCGGACCGCAGGGAGCCATTCCGGTATACCCCTCCAGATCGATGACCCTGCGCAAATGCCAGTGCGTCGACGTCGATAAGAATCCAGGCAGCTGATCAAACCACCCGTCGAATTGCAGCTCCAAGCTGACTGAGCTTTTCCTCGATACGCTCATAACCCCGATCGACGTGGTAAATGCGGTCAACCAGCGTTTCGCCCTTTGCCGCCAGGCCCGCCAGTACCAGTCCGGCCGATGCCCGCAGATCCGTGGCCATGACCGGTGCCGCGGTGAGCTCGCGCACCCCTGTGCAGACGGCGGTATGGCCTTCGATACGAATATCCGCACCCATGCGCTGCATTTCCAGCAGATGCTGGAAGCGATTCTCGAAAACGGTTTCCGTTACCGTCGCGGCACCGTCGGCAATAATGTTCATTGCGCAGAACTGCGCCTGCATGTCGGTTGGGAATGCCGGGTACGGCGCGGTCCGGATATCGATCGATTTCGGGCGCTTTCCGTGCATGTCGATATCGATCCAGTCATCGCCGGTCTCTATGCTTGCACCGGCTTCCTGAAGCTTGATCAAAACCGCCTCGAGCGTATCCGGTGCCGTGGACAACGCTCTGACATGGCCGCCGGTAACGGCCGCGGCAACCAGATAAGTACCCGTTTCGATTCGATCGGGCAATACCGAATGCTGCGTTCCGCCGAGGCGTTCAACACCCTGAACAACAAGCGTGCCGCCGCCGATACCCCGGATCTTCGCACCCATACCGATCAGGAAGTTCGCCAGATCGGTGACTTCGGGTTCCCGGGCGGCATTTTCGAGCACTGTCTCGCCGTCGGCGAGTACCGCCGCCATCAACAGGTTTTCGGTGCCGGTGACGGTGACCGTATCGAAGACGATGTGCGCGCCCTTCAGGCGTTCGGCCCGCGCTTTGATGAAGCCGTCCTCGACAGTCACTTCAGCACCCATCGCCTGTAAGCCCGATACGTGCAAATTAACCGGTCGGGCACCGATCGCGCAGCCACCTGGCAGGGAAACGTCTGCCTCGCCAAATCTGGCGAGCAGCGGCCCAAGCACCAGGATAGAGGCGCGCATCGTTTTGACGAGTTCGTAGGGTGCCTCCCGGCTACTGACCTCGCTGGCGTCGATTTCGACCGTGAGCTGGTCATTGATCGTGACCTGCACGCCCATCATCTGCAGCAATGACAGCATCGTCGTGACATCTTTGAGATGCGGAACATTACTCACGACAACGGGCTCCGTCGCCAGCAGCGTTCCCGCCAGGATCGGCAGCGCGGCATTCTTGGCACCCGATATGGTGACGTTGCCGGACAAGGTGTTGCCGCCCTTAATTAGTAACTTATCCAATGACTTAGCTACCGCCGCCTTGCTGGCTCCATTCGTCCGGCGTGAGCGCCGTTATCGAAAGAGCGTGAATTTCATTGCCAACAAGCGCCCCCAGGCAGCGGTACACCAGCTGATGGCGCGCCAACAGGCGCGTGCCCTCGAACTCGGCGGCGACCACGAGCGCCCCGAAATGGACGTTGTCGTCGCTCTCTACTTTGACAACGGCATCGTCAAATCCAGCTTCGATGAGCTTTGTTATCTGTAAGGGTTCCATATAATGAAATCGTCTTGTTGATCAATAGCGAGTAAACGCAGGAAATGTCCGGCGGCGCGCAGTGTAACTGCAAAACACACGGCTTCCCAATGCTCTGCAATGATTGTGTATTATAGCCGCCCCGCAGCAGCCGGCGCGGCCAGAAGAACACCAAGCGCTGGCCGCGATGCGATAAACAAGAAGAACTATGTTTGGCGAAAGTTTTTACTCCCACATCGGCTCCACGGTCGCTGGATTTATTCTCCTGATCTGGGGTGCCGATCGTTTTGTGCACGGCGCTTCAGCCACCGCAAGAAACCTCGGCCTGGCACCTCTGCTGATCGGGCTCACTATCGTCGCATTTGCAACCTCGGCGCCTGAAATCCTGGTCTCCATCGTGGCCGCCGCACGTGGCGAGCCTGGACTCGCGTTTGGCAATGCCATCGGCTCCAATATCGTCAATATCGGCCTGGTCCTCGGTCTGACGGCCATCGTCAGGGCCATTCCGCTACAGTCCGCGACGCTGCGCAGCGAAATGCCCGCACTGCTGGCGGTTTCTCTGCTCACGGTCTCGCTGTTTCTGGACACCTTCTTAAGTCGTGTGGACGGCCTGGTGTTGCTGACAGGATTGGCCATCGTCATGATCTGGTTCGTTCGACTGGGTATCCGCTCGGCCGCAAACGACCCCATCAAGATGGACTTCGAGGCGGAAATTCCGAAGGATGTCACCACGAAGGCGGCTCTGATCTGGCTGGCCGTCGGCCTGGGCGCACTGTTGATTGGCGCCGAATGGCTGGTCAGCGGCTCGATCGGCATTGCCACCAGGCTCGGCGTCAGCGAAGTTGTCATCGGAATTACTATCGTTGCGTTTGGCACCAGCCTGCCGGAGCTCGCGGTTTCCCTGGTCAGCGCGTTGCGGCGCGAGTACGGGCTGGCGATCGGCAATATCGTCGGCTCGAACATCTTCAATCTGCTGGCGGTTATCGGCGTGGCGGCGGTGATTCACCCGGCAGCGCTGGCCCCCAGCGTGCTGTCATTGCACATTTTCGTCATGGTGGCATTCACGCTGGTTCTGTTTGCGATGACCTACGATTATGACGGCAAGGCAGCACTCTCCCGAATAGAGGGGATCGCGTTGCTGCTGGCCTACTTCGCATACCAGTCCTATGTCATAGCTCAAAACATATAGAATAGACTCAGGATTGACCGCTGAGAGCCTCCGTTGCCTGACAAGCTGACAAACGACGAAATACTCGCATTGGCGAGCGATGTTCTTGCCATCGAAGCACGCGCTGTCGATGCTTTGCGCGGCCGGCTGAACGGTGATTTCATCGCCGCCTGTGAGCTGTGCCTGCAGACACCGGGCCGTGTTGTGGTAACCGGCATGGGCAAATCCGGCCATGTCAGTAATAAAATCGCCGCGACGCTGGCCTCAACAGGCACGCCCGCGTTCTTCATGCACCCCGCCGAAGCAAGCCACGGGGACCTCGGCATGATCACAAGCCAGGACTTGCTGCTCGCCATTTCCTATTCCGGTGAGACAAACGAAGTCGTCACCATATTGCCGGTGGTGAAACGCATGGGCGCAAAACTGCTCTCGATCACGGGCAATCCCAGATCGACGATGGCGGAGGCGGCAGATGTCCACCTTGATATCAGCATTGCCGAAGAAGCATGCCCACTCAATCTTGCGCCAACTGCGAGCACGACAGCTACGCTCGCGATGGGCGACGCACTGGCCGTCGCGCTGCTCAAGAGCCGCGGCTTTACCGCCGAGGACTTCGCGCGGTCCCACCCCAGCGGAAGCCTGGGCAAACGGCTGTTGCTGCGCGTCTCCGACGTCATGCGCAGCGGTGACCGGGTTCCGGCTGTCAGCGCCGGCGTAAGTCTGCGCGACGGCCTCATGGAGATGACCGACAAAGGTCTCGGCATGACCGCCATCGTTGACGATGCAAAAATCATCAGAGGCATATTTACCGATGGCGACCTGCGACGCACGCTGGACAGCGGCGCCGATATTCATACGACGAAGATCCGCGATGTCATGCACAGCAATTGCAAGACGACGTCCCCCGACGTGCTGGCCGCGGAAGCACTGCGCATCCTGGAGGAAAACAAGATCACGTCGCTGCTGGTCGCCGATGACGATAACAAACTGATCGGCGCATTGAATATTCACGACCTGTTTCGCGAAGGATTAATGTGAGCGAGCAGGACCTGCGCAATATTCGGCTGGTTGCCTTCGACGTGGACGGCGTATTCACGGACGGTCGCTTCTACCTTTCCAACGAAGGTATTGAGTCGAAGGCCTTTCATACCCAGGATGGATACGGAATCAGGCAATTGCTGAATGCCGGTGTGGCGGTCGCGGTAATCAGTGGCCGCAAATCCTTAGCCGTCGAAAAACGCATGTCCGAACTCGGTGTCGAGCACGTCGTTCAGGGCTGTCGCGACAAAGTCGCGGCATTTGACAAGATCATTGCAACACTCGACATATCGGCAGATGAATGTGCCTATGTCGGTGACGACATGCCCGATATTCCCTTGCTCGATCACGTCGGCTATTCCGTGGCAGTTGCCAACGCCGTGCCAGCCCTGCATCAGCGCTGTGACTATTCGACTTCCGCTGCGGGCGGCTTCGGTGCCGTCAGGGAAGTGTGTGAACGAATACTCGCGACTCGAAGCGAGCAAGCGCGGTGATTCCCCGCAACACCACGATCATTATTCTGCTTGCGGTTGCGGCGATAGGCAGTTGGTACATGGCGCGCTCGCATACCTCGGAACAGGGTGGCGAACTCCCTTATGACGGTACGCATCGCGGCTACTATCTCAAACACGCTCGAATTCTCGCTACCGGCGAAGACGGCAAACTACTCTACGAAATAAGAGCAGAGCATGCGGAGCAGCAGCAGGATCAGAGCATCGAGTTCTCGGGAGTCAATATCCTGTATTCGCCAGATCGTGACGTTCCCTGGACAGTGAATGCCGACGCCGCGACATTGAAAGAAAACCACCCAACGATCACTTTGCGCGGCCATGTGCAAATCATCAACAACGGTACCTCGAGTGAGAACGAAACAGAAATCCGTACCCAATACCTGGAACTGGACCCGGACCGCTTTATTGCTGAAACCGAGCAGCGGGTTCAAATCCGCTTCGGTACACGCAGCCTTACCGCGACGGGCATGCTAGCATCACTCAACGATGACAGAATTGAACTCAAATCCAATGTTCGCGGTAAAATCGTTCCCTGAATGAAAACGTCTTTTCGAACACTGTCCCGGCTCGTATCGCTAAGCATCCTGCTGCTTCCTCAGCTCGCTGCTGCGCAGGTAGTGGACCTGGATCTGTTGCCGTGGACGATCGATTCTGAAACTGCCGTTTTCGACGGCAAAACGTCGACGACGATCTACACGGGCCTGCGATTTTCGCAGGGCACTACGTCCATTGAATCGGACGAAGGACGTGCGACCAACGGCAATGAACAGAACAGAACCCTGCAGTTCTCCGGCAACGTCGTGATCGTCATAGACAACGGCGAGATCAGGTGCGACTCCGCCGACTTATTGTTCAATGGCAGCGTGCTCAGCAAAGCGATCGTTAGTGGCGCACCGGCAACGTTCGAACTGCGGCGAACAACTGCGGACGACGTCACCAGCGCGGAGGCAGGCAGACTCAACTACGATGTCAGGAACGGCATAATCGAGTTTTCGGATCAGGCGAAGATCACCGAAGGTGGCAACGTCTTTTCCTCGAACTACATCGTCTACAACATCGTTGAGCGCCGTATCAACGCCGACTCATCGGGTTCGGAAGACGATCGCGTGCGAATAATCTATACGCCGACGGATAGCGAAGAGGCGCCGGAAGAAGTCCAGAATCCATGAGTATTCTCAGCGTTCAGGACATCTCGAAGAGCTACAAATCAAGAAAAGTCGTCAAGACTCTGACGCTGGAGATCAAAAGCGGCGAGGTTGTCGGTTTACTGGGCCCGAACGGCGCCGGCAAAACGACTGCGTTTTATATGATCGTCGGGCTTGTCGCGGCTGACGGCGGCAATATTCTTCTGGATGGCCAGGATCTGACTGCCAAGCCAATGCACGAACGCTCCAAACTGGGACTCGGCTATCTGCCGCAGGAAGCGTCAATATTTCGCAAACTCACCGTTGAGCAGAATATTCTGGCGATTCTGGAAAACCGCCGCGACCTCGATCGCGCGGGCCGCGAGCAGGAGCTGGAAAACCTGCTTGAAGAACTGCACGTCGGCCATGTGCGGACCAATCTCGGCATCAGCCTGTCCGGCGGCGAACGCCGCCGGGTCGAGATTGCGCGCGCCCTGGCTGCCGACCCCCTGTTTGTCCTGCTCGACGAACCTTTTGCCGGGGTCGACCCCATTTCCGTGCTCGATATCCAGCGCATTATCAGGCACTTGTGCGAACGCGACATCGGCGTTCTGATTACCGACCACAACGTTCGAGAAACACTCGGTATTTGCGGCCATGCCTATATACTAAGCGATGGTAGTTTGATCGCGGCGGGATCGCCGGAGGCCATTCTTGAAAATCAGCACGTTCGAGAAGTGTATCTCGGACAGGAGTTTAAACTCTGAGGTATTTTGCACTAGCTGGTGCAATCAGATATCGACCAAAGAGTGGATCGTAAATGCTTAAACCTTCGCTGCAGCTAAAACTCGGCCAGTCACTAACCATGACGCCGCAACTACAGCAGGCAATCCGCCTGCTGCAGCTGCCGATTCTCGACCTGAATGCCGAGATACAGGAAGCACTCGAAGAGAACATCATGCTCGAGATGGAGGACCTCCCCGACGTCCCCCGTACGGGTGCCGAGTCCACCGCCGAAGTTGAGACAATCAAAGTCGAGGAGCAGTGGCAGACACAGGCCGCCGACCGTATACAGGACAGCGGCTGGAATGGCGAAGGCCGCCCGATCTCGGAGTTTGCCGATGAGTCCGGCGAAACGCTTCGCGAGCACCTTTACTGGCAGCTGGAAATGGAGAACTTCACGGTCCGTGAAGCACTCATCGGCGAAGCCCTGGTTGATTCGATCAACGACGACGGCTACCTGACCGCCGATATTGACGAAATCGTTGCCAGCCTCGACGAGCAACCACCGATCAGCGACGACGAAATCGAAGCAATGCTGTTGAAGGTGCAGCGACTCGACCCGGTCGGTGTCGGCGCACGCTCTCTGTCCGAATGCATTCTCCGGCAGATAGAACAGCTGGATCTGGAGACGCCCGGGTATCAGTTGGCCCAGGACATTGCCGCCGATCACCTCGATCTGGTTGCAAGTCGCGACTATGGCGAACTGCGCAGAAGCCTCAGAACCTCGGAAGACAAGCTCCATGAAGCACTGGCGCTGGTACGTGGCTGTAACCCAAGGCCAGGCCTTGCCGTCAGCCCCGCCGCCGCACAGTACGTGATTCCCGATGTTTTCGTGCGAAAGATCGACCAGCGCTGGCAGGTAGAAATCAGCCCGACCGGCGTACCGCGCCTGTCCGTAAACCAGCAATACGCCAAGCTCCTGCGCGGCAGCGGCGAACATGCCGTTCTCAAGACACAGCTACAGGAAGCGCGCTGGCTCATTCGCAGCCTGGAGATTCGCAATGAGACTTTGTTGAAGGTTGCAACCAGCATCGTCGCCCGGCAAAAGAGCTTTCTGGACCAGGGCGACGAGGCCATGAAACCCATGGTGCTGCGTGACATCGCCGAGGAGATTGGCATGCACGAGTCGACAATTTCCCGTGTAACCACTAATAAATACATGCATACGCCTCGCGGAGTCTTCGAATTCAAGTATTTCTTCTCGAGTCACCTCTCCTCCGCCAGCGGCGAGGATCAGTCCTCGACGTCGGTTCGCGCAAAGATCCGCAAGTTAATCGCCGCCGAGAACCCGGACAAACCGCTTAGCGACAGCAAGATCACGAACTTACTGAAAGAAGAAGGTATTTCGGTTGCGAGGAGGACGGTCGCGAAGTACCGTGAAGCTATGAATATCCCGTCGTCGAGCGATCGCAGGAATCGCGAAACGCGGTGAACCCACTAGGTAGAAAACACAATATAGGAGAAACCCGGGGCTGATATCCTGATCCGAGAGGACCGCAAGATAACCAAAAACTGGAGACAACTATGCAATTGAATGTTTCAGGCCACCACGTCGAAGTTACGGATTCGCTAAGAGAATATGTTGAATCCAAATTTGAGAAAACTGCCCGTCACTTTGACCTTGTGTCTGACGTCCATTGTATCCTGACCGTCGAAAAACTCCGGCACAAAGCCGAGGCTACTGTGCATGTAAATGGTGGTACGATTTACGCTGAACATACCGAAGAGGATATGTACGCTGCGATCGATGGTCTCGTGGACAAGATTGAACGACGAGTCAGAAAGTACAAAGAAAAGCTCGTCGATCACCACGCCAAAGACAAAGAAAAAATCAGGTACGCCTGAACCGGCACACGATCTGTGCGGTCAGACGGCCGCCCGGATCGCCGCCACCGAAAATAAGAATATGCAGCTTGAAGAAATCATTAAGCCGGACGGCGTTCTCTGTAACGCCACCGCCCGAAGCAAGAAACACTGCCTCGAAATACTCAGCGAACTGCTGGTACGCTCCATTCCCGACATCGCCAGCGAATTGATTTTCGGTTGCCTTAATGAACGCGAGCGCCTCGGATGTACGGGCCTGGACAGGGGAGCTGCCTTTCCGCACTGCCGTGTCAACGGCCTCGGCGCGAGTACCGCAGCCCTCATCAAACTCTCCGAGCCGGTCGATTTTGACGCCGCCGACGGCGAGCCCGTTGACCTCGTATTCGGCATGATGGTGCCGACAGAGCTCGATGACAGTCACTACGCCGATATCAAGATGATTACCAGCGTACTCGCCGACGAGGGGCTGCGCGCTCGTTTGCGCGACATGAATACCAGCAGCGATCTATACGACGCACTGATAAACGGCTCGGCGCTCGTGGCGCCGGAACAGCCGCGCGTTGCAGAAGGACCCTGAGGCTGGACCTTCGACTGATAGTTGTCAGCGGTCTGTCAGGGTCTGGCAAGTCTGTTGCGTTGCACGTCCTCGAAGACCTCGGTTACTACTGCATTGATAATATTCCCGCTGCTCTGCTGAAGTCGGCGGTCCACGAAGTGCAATCCGGGGAACGCGCCAGCGCAGATCTGTTGGCAGTCGGTGTCGATGCGCGAAACAGGCCCGCGGACCTGCAGGCGCTGCCCGGACTCATCGACGATCTGCGCGAACAAGGCGTGCACACGGATATTGTGTTCCTGCACGCAAGCGACGAAGTCCTGCTCAAACGCTACAGCGAAACCCGACGACGGCACCCGCTCGCCGAGCACGGTGGCGAGCTCCGAACCGCGATTAATACCGAACGTGAAATTCTGACACAGATTAACAACGCCGCTGACCTGATCATCGACACATCCCGGACCAGCATCTACGAACTCGCCAGCGTAATCCGGGAACGGGTAGATCGCAGACAATCGAATACCCTGTCCGTTCTCATCGAATCGTTCGGTTACAAGCACCGAATTCCGGCCGACGCGGATTTTGTATTCGACATGCGCTGCCTGCCGAACCCCTACTGGTCAGTTGACCTGCGCGGACTCACCGGCCTGGACCGGGAAGTCATCGACTTCCTGAATTCACACGAAAGCTTCACCGCGATGTACGAAGATATCGTTGCCTTTCTCAATCGCTGGATTCCGCGCTTCGAAGAAGCGCAACGGGGCTATCTGACCATTGCCATCGGCTGCACCGGAGGCCAGCACCGCTCGGTGTGTATGGCCGAAAAGCTCGCCGCCGCACTGCGGGAGCAACACAAGCCGATCCTCACCCGACACAACAACCTCACGAGCCGTCAACTCCGCCCGGACCAGGCCTGACGCCGTATAGACGATACCAGGCTCTAAGCTGTTAAACTCCGCTCGCATGGACGCCAGAGAGCACCCGCAGGACAACATAGAGCTACTGTTGCAACAATTGGACAGTGGTCGCATGCGCTCGGCCAGGATGCAGATCAACAGCCTGCACCCCGCTGAACTCGCTCGCCTGCTCGAATCGCTGCCGCTTAAGAAGCGGGCCATGCTGTGGGAAATCGTTGACCCGGAAATCGAGGGCGACGTTCTCGTAGAAGTATCCGACGAAGTACGCGACGGCCTGCTGGAAGGCATGCAGACCGAGGAACTGATCGTCGCACTCGATGGTATGGAGGTTGACGATCTTGCCGATCTGCTGATTGACCTGCCGGAAACCGTCACCCAGGAAGTTCTGCAATCGCTGGACAAGCAGGATCAGGAACGCGTTCAGCAGGTTCTCGCCTATGACGAGGAAAGCGCCGGTGGCCTGATGAACGTCGATATCGTGACCGTTCGTCCCGACGTCACGCTGGAAGTTGTCTCGCGCTACCTGCGCCTCGTCGGCGAAATAACGGATGGTACCGATTCGTTGTTTGTCGTCAGCCGCGACGACAGTTACATCGGGTCTCTGTATCTGTCGCGACTGCTGACCAACGACCCGGACGAGATGGTGGCGAACGTGATGTCTACCGATGTGATGCCGATTTCGGCGCAAACGCCGTCGACTCAGGTCGTCTGGGAGTTCGAGAACCGGGACCTGTTATCGGCGCCGGTTGTTGACGACGATTTTCGCGTTCTCGGCCGCATTACCGTAGATGACGTCGTCGATGTTATCCGCGACGAGGCCGAACACTCACTGATGAGTGCCGTCGGACTCGACGAAGAAGACGATATGTTCGCACCGGTCTTCAAGAGCGCGACCCGGCGGGCCCTGTGGCTAGGCGTCAACCTCTGCACGGCTTTTCTGGCCGCGGCCGTCGTTGATCTGTTTCAGACGACCGTCGACAAGATCGTATTGCTGGCGGTGTTGATGCCTGTCGTGCCCAGTATGGGCGGCGTCGCAGGGACGCAGTCGCTGACCATTATCACGCGTGCCATCGCGCTCGGACAGATCAACAAAGACAACGCGATCGGCATTCTCCGCAAGGAACTGATGGTCGGCATACTCAACGGCATCGGCTGGGCCATCATCGTGTCAATATTTACCTACTGGTGGTTCGAAGAATGGCGTATCGGTGGAATCATTGGTGCTGCGATGATCATCAACCTGGTTGTCGCGGCACTTGCAGGATTCAGCATTCCGCTAATCCTGAAACGACTGAATGTCGACCCCGCTCTTGCCGGGGGTGTCGTGCTGACGACCGTTACCGACGTTATCGGTTACTCGGCGTTCCTGGGACTCGGCGCCGCGCTGCTACTGTAAATCGGGATAAAGACGCCGTGTCCGTGAACTACGACTCGTCGACCTGGAACGCGCTGAGATCTCTCTTGATCCAATCCGGTGCGAACAATCTCGGAACCTCGGCGCCACTGACGAAGTCGTACAACTCATCCTTTACTTTCATCGCATCGCGATAGCCCAGTGCAATGAGTTCTCGTGTATACGCTTTCTCGAACAGCAAGAAACTCAGCAGCCGGTTCTGACCCGCACCCTTGCCGCTTACGCCGCGCAGCAATGCGCGAATGGCGACCGGCAGCTCCTGGCGGTGACGTGCGGCGATTTCCCTCAAATCCTCGCTCGGAACCACCAGCATCGTGTCAATTGGCCGAACTTTGAGCAGGCTGCCACCTCGTTGCTGAGGCGCTACCGCGTCGATGAGTTGATTGATGCGGGTGATACGCTCGAGATCGGAGTAGAGACCGTCCATAAACAGCGTATCCAGTATGTACCCGGCGATCTGCCCGAAACTCGGTGGCGGACCCAGAGACGCAGGTGCCTTCTCTCCGGTTTCGTCACGAATACCGATCACAAGAATTCTATCGGCGCCAAGATGTACTGCCGGACTCAGCGGTGTCGCCTGGCGCATGGCTCCATCACCGAAGTACTCGTTGCCGACGCTCTGCGGCGGAAAAATCATCGGTACGGCGATACTCGCCATCAGGTGATCCAGATGTAAATCGGTCCGTTTCCCCAGGCGTCGCGTTCGGTCCCAGCTGCGCAGATCCTCCGCAGCTTCGAAAAACGAGGTCGAACGCGCGGATTCATAGCCGGCCGCCGTGACCGCAACGGCACTGAGATGACCATTGTCTATCGCCTGCCTGATCCTGGGAAACTGCACATTCCGGCGCAACAACTCCCTCAACGGCGCATTGTCCAGCAGCGATTTCGGAGTGCCTACCAGCCAGCCACCGAGGACTATGGAGCTCAGCCAGTGCAGGCTGCTCCTGAGCATCGTCAGGTGGTCGGTCTTGTAGACCTGGTGACAGCGAAAATGCGCCCAGACCTGTTCAAGTTCGGCGATTGCAGACCGAAAGTGCTGTGCTTTCGATGCCAGCACGACCGAATTGACGGCACCGGCAGATGTTCCGCTGATCACCGAAAACGGATTGGCGCTGGTTCTCGGCATGATCTCGGCCAGCGCTTTGAGCACGCCGACCTGAAAAGCACCTCGTGCACCGCCACCCGGCAGCACCAGCGCGGTTTGCACCGATTCAGATTGATTCGTCATAAGACCCGTTCAAAACATTTCAGATCGCCCATAGCGAGCGTATTATAATCGCACTGCCACTGGCGAGCCCGTGTAAACGACCGCCAGCTCCTCTAAACGGACCCTGATCATGAAGCGTTTCACTATTATCGCCATCGCCGCCATCGCGACCGCGCTCGGCTCGCTCGCATTTACCGCCGTGGGCATAGCCAACGAGCAACCCGTTGTCGGCAGCCCTGCTCCGGAGTTTGAGCTCCCCGATCAAACGGGACAGTTGCACTCGCTCGAGGACTATCGCGAGCAATGGGTCGTGCTGTATTTCTACCCGAAAGACGAAACACCGGGCTGCACCACACAGGCCTGCGAGTTTCGCGACAATATCTTCGCCTTCCGCGATTTCGATGCCCAGATACTGGGGGTGAGCCTTGACGACGTCGATTCGCACAAGGCATTTGCCGAAAACCACAGCCTGCCCTTTCCGTTACTGGCCGACCCGGACGGCGAAACGTCGACCGCCTACGGTGTAAAAACACGCATGTTCGGCATGACGGTCGCGAAACGGCAGACCTTCATCATCAGCCCGGACGGCATGATCGCCAAGCATTACGAAAAAGTTAAACCTGACGGACATTCAACAAGAGTGCTCGCCGACCTCGAAGCACTAGGTGCCGGCAGCTAGTGCATTATAAAGGGGTCAGAGCCCTTTAGCGAAGTGCCTTGATACCCTCATCAAGCCCTGCAATGGTCAGCGGGTACATTCGACCCTCCATCAGTTCGCGCACCAGTTTTACTGACGGCGTGTAATCCCAGCGCGCCTTCGGCTCCGGGTTCAGCCAGATTGCCTTCGGGTAGGTTTTCAGCAGCCGTTTGATCCAGATAGCGCCGGGCTCTTCGTTCCAGTGCTCGACGCTGCCGCCCGCGTAGGCGATCTCATAGGGACTCATGGTCGCGTCGCCGACGAAAACCAGCTTGTAGTCGGACGGGTATTTGTGAGTGATATCGAGCGTCGGTGTTTTTTCCGTTTGCCGCCGCCGATTATCCTTCCACAGGCTTTCATAAATAAAATTGTGAAAGTAGAAATACTCAAGATGTTTGAACTCACTGCGCGCGGCGGAGAACATTTCTTCACAGATACGGACGTGATCGTCCATCGAGCCACCGATGTCGAGGCAAAGAAGAACCTTAACGGCGTTGTGACGTTCCGGCACCATGCGCAGATCGAGCATCCCGCCGTTACGGGCCGTCTTGTCGATGGTGTCGTTAATATCCAGCTGATCGGCGGCACCCTCTCGCGCAAATTTTCGCAAACGGCGCAGCGCGACCTTTATGTTGCGAGTACCCAGCTCTATCGAGTCGTCCAGGTTCCGATAATCACGCTTATCCCAAACTTTGACGG
This sequence comes from Woeseiaceae bacterium, assembly GCA_021773035.1. Taxonomy (GTDB): domain Bacteria; phylum Pseudomonadota; class Gammaproteobacteria; order Steroidobacterales; family Woeseiaceae; genus UBA1847. The sequence continues at coordinate 135,507 of JAJFKU010000017.1, forward strand.
CGCTGCGATTTCGCGAGCCCTGCTGGCCCATGCGCACCCCCTCGGGATTGTGGCCATAGGCACCAAACGGCGACGTACCTGCAGTCCCGATCCATTTATTGCCGCCTTCGTGGCGCCCCTCCTGCTCGTCAAGCCGCTCTTTCAGTGCCGTCATTAGTTCTTCAAAGCCACCCATCGCCTCAATCAGCTTGCGCTCTTCTTCCGACAGCGAAAGTTCCGCCTGGCGCTGCAGCCAATCCTCGGGAATGTCCTGCATCAGATCTGCGAGCGAGTCCTCGACACCTTGAAAATAGGCACCGAAGATACGGTCGAAGCGATCCAGGTGGGCCTCGTCCTTGACCAGCGCCGTTCGCGCCAGGAAATAGAAGTCGTCAACGCTCTGGCCCGCAAGACCGCTCTGCATCGCCTCGTGCAGCGTCAACAGCTCGGTGATCGAGGTTTTCATGCCACCGTCGCGAAGCTGGTAGAAGAACGGAATCAACATGTGCCTGGCATTCCGCAGCTATTGAGGGTTGCTGCGCCGATCAAGAAACACCAGTTGCTCAAACAGATGGACATCCTGCTCGTTCTTCAGCAGCGCGCCGTACAGCGGCGGGATCGCACTACGCGAGTTTTCGCTGCGCAGGGCCTCCGGCGGAATATCTTCGGCCAGCAGTAATTTGATCCAGTCGAGTAACTCGGACGTCGACGGTTTTTTCTTCAGTCCCCGCACGTCGCGAACCTTGTAGAACGCATTTAGCGCTTCCGTCAGCAGATCTTTCTTTAAGGTCGGAAAATGTACGTCGACGATCTTCGCCATCGTCGCCTGGTCCGGAAACTTGATGTAGTGAAAGAAACATCGGCGCAGGAAGGCGTCCGGCAATTCCTTTTCGTTGTTACTGGTGATCACGATGATGGGTCTGTGCCGCGCGCTTATGAGTTTCTTTGTCTCATAGACATAGAACTCCATACGGTCGAGCTCCTGCAACAGGTCGTTCGGGAACTCGATGTCAGCCTTGTCGATTTCGTCGATCAGCAATACCGGCTGCTGCTCGGACTCGAAGGCCTCCCAGACTTTGCCGCGCACGATGTAGTTCGCTATGTCATGAACCTTATCCTCACCGAGCTGCGAATCGCGGAGTCGGCCGACAGCATCGTACTCATACAAGCCCTGCTGGGCCTTGGTCGTCGACTTGATATGCCACTCATATAGCGGCCTGCCCAGCGACTGCGCCACCTCAATGGCGAGCTGCGTTTTGCCCGTCCCCGGCTCACCCTTAATAAGGATCGGGCGCTGCAGCGTAACCGCTGCATTGACCGCCATAGTCAGGTCTTCGGTTGCGATATAGGAGTCAGTTCCTGTGAATCTCTCGTTGGCCATCGGTACTTCCAGTGTTGTCGGCTAGCCCATCTTACCGCCTGTCCGGGGTCAACGTCAGCGTGTGAACCGCCTGACCGGGTAAAAAAGGGCTGGGTAAGCCGTCGACCCAGTCGGAATGACCCGCCGCGTAGAAATCAGACAATGGATGACCGCTCTGCCCGGCGGGCATATGCAGCAGGCCGTTCGCCTCGTCGCCTGGCGATACAGAAAAGCGCTCCGAAGCACCAAAGGCCGACCCTTGCGCTTTCGGCATATTTCTGTCGCCGTTCAGTTCATCGCCCGGCATATCGAGACTGGCACCGACAAGCGGAATACTGCCGCTTAGCGGGTGCCGAATCGACGCCCGATTGACCTCACCCCAGGTGCGGGATGACAGCGGCCCTTCGAAGTTTTGGTTGAAGTAGCTGATGTTCTGCCGGACGGCGGCGAGCAAGAACCCGCTCCAGTCGTCATAGTCGGCGGGCAACATATGCCGCGGACGCTCGCTGAGCAGCGACCACAACGGTGCCTCGAACTGATTGCTCTTTCGCAGGCGGACGTCGTCGCCGTGCACCGCACGAACCGACGCCGTCAACGCGTGAAAAACGCGCCGCTCAACTTCGAGGCGAAAGGCGCGGACCAACCGGTAACCGACAGATTCGGGCGCCGCGCGTGGCACCCACGCCTGTACCAGGCGCCGATACTCGAGCAGCTGTGGGTCGCCGGCGACCGTGTCGTCGTCGAGCAAATCGAGCAGCAGATTTCTCCAGCGCCTCAGGAACAGGGCCCGGTCGTCGTACTGGATCGCCAGCATATCCGTCGGCACAAAGGTATTTTTTGCAAACAGGCCGTCGCGAATCTGCTGCGCCCGAGCGCCCAGATCGTAACCGCCGTCGCCCACGATGCGCAGAGCCTGTGCATCGGTAACGCGCGAATTTGCGGTCCAGATGCGGCCACTCTCGGGATTGATTATTTTTGGATAATCTTCACTCGCCAGCCAGCCCAGCCAACCGTGTTGTTCACTCCAGTCTGCGGGCAGCATGGCATCGAAACCCGATTTCCGCGGAATCCTGCCGGCGATTGTCCAACCGATGTTGCCACCAGCATCGCCGGTGACGAAATTCTGTGGCGGATTACCCATCGTCGTCGCTATGTCGATAGCATCCGACACCGATGTCACCGTTTCAAGTCTCAGGATATTCAGGTTAATCGAATCCGCATGATGCGCGATCCAGCTAACCGCTATGTCGCCTTCTGGATAGTCAAGATCGTCGATGACCGGACCCCAGATTGTTTCACGAACCCGGTACTCGATCGCATCGGCCCCTTTGACGGCAATCACTTCATCGAATATCTCGAACGACCGTTCGCCCTCCGGCGTTTGATAACTGCTCTGCGTTGCACCGGGCGCGATAACGACTGCGTCCGTATAGTCGCCGTAGCTATTGGTGTAACCCCAGGCGACCTGCGTGTTGCTGCCTGCAACGACGAATGGCGTCCCGGGCAACGTGACGCCTGAAACGTCAAGCGGTAGCGCCCCGTTCACGACAAGGCGGGCGCGATAGTAGATGTTCGGCGTGCTGAGTCCCAGGTGCATGTCATTCGAGACCAGCGCGCGTCCGTTTGCGGTCAGCGCACCCGATACTGCCCAGTTGTTGCTGCCGTTCAAGGGTGGGCGACCCTGCTCATCGGCCGGCGGCGCCTTGTCCTCAACGTCACGCAGGGAAAGAACGTCGGGCGGCGGGATCGCTGCAACGGCGCGTGCCAACCCCATCAGCGGTGCATCCCATGGCGTGCCATCCGGATACATCCATGCATACACTTCTTCTGGCAACACGCTGTGTGCAAACCCGCGCCGCACATCTTTCGTCGCACGCGAATCATTGAGTTCCACGAACATCGCGTAAACGGCAAGAATCGAGTCTTCAGCTTTCCAGAGCGCCGGCTTGGCGCCAAGGACAAAATACTCGAACGGCCGCGCCTGCAGAGAGTCCAGCCCGGCATTTACGCCGTCCGCGTAACTCTGCAACAGTGCTCTGTCAGCCTCTGGCAACGCCGCAACTACCGCCTGCGCCCGCGATCGAAAACGATGAAAACGATAACGCTTGTCCACTCGAACGGTAGCCGAACCGACGATCTCGGACAGCTCGCCGGCAGCCTGCCGCCGGATCATGTCCATTTGAAAAAAGCGATCCTGGCCATGTGCGAAACCCGTCGCAAAAGCGAGATCCGCCCGATTAGTCGCGGTAATAAGCGGAATGCCGGCGTGATCGCGAGCTATTGTCGCGCCGCCGCTGAGCCCCGACAGTTCGATCGTGCCATCCAGTGACGGCAGACTGGCGCGAAGACCGAGCCAGGCGAGTAATGCCATAAACAGAAAAATCGTTACTACAGCGCCCAGCAGGCGGAAACCGACTTTCTTCATGTACCCGGTTTTATCTGGATAATCGTCATCGAGTTTGTGCTGCCCGAAACACCGTCGAGATCGCCTTTAGTGAGAATCGCCAGGTCACCGACACTGACCAACTCGTTTTCCAACAGCGTGTTAAAAATGTCCTGATATAAAGTGCGTGGACTGGCGACGTCGATGGCGAAGGACACCGGATAAACACCGCGGTACATCGCAACCCGCCGACTCGTCGCAACGTGCGGAGTAAATGCATAGACCGGGATGTCCGAGCGAATGCGCGACATCCAGCGCGTCGTCGATCCGGACTCGGTCAGCGCGATAATAGCCTTCACCGACATGTGGTTTGCCGTATACATCGTCGCCATCGCAATGGCCTCGTCCACAAGGCCAAAATGATCGTCCATACGATGGCTGGTGCGGCTGACCGGCAACGGATACTTCTCTGCACCGATGGCAACCTCGGACATCGCATCGACCGCCTCGACAGGGTATGCGCCGACAGCGGTCTCCCCCGACAGCATCAGGGCATCGGTGCCGTCCATGACAGCATTGGACACATCGGACACTTCCGCGCGCGTTGGAATCGGGTTTTGAATCATGGATTCCATCATTTGCGTGGCAGTGATAACGATCTTGTGTGCCTTGCGCGTCTTGCGAATCAGTTTTTTCTGAATACCGGTTAATTCGGCATAACCCATCTCAACACCTAGGTCTCCACGCGCCACCATAATGACGTCAGATGCTGCAATGATGGAGTCGATGTTCGTGACCGCCTCAGCCCGCTCGACTTTGGCGACGATCAGGCCATGCCCGCCCGCCTCCTGCAGCAGGCGACGCGCCTCATGGACATCTTCACCGTTACGGACGAACGAGACCGCAAGAAAATCAAGATCCATTTCCGCCGCGAGTTTGATGTTCTGCCTGTCGATATCGGTTAGCGCGGCCGCCGACAGGCCGCCGCCCTTCAGGTTGATGCCCTTGTGATCCGACAATATGCCGCCGTTTATGACAGTTGTATGAATGCGCGTACCGTCGATCCTGTCGACCTTGAGTGTAATCAGACCATCATTGAGTAACAGAATATCACCGGCCGAAAGGTCTTCGTGCAGGGAATCCAGCGCAACGCCGACACCTTCCTGATTGCCGGCCATGAGTTCAAGCGTGCTATCGAGGAAGAATTTGTCGCCGTCTTTCAGCGCGACGCTGCCGTCCTCAAACCGGCGGATGCGAATCTTCGGCCCCTGCAGGTCGCCCATGATGCCGACCTCGCGGCCACAGGACTCAGCGGCGGCGCGCAGAAATTCTGCACGGCGTTTATGATCCGCGGCTTCTCCGTGTGAAAAATTCAGGCGTGCAACATCAAGACCGGCATCGATCATTTTGCACAGTGTTTCAGTGTCGTCTGACGCCGGACCCAGCGTCGCAACAATCTTCGTTCGTCTTAGCATGCGCGCGATTATTGCACAGCTGAGACAGCTTCGCTGATATGCTATCTGCCCCACCGCCAGACCGGGACCGTAATGCTCAATCGTCGTCGTTTTTTGCAAAGCGTAACCGCCGCCGCCGCCGCACCCGCCATTACCTTCGGGTGCCGAAGCGCGGTGAAAACAGGTGCGCCGCTGAGCGCGGACCCCGCTCGGATCATCGACGTGCCGGAGGGCTTTTCTTATAGCGTCGTTTCTCGTCGCGGGGATGCGATGACCGATGGGCTGACCGTGCCCGGCGCCCACGACGGCATGGCCGCTTTCGATGGCGAGAATGGCCGCATCATCCTGGTGCGTAATCACGAACTCACCTCGCAGTCGGGAAATGCCGGCCCCTACGGAGAGCAACTCAAGCAACTGCCGGAGGCACTCAAATCCCGACTCTACGATCGCGGCGACGATCGCTCGCCCTGTCTGGGCGGAACGACGACCACGATTTACGATCCTGCGAGCGGCCGCACGGAGCGCCAGTTCCTGAGCCTGGGCGGCACCGATATCAACTGCGCCGGCGGTAAAACACCTTGGGGTTCATGGCTGTCCTGCGAAGAAAGTTTCTCGGCAGCCGGCGCTGACCGGTCCAACCGGGACACGCCGATTTTCCGCGATAAGCATCACGGTTACGTGTTTGAAGTACCCGCCTCGGCGACCGAACTGGTACAGGCCGTGCCGCTGAAAGATATGGGTCGTTTCGAACACGAAGCTGCCGCCGTTCACGAACCAACCGGAATCGTGTATTTGACCGAAGACCGCTGGCATAGCCTGTTTTACCGGTTCCTGCCCAATACCCCGGGCGAATTACACAAAGGCGGCCGTTTGCAGGCGCTCGCTGTGCTCGGCAGGCCTGCGCTGAAAACGCACAACTGGGACAAGGCCGACGTGAGCGTTGGTGACGCGATGGCCGTGCACTGGGTCGACCTCGAAAACGTGAACAGTGACAAAAACGATTTGCGCCTGCGCGGTGCGGCGGCCGGCGCGACGACGTTCGCGCGCGGCGAGGGTTTGACGGCAGCGGGCGATCAGTTCGCGTTCACCTGCACTATCGGCGGACCGGACCGGCTGGGCCATGTGTTCAATTACAAACCCAGCCCCTTCGAGGGCGGCGCACGCGAACAGGGGGAGCCGGGGGAACTGACGCTGATCGCCGAGGCGGACCAGAACTCGTTACTGAAGAATTGCGACAACCTGACGATGGCACCCTGGGGCGATCTCATCGTCTGCGAAGACACCGGAGACAGCACGGATCACTGTGCACTGGTCGGCATTCGGCCGGACGGCAGTCAGTACCTGGTCGCGAACAATGCCTACTCTGACTCGGAGCTGGCCGGCGTTTGCTTCTCACCCGACGGTAAAACCCTGTTCGTGAATATTCAGTATCCGGGAATGACCGTCGCCATTACCGGCCCCTGGCCCACCTGAAAAAGCCCAATATCGGTATCCAGCGTGATCTCAAGCGGTTGACACGCTACGTTGTTGACCCGGTCGTTACTGCATGTTCGAGTGCTTGAGTGGAAGCTGTCCTGCGGTGGAGTTCTTAATCCGGCGTTGATCCGGGAAAGCCGATTCCGTCTTCACGACCCACAGGCGACGAAATCGGCTTTCCCGGATCAACGCCTGATCAGCACTGCGATCGCTGAGCGAAATCCTTACCGGACTGTCGAGATGCGGCTGGTACGCCGATGACTTCGCCTGTGGGTCGTGAAGAAGTCATCGGCGTACCAGCCGCATCCCTGCACCGAGTGTTATTTCGTATCAACACCTCAGCAGTGTCAACCACTTGAGATCACACTGGATATTTAATCTGAGAGCGCTCGTTTCTCGAGAATCGCCACGGCAGGTAGCTTTTTGCCTTCGACGAATTCCAGGAAGGCACCGCCGCCGGTAGATATGTACGATATCTTGTCGGCGACACCGTACTTGTCGATAGCGGCCAAGGTATCGCCGCCCCCGGCCACCGAAAACGCAGCACTTGCCGCGATCGCTTCCGCCAGGACTTTTGTGCCCGCACCGAAGCGGTCGAACTCGAAAACGCCGACGGGCCCGTTCCAGATAATGGTGCCCGCGTTCGCGAGTATGGCGGCGAAACGCTGTGCGGTTTCAGGCCCGATATCGAGAATCAGCTCGTCCCCAGATACCGCATCGACCGGCTTCCTCGTCGCCTTGGCATGCGCCGAAAACTCGTCCGCTACCACGACGTCACCGGGCACCGGTATTTCGGCGCGATCATCGGCATTCGCCGCAAGACTGCGCGCCGTGTCGAGCATATCCGCTTCAAACAAAGACTTTCCGACATCATGACCGGCTGCCGCAATAAAGGTATTGGCGATCCCGCCGCCGACGATCAGGCAGTCAACAACGTCCGCCAGCGCGTCAAGCACAGTCAGTTTGGTCGATACTTTCGACCCGCCTACAATCGCGACAAACGGCCGCGCCGGATTGTCGAGTGCCTTGGCGAGTGCGGCGAGTTCCGCCGACAACAGCGGTCCGGCGCAAGCGACCGGGGCGTATTCGGCAACACCGTAGGTACTTGCCTGTGCGCGGTGAGCCGTTCCGAAGGCGTCCATAACGAACACGTCGCACAGCGACGCCATCTTCTTCGCCAGCGCATCGTCGCAGGATTTCTCACCCTGCAAAAAGCGGACGTTTTCGAACAGCACAACGTCGCCCGCAGCGACATCTGCGCCGTCGATCCAATTCTTAATCAGCGGCACCTCACGCCCGAGCAGTCCGGCCAGACGGTCTGCTACCGGCTGCAGGGAGAACTTGTCATCGGCGACCCCCTCTGTCGGACGGCCCAGATGTGACATGAGCATGACAGCGGCACCCGCGTCCAGCGCCGCCCTGATCGTCGGCAAGGCGGCGCGAATGCGGGCGTCGGACGTAACCACACCGTCAGCGACCGGAACATTGAGGTCTTCGCGAATCAGCACGCGCTTACCGGCAAGATCCAGATCGCTCATTTCAATGACAGACATGAGGACTCCCAGGCTCTGCGTTCGGCTTACTTGGCGTTCATGAGGGCAACCGTCGTATCGAGCATGCGATTCGAGAAGCCCCATTCGTTGTCGTACCAGGAACAGACCTTGACGAGCGTGCCGCCCATGACTTTGGTCAGTGTGGCGTCATACGTCGACGATGCCGGATCGTGATTGAAGTCCACCGATACCAGCGGCTCGTCGTTGTAAGCAAGGACGCCCTTGAGCGGGCCTTCACTAGCCGCCTTCAGGACCTCGTTGATTTCGTCAACGGTCGTTTCGCGATTCGCCACAAAGGTCAGGTCAACGGCAGATACGTTGATCGTCGGCACACGCATCGAGAAGCCGTCGAGCTTGCCATTGAGCTCGGGAAGTACCAGGCCAACGGCCTTGGCGGCTCCGGTGCTGGTCGGTATCTGCGACATCGTTGCCGAACGCGCCCGGCGTAAATCCGAGTGGTAAACATCGGTCAGAACCTGATCGTTCGTGTACGCGTGAATCGTCGTCATAATGCCGTGCTTAACGCCGATCGCCTCGTGCAGGGGCTTGACCAGCGGTGCCAGACAATTGGTGGTACACGATGCATTGGAGATGATCGTGTGTGCCGCCGTCAGGTCGTCGTGGTTAACGCCGTAGACGAAGGTACCGTCGATATCGGCACCGCCGGGCGCCGAAATGATAACCTTCTTCGCGCCGGCTTCGATGTGTTTGCCCGCCGTCTCTCGAGTACGGAAAAACCCGGTGCACTCGAATACAACGTCGACACCCAACTCACCCCACGGCAATTTGGCAGGATCGCGCTCGGCGAATACTTTGATGCGATCACCATTCACGATGATGTCGTCGCCGTCAACTTCTACAGTGCCGGGAAAGTTACCGTGCGCGGTATCGCGACGCGTCAGGTGCGCGTTCGTCCTCGCGTCGCCCAGATCATTCAATGCGACCACATCGAACTCTCCTGCGCGACCCGACTCGTGAATAGCACGCAGTATGTTGCGCCCGATGCGGCCATAGCCGTTGATACCAATCTTAATCGCCATTTTTTTTACTCCAGTTCTTAGTTCAGTACGTCTTTTGCGACGGCAACTACGTTGTCCGTCGAAAAGCCGAAGTGCTCAAATAATTCATCCGCCGGCGCCGACTCGCCAAAGCGATCGAGACCGATAACCTGCCCTGCCGACCCGGCATAGCGCCACCACGACGCGGTAACGCCCGCCTCGATGACGACTCTCGCGCTTACGGCTGCCGGCAACACGGATTCGCGATAGGCGGAATCCTGTGCGTCAAATACGTCCGTACATGGCATTGAAACGACTCGAGCCTGCACACCGTCCTTAGCCAGCGCCTCTGCAGCCGTTACTGCCAAAGCGACCTCAGAACCTGTCGCAATCAGAACAATATCGGCCACACCGTCGGTGTCTTTCAATACGTAGCCACCACGTGCAACAGCCAAAATCTGCGCAGCATTCCGCTGTTGGTGCGGCAAGCCCTGCCGCGTCAGCACGAGGCTCGTCGGCCCGTCCTGACGCTCGATAGCATAACGCCACGCAACGGCCGTCTCGACGGTATCGCAGGGACGCCAGACACTCATATTCGGCATCAAACGTAACGACGCTGTGTGCTCGACGGGCTGGTGCGTCGGCCCGTCTTCGCCAAGGCCGATCGAATCATGCGTGTAGACGAGTACGTTTTGAATTTTCATGAGCGCCGCCATGCGCAGCGCGTTGCGCGAATAATCGGAGAACGTCAGAAAGGTGCCCGAGTAGGGCAGCCAGCCGCCGTGCAGCCGCATGCCATTGCAGATGGCGGTCATGCCGAACTCGCGAACGCCAAACCAGATGTAGTTTCCGCCGGCATCGTCACCGGAGATCGGCACGGAGCCGTTATGCTTGGTGAGGTTCGATCCGGTCAGGTCCGCCGAACCACCCGCCAGTTCCGGCAGCGCCGGCGCAAATGCATTGAGTGCGATCAACGAGGCCTTGCGGGTCGCAACATTCTCAGCCGCGGCGTCAATTGCAGCGATTGCCTTGTCCGCGTAATCGCTCCAGCTATCCGGTAGCTGTCCACTCATGCGCCGAACAAACTCGGCGGCGAGTTCCGGGTGTTCCTTGCCGTAGCCTGCGAACACCTCGTTCCACGCTTCCTCCGTGGCAGCGCCCCGTTCCTTAGCATCCCAGGCAGTGGCGATATTGGCAGGAATATCGAAAGGCGCTGCGTCCCAGCCAAGCGTTTTTCTCGCCGCCGCGATTTCGTCATCGCCCAGTGGCGCGCCGTGCGTAGCCGCGGTGCCCTGCTTGTTCGGTGAACCGAAGCCAATAATCGTCTTGCAGCAGATAAGAGTGGGCCGATCGCTGTCCACGGCCGCTTCCTCGATCGCCGCCGCGATCGCCGCGGCGTCGTGGCCATCGACCTGCGGTATGACCTGCCAGCCATAGGATTCGAAGCGCTTTGCGGTGTCGTCGGTAAACCAGGCGCCGACTTCCCCGTCGATCGAAATATTGTTGTCGTCGTAGAGGCAGATCAACTTGCCGAGTTTCAGTGTCCCGGCAAGCGAACAGGCCTCATGTGAAATGCCCTCCATCAGACAACCGTCGCCGAGAAATACCCAGGTCTTGTGATCAACGATATCGTGGCCGGGGCGATTGAATTCGGCGGCGAGCATCTTTTCGGCCATCGCCATGCCAACACCGTTGCTGACGCCCTGCCCCAGAGGTCCGGTCGTTGTTTCGATGGGTCCGCCCGGCTCATATTCAGGATGGCCGGCAGTCCTGTAGCCGAACTGCCGAAAGTTCCTGAGCTGATCGATCGGAAAATCGCCGTAGCCGGTCAGGTGCAGAAGGCTGTACAGCAACATGGAGCCGTGGCCGTTCGATAACACGAAGCGGTCGCGGTTGGCCCACGCGGGATTCGCCGGATTGTGCCGCAAATAGTCATTCCATAAGACTTCGGCAATGTCGGCCATACCCATTGGGGCGCCTGGATGGCCTGAATTGGCGGCCTGGACCGCGTCCATACTCAGGGCTCGAATGGCGTTCGCAAGATCGCGCCGGGCTGGCCGGCCGGCGGCGGAAGTATTATTTGGCATATGACCTTTCTTGGTTAGTGGCGGGTAGAAACCGCTTTCGCGAGCGGCGCATTTTCCCTGTTATAGAGGGCCGCATCAAGGGTACAATGCGCCACCCATTAACTCGGAACACCTGTAACTATGTCTGATGCTTTCCTTTTTACGTCCGAATCGGTCTCAGAGGGCCACCCGGACAAGATTTCTGACCAGATCTCGGACGCTATTCTCGACGCCATTATCGCCGAGGACCCCAAGGCGCGCGTCGCCTGCGAGACCATGGTCAAGACCGGCATGGTTGTAGTAGCCGGTGAGATCACGACGTCTGCCTGGGTCGATATGGAAGACATCGCCCGCGAGACCATTCTCGACATTGGCTACGATGAATCCAGCAAAGGGTTTGACGGCGCCACCTGTTCGGTATTAAACGCCATCGGCAAACAATCGCCCGATATCGCGCAAGGCGTCGACCGTGAATCCGAGCAAGCACAGGGCGCCGGCGACCAGGGCCTGATGTTTGGCTATGCGACCAACGAAACCGACGTGCTGATGCCCGCACCGATTACTTACTCACATCGCCTGGTGCAGCGCCAGGCCGAGGTACGTAAGAACGGCACACTGCCGTGGTTGCGCCCCGATGCCAAAAGCCAGGTAACGTTCAACTACGAAGGTGGCAAGCCGGTATCGATCAACGCGGTTGTCCTGTCATCGCAACACAGCCCCGACATCTCCCTGGCTGATCTGCGCGAAGGCGTGATGGAAGAAATTATCAAACCGGTTTTGCCCGCCGAATTGCTCGGTGCCGACACGCAATACCATATTAACCCGACCGGCCGCTTCGAAATCGGTGGACCGATGGGTGACTGTGGACTGACCGGGCGTAAGATCATCGTCGATACTTACGGCGGCTCCGCGCGTCATGGCGGCGGTGCATTCTCGGGCAAGGACCCGTCCAAGGTCGACCGGTCCGCGGCCTATGCCAGTCGCTACGTTGCGAAGAACATCGTCGCCGCCGGACTTGCCGAACGCTGCGAAATCCAGGTGTCCTACGCGATCGGTGTTGCCGAGCCCACGTCAATCAGCGTGCAGACTTTCGGCACGTCGAAACTTTCCGATACGAAATTGACCGGGCTTATCCGCGAACATTTCGACCTGACCCCGTACGGCATCCTGCAAATGCTCGATCTGCTGAAGCCGATCTATCGGCAGACCGCGGCCTACGGACACTTTGGCCGGGAAGACATTGACCTGAGCTGGGAACGAACAGACAAGGCAGAGGCGCTGAAAGCCGCCGCCGCATAAAACGAATACACAGGAGAAGAACCCATGAGCAGCGAAGCAGTCGCTATTCAAAAGCAGGATTACAAAGTGGCGGATATTGCCCTCGCCGACTTCGGCCGCAAGGAAATCGCCATTGCCGAGACGGAAATGCCAGGCCTGATGGCCATTCGTGAAGAGTACAAAGGCCAGAAGCCGCTGGACGGCGTACGCCTGACCGGTTGCCTGCACATGACAATCCAGACAGCGGTTCTCATCGAAACGCTGAAAGAACTCGGCGCCGACATTCGCTGGTCGTCCTGTAACATTTTCTCGACACAGGACCACGCGGCGGCGGCCATTGCCGCCAGCGGCATTCCGGTATTTGCCTGGAAGGGTGAAACGGAAGAGGAGTACTGGTGGTGCGTTGAGCAAACGATCAACGGCCCGGACGACTGGCAACCCAACATGGTTCTCGACGACGGCGGCGACCTGACGCAGATACTGCACGACAAATACCCGGAAATCATGAAGAACATCAAAGGGCTGTCAGAAGAAACGACGACCGGCGTCAAACGCCTCTATGACATGATGAAAGACGGCTCGCTGGCCTGCCCGGCTTTTAACGTCAACGACTCGGTGACGAAATCGAAGTTCGACAACCTCTACGGCTGCCGCGAGTCGCTGGTTGACGCTATCAAGCGCGCGACCGACGTCATGGTTGCCGGCAAGGTGGCCGTCGTCTGTGGCTACGGCGATGTTGGCAAAGGCAGCGCACAGTCGCTACGCGGTCTGGGTGCCACGGTATTGATTACCGAAATCGACCCGATCTGCGCGTTGCAGGCCGCCATGGAAGGTTACCGCGTTGTACAGCTCGACGATGTCATCGATCAGGTCGATATCGTTGTCACTGCTACCGGTAACTATCACATCCTGAGCGGCCCGCAGATGGAGCGCATGCGCCACCAGGCCATCGTCTGCAACATCGGTCACTTCGACAACGAAATCGATGTGGCTTATTTGAAACAATACGAGTGGGAAAATATCAAACCGCAGGTCGATCATATTATCTTCCCCGACGGCAAGCGCATTATCCTGCTGGCCGAAGGGCGACTGGTTAACCTCGGTTGCGGCACCGGCCATCCGAGCTTCGTTATGTCCAATTCGTTCACGAACCAGGTGCTGGCGCAGATTGAGCTCTGGCAGAATGGCGACAACTACGGCAAAGAAGTGTATGTGTTGCCGAAACATCTGGACGAGAAAGTTGCCCGGTTGCACCTGGATCGCATTGGTGCCAAGGTCACCGAACTGTCCGACGAACAGGCCAGCTATATTGGCGTCGAAAAAGACGGACCGTACAAACCGGAGCACTACCGCTACTAAGGAAAGAGCTTATTCCAGCGACCGTTGCAGCTGCAGACAGCGATTCGATTCGGGTCTTACACCTGACCGATCCGCATTTGTTCGCCGATGCCGACGGAGAACTTCGAGGGACCAACACTCAAGCCTCGCTGCAACAGGTTCTGGACCACTACCACGCCGGTGACTGGCGCGCGCAGCGCGCGCTGATCACCGGCGATCTTATTCAGGACAACTCCGCGGAGGCGTACGAGCGTTTCCGCGAACTCTTGCTACCGCTCAACATGCGCATGCACTGTGTACCCGGCAACCATGATGTTCGTGACCTGATGCGGCCCGTCTGCAACCGACCGCCGTTTTCCTACTGTGCCACGGAAGAGGTCGGCGACTGGCTGCTAGTAGGCCTGGACAGCTGCATCAACGGTGAAGCTGGCGGCGCGGTGACACCGCAGGAGCTGCAGCGCTTCGAGGCGATCGTTGCCGCGAGCCCTGCAAAGCACATTATGGTGTGCCTGCATCACCCGCCGGTTGCAATGGGCAGTAAATGGCTTGATACCGTTGGTCTTAAGAACGGTGAGGAACTGTTGCGAAGTCTGCAACAAACGGGGCGTGTACGGCTGCTGGTGTTTGGCCATGTACACCAGCCCTATGACGCGGAACATCACGGTATTCAAGTTATCGGCACGCCCTCGACCTGCCGCCAGTTCAAACCCGGCAGCGACGACTTCGGCGTTGACGACCGACCGCCGGCTTATCGCCGTATTACGCTGCATTCCAACGGTAACAACGACAACGAATTGATATGGGTAAACGAATCATGATTGCATCGCGCTTACTTCGGGTAGTACTGCCAATACTGCTTGCACTGCCAGCTCACGCCGATATGGACGCGCACCCGGTCACACTGTGGCAGGTGCAGGGCGAAACCAACGCCGTGTTTCTGCTCGGCTCCATACACCTGTTACGCACGGAGGACTATCCGTTGCCGAACGTCCTCGATGCAGCCTACGACGAAGCCGAAGTGCTGATCATGGAAATCGATATGGATGATATCGATCCGATCGCATCCCAGGCGGCGTTCACCAACTACGGTCTGATACAGGGCGGCGCAACGCTTGCGGACCTGATGGGCGAGGATCTCTACGACGAAGCACTGGCTGCTGCTGAAGTAGTCGATATTCCACTTGAGATGTTAAGCAAGACCGAACCCTGGTATGCCGCCATGACGATCGAGATCATGATACTCAATCGCATCGGCTTCAATCCGACGCTGGGTGTCGAAATGCACATGACCGCAAAAGCGGCGGCTGATGGCAAGCCGATTCGTGGTTTCGAGACCATCGAGGAACAATTACAGTTTCTCGATGGCATGTCGCTGCAGGCACAGCGCGACATGCTGCTGTCAACGTTGACAGAAAGCGCCGGCATCGAAGACATGATGGATGAACTCATCGAGGCCTGGCGACACGGCGACATCGCCGCGCTGGAAACCGGCATGCTCGATGAAATGGCCAAGCACGAAGAACTCAACAAAGCGCTGGTCACGGACCGTAACGCGCGCTGGGTCAAGCGCATCACGGAACTGCTCGATGACAAAGACGACTACCTCATCGTCGTCGGTGCGCTGCACCTGGTCGGCCCGGACGGTGTACCGCGGCAGCTCGCTGAGAGAGGACACGACGTTCAGCAGTTGAGTGAGTCGCCGTCGCTCCGGTAGGATGCGCCCTCCTCAGGAGGAAATCATGAGTCTTTATACGAACGCACAAGCCGTCATTGCCGGCGGCGTGAACTCTCCGGTCCGCGCTTTTGCGGGCGTTGGCGGCGAGCCGGTGTTTTTCAAGCGCGCCGAGGGTGCCTGGCTGGAGGCCGAGGATGGGCGCAGGTTCATCGACTACGTCGGGTCCTGGGGGCCGATGATTCTGGGTCACTCACACCCGGCAGTCATCGATGCCGTTATCGAAACCGCGAGGCAGGGGCTGAGCTTTGGCGCACCGTGCGTACTGGAGACGCAGATTGCGACGAAGATTGCCGAGTTGTTGCCGTCGATTGAAAAAGTACGCATGGTGAGTTCGGGTACTGAAGCGACCATGAGCGCTATCCGGCTGGCACGCGGTCATACGCGTCGCGACAAAATCGTAAAATTCGAAGGCTGTTATCACGGCCACTCCGATTCGCTGCTGATCAAGGCAGGCTCCGGCGCATTAACGCTGGGTGTGCCGAGTTCGCCGGGCGTTCCGGCCGGCCTTGCCGAACATACGGTCACACTGCCGTTTAACGACATCGGGGCCCTGGAATCGGTATTCGCTGACAGCGGAGATCAGATCGCCTGCGTTATTGTCGAACCGATTGCCGGCAACATGAACATGGTGCCGCCGATACCGGGATTCCACGAAGCATTGCGCGAACTGTGTACAGCCAGCGGATGCGTATTGATATTTGACGAGGTCATGACGGGGTTTCGAGTAGCCAAAGGCGGAGCGCAATCGATTTTCGGCATTACCCCGGATCTGACGACGCTCGGCAAGATCATTGGCGGCGGCATGCCCGCGGCAGCCTTCGGCGGCCGCGCCGACATTATGGCCAGCCTGGCTCCCGATGGCCCGGTGTATCAGGCAGGAACGCTCTCGGGCAACCCGGTCGCAATGGCCGCGGGTCTTGCGACGCTACAACTGATCGACACCCCCGGTTTTTACGAATCCCTGGGGGCAAAAACGGCCCAGCTTATCGATGGGCTTGGCGCCGCCGCCGACGATGCCGGTATTCCGCTGGCGACCGAATGCGAGGGCGGCATGTTTGGCCTGGTTTTTACGGAGTCAGAAGCGGTGCGCAGTTTCGATCAGGTCGCTGCCGGGAATGTTGAACGCTTTAAGAAGTTCTTCCACGGCATGCTGGCACAGGGCGTGTACCTCGCCCCATCGGCATACGAGGCAGGCTTCGTATCAGCAGCCCACGGCGACGAGGAAATCAATGCGACGATCGTTGCCGCGCGCCGGGTGTTCGAGACGCTTTAGTGAGCCGGTGGTTGCTGTGAGGTGCGGTTTCAAACGGTCGGTGCAACACCGCAAAGATCGTTGAACTAATTGATGTTCGGTGCAGGGATGCGGCTGATAAGCCGATGAACACTTCACGACCCACAGGCGAGGCCATCGGCGTATCAGCCGCATCCCGACAGTCGAGCACGTAGTTTGTTACCGACCGCAGTGCTGAACAGGTGTTGATCCGGGATAGCCGATTCCGTCGCCTGTGGGTCGTGAAGACGGAATCGGCTATCCCGGATCAACGCCGGATTAAGAACTCCACCGGCTAAATACAGCACTGCAGCGACCAACGCTGCCGGGCAGACTGGCACAACATTCAAAAAGACGTAGCGAGACTCACTGCAGGATCAGGCCTGACCTACGGCTAGATGACAACCCCGTCGTAGGACGCTATGCCGTCCAAAGTCGGACCGACGGCAACGAAATCCCAGCCGAGGTGCCGACAGGCTTCTCTGTCCCATTCGGCATCACCGAAGTACGAAATCGAATCGAACTGCGAGCCCAGCTTCCTGGCTGCGGCGGACATGATCTCGCATCTGACGGACGAGTCGTCGCAGGTCGCCAGCGGTATGTCGGCAATACGAAACCCGGAGCTCCTGAGCTTTAGGAGCGCGGACTCGCGCCAGGCACCCGTAGCAATCGCGACGACGTGATCTTCAGAGTTCAGCAGGCGACCGATAATCCGGGATGCGCCGTGAATCTCGGAAAACGGCCCCTTGCGGCGAATGTGGTGCTTAAGGGCGCTCACGAAAGCCGTCTTGACTGCCGTGACTTTTTGCGGCTCGAGCGGCAAGGAATTATCGTCGAAAACCTGCTCGAGTATCCCCGACTCGGTAACATTCACATAGTCGCCGAAGCCCACTCTAAACTCGACGTTCCCCAGCACCGAACGTATCGCCGAAGTGTAAAGCTCACTATCAATGGCCATTGACTCCAGCAAGGTGCCGTCGATATCAAAAACAACCGCCTTCACCCGCGCACCAAATCCAGCAAGCCGTGCACAAGCGCCAGTCGCGCCAACGCGTCGCCACCCTCCAGGCTCAGCTGCTTCTCCCTGAGATCGATCGGCAGGATCTCCATGAATCGATACGATACCCAAACGGCATCGTCGAGACGTCGCTCAGGAGCCTCATAGAGGCGCCCCAGGTCGTCGAGGACATTACCCAGCATGCGCGACAATGCCAGATACTCGTCCGGCAGCGGCAGCGGTTCCTCTGCTTCGAGCAGCGCCACCTCACCGATGTTGAGCCCGTCGGACTGACGCTCGCTCGACATCAATCGAAATCGCTGTTCACCGGTCGCTGTGACTCCCAAGAGGCCATCGCTGCCCTGATACCAGTCGGAAATTCGCGCCAGCGTACCGACCTCGTGTGTCGAGGCAGCACCGGTCTCCGCGCCCTCGCGGATCAGCACGACGCCAAACGGCGAATCGCTCTTCAGGCAGCCGCTCACCATATCGAGGTAGCGCGCCTCAAAAATACGCAGCGGCAGAGGACCACCGGGAAATAACACCGTGTTCAAAGGGAAAATCGGTATACGCACTGTCTTAGTATAGATTGCTGTCAGGCACCGCGCGTCCGCTGCAACAGGGCCGTCAGCGTCTGACGTGCAGCGCCGAAGCCACCATTGCTCATGAATATGATCCGATCGCCGGCCTGTGTTTCTTTCGACATGGCGTTAACCAGTTGATCGTAGTCGCCGTGCATCGTCAGCTTGTCCGTAATAGATTCGAGCGAGCGGTCAAAATCCTCACCCATATCCTCCGGCCGGTACATCCAGACCTGGTCCGCGTCCTGCAGCGAATCCGCCAGCGTTTCATTGTGCACACCGAGCTTCATCGTATTCGAACGCGGCTCAACGGCGACGATGACACGGTGCCCCGGGTGGCGGCGGCGCATGGACGCGATCGTCTTTTTAATAGCTGTAGGATGATGCGCAAAGTCGTCGTAGATAGCGATATCGGCGACTGTCGCCGTGCGCTCCATACGCCGTTTCACACCGGTAAATCGAGACAGTGCGTCAACAGCGCGCTCAAACGGAACACCGACCGACACGGCGGCGGCTATCGCGGCAACCGCGTTCTCCAGGTTGTGGTAACCACCCATGCTGCAGCGCGTCTCTGCCGCATCCCCCGAGGGACTGCGAACGCGCATATGTCGCTCCACCTTGTCAGCAAAACCGCCAACCCAGTTACTCCCGTCTTCGGTGCCGAATGTTTGCACGGGAGTCCAGCAACCCCTTTCAATCAACGTGGCAAGATTATCGTCCGCCGCGTTGGCAATGATCTGTCCGTCGCCCGGCACCATGCGCAGCATCTGGTGGAACTGCCACAGAATTGCCTCCATATCCGCATAGATATCGGCGTGGTCATACTCAAGGTTGTTCAATACCAGTGTTCGCGGTCGATAATGAACAAACTTCGCTCGCTTATCGAAGAACGCGGTGTCGTATTCGTCGGCTTCAACGACAAATAACTGAGATTTTCCAAATCGAGCCGAAGCCCCGAAGTTGGCGGGTATGCCGCCGATCAGAAACCCGGGCTCGAGACCGGCGTCCTCGAGAATCCACGCAAGCATGCTGGCAGTCGTTGTTTTCCCGTGTGTGCCGGCGACTGCGATGACGTGCCGGTCGCGCAGCACATTTTCGGCGAGCCACTGTGGTCCGGACGTATAGCGATGATCGTCGTTGAGTACTGCTTCGACGACCTCGACGCCGCGACTCATAACATTGCCGACGACGACGGTGTCTGGCCCGGTCTCAAGTTGGGCGGCATCCACGCCTTCGTGAATATCGATGCCGAGCTCTTTCAACTGCGTACTCATCGGGGGATATACATTGCGATCGCAGCCCGTCACCTGGTGTCCGGCCGCGCGGGCCAGCGCCGCCACGCCGGCCATAAATGTTCCACATATCCCTAATATATGTATATGCATAGACTGCTACGCGCCTGCAGCAGGTGGCGGGTTGAAGATGGCGAACAACTGCAGTTGCGCAAACAAAACGGCCAGCGCAATCAAAAACCCGATGACCCACGGCCTCTCGATGGTTCGCGCAATAATATGCCCCTCGACCGGTATCGACCAGAACCAGATCAGCTGAATCGCCCAACTGGCCTCGTTCTCGGTAAACAGCAGCGGCATGACAAGGCGGCCGCTGAACAACACGATACTGAAAACGACACCGCAGCCGAGAATTGCCGTCAGGCAGCGGACGAGACGTGCTCGCCTGCCGAATCCATTAACGATAATCGCGTAAATCCCCAGGCCTGCAAACGCCAGCACCACATCGATAAACAGGCCGGAGTTCCCGTAGGTATCGATCAGCATCATGGCCATTAAACCGACGGCAAACCAGACGACGGCCACGATCGTGAACAGCAGCGGCGAATGCGGAATATCCTCCGGCCCCTTCTGCAGAAAGATAATCCCCAGGAGTGTTTTAAATAGAGTTAGCACGTTGCCGATCATCGCATGTTAATCTCCAATTCTGAACATCAAGCGCGTCTCTCCAATGCCTGACTACCAGTTCGTCGATCATCCCAACGGCTTAAGCGAAAACCTGACCGGACACGCCCAGTTCGGCGTCGACACCGAATTCATGCGCGAAAAGACCTACTTCGCACAGCTCTGTCTCGTGCAGATATCGACGCCGAACAACATTTACTGTGTCGATCCACTGGTCGAGGAACAGCAGGACGAGTTCTGGCAGCATCTGCTCGCAAGCCACTGGGTTGCGCATTCAGCGCGACAGGATATCGAGGTCATCTACCAGACTGCCGGCTCCATGCCGGACTCGATATTTGACACACAGATCGCCGCCGGAATGTTGGGCATGCCGGCACAGATGGGTTACGCCGGCCTGGTAAAAGACCTGTTCGAGGTCGAAATGGCCAAGTCGCATACACGAGCCGACTGGACACGGCGCCCACTTCCTGAGGCGGTCTTGCAGTACGCCGCCGAGGATGTTGAGTACCTCTTGCCGGCGGCTGACGTTCTTGGCGAGCGTCTTGACCGGAAGGGGCGACTTGACTGGGCGCGGCAGGATTCGCAGTTACTGCTGGATCCGGCGCTCTACGATATCTCGGGCGGCCAGGCCGTTGAGAGACTTAAGGGCGCACGCAATCTTCGCGGTCGAAAACGGGCCACCGCCGTTCGCCTCGCGGCGTGGCGGGAAAAAGAAGCGATACGTCGCGACCGACCGCGTCAGTGGGTTCTTCGCGACAATATCCTTTGCGACATCGCTTTCAAGCTGCCCTCTTCCGCCGCCGAACTGGGCGAAATCGAAGGCCTGACATCGAAAATCATCGGCCGCGTCGGCGCGGCCTTACTCGAAGCGGTCAACTCGTCGCGAGACGATGAAAACGACTACCGGCCACCGCGCCCGCCTGACGAGGCGCAGAAAGCGCTGTTAAAGGAAATGCAGTCTCAGGTCGCCGACTGCGCGAAAGACCTGGACCTCGCCGCGGAAACCGTCGCATCGAAGCGCGAGTTATCGTCGGTGATTATTTCCGGAAACCGCGAATCGCGGGTGTTCTCGGGCTGGCGGCGAGACCTGATCGGCGAGCAGCTGCTGCAATTGCTGTAGCGCCTTACTCCGAGAGCGAACTCAACAAGCGCTGGTAGACCTCGTCGATGGTGCCCTCGGCACCGATCGTGACGAGCCTGCCACGACTCTTGTAGAAATCAATCAGTGGTTCCGTGTTTTCCCGGTATACGTCCAGGCGATTGCCGATGGTTTCTTCGGTGTCGTCCTCACGCTGCATCAGTTCACCGCCCGCGTCGGTACATGCATCGAGTTCCTCTTGCGAGGAGAAATAGACGTTCAGCAGCTTGCCGGTCACGGAGCAGGTGCGACGGCCGGTAAGCCGCTTCAACAGGATGTCAAAATCAACGTCCATTAGCACAGCGGTATCCAGCGGTGTCCCCATCTCATCCAGTAACTCCTCGAGATCCATCGCCTGCTGCGTGGTACGCGGAAAACCGTCGAGTATGAAACCTTCCTCGGCATCGGGCTGCGCCAATCGTTCGCTGATGATGCCGAGCACGACTTCGTCCGGGACGAGATTGCCGGCGTCCATCACCGACCGAGCCTTGAGTCCGAAGCGTGTGCCCGCGGCGACAGCCTCACGCAGCATGTCGCCGGTAGATACCTGCGGAATATTCTTCTCCGCCATCAGCTTCTTGGCCTGAGTACCTTTACCGGAACCCGGTGCACCCAGCAATACAATACGCATTTCTTGAATCTCTCTGTTAGGACGGTCTTACCCGACCAAAAGACCGGGCGAGGTACGCTACCGAGAAAGGACTTTAAGGTCAATGCGAGGTATCCTCTTCCGCCTCAAAACAACGCATCGGGAACCCAACGACATGTCTGCACGGAATGCCTTTTACGCTCAGTCCGGCGGCGTTACAGCCGTCATCAACGCAAGCGCCTGCGGCGTCATCGAGACGGCACGCAAGCACCGCAACAAGATCGCCAACGTCTATGCCGGACGCAACGGCATCATCGGTGCGCTGACCGAGGATATGATCGACACCAATAAAGAAAGTGCGTCGGCCATCGCGGCACTGATGCATACACCGGGCGGCGCCTTCGGTTCGGCCCGCTACAAGCTCAAGGGCATCGAAGAAAACCGCGCCGAGTACGAGCGCCTGATCGAGGTCTTCAGAGCACACGATATCGGCTATTTTTTCTACAACGGCGGCAATGACTCGATGGATACCGCGCACAAAGTGTCGCAGATATCGAAAACCATGGGGTATCCCGTTAGCTGTCTCGGCATACCGAAGACGGTGGACAACGACCTGCCGGTTACCGACAACTGCCCCGGTTTCGGCTCGGTGGCGAAGTACGTCGCGGTTTCGACCCAGGAGGCGGCAATGGATGTGCTCTCCATGGCGAAGACCTCCACCAAGGTGTTCATTCTGGAGGTCATGGGACGGCATGCCGGCTGGATAGCCGCTGCGGGCGGCCTCGCGGGCAAGAATCCTGAGGATGCCCCACACATTATCCTGTTCCCCGAAATCCCGTTCCGGAAACGGGAGTTCCTGAAACGGGTTCGCGACTGTGTCAGTAAATACGACTACTGCGTCATCGTTGTCAGCGAGGGCGCCGCTTATGCGAACGGCAAATTCCTGGCCGAGGCCGGTACTCGCGACGCCTTCGGGCACGCACAGCTGGGCGGTGTCGCTCCCGTGATCGCCAGTATGGTTCGCGAGAACCTCGGCTATAAGTTTCACTACGCTATAGCCGATTACCTGCAGCGATCAGCACGCCACATCGCTTCCGACGTTGACGTGAAACAGGCCTACGCGGTGGGTAAAGCGGCTGTCCAGTACGCCCTTCAAGGCAAAACCGCGGTTATGCCGGTCATCAAACGAATCTCGGATAAGCCCTACCGCTGGAAGATCGAATCGGCACCGCTGGGTCGTATCGCGAACAAGGAAAAAATGCTGCCGCGCCGCTACATCACCAAAGATGGATTCGGCATTACCGAGGCCGGTCGGCGATATTTGGAGCCGCTGATCAAAGGCGAAAATTATCCCCCATATATCAATGGCTTACCGAAGGTCGCAAAGCTGAAAAACAAGCCTGTTAAGCCAATAATTGGCTCAAAATTTGTGGTATGATGCGCGCGCTTTCGAGGCCGGCCTGCGGTCATCAAGAATAAAAAAGACAAATTTCCTTCGGTGAGAGGGTCCCGAACGTATTCTGCATGGCTAAGGGGCAGCACATCGCGGCTTGCAGCCATGTGCGTCGAACCCTCTCCCGCCGAACTACAATGACGGAGTAACAATCAATATGTCAGTTGCAATTATCCTGGCCCTGTCCGTTTTCGGACTCGCTGTGGCCTTTTACTACTCGCGCTCGGTCAGCCGCGTTGCGGTCGATATGGGTGTCGAAGACGCCGACACGCGCGGCAAACTGCGCAAGATTCATGCGGCGATCGCCGAAGGAGCGATGGCGTTCCTCAAGGAGGAATACAAGTTCATGACCATCTTCATGGTCCTGTTCGGCATCGTCATCGCCCTCCTGATCGATGATCACCACACCGAGAACGTCAATGAAGGCATCTACACAGCCGTTGCGTTCATTTTCGGCGCGATCATCTCGATCGCCAGTGGCTACATTGGCATGAAGATCGCAACCGCGGGCAACGTTCGCACGACGGTCTCGGCCAACCAGTCGCTCTCCAGCGCGTTCAATCTCGCGCTGCACTCCGGCGCCGTCATGGGCTTCGCGCTGGTCAGCTTAGCCTCGCTCGGCATGCTGCTAATCTACCTCGGCCTCAAATATGTAATGCCTGACGATGTGCCACCGCACGTATTGATGGAAGTCATTGCCGGCTTCGGTCTCGGCGGTTCCGCCATTGCACTGTTCGCGCGCGTGGGCGGCGGCATCTTCACGAAAGCAGCCGATGTTGGCGCTGACCTCGTTGGCAAGGTCGAGGCGGGAATTCCGGAAGACGATCCGCGTAACCCGGCCGTTATCGCTGACAACGTTGGCGACAACGTCGGTGACGTCGCCGGTATGGGCGCTGACCTCTTCGGCTCCTGTGCGGAGAGCACCTGCGCCGCTATGGTCATCAGCGCGATTGCCTTCGGCGGCAACGTCGATGCGCTTCTGTATCCGATTGCCATCTCGGCAATCGGCATTCCGGTCAGTCTGCTCACGATTCTGCTGATCCGCGTCAACACCGAAGCCCAGGTGGGCCCGGCGCTGAAACGCATGCTGATCATTTCGAGCGCGGTTATGGCCGCCGTCATGTACTTCGTGACCGACATGCTGGTGCCGGCCGAGTTCGCAATCGCCGGCATGGAGTACACCTCGCTTGGCGTATACCTGTGCTTCCTGACCGGACTGATCGCCGGCCTTGTCGTGGGCCTGCTCACCGAGTACTACACGTCAGATGCCTATAGCCCCGTTCGTGAAGTGGCCGAGTCCTGCCAGACCGGTGCTGCGACCAACATCATTTTCGGACTGGCACTCGGTTACAAGAGCGCCGTCGGTCCTTATCTCGCGATCGGCCTTGCCATCTACATTCCGTGGATGCTGGCCGGCATGTACGGTATAGCAATTGCCTCGCTCGGCATGCTGGGCACGCTGGTCATCGCGCTGACGATCGAC
>JAJFKU010000018.1 GCA_021773035.1 Woeseiaceae bacterium
GGTTTCCCCTGGCGGGGTTTTTTCTGGGCGGGTCCCCGTGTACCCCCCCCCCAACCCAAACCTCCGCCCACAACCCTTCAACAACGCCTACACGGTAGCAAGCGATCGCCACCGAATTACGTGCTCGACTGTCGAGTATGCGCTATACGGCCCCGTATACCTACTCGAGAAAAATAGCCGGATCGACGGCCGTGCCGTTGAGGTAGGTGCCGAAATGCAGGTGCGCTCCGGTGACCCGGCCCGTTGCTCCCACTGCGCCGATCGTTTCGCCGGTCGTGACAGGCTGTCCGCTCTCGACGGCGATTTCGCTCAAGTGGCAATACATCGTGACGAATCCCCGGCCGTGGTCGATGAGCACCGTGTTGCCGTTAAAAAAATAGTCTCCGGTCGCTGCAACAAC
Source organism: Woeseiaceae bacterium (assembly GCA_021773035.1). Lineage (GTDB taxonomy): Bacteria > Pseudomonadota > Gammaproteobacteria > Steroidobacterales > Woeseiaceae > UBA1847. The sequence continues at coordinate 401 of JAJFKU010000018.1, forward strand.
GCCGTTGCGCGGCGCCACGACCGGGTCGCCGCTGTTGCCGGCGATATCCATACCTTTGTGCGGAGCGCGCGGTTGATCGTTGAAGAAGCGCCGGTAGCCGAAGCTCGAGCTCTGTGTACCCGGGATCGGTGCGGCCAGTGACAGCCCGTCTACCGGAACTTCCCGGTAGTGGTTCAGCGCAGCATCGATGATCTTACGTTCACTCCAGATGCGGTCCAGCTGTTCCTGATTCTGCGTGACAAAACTCTTGTTCTCGACGGTCAGCCGCTGTTCCCGGTAAGCGTGCTCGCTGACCTGAACGACCCGCGGTTCGCCGCCTATTGTAACGAGTAGTTCGCCGGGATCCGTGTCCAGCGGGATTCCGACGACCGTCACCCAGTGTTCGCCGCGACGCATCACCAGCAACGGCGTGTCGCCCAGTTTCGCATCCGGTGCGGGCGCCTTGGCGCCGCCGATCTCAATGATGGCGAGGCCGCCCGGTCGCAGCGAGGGTTCCGTCGCGGGGGCAGGCGCGCTCATTGCAAGCAGCGCAACAACGATGATGGAGCGGCTAATCATCGTTTGGCGCATCCTTCACGGTGGCAAGGAATTCTCCGCTGGACAGTCGAGCACGAATATCGTCGCCGGGTTTGACGCTACCAGCATCCGTAAGAATTTGACCGGTGGCTTCGTTTTTCACGATCGCATAGCCACGATCCAGTGTTGCGAGCGGGCTGACCGAGTGGAGCGTCCGGCCCAACAGGGCAACACGATGTTCGGCGGCGGCGATTGTGCTGCGCGCCGACGCCGCCATTCGCTGCCGCAAGGCGGTCAGTTGACTGATCGACCGCTGCACGGACAGCGCGGGTGAGCGCTGTATCAGCCTGGCGGTCATTACTTGCAGGTGGGCATTCTGTTCCATCAGGTGCTGGCGAATAGCAGCGGACAGCCGGCCACTTTGTTCGCGCAGTGCAACGTGTTGCCGCTGCAGTGTTGCGGCAGGACTGCTGGCGGCGAGTCGTCGTGCCAGCCAGTCCAGCTGTTGCGCCCGGTCTTCCAGCGCGCGTTGGCCGACGCGTGCAATGCGCACCGTGACCCCACTGAGCCGGTGCAGCCAATCGCGTTGATCCGGGACGACGATTTCAGCCGCGCCTGAGGGTGTCGGAGCGCGCAGGTCGGCGACGAAATCAGCGATCGTAAAATCGACCTCGTGACCAACGGCGCTGATGACCGGCAGGGGGCAGGCAGAGATTGCTCGTGCGAGTTGCTCGTCGTTAAACGCCCACAGGTCTTCCAGGGATCCGCCGCCACGACTCAGGATGAGGACGTCGCATTCGGCACGCTCAATCGCCCTGGCCAGTGCCTCGCTCAGTTCACCAGGCGCCGAGTCGCCCTGCACAGCGGCTGGGTAGATGATGACGGGTACGGCCGGGAAGCGACGGCTCAGGACGCTCAGGATGTCGCGAATCGCGGCTCCGGTGGGCGATGTGATTACGCCAATCCGTCCGGGCAGCGCGGGCAGCGGACGTTTTCTGTCCTCGTCAAACAACCCCTCGGCGGCGAGCTTGTTCTTTAGCGCGTCGAAACGGCGTTTCAGGACGCCTTCGCCGGCGGCCTCCATCTGTTCGATGATCAGCTGATAGTTGCCGCGGGCCTCGTAAATGCTGACGCGGCCGTAGGCGAGTACCCGGTCGCCGTTCTTGAAACCGACTGCCGGTCCGCGCTGTCGCTGGCGGAACCAGGCGGCGCTGACCTGTGCGCTGTCGTCCTTCAGGCTGAGGTAAATGTGCCCGGAGCCTGGCCGGGACAGGTTCGAAATCTCCCCCTCGACCCAGAGCCGTGCAATGCCTTGCTCAAGCAGCGCCTTGGCGCGGCGGTTGAGTTGGCTGACGGTAATTGCGGCGGAGTCGGGCTGTTTCGATAGCATGAAGACAGTATATCGAACCGCTTGGCGTTTACCCGCAAATCTGAGCGGCGTACAATTGACCGTTTAACCTCCTCAAATCGAAGACCCCCCGCCATGCGCATTGCCAAGGAAGCTCTGACATTCGACGACGTCCTCCTGCAGCCCGGTTATTCCGAAGTCCTGCCCCGCGAGGTTGATCTCAGCACGTCGCTAACCCGTGAAATTCGCCTGAGTATTCCGCTGCTTTCCGCGGCCATGGATACCGTTACCGAGTCGAGACTGGCGATAGCGCTGGCTCAGGAAGGCGGTATGGGTATTGTTCACAAGAACATGCCGGTCGAGATGCAGGCCAAGCAGGTGCTGACGGTCAAGAAGTTTGAGTCCGGCATGGTGCGCAATCCGATCACGGTGTCCCCGGATATGAGCATTCGCGAGGTCATAGAGCTGACGCGAGCCATGGGCATATCCGGCGTACCCGTCGTCGACGGCAGGAACACCGTCGGTATCGTCACGCATCGGGATTTGCGGTTTGAAACTCAGCTCGATGCAAAGGTGTCGACGGTCATGACACCCAAAGAACGCCTGGTGACGGTCAAGGAAGGTGCCGGCGAGGAAGAAGTGCTGTCGTTGCTGCACAAATACCGCATCGAGAAAGTGCTTGTTGTCGATGATAATTTTGAGCTTCGCGGCATGATTACCGCGAAAGACTTCCAGAAGGCGATGGACTTCCCGAATGCCTGCAAAGATAACAGCGGCGCATTGCGGGTCGGTGCTGCTGTGGGCACCGGGCAGGACACGGACGAGCGTGTCGATGCGCTGGTCGAAGCCGGTGTCGACGTGCTGGTTGTCGATACTTCTCACGGTTTCTCGAAGGGCGTTCTCGAGCGCGTGACGAGAGTCAAGACCGCGTATCCCGACGTACAGGTGATCGGCGGCAACATCGTCACAGGCGATGCGGCGCTGGCGTTGGTGGAGGCGGGTGCCGACGGCGTGAAGGTGGGCATAGGCCCCGGCTCGATCTGCACGACACGCGTTGTTGCAGGCGTTGGCGTACCGCAGATTTCCGCCGTCGCAGAGATTGCCGCCGCGTTGCAGAAATCCGGCGTACCGCTGATCGCGGACGGCGGCATTCGCTATTCGGGTGATATCTCCAAAGCGTTGGTCGCCGGTGCGTATTCTGCAATGATCGGCGGGTTGTTTGCTGGCACCGAGGAGTCTCCGGGAGAGGTCGAGTTGTACCAGGGGCGGTCTTACAAAGCGTATCGCGGCATGGGCTCCGTCGGTGCTATGGGTGCCGCACACGGCTCATCTGATCGCTACTTCCAGGACGCAACCGAAGAATTGGAGAAACTGGTGCCGGAAGGGATCGAGGGCCGGGTTGCTTACAAGGGCGGCGTCGTCGCAATCGTGCATCAGCTGGTGGGCGGCATTCGCGCAGCCATGGGGTATACCGGCAGTGCCAGCATCGACGAAATGCGCACCAAACCGCAGTTCGTTCGTATCACCGGCGCGGGCATGGTTGAAAGTCACGTGCACGACGTGACGATTACGAAAGAAGCACCGAACTACCGGTCAAAAAACTAGGATGCACCCTGATATTCACGCCCACCGGCTGCTGATTCTCGACTTCGGCAGCCAATACACACAGCTCATTGCGCGCCGGGTGCGCGAGTGGGGTGTCTATTGCGAAATCCATCCGTGGGATATGTCCGATACGGAGATCGCCACGTTTGCACCGCGGGGCGTAATACTCTCCGGCAGCCCCGAGTCGGTTCATTTTGACGAGGGCCCCAGAGTTTCCCACACCGTATTCGAACTCGGCGTTCCGGTGCTGGGTATTTGCTATGGCATGCAGACGATGGCGGCAGAACTCGGCGGTAAGGTCGAGTCATCGTCGCATCGTGAATTCGGCTACGCCGAGATCGCGCCCGTCGATTCGAGTCTGCTGGATGGTTTGAGCGACTCGAACGACGAGGTACTGCTGAAAGTCTGGATGAGCCACGGTGATCGGGTTGCGGAGATTCCGCCAGGTTTCAGAGCGACCGCGAGCAGTCCGAATTCGCCGCTGGCGGCGATGGAAGATGTATCGCGCCACTTCTACGGCGTGCAGTTTCACCCGGAAGTCACTCACACCTTGCAGGGCAACGAGATTATTCGTCGCTTCGTACGCGATGTCTGCGAATGCCCGGGAGACTGGACTGCGGGCAATATCGTCTCGGATGCTATCGAGACCGTTCGCAAACAGGTTGGCAGTGGCAAAGTTCTGTTGGGACTGTCCGGCGGTGTCGATTCATCGGTCGTTGCCGCGTTGCTGCACGAGGCCATCGGCGATCAGCTCGTCTGTGTTTTCGTCGACCACGGCCTGCTGCGGTACAACGAGGGCGACCAGGTGATGGCCCTGTTCGCGGAACACCTTGGCGTAAACGTCATCCGCGTGAATGCCGCAGAGCGTTTTTTTACCGCGCTCAAGGGTGTGTCCGATCCGGAGGAGAAGCGAAAAATTATCGGTGGCCAGTTCATCGAGGTTTTTGAGGAAGAGGCCGGCAAACTGAAGGAAGTCGATTTCTTGGCCCAGGGGACGATCTACCCCGACGTTATCGAGTCGGCGGGCGCCAAAACCGGCAAGGCGCATGTCATCAAGTCACATCACAATGTCGGTGGTTTGCCAGAGCACATGCGAATGTCATTGGTCGAACCTCTGCGTGAGCTGTTCAAGGACGAAGTCCGGCGCATCGGGCTGGAACTCGGCTTGCCCAAGAATATGGTATTCCGCCACCCATTCCCGGGACCGGGCCTTGGTGTGCGTGTGCTCGGAGAGGTGAAGCCCGAATATGTGCAACTGCTGCAGCTGGCTGACGACATCTTCATCGATGAGTTGCACAAGCAGGACCTTTACAGCGAAACCAGCCAGGCGTTTGCGGTGTTCCTGCCGGTGAAGTCTGTCGGCGTCATGGGCGACGGTCGTAAATACGATTACGTAGTTGCTCTACGTGCCGTCGAAACGATCGACTTCATGACGGCCCGCTGGGCGCGATTGCCCTACGAATTTCTCGAGCACGTATCCCTCAGGATCATTAACGAGATCGACGGTATCTCCCGCGTGACATACGACATCAGCGGTAAACCACCGGCGACTATAGAGTGGGAGTGATGGGCGGGAACAGCAGCAGATTTGAAGTTCCGATAATCCCGAATCGCCCTCTGAAATTCGCCGGCGAAGACGAAGCTTTTGGCGAGGTTTCGCTGCGCAAGAACCACGACAATGCGTTGATAGAGAACGCCGCTTTCGACCCTGACCGCATTCAATACGATACCGACTATCAGAATAATCAGGCGCTATCCGCGTCGTTCGAGGCGCACATGAGCAGTGTGCTCGATATTCTCAAACGCCGCTATCCCGAGGGTGCGAAAGTTGTCGAGGTCGGTTGTGGAAAGGGTGACTTTGTGGAGTTGTTGCAGGCCGATGGGACCTTCGCGGTAAGCGGCTACGACGGAGCCTATGAGGGTGATAATCCGGTAATCGAGAAGCGTTACCTGGATTCATCGGACAAGCTTGACGCGGATCTGGTGGTGCTCAGGCATGTGCTGGAGCATATTCGACGACCGCAGGATTTCGTACTGTTGTTGTCCGGTATTTTCGATGGCGCAGATATTTACATCGAGGTACCCGACTTCGCCTGGATAGAATCGAATCAGGCCTTTTTCGATATTACCTACGAACACGTCAACTATTTTACGCCGGCGTCACTGTCTAATCTGTTCAAGTCCGTCGAACGGCAGGGCCTGCTATTTGGCGATCAATATCAGTACGTGATCGCGAGCCTCGGCGCCGCGGATTATGATGGATTCAATCGTAGCTACGAGATTGCCGGTAATTGGTCGACGCTGAGTTTCGATGCCCTGTTTCCGAAGTTTGAGACGATTATTACCGACATCGAAAAAGCGAGCCAGGATACATCGCTTTACGTCTGGGGTGCGGCGACCAAGGGTGTGATGTTTTGTCATCATCTGAAACGGCTGCGCCCGGCTGCTTTCGAGAGAGTCAGGGCAGCTGTTGATATCAACCCGATGAAAGCAGGGCGCTATCTGCCTTCGGTGCATTTGCCGATACTGGATGTGGAGGCGTTCTGTGAACGGGCCGAGGGCAGCGAACTGGTCGTCATTATGAACCCCAACTACGAGGCCGAGATTGTTGCCGAAATACGGGGCCGGGGTTTTAACGATATTCGACATATCAGCGTGTGACCACAGTGAACTGGTCACAGGACGATATCGACAATATGCGTGCCGCTCTCGCTGAGGCCGAACAAGCAGCTGGCGTCGGTGAAGTTCCGGTTGGTGCCATTGTCGTGCAGGGCGGCGATATCGTGGGGCGAGGGCATAATCGCTCAATAACGGATAATGATCCGAGCGGCCACGCTGAAATTGTTGCACTGCGGGCAGCAGCCGGAAGTCGCGAAAACTACCGGCTTCCCGGAACGACTCTGTATGTCACGCTCGAGCCCTGCGTGATGTGCGCCGGTGCCATTGCGCAGGCCAGGGTTTCGCGCGTTGTATTCGCCGCCTACGACAGCAAGGCCGGTGCGCTGGGAAGTGCCGAAGACCTGACGGCTTCACGCGCGCTCAACCACCGTTTCGAGGTTAACGGCGGCGTGCTTGCGGACGAGTCTTCAGAATTACTGCAGCGTTTTTTCGCGTCTAGGCGCTAGGTTCCGGCGCATCCTCGAGGGCGGTGGCGGGTACCGTGGCTTCTTCTTTTTCGGTCAGCCATTTCAAAATGTTGTAGTAGGCGCGAATGTTGTTTACGTACAGCACCGGCTCCCAGCCGCGTGCATACCCGAACGGCAGGCGCGAATACCATTTGCGCTGCGACAGCAACGGCAGTGCTTCGCTGAGATCGACCCAGGTATCCGGGTCGCCGCCGTGCCATTCGACGATTGTGCGCGCGTCCTTGACGTGATTGAAGCCGACGTTATAAGCAGCCAGTGCCATCCAGGTCCGGTCCGGCTCGGCAACGGTATCCGCAACGCGTTCCGTCTGTCGTGCGTAGTACTGTGCGCCACCGAAGATGCTGTTGAACGGATCCAGGCGATCGTCCACACCGAGATAGTCGGCCGTATCCTGCGTCAGCATCATGATGCCGCGGACACCGGTCGGAGAAACAGCCTGGGCACGCCAGTGCGATTCCTGATAGCCGATGGCCGCCAGCAGCCGCCAGTCGACGCCCCATTCTTCGCCGGCGTTTTCGAACATTTCGCGATAGCGAGGCAGCCGCTTTTCGTAGTGACGAATAAAGTTGCGCGTACCGACGTAGTCGAATTTTTTGGTGTAGCCATAGTAGCGGTCATGAATCTGCGCCAGCATACCTGCGCGGTCCGATTCAATCAGAAAGTCGTCAGCGCGTGCCAGCAGGGAATCGCCTCTGCTTTTCGGAAACCCCCAGGCGATCGGATCGCCGACATCGAGATCGAGTGCGACGCGCAGATCGGGGTAGAAGTGCCGTTGAATGTCGAAGTCGGGACTGTCTGCGACGGTGAAATCTATCTCACCCATCGCGACTTTTGTCATTAGTTGCGCGACTTCGATGTCTGCATTTTCGGCCCACTGCAGCGCCGGGTAGGAATCCCTGATGGAGGACAGCAGATCGACGTGACTGCTGCCGGCCATGACTTCGATGGAGCGCTCCAGCACTTCGTCCAGCGATCTCGGTTTGCCGGTGCCGAGTTTGTAGATCAGGTGGACGTCGACAAATTCATAGGGGTGACCGAAGTTCAGGTACTCGCGACGCGAGTCGGTGATGGACAGACCGGCGGCGGCCATGTGCGCTTCGCCGGATAACAGCTTTGGCAGAATTTCCGAGATACTGGAGACCGGATCGATAACGAGGGCAACCCCAAGCTCGTCGGCGAAGGCCTGCACGAGGTCGAACTCAGGGCCGGAAGGGCCGTCGGGACCGATGGTATAGGCGGTGGGACTATCGCGCGTGACAACCCGCAGCTGACCGGTTTCGAGCACCTGCTCCAATAGCGGCGGGGGGCTCGAACAGGTGCCAATCAATCCGGCCAGTGTGATTATGACTAACAGGCGCAAACGCGGTTCTCCGTTCCGTGGGTCAATTATGACATTGCCGGAATGGCTTTGCGTACTTGACAAGTCGCGTTTTGCTTACCAGTATTCGGCTCCCGACTACGGAGGAGAGGTGCCAGAGTGGTCGAATGGGCCTGATTCGAAATCAGGTGTACGGTTCTCCCGTACCGTGGGTTCGAATCCCACCCTCTCCGCCAATTTTCAAATCCGTAAGTGGTTGAAAATACCTAATGCTTCAGTTGCTTGCGGGGGCCAATTCATGCTTGCTTGGGCATAGACGGACATGAATTGGTGAGGTTTAGACACGAATTGGACACGATTCTCAAGAGAGTTGGTGTGGATCATTCCGTGGTGCAGCTCGGATGCGGCTGACTGGGAGCGGAGAATAAGAATCAGCTGCAAAACGATTACCAATCCTACGGAAGCCTTACACTTCCGTTACCCGTGGCGAAACTATCAAGCGAGAGTCCTGAACTCCATCAGGCTTTACCTGGCTGACCATCGACTACACATCGTTGCAGCACCGGGATCCGGAAAGACGACACTCGGACTCGAAATTTTTCGAGAGCTGGGCCATCCAGCGTTAGTTCTATCACCTACTCGCGTAATAAGGAATCAGTGGCTTGAGCGACTGCGGGATTTCTGTGGGGAGGGCGAGGCGTTTCCTCCTGCTTGGACCAGTCGATCCCTAGATGAACCTGCATTTTTGACATCAATTACGTACCAGGCTCTGCACACGAAGTATCGCGATGAGATAAAAGAAGCTGATACCGACGACGACGTTGCGGCAGAGGAAGAAACCGAAATCCGCACGAAAGCGATAGATGAGCAGGAAGTCTCTGCACTTGTTCAATCGTTGAAAGATGCTGGTATCAGGACTCTTATTCTCGACGAGGCTCACCACCTTCGGGCGGAATGGTGGAAGGCTCTAAGCAAGGTGGTCGAAGCCATTGAGGGGATGATCGTTGTTTCGCTAACGGCGACGCCGCCATACGACTCGAACTCTGCGGAGTGGAAGCGATACGAGGAGCTGTGCGGCGTCATCGACGAGGAAATATCAGTCCCAGAACTGGTGAAGGCAGGCACATTGTGCCCGCATCAGGACTTCGTCTGGACTGTGGTTCCTACCGAGTACGAAAAGTCGTATCTAGATCAGTACCAGATCAACGTCCGTAAGACGACAAGCGAACTGTTCGCCGACGTCACGCTCGAAAGGGCAGTGCAACAGCACGAATGGATGAGCGCATCGAAGGTTAATCAGGACGAGGTTTTTGCGAGGCCAGATCACGCCATCGCATTGCTTGTATATCTGAAGAAGAAGCAGCTGGCGGTGTCACCCCACCTTATGGAGATGCTTGATTTACAGGATGTCGATATTCCCGAGCTAGGTGATTTTTGGTGGCAACAGATTGTGAATGCCTACCTGTATAAGCTGCAAGGCTGGCCCGAAAACGAGGAAATCGCGGCACACAGAAAGAAGCTCGCGCGGACCCTACGTGATCGACAATTGTTACGAAATCGCGAACTGCAGTTGTCGGATGCCCGGCTCGTAAAGCGCCACATGACTCAGTCGAACGCCAAGATTCAGGCTTGCGTCGATATTTACAGGGAAGAACGTCGGGTGCGAGGCGGTGCGCTCCGTCAAGTGATACTGACTGACTACATCAGGGACGACGGGGTCCGCTCCAATAGCAAGGAGCAGGTTGATTCATTAGGCGCGTGGCCAGTTTTCCGGACTCTGGCAAACCAGCTGGGTGAGGAGGAGAAACGTTACTGTGCGCTCCTTACCGGACGACTGGTTATCGTTCACGAAAGCGTTGCTGAACAGATTCAGAGCGATGCCAGCATTCGACCGCTGGAGCAGCTCGACGGTTTCTGCGTGCTGGATTCAATGTCGCGCAATCCGGTAACGGTATTGACCGAACTACTTGAGGCGGGACAGATCCATGTGCTCGTCGGTACGCGAGCACTGCTGGGAGAAGGGTGGGATGCGCCGTGCATTAATTCGTTGATACTGGCCAGTAACGTCGGGTCGTACATGCTTACGAATCAAATGCGGGGCAGAGCGATTCGTGTTGATAAGAACAATCCTGACAAGGTATCGAGCATATGGCACATCGTTGCCATCGTCATTGATCGGAAACTCCTTGATCTTCGGTATCACGCGCAGCTGTTCTGGCCCGGTCTTGCGGATTTTCGGGAATTGGACAACCGCTTCTCGACATTCGTTGGTATTCACCAGACCGAACCTCGAATCGAAAACAACTTGCTGAGGCTGGAACTTCCCTATGTGCGTCGCAAGCACGACTACGTATCTGGCGCCGAGCACTTGGCATTCAGACGAAATTTCTTTCAGACAGGATCCAGCCTTGAATCAACTAATCAGACGATGGTTGATCGGTTGCATCGAATCCGGGATCTGGATGCGCACTGGCACATAGCTATCGGGTCAGGTGATGCCGGGCAGGTCGTACCCAGCGTATCGCCGGAAACGCCCCCTACAGCTCGCATGTTCCACTTCAGGCGAACACTGTTCTATTTCCTCGGAACAGCTATCGCTGCCTTCTTCACGGCTGCATGGGCGATGGCGAATATCACGCCATACATTGGGGTAATTTTCGCTGGAGCATTGCTTTGGTCATTGCCGAAGTTCTTCCTCGCCGCGAAGCTATTCGTTAATCACTTACCAGTCGATGGGACAATCCACCAGATCGGGTTAGCCGTCAGGGACACGCTGTGCGCAACGGGTGTCATTGAAAACTCCGCTGCTCGACTGAAGGTGAAGTCATACAGCCTCGTCGGGGACGTCTACGTGAATCTCGACGGTGGTACTTTTCACGAAAAATCAGTATTTGCAGACTGCATGGAAGAGATACTGGGGCGAATTGAAAATCCGAGGTATTTGCTGGTCAGGCATGGGATGACGGCGGGTATCAAGCGAAAGGACTACCACGCAGTTCCTACACGCATCGGTGTTAAGAAGGAATATGCGACGATCTTCCACCAGGCATGGCAGCGTTACGTTGGCAATGCCGATCTGATTTATACACGGACTGCTGAGACGCGAAAAATACTTCTGTTTGCCCGTGCGAAGGCGTTCTCTGGAGGTACGAAGAAAGCGGTGAAGAGGGCTGATCGGTGGGTGTGAACAAATCGACTAATGGTTGTCGTACGGAGATGAATGTACGATGTGTAGAGATCGACGATTGGTCAGACCTTCCACAAACGGTAATAGATACGTTGGCGGATATCGGGCATGAATGCTCGGTAGTCATCGTACGAAATTTCGAAAGAATATCGTTTGACGAGTTGCGCGATGAAGTGGATCGACTTGCAATAGCAATGGAAACAGGCACAGACCGGGACAGCGAAAGTCCGCTTTGGAATGCCAGAGGACACGACCATGAGCATGATGTGGATCCGCGCGGAAAGGAACCGGATGAGGTCATTTATGCTTTTACCGTCGATTTCTCAACGGAGCCTTATACGGTCCTTCACGGCGACCCCCTGAGCACATGGACATTACCACCGAACTCAGTGAGCATTCCGCTGTGTTGGTTTTCGACGCGTTGGCGTTGGATAGAAAGTCGGAGAACGAGTACTGGTTCAACATTGACCCACGCGAGGCGCTGCTAATCGCATTAACATCCAAGCAATAAATTCGAGGCGCAATGCCTCGACATGGTTTGGACCCGACATCTGCTGTACGCGTTGTGGCTAAACAATTGTCCGTGGTTTCGAATCCCACCCTTCGAGCCTCAATCTTTTGCTTGCGTTGCCGATAACGGGTAAGAGTCTCCATCCGATGGCACGTCAACTCCATGAATCAAGCAGTAAAGACAAGAGCGACACCCATCATTACGCTCATTTCGCAAAGCTGTCAGAAGCTGCTTACGAATCGAGCGAGTCTTCCGAGCATGCCCGACGTCGCGGCTCGAATTCACGGCGCTATGGCCAGCTCGAACTGGAGCATCAGCACCATCGCTGCAATTATCAAGGGCGACCCGGGAACTACGACTTATTTACTGCAGTTGGCCAACAGCGCTATGTATGCAGGGGTTACGCCGGTACGGGAAGTCGAAAGGGCCATTTCCAGAATTGGCATGGACAGTACACGCAGTCTCGTCATGGCGCATGCGCTGCGCTCCAAGTTCGTGACGCGATCACAGATGCTTTCAGAGCTGATGAGACAGACATGGAAGACGAGTGCGCGGCTCGCAGCGCTGTCCGCCGTGCTTGCCCGGCAATGCTCGCGTATGTCGCCGGAACGAGCGCTGCTCGCGGGGCTGCTGCAGAACATCGGCGTACTGCCGATACTTAACGTCCTCAACCAATATCAGGATCAACTCACTGACAGCGCGCAAGTCCTGGGCGTCGTCGACAGATATGCGTCTCAAGTCGGCCAGGTCCTGCTGAAGCACTGGGATTTTGAATCGGACATGGTCGAGGTTGCGCGTAGTCGGGGTGATTGGCTGCGAGATAGCCGGTCCGCTCCCGATCTGGCAGACCTTGTGTTGCTTGCGCGCCTCCATGACGAAATCGTCGAGGGAAAAGCGTACGGTTTGCCGAGAATCGACGAGCTGCCCGCGTTCGCCAAATTTCCGATCGGCGGCGTGCTGCCCGACTCGAGTCTGGAGCTTTTGCATGCAGAGCAGGAGTCCGTAAATGATGTCATGCGCGCGCTCGGCGCCGACCAATAAACCCAGTATCGTATCGGTAGTGGGAAAAGGCGTCAGGTCTATTTACTTACAGTCTTTCTGTCTAAGCAGATCTGATACCTGGTGAAACACCTCACCAACTCCGGCTATCTCTCGCACTTCGAAGCCCCGTCGTAGCAGCATTCTTCTCAGCTTCAAGTTCGGCTTCGCACAGGAGACCGCATGCACTTGCCACTCTACCTGGGTAAGTCCTCTTTGTTTTGCAAGCCTACTGGCAAGGGAGCCGATTGCCGCAGGACGCCTTCACCACCGCCATCAATCTGGGCTGAACCAATATTCACGACGAGCGGTTCTTTGCGAAATACCAATTCGTCTACCTCCGAAACCGGAAGCGCAAGTACTTCGTGGGCAGTAAGCCCTTCAAATATGACTCGATCTCGGCCCATACGACTCTCAACAGCGGCGCTAACTATAGTTCGTTCAAACACGTTTCTCATGGTGGCGCGAAGTGGCAATTTATCTCTAAGCACTCCCCACCACACTGTGTTATAAAAATCGGACCGAAGAGGGGATAGCGCCCCTCGACGGCCCTAACCACAGCCAGCAAAGGCACTGCTAACAATGGCTACGCGCAATGCTATCAGACCAAATCACGATTACCCGCCCGGGCATCGTGCTTTTCCGCGCCCAAGCTGGCCTCAACCTGAGGACCAGAACCATGAAACCAGCAATACTCCGCACAAATTCGACTTGCACACTCGGCCTGCAGCTCAGAGAAGACCCGGAATACTACATACCGGACTGCCTGTCCGCCGAGGACGGAGACCCCGAACGCCATCGGGCCGCCAGGAAACACGCCAAACACCTCGTCAGGGCGGAAGGCCTGCTATACGGCGCGCGAAACCTGATCGATGTATTGATCGCGTCACTCGAATACGAGATCGATGCGCGCGCGATGCAGGCCGACGCCACGCTGCGGCACGTCGGGAAGGTGCTACGCAAGGTACAAACCCGAATCGACAGGCACGGCAGGCGTCATACGAATCTCTTCCTGGCATACTTCGCACTGAAGGACAAAGCCGACGACGGATGAACTGTCGGCCGGGTAGAGGATGCGCATCGCTGCGGGTACTTCGTTTACGAAAGGCGTGCTAAGCACCTTTCACCGCCTCACAAAACTCCCGAACCGTGTCCGGGGTCGTTTTTCTGCCGCCGATGTTGCATTTCCCGTTCAGCCTGCGCCATTGACAGTAACGACAACCTACTGAGGACACGACCATGAAATCCAAAGGCAGAATCATGCAGCAGAGCTTGCCGACCCTTGCCCTCCTGATTACGTCGGCATTCGCTTTCGCAGACACAGCGTCAATATCCGGCACGGTTACCGATGCGGCAACAGACGATTCGATCGCGTTCGCGAACATTCTTGTCGCAAATCAGGCTGGCGCGAAGATTGGCGGTTCGTCGTCCGATCTGGATGGCCATTACATTGTCAATGCACTCGCCTCCGGAACTTACACGGTATCGTGTTCTGCATCCGGTAAGACGACGACCACAGTCGATAATGTCGTTGTAAGTGCAGGGGAGAACAAGACGATCGATTGTCAGCTACAGTAAATATCAGGCACCAGCTAGCGGCCCATGCGCAGCAAAATGGCGCCGAATATCGTCAATGATGTCGAAAAGACCTTTGCTACGTTCAACCTTTCCTTCAGGAAGACCACGCCGATCAGCAGCGCAAAAACGATGCTGGTTTCGCGAAGTGCGGCAACCAGTGGAATGGGCGCTTGAGTAAATGCCCAGACAACCAGGCTGTAGGCAACAAAGGACGAGCCGCCGCCGAGCAGGGCGATTGTCGAACCTTCGAGCGCGACCCTGCGCAGGATGCGCGGTTGGAGGGCGGAGACGATGAGCGAAAACAGGATGGTGTTGATAATCGAGAGCCAGCCGAAAAAGCCGAGTGCCGTCCCGGCCAGGCGCGCTCCGTAGCCGTCGACCAGTGAGTATCCGGCAATGAAGCAGCCGGTAATCAGAGCCATTGTCGCTGCGTGCCTGTTGTACAGGCCGTCACTGCCGCGGACGAAAACCAGGCTCATGATCCCAACGCCGATGGCGACTATCGCGGTTACCCCGACCGATGTCAGCTGAACGCCGAGAAACAGAACGGCGACAACGGCCGTCAGCATGGGAGCGATTCCGCGGGCAATCGGATAAACGTGTGAAAGATCACCCGTCCGGTATGACAGCAGGAGAAACAGTTGATAACCAACGTGCAGCACCGCACCCGCCAGAATAAGAAGCCAGCTTGAACGATCTGGCCACGGAGACGACAGGGCGGCCAGACAGGCGAACGGGAAATGACCCAGGACCACGGCGGTCATACTGACGTACTTGTCGGTCGCGTTCTTTACCAACGCGTTCCATGCGGCGTGAAGAGCAGCCGCAATCAATACTGCAGTAAAAACAGAAAGTGCCAAATTGGCGTCGTTGAGTATTGGATGGAGTAAGCTCACTATAACAAAAGATGAATTTCCGTTGTTCGCTCATCCCAGGATTAATGAGGACCTCCATGCCAAATCAAACCATGATTCGTTTCGGATATCCGGATACCCTGATTCGAGAATACGAGCACTGGGTCGTTTTGTTGCGGGAGCAACAGGTGACGCTGGGTTCGCTCGTATTGTGCTCGAAGTCGGGCGCGACGGCCTTTTCCAGCTTATCGGCAGATTCGTTCGTGGAGATGGGAAAAGTGATCGAAGAAATCGAGGGCAGGCTCTCTGCCGCGTTCGAGTACGAAAAAATCAACTACCTGATGCTCATGATGGCCGATCCGAATGTTCATTTTCACGTCATTCCCCGCTACGAGAGTGAGCGCCGCGCCACTGGTCTGGCAATCGCCGACCAGGGCTGGCCGGCTGCGCCGAGACTCGATGCGTTTCACGAGCTGACGGTGACCGAACGTGATGAACTACTCCGATACATCAAAGAACGGTGGTAAGAGAGGGCGAATATCGCGTTTCGACGCAAATGTGCTTATTGAAAGCAGAAAAGACTCGGCCGCTTCACTCTCGCTCTGTACGCTCCTCCTTGCGCAGATCCGTCATCTCAAACGCATCCGCCATGATGTTCTCCATGGCAGCACCGTTGAGGTACGCTATCTTGCGGGCCGTGTTTACCATCGCAGGCAAGCCACACAGGTAGACACGTTTTGCGTTCAGGTCGGGGAACTCGGAAAACGCAATCTCGTTCGCGCGCCCGTGGCGCACTTCGTCTACGGCGTCTTCGCCCGTGACGCAGGCCCGATAGTGAAAATTCGGGTGACCTTCGGCCAGTTCCCGCAAGCAGCGGTCCAGGTACAGGTCTCTGATCGTGCGACTGCCGTGGAAGAGATGAATATCGCCCCGGTGCTGACTTCGTAGTGCATCACGCGCAATACCCATCAGGGGCGCAAGGCCGGTTCCCGTCCCGATGAGCAACAGGTCCTGCTCCTCGGCATCAGGCAGATAAAAACAATCGCCGTAGGGACCGTGGAAGTCCAGTTGGTCACCCACCTGGAGGACATCGTTGATCCAGTTACTCATCCTGCCGTTGTCCAGACGACGCACATGCAGTTCCAGGTGCTTGTCCACGCTGGGCACACTGGCCAGCGAGTAGCTTCGCGCGAGGCCGTCTTGTCGCCGCAGATTGATGTATTGTCCCGCGTGGTAATAGAGGGGTGTCGCCGGCTCGAGAAGAACCCGGCAGATATCCTTATTGAGGTGCTCAAGTCCGACGACGATCGCGTGGCCCGTCACCAGCGCATCGTCGGGGAGCGAAACACTAATGTCCTCGTCCGGCACCAGCTGGCAGGCCAGAAAGTAATTCTGCTCTCGTAAGGTCGGCTTCAGACCCGGCTGGCTGGATGCCGGCACGGCTCCGTCGCTGCGTCGCAACAGGCAGGAATGGCACGCCCCGGCACGGCAGGAATAGGGGACATCGACGTTGCTGCGTAACAGCACTGCGAGCACGGACTCGCCCGGCTCGCAGGTATGGGTATCGTTCCCATAAGTCAGGCTTATCACGGGATCCACCCCAATGACGGTCGAATCAGCGGTTAAGCACGTCGTCTTGGGTGCTGGCGGCGATACCCATGACTTCGTCGGTCAGATCGGAAGGAACGTCCAACTCATCCAGCGTCGCCTTCAGGTGACCGGCGACAGCACCGAAGTGATTGTCATTCAATCCGCGTTCAACCAGCGGGGCGTGCGCGCTGCGCAGATCCTTGCCCTCGTACGCATTCGGACCGCCAAAAGCCATCGTCAGAAAAGACTTTTGCTTGTCGCGTTGGGCCTGCAAATCCGTATCGTCGAAGAAATGATTGATACTGTCGTCGCTCAGGACCTTGCGGTAGAAGATATCGACTGCGGCATCCACTGCAACGGCACCTCCCAGTTTTTCGAACAATGATTCCGACACGCTGTTCTCCTTGCTTGTTGTTTGCCTGTATCAGGTACACAGCGTATCGGCCCGTTTCGGTAATACTTAAGTCAAAAGAGGAGTAAAATCCAAGGTGTCATGTCTATTCTGCAGGGCAAATAAACCTGACACCTTTCCCGGTTGTTGCTAGCCAGTACTGCTCAGGTACGGGCGCTCACTCAGGCGGATCACCCTCTGTCCTCCTGGGCTCCTTATCCTTCGGCACGGCACAGGACGCGTTCTGGTCATGCGTTTCTTTCTGGCAATAGAAAAACGGTCCTTGCTGAAAAGACTCGGATTTGTGCGCGTTGACTTCCACCACGAATCCCGCAATATCCCCAAGCTGTGTCGGCGCTGTGGCAGTCAGTTTGCCTTTCTGGACCGCTGCGAACAGCAATTTCACCTGATCTTGCCGAACGACATATTCCGCACCGGCGACGCAATTGGCACCCGAACCATCGGGATTGTGGACGTGCGGTGTAATACTTTTCTCCTCGCCGATCATGAGCAGAGTCGTATCGAAGTCGCCGCTGATGTCGACAAGCTGGGCCGCTTTCTTGCCCAACTTGAGCCCGAATCCAGCTGATTGCTTCAGATTGCAAACCCCGGCCGCAGTGACCGGCGTAGAGGGCGCCGGGCACGCCAGAACACCGGCAGGTGTCCCGGCCACGTCAGCCGCATTGCAGAGTACCGGTGCCTCCGGCATGCCGAAGCACTCCTTAATAAGCTCCAGGTCGTTCAGTGCTTTCTTGGAGGCGGCCTTTACAAGGTCTACGAAACCATCGAGTTCGCTGCCAGTTGCGACGGGCGGCGATACCAGGATCAATAGGGCACCCAATGTTCCGAGCAGTCTGCTTAGTTTTCTCATTGTATTACCTCCGACTAACGGTCATTTCCTGCCTGATTTCCGATGCAGCTATTGATGCTTGCGTTCCGCCCGCGTGGGGTGCGGAGACGTAGGTGAATTCGCCACCCTCCGTGACCCGGTTCTGGCGATTCCACGAAACGGTGCCGAATAGAAAAAGATTGTCGTTGCTGAGTTCGTCAATCGTGTCTTGAAGCTCGGCATCGCGCTCCGAAGGTGGGCCAATCATCGCAGACAACTGGCTGTTGTCGATCAAGCGCACTGTGCTGTTTAGCGCGTAATCCTCTATATCGCTTCCACCGACAGACCTGTTGCCCCGCAAAGTGAATTCGGACAGTTGCTGAAGTTCGATCCTGTCATCGCTGAGCAAAGCGTCGGGTGGATCGGCCGTGCCCCAGTTGGCCGGCAGCGTCCCGGTCCCTAACCCGCCAGGCGGGAAGACGTGAAGAATCAGTTCGGCCTCGAGGGGCGGCGGGTTAGCCAGCGCTTCAGGTCCGCCAATCGTTCCATCTGCGCTCAGGTCGTACGGCCCGTAGTTTTCTCTACTGCCTTCGATTCTGGAGGTCCGGCTGATCGACACTTTTCCGCCGTCAATAACGATTTCGATGACGCGCTCGTCTCTTTCGGTAAAGTCGCTGCCATCGTGCGCCATGTTAACGTCAAGGTCGTATATCAGCGTCTGAGCGCGCTGCGCGTCCCATGATCGCGGGTTGGATTCGGGAGAACATCCCGCCGCGATGACAGCGATGCATACCCCCAAACAACGCCACGCGGTACTGCCATGACTGGTAACAGTGCTTTTCATGATCTAAGCCCTCTGGTCGTATAGGTATTTGCCAGTGCTACTCCCCAAGAACGCCTAAAAAATGTCATATTTCGTTCTTTTTGCGTCAGCATCGGCAGGTGACATATCAAGTATAGGACAGATTTTCGGGAAAGCGGCTCGCGTTTCTCACTACCGTGTAGCAGCTTCACGTGCCATCGCCATGGAAATCACCGGCGGCCACGGCCCGGAAACGCAGTTTGATCGTGCCGCTAAAGCCGACGGTGACCTGCGTGTAAGCGGCAGAGTTGCTGCTCGAGGTTTCGAGGTAGGTGTACCAGGTACTGCCGCCGTTGCCGCTGTCAGGGCCGGTGCCGTTCGATGGTGTGCCGCCGGAATGGCGCGTCCAGTCCTCATCGTCGCCGACGGACACGTTAACCCATTTACCGAGCCCGGATTCGACGTCCTCCGCCGAGAGTACCGGCTGATATCCGCAGACTATACTTCGCCAGAGTACCTAAGGGCTCTTAACGGGATAGTGTACGTTTCTTTTCGTCTCGGAGGCGGAGCAGATTGTCAGTGGAAGAAGACACCGGCATTCTTGGCTGAGCTGGAAATGCTTCGAGCCAGGTTGAATGATCTGGGAATCGCCAATCGTATCCCTGCAATAGAGACCCTCGGAGGGCAGATAGATCGTTGTACGCTGCTATGATTGGTGTAGTTGGCAAACGCAAGATGGACTATGACGATGCTTAGACCCATTTCGGCCATGCGAATAGAAGCTATTGATCATGTACAGCTCGCAATGCCAGTTGGGCAAGAGCATCTGGCACCTTCTTTCTTTGTCGAACTTCTCGGCTTTGTTGAGGTGCCGAAACCGTCAGGCCTGGCAAAAAATGGCGGGGCCTGGTTCGAGCGTGGAGCCGTGAAAGTTCACCTCGGCGTTGAGTCGGACTTCAGGCCTGCCAGAAAGGCGCATCCTGCATTTCTTGTATCGGGAATTGATGATCTTGCGAGACTACTTACGAATGCAGGCTGGCCCGCTGCAATCGACAACAAGCTTCCGGGCTACAAACGATTCTATGTCGATGATCCGTTCGGCAATCGGCTCGAATTCATGGAGTCAACCTGACGGTTCCTGCAAGGAGTTTTTGTACTTGAACATCGAAATCGTCGATTTCCCCGAAACTTCTGTCGCGGTAGTTGAGCACTATGGGCCTGTGGAACAAGAGCATAAGACCGCCCTAAAACTCATCGCTTGGAAACTTGAGAACAATTTATTGGATTCCGCGAGACACCGGAACTATGGAGTCCATTATACCGATCCTGCTACCACTCCTCCCGAACAGCATCATGTCGACTTTTGCCTGTCGGTGGACGAGTTAGTGGGTGCGAATGAGTACGATGTGGTTAACAAGATTATTCCAGCGTGTCGATGCGCCAGAGCGAGAGATGTCGGGTCGCGTTACAACAACCCGGCAGCTGTATTCGTACGCCAGGAGTGGTATCCGGCCAGTGGTCAGAGATTGGGCGATTTTCCGATGTTCTTTCACTACGTCAATGTCGGGCCTGATGTAAAAGAAGACGAAATGATCACCGACGTTTATCTGCCATTGATGTCCACACCACAGCGCTGAATGATCAGGTTACGTTTCCGGTTGATGTGGATGGAGGCAATCCAAATCACGAGAAGAAGCGCCGGTAACAGCAACAACAAACGTAGACCCGGCCACTCCAGAGTATTCTCTGGATCTGTTGCGCCAAAACGTACTATGACCGAGCCGACTGAGCTCTCGGGCATGGGGACCCTGCGAAATCACAGACAGTCGTGCAAATACCGCGTCGCCCGCTTTGAACCGATAGTCAGCATGCGTCGGGTCCATCAGGTGCTCCACGGGATTACTCACGAAACTGATTGCCTTGTACTCGCCGGGCTCTACGCTGTTATCGCGTTTTTCATCGTGCTGGCAGTTTCTGGTGTCGAGTCGTTGGGTACTTACGCGAAGAAAGATCTGAACAGCAACAGCCAATAAGCGCCAGCTAAAGGACTGCAATTTGCCGAAAGCAGCCCCTGAACTGATAAACTAACGAGCGACCGCTACTGACCCAAGCGACTACTCACGAATCAAGAAGCTGCTTCCTCCATTGAGACAATGAAATACAGTGCCAACAAAACCTTGCTGATTCTTGCGGTGACAATGGGAGGGTCTTCATCCACTGTTTTCATTTGGGCGGGCCTTCCAAAGGAGACCTTGACCGAGATCTTGCTGTTGCTTGCCAACGCCATGGGTGCATGGCTAATGATTTCGGTGCTGACGTTCGTCATGTTCTGGATTTTCTACAAGTTGATCGTCGGAGTCGGTAGGGATATTTACGACCGCTTCTATCGCACTCCGACACTATAAATCTGCCAGGTGATGCTGGTTTGAGTACCATAGTAGGCGCTGTTGGCTGATTCACAGCTCAGCCGGAGAATTGGCCTTTTCTGAATGGAGAAGTTGGCGATGACAGATGAGAACACGATAAGCGATGGCGGCTGCCTTTGTGGTGCAGTGCGTTATCAGGTAAGAGGTCCCTTGCGCGACGTCGTCAACTGCCACTGCAGCATGTGCCAACGCTTACATGGCAACTTCGGCCCACATTCAAAAGCACGCAAAGTAAACATTACGGTGACGAAAGACGATGGACTTTCGTGGTATAAAACGTCGGCAGCAGCACAGCGTGGTTTTTGTCGTGAATGCGGTTCCAGCCTGTTTTGGCAACCGTTCGAATTGGATGCAACCGGCATAATCGCTGGTTCGCTTGACCGTCCAACAGGCCTGAAAACAATAGGCCATATCTTTGTCGGTGAAAAACCGGAATTCTACGAGATTACCGACGACCTGCAGCAATTTGAGGGCTCGTCGAACGGTGCGTTAGCGGACGACTACAAATAGCGCCGCGCTATTTGCAACGACTGCAGTTCGGATAAGCAGACGTCCGGGCCCGGTGATAGTATTCGTCAAGAACCTCCAATTGGAAGACTGATCCATGTTGTATTCCGCCTCCGTCTGGAGAGCGATTCCACTGCTCACCTTGCTTGTCGCCTGCGACGATCAACCAGACGTTCCTGCAAGCGCAGACGAATCGATGCCGACCGAATTTCGTCCTGCGTATACGCTGGAACGCAATCAGCAGCAGCATCGTCGCTTTCCGAAGGACGATATATGGTGGACGGCCTATGGCGAGGATCAGGAGTGGAACTTTCGAAACGCACACCAGTTTTTTCCAACGGTGAACGTGTATCGTGATGGCCAGGTTAGTACGCTAACTTCCAACCCAAACCCTGTCATTGCTGACCACCTCGTTGAAACTCCGGCGGGCCCGATGACATTTAACGACCTCATGCACAGCGATCTGACGACAGCAATGGGCGTTATTGTCTTACACAAAGGGCAGATCGCGTACGAAGCGTATCCACGAATGCAGGACTACGAGATGCCGGTGTACTGGTCGGTTGCCAAGCAGTTCGTTGGTACCGTCGTGCGTATTCTCGAAGAACGCGGCAAAGTAGACGTCGATTCGCCCATCGAACACTACATTCCTGAGATCGGTGAGTCGGACTTTGCTGGCATTACGGTGCGTAACATTCTGGACATGGCGACTGGTCTCGATTGCGACGATGGCGACTACGCCAATTGGAATTCCTGTTACTACCGCTACAGCATGACCATTGGCGACGGCTTTCGTACGGACGATGCGGAAGACAATCCATACGACTTCGTGGCCAAGCTGAAGGGCACCCGCATTATGGATCAGGGCCAGCAGTTTTCGTACTCCGGACTCAATACATTCGTGCTGGCCTGGATGGTCGAGAAGATTACCGATATGTCATTTCAGGACGTGCTTAGTAAGGAGATTTGGCAGCACATCGGAGCTGAATCAAACGCGTCCTACATCGCACCGAGATACGGTGTAGCCATGACGCACGGCGGCTTCCTGGCGCGTTTGCGCGATGTGGCCCGTTACGGATTGTTGTTTACGCCAAGTCATGATGTCGTCAGCGACCGTAAGATTATCTCCGATGAGCACATCGAGCTGCTGTGGTCGGGCGGTCGCCCTGAGTTGATGACCAACACGGGCGCGCCGGGCGTCGAGGTGAGTGGCGTAAAGCACAACATCTATCAGTGGGACGAAATTTACGCGAACGGTGATTTCTACAAGGGTGGTTGGGCCGGGCAGGGGTTCATGGTCAATCCGCAACGTGACCTCGTTGCAGTTTTTGTGAGCTACAAGAAAATCGATGAAAGCGAAATCCGAGTCGAATCTGTGTTGTTTGATGTGCTCGACAGCGTATACGGTGGCAATTAAAAAGCCCACCGCAGGCCTACATTTGAAGCTCGGGACTGTTCACCGACTGCGCCTTCCAACACTAAGCTCATCGACTCGCTCAATTTCACTGTCGTACCCACTCGTCCCAAAACCTCGCTACGTATTCTGGCGTCCAAAAGCTCGTACATCGACTTATCGAGGTAGCGCAGTTCGACCTCCAGGCCTAAGATTCGTGTAGCTTTCCATCGCAGACCAGCGGCGACGGCAACACCGCCATCGTCTTGCCGTAGCGCACCCCGATGATCGAACTGCGCACCACCGGATGGGGGCACAAGAAGAAAATCATCGGGTTCATACCAGCTCTTTGAGTAACCAACAGACAACAGTAGTGAAACGTCCGGCCACAGTTCAGCACGATGGCCTATGTCGAAAGCCCAATTGCGTTGATGTAAGTCGAATCGGCCAGTTACGAACTCGGGATCAAAACGCAGGTCAACTACGATATGTCCGCTAGTCTGCTGGTATGAACCTCGTACGAACCAGCCGCTGTCAGTAACGTCGATTGCACAGCCAAGCTGAAAACCGGTCCCTCTTGTTGTCTTCAAGTGCAATGACAGAAAGGGTATGGGATCAAAACTGAAGCTGGCATTAGAATTCATTTGCGCTGCAGCAACGTCGCATTCACGAACCTTGTCGGCGCGAGCTTGACCAGCCAATAATGTTGCGGTCAAAGCTATGTAAAGCAGTACCCATCGGTAACTCAGTACTTTTCTCAGAATCATCACATCAATTCCTCGATCCGGGCACAAACGTCGGAACCTCAGCTCGGTATTTGAGATAGTCATCGCCGATTTCCCGAATAAGATCGGCCTCCTCATACTTAGTGGATAGCAGCACATAGACAGTCACTGACAACGCCCAAACCAGCTGGCCTACTGTCATATGCGGAGCAAACCACGGCATCAACATCCAGCCCAGACTGATCGGGTGTCGAACCAGCGAATAAAGGTAGCGTGCGGTAAACGGTACCGAAGCCGCCGGGCGATCAAGATACCGATCCCATGCCTGTCGCAGGCCAAAGAAACCAAAATGGCCGAAATGGAATGTCGCTGCAGACATCATCAGCCAGATCGCCGCATACGCAGTGAGGATCAGGGTCGAGGCTACCGAATTCTCGACTCGCCAGATCGTGATGGGGATCGGATGCCAGAAGAACACTACGATGAACGTCACGGCGGCCGTCATGTACACATAGGTTGCTCGCTCGATAGGCTCCGGAATCCATCGTGTCCACCAGCGCTTGAATGACTTGCGGGCTGTTATGGAATGATGGAGCCCAAATCCGAGCACAAGAGAGGCATTTATCAATACCGAAATCCAGAGAGAGCGGACCTCGCCATCGTTTATGCCTTTGGGAACACCGAAATCAATCAGGAAGCCGGCCAGGTAGGTAAGACTTGCCAACCCAAGCACATAGCCTGTCGCTGAATAGAATAGAAAAAGAACTTTCGTCATTGTTGCGCCCAATTACGATCGTAGGCAGCGTGGGTATTCAAATACGCCCCTGGTGAGAAGTGCTTGTCGTAGAAGTCCGTATCGAGTTGGTGCGCCTGTAGATACATCAATGCGAAAACGGATGGAACGGTTGCCGGGAAGCGGCCAAACTGGTCGTAAATGTACTGCGCCATCGTGGCGACACAATCGACAAAGACGTCGTTATGCGAAGCGGCACTGCCGCGCACACCGGTATTGTCTTTGTAAGGACCGGGCGTATTCGCGTTGAAAGGGCCTCCTGCGCCGTACTTCCGCTCCACAACCGATTGCACGGCTTTACGCATGTCACCGAAGTGCGGCGGGCAGTGTGCTTCGAAGACACCCTCGAGACCAGTAACATTTGGCAGTGGCCAACGCTTGTCGGTGTCAGATCGGAAACCAAGGCCTGGCACTTCCGGGTCGCCACTGCCGCCCAGGACGCTAATCGGATTAATGCCGTTGTACATCCAGCCACCGAGGCCCATCGCCTGCAACATCAGCGCACCGGCATAGCAGGCCGTTGAAATTTCGACCGACACCTCTGTCAGGCTCATCTGATCAACGACTGTCAGCGGATACGGGTTATCGATATCAACGATTTCCCTGAAACGTTCGATTCCCGGAATTGGACGCTTGTTAACGTCGTCGAAAATGCACGCGCCGTTTTGTACCAGGTAGCACAGGCTTAGAATGCTGTGCTGGGCAAGATCGGCAACCGGAACAATCAGCGTGCTACCCGGGACATTCGCGCACCATTCGTTATGCATTTCCATGTGGGATGGCGAGGCCGGTATGTTCAGGCGCCCGTCTGCGAGCTTGACAATACGCGACCTGTGTTCAGCCAGAAACGCGGCCAGATCCTTCGCCCCGAAGTCTTCATTGGCTGCAGGCGAAGCCATGTCGCGTGTCGGGAAGAAATATGAACCGTTGTCGTCGGTAAAGAATATCTCCGAGGTGTGAAAGCCCGCGGCCGACGGAAATGTTCGTCCTCCGGCGGCTCCTGCATAGTTCGGAATTTTCGGTTCGTAGAATCGATTGTGAGGAATGAGATTCGACCAGCCTGTATTGCCTGAAACAGTCGTTAACAGGAGCGTCTGCTCAAGCTCAGTCAGCGGGGCAGGAGCGTGTTTGGAGGTATACGCAAGCGGCCCGCCTGGAATCGACGCGCCGCGGGCAAAGCGTCTGGAACGCCGACCGTGAATTGCCTCGATCAGCGGGAAGTTTGTGGCTTCGACCAGCCCCGGCGGCAAATTCGGAATCCGGTCCAGCAACATGGCAGCTTTGTGCTTTACGCTGACGCTTGACGCCTGCAGTCCACAGGCGCCCAACAGGGCACCGGTGCCCATCATTGCCGCGCCAAGCATTCGCTGGCGAGTGATCTCGTACATAAGGGGTTTCCATCCAATTTTGTAATCACGGCATCTACAGCCGGATCGGGAACTCGATTGTTCCGGACACACACTATGTCCCGTGCTGCGAGGAGTCTTGAAGATGATCGGGAGAACTTGTGGAGATTTCTGGAGATCGCCCCCGGTGCAACGTAGACTCGCGACATGATGTTTCGATTCGCAGACTGCGAGCTCTATCCCGAGCGTCGCTTGTTGATTCGCGCCGGCGAGCCGCAGGCAATGGAGCCCCAGGTCTTCGATCTGTTGTGCTATCTCGCAGAAAACGGCGACGAAGTTGTTAGCAAGGAGCAGATTATTGCGGCGGTCTGGCACGGCCGCCCCATATCGGATTCTGCTGTAACGAGCCGTATCAAGGCGGCACGACGTGCCATCGGTGATGACGGGAAATCGCAGCGCTTGATTCGTACCCTTAACAAGATCGGCTACCAGTTCCGAGGGCCCGTAACGCGAATAACTGAAAAGCAAGCCGCGTCCGAATCCTTGCACGCGGAAACCCGGTTTTTTACTGATCGCCACGGTAGTCGAATTGCGTATTCGGTATCCGGCGACGGGCCCACTGTAATCTGTCCCGCCTGGTGGGTGAGCAGCGTCGCTGAGGATCTGCGAAATTCCGTGTACAGGGATTTTTTTCTGCGGCTGGGCCGGGGGGTCACGCTGGTTCGATATGATCGACCGGGCACGGGGATGAGCGACAGGACCTACGGTGCGCAATCGCTCGAGGGTGAAACGGCGTTGCTGGAGGACTTGGTGAAAGAACTCGGCGAGGACCGCTTCTCCTTATTCGCGATGTCTGCGGGCGGTCCGACGGCGATAGCCTATGCCGCCCGTTACCCCGATCAAGTCGATCGAATTTGCTTTTACGGTAGCTACATCAACGGCACGGAATTGTCTTCTGCCGAAGTACAGTCTGCGTTCCTCGCAACAATCAGGGCACATTGGGGGCTGGGATCGCGTGCAATTGCAGACCTGTTCCTCCCCGACGCTGACCGCGAGACGCTACTGGAGTTCGCACGTCAACAGCGCAGCGCGGCCGAGGCGGATGCTGCAGCGGACCTGTTGGAGCTGACCTACCGCGTGGATGTACGCTCGCTGCTATCAGATGTCCAGGCACCGGCACTGGTTTTGCACCGACGGGGCGACAGGTGCATACCGGTCGAGCAGGCACGCGAACTCGCAGCCGGACTAGCGGGCGCAAAACTACAAATCTTCGACGGAACAGCTCATATACCCTGGATAGACGGCGAGAAACTTGCGAGCGTTGCGAATGCGTTTGTTTCTGACTAAGTAGTACATTGCCTACGCCGCCGACAGCATTGCTTATGCCTCGCGACCCGGCACACGATCCCGGTACTCCCGAAAACCTGCCCATCCGGCCGGCTGATCGGAACAGTGATGGAGCCACCCGCCCTGCATCGTATCGAGCATATAGCAGCCACGCACAATGCTATCAGACCAAAAGGACACTGCGACTTGTCGAGAAATGTGAGCGTAACCATCCCAAATAACCCGATTGATGTCCCAACCGCGGCTACTGCCGCGTTTATCGCGTCGAATGTTCCGATCGCCGGAACGATTGTTGAGATCGGCTGCGGATCAGGCCATGTCGCGGCCGAACTATCGAAACGAGGGTATGCAGTCGCTGGTGTCGAATCAGATCGGGAAGCCGTGTCTCGAGCACGCGAGCTGGATGTTAACGTTATCGAGGGGTCGTGGCCTGACGTTGACGTAGAGCGAGCAAATGCCGTGGTCTTCACGCGCTCATTGCATCACATTTCGCGCTTACCGGAAGCCATCGCAGGAGTTCGCGATGTCTTGCTGCCCCGCGGTACGGTGCTGGTCGAAGACTTTGCCTTTGATGAAGCCAGTTCCGACGCAATAAACTGGTTTCTGACGGTGGTGGAGTCGCGACAGGGTCGAGCGTTGATTTCTCATAGCGCCGGTTCGTTTGTCACGCAATTGCACACTGCCGACGATCCTGTAAGCGCCTGGCATCAGGATCACGACCATGATCTTCACACGTTTGCTGAAATGACTCACGAGATAGGCAAATTCTTCGCTATTCGCGACACTCAGCATGTCCCGTATCTGTATCGCTACCTGGTTCCGGTTCTTCCTGAAACTCCTGAGGCGGCGGTATTCGTCAGGGAAGTCTATGACGAGGAATCACAATTCGGAAAATCCGGAGAGTTTTCGCTTACTGGCCGTCGTATTGTCGCAGTTGACGATACTCGATCAGTTTAGCTGTTTGCGACAAAAGAGAATATGAGCGGATAGTGATCCGAGAGGTCAGTGAATCCTCCCGTTTCCGGATCTGCATAGTTCCAATCCGTTGCTACGGCCAATGTCGCAGTAGTCGCAGGATCCGGCCCGATATTGCGCACGAAGCTGTAGTCTAAACGCTCAATTATCTTATGGTCGGGATCGAAGTGCCTGGCGAGGTTGTTGGTCTCAGTATTGATCGTATACAGCGGATTCTTGCTGGCATCCGGATAAACACATCTGCACAGGTCAACCAGCCCAAGTCCATCGAACATTGAGCGCATTTGAATGTACTCGGCTGATGGCGCCCCGCCCGGAGCTTCGGCGATAACATTTAAATCTCCAAACAGAAGAACCGGGCGTGTTCCAAACGGTGCGTTTCGAATCGCGGTCCGAATCTGTTCAAGGTTGCTCTTGCGCGCCACATAGTCATCGGCGCTGTTGCCGGATTGAGCATGGCTGATGAACACGAAAACCGGCAGGTAGCCGCCGTCGGAGAGCTTGAGCGTTACTATCGCCTGGTAAAAACCTTTCTGGCTCATCGCATCCCAGCCGGCAAGATCCTTAAACTTCGTGTAGCTCGGCTTGGATATGAGATGGCGACTCAAAAGCAGCAGTCCAGAGCCGATTTTTGTAATGTCGTGATTTGGCTCAAAGTACGAGAATGGGAACTCCCGGCGAAGCGCGTTGACTATTTTTGTTTTGCTGGCATCAGCCCAAACCTCGTTGAGCCCAACGATATCGGCGTCAATACTTTTCAGCCGCTTTATCAACTGACCGAGTCGCAGTTCATCCTGGTATTCCGGTGCAAGACCGACAGTCGTGCCGATAAACAGGTGTGTGTTGTATTGCAAGACGCGTATTGCTTGAGCGGCTTTTTCCGGCATCCCGGGACGCTCAGGCGTCGTCGACGACAAAAAGAACTGCCAGTGGATGCCCATCAAGGGGAACCTGACCTTCCTTGCCCCATTTCGAGGAATCCGTACCCCAGCCGCTTTCACCGCATTTTTCGCTGATCTGGGCATAAACCCTGAGCTTAAGCCCCACAGCATTATTCGTCGGAACAGCCTCATTGTCTCCCGAGTAGGGGCAGGTATAGTAGAACTTGACGCTGCCGAGTCCGGGCTCATAGGAGACCTGGTAGGTCACAGAACCTTCGCAACCCGATATGGCACCGGAGCGCCCCTGCATTTCGAAGTCCTGCCAGGTATGTGCGGCCTGATTGGTTATGGGTTTCTTAGGGTATTTGCCCCAGCTCTTGACGATATCGGCGTTTGCCAGAACCTGTGAGGAGTTGTTCCAGATCGTCACACGGCAGGCGAGATATTCGTATTGGGGCAGTGTATTGCTCATTTCAGGCTCCCATTAAAGATGAATGGCTCATCCACCAGTGTAGTAAAAATGTCCCATATGTCTACTTGGGGACTGGGATCGCGAGCAATCGCGGACTTGTTCCTCCCTGATGCAGACCGCGAGACGCTACTGGAATTCGTGCGCCATCAGTGCAGCGCGGCCGAGGCGGACGCGTCTACCTCTAACTGATATCAACGGCCTCCCGGTATTAGAAATCGGTCGGCGGCTGTGGCGCCTCGACCTTGACCGGCGGTGATTTCTCAAGCTCCTCCAGCAAGTGCCTGACTGCCGCTTCAAGCGTCGGGTCCTGTCCGGCCGCAACGAGCTCCGGTCGATCGACGACTTCGATGTCCGGGGAGACGCCTTCGTTTTCTACGGCCCACTCGTTGTCCGTGTTCATGAAGCGGAACGTGGACGCCAGGATGCTGCCGCCGTCTGCGAGCGATGGGTTGCCGGAGATACCGATAAGCCCGCCCCAGGTTCGCGTACCAATCAAAGGGCCGAGACCGAGTTTCCTGAAGTAGTAAGGGAACGCATCACCGCCAGATGACGAATAGCCGTTAATCAATGTCGCTTTCGGGCCGACATGCGCGAACGCAGGTGTCGCAGTGGGCTCAAGGCCGCGACGCTTCCAGTAGTTTAGCGGACTGCGAGCAACAAGCTCGATCATGCGATCGGGAATAAAGCCGCCACCGTTGTAACGCGCGTCGATGATCAGCGCGTCCTTGTTCATCTGCGGCATGAACCGTTTGAACAGTTCGCGATTTCCACCGACAGCCGTATTCGGTAAATGCACGTAACCGATTCGACCGCCGGACAGTTCATTCACGCGGCGCGCACGATCTTCGACCCAGTCAAGATATCGCAACGAGGTTTCCGACGTGATGGTCTTGACCATGACATCGCGACTGCCGCGCTCGCGCGGCCTGTCGTTGACGGTCAGCGTAATGACGTCACCGCCCGTGTTTTCCAATAGCTGGTAGAAGTTTTGTGCAGCGCGTGTAGAAACACCGTTGATGGCGATCACGTAGTCGCCAACCGAAACGTCAACGCCCGGTGCAGCGAGTGGGGAGAAGAAGCTGGTTTGCCACGCTTCGCCCCTGAATATCTTGTTGATACGGTAGAAGCCGTTGTCGCGCTCAAACTCGGCGCCGAGCAGGCCGCCGTCGCGCCGTTCTACAGAGGACTGGTCGCCGGACTGCACGTAGATGTGCCCCGCGTTCATTTCACCGGCAATCTCGCCGA
The DNA here is from genome assembly GCA_021773035.1 of Woeseiaceae bacterium. Classification (GTDB taxonomy): domain Bacteria; phylum Pseudomonadota; class Gammaproteobacteria; order Steroidobacterales; family Woeseiaceae; genus UBA1847. The sequence goes on from JAJFKU010000018.1 coordinate 31,224, forward strand.
AGATGTAATCGAGGTCGGCTCGATGTGCGATATGCGGTACCAATGGCTGGTATTTTTGCCGAATCTCGTCCCAGTCCTGACCGTGCATGTTGGGGTCGTAAAACCAGTCGCGCAAGATGCGCCAGCCGTCGGCGTACATCTGTTGCCACTCGACCGTGGGATCGACGAGCAGTTCCATATCGTCGAGATCCAGTCGACCTTCATCTGGGTCCTGTCCCGGACTGAGATCGGCAATGCCCAGAGCACCCTCGGCGGAGTAGAGGACTTTCTTGCCGTTCCCGGAAAGCGAAAAGCTCTGCGCACCCTCAAGGACGAGCTCTTCCTTTTCGTTTTCAAGATCGAAGAGCATCACGGCCGCATCGCCATTCTCGCCCGAGACATACACCGGCCCCTGCGGCGAGGCCATGAGATTATCGTAGCTGCCCCCGGACGATTGCAGCGCAACAAGACGGTCTTCGATGCCGTCGAAGGCAATGCTCACGACTACCTCTTCGTCGTCCGGCTTGCCGTTTTCGTCACCGGTGTCGCCAGCAGGAGTTACTTCGTCGCTCTTGGGCAGAAACAGGGCCGGTTGCCCGGCATTCAGCTGTGCTGCGTACACCCGTACCGAGTCGGTGACCATGTAGTTGAATTCGATAGAGCTGAATTGCAGGTCCTGATCGCGCGATGACAGAAAATAAAGGTATCGGCCCTGCGGGTCGAATACAGGGCTACCGTCGTTCGTCATGTCAGACGTTACCTGGTGATTACGTCCGTCACTTAAGGAATGAATCCAGACGCTTCCCATATTCAATTCGTTGTCCTTGACGTAGGTAACAAAGCGACTGTCGGGGGCCCAACTGTACTCGCCGATGTCGTTATGATTTGACGAATCGATAACACTTACACGCCCGCTGGCAACATCGACCACGTTCAAACGCTGACTCTTGTCACCGAAAACCAGTTTGTCCGAATCGGGAGACCAGACCGGCGGGAATCGCCAGATAGCTCCGTCCTCCGTCACTCGCCTGGCATCACCACCGCCCACCGGTCGCACCCAGATCTCGTACTCGCCGGACGCGTCCGACAGATATGCGAACTGTTTGCCGTCCGGTGACCAGGTCGCGTCGATCTCTCTGATGTTCGGTGTGCGGGTAAGGTTTCTGACCGGCCCGTCTTTGGCCGGAACGCTGAAGACTTCGCCTCGGGCCGTTACGAGAACGCGTTTGCCGCTCGGTGAGAGGTCGACGGTTTCGATAAAGTCCGATGCTTCTACTATCTTCGGCAGCGTCGCGGGGCGATCGCCGCCAACGCTTATCGTCAGTCGTTGCGACTCGCCGCGGGCGGGATCGTAACGATAGAGCCAGCCACCATTTTCGTAAACGATGGCCATTGGCCCTGCGCTAGGCCACAGCACATCGAATTCCTTATGAGACGTAACGGCTTCGGCGCCATCCGCGGTGTGTCGATACAGGTTTAATGTGTAATCGCGGTCTGACGTAAAGAATATGTCGTCACCGACCCAAAGCGGTTGGTGATCGGTAGCCGGGTTGTCGGTTAACTGTTCCGAGCTGTTGTTTTCAAGATCGTAGATCCAGACATCCTGGGCGCGACCGCCGCGATAGCGTTTCCAGGTTCTGAACTCGCGGTCGATTGGTGTGTAGACGATCTTGCTGCCATCCGGCGAGAACATGCCGCCGCCGCCCTCCGGGATTCGCATGGCAGATTCATCGCCGCCGTTCACGGGTACCAGGTGATAGCGACCCATGCGCACGCCCCACGGCAGCCGATTCGCCCGCACCAGCACATGTTCGCCATCGCGGCTCCAGTCGAGGACGCGATAGTCCGAGCCACCACGAGGCGGCATGGCACCGACATCGTTGTACCAGGTTAGCTGGCGCGGCGTGCCGCCGCTCGTCGGGATTACATAGACTTGCCGGGTACCGTTGTACTCTGCCGAATAGGCCACTTCAGAGCCGTCAGGCGAGAACTTGGGAAACTGCTCCAGACCCTCATGCGATGTCAGTCGGACAGCAGCACCACCATTCGTCGCGGCGACATACAGGTCGCCGGCGTAGACGAATACGACACGATTCTCATGAATGTCGGGAAAACGCAGTAGTCGCGTTTCGCTGGCGAAGCCGGTTTGCGCGATCGAAAAAACCGCAACGAACAGAATGGTTCTAAGTGCCGGCATTGATACTCTCCAGGAAAATAAGGCGAGTATCCTACCATCGATAGTGGAGGGCGTTCATATACCCGCTAAGCGCAGATCGCAACCTGCCGATGAAGAAACTGAATGGCGGTGTTCGTGCACGGACGGTTCGGCTTTATCTCGTTCACTCTCGATTCTGTGTTTTCGTTGAATCGGTCGAACCAGGTCGAACTTCGATTGATATCTGATCATTCTCCTGAATCGCAGATATATTAAAGAAGGCTCCGAATCCTCCCTCTCCGTCGTCCAGGTACTTCAGCTGCTGTGCTGACTGGAATACTGAAATGGTTGTTGGCCCATTAAACTCGAAGTAGACATCGTCGGCGAACATTACCGTTATCGTCCCGGACTCCCGGGCGGAGGTCGTTGCAGCAAGCGTAAACGAACGGGGGCGGGCCGGGGTAAGCGTTATCTTCTGCAACGGTGAGTAAAAATAGTGGCTACGGTTGTTTTTTCCGGGACCCCATTCCTCATACTCGGTGTTTGGCATTTCGTCTTGCCCTGCGACACATACCCTTCGTGAAAAAAGAGCATCCGGGCTTTCGTCTCCCCACACCATGAATGACAAGTTGCAAAGCGCATTGTCATGCATGTAGACACTTGCCTCTTTCGAGGAGGACAAAACGAATGTGAATTCGATCGGCTGACCCAAGGGGGCGGGCAAGTCGTCGTCAAGCACAATGTTCATCTCGCACGAGTTCTGTGCCATACAAGAAGGCCCACCGTGATCGCAGGACGTCAGCCCCACACACACCAGGGCCGCGGCAAGTGTACGAAACAACATCCTGCCATTCTGAACCACTTTCGAACCAAAAAACACCGCTACGACTAGGGAAAAATACCCTGGCTGTTCAGGCGTGAAATCGCTTGAGTTCTGGTCGCGGGAAGTCCGGCCCATTCGTGCAGAATATCTTCCATGTGCTGTCCCGGTGTCTTGTTACCTGGGTTCGTATCGTACCTTTCTGCTGTCTTCGCACCAACATGATTCGATACTATGTCCTCCAATAAGCCTGCCGTTTGGCATAAGCCCCGCGCGGCCTGCCTGAGCTCCCACCAGAACTCGAAAAGTATCACCGCCGCGGTTGCCTGCGAGGTTTGCTCACCGAGCTTGAAGGCATATGTTGCATGTCTCGCATCGAAGAATCCGAAGTCACCTGAGATCGCATTTGTTACGGGTAAACCGTACATGTAAGTATAGGTTTCGTGATTCCAGATCGGGTTTGCGGAAGAACCGGTCAGATCAGCAAGGGAGTACTGTGTAATGACCTGGTCGATTCGCAGTACGAAATCGTCAGGTTCCAGGTAGTTGTTTATTCGTGCCTGAAAGTACTCTATGTTGTTCGCAATACAAGCGGGCGTTTCGCCAGTGATAACATTTCGAGTACTCTCCAGAGATAAGGAGAACGAATACAAATCAGATGCGCCCAGGCTGACGCCACCGGGCAACCAACCGCCGAAGTTCCAACCGCCGATTTTCACTCCAAAGACGCGCTCAAGAATCTTAATGACGTCAGCGACCGTTACGGTGTCGCCAGCCAGGATTCGACCGATCGCAATTGCCAGGTCCAACGCGTCCTGATTGAAGGCGGAATAGTCGAGGTATTCGTCGCCATCCACCCAAACCGGCACATATTCACAATCCCACTCCGGGGAGCTGCCCCACCAAAAGATCTCGCATTCGAGTTCAAACGCCCAGTAACCCGGTTCTTCCACCCAAACAGCGTTGTTGTCGAAATAATTCGGGTCATCAGTCCAGGCTTCGAAGTCCTCCTGAAACTGCTGAATTTCGGCGGTCAGCGGAATGACAGCCTGCGGTGTCTCGTTGAAAAGCTCGCCCGAGGAATACACGAACTGAATGCTGCTTCCGGGGATGAAGTAATCGATATCACTGATGACCAGATCGACGAAACCGTCAATATTGATATCTGTACGGGCTATTCCGAGCAGCGCCATGGGCCATCCCAGGGCTATGTTGGCTGAGCCTGCATTCGCGGAGCTCGGGGTGAAACTCCCGTTGCCGTTTTGCAAAAGGAAGAAGTCTCCCAGCGCTCCGTTTCCAGATTCTCCTCCTGATGTCCTCGTTACGAAGATATCGTTTAGCTGATCGCCATTTATATCGCCGATGCGTGTTTGATAGGTATAGGTAAGTTGTTCACTTAAGGCGTCAATATCAGGAAGTTCGCCAACCAGCACCGAAATCGAAGAGCTGATTATTTCCCAGGATTCCTCGCCGTAGTAGTCCTCACATTCGGCATATACTCTGTATTCATAGATGCCAGTCGGTTGGTTTTGAAATGCAACAATGCCATCGCCATCGTCGTTGATGTACAACCAGCCCGGAGATCCTGGTGCCTTTTGCTGTAAATCAACCGAGCAGTAATTGTCAGCGATACCTGCGTTGTAGGTAATCGTGTAGTTGCCATCAGCACTGTTCGTGGGACCGGATGGTGGGTCGATGTTTGCAAGCGCTGTTCCCGGAATGGCCAATGCCAGGAATGGCAGCATGAAACGAAAACGAACTGCTCGCTGTTGGCTGTACGACCTGCTGGACATTTGAATCTCCCGTTGCATCGGTTCCGTTCTAAATCTGCAGTAACACGGCGTCGATAGCGGGATATCAACGCCCCCTCATGCTGGATTTAAGCTGTCACCTACAGCGATAAATGGAGCTTTCACCCACTTTTCCCAGCGGGTGATGAACTTCCGGTTGTTGCCGCATGATGTCAAACGTGATCCGAACGGAGCTGTTCTTTTCGTTCCAGTTATTTGACGATGGCGTTTCGCGCATCGGCTTAGAAGGATGGGTAGATTGCCGCAGGCAAGTGACTGATGGTCTGCGCGAAGCAACGAAAAAATCGATTTATTTGCTGCGACGAAAACGCAACGCTATTCTAATCTGTTGCCTGAGCGATTCCATATGTCGAAATCGGTCGCTTATTCCGACATGTTGAGCATCTGAATTTGGCACTTCGGGATCAGTAATGACTCAAAATAAAGTCGGAGTTTTTTCTTGACCAAATGTGCAATCCATATTTTTGCGCAAACCCGATGCCGGTCCAGACGCTGGAGCCGCATCCATTGCTGTGGTCGAGAAAACCTTCGAAATGATGTTTCATCGGCAAATTTTCCTGTCTGCACCACGGCGGCTCGCTGTCGAACGCTTTGTCTGACGCGACGATGTCAGGCATGCTGCGGTGCTCGACGCAGGAAAGAACAGGGACACAGATGAAACAGCTTCTCGGTATGATTCTCGGGGCAGTCATTTTGCTGACGGCTTGCAGCCCTCAAAACGACACGACACCATCAGCGGCCAATGCGCCGCCGCCAAATGAGCACTTCGACGCGGCCGTGCAGGAAATGTCGATGGCCTATTTCTATCACGTGCCCGAAGCGGCGACACAACTCGGTGTTTCCGCGGACACGGTCCCGGGCACCGGTGACCGCATGATGGATCGATCCGTTGACGGCGACACTGCTCGCAATGCCGCGCTCGAAGCGGCACTCGCCGAGCTGAATTCCATCGATTCCGAGTCATTGAGCCCGGACAGGCAGCGCACGCACGCGGTACTGACGACTCTGTTTGAAGGGGCGCTGTCGCCATCGCGCGTCGTGGACTATGGCACGACCGCAGGGGCATGGACGCTGTGGTACCTGCCGTATTCCATCGTCCAGAATTCCGGCCCTACCGTCGACATCCCGAATTTCCTGAGTTCACAACAACCCGTTACAAACGCGACGGAAGCGGAGGCTTACCTGGTACGTCTCGCCAGCGTCAAAGGCGCGCTCGACGGTGCGCTGCAGAGCTACCGACACGGCGTGCGGCAGGGCGCCATCCCGCCCGATTTCATTGTCGACAAATCGCTTGCAGTGGTAGAGGCCTTCGCCGCGCCGACGGCTGATAAAAACGCTATCTATCTGTCCTTCGTCGAACGACTGCAGCAGGCTGAGGTCGAGAACGCACAGGGCTACGCCGATCGTGCGCTGAAGATCATCGACGCCGATGTGATACCGGCTTACCAGCGAATTGCCGACTACATGGGTGAGATTCGCGCATCCGCTCCGCATGACGCGGGCGTCTGGCGCCTGCCTGACGGCGAGGCGCTGTATGCCGCAATGATCCGCCACATGACGGACTCGAATCTGTCCGCCGACGACATTCACCAGACCGGCCTTGATGAGGTCGACCGCATTACGCGGGAGATGGACGTGATACTGCGATCCCAGGGCTACGTTGAAGGATCGGTCGGCGAGCGCATTCAGGAGCTCAATGTAGAGCCGCGGTTTCTGTATTCGAACGATGCAGAGGGCAAGGAGAAGTTGTTGAACGACCTGCGTGCCCAGGTTGAAGGTATGTACGAGGAATTGCCCAACTGGTTTCGGAAACTGCCCAAACACAAAGTTGAGGTACGCATGGTTCCGGAATTCAGCCAGGCGTCCGCCCCAATGGGTTACTACAACAATCCGGCACCGGACGGTTCGCGGCCGGGGTACTACTTCATAAATCTCCGCGACACCGCACTGCATCCCAGCTGGACGCTGCCGACCCTGAGCTATCATGAGGCCGTGCCGGGACATCATCTCGACGGTGCGACATCAATGGAACTGGACGTCCCGCAGCTCCTGAAAGCGCTGTGGTCGAACACCAGCGGCGAGGGCTGGGCCTTGTACGCCGAACAGCTGGCATCGGAGATGGGCATGTATGCCGATGACCCTTACGGTGACCTCGGCCGTTTGCAGGCCGAGTTGCATCGCGCTGTCCGACTGGTTACCGATACCGGTATGCATGCGAAAAAGTGGAGCCGCGAACAGGCGATCGAATACATGGTCGATGCCGAGGGGCTGGATGAGGCAACAGCAACATCTGAAATCGAACGCTACGTTGTGTGGCCGGCGCAGGCGCTGGGCTATAAACTCGGCCAGCTGAGAATCCTTGCGTTGCGTGAGGAGGCGAAGCAGGCGCTTGGCGGAGACTTCGATATTCGTGATTTCAATCAGCAGGTACTGGACGTCGCATCGGCGCCGCTACCGTTTATCGAGCTCACGGTTCGCAACTGGATCGCGTCACATTGATCGAACTTACCCATCGGCTGGCGCGGACTGCGGATGCTGCGGCGATCATGGAACTGATGCAGCTCTCTATCGCGGAGAACATGAAAGCCTTTCTCACCGCCGCGGAAGTCGAGGCGGCGAAGGAAACCATGGGCATCGATCAAAGCCTGCTGGAGGACGAAACCTACTTCGTTATCGAGACCGTCCACGAGGGCGACACCGTCATGGTCGGTTGCGGTGGCTGGGGGAAACGAAGAACCCTCTATGGCGGTGATCATACCGTGGGGCGGGATGATTCCCTCAGCGATCCTGTCGTCGACGCGGCGCGCATACGGGCGATGTACACGCATCCGGAGTGGATCCGCTGCGGTATCGGCAGTCTGTTACTGGAATTGGGTGAGGGGGCTGCCCGCAGCGCGGGGTTTCGCACGATTGAACTCGGTTCGACAATCCCGGGCGAGCCATTCTATCTGGCCAAAGGTTACAAAGAGCTGGCGCGCGAAACGCATATTGCCGACAACGGTGCGGAAAACGTCGTGATCAAGATGTCAAAGAACCTTTGAGGTTTACTGGCAGGGCTTTGTCCCGGACCGACGATGTCACCCATACGCGCCGTGTTTTGAGACCATCAAATAGAAGAGCAACAAGACAGCCGTGAATGCCGGCACACCCAGCACAATCCACAGTCGCATCAGCCCGCGGTAGCTGTCTCTGGCTGCACCGTTGGCGATCAGGTTCTTGATCCGAATCTGTATCCACACGACGGGAAGCCAGCATAGACCGACAAAACCGTAGAGGCCGACAACTACAATAAACCATAAAGAGCTGAACGATATGTTCAGTTCGCTGGTCAGCCATATACCGCTTACGAGTTGTATGACAACCGCCGGCGTCGTAAACAGCCAATCCGCCAGAACGACATTGCGCGTCGTAACCGCCATCGCGGCATCGTCATTACTGAGGTAGGCGCGCAGCATAAAAAAGGCGGTTCCCAGGCCGGTGCCAAACAACACCGTGGCGCTCAGGATATGCAGCAGTTTTATCCAAAGATAGGCGCTCATTGCTCAGGAGGACTCATCAGCGGTCCAATCGATGGCCAGTTCGGCAACCTCGGTGTCGAACTCCGACAAGGAAATCAGGCCAAGGCAGGGGAAGGCGCCGCGAATGGCCAGCTGCTCTGCGGCCAGGCTGCGAGCCAGTATCAGCGCGGGACTGCAGGGTATCTCAGGTCCGTGATTGTCCCGCGCGGTCAGCAGCCAGGTAACGGACTTGTTCAGACCTTCGCCGTCGATCCCCGCCAGCCGGATACGCATGCCGCCGGTATCGGAGCCGAGCCCGATGAGCCGATTGCTGAGCCAGCGAAAGGCCGGTACCAGGCGAGTCCAGTTCCTGACCAGTCCGACCCGCGTCAGCCAGCCCATCGTCCAGAGGGCCAGCTGTTCCCATTTGGCTTCCAGCGCCGCGTGAAAAGTGACGGTCTTCAACTCGTCGACGTAGCCCGGCAGGAGTCCGAGGTCGGGTACATCGCAGGCGCCGGACAAGCGCCAGCCGAGGGTTGGATAGCGTTGACCTCGCATGTTCTGCCAGCCGTGCATCGTGATCCAGTTGCCGTCACACAATACCTCGAACGGTTTTCCGCAATAACTCAGGACAGCCGCAATGGTGCCGGTACCGCGGGGCGTCTGGTGCGCCGGTGCGATCGAAATTTCGATCTCGTGTAGTGCTGCGAATCGATCCGCGAACTGCTCGATGACGGCGCTGGATAAACCCGGCAGGGTGCTGGCGCCGGAGACCAGCAGGACGTCACGTTGCAATGCACGGTCGTGCAGGCTGCCGAAGCCCTGCACGAAGCTCCGGCCGTCCGCCAGATCGATGTAGTGACTGGAGCAGTCGATACAGGCCTTCGCTACGCGATAGTCCTGGCCCTGGTAGGGACCCGCCGTGTGGATAACGATGTCCGGCTGCAGGTCCTTGAGCGCCTTCTCGAAGTACGGGGCTGCCTGATCGAGTTGCGCTGCGTGGACGGTTGCGCTCGGGTCCAGGCTTTGGAGTTCTGCTGCCAGTGATTGGGCGCTGGATTGGCTGCGACTACTCACGACCAGTTCAGTGTTGCGTTCACCAACGAGCCTGCGACATAGCCTGCCGCCGAAGTGGCCCGTGGCACCTACAACTACAATAGTCTTTGTCGCAGTCAAACGATCGTCCGACAATGGTATTCGGAGAACCATTTAAGCACGGTGACGACGTTGAAGTAACGACGTTGTGGCGAGCAAATCGACATGCATCTGATCGAAGGCTGTGCTTGCCGGCCTGTTCGCTCGACCGTGGCAACGTGCAGGGCCACGGTTATTTCGGTGCTGGCTTGACGACAGCTATCTCGATTTGCAGCAGCGGATTTTCCTGGCCATCTGAACGATGAGTCAGGCTGGCACATTTTTGATTGAATCCGAACAGCCAGGTGCCGCCATGTTTCGGCTCCATGATTCGCAAGTCGCCCTCTGCGATTGACCACTGATAACCATCGTACTGAGTTCCGGTAATCGACCCGTCTGCTAAGAAACGAATCGGATAGCCACCGGCAGGCTGTGAATTGTAGACGTGCGAGAACACTGCAAACCGTTCACCAATCAAGAGCGCGGGTGACAATTGCGCAAGCGCTCGGCTGGCCGATTTCCCATATGCGGTCGACTGATTCGCCAGACACTCACTCAGCGGCTTCAGCCCCGTCGAATCGTGGCCACCCGCCGTACAGGCGATGATGAAGAACGGCAACAGGCACGCGATCGTTATTCGCTGTCGATACTGCATGCCGCGACTCCTTTGCCTGAAACACATCATATTTAAGCACAGGAACGATTCCACTGGAGGCGATCCTGCTGTAACTTAGCGGCCTACGATTCCCAGAGGCTCCAACATGCGCATAGACGCGATTGCTATCGGCAACAACCCCCCGGAAGACATCAACGTCATCATCGAAGTACCGCTCGGCGGACAGCCGATCAAGTACGAGATGGACAAGGAGGCGGGAACGCTGGTTGTGGATCGCTTCCTGTATACGCCGATGTCGTATCCGGGAAACTACGGTTTTGTGCCGCATACGCTGTCGGAAGATGGCGATCCGATTGACGTTCTGGTGGTCAACACTCGTGAACTTGTCCCTGCCTGCGTCATCAACGTACGGCCGGTGGGCGTACTGATCATGGAAGACAACTCGGGTCAGGATGAGAAAGTGATCGCGGTGCCGTCGCACCAGCTGACAAAGCGTTACGATCATGTGGTCGATCACACGGACCTGCCTGACATCACGATGCAGCAGGTCGAGCACTTTTTTGAGCACTACAAAGACCTGGAACCGGGCAAATGGGTCCGGATAGGCGATTGGCACGGTGCGGAAAAAGCGCGTGAACTCATCGTCGAGTCGATTGAGCGCGCCGAACGCAGCGCTCAGAGAGAGTCGTAAAACGCTTCCTGGCGCTGTCGTTCCTCTGCATCCGGCAGCCGGCCGTGGGCCGCGCCAAAGTTGTCATCGACGTGGTGTACTTTTGTCATCCCGGGAATGGCCAGCGTGGCGGCGCTGTGACCAACGGCATACTTGAGCAAAAACTGCGCCCAGCTCCGGGCGCCGAAGTCCTGCGCCCATTTTGGTAGCGGCTCGTCGCCAACGGCGTCAAAGATACGGCCGCCACCGAAAGCGCGGTTGATGATGACGGCAGCACCGAGGTCTGCCGCCAGCGGGAGGATTCTGTCGGCGGCTTCGCGTTGTTCCAGCGAATAGTTGACCTGGATGAAGTCCGGTTTTTCTTTTCGCATGACTGCCTCGAAATCTGCATACTGACTCGCTCTGGACGTGCTCATGCCGATGTATCGAATCCGGCCTTCCCGTTGCCAGTCGCGCATGACCGGAAAAGCCGTCTTCCAGCCGCGCAGGTTGTGAACCTGCATCAGGTCAAGGGTTCCGGTTCGGAGCTTTTGCGTCGAGTCCTGCATCTGCCGGTCTGTTTCGGCAGCACCCGATACGTCGGTCTTGGTCGCGATGAAAAGCTCGTCGCGAATACCCAGCTCGTCGATCAGGTCACCGAGCACGGTCTCGGAGCTGCGGTACTGCGGTGCAGTGTCGATAAGTGCTCCGCCCAGTTCTTTGAAACGCCTGAGCGCGGCGCGTAGCGGCGCCCGGGAGGCCTCTGAGTTGTCGACGCCATAGCGATTGGTGCCCAGCCCCACGATCGGTATTTTTTCGCCGGACGACGGGATCGCCTTCCGGATCATGTGTTCGGGGCCGGCGGTGGCGCTGCTCACACCGAGTGTCGTCAGTGCCAGGGCACCGGCGCCGGCTTTGGTAAACTCACGTCGGTCCATTGTGCTCAATCCTTACGATTCTGCGATGTTGTGATTATGCCCCGCACTGTAATGATGTGCACGACGCTGGCACAATAGTCGATTCCGGGTCAAGCATTCCGGAGCAACGATTAAGGGGCCGCAATGCCAGGACTGTACTTCGAGGAATTTACGGTCGGTCAGACGTTCGATCATCCGATACGCCGCACCATCACCGAAACCGACAATGTGCTCATGACGACGATGACCCATAATCCGGCAGCCCTGCACCTGGATGCCGAGTACATGAAGAGCACGGAGTACGGCAAACCACTTGTAAATAGTTGTTTAACACTGAGTTTCATGGTCGGGATATCCGTGAATGACACTACTCATGGTACGGCAGTGGCGAATCTGGGCTGGGATGAGGTGCGTTTTCCTCTGCCGCTGTTTTGTGGCGACACAATTCACATTCAAACGGAAGTTCTCGAAACGCGAGCGAGCAGGTCGCGACCGGATAACGGCATCGTTGTGTTCGCTCATCGAGCCTACAAACAGACCGATGAACTCGTTGGCGAGTGCCGGCGCACAGCGCTGATGATGCGAAAACCTCAATGACGCGCAGCTTTCTTTTTGTCCCGGCCGATAGCGAGCGCAAGCTCAGCAAAGCCTGCGATGTCGGTGCCGATGCGCTGATACTCGATCTTGAGGACTCGGTCGCCGCCGATGCACGCCCGGAGGCACGGTTGCGGGCTCGCGAGTACATTGCGGGCAAGGACGAGGTCTGGGTGCGCATCAATCCACTCGACAGCGACGATGCGCTCGCGGACCTGGAAGCTGTTATGTCATCGGCACCCAGCGGCATCGTGCTGCCGAAGCCACGCAGCGCCGCTGTGGCAAACGAGCTTTCACAGCAGCTATCGAAACTGGAGGCACAACACGATATCGAATCCGGCAGCACGCGCATATTGCCGTTGTGCACCGAACACCCCGAGGCGATTTTTACGCTGCACAGTTATGTCGGCGCGACAGATCGTCTCTCCGGGCTGTCATGGGGCGCGGAAGATCTGAGCGCGGCCCTCGGCGCGGCGAGCAACCGCGACGCAAATGGCGACTGGCTGCCAACCTACGAGCTCGCCCGGTCTCTGTGCCTGATTGCGGCTGCTGCGGCCGACGTTGCCGCGATCGATACCGTATTCACGGATTTTCGCGACGACGCAGGCCTGCAAAGATACGCTGCGAATGCCAGGCGCGACGGTTTTTCCGGGATGCTCGCGATTCATCCGGCGCAGGTGGCAACGATTAATGCGGCATTTCTCCCGACGACCGAGGAAATCCACAACGCCGAACGCGTTGTCGAACTGTTCGACGCCAACCCCGGCGCTGGTACTATTGGCATGGACGGCAAGATGATTGACCGACCGCATTTGTTACAGGCGCAGCGACTGCTGGACGCTGCGCGAAACGCAAAATAAGTAAGAAAGGCTGTAAACCATGGAAAAACACGTCTACCCGGTTCCCGAAGCAATCAAGGCACGTGCGCTCGTCGATGAAGCGCAGTACGAAGAAATGTATGCACGCTCTGTCGAAGATAACGAGACGTTCTGGGCGGAGCAGGCGCAGCGTGTCGACTGGATCAGGCCTTTTTCGAAAGTGAAGGACGTCAGCTACGCGAAGGACGATCTGCATATCCGTTGGTACGAGGACGGAACCCTGAACGTCTGTTACAACTGCGTCGATCGTCACCTGGAATCGAAGGGCGACGATGTGGCGATCATATGGGAAGGCGACGACCCCACGCGCGATCTCCGCATTACTTATTCCGAACTGCATGAACGTGTTTGCCGTTTTGCGAATGCGCTGAAGGCGCTTGGAGCGAAAAAGGGCGACCGCATAACGATCTACATGCCGATGATCCCTGAGGCGGCAGTATCGATGCTGGCCTGCGCGCGTATCGGAGCGGTGCATTCGGTGGTCTTCGGTGGCTTCTCGCCGGATGCCCTGGCAGGGCGCATTCACGATTGTGAATCGAATATTGTGATCACGGCCGATGAAGGTATCCGTGGCGGTAGAGGTGTGCCACTGAAAGCTAACGTTGACGCGGCCGCCGAGCACGCGGATGTGACGACACTTGAGAAGGTGCTGGTCGTCAGGAATACCGGGGCGGACATCGCCTGGGTCGACGGACGCGATGCCTGGCTGCACGAAATGGAAGAACAGGTGGACGCGGATTGTCCCTGTGAAGAAATGGGTGCGGAGGATCCATTGTTTATTCTCTATACATCCGGTTCGACCGGTAAGCCGAAAGGTGTTCTGCATACAAGCGGTGGATACCTCGTGTATGCGGCGATGACCCACGAGTATGTGTTTGACTACCAGCCGGGCGATGTTTACTGGTGTACGGCGGACGTTGGATGGGTAACCGGGCACAGCTACATCGTTTATGGCCCTTTGGCTAACGGCGCGATAACGCTGATGTTTGAGGGCGTGCCGAATTATCCGACCTCATCGAGGTTTTGGGAGGTTTGCGACAAACACGCGGTCAATATCTGTTACACCGCGCCAACCGCTATTCGAGCATTGATGCGCGACGGAGACGCTCCTGTCGAGAAGACCTCGCGCAAGAGTTTGCGACTACTTGGCTCCGTTGGTGAACCGATCAACCCTGAAGCCTGGGAGTGGTATTACCGCGTCGTCGGTGATGGCCGATGCCCCATCGTTGATACCTGGTGGCAGACCGAGACGGGCGGCATTCTTATCAGCCCATTGCCGGGAGCGACGGCGCTCAAGCCGGGTTCGGCAACCCGGCCGCTGTTTGGGATCATGCCCGCAATCGTCGACGGCGAAGGCGGTGAGCTGGACGGCGCTGCCGAAGGAAATCTGATTATTCGCGATAGCTGGCCGGGGCAAATGCGGTCGGTTTATGGTGATCATCAGCGCTTCGTCGATACCTATTTTTCAAGCTTCGAGGGCAGTTATTTCACCGGTGACGGCGCACGTCGTGACGAAGACGGCTATTACTGGATCACAGGACGTGTGGACGACGTGCTTAACGTTTCCGGGCACCGCATGGGTACGGCGGAAGTTGAGAGCGCGCTGGTCGCGCACCACGATGTCGCCGAGGCGGCCGTCGTGGGATATCCGCACGATATCAAAGGGCAGGGTATCTACGCTTACGTGACGCTGATGAGCGGTGTGGAATACAGCGATGCTCTGAAAGCCGAGCTGCAGCAGTGGGTGCGCAAGGAAATCGGACCGATCGCGAAACCGGATTTACTGCAATGGGCACCGGGTCTGCCGAAGACGCGTTCCGGGAAGATTATGCGCCGAATCCTGAGAAAGGTTGCGGCAAACGACTTTGACAATCTAGGCGATACGTCGACTCTTGCCGACCCGTCGGTCGTCGATGATCTGATTGAAAGCAGGCAAAACCGTACGGGTTAGAAGGAAGTCAGGCTTTTAGCTGATCCTGAGATATTTCTTCGTCCAGGCTGTTTTCAAGCTCACTGATGAAGCCGTGATCGATTTCGTTGGCGCCGGTATCTGCAAGTGCATCGACCACCTTGTCTTCTTCAAATTGCGCTTCCGTAGGCAGCTGTGACGCTTCGAGTTTTTGCGTTACGAGTAAGCCCGGGTCAACAATCTTGTCGACCGAGTCGTTCGCAGCGCCGCTTGTCGAGCTATCGCGATCATGGCGTTGATACTCGGCAACCTGCCGCTCGTATGCCTTGACGAATTCCTCGCCGAACATCTGCGGGAACCGCCCACTGCCCTTTTCGGTGATAATCGGGTACAGGTCGCGGTACAGGTCCCAGTACTTCGACTTGTTCATGAAACTGAGCAGGCCCCGGCCCATCGTGCGGTCGAAGTCTTCCTGCAGTTCATCCGGATCGAAGCGCTCGGAGAATTCGATGAATGCGCTGTTCATCGCATCCAGGAAAGCGTTCTGGTGATTAATGAGATCGCGACAGACTTCACGAATCGAGTCCTCGGCGCCAAGGTACTCGCCTTCGCCACCGACTAACAACTGCTTGAGCAGGTCGTTGGTGTTTTCCGAAAACTTCATCGGGTTGTTGTGTCGTGGCAGGACTGTTGTCTGGTCCAGTCTGAAGGTGTTCTTCAGGTTTGCCCGGCTGGACAACAGGCTGGTTGCGCCTTTCACGAACTCACGCAGAACCTGACCGGCGGTCAGCATCATCTCCGGACGGTTAACCGATGGATGCAACTCCACGCGACTGATACCGAGTCCATCGAGGAAGGAGTCGAATAAATCTTCGGCGGTGACTTCGAGCGACTTCGATCCAGCGTCCGTGGCCGGTGCTTCGGGCTTGTGTACGAAGGCCGGTTCCGGCGCGGGTTCGACTTTCTTGCTGTCGCCGAACAGCGCCGACTGGAATTCTTCGTCGCCGGTTATTTCCTCTTCGTCGAGCAGCTTGATGCCGGTGCGCAGTGAAACCTCATCAACAAACTGCTCACTGTTGTCCGGCGCGACGGAGGCCTGCTTTTCCAGCGGCATGATGAGGCTTTCGCCGGTGTCGATCGCGACACAGAAGCGAAAATCCCCCATGCGCAGCGTATCGCCGTCGAACAGGCGGCGAGGATTTCCTTTGCCGATCGGTTCAATCTCGTTGTTGATATAGACACCGTTGCTGCTGGTATCGATCAGGTAGTAGATGCCGCCCTTGAAGTCGATGGCGGCGTGACGGCCGGATATGTAGCGATCAGGGTCCGGGAGTATCCAGTCGTTGTGCAGCGAGCGTCCAATGGTGCCACCATCATCGTGAAACTCGCGGATGGCGTCGTCTCCAACCAGGTCGGCGTGTTCACTGACGATTTTGAGTTCAAGCGGCATGAAAGGTCCCGATGCGGTTCATTGCTGGAATTCTGCAGCGAAACAAAGGGATAGGCTGCCGAATAGTTCACATAATCGGGTGTGTCCCGGGACTTTCGATGTGGAAAAGCGACCATATTCTGCGACGCCGGCCGAAATTGCTAAAATAGAGCCCTTGGCAGCCGTTTTGGGTACACTACGCGGCCTTCATCGGCAGCGTCTGTTATGAGCACGGAAATCCTCTACAAAGTCGTTTTTATGAGCCAGGGGCAGGTCTACGAGATCTATGCTCGTAGCGTTGGGCACGGCGACATGTTCGGTTTTGTCGAAGTCCAGGAACTGGTGTTCGGGGAGCGCACGACGCTCGTCGTCGACCCGTCCGAAGAGAAGATCAAAAGCGAGTTCGAAAACGTAAAACGAACCTACCTGCCAATGCATGCGATTATCCGTATCGATGAAGTGGACAAACAGGGTGTCAGCAAGATCAGCAAGCTCGAAAACGGTAACGTGACCCAGTTTCCAGTGCCGGTGTATACGCCGGGTGACAAAAGCTAGGGCCTGTTATCATCCCGTTTTCATTCTGTACACCCTCGAACTATGCTTGAACTGCCCGGGCAATCGGCCCTCTCGACTTTCCGTATTGCCAAGCTGGTACGTTCGCTGAAGCGTGCCGATGAACGTGTCGAATCGCTGCAGGCGCGCTATGTATTCTTCGCAGACTGCAATGCAGAGTTGTCCCGTGAACAACGATTGCGGCTGGATGCCTTGCTGTTGTCCGGCGAAAAGCCGGCAAAACTCAAGAGGGGCGCGAGCAAGCTGGTTGTCGTGCCGCGGCCCGGAACTATCTCACCCTGGTCGTCAAAGGCGACGGACATTGCCCGGGCCTGTGATATCGATGCCGTGGATCGCATCGAGCGCGGTATTCAATATGCGCTGAAGTTCTCTGCCAAGGTCGACAGCGATGCCCTGATGAATGTTGCGACGCGGCTCTTTGATCGCATGACGGAGGCCGTTTTTACCGACAGTGCTCAGGCTGAGTTGCTGTTCGAGACTCGCGAGGCGGCGCCGGTCGCCAGAATACCCCTGTCCGCCGAAGGGCGAGATGCACTGCTTGCGGCCAATGTCAGCCTGGGGCTTGCGCTGAGCGCTGACGAGATCGACTATCTCGTTACCAGCTACGCCGATCTCGAGCGCGATCCGACGGACGCGGAGCTGATGATGTTTGCGCAGGCAAACTCGGAACACTGTCGCCACAAGATTTTCAACGCGAGCTGGGTCATCGACGGCGAAAAGCAGGAAAAACGCCTGTTCGGGATGATCAAGTCGACGACTGAGAAGACGCCGGACGGTGTAATTTCCGCCTATAGCGACAACGCTGCCGTCATCGAGGGGTCCAGCGCTGCGCGTCTGATGCCGGCGAGCAGCGACCGCGAATTCACTTATGTCGATGAGCCGATACATATCCTCCTGAAGGTGGAGACGCACAATCATCCAACTGCGATTTCTCCGTTCGCCGGTGCTGCGACCGGCGCCGGTGGAGAGATTCGTGACGAGGGTGCGACCGGGTTGGGCGCGAAACCCAAGGCCGGCCTGTCGGGCTTTACCGTATCGCATCTTCGCATACCCGGATACGTGCAGCCGTGGGAGGACGATTTTCCACATCCCGAGCGCATGGCAACGCCGCTCGAAATAATGCTCGATGGGCCGATCGGTGCCGCGGCGTTTAACAACGAGTTCGGCCGGCCGAATCTGGCGGGCTATTTTCGCACCTATGAAAGTCGCCTGCCGGGTTTGCCGGACAACGAAATACGCGGTTATCACAAACCGATCATGATCGCCGGCGGTGTTGGCAATGTACGCGCGGAACACGCCTGCAAGATCGACGTGCCGGTGGGTGCGAAGATCGTCGTTATTGGCGGTCCGGCAATGCTCATCGGGCTCGGCGGTGGCGCAGCGTCGTCGTTGTCCAGCGGTGCTTCGACTGAGGACCTCGATTTTGCGTCGGTGCAACGCGGCAATCCGGAAATCGAGCGTCGTGCCCAGGAAGTTATCGATCGTTGCTGGGCGATGGGCGAAGATAATCCCATCTTGCTGATTCACGATGTCGGCGCAGGGGGCTTGTCGAACGCGGTGCCTGAGGCCGTTGATCACAGCAAGCACGGCGCTATGATCGAACTGCGGGAGGTCGCCAACGCAGAGCCAGGTATGTCGCCTATGGGTATCTGGTGCAACGAGGCGCAGGAGCGCTACGTGTTACTTGTCAGTGAAGACCGGATCGCGGAGTTCAGTTCGCTGTGCGAACGTGAGCGCTGTCCGGCGTCGGTCGTTGGCACCTTGACCGGAGACGGTAACCTGGTCGTGAACGATCGTGATTTCGATAATCGCGCCGTCGATATGCCGATGCAGATGTTGCTCGGCAATCCACCCAAAATGGAACGCGACGTGACGCGGCAGTCGCTGCCGGAAGAGGATTTGAACCTTGAAGGCATCGAGCTTTCGGAAGCTGCTATGCGGGTGCTGCGATTCCCCGCCGTCGCCGACAAGTCGTTCCTGATTCACATCGGCGACCGTACCGTAGGCGGTCTCTCCGCTCGCGATCAGCTGATCGGGCCCTGGCAGGTGCCGGTGGGTGACGTTGCGATCACATCGTCCGGCTTCACCGGCATAACGGGCGAGGCGATGGCAATGGGTGAGCGCACGCCGCTCGCAGCGACGAACGCACCGGCCTCGGGTCGCATCGCCGTTAGCGAGGCGATCACAAATATCGCCGCGGCACCGATAGCGGACCTTAGCAAGGTGCGCTTGTCCGCGAACTGGATGGCCGCAGCGGGACATCCGGGCGAAGACGCAAACTTGTTCGATACCGTAAAGGCGGTTGGCGACGAGCTATGCCGGAAAATCGGGGTTGCCATCCCGGTCGGTAAAGATTCCATGTCGATGCGAACGTGCTGGGAGGATGAACAGGGAGAACACCAGGTCGTCGCGCCGGTGTCGTTGATCGTGTCAGCGTTTGCGCCGGTTACCGACGTTACGAAGCACCTGACACCGCAGCTGCGACAGACCGAGGATACCAGCTACCTGTTGTTATTCGATCTTGCGCAGGGCGCCAACCGGATGGGTGGTTCCTGCCTGATGCAGTCCTACGGTCGCAGCGGTGGACGAACCGCCGATCTCGACGACGCAGAACTGCTCAAAGGTTTTTTTGCCGCCATTCAGGAAATGAACGCTCGCGGTATGCTGCTTGCCTATCATGATCGCAGCGACGGCGGTTTGTTCGCGACGGTAGCTGAGATGGTGTTCGCGAGTCGGGTCGGCGTGTCCCTGTCTTTGAGCGGTTCGCGGGTCGACCTGCTCAGGCAGTTGTTCAACGAAGAGCCGGGTGCCGTTGTCCAGGTTGAAAAGAACAAGCTAACGCAAGTGCAGATGGTGCTGGATCGCCACGGTGTTGCGGCTTCGGCGATTGGCCGCGTAGGTGGCAGCGCCGGGTTGATCGTGCAGGGCGACGATGATGTGGTTCTGCAGATGGATCGCGCGACAATGCAGCGCGAGTGGTCCGGGATGAGCTATCGAATTCAGGCTTTACGCGATAACCCGACGACTGCGAAAGAAGAGTTTGATCGCATTCTCGATGACAAGGACCCGGGCCTGCACGCCAGACTGACCTTCGACCCGTCCGACGATATCTGTCGTGGCGTTGTCGGCGGTTCTCCGCCGCGTGTCGCGATTCTTCGTGAGCAGGGTGTTAACAGTCAGTATGAGATGGCGGCGGCGTTCATGCGCGCCGGTTTTGCGGCCGTTGATGTGCACATGAGTGATCTGTTGTCAGGGCGCGATACGCTGGACAATTACCAGGGGCTTGTTGCCTGCGGTGGGTTTTCCTTCGGCGATGTACTGGGAGCCGGCGGCGGCTGGGCAAAATCCGTGCTCTACCATGCGCGGACCCGGGACCAGTTTGCCGCTTTCTTTGCGCGCAGCGACAGCTTTGCTCTCGGCGTTTGTAACGGTTGTCAGATGCTCTCGCATCTGCGTGAGCTGATTCCGGGCGCCGACCACTGGCCGCGGTTTCTGCGCAATACATCCGAGCAGTTCGAGGCGCGACTGAGTCTTGTGGAGGTTGTCGAAAGCCCGTCGTTGTTCCTGCAGGGCATGGCCGGTTCCAGGATGCCGATCGCAACGTCGCATGGCGAAGGCAGAGCGGTGTTCGACGACGATACGGCGCGCTATACATCGTCGTACACGATTGCGCTGCGCTACGTCGATAACTACGGTGGCGTTGCAGATACCTACCCGGCGAACCCGAATGGGTCGACGGACGGGGTCTGTGGTTTGAGCAACGACGACGGCCGCGTAAGCATCATGATGCCGCATCCGGAACGCGTAGCCATGACGCGTCAGAATTCCTGGCACCCGGACGATTGGAGCGATGAGGGACCGTGGATGCGGATGTTCCGCAACGCCAGAGTCGCGGTGGGATAAGTCAGGCGGATTGCAGGTCGCTGTTTGCTTCCGAGACAAAGAACCGCCGCACTTTGATGGCGCGCGTGAGTTTTCCGCGGCGAACGAAGCACTGGTAAAACATGTCTTTGAGAACTTCGAGCAGAATGCCTGCCTGCGCGCGATTCAGGGTTGGCAGATCTTCATCCTGACCCACACTAAACAATATGGATTTGATGGGAGCGAAGATCTCGTCATCGATGCCGGCGATATCACGGGCCGTCATTACTTCTTCGAAGGCACGTAGCTTGCCGCCTTCGCCCAGCGCTGCAAAAGAACTCATGGCGGCGCGCCGGCACATCGAGGCAAAGGCATTGAAGCTGTTATTCGAATAACAGGCGAGCGCTTCGCGAAACATGACCTCGGTGTGTTTCGGCAGGTAGGAGAATGCGAATCTTTCTTTTGGCCGCTCGAGTTCGACGAAATTGCGCAGCAGTTCTACCCGCTTGTCCGAGTACTCGCGTACCGAGAACCTGAGAAAAACCGGGGAGAGACAGGCATCGCATTGGTAAACAAGACCGACATGTTTCGGTTTGTCGCGCAGCAGCGCCGCTGCGTCCGGAACGGATTGGGGACTCATGTGAGCGTAGATGCCGCAGTATGGGCACTCGAGTCCGAAACGTTCTTCGGGTTCGCTCTCCATCCCCCGGTCATTGTCGATAACGATTGACATTCTTTACGATGATTTCGTTTTTATGTGTTCTGGATTCGAGTATGCACCATGAAGCTCAAACCGCCGCTTGTGCTTAACATAATAATAGAATCCTCATTGCCCCCAGTCGCCAACGGCGTTGCGCGCGGCTTCATTGAGCGGGCGTGCCAGCAACGCGGTTCTGCTCAACGATACTTCGAAGCGTGCGCCATCGGCCATCGGTAAATAAGTCGCCGTTCCATAGTAGGCGTCGACGCCGGGCATCAACAATGGAAATCTTCGCGCGACACGCCAGACATCGAGGGTTAAGTCCTCCGACAGCGCATGCACTGATCGTTGCGCCGATAACTCCTGGTCAATACTCGCATAACGGCCGCTGAGGCGATCGAGCTGGTAGAGCGGATCGAGCCCCAGCAACGTCGCTGGCGGCTTCCAGTTGACGACGCGCGCATCCATCTGCCACTCGTCACCACGTAGCTCGAAGACACGATCCATTCTTCCGTCGACCATGACGCGAGCCGTGAAGACACGCGGCGCAGATTGCGAAAACTCAATCTGGCTTACGACCTGTTCTTCTACGAGGCGGCCATAGCCGTAGTAGCTGAATACGAGCAGGATGCAGGCGCCGCCCATTGAGCCGGAAACAACGCCGCCGGCCAGCGAGCGGGTCGCCCGAACGGGCCGTCGCCGTCGCGCGTGGCGAGCCATGGAAAACACGAAGTACAGGGCGATGACGACGAAGGCGGCAGTGGCTGTCAGCAACAGGTTCATCGTGTGCGCTCCGTGATGGCTTAGGCGTTCAGTCTCTTATACTTGATTCGATGCGGGTTTGCTGCATCGGCACCCAGGCGTCGCTTGCGGTCCTCTTCATAGTCCGCGTAGTTACCGGCGAACCAGACCACTTCGCTATTCCCCTCGAACGCGAGTATGTGCGTGGCGATGCGATCGAGAAACCAGCGATCATGCGAAATAACGATGGCCGATCCCGGGAACTCCAGCAGCGCTTCCTCGAGCGCGCGCAGCGTTTCCACGTCAAGATCGTTGGTCGGTTCATCGAGCAGCAACAGGTTTCCGCCGGAGCGCAACATCTTCGCCAGGTGCACACGATTGCGTTCACCACCGGACAGCAGCCCGATTTTTTTCTGCTGATCCTGACCGCGAAAGTTAAAACGTCCGACGTAGGCGCGCGAAGAAGTTTCGTAGTTCCCGACCTGAATAAGATCGAGGCCGTCCGAAATTTCCTCCCACACGGTCTTGTCGTCGTTCAGGCTGTCTCGCGATTGATCCACGCTGGCGAGTTGCACCGTATCGCCAAGACGCAGCGTGCCAGAATCGGCCTGTTCCTCACCGGTGATCATGCGAAACATCGTTGTCTTACCGGCACCGTTCGGGCCAATAACGCCGACGATTCCACCGGGCGGTAGCTGAAAGCTGAGCCCGTCGACGAGCAACTTCTCACCAAAGCCCTTCTTCAGGTCGTTCACTTCCAACACAACATCGCCGAGGCGAGGACCGGGAGGAATGTATATCTCGTTGGTCTCATTGCGTTTCTGGTACTGAGACGACGAGATCTCGTCAAACTGGCGCAGTCGCGCCTTGGATTTCGCCTGGCGGCCTTTTGGATTGCTGCGGACCCACTCGAGCTCGGCGGCCATGGCTTTTTGCCGAGCCTTCTCCGACGCGTCTTCATTCCTCAGGCGATCTTCCTTCTGTTCCAGCCAGGACGAGTAGTTGCCTTCCCAGGGAATGCCGTGGCCGCGATCCAGTTCCAGGATCCAGCCGGCGACGTTATCGAGAAAATAGCGATCATGGGTCACGGCAATGACGGTGCTCGGGTATTCATCGAGGAAGCGCTCCAGCCAGGCTACGGACTCGGCGTCGAGGTGATTGGTCGGTTCGTCGAGCAGCAGCATGTCGGGTTGCGACAGCAGCAGGCGGCACAGCGCAACCCGGCGGCGTTCGCCGCCCGACAGCTTCGTGACGTCGGCATCCCAGGGCGGCAGACGCAACGCGTCCGCGGCAATTTCGAGTTTTCTATCCAGTTCCCACGCGCCCTCGGCATCGATCGCGTCCTGCAGCTTGCCCTGTTCCTCGAGCAGCGTCGCCATCTCGTCGTCGTCCATCGGTTCGGCAAACTTGTCGCTGATGGTATTGAAGCGATCGAGCAGCGCCTTGGTCTCGGCCACGCCTTCTTCGACATTGCCGCGCACGTCTTTGTCGGGGTCCAGTTCCGGCTCCTGCGGCAGGTAGCCGATCTTGATGCCCGGCTGCGGGCGTGCTTCGCCGTCGATCTCGGCATCGAGTCCGGCCATGATGCGCAGCAGGGTCGATTTACCCGAGCCATTGAGGCCCAGCACGCCAATCTTGGCGCCGGGGAAAAACGACAGCGATATGTCGCGCAGGATGTGCCGCTTGGGTGCTACAACCTTCGCGACGCGATTCATTGTGTAGATGTACTGAGCCATGATCGGACCGATAGTTAAGGAGCGCGCATTATCCGGTATTTATGGTGTGCAGCGTCAAGTGTCGTGGTTGACATGACCGCAAATTTAAATCTACACTTGTAGAACTTATCTTCTACAAGTGTAGATAATCAGATGAAGACCAGAAAACTTTCCGATTTCGAGCTTGAGGTACTGCAGCAGCTTTGGCGGCTCGAGCAGGCAACGACTCCCGAGGTTCACAAGCAGATCGCGGCCAAGCGGGACGTCAAATATTCGACCGTGCGAACCATTGTCGACCGCCTGGAGCAAAAGGGTGCCATCGAGCGGCTGCCGCAGGCCGGACGTGCTGTCGTCTTTCGGCCTTTGCTCAGCCGGAAAGATGTTTCCCTACCGATGACACGCCGTTTCGTCGACCGGGTCTTCGGCGGGGACTCCCGGCCCCTGCTGAGTCACTTACTCGGCAACGAGCCGTTGAATACCGAGGATCTGGACTATCTGGAATCCGTTATCGCCCGCAGGAAAAAGGACCTCGCCGATGACGATTAATTACTGGCTGACGAACGCCGGTTTGAGCGTTCTCGTTCTGCTCGGGCTCTTTCTGCTGCGATCGGCGCCACCGAGGCCGAAGTTGTGGATGTGTCTTGCCGCCGTCACTGCCTGGTGCATACCCTGGCCCATGCTGTCGTCTCTCTGGCGCTCGAGTGACCTGTTTGTCCGCTACGTCAGGGTGGATCAGTTGCAGTCGTTGCCACTTCATTCGATCAGTCTCCCGCCGGTGTCAGCAGCCGCTGCGGTTCCGTGGACCTGGATCTTGGTTGCTGCGAGCGCTCTCGGTTTGCTCGTGTTTTTTTACAGGGTCTTCAAGGATCGCAAACAGCAGAAAGCATGGATGCAGAACGCCGAAGCTGTCCCTGATTGCTGGCGGCAGGCCGGATACCCGGATACAGGTATTCCCGTTCTGGCCGTCGATGAACTGGACAACGCCTTTGTCAGCGGATATCGACATCCGGCCGTCTGGATAGGCCGCTCGCAGCTCGCGAGTCCGGCCCTGCCAAGCATATTGCGGCATGAACTCGCGCACATTCGACAGCATGACAACCTGATTCTATTGTTCCTGGCCTTGCTCGCCGATCTTTTCTGGTGGAATCCGCTGGTCCGATTACTGGTCCGCCAGGCGCGTCGTTATCTCGAGCTGAGCTGCGACTACGTGTGCCAGAAGTCGTCTCCGGGTTACCGCGAAGATCTTGCCGGCGAACTGCTGAATCGTGAATACCGGGCGCTGCAGTCCAGGCTCATCAGTCCGGTTTTCCGCGATCGGAATTTCAATGTATATCGTGTTCGCCAACTTGCCAGGGAGATTTCCATGAATGGCCGCCATGTTTTACTGCTCGGAGTGTTTACCGTCGTCAGTGTCGTTTTGGTTTCAAACGTCGCGATCAGCCAGGTGGTTCCGGACGAGCGGCAAATCGTTACTCATCTAACCCTCGAAGTCGTCACGACCGCAAGCGATGGCAGCATAGACAGGCGAAGTATAGTGACCGAATTTGCTGGCGAACCGGAGGTCAGGAAATTGCTGGACTTGGCCCGAACCGCGGATGTGACGCTCGATACGCGTATGGAAAACGAGTTTCGGCGAGTCATAAAAATAGAGAGCAGCGATCTTGCCGAGGTACACAAGGTGATGGCGGCGTTTGAAGGCACCGGGATGGAGTTCATTCGCGATAGTCGCGCTATTCGCGATACCGGGCGCCACATCTTTCTCGAATTAGGCTTCACGGCAGCCGACGTAGCGCCATTTTCCGTGTCACTGGCGCCGAACATCGGAGAATGGACGGGAGTAACCGTCGGCGACTACCTGCTGCGCATACGAACAGATCTGTCCGGCGCAAGAGGCCAGCAGACGGTGTTGCTATCGACGGAAATCAGCAGAGTGGAAGAGCAAAGCTTCACGTTGCTTGCGACGC
Organism: Woeseiaceae bacterium; assembly: GCA_021773035.1. Lineage (GTDB taxonomy): Bacteria > Pseudomonadota > Gammaproteobacteria > Steroidobacterales > Woeseiaceae > UBA1847. The sequence continues at coordinate 57,166 of JAJFKU010000018.1, forward strand.
CAAGGGTGGCCACCGAGTTCGGCAAGGAGGTGCTGGTTGACGTGGGCGAATCGGCTTTATCGCTGACTTTGCTGCCGCGTCAATCTCTCTAGGGCGTCAATCCCGCAAGGACTGAAGGTGTTCGCGCGGCGCGTGCCGGCAGCACTCGTCGTCGGCGGCTCTACGAGGTATGCTGCAGCTCACCAAGCCACCGAAGGTGTCCATGAGCGGCAAAGTGCTGGTTTACCGGGGTAAGGAGATCGCCGCCTACGGCTTTGGCGATCCGCATCCGTTCGGCACAGATCGGCACGATGTGTTCCACGCGGAGCTCGATAAAGCCGGCCTGTCAGACTCAATTGACTATGGTCACCCGCGTCCGGCGCTGGTCGATGAGCTGGCGCTGTTCCATACTGCTGAATACATCGACAAGGTCTCGCGTCTGTCGGCTGTGGGCAAAGGCTGGCTCGACGACGGTGACACTCCGGCGGTCCCGGGTATTTACGATTCGGCGTCGGCTGTTGTAGGCGCGGTTCTTTGCGCCGTCGACGAAGTCATGCACGGTAACTACAAACGCGCGTTTATCCCCATCGCCGGCTTGCATCATGCGGCACGCGATCGTGCGGCCGGTTTCTGTGTGTTCAATGACTGTGGCATAGCCGCGGAGTATCTGCGCAAGGAATTCAAGGTCAGACGCATTGCCTACGTTGACATCGACGCGCATCACGGCGACGGCGTTTTTTATGGCTTCGAGGACGATCCGGATCTGATTTTCGCGGATATCCACGAAGACGGGCGCCATCTTTACCCGGGCACCGGGGCGGCTGACGAAACGGGCAGCGGCAGGGCCCGCGGCACGAAACTCAATATTCCGATAGCGCCTGGTGCGGATGACAGTGATTTTCACGCCGCGTGGGCAAGAGTCGAGGCCTATCTTGAGGCTGCCAGACCGGAGTTCATATTGATGCAATGTGGCGCGGACAGCCTGGAGGGTGACCCGATTACCCATCTTTGCTGGACTGAGGAAGCGCATGCCATTGCCGCCGCCTCGTTGTGCCGCCTCGCGGACAAGTACTGCGAGGGCCGGATCATCGGTACCGGTGGCGGCGGCTACAATCGCCGCAACCTGGCCCGAGCCTGGACACGTGTCGTGCAATCCTTCGTGGAAACCGGCTAGCCGCACAGGTAACATTGCCGACTTTTCTGCCCTCCTGCGGAGTCTCCATGTTTGACAAATCAACGATGATCGAATCCTTCGATCCGGAAGTAGCCACAGCCATCGCTCACGAAAACCGCCGGCAGGAAGAACACATCGAACTCATTGCCTCCGAGAACTACGCCAGCCCGAACGTCATGGCGGCACAGGGCTCGAAGCTGACCAACAAATACGCGGAGGGCTATCCGGGCAAGCGTTACTACGGTGGCTGTGAATTCGTCGACGATGTCGAGACGCTGGCCATTGAGCGTGCCAAACAACTGTTCGGCGCCGATTACGCCAATGTGCAGCCGCATTCCGGGTCGCAGGCTAACGCGGCCGTGTACCTGGCTCTGTTAAGCGCCGGGGACACCATACTCGGTATGAGCCTGTCCGATGGCGGGCATCTGACACACGGTTCCAAAGTGAACTTCTCCGGCAAGTTATTTAATGCCGTGCAATACGGGGTGCGGGCCGATACCGGGCTTATCGACTACGAACAGGTCGAGGCGCTGGCCGCCGAACACCAGCCAAAGATGATCGTCGCCGGATTCTCGGCCTACTCACAGGTCGTCGACTGGGCGCGGTTTCGCAAAATAGCCGACAGTGTCGGTGCGTACCTCTTCGTCGACATGGCGCACGTCGCCGGACTCGTTGCGACCGGTCACTACCCGAGCCCGATTGGTATTGCGGACGTGTGTACGACAACGACCCACAAAACCCTGCGCGGGCCACGCGGTGGTCTGATCCTGGCGCGGGCGAACGATGAACTCGCAAAGAAGTTCAATTCGCTGGTGTTTCCGGGCACGCAAGGCGGCCCGCTAATGCATGTGATCGCCGCGAAAGCCGTGGCGCTGAAAGAAGCGCTGCAGCCGGCATTCAAGGACTACCAGGCCAAAGTCTGCGAAAACGCCAAAGCTATGGCGGCTGTCCTCGCCGAGCGCGGTTATCCGATCGTGTCGGGCGGCACGGAGAATCACCTTATGCTGGTGAGCCTGATCGATCGTGGCATCACCGGCAAGGCGGCCGATGCGGCGCTGGGCCGCGCCTACATTACGGTTAACAAGAATACGGTGCCGAACGACCCGCAGTCGCCGTTCGTCACCAGCGGCCTGCGCCTGGGAACTCCTGCGATCACGACCCGTGGCTTCGGCGTCGAGGAAACCCGCCAACTCACTGGCTGGATAGCGGATATACTGGACGATGTCGACAACGAGGAAATTATCGATCGGGTCAGGAACCAGGTGCTGGATCTCTGTCAGAGATTCCCCGTCTATGGCTGAGCGCCCGATCAACTAACGCAATGCACTGTCCGTTCTGCGCTCACGAAGAAACCAAGGTGATCGACTCGCGTCTCGCGGGCGATGGCCGGCAGATACGGCGGCGGCGCCAGTGCCTGGCCTGTAACGAGCGCTTCACGACCTTCGAAACCGCGGAGCTGGTGATGCCCCGTCTGATCAAGAACGACAATTCCCGCCAGCCATTCGACGAAGTCAAAGTTCGCAGCAGCATGGTGCGCGCCCTCGAAAAGCGTCCGGTACCGAGCGACGAACTCGAGCAGGCCATTGGTCGCGTGATCCATAAGTTAAGAACCATGGGCGAACGCGAAGTGCCGTCACGCCTGGTCGGCGAACTCGTGATGCAGGAGTTACACGAGCTCGACGAGGTCGCCTACGTGCGATTCGCATCGGTGTATCGCCGCTTCCAGGACATTACCGAGTTCGAGGACGAGATAAAACGCCTGCAGAAGATCTCGGAAACGGCGGCAAGCCGTGAGCAAATGTCCCTGCTGCCGGAACTGCTCGGCAAGAAAACCAAGAAATAACAGACATGTCCGGTTTCACGCACAGAGATTGCGCGCATATGGCGCACGCCTTACAGCTCGCCGAACGCGGCCGCTACACGGCGCATCCCAATCCGCTTGTCGGTTGTGTACTCGCCAGGGGCGATACGGTCGTCGGCGAGGGCTGGCACCAGCGAACCGGCAGCGCCCACGCGGAGGTCAATGCTCTGCAGATGGCGGGCGGGCAGGCGCGCGGTTCGACGGCGTATCTTACACTTGAACCCTGCGCCCACCATGGCAGGACCCCGCCATGTGCGGAGGCGTTGATAGCGGCGGGCGTTGCCGGGGTCGTCGTCGCGATAGCGGACCCCAACCCGGATGTTGCCGGCGGCGGCCTGAAATTGCTCGCCGATGCCGGTATCGAAGTGCGGACCGGACTCATGCAGTCGGTAGCCGAAAGCCTGAACCGGGGATTCTTCAGCAGAGTCACGCAACAGCGACCGTTCGTTCGTCTGAAGCTGGCGGCAAGTCTCGATGGTGCCATCGCAATGACAACTGGCGAGAGTCAGTGGATCACCGGCGATGCGGCGCGCGCTGATGTGCAGCGCCTGCGCGCACGCTCCGGTGCCGTTTTGACGGGCATTGGCACGGTGCTGGCAGATGATCCGTCCCTGAACGTTCGCAGCGCGGAGCTGGACACCGGCGATTTGCAGCCGCTGCGGGTCGTGCTCGACAGCCGCTGCCGGATGCCGCCAGGCGCGGCTATGCTGTCGTTGCCGGGCGCAACCCTTGTATGCTGCGCACAGGCCGGTCCCGGAAGCGAGGCGTTGCGGGAGTCTGCTGCGGAAGTTTTGGTCTTCCCCGACCCCGGCGGTCGGGTTGACACAGATGCGGTCCTCGGCGAACTCGCCAAGCGGGGCGTCAATGAAGTACTGGTAGAGTCCGGACCGGTGCTTGCCGGTCACCTGCTCGAAACCGGCCGGATCGACGAGCTTGTGATTTATCAGGCGCCGCATATGATGGGCAGCCAGACCATGGGCCTGCTCGATACGCCGTCGTGGTCGTCGTTGGCGGATCGGGCAACGCTCAACATCACGGACGTTCGCCGGGTTGGTGATGACACCCGAATAACAGCGACTCCGAGTCGTCAGGATTAACATGTTCACCGGAATCATAAGAGCCAAAGGATCAGTAACCGCAATGCAGCGGCAGGGCGGCGACGTTCGGCTGACCGTCAGTTCGGCCGGCCTTCCCTGGAGTGACTATGACATCGGTGAGAGTATCGCCGTCAATGGGGTCTGCCTGACGGCTGTGGCGCTGCACGAAGATGGATTCGACACCGACGTCTCTGTCGAAACGCTGGATGTGACCGCGCTGGGAAAACTCAGTGCCGGGTCCGACGTGAACCTGGAACCTGCAATCAGCCTTGGCGAGCGACTGGGAGGGCACCTGGTGAGCGGACATGTCGATTGTATCGGCACGGTGACATCGCGCACGGCGGATGCTCGCTCGATAAGAATCGTCATTGAAATACCATCGGAGTACGCTCGCTACGTCGCGAAAAAAGGCTCGGTCTGCATCGATGGTGTCAGCCTTACCATTAACGAAGTATCGGGAAACAGCTTCGAATTGAATATCATTCCTCATACCGCGGCGGTCACGACGATCGACGACTACGCCGTCGGCACCATTGTCAATGTCGAAGTCGACCTGCTGGCGCGTTATCTTGAGCGACTCATCAGCAAGGACGATGACGGCATTTCACTCGATTTTCTAAAGGCGCACGGTTATGCCTGACAACACGACGATACACCCAAACGCTGTAAATACTCCGTTTGCCGATATCACGGACATCATCGCCGATATCAAGGCCGGCAAGATGGTCATCATGGTTGACGATGAAAACCGCGAGAACGAAGGCGATCTGATCATGGCGGCGGAGAAAGTTCGCCCTGAGGACGTTAACTACATGGCAACCCACGGGCGCGGACTGATTTGCCTGACGCTCTCCAGGGAACGTTGCAAACAGCTGCGCCTGCCGTTGATGGTCAGCGACACAGACCAGCATCATGCAACCAATTTCACCATTTCCATTGAAGCGGCGGAAGGCATAACAACCGGTATTTCGGCACACGATCGGGCGCATACGATCAAGACTGCCGTGGCCCCGGGCGCGAGACCTGAGCACCTTAGTCAGCCGGGCCATATCTTTCCCGTCATGGCGCAGCCGGGCGGTGTGCTGACGCGGGCAGGACACACGGAAGCCGGATGCGATCTGGCGCGTCTTGCGGGCCTCGAGCCTGCGGCTGCTATCGTCGAGATACTCAAGGAGGATGGCAGCATGGCGCGCCGGCCGGACCTCGAGATTTTCGCCAAGCAACACGATATCAAGATTGGCACTATCGCAGATCTGATTCGTTATCGTCTCGATACTGAGCGCAATGTCGAACGTATCGGCAAGGAAGTCGTGCAAACGGCGCACGGTGATTTCACGCTGTATTGTTATGACGACCATGTTAACCGCGCTGTCCATGTCGCACTCGTCAAAGGTGATCTCGACAGCGTTGACACGCCGCTGGTTCGGGTGCACTTACAGGACACACTGGGCGACGTCATCGGCGTGCAGAGCCGTTCTCTGGGCTGGCCGTTGAGTGCCGCCATTGAGCGTATCGCCGAAGAAGAGGTCGGTGTCATCGTGTTGTTGCGCGATCAGGAGTCATCGCGAGATTTCATGGATTCCGTCGAAACGCTCGGGCAGCATCGCGACGAGCTTGAGAAGCGGCGCGCGGGCGACGAGGTACTCAGAACCTACGGTGTCGGCGCGCAGATACTGCGCGACCTCGGGCTCAGCAAAATACGTGTATTATCGGCGCCTAAACACATGTACGCGATTTCCGGTTTCGATCTCGAAATCACCGAGTACGTCTGAGAATACGGGCAGCGGATGGATAAGATAAAGACAACACAGGGCGACGTCATCGTTCGCGACGGACGTTTCGCGATAGTTGCGGCCCGCTTCAACGAGTTTATTGTCGAGTCGCTGCTCAAGGGCTCACTGCATTGTTTGCGGCAACACGGTGCCGTGGACGGCAATATCGAAATCGTTCGCGTACCCGGCGCGTTCGAAATGCCGGTCGCCGTTGACAAGGTTGCCGCGACACGTCGTTTTGACGGCATCATTGCGCTCGGTGCTGTGATACGAGGTGGCACTCCGCATTTCGATTACGTTGCCGGTGAATGTGTAAAAGGCGTTACCGCGGTTTCTATGAAGTACGGTCTGCCGGTCGGCAACGGTGTTTTGACCGTCGACACAATTGAACAGGCAATTGAACGTGCCGGCACCAAAGCCGGCAATAAGGGCGAAGAAGCGACTCTGGCTGTCATTGAGATGGTCAATTTGTTGCGTCGCATCGACTAAAGCCAAAGGGACGTATCGATGAGCAAGGCCAGTTCAAAAGGAGCCGGCGCCCGAACTCGCGCACGCGAGTTAATGGTGCAGGCGCTCTATCAGAAATTCATCGCCGGCCATTCGACTGCCGAACTGCTTGCGCAGTTTCACGAGCAGGCGGCCTATCAGCGTGTCGATCAGGCGTATTTCGACGAGCAGTTTCCGAAGATCAGTGATTCGCAGGACGAGCTTGAGAAAAAAATCGATGAGCTTATTGATCGTCCGCTGGAACAGCTGGATCCCGTTGAGCTCGCGATTCTGCTGATTGGCGTCTACGAGCTCGAATCCCGGTCGGAAATTCCGTTCCGGGTCGTGATTAACGAGTGTGTGAATCTTGCCAAACGTTTTGGCTCCATCGAGGGGCATAAGTACATCAATGCCTGCCTGGACGTTGCGGCCAGGTCCTTCCGAGAGATTGAGACTCAGGCGCAGGGCTAGTTCTCCATGGACGAGTTCGAGCTCATCAGCCGCTACTTCGATCGCCGGCGTAACGTCGCGGGGGTAGTGGAAGGCATCGGTGACGACGGCGCAGTCCTGGTCCCCGGCAGTAATAAGCAGCAGGTTCAGGTGATTGACACGCTCGTCGAGGGTGTGCATTTTCCGGACACTGCGGATCCCGCCGATATTGCTTATCGCGCTGTCGCCGTGAACCTGTCAGATATCGCCGCAATGGGGGCGAACCCGCGCTGGATGACCTTGGCGCTGACCATCGACAAGGCTGACGAGCGGTGGCTCAAGTCGTTTAGCGACGGCCTCTTTTCCGCAGCAGACGAGCACGATCTTGCGCTGGTCGGTGGCGACACGACCCGGGGTCCGGCGACCATAGTGACTGTCGCGATAAGCGGTGAGGTCGACGAGGGCAAGGCGCTGCTGCGCCGTGGTGCGAAGCATGGCGATGGGATATATGTCACCGGCACCCTGGGCGATGCCGCGGCCGGACTGCGGCTCTTACAGCGCGGTGCAAAGGATGAGTTTCTGCTACGCCGATTCCTGCGGCCCACTGCGCGTGTCCTAACCGGTCGGGCGCTCGTTGGCAGGGCGAGTGCGGCTATCGACCTTTCGGACGGTTTGCTTGGAGATATCAGTAAGCTGCTGGCGGCCAGCCAGGTTGGAGCTGAAATCGATATTGACAGGCTGCCGCTGTCGCCCGCAGTGCGGGAGAATTTCGATGCCGACGAGCAGGTGCGTCTGGCGATGACTGGCGGTGACGATTACGAGCTGTGTTTTACGGCGGACGAAGACTCGGTGTCGGAAATTCCCGACGTTACAAGAATCGGTGCGATTACGGAGTCGGCTGGCTTGATCTGCCGCCGGCAGGGCGAGATTGTGGAACTGAACGATAGCGGTTACCGTCACTTCCGATGACGCAGCAACCCGAAAACCTCGCTCGCACCGTCATGCGCGATCCGGTGCATATTCTTGCCTTCGGTTTCGGCACCGGGCTGGCACCGTTTGCGCCCGGTACTTTCGGCTCTTTGCCGGGCGTCCTGTTGTTCTGGTTGACGATGGATTTTGGGCTTTATGTTCAATTGGGCGTGCTGGTCGCTACGGCACTCGCGGGTATCTGGATTTGTGGCGAGAGCGCGCGTCGTATAGGCGTACATGACCACGGTGGCATCGTCTGGGACGAAATCGTCGGTATGTACGCGACCTTGCTGGTCGCGCCGCTAACGCCGTTAGGCTGGCTGTTGGCGTTTGGCCTTTTTCGCCTGATGGATATTGTAAAACCCTGGCCGATTAGAGACCTGGATCACAGACTGGGTGGAGGTGTCGGAATTATGCTGGACGACCTCGTAGCCGCGCTGTACGCCGCAGTCTTACTGGGTTTGTACGGGTGGCTCATGACTTGAGCAGATGAGAAAAAATGGCTACCAACGTCACTGATATTCAGCGCGCTCCCGACGTGCCTGAGAAGATCGGTAAGTACGTCATTATCAACAAAATTGGCAGGGGCAGCACCGGCATGGTCTACCTGTCTCACGATCCGTATTATCGTCGTGATGTTGCGATCAAGGTTTACAACACTGAAGAAGACGCCGATGCAGAACGCGCTCGCGTCGCTAGAAAAATGTTCTTCAACGAAGCGCACATGGTCGGCATGCTGCAGCACCCGAATATCATGCCGATCTACGACGCCGGCGAAGAAGACGGTGCTTACTACGTCGTTACCGAACATATTCAAGGCGCCAGAACGCTGGCCGCCTATTGTCGCCCCGACAACCTGCTGCGCGTCGATGACGTTGTAGAGATCATTTACAAGTGTGCCAAGGCACTGCACTACGCACACGGTCGCGGTGTGATCCATCGCGACATCAAACCCTCGAATGTAATGCTGACGATCGACAATGACGTCCGCATTATCGACTTTGGTATCGCTATCGTCAGCGACTCGGAAGTGTCGCGTATCGAGGGCATCGCCGGTTCACCCAGTTATATGTCGCCCGAGCAGGTGCAGTCGGAGGAGCTGACGCCACGCTCCGACCTCTATTCTCTCGGGGCCGTGATGTACGAACTGCTCACCGGCTTTCGCCCGTTCCGCGCCGACAATCTTTCCAAGCTCCTGCATCAAATCGTGTACGCGACACCACCGCCGATTCACACCTATCGCGACGACTTGCCGGAGGAGCTCGAGCATGTCGTCATGACGACGATGCAAAAAGACCCGGCCAAGCGCCTGGTCACCGGCAATGCGATGGCTGCCGAGCTGACGCGTGTCTATAAGGACCTGCGGCAGAAGTACGACAGTCTGGACAACCAGGAGCATTTCGATCTTCTGCGCACGCTCACGTTCTTCCACGAATTCTCGCACGCCGAGATATGGGAAGTGCTGAGAGCGTCGGACTGGCATGAGTACCAGGCCGGTGAAGACATCGTACGCGAGGGCGAAGTCGACGATCGCTTCTATATCATCGTCGCGGGGTCCGTAAACGTACAGGCAAACGGCAATAACCTCGGCAAGATGGGCAACGGTGACTGCTTCGGCGAAACCAGCTACGTACGTGGGGCACGTCGCCAGGCATCGATTCAGGCTGACGGCCAGGTGACGATTTTGCGTGTAAGTTCGACGCTCATGGAGCAGGTCTCATCGGCCTGTCAGCTGCGCTTTAACAAGGTCTTCCTGCGTTCGCTTATCACGCGTCTGCAGGGTACGGGCGGCGCCAACACCTAGCGCGAACTCTACTCGGTCGTGTCGCGGTTGCGTTCCGTGCTTTGCGGATGACTGGACAGCCAATCGCCGATACCGCTGCTGCCGGGTCGATCGGCGCCGGCATCGACACGCTGCAGGAGGTTTGACAGCGCATTCATATCCATTCCGTGCGCTTCCATGTAGTCGAAAGCGAAACCGTCGGCCTCATGCTCAAAATCACGCGAATACTTGGCCTGCATCAAAACCGTCGGCACCGTCGCCGATAGTGCGGTGATATTTGATAAGTCACCTGTCAACCCGGCAATGAACACGGCGCTTACCGAGTTTTGCAGAAGAATTCGCAGACTGTGCCGATAGCGCAAATGCCCGACCTCGTGCGCCAGGACAGACGCGATTTCGGCGTCGTTCTCAAATAGCCCGACCATCTGGTCAGTCACGACGACCAGGCCACCCGGCACGGCGAAAGCGTTTGCGCCGATCGCGTCCGCAGAACGGAACACGAGCTGATAATCTGCAGATTCCGGATGTTCTGCCAGGATGTTTGCGAAGGCCGCCCGTATCGGTGCCGTCTGATCGTCGGACAGCTCGCTTTCCTCGAACATGATTCTGTCGAGGAGGTCGATACTCTCACGGCCGAGCTTCTTATCGAGTTCCGGCGGCACGGCGAAAGCGATATGGCGTGCCGCAACCGGCACACCAAACGTGAGTATTGCCCAGCTTCCCGCGATAGCCACTATCAGCGCCAGCAGTGCCCAGCGCCAGGATCGCTCCATGCGACCGACGAAGCGACTTTCACGAAACTCCACGCACAGCGCATTGCCGAATTCCTTGTTCGTGAACCTGATCTGCTGTCTGTCCGGTAACTCAATCGCCCAGTCGCCGTTGCCCAGAGGTTCAACGACGCGCGAAGTTTCATTGTTGACCGAGAATGCACGATCGGACAGCGTAACCTGCACCGTTGGACCGAAAAGCTCCAGCGTGGCGTCGTGCGCCTGGGCGCTTTTTCCGTCGAAGTAAGTTGCCGTGGTTCTCATCAAAAGCCGATATCTATATCGACGTCGAATGCCTGCCCGACTTCGTCGCCCAGCGCCGAACCCTCCGCGCCGCTGGCCGCGAGATAGCTTTCCCAGTCATCACTCAGTGCGATTTCCAGATGCTCGGCACGATACCGCGCGAGCCTGATCTGCGCCCAGGGAGTCAATAGCCCCAGCGAGAAGATGATGGCGAGGATGTTGGTCAGATAGATGACAAACATTTCCTGAGCAGAGAGGGTCGATAGAAAACTGTTCTCACCGAGTGTCGATGTATTCCAGATGTAGTTTCTCAAGCGTACCTGGTAGTAGACGCCGACTGCGAGGTAGCCGACGAGCAATGGTATCTGCATGACCAGGAAGCTTGCCTGCACGCCGATCGAGACTTCATCGGCGCCATTCGCTGACGGCAGCAGAGGCAGCAATAATGCGCTGCTGGAAACGGCGACAACTCCCATAAGAATCGACAGGCCCACGAACTTCCAGAAGATAGCGACGAAGCCCGAATGTCTGCCACCGAACTTGAAGCCGGTCTGACCGAAGCCCGAGTGCGCGACCGCGAACTTGTTGCGCATGTAGTTCGCGGTTCCCGTGGCCAGCCCAAAGGAGACGACCGTGACCAGCGCAGCCAGGTAGTAGACCTTGAAGGCCTCCGCATAGGCAGGTTTGAAGGTAAAACGAATACCGCGATAGGAAGAGACGCGCATCCGGAAAATACGCGAGCGCACGACCAGCCACGGAGAGACCAGGAATGTCAGAATCAGGACCGGGAAGGGCGCGAGCGGATGGATGTAGCCCGAACCGAAATAGGCGCCCAGCAGGATCACCGCAATAACGCGGCCGATCAAAATGGACAGTGGGTTGGCGTGGTAGTCGAATTCGCTGCCGGCGATACTCGTGTGGGTATAGAAATAGCGCTCTTTGCGCACTTTCGCCCAAGCCGAATAAACGCCCAGCGTGAGCACGGTCAGTGCCAGATTTACTATCCAGATGCGAAAATACTGACCGGTGGTACCGCTGAATTCGACCGGCTCGTAGGTCTTCTTCTCGATCACGATTGCGTTCAAGGCGGTTTCTCCCGTCGTGTCGCTTGATGTTTTGCCGCGACTTTTATTCCTTATATGAACAATATTTACACGAAAAACGCCAGTCACGCTAAACTAGCGGGCGATATGAACAGGGGAAAAGCAAATGACTAAGCGCCTAGGGCTCCTTGCAGCACTCGTATTTGTCGTCCCGGCAGGTGCGGATGAACTGTCCGATCTCGTGCAGAAAGATTACGACGAGCATCTTGCCGGGCTGTTCGACCATTTTCACCGTAATCCGGAACTGTCGACGGTTGAGCATGAGACCGCGAGGCGGATGGCACTTGAACTGAGCCTTGCCGGCTTCGATGTAACCGAGGGGGTCGGCGGCACCGGCGTTGTCGCGATCATGGAAAACGGTGCCGGCCCACTGGTTATGATGCGTGCCGACATGGACGGTCTGCCGGTCGAAGAGAAGTCCGGCCTGGAGAACGCGTCGCGGGCGCAGCAGAAAGATCCGATCACCGGCAACACGGTTTACACGATGCATGCCTGCGGGCATGACGTGCATATCACGAGTCTCGTCGGCACTGCGCGGCACATGGCTGCGCACAAGGATAGCTGGAAAGGTACCCTGATGCTGGTCGTGCAGCCGGCCGAAGAACGGGTGCTGGGTGCGCAGGCCATGCGCGACGACGATATCTGGGGCCGCTTCGGGACCCCTGACTACGCACTCGCGTTTCACGTCTCATCGAATGACGTTGCAGGCGTCATTAACGTCTCGGAAGGCAGTCCCTATGCCGGTGCCGACACGGTCGATATCATCATTCACGGCGTCGGTGCACACGGTGCACATCCACACCGCGGCAAGGATCCCATCGTACTTGGCAGCCAGATCGTGCTTGCGCTGCAGACGCTGGTTGCACGCGAGCTGTCACCGCGCGACCCGGGGGTCGTTACGGTTGGTTCATTTCATTCCGGCACCAAGCACAACATCATTTCCGACCGCGCGCATCTGCAGTTGACGGTCAGGAATACCAGTAACCAGACGCGGGACATTCTGTTGAGCGGCATCAAGCGCATCGCGGAAAACATGGGTCGCGTTGCCGGCCTGCCGGATGACAAGCTTCCGGAGGTCATTGTCTCGAACGAAAGTGTGCCACCGACGATTAACGACGCAGTGCTGGCGCGTCGCCTGAAGCAGGCCTGGTCCGAATCGCTGGGGGATGAGGCGGTCGTGGACATTCCGACCAAGGGAATGGGTGCCGAGGACTTCCCGTTCTTCACGGTTAACCCGAACATTACCAGTGTCTATTGGGCCATTGGCGGAACGCCGCAGGAAGACTTTGACGCGGAAGCAGCCGGCGGCCCAGCCGTTCCAAGCCATCACTCGCCGCTGTTCAAAATTTCCCCGGAGCCCGCCGTAACCGCAGGCGTGGAATCGACAGTAGTCGCCCTGCTGGAACTAATGTCCGAGTAAACCGGAGATTCTATAATTACGCGGCAAAGTGTGCTGCCAGCCTTGGGAGGTCTTTTGCTTCGCCTGTGGGTCGCGAAGAAGCAAAAGACCTCCCAAGGCTGGCAGCACTAATCCTCGTCAACGACAAAATCCTCGAGTTCTTCCCCCCCAGTGCTCTGCAGCAGAATCTGCACCTTCTGTTCGGCTTCCTTCAGTGCAGCCTGGCAACCGCGGGTCAGCTTGATGCCTTCCTCGAATTTCTTCATCGCGGTCTCGAGCGGTAAATCCCCGGACTCCAGTTCTTCAACCAGACCCTCGAGGTCGCCTAGCGACTTCTCCAGATTGATTTTTTTGGCAGCAGCCATGATTTCCGTCCCTGATAAGCAGCGTCGTTAAGCTACAGGCGCCCTCCGGGAACGTCAATGCTTCATGGTTGACAGTGCAATTGCTGCGGACTAGAGTTGCCGATCGTTTAGAATCATTCTAAACGAGAATAATTCTCACCTCAGAGGGCTAGAAATGTCATTGAAAGACAGCAAGACCGAGCAGAATCTTAAAGATGCATTTGCGGGCGAATCACAGGCAAACCGCCGTTATCTGTACTTCGCAGCGAAAGCGGATGTAGAAGGTTACAACGACGTTGCCGCCGTATTTCGGTCCACGGCAGAGGGCGAGACCGGCCACGCTCATGGTCACCTGGAATACCTCGAAGAAACCGGGGATCCGGCAACCGGATTGCCGATTGGCGCCACGTCGTCGAATCTGGCGGCAGCGATTGCCGGCGAAACGCACGAGTACACCGACATGTATCCTGGAATGGCCAAGACAGCGCGCGACGAGGGCTTTGACGAGATTGCCGATTGGTTCGAGACGCTGGCGAAGGCGGAGCGCTCGCACGCCAACCGATTCCAGAAAGCGCTTGATGCGCTCGACGACTGATCGTTCGATCGTTGACTGTGATTAGTTGATTGTCCGGCGGTAGACGCGAAGGCAGTCTGGAGGCGCCGACCCGGCACCCGCTGGACTGGCAGTCTGAAGAGTTTTACGACGAAGCTCCTCTTTTTGAGGAGCTCGAACGTGTCTTCGATATCTGTCACGGCTGTCGCCGCTGTTTCAGTCTCTGCAATGCGTTTCCGACACTCTTCGACGCCGTCGACGAGTCGGAAACGATGGAGGTCGACGGCGTTCCAAAGAAGGTGTACTGGGACGTTGTCGATCACTGCTACCTGTGCGACATGTGTTACATGTCGAAATGCCCGTATGTGCCGCCACATGAATGGAATGTCGATTTCCCGCATCTGATGCTGCGGGCGAAGGCGGTGCGCTTCAGGAAACAGGGTGCGTCGGTACGCGACAAGGTGCTGAGTGCCACGGATACTGTCGGCAGTCTTGCCGGGATTCCGGTTGTGGTCGATGTCGTCAATGCCGCAAATCGCAGCAAGACGGGTCGCAAGCTTCTGGAAAGCACACTTGGAGTGCACCACAGGGCAGCGGTACCGGAGTATCACTCAAAAACGGCGCGCAAACGCTTATCGCGTCTGCGGGGTGCGGGTGAGGCCGACGCCAATCCGAGTGCCGCTACCAAAGGTAAGGTCGTGATGTACGCGACCTGCTACGGCAATCGAAATCACCCGACTATCAATGAGGATCTGGTCGCCGTCTTCGAACATAATGGCATTCCGTTGGCGCTGGCCGAGAAGGAAGCCTGCTGCGGCATGCCCAAATTCGAACTCGGCGATCTCGATGCAGTCGCAAAGGCCAAAGAAATCAACATTCCGGTGCTTGCCGCAATGGTGGATGAGGGCTGGGACATTGTGACGCCGATTCCGTCGTGCACGCTGATGTTCAAGCAGGAATTGCCGCTGATGTTCCCGGACGATGCTGACGTTGCCAAGGTCCGCGATGCGATGTACGACCCGTTCGAGTACCTCATGTTGCGACACAAAGACGGTGTACTGAAAACCGATTTTCAGACCTCACTTGGGAAGGTCTCCTATCAGGTGCCTTGCCACCTGCGAGTGCAGAATATCGGGCTGAAGACGCGAGATGTGCTGCAGTTGGTTCCGGATACCGAGGTCGATGCCATAGAGCGGTGTTCGGGTCACGACGGAACATACGCGGTGAAGAAAGAGTTTCATGAGATATCGAGGAAGATTGCACGCCCGGTCATCAACAAACTGAAACGCAGCGAGGCCGATCATTTTGTCAGCGATTGTCCCATGGCCGCCGAACAAATCGTTCTCGACATGGACGAATACGACGCGAATCATCCGATGAGCCTGCTGCGCACCGCCTATGGAATCTGACATGCAAAAACTGACCCGCGACGATCTGCTGAGCCTGGAACAATACGCCGAGGAACGCCCTGCATTCCGTGACAGCGTCATGATGCACAAGCGCAATCGCCGCCTCGGTCTTGGTACTAACGCAGCGTTGTATTTTGAAGATCGCCTGACCATGCAGTATCAGGTTCAGGAAATGTTGCGTATCGAGCGGATCTTCGAGGCTGACGGCATCAATGAGGAGCTCGAGACTTACAATGCTCTGATTCCCGACGGCTCGAACTGGAAAGCGACGTTCATGGTCGAGTTTCCCGAGGAACAGGAGCGCCGGGAGATGCTGACGCGGCTGGTCGGTATTGAGAACCGCATTTACATACAGGTTGTCGATTTCGCTCGGGTGTTTGCTATTGCCGACGAAGATCTTGAACGGGCCGATGAAGGCAAAACCTCCGCGGTCCATTTCCTGCGCTTCGAGCTGCCGACGGAACAATCCGCGGCGTTGCGTTCCGGCGCGGCGTTGATCGCTGGTATCGATCACGACAACTATCGGGTCGAAGTCAGCGTTGCAGACAACGTACGCCTGTCGCTACTTAACGACCTGGCCTCGATATAGCGGATGCATGCATCGGGCATTCAGGATAAACTGCCGCCGGGCATTTTTCTGGTTGATTGATGAGCAAACGATACGACGCTGCGGACATCGAAGTCCTGAGCGGGCTGGAGCCTGTACGGCGCCGGCCAGGCATGTATACCGACACTTCGCGCCCCAATCATCTCGCGCATGAGGTTATCGACAACAGCATCGATGAAGCGCTTGCCGGGCACTGCAAGAAGCTCGAAGTCACGATCTTCAAGGACGGTTCTTTGGAAGTATCGGATGACGGGCGTGGCATGCCGGTCGATAAACACCCCAAAGAGAAGATTCCCGGCGTCGAACTGGTCCTGACGCGCCTGCACGCCGGCGGCAAGTTCTCCAACGACAATTACCAGTACTCCGGTGGCCTGCATGGCGTTGGTGTGTCGGTCGTGAATGCGCTGTCGAAAAACCTGGAGGTCTGGATTCGTCGCGGCGGCAAGGAATACAACATGAGCTTCGCCGGCGGCAAGAAACGCGGCAAGCTCGAGGTTGTCGGTAAAGTCGGCAAGGCCAATACCGGTACGACGATTCGTTTCTGGCCGGACGAGCAGTACTTCGACTCTGCGAAGTTTTCGGTGAAGAGCCTGAAACATGCGTTGCGCGCGAAGGCCGTACTATGCCCCGGTGTCACGGTGCGGCTTAAGGTTGAGAAACCGAAAGAGAAGGTCGAATGGTGTTACGCCGGCGGCCTTGAGGAGTATCTGCTGGAGGAAATCGGCGCGGCGGAAACACTGCCGGCGGAGCCGTTTTCCGGGAGTATTACCGGCAACAACGAAGCCGTCGACTGGGCGTTGGTCTGGACAAGCGATGGCGGTCAGAGTGTTACCGAAAGCTATGTCAATCTGATACCGACGCCACAGGGTGGTACGCACGTTAACGGTTTGCGTACAGGCCTGACCAATGCGCTGCGCGAGTTCTGTGAATTTCGCAGTCTGTTGCCGCGCGGTGTGGCGATCGCGCCGGAAGACGTCTGGGACGGTTTGAGTTTCATCCTTAGTACGAAGCTCGAGGACCCGCAGTTCTCGGGGCAAACGAAGGAAAGGTTGTCGTCACGAGAGTCAGCCGCCTTTGTGGCAGGTCTTATCAAGGATAATTTCTCGTTATGGCTTAACCAGCACCCGGAAACCGGCGATCAAATAGCCCAGCTCGCGGTCAGCAAGGCGCAAAAGCGCCTCAAAGCGGCCAAGAAAGTAGTGCGCAAGAAGATCGTATCGGGGCCGGCACTGCCCGGGAAACTGGCCGATTGCCGCTCGCAGGAGCCGGAATTGTGCGAATTGTTTCTGGTCGAGGGCGATTCCGCCGGCGGCTCCGCGAAGCAGGCTCGAGACCGGAATACACAGGCCATCATGCCGTTGCGCGGCAAGATACTGAACACCTGGGAAGTCGAGACGGGTGAAATCCTGGCTTCGACCGAGGTGCACGATATCTCGGTCGCACTTGGCGTTGACCCAGGCAGCGACGACATCAGTGGGCTGCGTTACCACAAGGTTTGTATTCTCGCTGACGCCGATTCAGACGGCCTGCACATCGCAACCCTGCTATGTGCTTTGTTCCTACGGCATTTCCGTGAGCTCGTGCTGGCCGGCCATATCTACGCCGCGATGCCGCCGCTATACCGCATCGACGTCGGCAAAGAGGTTTATTACGCCCTCGATGAGGGTGAGCGAAAGGGGATACTGGACCGCATCGAGGCGGAAAAGAAGAAGGCGAAAGTCTCGGTTACCCGATTCAAGGGGCTGGGCGAAATGGACCCTGAGCAACTGCGTGAGACGACGATGCACGGCGACACCCGACGGCTGGTGCAACTCACCATCAGCGCTCACGACAAAACCGATCAGCTCATGGATATGCTGCTTGCTAAAAAACGCTCCAAGGATCGTCGCAACTGGCTTGAGACCAAAGGCAATCTGGCCGAGGTATGAGTGATATGCAGAACAGTCTGAATCTTGAGGGCGTCGAACAACAGGCCCTGAAGGAATACACGGAACAGGCGTATCTCGACTATTCGATGTACGTCATTCTCGACCGGGCCCTGCCGCAGATAGGGGACGGCTTGAAGCCGGTGCAGCGGCGTATTATTTACGCGATGAGTGAACTGGGACTGTCGGCGACATCGAAGCCGAAGAAATCGGCGCGCACCGTCGGTGACGTGATTGGCAAGTTCCATCCTCACGGTGACGGAGCGTGTTATGAGGCCATGGTCCTGATGGCGCAGGACTTCTCGTACCGGTATCCGATCGTGATCGGGCAGGGTAACTGGGGATCTACCGACGATCCGAAGTCATTCGCCGCGATGCGCTATACGGAGTCGCGTCTCGCAGCTTACGCAAAGAGCCTGTTACAGGAACTGGGTCACGGCACCGTAGACTGGACCGCCAATTTCGATGGCACGCTTCGAGAGCCGGTTGTTTTACCGGCCCGTCTGCCAAACCTTTTACTCAACGGTACAACCGGTATTGCGGTCGGTATGTCCACAGATGTTCCGCCGCATAATCTGAACGAGGTTGCGAGCGCACTGGTACATCTTATCGACAATCCCAAGGCGACCATCGCGCAGTTGATGAAACACATCAAAGGCCCGGATTTCCCCACCGGCGGAGAGTTGGTCTCGTCCTCGGCGGATATCAAGGAAATCTACGCGACCGGCAGCGGTACTCTGCGGCTCAGGGCATCTTACAAAATGGAAGGCTCCGACATCGTCATTACGTCGTTGCCGCATCAGATATCGGGCGCAAAACTGCAGGAGCAGATCGCGGCCCAGATGCGCAACAAGAAACTGCCGCAGGTCGATGACCTGCGTGATGAGTCAGACCATGAGGAACCGACGCGTCTCGTTATTAGTAAAAAACGTGGTGTCGATGTTGAGCAGCTGATGTCGCATCTGTTTGCGACGACATCGCTCGAGCGTACGCTGCGCGTGAACATGAATATTATCGGACTCGATGGCCGGCCGCGCATGTTCACGCTCGTCGAAATGCTGACGGAGTGGCTGAAGTTCCGCAAGACGACGGTCACGAACCGCCTCAAGCACCGTTTGCAGATCGTCACGGATCGCTTGCATATTCTTGACGGTTTGCTGGTGGCCTATCTCAGTATTGATGCGGTTATTAAGATCATTCGTGAGGAGGATGAGCCGAAGCCAGTGCTGATGAAGCGCTTCAAGCTGTCTGATATTCAGGCCGAGGCGATACTGAACCTGCGTCTGCGCAATCTCGCGAAGCTTGAGGAAATGAAGATTCGGGGCGAGCAGGATGAACTGAACGCCGAGCGCGGCGACCTTGAGAAGACGTTGAGTAGCGCTGCGCGCCTGAAGACGCTGATCAAGAAAGAGATTATCGAGGATGCATCGGCGTACGGCGACGATCGTCGTACGACCCTCGTCGAGCGTGAGGCGGCACAGGCGCTGGATGAAACGCAGCTGGTGGCCAGCGAGCCTGTAACTGTCGTTCTGTCGCAGGCAGGGTATGCGCGAGCGGCGAAGGGGCATGAAATCGATCCGGCAACCCTGAATTACCGCTCGGGTGACAACTATCTCGCTGCAGCCAAGGGCCGCAGCAATCAGCTGGCGATGTTTATTGACAGCACGGGGCGTGTTTACAGCGTCATGGCGGGTACCTTGCCGTCAGCGCGTGGTCAGGGTGAACCCTTGTCGAGCCGCTTCAAGCCACCCGACGGAGCGGGGTTCTGTGGCGCGATGATCGGCGCTAACGAGCAAAAGTATCTGCTGGCCAGTGATGCCGGCTATGGTTTCGTTGCGACGTTGAGCGATCTTGTCTCGCGCAACAAGGCCGGCAAGTCGATACTCCGGGTACCGCAGGGCGGCAAGGCCGTGGTTCCTGCGCTGGTACCCGTCGATACCGAATGCCTGATAGCCGCTGTAAGTTCATTGGGTCGATTATTGGTTTTCGAAATGGACGATCTGCCGGAACTTGCGAAGGGGAAAGGCAATAAACTGGTCAATATTCCGAGCAAGAAATACAAGGACGGAGAAGAAAAGATGGTTGCCGCCGCCGTCATTCCCGAAGATGGCAGTCTGCAGGTACAAAGCGGTACCCGCACGATGACTATCAAATGGGATGATCTGGACGATTATTATGGCGAGCGTGCGCTTCGCGGCAGCTTGCTGCCGAAGGGCTGGCGCAAGGTGGAACGTCTGGAGGGCGTGGAGTAGCGCGCCCGGTTAGCCGGCTTTTCCAGACTCTTTGGGCATTTCTGCCGTTTCCTCTATTGCCTGGTTGATGCCCGTGTCGTCAAGGTCTGAAACAGCATCTTGCTTTGCCGGCATCTGTGCCGTGATGTCCAGTTCAGTCACGGTAGCCAGCGGCAGCGCCGTGGTTTCGTCACCGTCGTCGGGTGCATCGACGTCGATGCGTTCAGCCAGTTCGACCGCCGCGCGTGCAATCTCCTGATTCAGAGCCTGCGTCGCGGTCATTTCGTCTTCGTAGTCCTGTTCGAGAATCTCGTAGTCGATTTCCTGGTTGATGGTGTAATTCTGGGCAACCAGTGTGCCATTCTCCTCAGTGACTTTTACGGCTTTAAGATCGCGCTCGGTGATGTCCTCGGGCAGCGGTATCTTGGTGGCGTCGATAATGACCGACATGTCGTAATCATCGCCGTCTTCTGGCAGCACTTCGCTATCGAGAATCGAATGTTCGTCGGTTTTCAGCGGTGACAGCATTTCCGTATCGTCGGAATGTGCCGGCAACGGTTCGAACGGTAACTCGATATCGACGTCATTCGACACGCCAAAACCGAAGTCATGGGCTGTTTCGGCGGCCGCGCCATCCTCAAGCCCGGTGCCGATGATGAGGTCCGCGTCCAGTGCGAGGTTTTCCTCGGTCGGCGACTCATCGGTGAGATCGTAATCGACTCCCAGTGCTGCAACGCTTTCCGTATCAGTTTTTTCGGTGTCGGTGATTCGGCGCCGCGGCTGTACAGCAGCCGATTCGAGCGCGGGCTCGGAGGGGCGTCCACGCAGCAGGCGGCCGAACATCAGCAGGCCGAGGATGACAGCGATACCGCTGCCGGCCAGCCACCACAGCCATTTCGGTGATGTATCGCTGTCGCTCGCAACGTTGTTGCTGCTAATGATCGCGGTCGGGACATTGGGTGACGTCGATGCCGTGGTCGGGCCCTGCAGCGATGTGTCTCCAATAACAACACTCTCGGTTCCAGCAGCAGGCTCGACGAACGGGTTGTCGTCCAGCACGACGACGCCGGCTTGCAAATCAGGCGCCACAGCAGCGGTATCCACGATGCCGGCGGTGGCGCTGATTGGCGCAGTCTCGGTTTCCGCTGTAGCGGTCGGCTGAGCAGTTTCGGTCACTGTTTCGATCGCCGTCTCCGCGGTTGCCGCGACGATTGGCGCGGTACCGATAAATGACGGAATCGATAGCCAGCTACCGGCTTTCAGCTGGTTCGGGTCATTGTTCATGAAAGCATCGGGATTCGCGGTGAATATCGCGTCCACGGCTGCCCACAGGCCGACGCCCCGGTTATCGATGCGGCGCGCTATATCGCCGGCTGTATCCCCCGGCTGTACCTGATAGCGTGTCGATTTAGCGATGTCCTTCTGCACCGGCGCTGGCGTTCTCGTCGCCGGAGTTCTCGCCACCGGCGCTGCTGTAACAGCTGGCGTCGAGACGGCTGGCGTGACGGCAACAGGTGCGGTATCGGGGGTAGCTTGTTGTGTAACTGCCGTTTGCTCGTAAGCGGGCGTTGCCGGATCGACAAACAGCATGTACTCGCGGCTGAGATTCGCCGAGTATGGACAATTGATTACTACATGAGCGGAAACCATCGGCTCTCGTAGTACCGTGCTTCCGCGCAGCATGATGACGCCGTTCGAGACGCTGATCGCTGCATTCCCGATGGCGGGCAGACCGCTGAGCGAGCGGCCAGGACGCAGGGTTACGCAGTTGTCGGAAATTCGTTCGGAAGGTGCGAGTGCAAAGGCAATGCTTGCACGCAGCGGCTGGCCCAGATTCGACTGAACCGTGACATCACCGAGTTCCAGGGCCGCGGCCGGAAAAGCCGCCAGGCCGCCGCCGACGGCGACCAATGTTGATAGATTGCGATTACTTCGACTGTTTCTGCCTGCTGTGCTCTTCACTATCGGACTCTCCGCAAAATTCGTTGATTTGTCGGCTTCGAACACACGCGCCCGACAGTGTTCTATTGTACTGTCCGGGGTTATCGGGCGTTAGCGGGTGGTTCTCAATCTGAGTGTGAACGGCGTCACACTATGGAAGCTGTCGGTTTTACCTAATTACCGCCGGCGGCCGATAGCTCGGCTAAGGTCATGGCCCCGACGCTTTCCGCTTCTTGCAGCACCACTTCCGGTTCGTGAACATAATGTCCCTGCATGAAGTCGAGACCGAGTTGGAACAGTACCGCCATTGCATTCGCGTTTTCCACGCGTTCTGCGATGGTCTTGATGTTCCGCTTCTGGGCAGCTCTCACGATCTTGCCAACGGCGTCTTGCAGACTCGCATCCGTCATTAACGTGTGCATAAGCTCGCCGTCAATCTTGATGTAGTCCGGTTTTAGAATGTCGAGAATCTGAAATCTCTCCTGATCGATCCCGTAGTGCTCAATCGCAAATCCGATGCCGAGTTTGCGAGCATGTTTTACCAATGCTTGCGTTTGCTTGATGTGTTTTGCGGCATCCCGCTCCGGAATCTGCACAACCAGCCGCGAGCAGTCGAAGGACTCGTCGTCAAACTTCTGTTCCATCCAGGAAGCTGTCGTCGTGTCTTTTATCGATTGTCTCGACAATCGCACAAACACCCGGTCTGCATTGCTTTCGCCGCAGAATTGAACCGCAGATTGCAGCATCCAGCGATCGACGTTCTTCATGATGTTATTACGTTCGGCCGCCGGCAAAAACTCCGACGGCAACACGGAATTACCTTGCTCGTCGATCATTCGCACCAACAGGTCGTACATCTTCACGGAATCGCTGCGCAGACCGGCGATGGGCAGCTGCGCAAGCCGGAAGCGGTTTTCCATCAGTGCTGATTTCAGGTGTTTCACCCAGATTGCATCGAATTCACGTTGCTTGGTATCTTCGTCCGCGCTTTCGTCGAGGAAAGAAGTATTACCGCCGGCCCGTTTGCCCAGCCTGTGTGCGCTGACTGTGGCGGCGACGAATTCTTCGAGACTGGCGAAGACTTCGTTAACGGCGCATGCACCGACAGTGCAGGTCATATTCGCCGAATTCTCTCCAGCTTCGAAGGTAACCTTCGAGATATGATCGCAGACCTGTTTGCCCCAAACCTGTGCGTCTCGCGCTGAGCCCCGCTCAAGCAATACCATGATCGAAGTGCCCTCGAAGCGGCCGGCCACATCCCGGGGATGCAGACGTTTGCGGATTTCCTCGGCGAACTGGGCCAGTACGTCTTCCGAGTTAAGAATGCCTATCTTGCGTGCCAGGTCACCGAAATTGTCGGGCCGGATATAGACGAGGCAGTGCGTGCCCTGAGCGGGTTTGCGGCGCAGCCTTTTCGTAATTCGTTCGATAAACTGGGCGCGATGGTAGAACAGCGTCGTCGGATCGCGCTTCAGTGCATCATGCACCAGTTTCGTGGGTTCCTCGGCAACCTTCAGCTGCGGTGCGATGCGAATCTGTACGCAGGGCCCGTCGTCCAGATCGAACCTGCGGAACTCCAGTTGGATTTCGCCGGTATCCAGTTGCGACTTAACGAGCAGTTTTTCGTCGCTTTGCCACTTACCTTCGAGTGTCGCAATCAGTGCACCCTTGAGCGCGGCCTGGCTTTCTGACTCAAAGGTATCCATGACCGGCATACCGATAAGTTCGTCCTTATCTTTCGCCTTAAACTGTGCCATCCAGGCATCGTTGACGTCGGTAAATATGCCTTCCTGTACCAGCGCTATCGAACTGCTGGAAGAGCCCATATGATCTTTCAGCTGGCGCTTGTATTCGGTGGCGGACTGCAGGGTTGAATTGAGAGCACGTTCGACTCGCAGCGCTCGCAACTCCCTGGTAACGACCGACTGCAGGCGAGTCTTCAGCGACTTTGAAACGAGGTCGCAGGCGCCGGCCTGCATCGCGTTTTGAATGTCGGCCTCGTTCGCCGCTTCCTGTGTGGCGATCAGCGGCACTTCAGGGTTGTAACGGTCTTTGACTTTTATAACTTGCCGGATCGAATCCTTGTAGTGATCGCAGTTGAGGATCAGCAGTTCGATGTCCTCGGCCGCCAGTGTGCTGTCCAGTTTGCCGGGGGTGGGCACCCAGTGACAGTGTGCTGCATGGCCCGCATCACGCAACGTACTGTTGATGTTTGCCACGTCGTCCTGATCTTCCGTCAGCACGGCAATAGAGATACTCTGGCGCCCGTTCAAATCCTAATCCCTGGCAACGGTTAAGTTCCGCTGATATCCATATCCTGTCAACCGAGTGATCAGTTTAGACATTGACGGCGCCAGCGTCGTCCCCGGAATATCAAAACCGTGACCTGAATCATGTTTCCAGCGATATCGGGGTCCGTGAAAGCGGCCTGGAGCCGAAATTTCGACGGTTGTCGCCGACAGACTCTAGTATCATGGCGCCTCGCCGCCGCTGGGTGGGTAGATCAACAGAGCGATATTCATGGCCAATTACAGCACCAACGAATTCAAATCCGGACTGAGAATCATTATCGATGGCAATCCGTGCATTATCGTCGAGAACGAGTTCGTGAAACCGGGCAAGGGCCAGGCATTCAGCCGGGTTCGCATCAAGAATCTTAAGACCGGGAAAACGGTCGACAAAACCTTCAAGTCCGGCGAATCGGTCGAGGCCGCCGACGTTATGGATACGGACATGCAATATCTCTATGCCGACGGTGAGTTCTGGCATTTCATGGTCCCGGATAACTTCGAGCAGTACGCGGCCGACGCAGCGGCTGTTGGCGACGCCAAAGACTGGATCACCGACGGTGACCTGTGTGGTGTTACGCTCTGGAACAATTCACCGCTGCTCGTCTCGGCACCGAATTTCGTTGAGTTGGAAATCGTCGAGACGGACCCGGGTGTGAAAGGCGATACGGCCAGCGGTGGCGTTAAGCCGGCAACGCTATCGACCGGTGCGGTAGTTCGTGTGCCGCTATTCGTCGATCAAAACGAAGTTATCAAAGTCGATACTCGTTCTCGCGAATACGTGTCGCGCGTCAAATGACTCGTTAGATAAAATGGCTACGCGATTCCTGCAGTTTGCAAAACGAAGTGCATAGACCCTCTACACCGTGCTGGTCCGTTGCGCTGAATCGATTCGTTGACGGGCTGTCGATATCGAGTACGCCGACCAGCTCCCCGTTGACCACCAGCGGCACAACCACTTCGGAGCGGGAATTCGGATCACAGGCAATGTGCCCCTCGAACTGATGCACGTCCGCAACGCGCTGCGTTGTCAGCGCCGCTGCCGCCGTTCCGCAAACGCCAGCGCCAACGGCGATACGGACACAGGCTGGCTTGCCCTGAAACGGACCGAGTACGAGTTCCTCGCCACGCAAGACATAGATTCCCAGCCAGTTGATATCATCGAAGGCGTTGTACAGCAGCGCTACAAAGTTGCTGGCACTTGCCAGAGCATCGGTCTCGCCGGCCAGCAGGGCCCGCAGCTGAGAATCGAGTAGCTTGAAGTCCTGGTCATTCATCGGAATTCTCAAAGGGAAAAGTAATGACGTTTCGAATATCGTCCGTCTTTTCGGCGCTCATTTGCAAGCGTTCGATTCCCATGGCGACGCCGGCACAGGCCGGTAGACCCGACTCCAGCGCGGCTATGAGCGACTTGTCATGCGGCCGTTGCTCGCGTCCTCGTCGTTGACGATCGGCCTGATCGCCGGCAATTCGAGCGGCCTGCAGCGATGCGTCGGTAAGTTCAACATAGCCATTGGCGAGTTCCAGCGTTCCCATGAATACTTCGAATCGATCGGCGCGTGCGTCGTCGTGTGGGCAAAGACGAGCAAGAGCTGCCTGCGACGCCGGGTAATGCCGCAGGACCGTCAGTTGGTCCGCCGCGAACGAGGGTGCGATGCGCGATGTCAGTATCAGGTCGAGCCAGTCATCGCGTTCGTCGCCGACCGTTTCCAGTAGCGCGGCATCCGCACCGACCGCTGCTGCCAGTTCGGTAAGCGGCGCCTCAAGCGGATCGATGCCCGCTACGTCGATGAAAACATCGCGGTAGTCGAGCTGCACGGCGGCTGCGGCGAGATCGGGCCTGGCCGTCGCGGCGGCGATTACGTGCAGCGTATCGTCGACGATGTCGTCGAGCTGGAAACCGAGGCGATACCACTCGGCCAGCGTGAATTCCGGCTGGTGTCTGCGACCCGCTTCGCCGTCGCGAAACACCCGACAGATCGAATAGATGTCGGGATATCCGGCCGCGAGCAGGCGCTTCATGAAAAACTCCGGCGAAGTCTGCAGGTAGAGCGGCGATCCACTCAGGTGGCTGGTAACCTGCAGGCTTTCGATTTGTACGTCGCTAACGGCAAAGCGGCTCAAGGCCGGGGTGTCGACTTCCAGCACCGACTGCGTTTCGAAATAGTGACGCAGACGCCGCAGCATCGCGGCACGATCTCTGGCGATATCCGGCCCCGATGCCGGTTGCCACTGCGTCACTGTTTCTTGTCCGGACGGTGTCCGATGGTTTCGCCGACCCTGACGGTCTCGCCGCTCTGCAGCTCTTCGTTCCATTCACAGTCACCCGCGGGGAGCAGCATAATGACGGTGGATCCCATGTTGAACCAACCGAGCAGATCGCCCTTTTCAACGGTGGTCGGGTGTTGCGCCAGATCGACCACCTCAACAACACCGTGCTTCTTCGGTCGCAGTTCGCCGCTCCACGGCGTCGAAATACTGCCGACGTTCAGCGCACCGACGAACACCAGCACAGCTGGGCCTGACGCGGTAGCGAAATGCATAACGAGGCGCTCGTTACGCCGGAAAATCCCGTTGACTCTGGCGACGGTCGCCTGGTTTACGCTGAAAAGCCTGCCGGGAACGTAACGCGCCGCAACCAGTTCTCCCGCCAGTGGGGCGTGCACACGATGGTAATTATGAGGGGCGAGATAAATCGTGGCGTAGCGGCCGTCAACGTAAGTACTGGCTTCTTCTAGGTCGGTCGCGAGCAAATCGTCGAGAGAGTAGTCGATGCCCTTGGCCTGCAGGATGTCGCCACCCCGGATCTTACCGGCAACGCTGATCGTTCCGTCGACCGGCGATACTATACTGCTGTTTTCGTCGTCAACCGGTCGTGCGTCGTCCGCGAGTTCGCGAACGAAGAACTCATTAAAACTCGCGAAACCATCGGGTACTTCAAGCTTCACGTCGTCGGTCTCGACATCGAACAGATCGACGAATCGCGTGATAAGAAAGTTCTTGGTCGCGACATGCCGAATACGGGCGATACGCCAAATCAGCGCCGTCAAGAGGTGTTGCGGCAGCAGGTATTGAAGGGCGACGAACAATCCCGACAACATCAGTTACTGCCCGTTCCCAGCGGTGCCGACACGTCGAGCACCAGCGTTGTATCGTCAAAGAAACTCAGGGACACGCTGTCCGAGTGCGTCGTTGGCCGCATTAGCATCAAATGCAATCCCCCGCGTTGCAGCGACACCGTGGAACCGGCGGGAATCAGCAGCTCGGGAACCCGGCGCATTTTCGCGATGCCATCGTCGATTGACGATTCGTGTATTTCCACCGCGTCGAATTGAGGGCTCGTAACATGAGAAATCCGGATGGCATCGCGCGTATTGTTGTGCAGCGACAGGTAGCCGGCGCTCATTTTGCCTCCGGGCATGGTTGCTGTGATCACGATATCGGTCGCGACCAGCGGCGCCTGCTTCTCGCTGTTGCAGGCACCAAGTATCAACACCAGCACCAGCAGCGTTTTAGCGTAGATTGCCGGCATTAGTTGCGCGCCATAAGGAGTGGCAGGTCGTGCACATAGTTCGCTATTTCGTGCGGTGTGCTGAATAAGGCATAAAATTCGCCGTCCGGGTTTATTGCGAGCACGACGGCGGAGTGATCGACGACGTAGTTGTCATCGTCAGTCGCAACCTTCGAAAAGTAGATGCCGAGCGCAGCGGTGAGCTTCTGGATTTCCTCGAGTTCGCCGGTAATGCCGAGACTGTCGGCGCCGAAATAACCCATGTACTTGCCGAGAACGTCTGGCGTGTCACGTTCAGGGTCGACGCTCACCAGAACGATTCGTGGCACCGACGTTGATCCGCTGTCGATGAGCTCGCGGTTGACGCTTGCCAGTATCTGCAGTGTCGCCGGGCAGATGTCCGGGCAGTGTGTGAAACCGAAGAACACCAGATCCCACTGGCCGCGAAAGGTATCGGCATTCACGGCGTTACCGAACTGGTCGAGCAGCGCGAACTCGGGTAGTTCGGTGGGTATCGGGATGATGAAGGCGGCTTGCGGCTCGACGGGTACGCGGGATTTCATGCTGACAAACAGCCCGGCTGCGATGCTGCAGCCGATCAGTACTGCAAAAATGAGCTTCCTTGGGTTCATGACTCGCTGCTAAATAATCTGTCGGGCCCGCGATTCTACAGGCAGTTGGGTCGTCAGCGTGATAGATTCGCCGTCGCTTATGAATGTCGAACAGTTAATCCGCAAGCTAGCGACAGATTTCGAGGGCGCAGACCTCGCCTTTGGGCACGGAACCGACAACCCGCTGGACGAGGCCGCGTGGCTGGTGTTTGCCGTATTGAAGCTGTCCCATGACGATGCGCCTGCCGTGTACGCGACGAATGTCGACGATGCGCAGGTCGGCGAGGTGCTGGCGCTGGCTGCGCGGCGCGTCGACGAACGAATACCGCTGGCCTATTTGATCAATCAGGCTTTTTTTGCCGGCCACGAGTTCTATGTCGACGAGAGGGTGCTGGTGCCGCGTAGCCCGTTCGCCGAATTGATTCAGCAGCAGTTCGCCCCGTGGGTCGAGCCCGACCGGGTGCGGATGGCAGCCGATCTCGGGACCGGCAGTGCTTGTATCGCGATCGCCCTTGCGCACGCCTTCCCTTCGGCGAAGGTTGACGCTGTCGACGTTTCCGAAGATGCTCTTGAAGTAGCCGCTATCAACATCGAAAAGCATGGACTTGAGGGTCGAGTGAGCGCCGTGCATTCCGATTTCTTCTCGGCTCTGGGCGGCCGGCAGTACGATATGATCGTCAGCAATCCACCGTACGTCGATCGCCAGGACATGGATACTATGCCGGAGGAGTACTGCCATGAGCCGGTGCTGGGTCTGGCTGCGGGCGATGACGGCCTGGAGGCGGTGCACCAGATTTTGCGCGTCGCCTCGCGATTCCTGACGGACAATGGAATACTCGCCTGTGAGGTCGGCAACAGCCAGCCGGCGCTCGAGGCGGCTTATTCCGAGGTACCCTTCGTCTGGCTGGATTTCGCGGCGGGGGGAGCGGGTGTGTTCTTACTTACAAAAAACGACTTACAGGGTTTCTAGCGGTGTCTGGCAATACTTTTGGACGATTATTTACGGTAACGACATTCGGCGAAAGCCATGGCGTTGCACTCGGCTGTATTGTGGACGGTTGCCCTCCGGGCATGGAGCTGTCCGAAGACGACATTCAGGGTGACCTCGATCGCCGGCGACCGGGGCGCAACCGGCATACGACGCAGCGCAACGAGGCGGACCGGGTCAAAATACTATCCGGCGTCTTCGAAGGTAAGACCACCGGTACACCGATCGGTCTGCTGGTCGAAAACACGGATCAGCGCTCGAAGGACTACGGCGATATCAAGGACAAGTTTCGTCCCGGGCATGCGGACTACACGTATCAGCAAAAGTACGGTATTCGCGACTACCGCGGTGGCGGCCGCTCGTCCGCGCGCGAGACAACGATGCGGGTCGCCGCTGGTGCGATTGCCAAGAAATTCCTGAACCAGAGGCTCGGTATCGAAGTGCGCGGTTATCTGTCGCAGCTGGGACCTATACAACTTGCGGCAACCGATTTCGGCAGCATCGACGACAACGCGTTTTTCTGTGCGGATCCTTCGCGAGTTGCGGAACTCGACACTTTCATGGATGAGCTCAGAGAGCAGGGCGACTCGATCGGTGCAAAGATCAGTGTCCTTGCCAGTAATGTTCCACCCGGGCTCGGCGAACCGGTGTTCGACAAGCTCGAAGCCGACATCGCGCACGGCCTGATGAGTATCAACGCCGTAAAAGGCGTGGAGCTCGGCGCCGGTTTTGCCGCCGTCACGCAGCGCGGTAGCGAGCATCGCGACGAGATGTCGGCCGATGGTTTCAGCAAGAACGACGCCGGAGGAACGCTGGGCGGAATTTCGTCCGGGCAGGACCTTCTGGCGAGTCTTGCGCTGAAGCCCACCTCGAGTGTTGCCGTTCCCGGCAAGACCATCGACAAATCCGGCGCCAATACGGAAATCGTTACCAAAGGTCGCCACGATCCCTGTGTCGGACTGCGGGCGACTCCGATTGCCGAGGCAATGGTAGCGCTGGTCATTATGGATCACTATCTGAGAAATCGTGCTCAAAACGCCGACGTCAGGTCGGATACACCGGAAATCTAGGGCCACAAGTACATGACAGAACACTTGAATGTAGCCGTCGTCGGCGCCACCGGCGTCGTCGGCGAAGCACTGCTGGAAATTCTCGCGCAAAGAAGATTCCCGGCGGAACGTGTTTACGCGCTCGCAAGTGCGCGCTCGGCCGGCCGGCAGGTAAAGTACGCCAATAGCCAGCTCGATGTTGAAGACCTCGCCGAATTCGACTTTTCGAAAGTACAAATCGGTCTGTTTTCCGCCGGTGCCTCGGTGTCGGAGGAGTTCGCTCCGCGGGCGGTGGCGGCGGGTTGCGTCGTTATCGACAATACTTCGCAGTTTCGCTATGACGAGGATATTCCGCTGGTTGTGCCGGAGGTGAATGCGGACGCAATCGCGGACTACAAAAACCGCGGCATCATCGCCAATCCGAACTGTTCCACGATTCAGATGGTGGTGGCTCTGAAGCCGATCTACGATGCCGTCGGCATCGAGCGCATCAATATCTGTACCTACCAGGCAGTGTCGGGCGCCGGACGCAGCGCGGTTGAAGAACTGGTGCGACAGACGACAGCTCTGCTGAATGGCCGCCCTCTGGAGATTACGGGTGGTGCCAAGCAAATCGCATTCAATGCTGTGCCGCATATCGACGTTTTTCAGGACAACCGTTATACGAAGGAAGAAATGAAAATGGTCTGGGAAACGCGCAAGATTCTCGACGACGAGAGTATCCTGGTAAACCCGACGGCAGTGCGTATCCCGACCTTTTTTGGCCACTCCGAGGCCATTCACATCGAAACCCGTGACAAGATTTCGGCCGACGCGGCGAGCGAACTGTTGGCGAAATCACCCGGAATCGAAGTCCTGGACGGGGTTGAAATGGGACAATATCCGACGGCTGTCACCGACAGTTCGGGGCACGATCCCGTTTTTGTCGGTCGTATCCGCGAGGACATCTCTCATGAGCGTGGATTAAACCTCTGGGTGGTGGCCGACAATATACGTAAGGGCGCGGCTCTAAATAGTGTCCAAATTGCTGAAATATTGGCAAAAAACTATCTATAAGCTATAGTTCGCAGGCAATGAACGGCCCCGGACTGGATGTCGATAACGGGGCGATTTCGGGTTTGGAGAAATACATTATGTCGCGACGATTCATTCGTCTCTCATCGCTGTTTGTCCTCATGCTTTCGAGCGAGGTTTGGTCCGTTGGACTCGGCGACATCACACTGGACTCAGCGCTCAACGAGCCGCTGCGCGCGGAGATTCTATTGCTGTCGGCCAGCCCCGATGAAGTGGCTGACCTGACCGTATCGCTGGCGTCTGCGGAGACATTCGCCCGTTACGGCATCGATCGACCGTTTTACCTGCAGGAAGTCCAGTTTAACGTTGTAAGCGGCGGCAGCGGCAGCGTCGTACAGATTCGTTCGCGCTCGCCGGTGACCGAACCGTTTCTGACGTTCCTGGTAGAAGCGACCTGGTCAAGCGGTCGTTTACTGCGTGAATACACCGTCTTACTGGATCCACCGACCTACGCGGCGCCGACAGAGCAAGCGCCGCCGCCGGTTACGGCACCGCGACAAACCGCACCGGCCGATAGCGGCCGGATTGAACGCCAGCCAGCGGCTTTGCAGCCGCCCTCGCAGCCGCCCTCGCAGCCGGCGCGAACAACGAGCAGTGAGCCCAAACCACAAGCGCCGGTCGACGATACGCCATACGCGACCACCGGCAGCGGTGATTTTGTCGTCCAGCCCGGTGAGACCTTATGGGCTGTTGCGGCGAGAATGCGGCCCGACAACCGGCTGACAATGAACCAGACGATGCTTGCCATCTATGAGGCGAACCGGGACGCGTTTGGCGGAAATATCAATATGTTGCGCGCCGGCGCCAGTCTTCGTATCCCGAGCGCGGACGAGGTATTTCAGATCAATCGTGGTGACGCGCAGAGCGAAGTGCAGCGACAGCACAGCGCCTGGGACGGCGGCAGCGGCTATACGGTCCCCGAGCCGGCCGCTCAGCCGAGCCTGACGCTGGTACCACCAGACGCTGAGCCGACGGCCGGCGATTACGACGAATCGTCAGTTTATGAGCCGCAGGCGCGCGAGGACGAAGTCGCTGATCGTATCGCGGAACTTGAAGCAGCCGACGTGCCGAATCAGCAGTCGCTGATCGAGATTCGCGACAATGAACTGGCCGCGTTGCGCCAGGAACTTGCGGATATTCGCGGTGAGATCTACGAACCGCCGCTGACAGATACCAGCGATGAATTGCCCGTCGACGAGTTGCCGGTCGATAGCGCGGCCGATCCGGAGCCGGAAGGCGATCTGGATAACGTGTTTGTGGACGATACCGAAGAGCCGTTTGTCGATGACAGTGCTGCTGCGGATGCCGACGCGACTGACGTGGCGGCGGAGCAGCCGACGGATGTTATTCGCACGCCGCAAGCCGAAGAAACAAGCATCGTCGATCAGGCGATCGAATTCCTGACCGGCTTCTGGGGCATCATAATTGGCGCACTGTTGCTGGTTGTTGCCGGCCTGGCCTGGTTCATGCGCCGCGGTGCCGACGATGACGATTCCGGGCCCTGGGAAACGCTGGATTCCGACGAGCTGGGCCCCAATGACCTGGCTGTCGGCGGATTGTCGGCGACAGAAACGATGCAGGCACCGACGCCCGAAGAAGCGATCGTCGTTGTCGAACAGGACTCAGGTGTTCACCCGATACTCGAAGACACGGTCGAATCGCCGGCTGCTGAGCTTGGAGACAGCGAATCTTCCGGATCGGGATCGTTCGGTTCTCTTGAGGATACGTTCAGCAGTGAGACAGCGGTTAATCTCGACCAGACGGACCCGATTGCCGAAGCCGATTTCCATATGGCCTACGGCCTTTACGACCAGGCGGCAGATCTGATCAACGGGGCGCTGGAAAGCGACCCTTCCGATAAGTCGCTAATGTCGAAGCTGTGCGAGATTTACTTCGTATGGGGCAATCGCGACGCGTTTGTCGATGCTGCGACACGACTCAAGACGTCGGTTGGCGACGACGACAGCGCCGATTGGGACAAGATCGTCATCATGGGGCAGCAAATTGCTGCCGACCACGGTCTGTTTGCCGGCGCCGAAGTCGCCGGCGCGACGAAAGCCGTCGATTTGTCCTTCGACGATGACGGTGCTGCTGCTGCCGGGCTGGACATGGACTTCGGTGCTGATGACAGTGGTTCGTCCGACATCATCGATCTCGGTGCAGGTGCTGACGAGATTCAGGAAGCGGTGGACTTCAATTTCGATGACGCGGTCGACGAGGCCGACGGTGGTGGACTCGATCTCGATGTGACCGCACAGACGCCAACGGTCGAATCGTCGATGACGGAAGTAACCGCTGAGATGCCGGTGCCGACGGTCGAGACGCCAACGATAGAAGAGCAGTTCGGTGGCTTCGAAGGTGGTACGTCCGAACTGCCGACCCTCGACGAATCGCTTGGACAGGCGATATCCGACAGTGGCCAGGACTCTGATGCTACGGCGGAGATCAACCTTGACGAACTCGACCTCGGTGGCGCCGAGCTGGATGAAACGGAGCTGGCGTCACTGGACGATCTGGACGCAACCGGACAAAACGAAGCCTTGTCGGATACCGGCATTAACGAGGCGCTGGTCGATCTGGCGGACGTCACCGGCAAGAATCCGGAAATTGACCCAGGTGCGACCGGCATGGTCGAAGGTCTGGACCTTTCCGAACTCGAAGAATCCGGGATACGACTGGCAGCAGACGAAACGGGCCAGAATCCGATGGCATCGGCAGAGCAGGAACAGGCGTCAACGGATGTCGGTATCGACGACAGTCTGCTGGACGCAACCGGGCATACGCAGATTCTCAGTGAGGATATGGCAGTAGAAACGGCTGCCGGTCTGTCTGACGACGATGCGACGATGTTGGCACCGATGGGTGACGATAACGACTTCGATTTTGCGAAGACCGAGGCATTGCCGCCCGAGGCCTTCACCGGCAATACGGATCTCGAAGCGACGGCCGAAACGCCGGCGATTGCGGAAACGGACGTTGATCTGGATCTTGACGATTTGACGGCTGCGCTAAAGGTCAGTGAAATTGGCGATACGATCGAGCAGCCGCGCGACGATGCAACGGTTGAGCAACCGCGCCCGACGATGCAGGAGGGGACAGCGGAAGTTCCGACGATGTCGCTCGCACCCGAAGAGATGAGTGACGATCTGCACGAAGCGCGCACCATGACGGAGGTCGGCACGAAACTTGACCTGGCTCGTGCTTATGTCGATATGGGCGATCCGTCCGGGGCTCGCAGTATCCTCGAGGAAGTACTCGACGAGGGCGACGAAGGGCAGAAACAGCAAGCGCAGCAATTGCTGGATTCACTCTCCGGATAGACGCGCAGTCGGGTTTACATGCGCATCGCGTTGGGCATCGAGTACGACGGTACGGCGTACAACGGCTGGCAGCGCCAGAAGACCGGTCTCGGCGTTCAGCAGCGCATCGAAGAAGCGTTGCGAACGGTTGCAAATCATGACGTTGAAGTCATCTGTGCGGGTCGCACCGACACCGGCGTACACGCCAGCGGCCAGGTTGTGCATTTCGATACGCTGAGTACGCGCGACAGTCGCGGCTGGCTGCTCGGCGTTAACAGCAATCTGCCGGACGACATCAGCGTTAGCTGGGCAAGACAGGTCGCTGACGATTTTCACGCGCGTTTCTCTGCCACGGCTCGTCACTACCGCTACCGCATACTGAATCGCCTGGAGCGCTCGGCAATACACCGGCATCGAGCCTGGTGGGTTTATCAGCCGCTGGATGCCGATCGTATGCATGCTGCTGCTCAGTACCTGCTCGGCGAGCACGACTTCTCCGCTTTTCGGGCGGCGGGCTGCCGCGCAAATACACCGCATCGCAATATCAGCAGCATCGCGGTAACGCGCAGTGGAGACTGGATAACGTTGACGGTGTCCGCGAACGCCTTTCTACAGCACATGGTGCGCAATATCTGCGGTACGCTCACGAAAGTGGGTGCGGGCGAAGCGTCTGCTGCGTGGCTTGCCAAAGTGCTGGCGAGCCGCGATCGGAAAAAGGCCGGTATCGCGGCTCCTCCGCACGGTTTAACGCTGGTGTCGGTTGACTATCCGGAAATCTGCGAAATTCCGGCGCCCCTGGCGGCCGACTAGCTGTACTCAAACTATATGGATATCATGCTGACATGAGCTGGTTCGAAAAATTAATGCCGTCGCGCATAAGCACCGAGAATCGGACGAAGTCCGTCCCTGAAGGCGTCTGGATAAAATGCGCGCGCTGTGATGCGCAGTTATACAGGAATGAGCTGGAGCGAAACTTCAAGGTCTGCCCGAAGTGCGACTACCATATGCGCATCGGTGCCCGTAAACGCCTCGAGTACTTTCTGGACGCCGATTCACAGCAGGAGTTGTCGGCGCAGCTGGAGCCGGAAGACCCGCTCAAGTTCAAAGACAGCAAGCGTTACCGGGATCGAATCGTTGCGGCGCAGAAAAAGACCGGCGAGAAGGACGCGCTGGTCAGTGTGAGCGGATTGCTGCAAGGCCAGCCGGTGGTTGCCTGTGCTTTCGAATTCTCGTTCATGGGCGGCTCAATGGGTTCCGTGGTGGGCGAACGCTTTGCACGCGCCGTCAATTATGCTGCTGAGAACGGCATCCCGATGATCTCGTTCTCCGCGAGCGGTGGCGCGCGCATGCAGGAAGCGCTGTTCTCGCTGCTGCAGATGGCGAAGACATCGGCGGCGCTGGCGAATCTCGGCGGCAAGGGTATCCCTTACATTTCCGTTTTGACGGACCCGACCACCGGTGGCGTGTCCGCCAGCCTGGCCATGCTGGGCGACGTCAATATCGCGGAACCGGACGCCCTGATCGGCTTTGCCGGTCCCCGCGTCATTGAGCAGACCGTTCGTGAGAGACTGCCGGAGGGTTTTCAGCGCAGTGAGTTCCTGCTGGACCACGGCGCCATCGACATGATCGTCGATCGTCGCAGGATGCGTGACGAGATTGGACGCCTGCTCGCCAGGTTCGCGGGTCGCCCCAGCCCGGTGCCAGACCAGTAAGAAAGCGCATGCTCTCCCCAGGCGCGCCGCTTTCCGACTGGCTGGAATGGCTTGAAACGCTGTCTGTCAAGGAGATCGACCTCGGTCTGGAACGCGTAACGCAGGTTCTGGAGCGCCTGGCCCTGCCGTTTCCCGGCAGCGTCTTGCTGATTGCCGGAACCAACGGCAAGGGCTCTTGTACGGCGATCGCGAATGCCTTGTTGCTTGGCGGTGGAAAGCGGGTCGGAAGCTATACTTCTCCGCATATCAGTAACTATAACGAGCGCATTGTCGTCAACGGCGTTGCCGCTGACGATGCGACGATTATCGCGGCATTCAGGCATATCGAAACGCTGCGCGGAGAACTATCGCTGACCTACTTCGAGTACGGCACGCTGGCGGCACTCGTCGTTTTCGCGCAATCCGACCTTGACGTCTGGTTGCTGGAAGTTGGTCTTGGCGGCCGGCTGGATGCCACCAACGCGGTTGAGCCGACGGCGTCACTGATCACGAATATTTCGCTGGACCACTGCGGCTGGTTGGGACACGACATCGAGACCATTGCGGTGGAGAAGGCCGGTGTCATGCGAGCGGGAAAACCGACGGTGTTTGGTTCGCTGTCGCTACCGGATGCGATCCCGCAGCAGGCAGCGCGGTGCGGTGCAGACCTGTTGTTAGCGGGTGTGGACTATTCCGTCGAACGCGATGTTGCGGCTGGCCGCTGGCGCTGGCGTGGTCCCTCACGCGCTATTGAAGCGCTCCGGCGCCCCGGTCTGCAGGGCGAATTTCAGATCGACAATACCGCGGCGGTACTGATGCTCCTCGAAACCGCAGGGCTGGCCGGTGAACTCAATGCCGAGCTCGTGAACCGTGTACTGCCGACCGTGAGCCTTCCCGGCCGCCTGCAGCGACTGAGTGTCCTGGGGGCAGAGTGGTTGCTCGACGTTGCGCATAATCCGGCGGCGGCCGAAATGCTGGCGGAGACGATCGCGCGCAGGGCGGCGTCCGGCGGCTCCGACCGTGAGCTGATCGCCATAGTGGGTTTGCTGAACGACAAGGATGCGGCCGGCATCATTGAACCACTCATGCCGTACGTATCCTGCTGGATAGCAGTGACTGCCGACAGTCGTCGTGCCGTGGCCGCCGGCGAACTGGCGCGCCAGGTTGCCAATCTGAGCGAAAGTGGTTGCCTGATTGCCGAATCGACTGCGGCGGCAATCGAATTTGCCCGGCACCAAGCGTCAGAAAATGACAGAATACTGGTCACGGGATCGTTTTTTACGGTCGCTCCTGTAATCGACTATCTGGCGGCATGCCCGCAAACCAAAACATGATGGAAAGAGCTTTGAAAGAACGCATAATTGGCGCCGTGGTTCTGGTGATTTTCGTGGTACTGATCGTGCCGATTTTTCTGGACGGACCGCCGGAGGATGGCGAAATCGTATCGGAACGCGTGTTGTTGCCCGGGCAGGATGATCAGGGTACCAAGACCGTTGTGTTGCAACGCGAGCGTTCAGAGCCGATACCGGTTGCCAGCAATGTCGCGGACGAGGTACGGACGCCGCCCGCCAGCGTTGCGCAGCCGGAACAGAAAACGCCGCAGCCTGAACCCCAGGCGGAGGCTGAGCCCGAGGTCGAGGCTGAGCCCGAGGTGGTTGAAGGCCCGCCACAAGCACAAGTCGAAGCGCCTGAACCGCAGGCAGAAGCGCCTGAATCCGCGGCGTCGACGACCGGCATGTGGGCAGTACAGCTCGGTAGTTTCTCGAATAAGCAAAACGCGGAAAAACTGGCCGCCGACCTCAGAAAACAAGGCTACGCGGCGTTTCTGAGCCAGCTGCAGACGTCCGGTGGCGAACTGCACAGGGTCCGGATTGGGCCGCAAAAAAACCGTGAAAAAGCCGAGGAGATGGCCGCCAGGTTGCTGAAAGTCGGGCACAGGGGACAAGTGCTACCGCATCCGTGATGATCTGCTAGAATCCGGTTCCATTCTTCGCTGTGCCGAACTGAGACGACATCTTCGATGCCGATCATCGACATCATCATAGCCATTGCGCTGCTCGTATCCATCATCGTCGGATTCGTGCGCGGCTTCGTCAAAGAATCCATCTCGATCGCAACTCTGGTGATCGCGATCTGGGCTGCCTTGTATTTTGGTCCGGCCGCCGGCGATGTGTCGCAGAGCTGGCTGAGCTCCGAGGAAATGCAAACCTGGTTTGGACGGATTCTGGTTTTCGCCATCATTCTGTCGGTTGGCAGTCTGTTGGGCTGGGGAATCTCCAAGTTGATTCGGCTCTCGGTGCTGAGCGGCTTCGACCGAATTCTCGGCTCCTTTTTTGGCGCTGTTCGCGGCATTCTGCTGGTCGCACTATCTGTGATCGCCGGGCAGTTTGCCGGATTCGACAATGACGAGTGGTGGCTGCAGTCTCGCGTGCTGCCGCATTTTGAGGTGGTCGCCGACTGGATCAAGGTCATGGCGCCCAGGGGTTACGAATTAATAATACCGGACGAAGTAGCGGGCGAACTGCCCGTTGATCTGCCGGTGGAACGGTAGAAACAGCCTATGTGTGGCGTTGTTGGAATTGTAAGTTCTCAGCCGGTTAATCAGGCACTGTATAATGCGCTGACCGTGTTACAGCATCGTGGCCAGGATGCTGCCGGGATAGTGACGTGGAGCGACGAAGACGGGCTGAAGCAGCGCAGGAGCAACGGTCTTGTGCGCGACGTGTTTCGCAGCCGGCATATGATGCGTCTGACGGGCAACGTCGGAATCGGGCACGTTCGCTACCCGACGGCCGGCGGCTCGAAATCCTCGGAAGCACAGCCCTTTTACGTGAATTCGCCTTACGGTATCTGTCTGGCGCACAACGGCAATCTGACCAACTACGATGAGCTTGCGGACCTGTTGATTCGCGAAGATCGCCGCCACCTGAGTACGAACTCCGATTCCGAGGTGTTGCTCAATGTGCTCGCGCACGAGTTACAGGTGCGCGTGAATGGCAAACCGACGGCGAGTAATGTTTTCGACGCCATTGATGCGCTGCATCGTCGTTGTCAGGGCGGTTACGCCGTGGTGGCGATGATTATCGGCTTTGGCATCGTGGCGTTCAGGGACCCGAACGGTATTCGGCCGCTGGTCCTCGGCGAGCGCGAAGAGCGAGGAAGTAAAGACTACATGGTTGCCTCGGAGAGCGTGGCGCTCGATGTCTTACAGTATTCGCGACTCCGCGACGTACGTCCGGGGGAGTGCATCGTTATCGAGAATGACGGCTCTCTGCGCTGTCACGACTACCCCGGCGAGGCGACCCACACACCGTGCATTTTCGAATATGTCTACTTCGCACGCCCGGATTCCATTCTGGATAACCTGTCGGTCTACAAGGCCCGGCTGCGCATGGGCGAGGAACTGGCCGGAAAGATCGTGCGCGATTTCCCCGACCACGACATCGACGTCGTCATTCCGATCCCGGATACCAGCCGCACGTCGGCGCTGCAGGTGGCCTACCATCTGGGTGTGAAGTATCGCGAAGGGTTTATCAAGAACCGCTACATCGGCCGCACCTTTATTATGCCGGGTCAGGCCGAGCGTCGAAAATCGGTGCGCCGGAAACTCAACGCGATCGACCTGGAATTTCGAAACAAGAACGTGTTGCTGGTTGACGATTCGATCGTTCGCGGCACGACATCGAAGCAGATCATCAAGCTGGCCCGGGAAGCTGGTGCGAAGAAGGTGTATTTTGCGTCGGCGGCACCACCGGTCCGCCATCCGAACGTCTACGGCATCGATATGCCGGCAGCGTCGGAACTGATAGCCAACGGCCGTTCTGTCGATGAGGTGCAGGAGTTGATCGGCGCCGACCGGCTGATTTATCAGGATTTGCATGGGCTGATCCGCTCGGTACGTCACGGTAATTCGGATATCATGGAATTTGATACCTCATGCTTCTCGGGGGAATATGTCACCGGAGATGTCACGGACGAGTACCTGCATGATCTTGAGGAACGTCGCAATGACGCTGCCAAGAAGAAGCGCGAAACGAAACACGATCGTGAGTCGAACGTCGTCGCGTTCTAGGAGCGTACCAGGGGCTTAGATGCGCCCGGCGCGAACCTGAATGAGCATCAGATTCATGATAATTGACGAGCAGGCCGACTTTTGCAGCCTGCTCATGCACCACGTGACGACTCACTGGCCTGACGCAATTATTTCCGCCTACGATCCAACGTCGGCGGGCCACCTGCCGGACGAGTTCGGCGGGGCGGGAAACGACGTCATTCTGTTGGGCAGCTATCATGGTGAAGAGCGCGACGGAATCGAAGTTCTCGAACGATTCGTACGCCGAAAGAACTTTCCGCCCGTCGTCTACTTCGGCACCGCCGAAGACGAAAAAGCCGCAGCCCGGTTGCAGCCCGATGCGCATTTCATACGCGACCATCTTAGCCACGATTCGTTGATCGTCAAGCTGAGCGACGTGCTGCTGTCCAGCCAGCGAATCGCGTCAACCAATTCCCTGTTTATTGGTGATATGCGCACCGGTATTCATCCACTGATCAAAGGCTACCGTTTCCTGCGCAAACTCGGTTCGACGGAACACTCGGGTGTCTATCTCGCCGAACGTGAGTCGACGCACATGCAGGTTGTTCTGAAGGTGTTGCGCCAAATGCCGGAGCAGGGGGACAGTATCGGGGCCTTCGACCGATTTCTGCAGGAGTACGAGACCATTGCAGAGATGGATCATCCGAACATCGTGAAGATTTACGACCTGGGGGTCGGCGATGACCATGCGCATATTGCCATGGAGTATCTCGATGGCGGCGATTTGCGAAACAAGATCGAACATGGGGTTGGAACGGCGAATGCGGTCGACTATTTACGGCAGATCGCGAGTGCGTTGTCGGCGGTGCACCGGAAGAACGTGCTGCACCGCGATCTCAAGCCGGGAAACATCATGTTGCGAAGAGACGGGTCGATTGCGCTGATCGATTTCGGCCTGGCAAAGCGCGCGAAGCTCGAAAGTGCCATCACGGACAGGGGCGAGATTTTCGGTACTCCGTATTACATGAGCCCGGAGCAGGGGCACGGTAACGGAGTGGATGAACGTAGCGATATATACAGCCTTGGCGTAATTTTCTTCGAGTTGTTGACTGGCGAGAAACCGTTCAAGGGCGGCTCGGCCATGGGCATTATCTACAAGCACGCCCAGGCCCCTGTGCCGCTGTTACCCCCGCGCCTCGCGCGTTACCAGATGCTGATCAACATGATGCTGGCAAAGGCAGCTCAGGATCGCCTGCAGACCGCCGCCGAGATCGAAGAATGGCTGTAGATACTTCGGTGCCGGATAACATCCTGCAGTTTTTGCCGACAAGAACGCCGGACGCGTGGCTGGACGAGGCAGTGGCGCGGCTTCCCGAGATGTTGCTCGATCACGCGAACTGCGAACTCAAAGCCGCCTCGACGGCACTCGGCTTCCTGTATCGGTATCCGGACCGCAGCGCCCTCGTACAGCGCATGTCGCGCCTTGCCCGGGAAGAGCTCAGGCATTTCGAGCAGGTTCGCGCGATCATGGACGATATGGGCGTTTCGTTTCAGCGCCTGACAGCATCACGCTATGCGGGTCGGCTGCGCGACGCAGCGCGACAGCAGGAGCCGCACAAACTCCTGGATCTGTTATTGATCGGTGCCATCATCGAAGCACGTTCCTGCGAGCGCTTCGCCAGGATCGCGCCGCGTCTGCCGGAAAAGCTCGGCAAGTTCTACAACGGGCTGCTGGCATCGGAGGCGCGCCATTTCGAGCACTACCTCGCCTTCGCAAAATCGGAGTGCGGGGTCGACAACGGTGAAATAGAGCAACGTCTCGACGCGCTGAAGGCGATCGAGGCGGCGCTGATTATCGATCCTGATCCGGTCTTCCGCTTCCACTCCGGCGTGCCCACAGGGCAGGACTGACCGCCGCTTTTACCTTGGCATCGATTCCAGGCGCGGACCGTCTTCGTCCCACCGGACGATGCTGCCCTGCTCATACCAGTCGCCAAGAACGATGCGCGTGGCTTTGCGATGGCCAAGATCGACGGTGTGCACGGCGGGTCGATGCGTATGCCCGTGCAGCAGCAGTGCAACGTCGTGTTCGTTCAGAGTTGCTTTCACGGCATCCTGGTTCACATCCATGATGCTGTCGTCCAGTGACTCGCCGCGGGCGATGCTTTCCTTGCGTGCCTTGATCGCAAAAGCGATACGTTCCTCGATCGATTTAGCGCTCATCATTGCCTGCCATGCAGGATCCCGGGTCATCGCGCGGACTTCCTGGTACTGGACATCATCGGTGCACAAAGCATCGCCGTGACTGAGCAAGACCTCCTGACCGTATAGTGTAACGATGCTTGGATCGTGCAGCAGTCGTACCCCGGTTTCGTCGGCGAAGCGCTGGCCAACCATGAAATCCCGGTTACCGTGCATGAAAAACACCGGCACCGCGTTGGTGAGACTTCTTAATGCGATCTTCATATCGCGGTAGTAGGGATTCGGGTCGTCGTCCCCCAGCCAGGCATCAAACAGGTCGCCGAGGATATAGAGCGTCTCGGCGGTTCGAGCCTCACCGGCAAGAAAGTCGAGAAACTGCTCGCCGATCGTCGCGTGGCTGGCGTCCAGATGCAAATCGGAGATAAAGAGTGTCGTCATCTCAGTCGTAAGTAATTCGCGAGACTTTCTTGATAACAATCGGAATTATCGGTGCGGGCGCACCGCCCGGTCCGTTCGGTGCCGATTCCGCGTTGGTGATGGCGTCCACCACCTCCATGCCCTCGATGACAAAACCGAATACGGTAAATCCCCAACGTCCTCTAACCGTGTGCTTGAGCGGATCGAGGTTGGGTGAGTCCGGGGTCTGGCCAACATTATTGGCGACGTTGATGAAGAACTGCGAGTTCGCCGAATGTGGGTCACTCGTGCGCGCCATGGCGATGGTGCCGCGCAGGTTGCTCAGCCCGTTGCCGGACTCGTTCGGCAGCGTCACCCCGGATTCCTTGAGTTTGAAGCCCGGCGTGTAGCCGCCGCCCTGCGCCATGAAGCCCGGGATGACGCGATGAAAAACCGTGCCGTCGTAGAAGCCGGAATCGACCAGTTTGAGGAAACTGGCGACCGTCAGCGGCGCCGCTCTGCCATCCAGTTCCAGCTTGAATGTGCCCTCGGTTGTCTCAACCTCGATGTGCGGATGTGCCGGCACCTTGTCCGCGGCGCAGGCGATCGCACACGCGAACGTCAGGAGG
This sequence comes from Woeseiaceae bacterium, assembly GCA_021773035.1. Classification (GTDB taxonomy): domain Bacteria; phylum Pseudomonadota; class Gammaproteobacteria; order Steroidobacterales; family Woeseiaceae; genus UBA1847. The sequence continues at coordinate 101,012 of JAJFKU010000018.1, forward strand.
AGCGTCAGGAGGGCTTTTTTCATCGAGTATCCCGTCGGGCTTGGTAAGCTGGAAACGGCAATATACCTGAGCCCGCAGGAGGCGGCTATGTTGGGTGCCGATCGTAGGGATGGTGTCGATAATCGCTTGATTGCCGCCCGATGCAGCCGTATGATCGCAACCCGCGCAAGGTCTGGCTTCGGCTGGGCCCGCGTGGCGGAAAGTCTGGCATCGGGGCATAGCGCAGCCTGGTAGCGCATCTGCTTTGGGAGCAGAGGGTCGGGAGTTCGAATCTCTCTGCCCCGACCAGCCGGATTTTCTTGTAGTGCTTGAATCTAAGCGCCCGTAGCTCAACCGGATAGAGCATCGGCCTTTAAGTGAGGAGCCTGCAGCGGGAAACAAAACCGTTGCAGTGGACCGCACCGTAACGGGGAAACCTTAACAGGTAATGCTGATGGCAATCCCGTGGAAACCTGTGGACACTTGATGTGTCGGTGGCCACGGTGCTCTGAAGGCTCAGTAGCGTATCGCTGAGGGTAAGGGCATCGAAGAATAGGCAGCTGAAGCGTGTAAATTTCGCAGCTGACTATCGCAGGGCTCCGTAGAGACTATACGTGCGGCGCCTGAAACGGTGAAGAGATAGTCCAGACCACAAACTCGCTGTGCGAGGCCGTGAAAACGGTAGTTGGTAAGCTAAGCCGAGGGTTGCAGGTTCGAGTCCTGCCGGGCGCGCCATTACGGCGCAATGTAGGAAATTGAAAGAACAATGGTGGGTGTAGCTCAGTTGGTAGAGCCCCGGGTTGTGATCCCGGTCGTCGCGGGTTCGAGTCCCGTCATCCACCCCACCTAAGAACGCGTGTGGGCCTTTAGCTCAGTTGGTAGAGCAGGAGACTCTTAATCTCTTGGTCCGGGGTTCGAGCCCCCGAGGGCCCACCATTTCCAAAGGCGATCGCAGCGTGCGGTCCATCATCTGCGGCCAGAAGAAGACGCGCATTTATTTCGATAGGTTGCGTATCGGGTCCACGACCTCATCACCCATCCCGATAATCACATCGTGGTGGTTTTCGAAGACGATCCACCTGGCATTCTTGGAGGTGACGAAGTACTCGAAGGTGTGGCATTCGCCGAGGATCAGCGCGATATCCGATGGCTTTGCTTCGTAAACGCCCCAATCTGCACTCCGAATCGATTACGCGTCGAACCCGCCTCCTTAGCTCGAGCGAAACGACCGCCTCATCTATTGTTACTTCGACATTCATTGTTGGCAGTACGGAGAGCTTTTCCTTAATTAGACACAGTGGCCGGTCAGAACCGGTTCCTCAGAGTTTTAGCGCAAGCACTGAAGATTTAAGCTTGTCTTTTCCGACCTCTAAAACCGGGCCGGCTCCAAGCTTTTCGAACCCGAGTTTGTCATAGAACGCCTGCGCCCCGTAATTGATATCCGAGACACAAAGCCGGACCCGGAGGTGGCCTGCTGAGCGAATAGTTGTTAGGGCGTGGTCGTATAGTGCTCTACCTAGTCCGGCACCGTACGCCGAACTCAGTACGTATATTTGTTTCAGCTCGGACGATGTGGAGCCAAGGTCTATCGGGCTCCCTTGATGCTTCACCATGTAGTAGCCAGATGGCTCTGAATCCAGCCACCCTACACAACAGACCGTCTGTTCAGATGCCAATTCTGCTTTCGCGACCTCAGGCGTATAGTTCGCGAGACAGTAAGCTTCAATATCCTCCGGTGAGTGAATTCCAAAGTAGGCTTGCTTGAACGTAAGGACTTGCAACTTCGCCAGTTGCGTTGCGCGACCCGGTCCGATCCGGTCGATTCTGATCGTCTTTGTATCCAATCACCACCTCACCAGAACTAAACCCGTGCCGGACCACAAAGCGGCCGAACGGCTATGAAGCTATCGCGGCCTTTCTAATGTGTCCCAGGTAACTGTCAGGCAGTCCCAGCTTGGTCGCCAGTGCCAACAGGGCCGCCGCGTACTCCGGGTTTGTTGCCGTTAACCTGGCAGTCGACACCTGCGTGTTTCCGGGCAATTTCACAACAACAGGTTCGGCGATATAGTCAGCAACACTCTGTTCAGAATGCAAGTTCGTGGCGTCCTCTGAATTGAATAGTCGGTCCCGTTGAGTGAACGCCCTTGGAGGCCAGCAGCGACTCATCCATGAAAAGCCCATAGAAGAAAACCGTAATTTAATCGGTGTTCATGCGTTCGTTATTCTAACACCCCAATGGCTGCTGTCTGACATGGTCAGGCGACCACTTTCGTCGTTAGCGGTCACTCGATTGGCTAGATTGACGATGCTGCGCGGCGCTGCTTTCGGCCAGAAGCGACCATTGACGCCAACATTCAGTCAGGGTCATGAGATGTGCTAACACCGGCTGTTCGGACACGTGAAAGTAGTCGCGCAATTTGTCTCCTACCCACGAGAAGAGAGAGCCCGAGTACGATCTGAATAATGTTCGTTACTCGACCCGCGACCGTCTGCGCTGACGGGCTATAGGTGCCAAAACCATCGGGGTCCATGATTTCCTGCTGTGTAGCACGAAACGATTCGTAGTAAGCAAGATCGATCACTCCGAATACCAGCGTATATAACCCAACGAGCGTGACCGCGAGTACGACGATATCGACGCCGCCCTCAATTGGTTGAGTATCACCGGATACATCGCCGATAACTGTAGCCGGAAAAAACCAGAGGATTCCAGCAAAGACAAGTGGTAAGCCGAAATTCAGAAGGAACGCGCTTACGGCAAGGAAATTCGCCTCTTCGGTGTTTACGTAGTACGCGACGTATCCAGTCAGGCTTTGCATTGACAGCACAACAATCACAACCGCGCAAAGCTTCACTAGTACTACGTCGATTCGGCTCCCGCCCATGCATTACACCTCTGAGTAAGAATCGCGTGCAGCCGAAGAGAATAACATCCCAGTTGCAAATGACTGCTAAGGGTCAGTAGCCGACAGTTTACCTCAGTTCAAACGACTGGTTGCTATGCGAGGTGAAGCAGCCGGTCGGATTCGTACCTGGCGACGGTCGCCTAACGGCCGATTCTGTTGAAAAACTCTGTTTTGCGAGCGGAGCGAAAATTCACGAAGAATTGGAAATAGTCCTGAGCGCGATTGCAGTATCGGTTAGCCGTTCTGAGCTGCGCCAGGAGGGGATTTCATAGGAACTGCACTAT
>JAJFKU010000019.1 GCA_021773035.1 Woeseiaceae bacterium
GATACCACCGGTTCTGGCCAACATGCCTTGAACCGCTGAATGACCTCGTTCCAAGCTTCGGGCTATCGAGTTAAGGGACTCGCCGTTCTCCCATCGGTCCCAGACCTCTTCCTTCTCTGGCTGCGTAAAATATCTTCTCGCTCTCTGCTTCATTATCAACACCTCCTGCTCTAGTGGTAGAGTCTAGGTGTTGCATCGACCGGTTGAAATCGCAATCAATAGTGTATTCGGCGTCTCAGTCGCAAACCAAATGCTGCCATCCAGTCCCGATGTCATTGTTGGGAATTTCACCGAAACGCCTTGCGAGGGTGGGCAATCCAGCCACTTTCCGGCAACCAGTTTAATTGGGGTGCCGCTGGTCAGATTGGCTCCGCCTTGCCGGATCGACCAAATCGCACCTTCTCCATCGACTGCAATTTTCGGGTAACCGATTTCCGGACGAAAAGTCTTGGGTAACGGGATCGGCTGATCTGAAAGCTGTACAAATTTCCGGCCATCCCATTGATCAACGTACAGCTCTCCGCGCCGGGTCATTATCGTAAATATCCTGCCCTCCTTGTCGTTAGTGAGGGAATGCGGATATTCTTTTGAGCGCTCAATTCGCTGACCGCCTTTGGAATACTGCACTATTCCAATGCCACGTATCGATGCCCACGCGTTTCCATCGGCATCGACGGCAAAATCATTCAACGGAGCCTCTAACTCATAAAAATCCCAGTCGTTATCTTGACGCCAACGAACCAGTTTTGTGCGTGGGCTATTAACATGGCCGACCGAATAGGCCGCCCAGAACGAACCATCTGTACCAATGTTGAATCGATCAAAACCGAAACCAAGAAAACCAGCGCTCGGTGATTCCGACGACAATGCGCTGTGAGGCAAGTATCGATTGCCGGCAACGACTCGCTGATCGGGCAAAATCAGCAATGGTCTGTTATCGGTGGTGTCCATATACGGGACGTGATCATGCACCAAAGTCCAGCTGCCTGCCTTGTATTCATACACGCCGGGAATATCGATACCATCGTTTCGATCTACCGCGTAGATCCACGCGTTGCCACCAGGTCCGATCGCTAACATGGATGCAGAATTCGCAGTGCCCGGGGCCTTGATCGTTTTTGAGTCTCCGGATGTGTATGTTGCGATAGAAATCTCGTTGCCACTGTCTACTAACGCCCAAGCCTGTCCTTTTTTATCGACAGCGGCGGATATCACGGATTGAGACAGTGTTTCCCACGTCCCGTTTTTCCATCGAAGCAACGAATAGGGTCGCTTTTTGTTGCGCTTTACAGAATTCGTCGCCCACAGTGAGCCGTCACCGCCAAACAGAATTTTCGTCGCCTCTCCCTGAACCCGAACCCAGTTCTTGCCGTTATAACGAAGTATGTTTTTGCGGGTGGTGGTTATCCAAGGGTAGCCACTGGGACCAAGTGTCAGTGAGTGTAAACCTTCACCGAAACCTTGAAGGTTCGCCAATGACTTGACGATCATTTGCCCGCCCTGTGGCGACATACGATCAGCAGCCGCAAACTCAGGCTCAGGATTTGTTCGTTGCAATCCCTCTCCAAGCAAACTCTTTACGTTGCCGTTTGGGTCAGCGAGATCGCCGTAGACAAGGTCCTTGTTCTCGTTTCTCCAAACTCGACCTGTTCTGTCTACGAAGCCCTTTCCTGTATGTGCCCACAGCTGCCTGACTTCCACTTCCGCTGCAGATATATTGATCGTGCCAAGCATTGTGAACAAATATAAGAGGCAGACTGATGGTTGCCACTGGTTACTTCTTACGTCGGTACTTGTCATTTTTTTTGTTTACTCTAGCAAGTCGAAGAGAAGTCCTGAACCGGATGGCGGATTATAAGTAAACACTGTCTGAATAGAAACTGAACAGAAAGCTGTTGCGACAAGCGGTTGAACCCGCAGCCAAAAGCGGTCGCCCAGGCTAGATAGTAAATGCTCTTTGCTTCACGCAGTCACAGTTATCGTTGTGAGCCGCTCTATCGCTCTTTACGGGCAATGCCGCGAAGAGTATCGACGCGTTCCGCGACGGCAAGACTGCCGCGCAACATAGGGTCGATGATTTGATGCCAGGGCAGGGTTTCCGGTTCCAGTCCATCGAGAAAGTTCTTGACGTGCAGGCCAAGCTCGGTATCGCCCGAGGTTTTCAACTGGCGGCGGAAAAACAAAGTATCCGCGTCTTCCCTGCGCGCGGCCAGTAGCAGAAAAGTGTAGACAGTGCCTTCAATGACAAGATCGGCCTCTTCTATTTTTTCGCCTGCACGCAGTTTATCGCGGTCGAGTTGTACCGAGAATTCAAGCCCCGCGTCGCTAATAACAACATTCATCACGCGCCCGGCGAGGAACTCCAGCTCTTCCGCCGCCAGCGGTGTAGCGAACACGGCGTTCATCGCATCGCTGATGACGTGCAGTTTTAGCGGCTGCGGTAACCATGCCAGTGGCTTTCTCGCGATACGTGGCAGCTCCGGTTTTCTATCCAATGCCGATTTCTCCCCACAGTTGGTCTACCCGCTGTTTGACGTCAACGCTCATTCGTATCGGCCGGCCCCATTGCCGTTGAGTTTCACCCGGCCATTTTGTCGTGGCGTCGAAGCCGATTTTGGAACCAAGACCAGAAATCGGGCTGGCAAAGTCGAGATAGTCTACCGGTGTGTTTTCGACCACCGTAGTATCCCGGGCCGGATCCATTTGCGTCGTCATCGCCCAGATCACCTGCTGCCAGGAACGCACGTCAATGTCATCGTCGGTCACGATTACAAACTTGGTATAAGTAAACTGGCGCAGAAACGACCAGATGCCGAACATGATCCGTCGTGCGTGCCCTTTGTAGCGCTTCTTGATACTCACCACGGCCAGCCGGTACGAACAGCCCTCCGGCGGCAAATAGAAGTCGACGATTTCGGGGAATTGCTCCTGCAGCATGGGAATAAACATCTCGTTCAGCGAGGCCGCCAATATCGACGGCTCGTCTTCCGGTGGTTTGCCCATGTACGTCGCCTGATAGACTGGCTGCGTACGGTGCGTAATGCGTTCAACGGTGAATACCGGAAACTTCTCAACGGAATTGTAGTAGCCCGTATGGTCGCCAAACGGACCTTCGTCCAGCATCTCGTCAGGCTCCACGAAACCTTCGAGTACGATCTCCGCGGTGGCCGGTACCACGAGGTCATGGCTTAAACACCGTGCGATTCTCGTTTTCGCACCGCGCAGCAGCCCGGCGAACTGGAATTCCGAAATAGTATCCGGAACCGGTGTGACGGCGGCCAGGGTGGTTGCCGGATCTGCTCCGATTGCAACCGCAACCGGGAATCGCCGGCCAGGGTGTGCCGCTTTGAATTCTGCGAAATCGATCGCGCCGCCGCGATGATGCAGCCATCGCATGATAAGGCGGTTTCGGCCGATCACCTGTTGCCGATAAATGCCGATATTGTGACGTTCCTTGTACGGCCCCTTTGTGACAACCAGACCGAAGGTGATCAATTTCCCGGCGTCGTCTGGCCAGCAGGTCTGGATCGGGAGGGCCGCCAGATCGACGTCCTGCCCCTCAATGACAACTTCCTGGCACGGTGGCTTGCGCGTTTCCATCGGGTTCAAATAAGCCAGCTGGTGAAAATACGGCAGTTTGCCGATCGCATCGTTGACGTCGTTCGGCAAGTCCGGTGCTTTCAGGAAAGCGAGCTGTTTGCCGAACTCGCGTAGCCTCTGCGAATGGCTCAGACCGATCGCAGCAGCTACTCGCCGCTCGGTCCCGTACAGATTGCCGACCACAGGCATGTTTCCGTCCGTTGGATTTTCGAAAAGGAGTGCCGGTCCATTTTTCCTCAATGTCCGATGACAGATTTCGGTCATTTCGAATGCCGGGCTGACCGGCACCGCGACCCGCTGCAGTTCATGTCCTTGTTCGAGATATTGCAGAAACTCGCGCTGACTGTGATAAACAGGACGATCTTGCTGCAGCAGCGACTTGAGCCCCGAGCGAAGAATCTCCGAGGGGCGTCGCATCACAGGCCGGCAGCGTCGCTGCTTGACCGCATTCCGGCGTCGCTGTGCCAGTAACCATCGCAGAATCCTGCGGCGGCGAACGGCTCCAGCTCCTGCGATGCGTCATCCACACTCAATGCGCCTGCCCGGATTTGATCAAACAGGGCGATTACGCGTTCCGTATTTTCAGGCTGCGGGCTAATTCTGAGTATGTCCATGCCGGGCACGGGGTCACGCAATTCACGAGCCAGACTATGCGTTTTAGCAGACTGCGTCTGGATGCCGTTGAAAACCAGGAAACGCTCGTCTTCGCGGGTCGAGAGCATCAGTCCATCCGGGTAGTCGATACAGCAAAACTCGCAGGCATCTTTCGGCAGCTTGTGGGCACGGGCCGTGTAACAACGTGCGGAGTAGGCGAGCGGCAATCTTCCCCAGGCGAACAGCTCGGACTCGATCCCCGCCGGCATCTCCTCTTGAAACCCGGCAAAGACGCCTTGCGATAACTCCACGGGCATGACCCAGCGCGTCAGACCCAGGCTTACTAATTTTCTTAGTGTTCGTGGATTGTAGATATTGAGCGAGGCTCCGCCGACGAAGTGAGTTTTACCGGCCAGCAGTTGTACCGCCGACATATCATTCGCCTCGACGGTAAATGTCCCGTTCTCGCAAAGTCTGCGCACGTAGCCGAGTTCGGAATTGGCTTCGAGCAGGGCGAGAGTCGATAAGACCACCTCTTTACCGGCCGCCTGCAGGCGTTCGGCCACCTCGATCCAGTCCCGATGACGAAACGAACGCCGCTTGGAACAGACGGTCTCACCGAGATAGACGATGTCCACGGGCGTGGCTTCGATGACGCGATAAAAATCGAGCATCTTTTCCTTCGGCCAGTGATACTGAATCGGCCCCAGGGAAAGGCGCAGACCGGTGGAAGTCGTCATGGAAGTGCTCACTGCCACTCCCTCTGGTACGCGCCCAGAGTCGTTTGCACACCTTCCGACAGCGACGTTAATTGCGATAACCAGGACTGATCCGGAACGAAATTTTCCGGATCGTCGAGGCAAGCATTGATTGCTGCGCGTAGTACTCTCGTTACTTTCGCCACGTAGGCGGGGCTGCGCTGGCGTCCTTCGACCTTGATCGCGGCAACGCCGATCTTTAGCAGTTCGGGCAGAATAGGCAGGGTGTTAAGGCTGGTTGGTTCTTCTATGGCGTAGCCCGTCTCGCGATTAACCTTGAATCGACCCTTGCAGATTGTCGGGTAACCCGCATTTTCGTCCTTGTCCACCCGATCGATCAGCACGCCGTTCAGGCGCGTCTCAAGCTGTGAGTCGACTTCAGACCAGCGTACGAAGCTGGCTGGTGAACAGGCGCCGAACGTATTGGGTCCTTGCCCGGTAACGTAAGAAGAAAGATAACAGCGACCTTCCACCATGACGCACAAGCTGCCGAAACCGAATACCTCGATAGGAACCGGGCTATTGTCGACCAGCGCCGCGACCTGTTGCACCGACAGCACCCTGGGGATTACGGCACGTTTTATGTCGAACCTCTCGGAATAAAAGCGCACGGCTTCGTGGCTGGTTGCCGAGCCTTGTACGGAAAGATGCAGTCTAAGTTCGGGCCATTTCTCCGCGGCGTAGTCCATTACGCCGATGTCGGCCAGAATCAGGGCATCCACGCCATATTCAGCCGCCTGATCGACGGCACGTTCCCATGTTGCGAAGTTGCCCGGCTGCGGGTAGGTGTTGATCGCAACGTAGACCCTCGTTGCGCGGTCGCGCGCGTAAGCCAGTCCCTGCGTTATCTGCCGGTCATCGAAATTGAGCCCGGCGAAGTGGCGCGCATTAGTTTCGTTCTTGAAGCCGATATAAACTGCGTCGGCACCATTGTCGACAGCGGCTTTGAGCGAAGCGAGATTCCCGGCTGGGCACACGAGTTCCATAGACACCCGACATTATTCAGACGAATTAACTGGTGGATTGTGCAGACAGCAAGCGGTACTTCATATACTCACTTTCCACTATAGGCAGGACGGCAGTTTGCGCTGCCGAATAGGGGCTGGCAGGATTGCGTTGACCAAATTTAGCTTGATATACATTCAGGCCTAACGGAAGATACGAAAAGTTCACACACGGACGGCATCATGTTTGAATCTCCGTTCCTGATTGCAGCCGCAATCGTCTTCGTTGGTGCTTCGCTGTTGTACGGCATCATTGTCGGTAAGCGTAATGCCGCAAAACTCGATAACATGATCTCAGAACTTGACGTTGAACCCGATAAGATTGTCCGGGGTGATTCTGGAGATCTGGCCTTGTGCTGGGTGAATTCCGGAAAGTACTTCGTCTACCTGAATACCATCTCGGGCACGAGCAGGCGAATTGAGAAACAAGACGTGCACTCGATTGAGGTCCAGGAGAACGGTCTTACGATTCGCCACCTGTTGAGCGCTGAACGGAAAAAGGGGATGGGTGAGGAAATCACCGAAAGCATCAACGACCTTTTGCCGGGTCAAGTCAAAGATAAGATAGAACGACTTGAGGTCACCCTGAAGACCAAGGATGCCAAGCCTCCGATGGGCTACAGCATTCCCGTCGTTGAGTTCGACACACGCCCGAACAGCAAGAACTATATTTCCCTCAGGGACGAAACTGTTGCAACGGCCAACGATTGGCGCTCTGCTCTTGGCCTGAGTTAAGACGGCTCCGACGCAGGCATCGTTGCAACGAGGAGCTAAGGCTTTTTGTGTCACTCGTCCATATTAGTACGTGGGCGTATTTGCAGTGCGATGCCGTTCCAGATCGTGGAATCAAAGTGATGATTTTGAAGTTCGCGGACCTTCTTAGGTAAATTATGATGGCTCATCTTAGTTCCCTCATAGGTCTGACGACAGGCTGCTTCGGGTTGCGGTTTCAACCGGTGGACGCAACACATTCATTAAACTTCTCGGCCGGTGAGTAGAATTGTAACGTTTCTCGCGGTCGTTCGTGCCTAGACCAAGTAACCAACCACGATAGCAACCGTCACCAGCGACCAAATCGAGAATAGCGCCCAACCGAAGCCCCGTGTAACTTCGACCGTTGTGAGGTTATCGAGTGTCAGTCGAGAGACAAACATGCGGTTTATCTCTGGAAAGAGAATAATCAGCAAGCTCCAGTGACCATATCCCGCAATGGTGTATCCCCAGGTGGTGAGCTCCCTGTTTGGTAACACCAGCGCGAATAGGAGATATACAGCAGCGAAAACCACACAGGCCGTGATTTTTGAACGACTCCAAAACGGTGGAACAGGCAACTCGGGCATTCGGACTGCCCATCGCCAGATCAGGTACAGAATGCCCGCTATGGGGACAAACAGAATCAGGTTGAATAGCGGTTCTTTGATATTGCGCCCACCTTATCAGGATCGAGGAGGAACAGACGAGAGTCTATTTCCGGAGCCGCCTCCAATGGCTGCTTTGGATCAACAGTGGAAATTGTACCTCAAGCCGGTCGAACTTCTGCTTTCAGCAGGTGCTAACGCTTCGGGGAGCTCACGATAAGCAAGGGCACTCAGCAGTAGACATACCTGTTAGTTCGAGGTATTGTTGATTTGTGCGGGAAACACGAAGGAGTGCGTCCCGTCATGAATATCATTCTCAGAGTTTTCCTGCTAACCGCCGCGCTTGCGATTGCTACACCACTTCCTGCGGTTGCGGACGATTTACCGTCGTTTCCGTTCCTGCTTGTCGAAGGTAAAGCTACGATTGATGTGCAACCGGACAAGGCCACGTTACGCGTTTATGTATCGGCATTCGATGCTGATTCCAGCGTTGCCGCAGACACGGTGCAAAAACAGTTGATCGCTTTACTTGGCACCCTGGCCGAGTATTCGATTCCGGACGATGCGATTACCAGCTATAACCTGGAAAAAGAGGTGGAGAGAACGCGGAAGGAGCGTGTTGAGATGGAAATCGTCGGCTACCACATCTCGCGCCGTGTTAAGATTGAGTTGCTGGACATCTCGCGGTTTACAAAACTTGTTGCGGATATTGCCAGGCTTGACAACGTCTGGTCGTTGGACGCCGATTTCGATGTCACTGACCGCGATAGCATTGAGCTCAAGTTGATGAACGAGGCGGGCGCCGATGCGCGGCGCATCGCCGAAAATATGGTGCACGGGATGTCGCGAACCGTCGGCCCGGTTTACGCTATTTCAAGATCGTCGATTCGGTCTTCTGTTGGGGAATTTTCGTTCGGTGGACGTCAACATTATTCAGCGGCGGTGATGGCAGACTATCAAAAAACCATTTTCGAGCCTTCGACGATTGAGCTGCGCCAATCGATTCATATTATGTTTGAGTTGGAGTGATCGGTTTAATGTGTGTCGTTAGCTGTGGAGGAGCAATTTGACCTGCGGTTCTCTATGTCGCAATCGCATTGCGAAACTTGTCAAATGGAAAATTACGGCCAGGGCACTTTGTGGATTCCCCCTCGATCATTCCGTGGAAAACCACATTCCTGCCTGGGATAGTGTGCTCTCTCATGAGACTTTTAGTTAACGACACAAGTGATTCAAATTGCTTTGCTGGAACGTTCTTTTCCTCAAAGTTTCCGATCAGGCATATGCCGATACCCAGGAAGTTTCGGGACATATTGTTAGCAGAGACATGCGTGCCCCATATATTGAAGTCTCTCCGCCAGTCACTGGCGATTTCACCCATTTGCAGTCCGTTACCATTGCCAATCACATAGTGATAGGGAATGGCGTCAATTGGATCGCCGGCTTGTCGGTCTCGGTGGACCTGTTGTAAAAACTCAATCGTCCCAGAACTGCCGGCGGAGTGGTGAATAACAATATATTTCCATCGCTTAGGCCACCACATAGCTGCGGCACAGGTAATCCCGATTGTCGAGCCGGCGATTGTCAAAAACCTTCTGCGATTCATTCGATGCTGCTTTTCAAAAGTATTACTCGATAGTCTGCTTACGGCCGATTCTGTTGAAAAACTCTGTTTTGCGAGCGGAGCGAAAATTCACGAAGAATTGGAAATAGTCCTGAGCGCGATTGCAGTATCGGTTAGCCGTTCTGAGCTGCGCCAGGAGGGGATTTCATAGGAACTGCACTAT
>JAJFKU010000020.1 GCA_021773035.1 Woeseiaceae bacterium
GAGTGCGAGCGAAAAAAGTTCACTGAATCCGACCACACAAAGCCGTTTTCCTTAAAGATCTCTATGCGGTGAGCGAGGCTGTCCGGGATATCCATCGTACGATAATAATTCCAGAACTCACTGTCATCCCGCTGCGTTTGCTTGTAGTGCAGGATGATAAAATCGCGCACCGCCTCCCATTCACGCCGGGTTTCACGATTAAATTGCTCAGCCAGCGGCGCCATTGCGCCTGAAAACGGGAAGAGCCTCATAAGGCGTACCACCGCAGTGTCAATCAAGTGAATGCTGGTCGATTCAAGTGGCTCAAGAAAGCCGCTCGACAAACCTATGGCAACACAGTTTTTGTGCCACGCGTTTTTTCGGCGACCGGTTCTAAATTTCAGGGTGCGGGGCTCAGTGATGGTCTCTCCAGTGATATTGCCGAGCAAAGTGGCACGAGCATCGTCGTCGGAACAAAACCGGCTACTGTAAACAAGGCCATTGCCGGTACGGCTTTGCAGGGGGATACGCCACTGCCACCCGGAGGAATGTGCAATGGCGCGTGTATAGGGGGGAGGCCGCTCGGTACTTTCCGTCTGTACTGCCAGTGCGCGGTCGGAAGCCAGCCAATGGCTCCAGTCCTCGTATTCAACATCCAGTGCATCGCCGAGCAGCAGACCTCTGAAGCCGGTGCAATCAATAAAGAAATCACCGGCGACCTGTCTGTCTTGCTCTAACTCCAGCGATTGGATATTACCCGTCACCGAATCAACGGTAACTTCGCTAATCTTGCCTTCAACTCGCCGGACGCCGAGTGATTCGCTTTTTTGCCGCAGAAATCCGGCGTAGGCTGTTGCGTTCAGGTGAAAGGCGTACGTCAGTGGCGTCTCACCGACTTTTATCGCGAATTTGCCGGCCTTCGCCGCCTTCAATTCGAGGCAATAGTCCTCCAGGCTGCCGCCAAAGCCATTGGCAAGCGCTTCCAGCCAGTACTGGTGGAATTCCACCAGCCAGTTACTTTGCCCGACTTCACCGAACGTGTGAGCGTAGCTTTCGCCCGGCGCGCCCCAGTTGTCAAAGACAATGCCGAGCTTGAAAGTTGCCTGGGTTGCGCGCATAAACTCTTGCTCGTCGATTTCGAAATACTGGTGAAATCTGCGCATGGTGGGAACGGTCGCCTCGCCCACACCCACGGTTCCGATCTGGTCGGATTCAACGAGGGTGACGTCGAGCAAGTTACCCAGCCGCTTGGCCAGGCTGTAAGCTGTCAACCAACCAGCCGTTCCGCCACCGGCGACGATTACGCGTATTTTCTTCTCCATTATTGGTTCTCCAGAGAGTCTGTTTCAGGAGGCTGATGCGTGTTTTGCCCGCCAGCGGTCAATTAAAACGGCAATGATGATCACAGCACCTGTAATCAATCGTTTCGTCGGTTCGGATACACCAATTTGCGCCAGCCCGTTTTGCAACACTGCGATAATCAATACGCCGGCGAAGGCGCCTATGATTGAACCACGACCACCCATCAGGCTGGTTCCGCCAATAACGGCAGCTGCAATAGCGGATAGCTCCAGCCCTATTCCGGCATTGGGGTCTGCAGACCCCAGGTAGGCCGCGTTGAATATTCCGGCGATTCCAGCCAGTGCGCCCGAGACCGCGAGCACCATCAGACGATACGGTCGCGGATCAATCCCTGACATACGAGCCGCTTGTTCATTGGTGCCAATCGCAACCAGGTAACGACCCAGCACGGTCTTCGTCAATACGAGCTGCGCCGCAATCACCAGGACAATGGCAAAAATAAGTGCAGCTGATACGCCAATACCGGGCAGCGGCAATGCCAGCGACTGAATCTGAGAGCCGATATACGTGGTTTGCGAACCTGTCGTCATATAAGCAAGTCCACGCGCCATCTCCAGCATGCCCAGCGTCACAATGAACGATGGCAGCGATAAATAGGCGACGAGCAGACCATTAACCGCCCCGCAGATGAGACCGGTACCCAGTCCCATCAGGAAAGCCATCCACAACGGTAGACCCCAGGCGACGGCCGCAACGCCGACGACTGCAGCACAGAACCCCATGACAGAGCCAACTGACAAATCGATGCCGGCGACGATCAGCACCAGGGTCATTCCGACCGTCACGACAGTCAGTGCCGGCAACTGATTGAGTATCGTCGTCAGCGTGATCACTGAGAAAAAGTTGTCTGATGAAAAGCCAAAAAACAAAATCAGCAAGATCAGTGATGCAAGAATAAAATTGTCTTCTGCATGTCGTCTGATTGAATGCCAAATATTCATCGTTGAGGTGACGCGACCCTGCTGGTTGATGTTGATTGATTGTCAACGGACGCCGTGAACTCACTAAACGCAGCGGCAAGAATATCCTGTTCCGAAAAATCGCTCCTTTCGAACGATCTGACGAGTTTGCGATCGGACAAGACGAGTATGCGATCACACACTGTTGTTAGTTCATCAATTTCGCTTGAGGCCATAACAATCGTCTTGCCCTTTTGTCTCAACCTGATGAGCAGATCATAAATCGCATTCTTTGTGCCAACGTCAACGCCTCGCGTCGGCTCGTCGAGCAACAGAATGTCAGAATCACGATGCAGCCAGCGTGCAATCAGCGCCTTTTGTTGATTGCCACCACTGAGTTGGCGAATGTCCTGCGCCAGGTTGTTGCAACGGATCGAGAGCTTCTCGACGAACCTGGCGCCATCTGCTCTTTCTCGCTTTTTATCAATGTATTGCAGCGTCTTTGTGTCAACCGAACCCGGCACCATCATATTAGTGAGCAATGACTGACCGGGGAAAAGACCCATCGATTGGCGGTCTTCACCGAGATAGGCAATGCCGTTTCTGACTGCCTGCCCGGCGTTCAGCACCGCGTGTTCTGCGCCGTTATTCATTCGCCTCACCGTTCCACCGGTGAGTGGCACCAGGCCGAACAAGGCCGATAGCAGTTCGCTTCTGCCAGCACCGGCAAGACCGGCAAGGCCAACAATTTCGCCCGATTTGAGCGTAAGATTTATCGCATGGGGAAGATCGCCGGTGGTCAGGTCTGTTACGTCCAACACAACGCCTGCGTCGCTCACGCGATCCCTGCGCTCGGTCGCGGTAGTTTGGTTTCGTCCCGTCATCTCCCCAACCAGATCCGGGACTGACGTCTGCTTCGTTGATGTCGTTACGACAAGCTCGCCGTCCCGCAACACCGATACGTTGTCGGCAACGGCCAGGACATCATCAAGCCGATGGCTGATATAGATAATCGACGTCCCTGCGGCAGCCAGGTCCGCAACGATGCTATGTAAATGATCTGCCTGCGGCGTGGTGAGTGCCGCCGTCGGCTCATCGAGGATGAGCAGTTGGCAATCAAATGAAATTGCTTTGGCAATCTCCAGCAATTGACGATCTGCAAGACTTAAGGCTTCAGTCGACGAAGTCGGATCAATATTCTGTAGCCCCACACGCTGCATTAACTTCAAAGCCTTTGCGTTGAGGGCTCCCTCATCAATGATATCAATGACGAATTTTTTTTTGGGTAAAGCTCTGAGCGAAATATTCTCCGCCACGCTCAACGTCTCAATGCTGCTTAATTCCTGTGCTGCACAGGCGATCCCTGCCGCATACGAGTCTCGTGGTCCCTGAGGCTCGTAGATGTTGCCATCGAGAGAAATTTCGCCGTCATCTTTCTGAAGATTGCCCGCAAGAATATTGACAAGCGTCGATTTCCCCGCACCGTTTTCCCCGACAATCGCATGAACCTCGCCGCGGGCGATTGTGAGATTGACACCTATCAGGACAGGCGCCGCAAACGCTTTATCGAGATTGCTTATTGAAAGGCGAGCGGACTCCGTCATGATCCGACTATTCGAGCGAATCAATCGTAACCAGGTCGACTGGCGTTGTTCTGTTGTCCGGTGTCGCGCCGCCACTCAAGGCCTCAAGTGCGAATTCAACACCGTAAACGGCCAGCAGGTCGGCATGTTGATCGGCAGTTGCAAGGATTCTTCCCTCTCTGATCAGGTTCTGCACGGCAGAAATATTGTCGAAGCCCACGACTTTAATCGCATCGCCTCTTCCCGACTGAGTGATAGCAGCAACAGCGCCAAGCGCCATGTTGTCATTGGCCGCAAGAATCGCATCCAGTTCCGGGTGCTGTACGAGGATTCCGGATGTGATTGTCACCGCAGTCGTCTGATCCCACTGCGCACTTTGCTGCGCGACAACATTAATCCCGGCGTCGTTCATGGCCTTTAAAAAACCGGCAGTTCTTCTTTGACTGTTATTAGTGGTCGGCACACCTTCGAGTATGGCAACGGACTGGTCTGCTTGCATCGTTGCGGCAAGGTAGTTCCCGACCTCTTCGGCGCCGGCAAAGTTGTCTGGCCCGACGAAGGGTATTCGTAGCTCATACTCTGCAAGAATGTCGCCATCGAGTTGGTTGTCAATGTTGACCACGACGATTCCGGCCGCCGCCGCCCGTGCCAGCGCAGGCACAATCGCCTTGGAGTCCGCTGGAGCGATCACGATCGCATCCACGCCAGACGCAATCATCTGGTCAATCAGGGCAACTTGCTGCGCAAGGTCGACCTCATTTTTGATGCCATTAACGATGAGGTCATACGCGCCTTCGCTTTGCGATTGATGCTGCCTCGCACCATCAGCCATCGTGACAAAAAACTCGTTTGCCAGAGACTTCATGATGAGCGCCACCGTGGGTCGATCATCTGACGCGCTATTTCCGTCGCTGGCATCGTCTGATTCACCTGATGAACCGCAGGCAGATAGTGCGAGCGCACACAATGTCGCGAACAGTAGTCTCATCGGCTTACCTCGGGCTTGTGCCAGTGACAGGCACCGGCGAAAATCGAAAGTCGATATACTCTACCGATCATCAAGCGCAATTGAAAATGAACCAGCTCATCCAGGGTGCACGAATGAAACTACGATTCCGAATATTGCTTTGCTGCTCGCTTATTGGCTTCGCCGGCCTTACCTCGGCCCAGAATGACGACAGTATCCCCATCATTTTTGACACTGACTTCGCCATGCCACCGACGGACGATGCGCTGGCACTGATGCTGGCGCTGCAATCGCCTGAACTGGATATTCTCGGCATTACTACGGTTGCCGGAAACCGCAGTCTCGAACGTGCAAGCTCTGATGTCCTTCGAATGCTTGAGATCGCCGAGCGAATTGATATTCCGGTCTATGAAGGAGCTGACCTGCCACTCGTGCACAGAATAAGTGACTTCGCCGTAAATAGTTATGGCAGCTGGTATTCCGACGAACCACCGCCCGAGCCCTACGGTGGATTCGCAAAAAAGAAAATCGAGGATGAATCCGCAGCGGCCTATATCGAGAGAGAAGTACTGGCCAATCCCGGGGAAATTACTATCGTCGCCCTGGGCCCCTTAACGAATATTGCTCACGCGATTCAAAGCAATCCTGGCTTCGCTGCCAAAGTGAAGCAGCTGGTCATCATGGGCGGCGCGGTAGCCTCGCTCCCAGATGGCGCCGGCAATATTACGCCTAATGCTGAGTACAATTTTTGGGTGGATCCGGAAGCTGCCAAAATCACACTGCGTTCCGGCATTCCAATCGAGCTTTCACCATTGAACGTGTCTCGAAAGTCGGCGCTGTCAAAAGACTGGTATGACAAAATGGTCGCCGTGGAAACGCCGCTGACTAATCTTCTTAAGATCAGCCTCGGTCCTCGTTTCGAAACAGATCCTGACAGAGTGTGGTTGATGTATGACCAGATCGCTGTCGCCAGTCTTATCGATCCGTCCCTGGTGACGTCAGAGAAAATGTATGTCGATGTCAATGACAATCACGATATCAGTTACGGCGTTTCTGTTGCCGGATCAGAAGTGTGGCCCGGTGCACAAGGAGCGCAGCAAATGAATGTGCAGCACGATCTGGACTGGCCGCGCTTCATTAAGCTGTTCATTGAACGAGTACAGCGACCGGTTGCCGACTAAACGGGCATTCGCTTTAGCAACTTTCATGGCCACATTAGTTGTGGGCCATCACGCGCTGCCCTGATATCCGGCACGACGAATCACGAGGCAGGGTTGGGCACTCAGGTGGAAATACCTGCATTCCGCGGGGCAAGAAACCATAAACGCTACCTGGTGGATCAAGTTGCCACGTTGCCTGAAGTGCCGGGTGCAAGTGGCTATCGAACCAGCATCACCAGCAAATGGGGGGTATAGAAGGACAAACATCCTATACGAGCTGCGATAGAAAAATGAAATCGTTTTCAAAAATACGATTCGTAAGCTATTCATTTTTAAAGAGTAATCACTTGTTGCCCACGTATGACCACTTGTGGCCTAAGTATCATTACGTAGAATTATTTGCAGACTGTATGCAAGCTACGATAGAGTAATGAAATCGTTTACAAGTCGAACGAATATTATAAACAGTCTTTTTGGGGAATTCAGGTGGGGAGAACACAAATGATCAAGCGAACCAAAGTAGCCGCTGCGGTTTCAGCAGCGTGCACGTTGATGGCCGGTCACGTAGTGGCGCAGGAAGAGCTCGAGGAGGTTGTGGTCAAGGGTATTCGCGGCAGTATGACACAGGCCCTCGATATCAAGCGTGAGTCTTCAGGTGTGATGGACGCCGTTTCCGCGGAAGATATCGGTAAGTTTCCCGACACCAACCTGGCGGAATCGCTGCAGCGCATTACCGGCGTGTCCGTGAACCGCGTAGAGGGCGAGGGCTCCGAGGTTACGATTCGCGGTTTCAGTGGCCAATTTAACCTGGTGACCCTGAATGGCCGGCAGATGCCCGCAGCCGATAACGCTGTCAATTTCTTTGGCATCAACGCCAACCAGGCTGGCGGCAATTCGCGCTCCTTCGACTTTTCGAACATTGCATCCGAGGGCGTATCGGGCTTGCAGGTCTACAAATCCGGCAGGGCTTCAGCGCCGTCTGGCGGCATTGGCGGCACGATCAATGTACAAACCATCCGACCTCTGGACGTGGGTACTCAATTCTCCGTCGGTGCCAAAGTTGTTGACGACGCCGGTGGCGACAGCGCTACGCCGGAGTTGAGTGGTCTGGGCAGCTGGACAAATGATGCAGGTACCTTCGGTGTGACCGCCTTCGCTTCCTACCAGGAGCGCGATTACACGAATCGCACAGCGCTTGGTGGGGGCTTTTTCGTTTGGCAGTCGCCATTTGATGCGACTATCCCGGCCTTCGCGAACGCCACCATCGTCAATCCGCCGGGCCCCGATCAACTGGCCGGTTTTATACCAAATGCCTCTATGACGTACACCGAGGGTCAGCGCGAACGCACGAACGCTTCGGTAACCGCGCAGTTCGCTCCCAGTGATCGCAGTACTTTTACCGTGGATGTGATGTGGGCGCGGAATGATCAGGACCAAAAGAGTGTTGGTGATCTACCTTTCTATGTTCGCCAATTCGATTTCGCCTCTTTCGATGGCAATCCTGTTTTCAGTGTTCCTACCCTGCTGGGCGAGCCGCTCGTGGCCGGTGGTGGCAGCGACTTCACCCAGGCGGGCAAGGAGCTCCCATTCCGAAATAGCCTCTTCTACATTCGAGACGAGTTGCAATCGTTCGGTGCCAATTGGGACTATAAGCTCAATGAGTCGTGGTCGATCAACGTCGATGCGTATACTGCCGAATCGACAGCCGGCGGCAACGGCCCTGGTGGCTCGATTTCTGATGCCATCTCCATTGGCGGTCAGGCTGTTGCTATGCAATGGATGGACTTCCGAAGCGACATCACGCAGTCCGTCCAGGCCATCGCGGACGGCTCCGGCCCGACCAGCAACATGGTCGGCGGTGTGTTGACTAACTACGCCGGCGGCAACGCGAATGGCGTCTTCGAAAAGTCGGATCTTGGTTCCCAGTGGATACTTCAAGATTTCAAAGACCAGGAAAGCACCCTCGACCAGCTCCAATTGAAGGCTAGTTGGGACAACGGTGGCGGGATGCGCGCTAATTTCGGCTTGGGCTATTACGACAATGAGATTGTGCAGAATAATCTCTCCACCCGGGAAGAACTCGGCGGCTGGAACACAGGTTTCATTGGCGATATCGTGACGCTGATGGGCGAAGATGCTATCGAAGAGATCTGCATCTCCTGCCAGTTTAACGACAATGACAATCTCATCCTGTCGGAGGCGGAACTGATCGCGGATTACACCGCCGCCGGCGGAATCCTGGCCCCGGGCGCCAGCTTTCGAGTCGTGGGAGAGAACGCGTTCT
>JAJFKU010000003.1 GCA_021773035.1 Woeseiaceae bacterium
GCGATACGAGATGCGTCCAAACGGTGGACCATGCCGATCCGCAACTGGAAGCTGGCACTGAACCGATTTATGATCGAATTTGAAGACCGATTAGTCGACTACGTTTGAAACTGGCAGTTACACAGAATTACTTACAGACTCATGCGGTCTGACCCCTGTTTCCTGCCTGTTTCCTGTTTCCACTTACTTCTTGAGCTCAAAGTAAGCCAAAAACAAATTCAAGTACCGCGCACGCCCCCGATCAACCCGCTCAAACGCCTCCTTCAGCTTCTCCTCGATCACCCGCAACGCAGCGTCCGCCTGCATGGCCCGGCTGTCCGTCTCATACTCATTCGCCGCCAACATCAGCTCCACCAGGTTCCGCGCATCGCCCACCAAGCCTTCGGCCTCGCGCAGATGCACAGCCTGTTCCTCAAACGCGGCATGTACTTCCGGATCGGCGTCATACTCCGGGTCGGTCAAAAGCTCCGGAACATAAAAACCTTCATCCTCCCGCACCGCCCAGTGAAAGCGTCTATCCGTAGCGCCAAACGCGTAGGGTGTGCAAGTCGAATAAGTTGAGTTTGTTGCCGTATTCATAATCCTGGTCCTCGGTTTGAGGCCAGCGTGGGCACGAAAAAACACGATGCCCGGGCGGGCAATCGTGTTCTCGTCTGATAGCATTGCGATCAGCCATCTTCAGCAGCTCCTTGCTGGCTATGGTTAGGGCCGTCGAGGGGCTCCAACCCCTCTTCGGTCCGATTTATATAACACAGCGTGAACGGTGTTGCTTAGAACAATTTTTGTCCGCGTTGTAGTCGTAGTTTTGAAGATGCCCTCTCTATATCCTAGAATGTAAGTGAATCAGAGCAGAGCTTGCGATCTGGCATGACGTCGCGAGGAAACTCCGATCTTCTTACCTCGCTGGATTCGGAATATGTTTGAAGCGCTTGACCGATTGGGCCGCCAGATTATTGGGCTTCTGCTTGAGCACCCGTGGCTTGTTGGGCCATTCCTGATCGGCTTTCTCTATTTCGTAGTTCGGCCAATCCTTAATCACTTCCTCGGTGCATCAGAGTCGAAGGATGCCGCGAAACTGGACGCGCTCAATACGAGCGTTTTGACTCAGGATAAATACGACCTGGATGCTTTCACCGCACGCTCGTACCAGTACGCGATTGCCAGGAAACCGTCCCTCATCGCGCCTGACCGCCTGCAGCGTTTCCCGCATTTTGCTGACGAGCAGGCATACATTGAGTATCACAGGAAGATGCGCTTTTTCGTCGCATACTTTGCAGCCTGTGAATTCCGACATGCCGATTTTGACTCAGACGAGCTTGAGATCGACTACGGAGTTGATTCTTACCTTCTTACAAACAAACGCCTGACTTACTTCGACCCAAAGGATTTCAGTTCCGCAAAACACTGTTTTGAGTTAAGTGAGATCGTGGATTACGAACGCACCGATCGCAGTTTCGGCCGGTCGGGTGCAATAATCTGCACGGCGGACGGAAATGTTCACAAGTTCAATCAGTCCAGCCCAGGGAAACGAAAATTCGCCGAAGTGAAGTCGAGTAAGGGCGTTGCAAAAAAAGGCCAATCGGCGTAGCTCTTATTCACTATTTGAAACTCGAGATGCAAAACATATCCACTTCAAACCCTAACTTCACTGGTGAAGTAGCGAGAATTCTCCGATTGAACGGGGAGCTTGAAAATGAGCTTCGAGATGAGTATTGCTGGGGCACCCGGTTAACACCGCAGCCGTAAGCAGCCATTAAGGTGCTAGAATACCGATGGACCGCTACTAAGCCGTAACGGTCATTGAGTTTTCCATGAGATCTGTTGATTGAACAGCCAAAACTCGCCACCCGTAGGGCTTCCCGATCCCGAGACACATCGTCCGTGCCTCCGGTGTCGGCAGTGGTTTGAGCGAACAGAAGGCGTTTTTGTTCGTCCTGAGCGATTCGGGCCGATTTCCCGGCTAAGGCAGAAAATCGATGACGCAATTGGCGACGATTCGGGCTTACGTTTCATTTGTTTCAATTGCGAAAAGCGAACTCGCCGCAGGAAGGTGATTCTCTACGGAGCTTTTGGAGCTCTCGTCATTTTCTTTTTACTCGCCGAAAAGATCGGCTGGATTCAATAGCAATAGCCTGTTGTGGTTACTGATTCGGGATGGAATATCTAAGTGACGACCGTTCAATGTTGGCAGAGATGTTGAGACCGTTTATCTCTGGTAACGGACCAGCTTGCTCTCGCAAGCAGCCGTTCACCAAAAGGCCTTGAGAGGCGATTCTTGCTCCCCGGACAACTTCGTGGCCCCGGAAGGCCCGAGTCCTTGAAGCAGTCGACCGTTGCTTTGTCACCGTCGGAGTTTCCTGCGCGGTGTTGATCCAGTCGCTCGAATGATAGCCTGACGTGACAAGGGGGGGGAGGCTGACCATGTCAGGCCGAGGTACATCGCTTCTACCGGCGATAGTCAGTACCGACCGTGACCAACGCAGGTAGTGGTAGCTGAGTGTCCGGTTCGCACTCGATAGCGGTCGTCGGGGTGTTAGAATGGCGGCAGGCTGCATTTGACTGCGGTTTCAACCGGTGGACGCAACACATTCATTAAACTTCTCGGCCGGTGAGTAGAATTGTAACGTTTCTCGCGGTCGTTCGTTAAGTCTTCTTGCAACCGCATTGAGTCTGTTCTGATGAACGTTGGAGAGGTCCAT
>JAJFKU010000021.1 GCA_021773035.1 Woeseiaceae bacterium
GGTGTCCTATCAGTCATTGGGATTCGATGTCGAGGCGACTATTGAGATAGCGATGCCATTCAATGGAGCAGCCAGTGTAAGCAGGGAACTGCTGGCGATGCCCGAAGTTCTGTCCGTCTCGACGACGACTGGAAAAGGGCACCTTGTCGAGAGTTGTGCGAACGGCAAACAGCTCGATGCAAAGAGAAACCCCACTCAAGTGGGGTTTCTCTGAACGGTAGCAGACTCAGCCCGCTAGTCATCCTCCTCCTCTTCATCCTCGTCTTCGTCGTCGTCATCGATATCGTCGGCTGCCTCAATAGCCCGCCGCGCGTCGACGAAACCTGCGCCCGTATCGTCGTCAACGCCTTTTGGGAAAGGACCCCGCATATCGCGGGCGCCCCTCTGCAGTGCCTTGTAAACTTGGCGTGGCGACAGCTCATCTTCTTCTTCGAGAATCAACGCGGCGACAGCGGCGATGTGGGGCGCAGATGCGGACGTGCCAAAGAAATTCCCGAAACCGTCGGGTTCGCCTTCAACGCCGGCGCCCGCCGCTATGTCCGCACCAAAAAACGTCGTATTGCCACCGTCTGGTCCCACGGCCTCCGGTTTCTGCCGCACTTCATAGACGGCGTTACCCGACGTATCGAACAGAATCTCGACCGGACCAGCCGATGAGAACGTGTTGAGACAGGCCGGCTTACAGTTACGGTTGAAACGCCTGGTATTAAAGTACGCGGCAGCACCCGTCGCAAAGGCGCCGGCGGCACCGGCGTGTCCATAGACCGTGCCGCTGCGCGTCGGAAACTCCTGTGCTCCCAGCCCGAAGCGTTCATCTGAGCCGAAATGAACGTACTTCATCTGTCCCGGGGGCGACCCGGAAAACAGTTCGATGCCAAGTTCGATTTCGAGCGGCACGGTGCCGGCAAGGCTAACGCTGATGATCTCAAGTGCATCGCCGCCGATATTGAAGTCGATCCCGCTCAGAAACAATAGCGGCGCACCATTGAAATAGAAAACAAAGTCGAGGTCGTTCGCTGACCCGGGCGGACCGCTGACCGAGTTAAACGGCTGGTCCCATTGCAGGACGATGGTCGTCGACCCCGGTTCGAGCAGGAAACTTTGCCGGGTGTCGACGCCCGGCCCCGGATCGAAGTCATGCGCCTCGCCGCCGAATACACCGGTAACACCCGACGGCTCGAATGCAGCCTGGTAGGCACTGCGGCCATTGTTCCCCGCCGACGAAAAGTACGGCACGCCCATGCCCTCAACGAGGTCAACGGCCTGGGCAACGATGCCGTCCTGGAACATCGGCTCCGCAAAATAGATGATGTCGTCAACGATGATGTCTGAATCTGCGACGGTCGCGAGTTCCACAATGCCATCAGCGAAATTTGCCTGGCCACCCAAGGCCGTGTGGAACGCCTGGGATGATCCCGGTGCGACGTCACGAATCAACTGCATCATTGCGCGCCCCTCGTCGCTGCCTGGACATCCCGTGTCGTCGAGGATCGTCAGGTCCGCCGGCAAATCACCGTTAGCAACATCATCCGCCCCCGTCGTCACCGCGCCCGGCCGGCAGTCGAAACTGTCGGACAATACGCCGATGCGAAGGCCCCTGCCATCCACTTCCTCTTGGCGGCGCACTTTGTTCGCAAACATCGCCTTATCACCGAGTGATGTAACGAGGCCGGCCCTGGTCGTCGCCGCTACCGGCCGGGCAAACTGCAGACTGGGACACTGTTGCAGTTCAGCGATTGCCGAGACCGGCAGGCGGCCCGAAACGATGTTACCGCGCGTTGACGGTTTGATCAGTCCAATGCTTTCGAGCTCTGCTCGCAGTGCGTCGACATCGCCGTTGGAACTCGCGTCAACGGTGACGTAACCGCCGGACACCTGGTATGGATAAGCCGACGACAGGCCCAGGCTTTCCTGTAGCTGGATCATCTCCGCCGCATCTTCCGGGAATATCCCGGCCAGTTTTGAAAGGCTCGGGGCGACTTTCTGACCCGACCCGGTCTTTGCCGATTGCCTCATCTGGTCTGCGGCAGGGTCCGCTACCGCAGTTGCTCCAAACAGAGCGAGACAAGAAATCACTATCAATCGATCGATCTTCATAATTCTCTCTCCATGGTTTCGTACTTTTTGCGTAGAACGGCGCACCATTGGCGCCTGGACCGGCTGGCCTGTGCACGTCCGTAACAGGAACCCGGTGGCTCCATTCCGAAGCTTTCGGGTTTGGCCGGGTATTCGATGCCAGCCAGGTTGCGGCAGACATCGCCCAGTTTGGTCACACTAGACCATAAATTGCAAGAAGAACGCGTATGTGACGTCTATATCCCAAATGAGGTCATACGGTAGTCATGTACGCCGTCAGTAATAGTTGGACCAGGCAGAGTGTTTGAATAAAGAGAGACTTTCGACTCAGCGCCCACTTGCAGCGGGACGATCGGTCGATTGCTGTGTGGGCGGTCGATAGAACGAGGACAAGAGATCCGAACACACCTGACACCTTTTCTCGTCATCAAGAAATCATCAACACTTCATTAGGTTCTCGAAAAGACGCATTAGTCGTCTATTTGGTCAACTTGTGCCATGAATCTGACCGCACTGATCAAAGAGCCTGTAATGACTCGTCCCCCGAAGAAGACCTTCGACAGCTACGATATCGCGATACTCACCGCGCTCATCCAGGATCCTCGCATTACCACGGTAGAGTTATCGTCGGCGGTTCATCTTTCACGAACCG
>JAJFKU010000022.1 GCA_021773035.1 Woeseiaceae bacterium
AATGGACCTCTCCAACGTTCATCAGAACAGACTCAATGCGGTTGCAAGAAGACTTAACGAACGACCGCGAGAAACGTTACAATTCTACTCACCGGCCGAGAAGTTTAATGAATGTGTTGCGTCCACCGGTTGAAACCGCAACACAAAGGTGCCACTCACCTGATGATCGATAAGTTTCAACGAATTGCCATATCCATTCGGTTTCTGCTACTTCCATCAATGCTAGTCGGATCAATCTGTCTGGTATCCATGGCAATAATTCTAATAAGCGCCAGGTCGGACGGATTCGAACGATTTCTAACGCCCAGCCTTCTTGGCCTTGTTTGGGCTGCGATTACTTATTCATTCATCGACACCTTTCGCACAATCCCAGAAAAGGCAGAAAAACCACAAAGATTAATAGGCAAGATAAAGCATAGGATAAGCCGCGGTTGGTACTGGTTTATAGCCGTGGTATTCCTAGGCACGACGGTAGCCGCCCTGGTTTTCACCGGTCGCCTAATTTCAGTTTGGCTAAAGGCCGCGTGAACTAGGCTCCCGTCGGCAAGGACCTCGGTTTTAAAATGGAGACCCTGTATTTAGTGGTGAATTGTGGCCTACCGTATTGATCAGCGAAGAAGGGATCGAAATGTCGGCTTTGGACTGTTTGTATGCGCAGCCAGCGTCGTTTTTGCCGAGGAAGAAGCTCCGCAAATCAAGGTGGAAGTTTCCGAGTAAGGGGCGGAAATGCTGCTAGAGGCCATCGCTCGATCAGGTAATACGCCCCCCGACCAACAACGATGCACAATAGAAGCTCAACACGAGTTAGTCGGGACCAAAATCGCAGTCACGTTTTAGCGCAGCACGGCGCTTCTTGCTGGCTTCCCTCTTGCGCCGTCTTCTGCTCGGGCCTTTCAGCCGGAGGAGGAGGGAATTCCCCCAAACAGAAAGCCGATTGGTTTTTGTTTTAGTCGGCGTGCTCACGAATGTATCCCGAAGATTGCTTCTTGAAACCACTTTGATCTTATCAACTAAATACAGCTTCTGCTCAAACTTATGCTTTCGTCCAGCTTCTCGCGCGCCGACAACTGCATCCTAGGCTATCGACCGGATTTCAATGAGTTTGTTGTTCTCATCGAAAAAAATTTCAAAGTCTCCAAAAATACCATCGCGAGTAACGAACTTCCGGATTGCACTGGCGGGAAAACGAATGGTTCTGTTATCTTCAGAGCGCGCAACTACAACTTGCGCGCTACCTTGATAATAGGACAGGTATTCTTCAGCAGATATGCTTAGTCGAAAGCGAATACTGCTTGAGCAATTCTCGGTGTTCATTTTGCGTAACCGTATACCGTCTGGAATAGGTCAGTAGCCGTCTCTGGCGATTCTAACACCTCAACTTCTGCTTTCGGCCTGAAGCATTTGTTGAGAACCTGGCTCCAGCTACACCAATGCGAACGGCCGGTACTTAACATGCAGAACTCTATTAACGAAGTCCAGGGTGATCAGTAGTAAAGAAATTCCACAACATCGCCGAATCGGCGTCGGAACGCCTCAGTTTCCGCCCATGTCTCCAACTCAATATCGCCCTCACGGAATTCTCTGAACAGGCCGCCTTCCTGCAGGTGTTGTAATGCGGACACCCAATGTGGCGCGGGTTTGAACCATTCATTGAATCGGCGCCGCAGCTGCATCATCGACTCGCTAATTCCGACTGTGCTTCTGACGCTGTCTTCATCGTTAAACGCAAATGCCCTTCTGGGCGTGATAAGGACAAGGGCGGAACGTCGGAAATCCAAGGTCCGTTCTTCAGAAAAGAAATACTGAACAATCGGAATGTCCTGCAGCACGGGCACGCCGTCGCGAATCAGCTCGCTTTCACTTTCACTCAAACCGCTCAAGATCAGGGTCTCGCCAAACTCCAAAACAACGGAAGCCGTAACGTGCGTCTTCGCCGTTTGCATCTTGAATTCATAATCGATCGCAGAATCTGGCGTCTCCAGGAACGTGCGCGTTATATCAACGTCCACCTTTACCGAACCATTCGGTTGCAGCGTGGGCGTAATACTCATATCGATACCGATATCTTTGTTGATTTGTACGGCCTGACCGCCTGTCACCGCGCCAACCGTGGAACTCGCTGTCGCCGCCGCATGAACATTGCTGCCCGCAAAAAAACGAGACTGATGGCCGTTGAGACCAACCAATGTTGGCCTCGCCAGCACTTCATTCTTAAAGATTGCAGAGTTGAAAATATTTAGGGAGTAGTCCAACTGTGGAATTGATATGGCTTGTGTGAGGGTTCGTGAGAAAGATTCGTTGATATTGTCTGTCACAGGCGGTATTCCAGATGCCGTGCGGGTACGGCTCTCGTTGTTGTTTCCGGTTAGCCCGTACTGCAGCGTGAGTCCATTCAGCAAATTGACGCCCTTTCTCGTACCGAGATCTTCCTGACTTTCGATGATGGCGACGTCAACTATGACCATGTCGTCAATTGGGTGCCTATCCGTGTCGCCATCATGCGACCCGGAAGATTCGGGTGCCGATGGCACCGGAGCTTGCGTTACTGGCGCATCAGCAGCGCCCGCCTGCGTGTTGATTGGTGTCTGTACATTCCGGACGGTGTAATTCTCATAGACCCACTGCCAATCGTCGACTCGGGTTTCCATCTCTGCTACATCACCTGGTTCATCAAAGTACTGTGCGTAACGCATCACCCCCTGGTCGGCGCCTTCGGAGTCACCCATGGCCGCCGCCACTATCGGCGTAGCCCGGAGCGTGCGTGGCGAGTCAGGCTCAATTAACTGCAGCTGACTCAGCGCGGCGCGCGCGCTTTCAGGGTCATGGTTGTAGTAAGAAGCCGTCATCATTTGATACAACAGACCCGCGTCTTTGGGGCGGTACAAGAGCGCCTCGGCAAACGCGTCCTGCGCCGCTGCATTCTGGTTTCGATCCCGGTAGAGCAGGCCAAGTTGATAGTGCGCCGACCAGCTGGACGGTTCGAATCGAATGGAAAGCAAATAAGCCTCCCTGGCGAGATCGAATTGAGAGGCTTCCCCCAATACTGCTCGAAGGTGATAGGTAACGCCGTTGAACCAATGCAGCTTTGAATTTGCAGGGTCGAACATGAGCGCTTGGTTGAAGTGTCGATTTGCGGTTTCAAGATCCCCGTCGGCGAGCGCTTCTATGGCTTGTTGCGAAAGCGATCGTGGCAGGCTGTTAACTCGATCGGCCGGAATCGCATCATCAATACCTTGCAGACCGGTGTAGCTTGAATATGCGGCAAACTCGAGCGCTTCGTCAGTGGTACGTGGCAGGTTTGACGCGCAACCCGACAGTACCGTTATCAGCGCGGCTGCCGTTGCCATATAAAAACGTTTCATATCTTCTTCCTTCGGTGTCGACGTGTGACGCGATATCCGTTTCGTCACGTGAACTGTATCAGGCGCAGGCTCGATTTTTGAAAAACAGGGCCCCAACGTACCGGTGTGCCTGGATTCCGGCTGTCGTTACAGCTAAATGTTGCATTTCACGCACTGCCTGCGCCAATGAATATATACGTTTGAATTTCCCTTTATCTGACAAGGTGCTCATCATGACCGGCGTATTAAGCCCAACCAGGAAGAAAGCAGCAACATTCACGCTTTGCCTTGTCCTCGCCGCCGGCCTCCCCGCCGGCTGTGAGGAAAAACAGACATCGCCCCAGCTCGCCAATCCGGCCACTACCCATTGCCTCGAACAGGGCGGCCAATCTGAGCTCATTCGCGGTGACCGCGGTCAATCTCGTCTTTGCACATTCCCAGACGGCAGCCAGTGTGATGAATGGCGGTACTTCCGTGAAGAATGTGCCCCTGGTGACAGCCTGAGCTCTCAATAGTCTGAAGTACCTGGTCGACGTTCGACAGCTTCTTTCCAAGTCAGTCATTCGCATTCCTATTCAGCTTGATCTAGCAGCCTCTACTCCTACTTGGCGCAGGAATAGCCAACTTTGCAACATCGAGAAAAAATCGTGCCGTGGATGTTGCGATTTCCAACTCGACTGCGCCATTACGGATAACAGATCCGGAAACCACTTTCCCAAGGAATCCAAAAATGAACGCCAGAAAACCAATCTTTGCTTTGTTATTCATGTCCATTGGCGTCGGGGCGGCATTTGCCTCCCAACTTGATTGGAACAACGGGAGCAGCTCCTCCCCGGACGGCGTAATGGCAACGCTCAACGGCCAGCCTATTAACCGCTCAGAAGTAATGGATGCGGCGGCAGACCGGCTCGCCGCGGTAGACTTAAAAGCGCGCCAGCAGGCAATTGAAATTGAACGCAACCGCCATCGTGCTCTTGAAGACAGCATCGACGAAATCGTCCTGCAGCGAGTACTCAGCGAAAAAGCCAGTTCGGCCGGCATGACGGCGGTCGAATACCGGCAGGCGGAACTAGAGCGCTTGAAAGCCGTGGTCAGCGACGAAACCGTGATACAAGCCTATGAGCAAGTCAGGGCTCGTGATCCTGAGCGCACATTGGAAGTTATGAGCGATGAAATTCGCACTTACTTCGCAGAAAGCCAGGTAGATGATGCGATCACCCAGGGCGCGGACGTCCAGATCGATCTGGCACCGTTCAGAATCCTTGCGGTCGCCGACAGTATCGATGGCCTGCCCTCACTGGGTCCCGATGATGCGCCGATCACGCTGGTCGAATTCTCTGACTTTCAATGCCCGTACTGCTCGCGAGTGAACCCGACAATTGAAAAAATCGCCGAGCAATATCCAGACAAAGTACGTATTGTCTTCCGTCAGTTTCCGCTCGACCAGCTACATCCGAATGCACGAACGGCTGCAGAGGCATCGCTGTGTGCCAATCGGCAGGGAGAATTCTGGCCCTTACATGACAAAATGTTTTCTGTTCAACGCGAGCTGACTCCGGAGCTCATCAAGCAAAAAGTGGTCGAGCTAGGGCTGGACGAACGCAAGTTCGGAGAATGCATGGCGTTTGGCGATACCAAGGCGCAAGTTGCGCGCGACATCGAGGTCGGACAACTCGCTGGCGTCACCGGTACTCCGGCTCTGTTCATCAACGGTCGACCGCTTATGGGAGCAGTTCCATTCGAAACGGCAGCCGCGCTTATTGATGACGAAATCGAACGAATCACAGTGCAATAGAGCATTGCGCGGAACGCGTTTAAGAATCCTCAGCAAGCGCCGCGCGAGTTGCGCTTGTTTGAGGATGATCGTCATGTAGCGATTCCTCGCGCAATGCCAATGCCTCTTGCAGAAGAATCTTCGCTTCCGCATCGCGTCCAAGTTCGATCTTCAACACCCCCAACTCATGCAGCGCTTCGGCAACAACCCACGGCGGGGAGTCCGGATCGTGTTGATACCGGGAAACAGCCTCGGCCACATAGTCCTCGGCAGATTCGAGTTTGCCTTGCCCAACAAGGGAGCGGCTGTACAAGAGGAAAATTGCCCCTATATCGCCATAGTCGCTATCGTCCGGCGATAGGTTTTGCGCGATACTCAAAGGGCCTTGCAATAGCTCAGTAGCGGCAATGAAATTGCCGCGTTGATTCTCAAGATTCGCCAGGTTGCCGACTGCGAGAGCCACCTGCACGCTTTCTGCATCGTGATGTGAGGCCTTCAAGTCGGCGGCGCGCCGCAAATGACTTTCGGCTTCATCATAACGTTCGGCCATCAGCAAACTGACCCCAAAATTTGCCTCGGCGATGGCAGAAGCATCCGAATCTGGATCGATGTCTAATTGGACTTCAAGCATTGTCGCGGCGATCTTTGCCGCCTCATCAAATTG
This sequence comes from Woeseiaceae bacterium, assembly GCA_021773035.1. Classification (GTDB taxonomy): domain Bacteria; phylum Pseudomonadota; class Gammaproteobacteria; order Steroidobacterales; family Woeseiaceae; genus UBA1847. Next base: position 5,780 of record JAJFKU010000022.1, read on the forward strand.
GTGCGAGTCAAACAGCAACTCAAACAGGCTTGTCATCACGTAGGCCGTCCACGGATGCGAGCGACCCGGGCTTTGCAGCATTTTATCTACCGAAATCCTGTGTAACTCCTCCGCTTCCGCCCACAAGTTCAATTCCCGTTTCGCACGAGCCAGATTGTGCTGTACGTACGCAGTTCTTGGGTGGTCGGCGCCCAACTCTCGTTCGAATGCAATTGCGGATGATTGGAACAACTCCGAAGCATCTTCGAAACTTTTTTTGGACAAGTACAACTCGCCCAGATTGTTCAGTGATTCCGCCAGGTCAGGATGATTCTCAGGGAAGTACTGGCGCCGAAGCTCAAGCGCTTTCCAGTGAAACTCCTCGGCCTCATCGAGGTTGGCCTGCGCCCACAGAACATTGGCAAAATTGTTGTAGGCGCGTGACAGGTGCTGAAAGTCTTCATCCGTTTCAGCCAATTTTTCTCGTATCGCGACGGCTCGACGAAGCATCGTTTCGGCCGCTTCGTTTTCGCCCTGCCGCCGCTTCAGAGAGCCGAGATACTGTAAGCTGAGTGCGATGTCCGGATGATCTTCGTCAAGCACCTGCTCTCGCAGCCGAAGGCCCTCCCGCAATGCAACTTCTCCGTCGTCATATGCGCCCATGTTGACGTAAATTTCACCGATCGTGTGCAAGAGGCGTGCCTGGACCAACGGCTGGTCAACCAGTTCCGTCTGCAGCCGCTCGACGCCGAGGTCGAGAACCTCTTTGGCGGTGGTCGGCTCGCCAACGCCGGAATCGGGGTTCACGCTCCTGAAGAGCTCGATCATGAACATCGAGACCTCTTCGGCCTCGCGCAACGCAATTTGGCTAGCAGCCGCTTCGGCGTTTGCACGCTGTGCTTCGATGGTCGTTGAGACGACGCCGGCCGTAAGCGCGACAAAAAGCATGACCGCTGCCGCAACGGCGCCTTTATTTCTCAAAATGTAGCGCCCGACCCGGTAACGTCTCGTTGGCGCTCGCGCATCGATGGGAATGTTCTGCTGACTGTGCCGAATGTCGGCTACCAGTTCGTTGGGCGAGCCATAGCGTTTATCCGGGCGATGGTCGATAGCTTTCAGAATGATGGCATCGAGGTCGCCTTCCAGTCGGCGGTGGAGCTTGCCCGGATCGCTACTTCTTAACAGAGCGCACTGGTCCTGCACATCTGCCGGCAATTGGCGAAACCGTTTGCTGGGCGCCGGAAAATCACCCGCCTCAAGCAATTCCATTACTTCGTTCGTCGAACGATTCTCGGTGTTTACGGGCGAGGTTCCACACAACAATTCATAAAGAACCACACCCAGCGAAAACACATCGCTTCTCGTGTCCGCGCCACCGAGCGCCGAGCCTTGGTGAGACTCCGGGCTGGCGTACGCCGGTGAGCCGATGAAACTTTCCTGCGTCATCGCGGGCCCGGCCAGGAGCGGCTTGTCGAAGGCCTTGGCAATACCGAAATCAATGACCTTTGCGATAGGCACGCCATCGACTTCGGTCACCAGAATATTGGACGGCTTTATGTCGCGATGAAGAAGTCCCTTTTCATGCGCATGACTAACGCCTGCGCAAACTCCCAGGAACAACGTGACCCGCTCATCCAGACTTAATTCATGTTCGTCACACCATGAAGTAATCGGGCCACCATCGACCAGCTCCATCGCAACATAAGATAGTCCGTCTTCGGAGACAGCCGCCTCATACAAGGCCGCCACATTCGGGTGCGACAGGCGTGCCATGGCCTGACACTCCTGCGCGAATCGTCGGCGTTCGCGCGGGCTGTATTTTGAGTGCAGTAGTTTGACCGCTACATCGCGAGCGACCGGCTCGCCCTGACGACCCCTGAATACGACGCCCATGCCACCTTCGCCGAGTATCTCGATGATTTCATACGGACCGATTTGCTCGGGCATTACATCGTCAACAAGCGGACTGACCATTTCATCGAGAGAGGTATTCACCTGCTCCGCCGCAGGCACCTCCATGAAATCGCCAGGCAGTTGGTCATCTGAAGCCAGCAACGATTCGACCTCTGCTCGAATAGCCTCATCGTCGCAAACATCGTCGAGATAACGATCCCGTGCTTCGCCGGCCAGGTCGATTGCATCGTTAACGATCTCGACGATGAGTCGGTGGCGCTCGGACAATGTCACGTCGTAATTTCCCGGTGCAGCCATAGCTTTGCAGCGCGCCAGTCACGGCTGACGGTCATTCGTGAAACGTCGAGAATCTCGGAGATTTCGGTTTCACTAAATCCGCCGAAGTAACGTAACTCGACAACCTTCGCCTGACGCTCGTCAAGGTCGGACAGACGGGTTAGTGCGTCGTCGAGCGCGATTATTTCTGTCTCAGGTGCTGCAAACGGCTCCACGGTTAGATCCATTGGCACCATTTTCTTAATCGGGATACGTTTGTCTGCCATTTTTCGCCGAGCATGATCGATAAGAATGCGTCGCATCGCATTCGCCGCAGCACCAAAAAAATGGCTGCGATCCTTGTAGGTAAGTTTCGTTTGATCGAAGAGCTTGAAATAGGCCTCGTGGACAATATCCGTAGCACTCAGTGTATGCCCGGAGCGCTCGCTGCGCAGCATGCTGCCTGCCAATCGTCGGAGCTCATCGTAGACAATCGGCAGCAGGCGCTCGCCGACCGGTAGTGTCGAGTCGTCCAGCAATATTTGTGTAACCGAAGCGCGAGACTCACTTCCCATATGTTATTCGCCGTTATCAGGGAGCTACTTGTTCACAACAGCCAGCATACCGCAGATTGAGCCCATTTTGGATTGCCCCTGTTACATTCGGCTGATTTTCTCCGCCACGTCATATAGGCAACTCGAATATTGAACTCGGCGGAGAAGAAAATGAACCACACTCGAAAAATCGGACGATTGGCAGCGCAATCAGTATTACTGTTTCTTGCAATGTCATCCCAGAACGTTTTCGCCCAGTATGGCGGGACAATTTCAATCAAACCGGCTGACGGAACGACATGCCCCGTTCTTGTTCAGTACGGTTTGACGATGAAAGCATGACCTAATTGTGGCCTGACTATAAACTCTATGATGGCCCATTTGATGGGGATGCTGAGGGTTATCCTCCACCGAAGGCAGCGCCCTTGCACTATCGGTGATCTCCGACGCATTTGTCAGCTTCGTTCCAACTTTCGCCTGTTTCTTAGGATCGGCCGCTCGGCCGCCTGCTTGTAACCGTAAGCAGAAAGTCGCTCATCGCCTGTTACTATTTCGGCTACTGACCCAAAGCAGAAGTTCAATTCGTAAGAAGATTCATGGTGCGAGGGCCATTGATGGACAAACTAGATGCAAGACAAGACTAAGTACCATCGGACTGGTGAGCCGGGCGGGTCCGGTTGCGCTGTTGGCGTGCTTTCGATCCAATCTCAGCGCCCGGATGGCACTGAGTTTGTCGGCGTCTTGCTGGACGCAGGGCGGGACTCAAAAGAAATCGAGTTACTTCGCACTGTAGCCGGAAAGCTGGGAGTCATATGGGGCAATGATGATCTCGGGTGGTGGGCAGCTCTTCAATATCCCGACTTCCCAAGTTGGTCAGTATTGCGGCAAGACGACAATGGAAACGAATTCGTCGTGCAAGCGAATCTAAGCGAGGCTCAAGCAAATACGCTGGTAGCCGGAAGAAGAGTGTGACGGTGGAGTGATTGGCTGCGTAAGCAGTTTTGGTTTCAGGTAATTAGAAGCGTAACAAGACACTAACAAATTGCGGGCTGACATTAGGAGATCGGGCGACTCCCGATCTGAAGTCGCGAATACCGCCCGCTACAGAAGCTGATGAATCAGACAGGGACCGGCCAATACTTACCTCTTACGACTCCCCGATAGCCGCTTAGAAGTTGCCGTTCGAGTAGGTATAGTTTAACGGGCTGCAAAAGCGCCCTCAGCAGACGTTGGAAACCCCGCCCCATATTAGAAAACTCATGAGGTGTAGCTACAGTGTCAGAAGAAGAAACAATAGGGATGAACAAGAAAAAACTCGTGCCAGTATTTGAGGTTACAGGCTCTGTGCTTGCAATGGTCTATGCGCTGTTGATTGCCTCGAACACCGGAAATGAGGTACTGGGGTTCACGCTTCTATTGCTTTCCGCACTACTATTTGCGGCTTGGGGGTTTATAGATAAGCGATGGGCGTTCTTTGCGCTTCAGTTCTTCTACGCCGCATCTGCCATCATTGGTTTGATTCGCTGGGGTTGAGAGTTGCGCTGGACAGACCGTCCGCAGTTGGCCATTGGCCGCTACCTCGTCTTGCGGACCGACAAATATAGTCTACTATTCCTATAAACAACGAAAAAAACGCTCCGTGCTCTAAATATCCCAAGAATCACAGGCCCGTGGAACGAGGGACCGACTCAATCGGCAGCACCGAGCGTTGAATTGGAGGAATCATGGCCCAGGAAACGGTATTTCGCTTAATTGCATTACGGCCCGGCCTTAAGTCAATCGACGATACCGACATTCGCGAGACACCGGTCTACGATCGCCCCGATAAGCGCACCGAACTGTTCGATGATGTCGCTGATGCGACTGGCGCAGGCAAGAAATATGACGAGGTGGTTCGTGTCGTCCGCCGGCACAAGGCTACGGGCAGCTATCTCAGCAGCGACGCCGAGTTATCGGATGACGTAAAAAGTCTGCTTAACTGGTTCGACGCGAAACGTCGCAAACGACTCGGACAAATCGATGTTGCCGACGATATCAGTCAAATCTACGGTGACTCGTTTGCTGACGTCGTACGGTCGAAGGCTTTCAAACATGGCGAGGCCGTGCTTGCGGACACGGTTTTCGCCGATGCGATCGACAACGGCGATCTGAACCCCGGCGGTAAACAAGGCATCGGGATAGCGCTCAAGTTGCTCGTCTTCTTACAGCGGTATTCGGAAGCGCCGGGTGCGTATGACCACGAACAGCGCCTAGGTGCACTGATCGAAATGAATACGATTGTCATACCTGATGTCGCCGCCATCCAGCCCAAGGGTGGCTCGACGCTTAAACCCGTCGAGGAGCCCGTCGATGACAATCGGAACAAGCTCGATCGCCTGGAAAAACTGGATTCGACGTTCAGGGAGCTGACACGGCTCGTTCGGGACGACGGCAACGTCGTAATCGAAGGCGAATGCTCGGGTACTGACAGCGCGAGTGGGCTTCGCGACGACGTCAAACGCCTGCGCCGCAAAGTCGACTCAATAACAACGCAGCATGATAAAGATGACAAGTTGTCTGGCCGTGACGGTGAGGGCAATTCCGCAGCCGTCGACTCGGAGTTGGGTTCGCGGGATTTGCGTCTAAGTCAGGCGGCATTGGGAAGGATCTCTGTAGCCAGTTTGGAGGCCCTCGGTTCTGTCAATGTCGATGCAACGACCAGCAATCCGATGAGCATCGTCGCGCGTTTGGAAGAAGAGATGGAGATCGTTGGTTCTACTGTGATCAGCGAGTTCCGCAGGGGTGGAAAACTGCTGATGCACGGCGGATCGATGGACATAGGCAAGTTCGAGAAGGCCGTATCGCCACTGAAAGGAAACTCCCGGAAAAGCATGGCCGTAACGATGGACGGTGACATGCACGCGACCATTGGTCGTTACACGATGCCGACGCTCGCTACCTGCAAGCAGTCTGTTGGCGTCGGCGATCTGCTGATGGTCAAGCAAACCATAAAAGCGTATGAGGTCGGCGAATTCGGGCATGTCGAAAACGTATTGGCCGGAGAAACGAGAGAGCGGGAGCACCGCCGTCTCAATGTGCGGGAGGAAATAAGCGTTCTGGAAACTGAACGGGAGGTTGAGGAGGAGCGAGACCTGCAAAGCACCACCCGCAATGAAATGCAGAACGAGATTCAGCGCACCATAAAAAATGAGTTTGGGCTGGAAGCGGGCCTGCAGGTCAGCGGGTCTTATGGGCCCAGCGTAAGTTTCACCGCCAGCATGAACACCAGCTTCTCGTCCAGCATGGAGGAATCGCAGCGCAAGGCAACGAGTTTTTCACGCGAGGTAACGGAGAAAACGGCCGAGCGGGTGCGCGAGCGAGTGCGCGAAGAGCAACGCCGTCGAGTGCTCGAAGAGGTCGAGGAGATCAACCGGCACAAGGTCGAGAATCCGAACGCCGGTGACGGCCACGTACGCGGTATCTATCGATGGCTCAACAAAATTTATGATGCCCAGGTCTTACGATACGGCCAACGAATGATGTTTGAGTTCGTTGTGCCGGAACCTGCAGCCTTTTTTCTCCACGCGTTGGTTGACAATGCGCCGGACGAGATGTTGATAGAAAAGCCGGAAGAACCTGATTACTACGGTGCGCCGCTTAAGCCATCGAATCTGAGTCGTACGAACTACCATCGTTATGTCAGCGAATACAAAGTGTCGGGCGTGCGGCCTCCACCAACCCAGTACCGCACAGTTTCTCTGCAGGATGGACTCGACTATAGCGGTAGTGAGGTATCGTTGGGCCGCTCTGGAAAATTCGATATTCCGGACGGTTATGAGTCCTACGCAGTTCGTGTTCATCACGACCACGTCTTCACGGAGGGCGATGATCGCCGCTACCACATCATGATTGGTGGCGCGGCGATTGACGCCACGCCCATCTGGGGCTCCACCTATCGCAACGTTGCGCGTACCCGCAAGGAACTGTCTATTGCCTATCAATTGATGAGCATGCGGTCCTTCACCCTGGGTGCCGATCTGTATTGTGAATTAACCACTGAGGGTTACGAGAAATGGAAGCTGGAGACTTACGAATCCATCGTGCAGGCCTATCTGGATCAAAAAGCGGCGTATGACGAGCAACTGCGTGCGCGGGAGATTCAGGAGGGCATCCGAGTTCTGGGCAGAAATCCCCTGGAGAACCGTCGTATCGAACGCGACGAACTGCGCAAGCTCGTATTGCGGTTCATAACGGGCGGTGTGGGCATGGGTGAGGACGTGTTTTTTCCAACGGATGAACCTATCGTCGACGTTGCAAAGGCCTGTCCGTGGGGGAAATACGTGCAGTTTTTCGAAAACGCTTTCGAATGGCAGAACCTGATGTACGTGCTGTACCCCTATTTCTGGGGCCGCCACGCTCGCTGGGTGAACGCCCTACACCTCACCGACCCGGACCCGGATTTCGCCGCATTTCTCCGCGCCGGAGCTGCGCGGGTCCAGGTCCCCGTGCGACCGGGTTTCGAGAAGGCAATCGCCTATTATTGCCAGACCGGCCGCATCTGGAATGGCGGCGACCCGCCTTTGCTGGATGATGATCTGTACGTACCGATCGTGCAGGAGATCGCCGAGAATCTGGGCGGCATGGATGAGGGTGAGCCTTACCCCGAAGGGTCTGAGCCGTGGGAGGTTACCATTCCGACCTCGCTGGTACTGATCCAGGATCTGGAAGAGATTCCGCAGCTCAGAGACGTGCTAACGGGTGACGCTGTCGACATTCTGAACGCTGTGTAGCCGATGCCCGATATCAGGCTGCACGCCGACTACGATCGCAATGGTCGCCTGACAGCCGGCCGGCGAGAATACAATCAGCGTCACTCCCCTGTGGGCGCAATCATCCTGGGCAACCTCGACAAAGACAGCGCCCGCGGCTTGCACCGGCAGCCGATTACCCAGACCGAGCGCCTGAAGCTTGACCGAGATCTGGTGAACAAAGGTCGGCAGGACGACGACCTCACGACGATTCGCTTGCACATTTCACCTGCCGCGCGCCAGCGTCCCGGCTGCCAGTGGTTTCTGGTTGTGAAAGGTGCGGCGGCAGACAAGATAGGGGTCTTCGACCAACGCCGTCGCCGCATCGATTCGGAGATTTCGCGTATCGATGCGCTGCGCTATCCGATCAATATCGCAGTGAATCGGCTCGTGCTCAGACTGGAATCGATCACGCTGCCGGGATCGCCCATGAACCGGCCTCTCACGCACGACACGGAACATACGCCAGTGGCGATCGATGACTCGATTATCGACATCGAAGTGGTCTGCGTTGATGCGCAGCGGAATGTGACGGTGGAAGACAGCGGTCGATTCAGCATTGCGCCTTTTGTGATTCAGGACAACACCACTGCCGCCGAGAAGATCTACATGTGCGTTGTGCAGGAAAACATTCCGACTGTGTATGACCTCATCAAAGGCATGCACGACGGCCGGGTTCGTGTGCCATTTGAGCGAATTATCGATCAGAGCGATCTGTGGATTCAGGATCAGTTTCAGGTCGGGTATTCTCAGGGAGCATCGGGCTGGGAACGCGTGGTATTGCATCTGCCGCGCGCGCGAAAAAACGTACTCAACGTGCAGTTTCAGGCGAATCTTGCGGACTACGTTAATAAGAATCTGGCAGCACGTAACATCGGTTTGTTCAACGACTTCTGGGAACGACCGATTCCGATACGAAACACCCGGGATAAAGTCAAACTCATGTCGTTTCTGGAGTCTGGACGCGTCCGGCTCAAAGTCAGCTCTATGGTGCAGGTGAGAAAGCGCATGCTGTATGAGCTGCTGCAGAGTCCGCGACGTCAGGATCAGGCCTTATCTCGGCGCCTCAAGGGCCAGACCACCGGTGGATTCTTTGGCCTTCGCCGTCAGTTCAGCGAACTGTGGCAGGCTTTGAACGCGTCATTGCGGCTGCGCGCGCGCCAGGCGGGCGACACTCCGCATCGTCAGGCACTCGAAGAGCTGCGCACAGCGTTTTCCAATGCACTGAACAAAGTGCGCCGCGATTTTCCTCTCGTAGGATCTGACAAAGTCTGTGTGCCGGACTCCGAAACAACTCACGTACAGATGTTCGGTTATCAGGCAAACCTGTTTATAGCAAGAGTCTGGCAGACGCACAGCAGCGAAAACTACGGCGGCAACCTGGAGGCGTTGCCACCGACTCGCGGCGCCCCGCTCGGCAGTGTTCTGTTTGGCAACTTCCGTGACGCCGATAACATGACCACGATGGACCCCGATCTGATCAACTTTCTGAGTGCCCAGAAAGTGCAGCGACTGATAGAAATCGACACAAGCTGGTTATCCGTCGCCCACGTGGACGAAATCCTGTGTGTCGTACCGCGCGGATCGCAACGGGGTCGCTTTTCCGTTCTGCGTGCATCGCCGACGGTAAGTATCAGTCTAATCGACGCAGTCATTGCGGCACATCAATCCGGTCTCCCGGCCGGGTCCGCAAACAGTAGTCCGTTTCCGCCAGGCCCTGCAGTACGTTCTATGGCGGAAGGCACCGTACCAGTCACCCGGATGTTCCGTGGTTTGTCGTTCTATCACTATCACCCACCCGGCGCCGAGGAAAAATTATCGCCGCCAACCCTGTACCTTAACCGTCTTCGATACAGCGAAAACCAGCGTCGTATCGCTAACTTCGCTTACGCAGAAGGGGAAGGCGCACGTTATTACCCCGCCGATTTTACGGCCCTCGAGCTCAAGTTCTTCGAGAAAGACGTAAACGGTGACAGCACGAACGATATGTATGACTCCGTATACCTGGGTGGCGCAGAAGACGATATCAATCGTGTACAGGCGAACCTGGAATTTGTGTATCTGCCGGTGCTCTACGACCCGGTGTCGGATCTCGGTGATCTGGCGCGCCGGAATGCTGCGACAGTTGCCATTATGCCGAATGCGATCAATATGCAGGTACTCGACCGACACGTGTTCATTCCCAAGCCGTTCGGGCCGAGAATGAAAATCAATCATGCCATAGGCGTCGTGCGCTCCGTGTTGCGCCAGCAGGATCATGGCCGCCTCGCCGGTCGCGTGACGCGCCGCTACTTTCGGCGGCGCAAGCTGGACGAGACGAAAGTGTGGGTGCGACCTGATATGGGTAATATTCGTACGCTGAGCGAACTTGCGGCGCAGTTCGCCGACGGCTTTCCGGGTCGCACGCCGGCCGAGGTCGAACAAGCGATCCGCCTGGCGAATCGATCCGCGTTTCAGCGCAACGGCGACATCGCCGCCCACCCGTCCCTCTACAATTGGCGGCATCTGAATATTCCCGAGAACACCGTCGACGTGTTTCAGGCCTACATACAGATAGTCGTTGAGTCGCTCGGCCTTACCGTGCACTGGGTCGACTCCTGGTACTACCACGTGCGGCACGGCGAAATACACTGCGGGACGAATGTAATTCGGAGACCACCTACACGGGGCGTACCTGACTGGTGGGATGTGCAGTTGGGGACGACAGGTTCACAGGCCGGATCCTGATGTCGCAGGAACCAATGAAGCGCCAGTATGACTACATCGTCAGCGGCGATTGTATGCAGGCGAGATCAAACTAACCTCGGGTTGTTCCGCGCGCTATCCGGCATTCGTAACTTTGCTTGCATGAATAGAAATCACGCCGTACGCTGGTTTCATCAGGTTCATATCTTAGCAGGCTCGATTACTGTGTATCGCTTTCTAAGCGTCATTTTTCTCTTAACCGCGCATCAGGCCCATGCGATAGATGTGATCGCACACCGCGGCTATGCCTGCCTTGAGGTCGAAAATTCGGTACAGAGCGTCGAAAGCGCCTGGCTAGCCGGCGCAGACGGCGTTGAGGTTGATGTTCGTGTTTCGAGCGATGGAATCGCCTATCTTTTTCATGACGAAGAAATTTCGAAAACGAAGATTGCCGATCTGCCTTTCTCAAGCGTCAATGCGCTGAATGCTGCACCCATCCCGACGTTGTACGAACTGCTCAGTAAAGTGCGACCTGTTGGATACTATGTCTTCGACCTGAAAACAAGCGATCTCGAAGACTTGAATGAGGTGCTGAGCGTTATCAAAGACTCAGGTCTCGGGATGGAGTCGGTCACTTTTCAAAGTGGAAAGCTGGAAGTCCTGGATCACATCCGACGTCATCTGCCAGGCTCCCGCTTAACGTATCTCACCAATCTGAAATGGAAAATTCCCTACCTGCTGCGTCCGGATGTAGACCAATTGGTGACTATGCTCGGTGATAGCAAAATCGACCGTGTGAGCGTCAAGGGGCGTTCATTCGTGAACAGGCGATTTGTGGACGCTATCAGGGCCACGGGGCGCGAAGTACATGTCTGGACAATAAACGATCCCAGCCGCGCTATGTATTACCGGAGCCTGGGTGTAGATGGTCTCATTACGGACCGGGTCGAAGGACTCTTTGGGGAGGCCGGGGGTAAGAGGCACCGGGAAAAGCCATGCCGAACGACAGCCGAATCTGGCTAAGCGGACAATCACCTTTACGACCCACCACAATTCAGCATAATTTCGCCACGCGTATTCCATCGTCCAGGGGTTAGAATCGGGTAACCGCAATGCCACGTAATAACCCGAGTGAGGACGATAATGGGAGTTTTCAGATCAATTTTCGGCGAAGTCCGCTGGACACCGCCGAACTGGCTGCGCCGGCTCGGACTGAAGAAAGTACTGCTTGGCATCGGATCGATCGCGGTGCTTTTCGCACTTACAGTCCTTGCCGTTCGATACTACGACTCTCTTCCAAAACCGACTCGTGTCGTCGCCGTGGTCGTCGTTCCCGGGATTACGCCGGTCGTCAACGACGAGCTAAGGCCGCTGCCCCTCACCATCGACTTTTCGGTCAAGGCAGATCCCAGGACGCTCCTGAGAACGGTTGAGTCCGTCGCTCGAATCGAACTGGTCGACGAAGAAATTACCGATGGTGTTTCGATAGAGCCGGCCATTCCCGGCAGTTGGCGCTGGGGCGATGAAAACAGTCTCGTTTTTCAGCCCCTGGAGGACTGGCCCGCGGGCCAGGAGTATACGGTTCACTTCGACGCATCGATATTTTCACCCAACCTGATCCTCGCCAGCGACCGCGCCGAATTCGTGACACACGACTTCTCAGCTCGGCTGGACGAGTTTGTCTTTTATCAGGATCCGGTTGAGCAGTCCGTTCGCAAAGTCGTTGCGACGCTCTCTTTCTCTCACCCGGTGGATTCGGACAGCCTGGAACGACACCTGTCCTATTCTATGCGAAGGCCCGGCGCGACGGTGAGCGAAGCCGCAGAACCCGTCACTTATGAGGTGACGTATGACGAAAATCGGCGCAAGGCTTTCATACATTCCGTGCCGATCGAAATTCCCCCTCAGGAAACCTATCTGACGGTTCACCTGGCGGAGCAACTGGCGCCGGCCAAAGGGCCGTCTCGGTATACGGACGAGATTGTGCAGAACGTTCGAATTCCAGACGTAGCCAGCTATTTTCGCGTCAGCAATGTGCAAAGCATCATGACCCGAAACGAGAATGACGAACCCGAGCAGACGCTTACGCTTGAGTTCACCGACCGCGTCCGGACCGATGCCCTTCAGGACAGACTGAGCGCATATATTCTGCCGATAAATCTAATGCTCGATGGTAACCGGGTGAACAATAAACGCTGGCGGACGGCGAGGGAGGTTACGCCGGAAGTACTCAGGCAGTCACAGCAGGTCGACATCGAGCTAAATCCGTCTGAGGGCGACAGCGCACAGTTGCACAGCGCAGCAATCGATGTGCCGGAGCAGAGCTACATTTATCTGCGAATCGAAGAAGGGCTGAAGTCTGACGGCGACTTTTTGCTGAGCGTCCGTAGTGAGACCCTCGTGAGGGCACCCAGGTACCCGAAGGAGGCGACTATCGCCCAGTCGGGTGCACTGTTACCGCTGACCGGTTCGCAGAAGCTGACGTTTTTGTCCCGGGGCGTGACTTCTCTCAAGGTCGAGGTAGGGCGGCTTATTGACAGCGAGGTAAACCATCTCGCCAGTCAGACATATGGCGACATGCAGAGTCCCTACTTCTCCAACTATATTTTTAACGAAGACAATGTGACGGAACGCAGCACGCGCTTCATCGACCTTAGTCCCGGTCACCCGAAGAAAGCGGTGTACTCGAATCTCGACCTTAGTGAATATCTTCCCGATGGTGGATATTACTTCGTCACAGTGCAGGGCTGGGATCGGCAACGCGACCGCGCGGTTGGCACCAGCGACAAACGGTTTATCCTGATTACCGACCTTGGATTGCTGGTCAAAACCAACAGCGACTATACCCAGGATATTTTCGTCCACTCAATCGAATCGGGCCAGCCGATTGAAGGCGCGGGCATCCAGCTGCTCGGCAAGAACGGTGTGCCAATTATCGAACGAACGACGGCGGCTGACGGTCATGTCGAGATGCCGGCAACCAACACATTTGAACGCGAGAAAACACCGACCGTATTCGTCGTCCGCAACGGGCCGGATTCGGTTTTCATGCCGTATGCCCGCAGCGAGCGAATGCTGCAGTACTCGCGCTTCGATGTCGGTGGAGACTATGTACAGCGAAGAACGGCAGGGGAGCGGCTCAAAGCTCAGCTGTTTTCGGACCGCGGGCTCTATCGCCCGGGCGATACGGCGACGTTCGCCGCAATCGTAAAACGCGACGACTGGAGGTCGCTGGGTAACCTGCCCCTGGTATTGCGTGTTGTGGATCCGCGCGGGCAGGCGGTTTTGGACAAACGCGTGAGCTTGCCCGATGACGGGTTTTTCGACGAGGAGTTCACAACCGAGGCCACCTCGCCGACCGGCAACTACAATGCGACGCTTTATCTTATCGAGGAACGAAATCGCCGGCGCGCGATAGGCAATGCCACAATCAAAGTCGAGGAATTTCTTCCGGATCGTCTGCGTATTCGCTCATCGATCTCCGGGCAAAAGCCAAGTGGCTGGGTGAAGCCGGGAGACCTTGTATGCGAGGTATCGCTCAAGAACCTGTTCGGGACGGCCGCCGAATCCCGGCGCGTGACAGGGGAGCTCGAACTGCGGCCAAGCGGCATTCGTATGAGCCAGTACCCCGGCTACGTTTTTGACGACCCGCTGAGGGAGCATGGCAGCAATGTTCACCAGGTCGCTCTACCGTTGGCTCCGACAACGACCAACCAAGACGGCATAGCGTCCCTCCCGCTCGATCTTCGCCAGTATGACAAAGGCATATACCGTCTTACGGTTTCGACGGAGGGGTTCGAAGATGGCGGTGGCCGCAGTGTCAAGGCGCAGGCCAGTGTGATGATGTCGCCGCTGGACTTCCTGATTGGTTACAAGGTCGACGGTGACCTGTCGTTCGTCGACAAAGGCTCTTCCCGAGCCGTTGATTTCCTCGCCGTGGACAGCGATGCGGCGGCAAGAGCTCTGGGCGACCTGACTTTGTCTATTGTTGAAGAAGAGTACGTCTCGACGCTCGTCAAGAGGCCGAACGGCACCTTCGCCTATCAGTCGGTACTAAAAGAAAAACCCGTTTCCAAGCAGGACTACGCGCTGCCCGATGGCGGCAGTTCGTTCGAGCTGCCGACCGACAGGCCCGGTACCTTCGTCGTGAAAATCGCAGACAGCAGCGACCTCGTGTACAGCAAAGTTCGGTACACCGTTGCAGGTGCGCGTAATCTGGCCGCTAACCTCGAGCGTGACGCGGAGCTCGAACTCTCTTTGAACGGCAAGAGTTTCGATCCGGGTGAAGAAATCGAAATGGAAATCACGGCGCCCTACACCGGCACTGGTCTGATAACGATCGAGCGTGATCGTGTCTATGCCTACAAGTGGTTCCACAGCGATTCGAATACCAGTGTTCAGAGAATCCGCGTTCCCGCCGACATGGAGGGCAACGCCTATGTAAACATCGCGTTTGTTCGCGATCTGGACTCGCCGGAAATCTTCGTTAGCCCTCTTAGCTACGCGGTCCAGCCGTTTGCGATCAGCCGCGCCGCACGCACAGTCGAAGTCGACTTGAAGGTGCCGGAAATCGTGCGGCCGGGCGACACCCTCACGGTCGCCTACAGTGCATCGAAGCCGGGTCGCATTGCGATTTACGCCGTCGATGAGGGCATACTCCAGGTCGCCAAATACGAAATGCCCGACCCTCTGAGCTTCTTCCTGCGAAAGATGGCGCTGCAGGTAAGCACCTTCCAGATTGCCGACCTGATCCTGCCGGACTTCGATGCCTATCAGAGCAGCGCTGCCCCGGGAGGCGGCGAAGCAGCCGGACTGGCTGGCCAAAACCTCAACCCCTTTCGCAGAAAAACCGAGGCGCCAGTCGCGTTCTGGTCCGGAATTGTCGAGTCCGGGCCGGAGCAACGCAGTGTTTCGTTTGACGTGCCCGACTACTTTAACGGGCAGTTGCGCGTCATGGCTGTGGCGGTATCGGACGGGGCTGTCGGGCGGTCCGGGACAAGTACGATTGCCCGGGGGCCATTCGTTATTACGCCGAGCGTCCTGACGGCCGCCGCGCCGGGCGATGAGTTCGACGTGTCCGTCGGCCTGTCCAACAACCTGGAGGGGTCCGGTCCGAATGCACTGATCGAGCTGGTCGCTTCGACATCCGAGCATATCGAAATCGTCGGCGAGAAGCGGGTCGAGATGCGAATTGACGAAGGACGCGAGGGACGTGCGACGCTGCGAGTTCGGGCTCTGAATACACTTGGATCTGCCAGTGTCGATTTTGAGGCTAAGTCCGGCGCCGAATCGATACGCCGCAAAGCGACATTGAGCATTCGTCCGTCTGTTGCCTACGTATCAACGATGCTTGCAGGAACAGGCGACGACGATCCGCTCACACTGCGATTCAATCGAACCCTCTACGATCAGCTGGCAAAACAATCGGCGGCCGCTTCAGTCAGCCCGCTTGTGTTGACGGATGGTCTGCTTGAGTATCTCGATGCATTTCCGCACGCGTGTGCCGAGCAGATAGTCAGCAAGGTCTTCCCGCAGATCGGTTTTCTGGGCAGGGGAGACTACGCCGTCGATGAATCGGCGATCCGTAGACAGTTCGATGACACGGTCCGAAAACTTCGTGGGCGACAGAACTCACAGGGCGGCTTTCTTTTCTGGGCATCCTCCCAGGAGCCTGCCGAATTCCCTTCTGTTTACATCATGCATTTCCTGACCGATGCAAAGGCACTTGGTCTGTCCGTGCCCAGGGACATGCTAAACTCCGGGCTGGATTACCTTCGCCAGATAGCGGCTCGCGAGGTTAACTCTCTGGCTCAGGCGCGAATCCGAGCCTATGCAATATACGTAATCTCCCGTAACGGCGTGATCACGACAAACTACCTTACGAATCTGCATGACTATCTGGATCGTCAGCATGCTGACGATTGGCGCAGTGATCTGGCAGCAGCCTACATGGCCGCCAGCTACGAGTTGGTGAAGAAATCGCAGCTCGGTTCGCAGCTCATCGGAGAGTATAAGATGGGTGCCGGGGACGAAATGCTCAGTGACTTCGACACGCGATTGGGGCGAGACGCGCAGTATCTCTATTTGCTGGCACGTCATTTTCCGGATCAGTTGGGCGATATTGACGCAGCGGCAATTCAAGGCCTGGCAGAACCGATCATGCAGAACCGCTTCAATACCTTGTCCTCGTCCTATGCCGTACTGGCGCTGGGCGAATACACCAGTGCCGTCTTCGACGGGACGGGCGGAGCGATGCTCAGCATTTCGGAAGCGTCCGGGAGTGCCACAAAAGTCCTGGCCGAGGCCGCGATCTTTTCGCGTGCAAGCATCGACAATTCCGTGACGCGGCTGCAGATCAACGGCTCGAACGGGACGGACATCTACTATGTCCTTTCGCAAACCGGATTCGATACGACCCCGCCAACAGACGCCGTAACGAAGGGTCTTGAAATCTCTCGCGAGTACCTGAACGATCAGGGTAAGCCGGTGAGCACGGCGCAGATCGGCGATGAGCTGACCGTGCGGCTTCGTGTGCGTTCTACCGGGCTTACCCGCAGCAACGTCGCCGTCGTCGACATGCTGCCCGGGGGTTTCGAGGTTCTGACCGAATCAGTACGCGATCAGTATGGCGCCTGGTTTGCAGACTACCGGGATGTTCGTGAGGACCGCGTCGTGATCTACGGGACGTTCTCCGATCGAATTTCGGAGATTCGTTATCGTGTGAAGCTCACCAGTGCCGGCGACTTCGTCGTGCCGGCTGCCTACGCCGGGTCGATGTACGACCGCAGCATTCAGTCAAACACCAGGCCGGGCCGCTTTCAGGTCAAGTCTGTGCAATGAGCTTGCGTCGCGTCACAGTGTATGCGGCGTTGGTGGCGATTGCCGCAGTCGGCCTGTTGGCCGCGCTCTGC
The DNA here is from genome assembly GCA_021773035.1 of Woeseiaceae bacterium. Taxonomy (GTDB): domain Bacteria; phylum Pseudomonadota; class Gammaproteobacteria; order Steroidobacterales; family Woeseiaceae; genus UBA1847. The sequence goes on from JAJFKU010000022.1 coordinate 22,865, forward strand.
CCGAAGCCGGTTCTCTACGGCGATGTGAACTTTTCGGCTGCCGTCGAAGACCGCAACGGTCTCTTGTTGCGCCTCGCACTGGCCGATGATGATCGCTACAGGCTTAAGGTTTCGCTCGATGACATCGCGCCGGCGGCCGTTGAAGCTACGCTTTTATATGAAGATCAGCATTTTCGATCTCACACTGGATTCAATGTGCCCGCATTGTTCCGCGCAGCCTGGTCTACCTACGTTACTCGCGACCGGGTCATAGGCGGGTCGACAATCACCATGCAGCTCGCAAGGCTGCGATTCGATCTTGACACCAGATCGATCGGCGGAAAATTGCGACAGATCGCGAGAGCCGTGCAGCTTGAGCGGCACTATTCAAAAGATCAGATTCTGGAGGCGTACTTAAATCTGGCACCGTATGGCGGCAACATCGAAGGACTTGGTACCGCTTCCCTCATCTACTTCGACAAGCCTGCATCAAAGCTAAGTCTTCCCGAAGCGTTGGCACTTGCCGTTATTCCGCAGAACCCGGTTCGTCGAAATCCGGTCGCGCCGCCCGGCTACTTGGAAATGAACTCTGCGAGGGGCCGTTTGGTAAATATCTGGGCGCAGAAGAACGGCCTTTCAGAAGAAATGCTGGCACAAGTGGAGCTTCCACTGGCCGTTCGCGCGGCAAGCCAGTTGCCGTATCGCGCGCCGCATTTTTCCCGGGATGTACTGCGAGCCGGCCAGCGGTCTCCGGGAATCAAATCGACGACGCTCGACTGGATAACGCAAAGCCTGATCGAGGAGCGAGTCAGCGGCTATATAGACAGGCGCCGGTCTGTCGGGATCAACAACGCGAGCGCGATGTTGATCGATCATCGCACGATGGAAGTAGTCGCGTCCGTTGGTTCTTCGAATTTTTTCGACAATGAAATACAGGGGCAGGTAGACGGAACGAAGTCGAAGCGCTCGCCCGGTTCGACGCTGAAGCCGTTCGTGTACGGGCTTGCGATTGACGACGGAATAATACATCCGATGAGCCTGCTGAAAGACGCCCCAAAGCGGTTCGCAGCTTACACACCAGAGAACTTCGACCGCGGGTTCATGGGACCGGTCTTCGCCCAGGACGCGCTGATATACAGCCGCAATGTGCCCGCGATCGAGCTGCTGGCGCAGGTGGGTCATGAGACGTTCAACGATTTTCTGATCGATGGCGAGGTCGCTGATCTGCGAAACGCAGAGCATTACGGGCTCGCAATGGTGTTGGGCGGCAATGAGCTGACAATGCGGGAGCTGGTGCGCCTTTATGCGATGCTGGCAAACGGGGGTCACAACAGACCGCTGATCACCGGCTCAAACGAGGAGTCGCCGCCGTCGGGCCCGCAACTGTTGAGCGCCGAATCGAGTTTCCTGGTGCTCGATATGCTGCGCAGGAATCCGAGGCCGGACTCCATCAGCGTAGATACGGCGAAACAGCAGCAGGCAATCGCGTGGAAAACAGGTACTTCTTACGCGTACCGGGACGCCTGGACTGTGGGTGTATTCGGGCCGTATGTCCTGGCCGTCTGGGTTGGGAACTTCGATGGCTCGGGCAATCCGGCGCTGGTTGGTCGTCAGGCCGCCGCTCCCCTGTTTTTCGAAATTGCCGATTCGTTGCCCCTCAGTCCAACGGAGCAGGTTCTGAACACAGAGCCTTCCCCACAACTGAATCTCCTGAAGGTCGATGTGTGCGCGAGTACCGGCGATCTCCCTGGGCGGCACTGTCCTCAGACAAGCGAGTCGTGGTTCGTGCCGGGCGTTTCGCCAATCACCGTTTCCGGCGTCCACCGTGCTATTCGGGTGGACAATAAAACCGGTGAGCGGACCTGCAGTTACGATGCTGCGACGACGCACGAAGAGGTTTTCGAGTTCTGGCCGTCAGACATATCGCGGCTATTTCGGAAGGCGGGCATAGCACGCCGGCCACCACCACCCTGGGCGGCGAATTGCTCTCTCGACCTTCAGGCAGCGAATGGACTGGCGCCCAATATCACATCGCCGTCGCCACGACTCGCCTATCAGATCCGGCCGGACCGCGCCGACAAGGAGCGACTACCCCTGATCGCGACTACCGATGGCGATGTGCAGTGGCTTTATTGGTTTGCGAACGACACTTTCATCGCAAGAGTTCAGAGAGATGAACCGTTGTTCTGGAATCCCGGTCCGGGTAGCTATGACATGCTGGTTGTGGATGACCTGGGACGTAGTCACTCGCGGAGCCTGTCGGTTACGGCAGTTCAATAGTTTTTCGTCGCGGCTATTCAGCGTGAGAGTCGCTTGCGGTTCAGCGCTGCGGCAAACCCGAATAGCCACAGATGATCACTAAACTGATATTCTCTCCGTGGTCATCAATGGCAACGAGAGAGGGTAAAAGAATGCGCATGGTCCTGGCTAAAGTACTTATGCTGTTCGCCGTCGTGGCGCCAGCGTTGGCCCAGACGCCCGAAGAAGTGGCAGAGAGGTTTTTTGATGCTCTCAAAAACGAAGACTACGTTTTTGCAGCGGAGTTGTTTGATCCAGATGCGCTGACCGGCTTTCGTGAGATGCTCTCGTTCCTGTCCGACCTGAACGAAGCCGAGAAAGAGCAGATAAATACCGGGCTGTTCGGACCTGGGGCGACACAGGAGTCGGTAGCGGCGCTGTCGGACACCGAGTATTTCTCAAGCTTTCTTCGTATGGCTATGTCACAAATGGGCTCGCCCGATATCTTCGATACGTCAAACATGGGTTTTCTCGGGTATGTTTCCGAGGAGCCGGATACAGCGCACGTCGTCGCGCGTATGAGTCTCAATATCGAAGGAACCGAGTTCGAGAAGATGACGGTTGTTTCCTGTCGAAGAGTCGGGGGCCAGTGGAAATTGCTGCTGTCTGGCGAGATAAAGGGTGTGCCCAACCAGATACGTTCGGCTCTTGGAGTGAACTGAATGATGACAACGGGTGTGACGAAAGAGCGATGTACAGAGCAGCAAAGTCGAACCTGCGCCAAGTATGAGGGGAAACTTCAGTGATCCTGGAATTATCAACCTGGCAGGATATTGAAGCCTGGCTGGAACGCAGCAGTACGATCTTGATACCGATCGGGTCCATGGAGCAGCATGGACCCAACGGCTTTATTGGCACGGACGCGATATGCCCCAGCGTCATCGCACGCGAGGCCGAGAGCAGTTCATCAGAGTCGATGCTCGTCGGACCCACATTCAGCGTCGGGTGTGCTCAACATCATCTTGGTTTCCCTGGCACGATCACATTGCGTCCATCGACAATGATCGCCGCGATGGTCGACTGGACGGAATCGCTTGTGCGTCACGGCTTCAGGCGTTTCTACTGGTTCAATGGTCACGGCGGCAATATAGCGACCATCGACGCGGCATTCTCTGAAATACACGCCAAGCGCAGTTTTCGGAGTGACGGTGACAAACTCCCCGGTCTCGAGTTGAAGCTGGTGAACTGGTGGGACCTGCCCAAGGTCGCCGGGCTTTGCACACAGCTGTATCCGGTAGGCCACGGGTCGCACGCCACGGCTTCCGAAGTATCTGTTACGTACGCCGCTTATCCGGACTATCGGAAGACGGACGTTGCGATGTCTCCGAAGGTCGCGCCCAGTGGCGACTTTGGCGACGCCTGGCAGTACCGCGAACGATTCGCGGACGGTCGTATCGGGTCGGACCCGAGCCTGTCCAATGCAGAGGATGGCCGACAGCTCATAGAGCTTGCCGCTGCCCAGCTGCGGTCCGACCTGGCTAAGTTCGCCGGCTAGCAGGAAGTATCTATGGTGATGAATTCGTGGGAGGGGCCCGGGCATATGCCGATCTCATTAACGACTTGTTTCGGACGATGTAGAAAGATGATCCCCTGGAATGCCTGATTGGTTCGTCTTTATCGAGTTGATTACCGGTTTCTCGGTTGTCCTGCTGAGCGTGTGTTTCCTGCTATTGATTAACTATGCGTTGGGTTGGTTGCCTTCCAAAAACTTTCTGGTTTTTTTGCTGGTGTTGGCCATCGCGCTCAAGTGCAGCTTGTTCGGGCTGAAACTGTTCAACAGCGCATTGAGCTTTGGAATCTTTTTAATTACCTATCCGTTTATCCTGTTGCTCGGCCCGGTGATGTCGGGGTTTACACGGTCGACGTTGCGCATGAGAAAACGGCCGTTGATGGATAAAGCATCATGGGGCCTGTTGGTCTCCGGGTACCTGCTCGTAATGCCCTATTTACTGCTCTCCCTGGTGCCATCAATTGAGCAACAGGTTCCGTTCCTGAAAATGCTGGTAGGCGGCGGAATGATGGTGTTTGTCCTGTTGTTCGCGCTGACGAGTAGCTGGCATTTCGCGCCCGTACTCTGGCGCCTGTCTCGCGGCGCCCTGTATACCGTTGGTTATGGAGAAAATACCTACCACTGGTTGCGTGGTATCTGGTTGTCGATGAGTGCTATCTGGTTGATGCTCCTGTTCGATACCGTCAGCAGCCATTTCTTCGCTTATGAGTCAGCATGGCACTATGCGCTCTTCGCCGTTCTGGATCTGCTTATCTGGATGGCTCTACTGTTCTACACCGTCGCCTACTGTCGGAGACCTCATCAGGAAGAGGAGCTTGAGCATTGTGAGGCAAGTCAAAAATACGAACGGTCAGCGCTGACAGAGGGCCTGGCGAAAGAAATTCTGGAAAACGTCGATGCGCTGATGCAGGATCGCCAGCTTTATCTTGAGAGCAACATCACCATAGACAAGCTGGCGATCCTGGCCAGGACCCAGCCACAGTACCTGTCGCAGGCGATCAACCAGTATCGCAAAGTGAACTTCTATGAATTTGTTGCCGGTTACCGAATCGATTTTGCGAAGCGGGAATTGCGGAACTCCCCGTCAAAAAGCATCCTGGATATCGCGATGGGTGCCGGTTTTAATGCCAAGAGCACGTTTAATCTGACGTTCAAGAAAATCCTCGGTCTGACGCCATCAGACTATAGAAAACAACAACTTAGCTAACGCCGCCCCGGCGTATCGGTGTCCAGGCAAGTACTAACTTGCCGGTTTGGACGCACTCTCCTCAAGCCCTGACTACATTTCGCTCCTGCTTTCGGACAACGGGTCCGACGGCGCGTAGCCGCGTAACGAATCTATTAACAAGGAGACAGAAATGAAAAACCTGCAAAACAACATACCCTTCATATTGATGCTCGCGATGACGCTGGCGGCCGTGAGTTCTTTTCCATCAGTTGTTCACGGCGAGGAACTCTCGCGGTGGGAGCTGAAGACCAGCGCGGTCCTGGTTGATGCCGGTAAGAATGCCGCTCTCGATCAGCCTGCCGGTGGCCAGACTCAGGCCGATGGAGATGTAGAGCTCGGTCTGGGCATAGCCATCGAATACCGCCTGTCTGATCGGGTGAGCCTGGAGTTAGCCAGGGTGTCGGCAACCGCCATGGATCTTAGCTACAGGCTCAACGGCGAGAGCACTGCCGTCGGCGAAGGCATCAGATTCATGCCGATTCTTGCCGGCGCAAACCTTCACTTGTTGCAGTCCGAGCGCGTCAGCCTGTACGCGGGCCCAAGAGTCGCTTACGTAAACTTCGGTGGCTTCAGCACTGCTATCGACGGAGAAACGACTGCCTATGAAATAGACAACGAATTCGGCTGGGGTGCGGTTGCTGGCGCGAAGTATCAGTTCGGCGACAGCGCATGGTCATTGCTGGTCGAAGCGAGCTACCTCGATGTCGATACAGAGATCACGCCCGGCAATGGTGCGGAGACGATTGTCGATAGTTTCAATCCACTGATGCTGACGATCGGTCTGTCGCACCGCTTTTAAACTCGCAAGGAAGAGCAATGATAACGACCTACAAATCTGTCTTGTTGATCGCCCTGCTGGCCGTCGCGAGTTGCAACGGGTGTACCAGCCTGCCGCAGGTTCCATCCACAGAGAAGGTGAACGCGGCAATCGAACGCTTTGAACTGCCGCATTCTCCCAAAGAGGGTAAGGCACTCGTTTATGTGATTAGGCCGTCGTGGGTTCTTGGTCTCGTCCGTTTCAGCGTTTACGTCGATAGCAAAGACGAAGCTTCGCGAAAAGGGCATAACCGGACCCGTCAGTACATTCATTTCGATCTGGAGCCGGGAGAACACACCGTGTTTTCTCGCGCGTCGAATTGGTCGGAGATTACTGTAACGGCGAACGCCGGCGAGACCCTTTTCATCGAGCAGGAGCACAACGCCTTCGTAACCAATAAACTCATCCACTTGTCAGAAGAGGCCGGCAGGTATCGCGTGAAGAACGCTAAGCCCGGCACGATCTACCGGCCGGAGAACTGACATGGCAAACATCAGCTTTCGGGTTTTCATCCTGCTGACGACGATCTTACTGGCAGATGGCTGTGCGACGATGGACCAGGCGGAGTGCGTATCGGCAGATTGGTATGCACTCGGTCTGGGCGACGGCGAACAAGGCAGAAAATCCAGCCACTATTCGAAGTATCGGAAGGAATGCAGTACCTTCGGCGTCAACGTTGATAGCAGCGCCTACGGCGACGGCTGGAAAGCAGGAATTCGCAGTTACTGTACGCGCGACAACGGCTATCGCGTTGGAATCGGCGGATGGATCTACCAACACAGTTGTCCGGCGAAAGCGGAGGATACGTTCTTCAGTGCCTATCAAGCGGGGCGCGGGATATTTCTAAAACAGATGCGTGTGAATGCTCTGAGACGCCAGGTTCAAAAATTTGGTGACGATCTCGCGAAAAGTGACCTGAGCGAAAAACAGCGTGGTTCTCTGGCGGAGAAACGCAAGCGCCTGAAACGCGATCTCGAATTGGCGAGTATCAGTCTGGCTTTGACGACGGCAGAGGCTAGAAAGCACGGTTTCAACACGTCTTAGACCGGCCGGCGGTGTCGCTTCGGCCGTTTCGAGTCGGAGGGACGATTTACCTCAACGAATCTCTTCTAAGACGTTCTCTCCGCCACCGGGTCGGGAGGCCCACTCGAACCGCTCGACGATACGGATTCTTCCGTCGCCAGCGACCTCTATATCGCAGTGTGATTCCCCACCATCCAGGTTCCCCAGCGAATCGAACTGGCAATAGCGAAAACTAAACACCGACGCAGTTCGGACGCCGACCAGGTAGCCCTGAATCACCTGGCCTCCCGAGTACTCCGCCGAAACGAATTCTCCCGACTCCCTGAAGGTGAAAACTGTATCGATCCCGATGACGCCGTTCTCCGCGGTGACAACCGCGTTCATTTTGATTCCGTCCAGACTCGTCGTCGAATTGTTCAACACGCTGTCCCCGGTTTATTGACTATCTTCTTGTGTTCGGTGCATCGATACTGAACTGCAATGATCGATGAGAGCATTATCGCCGCAGCAGGGAGCCAGCGCAAAGCTCAGCGCTGGAAGTACAAAAGAGACTCGCCAGTAGTCCTCTGATTATAATTCGAAATCCGTCGGGGTGTTTACAGGAAAAGGCAGATGCGAATGATCATGTGGTGTTCTTTAAAAGAAACAACGTTCTGTGCCTCCAGCTTCCGACTGTTTTCGGTAATCCTTGTTGCCTGCCTGCCGCTGGCGTCCTGTTCCCAGGAGGCGAAATCGCCCGACACGCCCGCAGCTGTGACAGATTTCGCTATCGAGTATGAAAAGTACACACTCGATAATGGTCTGGATATCATCCTGCACGTCGATCGTTCCGATCCCGTGGTGGCGGTAACCTCGGTTTTTAACGTGGGCTCAAGCCGTGAAGTCCAGGGGCGTACCGGGTTTGCACACTTTTTTGAGCACATGTCATTCAACGACTCCGAGAATGTGCCCCGCGGTGCGAATCGCAAGTACATTGAGGAACTGGGCGGAACTCGAAACGGTGGCACGTCTTTCGATTACACGATCTATTATGAGGCCGTGCCGAGCGATGCGCTGGAGAAGATATTCTGGATCGACTCGGACCGTATGGGATACATGATTAATACGGTTACCGACGCGGCGCTCGAGCGCGAGAAACAGGTTGTAAAAAACGAGAAACGACAGCGCGTCGATAATGCACCCTATGGCCATACCGGTGCGGTGATTCTCGACAACCTGTACCCGGAAGGACACCCGTATTCCTGGAGCGTCATCGGCTCCCTGGAGGATTTGCAGAACGCGACGCTCGAGGACGTTAAGAAATTCTATGAGCGCTGGTACGGTGCCAACAACGCAACCCTTGTCGTGGCCGGTGATTTCGATCCGGAAACGATCAAGCCGCAGATCGAACAGTGGTTTGGTGAAATTCGTCGCGGGCCCGAAGTGCAGCCGATGATGCCGATGCCGGTAGAGCTGGAGGCGACCCGGAACCTCTGGTATCCGGACAATTTTGCAAAGCTGCCGGAGCTGAAGCGAGTCTATGCCGGTGTAGAGGACTATCACCCGGACAGCTATGCGCTCCGGGTTTTAGGGCAGGTCCTGGCCGGCAGCAAACGGGCGCCGCTCTACCAGGTGGTCGTCGAAGAGCAGAAACTGGCTCCGCGCGTATCGGCCAGAGGCGCGTTCAACCAACTGGCGGGCACTTTTACTATCACTGTTCGCGCGATGGAAGGCACGAAGCTCAATGACGTGGAGGCGGCAATCAACAAAGGACTGACCCGGTTCGCGAAGGAGGGTTTTACGGCAGCCGAGCTGGGTCGCATCAAGGCGGAGTTGGAGACTGCTTTTTACCAGCGGAATTCCGGGGTTCTCAACAAGGCCAGAACCCTGGCGATGAGCAACGAATTCGCTGGCGACCCCGGGTACGCAGGCGAATACGTTCGCCGCATTCAGGCGGTGAGCATCGAGGACGTCATGCGGGTATTCGTGAAGTACCTGCAAGGCAGGCACTTCGTACAAACCAGTTTCGTGCCGAAGAACACACCGGAGCTGGCCGTTTCCGATGCCGACTTGGCAGAGGTCACCGAGGAAAAGATCGTTCAGGGTGCCGAAGTGCAGGTCAGTCAGGGCGAGTTGGCGGACTATCGAAAAACGCCGTCGAAGCACGATCGGTCTGAGCCGCCGCTGGGTGCGCTACCTGTTATACGCTCGCCGGAAATCTGGACTCGCTCTTTGTCGAATGACATAGAGGTGACCGGTGTTAAAGACGACGAAGTACCGCTGGTGGCGTTCCACCTGATGCTGCCGGGCGGGCAGTGGCTGGACTCGACGGATCGGGTCGGGGCGTCGTCGCTGCTGGCTGCGTTGTCCACGCAGGGTACTGCCAGTCGTACGCCGGCGGAGTTGGAAGAGGCGATCGGCTCGCTTGGCGCGACGATACGGTTTTCCGCTGACGCAGAAGCGTTCGGCGTTACCGCCTATACGTTGCAACGAAATTTCGAAGCCACTGTCGCACTTGTAGAGGAAATGCTGCTCGAACCTCGCTGGGACGCGGCCGAGTTCGAACGCCTCAGAAACGCAGCCGAGGCATCCATCGTTGCTGCCGAAGGGAATGCCGGGGCAGTCGCGCGTCAGGCCTGGTACCGGGTGCTTTACGGTGAGGAGCACCCCTATGGCAGGCCGTCACGTGGAACGCGTGAGTCCATTGCGGCCATGACCATCGACGACCTGAAAGACTGGCATAGCGCCTACATCGCGCCCGCTGGTGCGAGCATCCAGGTTGCCGGGGCCATTGATAGTGATCGTGTCGTCGAGGCTCTCGGCCGCTTGACCGAACGATGGACCGGAAAACCGGCTGAGTCGCCCGAATATGAATTGCGGCCTCCGCCGCCCGGGCAGTCGGTGTACTTCATCGATCTGCCCGGCGCGAAACAGTCCGTTATCCAGCTAGGTAAGCGCGCGGTATCAGTCATGGACCCCGACTGGGTAGCACTGTTTTTCGCCAATCAACGTCTGGGTGCGGGCGCCAGTGCACGCCTTACTCAGTTGCTGCGTATAGAGAAGGGATATACCTACGGCGCACGGTCCGGTCTTGGACGCTTCATTAACGATGTCGCACCCTGGGCGGCGTCAACGAGTGTGCGTGCTAATGTCACCTTGGAATCGATGCAATTGATTCGTGAACAGATCACCGCTTACGCGGCTACCTTCACGGATGGAGATACGGAAGTAACCAGGAACCAGGTAATCAAGCGCAATGCGCGCGCGTTTGAAACGCTGACTGCCAAGATGAACCTGCTGAAGCGGATTGCACAGCTAGGGCAGCCGCACGACATCGTCGAGCGGCAGATGGCTGTCCTGCAGGGCATGAGTACGGCTGACTTCCAAGAAGTGATCACCGACTACCTTGATGAGTCACAGATGATCTGGGTTGTCGTCGGCGACGGTGCCACGCAACGAGAGCGGCTGCAGGAATTCGGCTACGGTAAACCCGTAGAACTGGATCGTCAGGGTGGTATGACCGATGCTCCCAGGTCTGATAACCCAGGCCCGACCTTACAGACAGTGTCGGAATTGATCGAATTCGAACGGTAGGCTTCCTTAATAACTCCAGGGATCGATGTAACACAGGCTTTGGATTCTTGCGCCGGTGTTTCGCCGTACAGCAAAGACATGATGTTCGGCGCAAGGATGCGGTGGGAACGCCAATGACCTCTTCACGACCCACAGGCTAGGACATTGGCGTTCCCACCGCATCCCGACAGTCGGCATGTATTTCAGTAAGCGGTCGTGTTGCTGAACAGGTGTTGATCCGGGCGGGCCGATGCCGTCGCCTGTGGCTCGTGAAGACGGCATCGGTCCTCCCGGATCAACACCG
>JAJFKU010000023.1 GCA_021773035.1 Woeseiaceae bacterium
GGCCGATGCCGTCTTCACGAGCCACAGGCGACGGCATCGGCCCTCCCGGATCAACACCTGTTCAGCACGGCGACCGGTAACGGAAATACATGCCGACTGTCTGGATGCGGTGGCTACGCCAATGACCACGCCTGTGTGTCGTGAAGAGGTCATTGGCGTAGCCACCGCATCCCTGCACCGAACATCAATTCGTTCAACAAACTTTGCTGCGCTATATGGTGAACACCGGTGCAATAATCCCATGCGTGTGGTGTATTGATCCTTTGAGTTCTCAAGGAAGCCCGCCGTTCGAATTCGATCAATTCCGATACTGTCTGTAAGGTCGGCTCTGGGTTCACACCCAAGCAAAGCTACTTAGCTGTCGCTGGCGCCTAACGCATCGTTCTCAGCGAGGTACTCCGCGAGTTTTTCTTCTGCGCTTTCGCCGAACAGGACTTCGCACGCCTCTCGCAGTCCCGGAGAATGTATAAACATATCTCTGGGCACGACCAGGCTAATTTTCGAGCGCCGGCGAAGAAAATCTTCCAGTTTCGTGATCATCTCGCGGCGACCGCTCTGCTCAATCTCGCATCGCAGGTACTCCGCATTTTCGATCATGCATTCTGCCTGTTTCGGATCCTCCCGAATTGCCTCGAGCATTTCGAAAGCGGAAGCGCCGTAGCGTCGCCACAGTCGTTCCGACAAGGGCTCACAAGAACGTGGATTTGTCATGTCGTCGAGACCGATGAGGTTCGCCTGATGAAAAAACTTCTCTCTTACATCTTCGCCGGGTTCGCCATACCATTTGTAACCCCGGTACGGGAGTTCTATGCCCATTTTGGCAACCAGCTCGAGTACCTCGGAGCCGATATTCAGGCAGTCGGTCAGTTTGCCGCCGAAGACGCTAAGGTGTTGTTTTTTCTCATCGAATTCGATGGAGTGTGTTCGCGATAAGGCCAACCAATCGGTCGATTGATCTTCACCTGTAACCGCAAGCGGCCGTACGCCGCAACGCTCGGCAATGATGTCGGCCTCGGTGAGCGGCGATTCGAATTTCAGCATCTCGTTAGCATTACGCAAAATGAATTTCCTGTCTTCTTCACCGACTTCTACGTTCGGATCTTCGACACGCGTATCGGTGGTGCCGATACAGGTTTTCGGTCCCATCGGGATGACAAAAAACAGCCGACCATCGCTGGCGAAGAAGGCCAGTATGCGTTGACTTTCGGTAACGCGGTTTACCATCAGGTGCACGCCTTTTGAGAAGACGTGACGGTGCTCGGTTTCTTGTTCGCAGCTGCGATTGTAGTCGTCGACCTCCGGGCCGCACGCGTTAATCAGCGCATGTGCACGAATATCAAACTGCCGGCCGGATATTGTGTCGGTAGCCGAAACGGTCCAGGTGCCATCACTGAACTCGGCCTTGTTGGACACCACATAGTTTGCAGCGACCGCGCCGTAGTCCATCGCTGATCGAATAAAATTGAAAACAAACCGTGCGTCGTTGTCGTGCAGATAGCAGTCCGAATACTCGACGCCCGCCCGCGCCTGGTCCAGCCGTATTCGTGGCTCACGTTCCGCCAGCCGGCCTGCGCTGACAAACTGTGGTGCGCGAGTCGCGAACCTGCCCATGAACCAATACAGCAGCGAGCCGAGATAGACGAAGACCGGTGGAAAGCGAAAGCCGCGATGAATGGTTGTCAGGAACCGTATTTCCCTGACGGTCGACGGATAGTTTCGCGCCAGGTGATTGCGGCTCTTGCAAAGGTTCCAAACCAGCGGAAACTCCCACGTTTCAAGGTACTTGATACCACCCCATGCAAGGTTTGACGACTGCGAACTCGTGTATCCACCGAAATCGCGCTTGTCGATTAGCGCGACTTTAGCGCCTTGTGCGGCCAGAGCCGCTGCGGAGACTGCACCGTTAATACCGCCGCCGATTATGCAGATGTCGAAGCTCCGGTCCTGGAGTTTTTCGATATTTGTATTTCTCAAATTGGCTGACATATCAGTCGTCTGTCCGTTTGTGGCGCCGTGAACTCAAAGGCGTTTCTTATAACATCGAGACGCGATACGCAAATGCAGGTTCATCTGTTTGCTGTGCGAGTTCGAACGGGGAAATTTGCCTTGCTTGCATCACTTCGAGTAGGTTTCGGCGATCAGGGGGGCTAGCTATGGCTGCGAATAATTTGTTTATGACGCTCACGAGTTGCGCGTTTTTTATGGCGATCGTGGCGTGGGTTTCCTACCAGAAAACCAAAGGCGAGGTTGATACCCGGGACGGCTACTTCCTTGCTGGCAGGGGGCTTACCGGCGTTTTCATCGCGGGTTCCATGTTGCTCACAAACCTGTCAGCCGAGCAGCTCATCGGCCTTAACGGTTCTGCCTACGGCTTTAACCTGAGCAGTATGGCGTGGGAGGTGACGGCTGCATTTGCGACGATTTGTATGGCGCTGATCTTTCTGCCTCGTTACCTGGCCGGCGCTTTCACCACCCTGCCGGAGTTCCTCAAAAGTCGCTTCGATGACGACGTGCGCCGTATGTCTGTTGTGCTGTTCATGGTTGGCTATGGGCTGGTCACAATACCATCGGTGCTGTATTCGGGCTCCATCGCCGTGCTGCAACTTTTCGATGTGCCCGGTCTGTTGCACGTTTCGTACAGCACGGGTCTCGTCATAACGATCGCCAGCATAGGCTGCGTCGGCGCCGTTTACGCAGTGTTTGGCGGACTGAAGGCAGTCGCCGTATCCGATACTCTAAACGGCGTCGGCCTGCTCGTTGTCGGCATCGTTGTGCCTGTCCTGGGACTTGCCGCCCTCGGTGATGGTAGTGTCATGCAGGGCCTGGAGACGATTACCAATACGGAAACCCACAAGCTCAATGCAATCGGCGGCGCGAGCGATCCGACACCGTTCGGCACCATCTTCACCGGTATGATATTCGCAAACCTGTTCTACTGGTGTACCAACCAGTACGTCATCCAGCGCACCCTTGGCGCCCAGAATCTTGCCGAGGGACAGAAGGGCGTACTGTTCTCCGGCTTCTTCAAAATCATGGTGCCGTTCATGATGATGATCCCGGGTGTTATCGCTTTTCATCTCTACGGCGAAGGGCTGGCTTCGATCGATCTCGCTTACCCTCGCTTGATCCGCGACGTACTGCCCGTGTACTTCTCCGGATTCTTTCTCGCTGTTCTGCTCGGCGCGGTGTTCAGTTCGTTCAACTCTTTGCTGAACAGCGCCGCGACACTTTTCTGTCTGGATGTTTACGGGCCGATGAAGAAACAGCCGCCGAGCGATGCGGAGATGGTAAAGGTTGCGAAGATCGCGAGTGTTGTTATTGCCCTGTTTTCGTTCGTGGTCGCACCCCTGTTGCAGTTCGCGCCCGAGGGGCTGTGGCAGATAATTCGAATCTTTACCGGGTTCTACAATATTCCGGTCGTTGTCATCGTAATCGTCGGCCTGTTCACACGGCGCGTTCCGGCGCTGGGCGCGAAGCTAGTTATCGTTTTCCATGTGATTGCATACGGTCTCGCTAAATTCGTGTTCGACGACATCGTTACGATGCATTTCCTGCACCTGTACGCGGTCCTGTTTATCGTCGAAGTCGGCATGATGCTGTTGATCGGCTACCTGCGGCCGCGGCCGGAAGCCTGGAATTTCGAGCGCCGTGACCTGGTCGATCTGACGCCGTGGCGCTACGCCGTTCCTGCGGCTTTCTCGCTGCTTTCCGCCGTGGTATTTCTGTATTTACTGTTCTCGCCGGTCGGTCTCGTGGACGGCCTGAGCCGCCTGTTCTGGCCACTGGTTTCGGCCCTTACAGCGGCTAATATCCTGTTCTGGTGGCGATATCTGCGCCGCCATTCGCAACCCGCATAGGAGCGGGAAGCGCAGGTGTGTTGTTCTTGCAGGAAAAATACAAACGTTTGCATTTTTTCGGTTCGTCCGGTAGAACTGTTCTAAATTGTTCACAAGGAGCAAACAATGCGTCCACTCAGGGGGGTGGCTCTTGCGATGGCAATCGCAGGCGCTTTGCAGTTTGGAATGACCGCACCGGCCTTCGGCCAGTCCGTCATTGAAGAGATCGTCGTAACCGCGCAGAAGCGCGAGGAAAACATCAGCGATGTTCCGGTCGCCGTCTCGGTTATCGGCCGGCAGCAAATCGAAGGTTCGCACGCCACTAACCTGGAAAGTCTCCAGGCACTGATCCCTTCGGTCAGTTTCCGTACCGGTAATACGACGCGAAACAGTGCCCTGACGATCCGTGGCATCGGTACGATCTCGTTCAGCGTTGCCGCTGAGCCCAGCGTATCGACGGTCGTGGATAACGTTGTTCTCGGTCGCTCCGGTCAGGCATTCGGTGATCTTTATGATCTCGAGCGCGTCGAGGTATTGCGTGGCCCGCAGGGTACCCTGTTCGGCAAGAACGCCTCTGCCGGCGTAGTGAACATCACGACGCGCCGACCCGGCGATGAGCTTGAGGGCTATATCAGCGGCACGTTCTACGAAGACAACGAGTACCAGTTCCGTGGCCGCGTATCCGGTCCGCTCACCGACAGTTTGCGTGGCAGCGTGACGGTGCTGAGCAGCGAGTTCGATGGCTATGTCAAAAACGTCTTCAACAACAAAACGATCAACGGCTACGATAAGCAGGGCATTCGCGCGATGCTCGAATACGATGTCTCCGACGCCACCGACGTACTCTTCATCTTCGAGGACTACGAGGCGGACAACGACTGCTGCGTAGACCTCGAGGCACGTGCCAGCGGGCGCAACCCTGCTTCCGAGGCCGTGCCGTCAGGAACCGGGCTGGATCTCGATCAACGTCTGGCAGATCACGACTTCGAAACCCGTACACTCGACGCCAGCACGGCAATGTCGATACAGATTACAACCTCAGTAGGCGAGCACACGTTGACGTCGATAACGGCACAACGTACCTGGGACAACACGGAATTTCGCGAGGGCGACTTCACCTCCATCGCCGGTGATAGCGACCAGCCGGTATTCGGCGTACCGTTCCAGCTTCACGACATTGGCCCGCAGGAATGGCGGCAGTTCTCGCAGGAAATCCGTCTTGCGTCGCCGACCGGCGAAGCCTTTGAGTATCAGCTTGGCCTGTTCTACTGGAACATCGATTCGCAACGCAACTTCACGCGCGATGCCAGCTGTCAGAACAACGGCGGCCAGCTCGATGCGGTCATTTCCAATCACCTCGATCTAACCCTCGGCCTGCCGAATACGCCTGCCGATGTTGCCAACTACATTGCGGTAAACAACATCACCTGTAACGCGAACGACATCGTGGCCGCGACTGCCTTCATGGACACCGAGTTCGACAACTTCGCCGTGTTCGGACAGGGTAGCTACGATTTCACCGAGACGTTCCGTCTGCTGTTTGGACTTCGCTACACGAGCGATGACGTATCGTTCAGCCACAACCGGCGCAACACCGACGTCTACGGTCGTCGCGGCGTTGGCGTGCGACCCCGCTTTTCGGAAAACGGTACCAACAACCAGTTCGATACCGACTTCTCCGCCAGCACCGACGAAACCAATGTGTCCGGCAAGATCGGCGTGCAGTGGGATGTAAACGACACGATGATGGCCTATGCAACCTACAGCACCGGCTATAAAGGTCCGGCATTCAATGTTTTCTACAACCTCGATGAGGATGACATCGAACCGATCAAGGAAGAAACCTCCAAGAGCATTGAACTGGGTCTGAAATACGCACCAAGTTGGGGACTCATTGGCATCGCGCTGTATGACACCGAGATCGAAGACTTTCAGGCGAACAACTTCGATCCGTCAAGCGGCACGACGGAAACGGGCTTCACAACCGGTGGCGACGTCGAGACGCAAGGTGTGGAACTCGACTTCCTGTGGGCCGCTTCCGACAACCTGACGTTCAGCGGTGGTTTTGCGGTATCCGACTCAACGGCAAAAGCGGGCGGTAATCCGCCGCTGCCATTTGCGCCGGATACGAAGATAACGTTTGCCGGTATGTATGAATATCCGCTGTCAAACGGTGGCTACCTGGCGGTGAACGGCAGCTACGTCTACACCGACGAAAAGCTCTCCGGAAATATCGGTCAGACCGGTGCTTCGAACCCGGAGATACTGCTCCCGGATTACAGCATCCTCAACGGCAGCTTTGGTTACCACACGGCAGACGACACGCTGAGCATTACTCTGATAGGCAAGAACCTAACCGACGAGTCTTTTGCTACGACGTATTCCGGTGACGGCTTCCGCTATCAGATCCCGCGGGATGCCAGCCGCTACTTCGGCGTCAACTTCAAAGTTAACTTCTAGTTCAGGATTTGCGGGCGGCTTTTGGGCCGCCCGTCGACTCCCGCACGATTAACCTTGGCAACGGTACTTTCGGCGCTCGCGGTTTCTTGCCTTGACCCAGACTGTAGAGGTATCGGACGCTCTGTTGCCCGAGTTCATACATCGGCCAGGCGACGGTCGTCAGCGGCGGGTCGATGCAGCCGGAAAGCTGAATATCGTCGTGGCCGGCGACGGAAATATCCTGAGGTACGCTCAGCTTATGATCGCGTAGCGCGTGGATGAGGCCGGCGGCGCTAACGTCGTTATGGCCAAATATTGCCGTCGGGCGTTCGTCCAGCGCCAGCACCTGCTCTGCAATCAGCTCTGTGCTTTCAAGGGTGCCGTCGAAAGTGAATATCAACTCCGGGTCGTAGTGTATACCCGCCTCATCAAGCGCCTGCCTGTAAGCGAACATCTTGGGTTCGCGCCCGGGAGGTGCCGGTCCACGCACAAAGCCGATGCGCCGGTGACCGAGTTCGAGCAGGTGTTGCATGACGAGAATACTGCCGTGTACCGTGTCGCAGTTGACCCGGTGTTTTGCCTCCTCGCGATTCACATGTACCAGCGGAATTGCGTCATTCAGACCGTCGTAATATTCCTGTGGACCGCGTGCCATCGGTACCACGACGCCATCGACCTTGAGCTCCAGAAACAGCTTGACCGCCTCGCGCTCCGCTGCTTCGACGCCACGCGTATCGATGATGAGAATTCTTAAGTCGTGTTTTGCCGCTTCGTCCTCGATGCCCCGGCCGAACTCCGCGAAGAAGGGGTTCGTCATGTCCGGGATCACAACGCCGATCAGACCGCTGCGCCGGTTGACCAGGGTCCGGGCCGCCATGTCCGGCACGTAGCCCATCTCTGCTGCCAGGCTCGCGATTTTTTCCCGTGTCGCGGTTTTGACGCGCTCGCTGCCCTGCAGCGCCCGGGTCACCGTCGACGGGTCGACATTCGCCGCCCGGGCAATATCTTTGATAGTGACTCGATGTGTTTGCCAACGGGCCTTTTCCATAAGCGGGTGCCATGCCTTCCTGCAATATCCGCAAGCTTACCCGAAAGCTGAAAGAGAAAAATACAAACGTTTGTATTTTCAGCAGCCCAGAGGTAGAATCAAAACTACTTAGAGGCTTTGACCGACAAATCCAGCGAAGAAAAACAATGACAAGTCGAGACAAACCACGCCTGCGCTACTTCGAGGAGGCCTCAGGGCAGCGCCATATCACCGCTGACGATCGTTACCTCTATAGTCGGGAAAAACCCCGCTATCGCGCCAACATCATTGGCACCGGCACCATCGGCCAGGAGCATATGCGAGTTGCCAGCATGCTTGATCGAATTGCCATCCACGGCATTTACGACGAGAGAGCATCCAGTGCCGATGTTGCAGCCGAGGAGTACTCGCGTCACAGCGAGGATACGCTGCTGCGCTACCAGGATATTGAGTCCGCCTGTAGCGACCCGAACGCGGATGTACTGTTTATCTGCACGCCGAACTTCTCTCACATCGACGTCCTTGAAACTGCTGCCCGCTCCGGAAAACCGATTTTCCTTGAGAAGCCTATGGCGACAACACTTGCGGACGCCCGTCGCGTCGTCGAAATTGCAAACGACTATCCGGCCTTCATACAGGTAGGCCTCCAATACCGATACAAAGCGGCTTACGTCGAAGCACGCCACGAAGTGCTTGCCCGAAAAACCCTGGGAGCCATAAAGACCATCGGCATGAGTGAATACCGCCCGCCTTTTCTGGACAAAGTAGGGCAGTGGAACAAGTTTGCTGAGTACAGCGGCGGCACGCTGGTTGAAAAGTGCTGCCACTATTTTGACATGCTGAACCTGTTCGCCGAATCGGAACCCGAGCGTATCTATGCGACCGGGACACAGGCTGTGAACTTCACCCGTTTCGAGAAAGACGGAAAAGCGGCCGATATCGACGACTGCGCGATGGTCGTGATCGACTACAAGAACGGTATTCATGCGAGCTTCACGCTTAACATGTTCTGTCCGCACTTCTATGAAGAGCTCGTGATCTGCGGCGAAAAGGGCCGGCTCGTCGCCAGCGAAACGTTCGATTTTCAGCGCCACAACAGTGCGAACTCCCGCCTGAAGGTCGAGCTCGGCGAACTGGCGGCATCCCGGTACAGCGATGTCGCTTACACACAGCCAATTGAGCAGAGCGGTCATCACGGTGCCACGTTCTTCGAACACGTGGCCCTTGCGGACCAGCTTGACGGCCACAGCGTCGATTCGGCAACACCGCTTGAAGGATTATGGTCGATAGTCATCGCCGCCGCTGCGCAGGAGTCGATTAAGAGCGGACAGCCTGTGATTGTCGACGATTTCATCAGCCACAATGAACTCAACCCGGTTTTGGGGCGTTAGGGACACAGAGACGATGACCACGATAAAAGTCGCCAACACCGAAATGCCGTCCGTCGGTCTGGGCACCTGGAAAATCGGACGCGACGAAACCGCGCAGGCCGTCAACGACGCGATTGCCGCCGGCTACCGGCATATAGACAGTGCCGCCGACTACGGAACCGAGGTGGAGACCGGCAACGGTATTCGATCTGCTCTCTCGCAAGAGCACTGCAGTCGCGACGATTTGTGGGTGACGTCGAAGTTATGGAATAGCTACCACCGCAAGCAGCATGTACGAGCTGCGTGCGAGCGGTCACTCGCCGACCTGCAGCTCGATTACCTCGATCTGTACCTGATTCATTTTCCGATCGCGACGCAGTTCGTCCCGTTTGAAGAGCGCTACCCGCCAGAGTGGATCTTTGATCCTGACAGCGCCAAACCGTCGATGCTTGTCGATCAGGTTCCTCTTGCTGAAACCTGGGCCGGGATGGAGGAGTTGGTCACCGCCGGTCTCGTTCGGGAGATCGGGGTTTGCAACTATTCGTCTGGATTGCTGATTGACCTGATGGCCTACAGCAGAATCAAGCCGGCGATGCTGCAAATCGAGTCGCACCCGTTCCTGACGCAGGAAAAACTACTTCGCCTTGCAAGCGACTTCGATATTGCGGTTACTGCGTTTTCGCCGCTCGGCGCGCTTTCCTACGTTGCTATCGATATGGCCACCAACGCAGATACGGTGCTCACCACAGGACCGGTCGTCGCTGCGGCGGAACGCGTCAGTCGCACGCCCGCACAAGTTGTGCTGCGCTGGGGTATCCAGCGCGGTACCGCGATTATTCCCAAAACCACGCGGCCGGAGCGTTTGCGAGAGAACCTGTCACTGTTCGACTTCGAGCTCAGCAGCGGCGAAATGACCGCCATCTCGGCACTTAATCAAAACCGCCGGTTCAACGACCCCGGCGTTTTCTGCGAACAGGCGTTCGGCAGGTTTTACCCCATTTACGACTAGCAGGTTTCACCATGAGAAATATCCAGATCGAATCACTCAGCGTTCCTGGTCAGCAGGACTACACGGAAGTCTTTCCGTTGGTGTATGGCTTAAGCACATCAGATGCGACGATGGACGGCGTTAAAGAATGGCTGGCCACCGCGCGTAAGGGACTGCTGGAGTCGCTTGCGAAACACGGTGCTATTTTGTTTCGCGGCTTTCCGATAAAAGATGCGAACGATTTCGACGCGTTCATAAGAGCCTTTGGCCTCGATAGCTTTACGTATCAGGAATCGTTCTCCAACGCCGTGCGCGTCAACCGAACCGAGCTGGTGTTTACGGCGAACGAGGCACCGCCGGATGTCTCGATATTCCTGCATCACGAAATGGCGCAGACACCGCTGTTTCCGTCACGGCTGTTCTTCTGCTGCGAAAAAGCAGCAGAAGCGGATGGCCAGACACCGATATGCCGATCTGACGTATTGTTGGAGGAACTCGAACGGCGAGTGCCGGAGTTTGTTGACGCCTGTTCCCGGTTGGGCGTTCGCTACTCGAACGTTATGCCAGCGGAGGACGATCCGGACTCCGGTCAGGGTCGCAGCTGGCGCAGCACTCTGAATGCAGCAGATCGGACAGAGGCTGCAGAGCGCCTGGAGAAGATGGGCTATACGCATGAATGGCTTGCGGACGGTAGTCTGCGGGCGACGACGCCGGCCCTGCCCGCCATACGTACGCTTGTCGATGGCCGCCGCGTTTTCTTCAATCAGCTGATTGCCGCGTTTCGTGGCTGGGACGACGTCCGTAACGATCGTCGCAAGTCCATACGCTTCGGTGACGACTCGGAAATTCCGGCGCAGAGCATGCAGGTTGCGATCGAGCTCGGTGATGAGCTGTCATTCGATCTTGCCTGGCAGGCCGGCGACGTAGCACTCATCGACAATTATCTCGTCATGCATGGACGACGCCCCTTCAAGGGCGAAAGGCGGGTGCTCGCTTCGCTGGTGGCCGACGACGGCAAGCGGCTGGCTGCATAACGGAGTTTACAAAGCCGCCGTTAAGGCGAGCAATTCAGCGCGCGACATTGAATCGTTTGCGGATGTAATTGCCGTTTTGCAGCTCTTCGAAGATCGCGTAAGCGTAGTCTTCGGGCGAAATGCCGGAAGGTTTGCCACCGGGGTCGCGTAACAGTACATCGTCGCCCCAGCGAATCTGCTGTGTTCGTCCCTGTAGTCGCAACCCGTTCGGTGGCGATGCCACCGTCCAGTTGATGTCCTTACTGGCACGAAATGTATCCAATGCAATCTGATGGCCGTAGAACATGGCGTAGTTCTCATGAGATTCCGGTACGCGGCCGAGTTCGAGCAGGGTCTTGCCATCTTCGTACTCGAGCGTAAACAAGCTGCCAACGAAGATCATCCGTGGGCCGGCGTCGCCGAAGCGGGCGAGTATCTCAACCAGGCTCTCGGCCGCCAGCGCAGCTATGTATGTCGATGGCTTCTTATTAGCGGGAGTACCGCCGACGGAGACGATGACGGCATCATGCCGAGCGATCAACTCGGCGCTGCGATCACGGTCCAGAATGTCACCCGTTGCAACATCGATGCGATCCGCGAAAGCTTCGAGCCGGGACGGACTTCGAGTCACACCGGTGACGCGATACCCTCGCAACAACGCCTCTTCGACAATCGCCCCGCCGATCCTGCCGCTGGCACCGAAGACCAGTACGCTTTTTTCGTCGTCCATCGCCAGGCCGACCGTCGGCAGGACGATCATCGCGATCGCCATGAAGCGTGACAATATTCGATAACGATGTAACAACCTGTTTCTCCGCCAAGTGGAACGAATATCGATATTGCCATACATCGGTGATCGCAAGTTGTAACAGCTCGGCTAACCGTGCCTCACTGTCGATAAGCCGTCGGTCGCGACTTGCAGGTAACGCCACAACCCCGATGGATGCTATCGTTGTGTACTTGAAAAAATTCGCTTCAGGAGAGTCGAGCCATGTCGTCAGGCATATTCAAAGTAATCGCGGAATTTACAGATGCTAACGGTAGTCCCCTGACGGGTGACGCCTACTCGGTGACGGTTCTCGACGAGGATCGTTTCTTCGATGACAGGCTCGGAGAGGCAAAACTAAACGTAGACGGTGCGGCGGAGTTTCTCATCACCGCGGCGGATATTCTGTCCTTCGATTCCGCCGGCGAAACGACTCCCGACCTGTATTTTGTCGTGCGAAACAACGGTAACGAGGTGTTTCGGTCGGAGGTGTTTGCCGAGGTTGATTTCGAAACAGTCGATTCAGTGACTGGCAGGCCCAAGGGGCTTACCAGGAAGTTTGGGCCGTTTCAGGTGCCGAACGAATAGGGTCGGCGGGAGCCCTCTCGATGAAGTTTGGTAAAACGGATCACCCCGAGCAGATTGATTTCGCGCTGCCTGACGACCTCGACGGCACACGGGCGCAGCTGGGACAAAATGGCGCCGAAGGTGGGCCTGAAATACATGTCGGGTGTGCGAAGTGGAACCGACAGGATCTAAAGAACTTCTACCCCCGCGGCACCAAAGATGAACTCACTTACTACAGTAGTCAGTTCAACGCCATCGAACTGAACGCGACGTTTTACCGTATTTTCCCGTCCTCCGTGTTCGCGGGCTGGAAAAACAAGACGCCGGACGACTTCGTCTTCTTCCCGAAATTGCCGCAGATAATCAGTCACCGCAAACGCCTGCAGGGCGTGGAGCCCTACGTAGAAGAATTTCTGCATAATGCCAGTTATCTGGACGAGAAACTCGGCACCATATTCCTGCAGATGACGGAAAACTTCGGGCCCGGGAACCCGGCCAATATGGAGCGCCTGACTCAGTTCGTTCGTAACTGGCCCCGTGAATTCTCGCTGGCTGTCGAATTGCGGCATAGCGATTGGTTTTCTGACCCGGATGTCTGTGAAGAGCTGTATGCCTTGTTCGAGGAATACGGCGTTACGAATACCATCACCGATGTCGCAGCACGCCGTGACCTGCTGCACATGAGGCTCACTACCCCGAATGTATTTATTCGCTATGTCGGCGCCAATCATGAAACGGATTACACGCGCCTCGACGACTGGGTCGATCGCCTCGAACGCTGGTCGGAACAAGGGCTCCGGAGAATCGCCTTCTTTGTCCATCAGAACCACGAACTGGAATCCCCGTTGCTGGCGCGCTACTTCATTGAGCAACTTAACGACAGGATGCACAGCAATCTGAAAGCTCCAGCTGTGCCGCAGGCGCAACAGGAAACCCTGTTCTAGTATAGAAATCAGGTGTAGATTTCGGATCTTCTGGCGCTGACGAGCTCGAAATGGTTATCCGGCATTCCCGCAATGAGCGATAAATCCAGCTGCGTGTGCAGGATTTCCTCGCCATCGCCGGCCGCGGCGATAACGTCACCCCAGGGGCCGAACAGTGCGCTTCCCCCACCGTAGGCCGTGGCATTTACGCTGAACACAAAGCAGCGGTTTTCGTAGGCACGGGTTCGCATCATCGCGGTATTGATGCTCCCCGGGTCGGGGCTAAACCAGTCCGTAGCGGTGGGGTGCAAAATCAGCTTCGCTCCCTGTAAGCGCAGGCTGCGGCAAACTTCGGGGAAGTGGCGGTCAAAACAAATCATCGCCCCGATCGTGAGGCCGGCGAATTCCGTTACGGGCAGTTCCAGACCTTCGCTATAGGCGAGGTGCTCGTTCGCTTCGCGGCACAGGTGTGACTTGCGGTAAACGAGTTGCATCGATCCGTTTCGATCGTAAAACACCGCGGTGTTGTAGATATTGTCTGCCTGGAGTTCAGCGAGGCTCCACATAATGCCGACTCCGTAGTGTCGGGCCAGGGCTGCGATTTCCCAGGATTCCTCGCCATCGAGCGGTCTTGCGAGGTCTCTTAAGTTGCTACTGGAGCAGGCGTAGCCATCCAGTACGCTTTCCGGAAAACAGATGAGATCGGGTTTTTCCCGCATGGCTTCGTGAATCAGCGCTTTGCTCTTCGCAAGATTGTCGTCAAGCTCGCCTGCTGCGCAATTCATCTGTATGCCTGCCAGTTTCAGTTTTACTGTCATGATGAGCTCCCGTCACCAAGCATCCAGTCCGCGCCAGCCCGAGCGTGAATCTGCGTGCTATCGAACACCGGAATATGGGTGTCATCCTGTGACACCAGCAAAGGGATTTCCGTACATCCCAGAATGACTCCCTGCGCTCCTTTTGCTGCCAGCCGATCTATGCAGCGAAGGTACTCGGTTCGCGATGAGTCTTTCAGGAGTGCGGCACCGATTTCATCGAAAATTACGTCATTGATGAATTGCTGGTCCTCCTGATTCGGAACGACAACGGAGATTCCGTGTTTGCGCTCCAAATAGCCACGATAAAAGTCCTCCCGCATCGTGTAGATGGTGCCCATGAGTCCGACCTTCTCAAGGCCCTGTTTCTTTACGGCGGCTGCGGTTGCATCGGCAATGTGAAGCAGTGGAATACCCACCGCATCGCTCACCGCAGCGGCTACTTTGTGTACCGTGTTGCAGCAGATCATAAACGCTTCCGCGCCGGCTGCCTCGAGATCCCTGGCTGCGTTTACCAGCAACGCCGTCACTGCATCCCAGTCACCGACTTCCTGAAGCGCCACGAATTCGGCGAAGTCGAGGCTGTTGATCAGGATGTGTCCAGACCGCAGTGGCCCCAGGCGCGAACTGACTTGTGTCTGAAGGGTTTCGTAGTATGCCGCCGTGGCTTGCCAGCTAATTCCACCGATGAGTCCAAGTTTTTTCATGTGGCGATCCTTTGCTCTGCTGCGGCTTGCGCTTCACAGCGCCTAGCGTGTTCTGTGAATCTTATTGGGCTTATAAGTATACTGACATACAAGTCAAAAGTGGTTCAAACCTTGGCAATTCCAGGGAAGCGTCGGGGGCGGGTTGCAGGCGGCCTGCGCCACGGTAAGGAACAGGTGATTTATCAGCGTTGTCATATCGAAGACGGGCAAATTCGTTGCCCGCTGTGCTGCGACGCTGTATGGCGGCAGGTCGCTGCATTGAAACAACCAGGCACCGATCTCCGGGTGTTGCCTGGCGGTTGCGAGCAGGTACTGTACAAAGGCCTGTTCGAGTTCGTGGCCCGATGCTTCATCTCCTTTCTGCAGAAAAGCATCAAAACCCGAAATCTCGCCACCGTGCAGTATGACGAGACGCTCCGCGTCAGCGTCGGAAATCCGACATTCTTCGCGCACACGATGAGTGAAGGCTGCCGCATCGGCGAAAATTACGCCCAGCTTTTGCGAGGAAGGCAGTCCCGTCAGTACAAAGGGCAGCTGACTCATTATGGACATGTAAGCGGGAACGGAGGCGTACGCGGTAACGCGCGTCTGCCAGTTGGCGAAGGAGCCACAGGCACCAACAATCATTTTCACCCCCTGTTGTTCAAGATTAAGAACGGCCTGTTTGATCGGTTCGTCACAATTGCTGTCGCCGGTCATCAAATGCGGAAACGGGACGTCAACGATTTCGTAGATCACCGGAAACGGAAAGGACGTTGCATTCTGTACGTTACCGGGCAGCAGCGGATGCCTGGTACGGAGGACGACAATTCCAAGTTTGAATCCGGCCAGCGGGCCGTATGTCCTCGCAACTAAATCTCGTGACATGTTCCTGTTACCTTTGTCTGCACTTGCTGGCGGACCGAGCGGTCAGCCGAAGTTCTTCAGCTGCAGAATCTCTCGTGCCTCATTCGGTGTCGCGATCGCGCAGCCGAGGTTGTCGATTATCTGTGCTGCACGTTCGACGAGCTGTCCGTTACTGGCAAAAACACCGCGCTCCAGGTAGAGATTGTCTTCAAGCCCGACGCGGACATTGCCGCCCAGCAAGACGGATTGGGCGGCGACGGGAAACTGCATTCTTCCCAGGCCCAGTGCGGCCCAGTGCCGCTTTTCGGGCAGCAGGTTGCGCAGGTAGATCATCGTTTCCGGATCTGCGGGCGCACCCCACAACACGCCAAGTACAAACTGGAATAGCGGTGTTCCGTCCAGCAGTCCTTCTTCCTGAAGCTGCCTGGCAAACAGCAGGTCTCCGGCGCCGAACGCTTCCAATTCAGGCTTTACGTTTAGTTCCTGGAACCGCTTCGCCATAGCCCGCAGGGTTCGAGTGGTGTTCAGGTATACAAACTCGGTCTTCCCCTCAACCTGGTTGCCTGTGGTCACGTCGAGCGAGGCGATTTCGGGCAGGCAGTCGACCAGATGCGCGACGCGTTGTTCTACGCCCGCCACATCGCTACCCGGCAGGGCGCGTGCTTCATCCTCCGGATCCGGCAGAAAGAACGCTCCCAAACCGGCGGTCAGATTGATGACGATGTCAGTGTCGGATTCCCGGATACGTGACACCGTTTCCCGAAACAACTCGACGCTTCGGCTGCCTACGCCGGTTTCGGGGTCGCGCACGTGAACATGGGCAATGGATGCGCCGGCTTTCGAGGCTTCAATGGCGGAGGCCGCGATTTGTTTCGGGGTGACCGGGAAATTCGGGTGTGCCGGGTTGAACGGTGCGTTACCGGTTACTGCACAGGTGAGAATAACTTTGCGTTTCATGACTAATGTTCCTACGCGCGGTTTCGCTTCATGTTTGGTTTCGGGTCAATAGATTAACACGAATCTAACGTTTGTCATGTAATACGCTGCCACCAAAAAATAGCGAATTTCTTCAGGATTTCTGTTTTAATTTATAATTAACAATGATTTATCAAAATAATGCAATCTTCCTGGAGGTTGTTTCCGGGAATTCTATGTACATACTGAACGATTGTTTGGTAGGATTGTTTTGAGGTTCGCCGGCGCAGAAAACAACGCGTCAGCGCCACATTAATTCCGACGGCTGAACAGGTGGGTATCAATGCTTTTACGCGCTATGGGTTTCCTGATTCTTTTACTCCCGGTGGCGTTCGGCAATGCCCTGGCGGCAGGCAGTCTGGCGGACGGCGTGCGCTTGTCGGTCAGAAACGCACCCGTGCCGGTGAGGGTGAACGGGAATCGCGAGGTTTTCTATGAACTTCATATAGAAAACCAGGGCGAGCGGCCGATCAAGCTCGTGCAGGTCTCGCTGCGAGAGAATCCGGGCGACGACAAGATCCGGGCCAGCTACGACGGCGCGGAGTTGCTCGGTAATCTGCAGATATTCGACGGCGATTATCGTGCCGCAGGACGTGACTACCTTCGCGACGAAAAGGAAGACCCGAATTCCATCGGCTCGAGCATGGTCGGTGTCGTATTTTTACAGTTCGTACTGGACGAAGACGAAACCCTGCCGGACAGCTGGCTTCATGACGTCATCGTGCAGCGAACGAGCGCTGACGGCCAGCGCATCGAAACGCCAGTTTCAGGCGGCGTATTCACGCTCTCACAACGTGAGCCGCTGACAATTCGCCCACCGCTTCAGGGCGGTCCATGGTGGGTATTCGAGAGTATGGAAAACGCTGCCGTACATCGGCGTGCAATGGTTTTGCAGTCTCCTCTCATCTCACAGCGTTACGGGGTGGACTACATGAAACTCGGTGAGAGCGGTTCGACTTTTGGCGGTGACGACCCAACTCGACAGGAGGCCTGGTACGGCTACGGCGAACCGGTCTTCGCCGTGGCCGACGGCGTGGTCACTGACCTTATAGACGGGGTCCCCGAAAACACACCGCTGTCTCCGGAGCGTGCCGTTCCCATGACCATAGACACGATCAACGGCAACTACGTCATTCTCGATATAGGTTCCGGTTACTACGCGGTATACGGCCACATGATTCCGAACAGCATCCGGCCCAGCCTGGGGCAGCGGGTGAGCCGCGGAGATGTCATCGGGCTGCTCGGAAATTCAGGCAATTCAGAAGGGCCTCACCTGCATTTTCACCTGGGTACGGAAAACATGGTGTTTGAAGCCGAAGGGCTGCCCTACGCCTACGAGCAATTCAAGGTGCTGGGTCGAGTCGATATGGAGCAGATTCAGGTCTCCGGTTTCAGCGAGGAACAGAAAATGGAAACGCTTCAGCGCAGAGATGAAATACCAGGCAATTTCACCGTGGTCGAGTTTCCGGAAACTGCCGGCTCTGTCGACTAGTAGTCGGTTCACGCGATGATCCGCCTCATAAAGCGGCCGGGGCGGTAAGTATGCAAAAGACAAAGACAGCACCAACGAGCAGCCTCTGCAGGTTTAACGAAAGCTCCATATTCATCCGCGATAGAGACCTGTGCGAGGAGCTGATCGGAAAAGTTAATTTCACGCAGATGATTTTCTTCGACATCCTGGGCCGGATGCCTTCGCGCACCGAAGAGGCGGTCATCAATGCGATGATGGTGACGTTGATGGAGCATGGCCTGGCACCGTCGGCGATCGCAACCCGACTGGTTTACTCCTCCGCGCCGGAAGCGCTGCAAGGTGCAGTTGCCGCGGGTTTGCTGGGAGCCGGTTCGGTCATGCTGGGTACGCTCGAGCAGGCCGCGGAGTTGCTGGAGAAAATAGTTCAGGACCCGGAGGGCATTCAATCCGCGGCTGAAAAGCAGGCTCGCTGGTACCGGGAAAACAGGCTGCCGCTCCCTGGATTTGGCCACCCCGATCATAAGCCCGACGATCCTCGCACCACTCGTTTGTTCGCTTTAGCCGAGGAACTCGATATTTCCGGCAGGTACGTGCAGTCCTGCAAGTCCCTCTCCGTGGCTGTCGACGAGGTCTACGGAAAACACATTACCGTGAACGCTTCGGCGAGCATGGCTGCGTTACTTTGCGAAATTGGAATTCCGAAAGAACTGATGCGTGGTTTTGCAGTTATTTGCCGAAGTGCCGGACTCGTGGCGCATGTCTGTGAGGAAATGAACAATCCGCTCGCATGGACAATATCGCAGGCGGCAGAAGACGCGGTTTCGTACCGTCCCAATGAACCGGCATAGGCGCGGCGTCGTCAGGAGGCGTATTGAAACCAACCCTTAACTTCGCGAAAGACCTGGTCAACGCGGCGCTCCGATATCCTCAGTCCGTTGGCCTGGTTCATGGTGACGACCGCTGGACATGGGCAGAGCTAAATGCCGACGTAGATGCGCTCGCTGCAGGTCTTCGTTCGCTTGGTGTGGGTCGCGGTGACATGATCTTCGTGCTGACACCAAACAATCGCTGCGCGTTTGAGACGGTCTATGCTGCTGCCAAACTGGCAGCGATCGACGTGCCGCTGAACTTTCGGGATACGGCATCTGAGTTAAGCGGTTTCCTGAAACTCTGTGAGCCCCGGTACCTCATTGTCGACACGGGCAACTGCCAAAAAGTGCAGCAGGTGCAGGCTGATTACCCGGGCCTGGAGCAAATCATCGTGTTCGGGGAGCTGTCCGAAAAACAACGTGTTGATGGCTGGCTTTCCTACGACGAGCTAATTGCCGAAAACCGGGGGACAGTCATTGCCACGGAGAATGTTCAGGACGAAGAAATATGCCGGCTGAGTTTCGGCTCAGGGACCACCGGCGAGCCCAAGGCTCTGTTGCACTCTTTCGAGCAATACGCCTATACGATCGTTAATCGTCTTGCTGACGTGCTGGTTGGCGTCGGGCCGACAGATGCGTTTCTTGCGATCGGCCCGCTTTCCCATGGCTCCTCTACAGTGAATATCGCGATGACGGCCCGGGCTGCGAAGACCGTCTTCTTACCGACGCAGAAATTTTCCGAGGAGCAGTGCTGGGAGCTGATCGAACAGCATAAAATCACCTGTCTGTTCCTTGTCCCGACGATGCTGATGCGACTGGTCCGATATCTGAAAAGCAGTGACCACGACCACTCTACCCTGACACATGTGATTTACGCAGGTGCTCCGATTTCGAGAGAGGATCAGAAGGAAGCACTGCAGGCGCTGGGACCGGTTCTTGTTCAATACTATGGTTCCGGGGAGTTGCTGGGACACGGTACGGTTTTGACACCGGCGATGCATAGTCTGCGCGACGATGATCCGCTGGCACCACCGGGAACCGCCGGCGTCGCGAGGACGGGCACGGATCTCGAAATACTGGACCAGGATTTTCTGCCGCTACCCTGCGGCAGCGTGGGCTCTATCTGCATAAAGCGGGGTCCCGGTGCATTTTCCGGGTACTTTCGCGACGATCCCGCAACGTCGGAGGTAATCAAGGGTGACTGGCTGTTTACCGGGGATGTCGGCTATCTGAATGAAAGGGGTTTTCTTTTCATCGTCGGCCGGACAAAGGAAATCTACAAATCGGGTGGCCTGCAGGTATTTCCGAACGAAACTGAGAACACCCTGTGCCAACACGACGGTGTTGCAGAGGCATGCGTGATTCCGTTTCCCGACAGCGAGTGGGGAGAGGTCGGAGTGGCCATCGTCACGGCACGCGATGACGGTGAGTTGGACGAAGATACGCTAAAGACGTTTCTGCGTGAAAGGCTGTCCGGCTACAAAATACCGAAACGCATATTTATATGGACGGAAATACCAAGAAGCGCGGTGGGCAAGTTGCAAAAACCGTCAATTCGAGCAGAGATATACAAGCGTCGCCTGCTGCAGGAAGGTATTGATATCCGCTAGGCCTTCTATCCGGTGGAGCTGAGACGATGAAAATAAACCGCATTGCACATATTGCTGTCTACGGTCGTGAAATGGACGAACTGAAACATGTTTTCCATTCGCTGCTGGGTCTGGATGTTTCGCACGAAGAGGTTTACGAGGACGAGGCTGACCTGTGTTTCCTGCCGGTCGGCGATACGGAGCTTGAGCTTGTGACACCAACCCAGCGTGGCAACCCGTTCGATCGGGAGCTCGACGAAGAGGGTACCGGTCTGAACCATATCGCGCTGGAGGTGGAAGATATTGCCAGTGCCGTTGAAGAGCTGAAGTCGAAACAGCTGTTGCCGGCGGATGCAGAGATACTGCCAGGCGGGCAGGGCTCGAAAATCATATTCCTGGATAGCAGAAAAACAGCAGGTGTATCCATCGAACTCGTTGAAGTCGCATCTTAAGGTTTACTTCGCAACGCCGTCGAGAAAACGGTTGAGCTGCATCAATTTCCTGTCCCTCCAGGCCTGTCGTTGTGAAATCTGATCATGAGGCGTGCTTGCGGAAAGCGAACTGTCGATGCTCTCGATCGTTTCCTTCGTCCAGGTGTCATAGTCAATGTTCAGGTCAGCGACGATTTTCGAATGGCAGTCCTTATACGCGGAAACATAGTCGCTGAAGCCCGTCGAGTAGTTCAGGTGTCCGGTCTCAAACGGCCCCATAAACAGCCAGCGCATTGCCAGCCCGTCCCTCATTGCTGTGTCGACGTCTTCCGGCGAGCAGACACCGGCTGAGATCAGACTGACAGCCTCCGCCAACACGGCCAATTGCATGCGATTCGCCACGAAACCGCTGACCTCTTTTTGTACTACGATGGGGCGCTGCCCAATGCTTCGGAAAAATGTGAGCGCCCCGGTCAACGCGGTCTCGGAGGTCCAGGGGGAAGGGCATAGCTCAACGAGCGGAATGAGATACGGCGGATTCAGCGGGTGGGCCACGAGGCAGCGCTGCCGACCTTTAAGTTCTGCACAAAAGTCGGAGGCCGGTATCTCGGACGTTGAGCTGCCGATGATCGTAGTGTCGTCGGCAAGGCTGTCCAGTTCGTGGAATACCGCTGTTTTCAACGACGTGTTTTCAGGAACACTCTCCTGAATATAGCTGGCGTCCCTAACCGCCTCCTGCAACGACGTGGTCACTGAAATTCGGCTTTGCAGTTCCGTGGAATTGCCGATACCCATGGCCTCGATGTCGGACAGGCTTTCGTCTATGCGCCGTAGCGCCAGGTCCAGTTTCTCGGCTGAAACGTCGTACAGCACTGTTTTGCATTGGCCCATCGCGAATTTTATCGCCCAGGCCCGTCCGACATTCCCGGCGCCAATACAGGTCACTTTCATTGGCTCTTTCACTGTCGGTCCGGTCCAGCGGCGGGATCCTCGCCCATCATAAACCGGGCGGTGGAGTTCGAGAGTTCATTTCCGACAGGTTCATGGCGTCCGCCAAGATGGCGTGCCAGGAAGTCTTCTACGATGCCAAAAAAACCCTCGAGATTGGCGGGGTTTTCGAAGCCGTGACCCTCATCCGGGTAGGTGACGTAAGTAAGCTCGACGCCGCGACGTTTCAGCGCCGAGGCCATCTGATCCGACTCAGCCTGCACCACTCGCGGATCGTTGCTGCCTTGTGCAATAAGCACCGGTTTGACGATGTTGTCGACGCAATACAGTGGTGATTGTGTATCGAGTTGCTGCCGGCCTTCTGCCGTTTTGCTGCTGCCCACACGGAAATCCCACATCGCGTGATGTGCTTTCCAGTGAGCAGGGATGGAGTCCAGGAAGGTGCGCAAATCGGTCGGGCCAAAAAGGTCGATGCCGCAGGCGAACATCTGCGGATAGCGGCACAAAGCCATCAGCGTTGTGTAACCGCCGAAACTGGCCCCCATAACGGACAGTCTTTCCGCATCGGCAATGCCCTCTGAAACGGTCCATCTGACGGCATCGATGATGTCGTCGCAAATTCGTCCACCCCATTCCCGGTTTCCGGCATTGAGGAAGTTCTTGCCGAACCCGGCAGAGCCGCGGAAATTGACCTTCAATACTGCGTAGCCGCGATTGGCGAGTAGCTGCTCCCAGGAATCGTATGCGGCGGTATCCCGGGTCCATGGGCCACCGTGGACAATCGTCACCAGTGGCAGTCGTTGCCTGGCGCCACCTGGCCCCGAGATTTTCCTCGGCAGCGTCAGGTAACAAAGCAGGGGTCGTCCGTCCCGTGCGGTGATCGTGTGTGCCGCCGAACGTGCGAGCTGTGCTCTCTGTAGACGGGGTCCGGGCTCGACGATACGACCTGTCTGCTTGTCACGCCGATCGTAAAGCTCGTATTGAAGCGGTAAATCGGGCGCTGAGCGACCGATAAGCCACACAGGGCTCTGCAGTGCCTGGCTGAGAATGAAGACTTCGTCCTGCGAATCTGCCGAGAGCGCAGCGAAGTCGCCTGCGACATCCTCGACCAGTGGGATGTTCTTGTATCGGTCGTAGTTCCGGCAATAAGCGATGATCTCGTGCGATGCCGGGTCAACGACGATTCCAGCAATATCCGTGCGATCATCGCTGGCAATGATGCGGCTTTCTCCCGACTCGAGCTTCCATGCGGCGAGCGCCGCTGTATCTCTGCCGCGGCTGTCCACAGCGTAGATTTCACTCGCATCGCTGTTGAAGCCGAAAAGAGTTTCCCAGATGCGAAATGGGCGCGTCGTCAACTCGTCACCGGCGTCGACCGAGAACAATAAGCGCCAATTCCCGTCACCGGACGACGCATAATATTCCAGGCCGCCAAGCGGCTGCCTGAGCTCCGCGAGCCTTGGTTTCAGATGGTGGTCCGCATAAATCCATGTAAAACGATTGTTTTCTTCGAGCAAGCTTGCCTTGCCGCTATGCAAATTCAGCCGGTAAGGATCAAAGTAAGCAGGATCCCTGTCATTGGACTCGATCAGAATTTCGTCCGGATACTCGTCACTTAGCGCCAGCAGGCGGGTATCCGCGCTATCGGATTTCGAGAATACGAGCGTCGTGCCGGAGTCAGCGCAGATGATGCTCAGGTCGCAGTTTTCGTCGCCGCGATTGTCCTGAAACGCAAGAATATGCTGATTGTTTCTGGCCCAGTAGAGACTACTAAACGGGCGCTCTTGTTCTGGAACGACAGGAGCGGCGTCCTCTGGGTGTGCAACGTCGGCGACCCTGAGGCAGAAGCGCCCGTCATTGTGTGCAACGAGTGCGATCCTCTTTCCATCCGGGCTGATGACGGCGTCAAGCAGCTCGCGGGGGGCCAACAAATCGCGCCGCGGCAGCAGTTCGAATTGATCGACTGCCTTGTCGGAGTTCTTACTCATCAGCTCATCGCCTGATACATGAGTGTCTTAAACTCACGGGCAAGCGTGTACTCGCTGCTGGGAACAAACTGGGCGAAGAGAACGGATAGCAGCTGCTCCTCGGGATCCACCCAGAAGTAGGTGCTGCCGGATCCCGCCCAGCCGAACTCCCCTTTTGTGCCGAGGTTTCTATAGGCGGCGGGATCGATAAGGACACCCAGTCCAAAACCGAAGCCATGTCCACGCAGCCACATCTTTTTCCGCTGCTTCTTATCCAGATGATTCATCGTCATCAGGTCGACGCTTTTCCGGCTGAGGAATTGCTCGCCGCGCGAGTCGCCTCTGTTGAGCAGCATCCGCGCGAAGATGCGGCAATCGTCTATTGTAGAGACCAGCCCCTCTCCACCGGCGAAGAAAAGACTGTCCTGGGTGCACAGCCGCGCATCGGGAGCGTCATACTCAGTGAGCTTTCTGTCTGCGTCGAGCGTATACAGTGTCGCCAGATCCCTGCGTTTTTCGGTTGCAACGGTAAACGCGGTTCTGTGCATACCCATCGGTTCGAACACTTCCCTGGCAAGGAATCGATCGAAGCGTTGGCCGGAAACCACCTCTATGACTCGTCCCAAAACATCGTGCGCGACGCTGTATTCCCAGGATTCGCCAGGTTGGTATTTCAGCGGCAAGCGGCCCAGGCGGGCAACCATATCGGCGATCGTTTCCTCGTAGCGAAAGGGCTTCGAACTTCTATAGAGTTCGTCGACGGGGTGGTCCTCATGACCATAGGCGAACCCGGCGCTGTGCAGCAGCAGGTCTGCGATCTCGATCTCCCTGTGGCAGGAGGCGAGCTCTCCTTCGCCGGCGTAGACCATTAGCTCGCCAAGTTCCGGCAGGTAGTCCGATACCGGGTCGGTCAGCAGTAGGCGACCCTGTTCGAACAGCCGCATCAACGCTGCGCTGGTGATGGGTTTGCTGAGTGAGTAAATGCGAAACACCGTATCGTTATCGAGTTTCTTCGAACTCGCCACGTCGGCGTAGCCGGACTGGTGTCGAAAGACCTCCGTTCCCCGGTGTTCGATGAGCGCACTGACGCCCGCCAGCATCTCCCGGT
Source organism: Woeseiaceae bacterium (assembly GCA_021773035.1). Lineage (GTDB taxonomy): Bacteria > Pseudomonadota > Gammaproteobacteria > Steroidobacterales > Woeseiaceae > UBA1847. The sequence goes on from JAJFKU010000023.1 coordinate 24,656, forward strand.
CTACGTAAGAGCGCAGGTGCGAGTCCAGCAGCGACAGTCGGCTAACATTCATTTTTGATTTCAGTTTTACCAAACAAGTGTTCAATATGTTCGAAATGGGGCACAAAAAGCAAGAGGTATTTTCTGTGCGATTATATAATAGTTTGTAATTTAAAGGATAATTTGATCAATTTCACATCAATACGACGATTTTTCGTCAACAACGGAAATCATGACAAACGTTAGATTCTTGTGTAGTATTGCGATCTGTCCGTACGCGAGCTGCTTGGTTTGCAGGGCATCAATACAGTTGGATCCGGCTACATAGGGGCAAGAAAATGGTAGGAAAGCACGGTAATAAAGGTGGGAACAGGTCTTCTGCAGGGCTAGGGCCGCAACAAGGAACACTGGGCTTGTGTGCTCTTGTTGTGCTCGGTTTTCCGCTTCCGAACGTGTATGCCCAGGAAGAACCGGGGCAGCAGGCTCTGGATGAGATCGTCGTCACGGCGACTCGCCGGGAGGTGAACCTGCTGGACGTACCGCAATCGATCGGCGTTCTGACAGAAGAGTTCCTGACCGATACAGGGCTCGACAGCCTGTCGGAATTCGCCGGGCAGGTGGCCGGCCTCAATTTTACCGAGCGGGGTCCCGGGCAAACGTCTATGAGTATTCGCGGCGTCTCAGCCGATCCCGGTACGCGCAGCGTATCCACTGTTGGCGTCTACTTCGACGACGTCGCGATTACCAGCGACAACCAGAACGCGCAGGCAGACGTTCGCTCATTTGATCTCGCACGAGTCGAGATTCTCCGTGGACCCCAGGGGACCTTGTACGGAGAGGGGGCCGTCGGCGGAGTAGTTCGCTATATAACGAACAAGGCCAATACGTCGGAAATGGAAGGCGCTTTCGAGCTAACAGCGGGCTCGATCAGGGGCGGCGACAACAGCACGGCAATCAACGCCATGATCAATGTGCCGCTGGTGGAGGACAAACTCGCGTTTCGTGTCGTCGGCATGCGCAGGGATCTCGGTGGCTACATCGACAATCCGATGATGGGTGTGGAGAACTTCAATTCGTCCGAGATTACCGGCGGTCGTGCGTCCATGGTCTGGAATGCTACCGAGGAACTTTCGGTGGAGGCCATGGCGATCATCAACCGCATCGACGTGGACGGCGACAATATTACGCGCGGGGGAAGCGAAACGGAGTTTGTCGCCAGTGCCCTGAACCCGCGCAAGGATGACTACGATCTCTATTCGCTGACTCTGCACTACGACACGCCGAACTATTCGTTGACGTCTGTTTCCGGTTACAACATCAGAGAATCCAGTGCGACAACGGTGGAAAGCGACATCGCGCTGATGTTCTTTATTCAGCCGTTTTCAGCGTTCTTTTCCGATGTCGTGCCGACGGAGTCAACTTTCGTTCTCAATGAAGAAAACAAGAACTTCACCCAGGAAATACGCCTGGTCTCACACACCGATTCTCCGCTGCAATGGACGGCCGGACTGTGGTATCGGGACGGCGATTTTGAAGATATCTCCAATCGTATGACCGATCCCGGCTTAACCTACGGCGGCACAGGTGATTTAACGCCGTTCGGCGTACCGTTTTCGCTGGGGCCGAACCCATTGGGCGGCACGCCCGGTGGCCTGATTCCCGGGGAATTCGAGCAAAACCCTTCCACCGCGACGTTCGAAAACAAGGCAGTTTTCGGTGAGGTTTCCTACGATATTTCCGAGCACTTCCAATTTCTCGTCGGCGGGCGCTATTTCAAGGAAACGCGCGGCGATAAAGCGCCGCTGGGAACGGGCGGTTTCAACGAGGCGCTGCAGTTGCTCAATACTCTGACCGGCGCGCCCAATGAGCCCACGGACGACGAGTTCTCCATCACGGAGTTTACGCCCAAAGTCACGCTGACCTATCGCAGCGATGGAGGCACCATGTCGTACCTGACTTATGGCGAGGGCGTTCGGTCCGGCGGTCGAAATGGCGAGGCAAGCGTTGTTCTGGGTACCAACTGTCGCGAATTCTATGACGCAGATAGAACCGCAAATTTCGAAGTGGGCTTAAAGACGGCGTCCCGGAGCGGGCGTATGTCGCTGGAGGCGGCCGCCTATCATATCGACTGGCAGGACCTGCAGGTTCTCATCTTTGACGCCGACACCTTCAATTCCTGTGTTGAGAATGTCGGTGGTGCGCATTCGAACGGCCTCGAAGTCGCGTTTTCCGCGCTCGTCACCGACAGCATCACAGTAGGCTTAAGCGGCACCTGGATTGAAGCTGAACTCGACGTCGACCTGCGGGGCGCAGACAGTTCATCCGCTGTTATCGCGAAGGGAACGCGTTTGCCGAATGTGCCCGAGTACAAACTCGGCGGTTGGCTGCAATACGAATGGCCGTTGTTTTCCGGATGGATGGGCAGCGCAAATGTCAACGTGAGTGTCGTCGGTGACAGTAGCGCTGCGCTCGAACCCGGTGTGCGCGGCGACCTGAAGCAGCCATCGTATACGCTCGGCAATTTAAGTCTGGGCATGGCGAAAGACCAGTACGAGATTCAGCTTTACGTCAATAACGTCGCCGACGAATTCGCCGTTTTTGCGGACGATACCTTCGGTGGTATTCACAGGAACCAGCCGCGGACAGCGGGTATAAGGCTGCGCGCCGGTTTCTGATGCACAGCCCGCCTGCGGGCTATCGGGAAAACGAAAGGACTCCAGCGGCATCTCGTCCGGGGGCAATCGCCCCCGGAGCCGGGCCCTGTTTTGAGGTGCAATCATTGTGAAGCTCTTCACGGCTACCCTTATTCACGAAACGAATAGTTTTTCGCCCATACCAACCAATCTGGATAGCTATCGGGAGACGTTTCTGTATCGCCCATCCACCGGCGAGGGTGTGGAGCTGGCAGACTCTCTGGTCGCGGATATCAATATCCGAACGATGGCGGCGCGGCGCGGTCACGAGGCTTATCAGGGGCTGATCGCCGGCGCGCAACCGTCAATGCCAACGAACGACGCTGCCTGGACCTGTCTGCTCGAAGAAATTCTGAGCGATATCCGAAATCACCTGCCGCTCGACGGCGTCCTGCTGTTCTTGCACGGAGCGCAGATCGCGAACTCGGTGGATGACTGTGAGGGCGAACTGCTCTGTGCCGTTCGCGCTCTGACGGGGCCGGATACCGTTATCGGAGTTTCCTTCGATCTGCACGGCAATGTCAGTCGCCAGATGATCGAGCATGCCGATTTTCTGCTCTCCTGCCTTGAATATCCTCACACCGACTTTGAGTCCCGAACTGAACTGCTGCTGCAGCTGATGGAGCGAAAACATGCGGGAGATATCAGCCCGCTGACAAGTTTTCGGCGTGTTCCGATGTTCGGTAGTTATCCGACGACGCGGGAGCCGATGCGAGGCTTCGTCGATCGTCTGATGGAGACACAGCAACGGCAAGACGTTCTGGCAATCAGCCTGATCCACGGTTTTGCCTGGTCTGACGTACCGGACGCCGGGGCAAGCGTGCTCGTGACCTGTGATGGCGATGCAAGGCTTGCCGATCGACTGGCCGATGAACTGGCTACGGAATTCTTTGCTCTGCGAGAAGACCTCGTGAGTCCTCCCCTGACTGCCGATGACGCCATCGACAAGGCACTGCTGTTCGAGAGCGGTCCGATTGTAATCGCCGACACTACCGATAACCCTGGCGGGGGCGCACCCGGGGACTCCACCTACCTGCTGGAGCGGGTCTTCGAGCGAGGCGTCGAGAATGTCGGTGTCGCGATGTTGTACGACCCGGTCGCAGTAAAAATCGCCACCTCGGCTGGGGAGGGAGCCCAGCTCCCGCTGCGTATCGGCGGTAAGTTGAGCCGGCTGTCCGGTCGCCCCCTGGATGTACTGGCCACCGTTAGAAAAGTTCGCGACGACGCCATGCAGCTTCGCGATACGAGCCGGCGTTCGCTCGGTGATGCCGTTGCGATTGAGGTCAACGGTGTCGAGATCGTCCTGTGCAGCGAACGGGAACAGACGTTTACAGCGGAGTGTTTTGTTGAGATGGGGATCGATCCCTATAGCAAACGCCTGTTGATTGTGAAATCACACCAGCACTTCCACGAGGATTTCTCCAGGTTCGCGCAGGAGATAATCTACGCAACCCCGCCCGGTGTTGTTGTTCGAAATTTTTCGGAGCTCCCCTATCAGCGAATTACGCGACCGGTCTGGCCGCTCGACACGCCACCGTTTACCGCCTTCAGTACCGAATGGAAATAGCATGAAAGTGTATTCGACTTATTTCGCCCACGAGAGCAACAGTTTCTCTCCGATACCCACGACGCTCGAATCCTATTCCCAGAGTTGTCTTTACCGACCGAAGACCGGGGAAGGCGAGGAGATACTGAGCGAGGAACTCTCGGACGACCTGGCGATGATTCCAATACTGAAAGAGCGTGGCCATGAACTGCACGTGGGTCCGCTGGCGGCGACAACTCCCAGCGCACCTACCCGCCAGGCGGACTACGAGTTATTGAGGGACGAAATCCTCTCTTCCCTGCGCGAAGCGATGCCGGTGGACGCGGTCATCATGTTTATGCATGGCGCACAACTCGCGATGGGCTGCGATGACTGCGCCGGCGATATCCTGCAGAGGATTCGGGATCTCGTCGGGCCGAATATACCCGTCGGCGTGGAACTCGATCTGCACTGCAACATTTCACCCTTGATGATGGAAACTGCCGATGTAGTTATTGCCTGCAAGGAATACCCGCATACCGATTTCGAGCAGGAAGCGCTACGGCTGGTTGAGATAATCGAGTCGGCGGTCCGGCAACAATGCACGCCCGTCATGGCGTTCTTTCCGGTGCCGATGCTGGGCTATTTTCATACCACACGGGAACCAATGCGCAGCCTCGTGGCTGAAGCCAGAAGTCTGGAGCAGGAGCAAGGCGTGCTCTCGGTGTCGGTCTGCCACGGTTTCGCGCTCGCCGATTCCGTTCATACCGGAGCCGGCGTCCTGGTGGTCAGCGACGGCGATGAAAGCCGTGCGAAGAGCATCGCTCGGACGCTTGGCGAGAAACTGTTTTCGATAAGGGATGCCGTCAAGGCACCGTTATGCACGATCGACGAAGCTCTGAATGCGGTCGAAGAGAACGGCAAGGGCACCGTGGTAATCGCCGATACAACGGATAATACGGGTGGCGGCGCCGCCGGTGATTCAACATTTATCCTGCACGCCATGCTGGCTCGCGGCATGCGCAATGTCGCCCTGGCGATGCTATGGGACCCCATGGCGGTAAGCCTGGCTTCGAAGGCAGGGCCTGGCGCGAGCCTACAGATGCGTATCGGTGGGAAAATCGGTCCCGGGTCCGGGGATCCCCTCGATGTACTGGCCACCGTGAAAGCCGTGCGTGACGATGCTTACCAGATGATGTTCAGTTCCAGGAACTCGCTGGGTAGTGCCGTGGCTCTTGAGTTCGACGGGATTACGGTCATTGTGAACGATGTCCGCGAACAGGTATTTGATCCGCGCTGTTTTACCGAGCTCGGTGTCGACCCATGGCAGTTCGACGCCGTTATCGTGAAATCTTCACAGCACTTTCATGCGGCTTTTGCACCGCACGCTGAGGACATTCTCTACGTTGACGCGCCGGGCGCTACAACGGCGAGTTTCGAGAAACTGCCGTACAGGAAGCTGTTGCGCCCCGTATGGCCTATCGATGAACCTCCTTTTGAGGCGCGGGGGAGAAGATGGACCTGAAGCAGAGCCTGTCTGCCGCCGTCAGCGAAAGCGCGGCACCAGGTGCGGCATTGGCGATCATAGGGAGCGATGGGCTGCGTAGCTTCGGAGCCGGCGTGCTGAATGCCGGTACGGGTGCCGGGGTGGGCAAGGACAGTCCCTTCCTGATCGGTTCGATTACGAAAGTTTTCACGGCGACGCTGTGCATGCAGCTGATCGAACGCGGCGCGCTGACGCTCGACACAAGCGTTGCTGAAGAGCTTCCCGAACTGCGTTTGTCCGGGGATGCCGGGCGGCTGATAGCGATTCGCCATCTATTGAGTCACAGCAGTGGTATAGACGGAGATTTTTTCCCCGACGATAGTGGAGGAGATGAACACTGCAGTCTGGAGAAACTGTTACAGCAGTGCCCGGACGTCGAACTGCTGCACCCTGCAGGAGCAATGTTTTCCTACTGCAATCTCGGTTACCTGTTGCTGGGCAGAATCCTGGAGAAGCACAGCGGTGATTCGTGGAACGAGATACTGGACAAGCATCTCCTGAAACCTCTGCAACTCAACTCAGCCAGCCTCGACTTCGATTCCAATGTCGTCGCTTCGGGACATACCCCGGGCGCGGGTGGCACACAATTGCAGATCCACGGTGCGGGCCCGTGGTCCAATGCGGCAGCCGGTACGCGACTATCGATGAGTGCCGCCGACCTTGCCAGGTTCGCGTGGTGGCATCTGCAGACCTCGAAAGGGCTGACGTCCCGTTCGCTGCTCTCGGAAAGTAGTGCACTTGCAATGCAACAGCCGCTTGTCGCTACACCGTTCAGCACACGTTATTCGGGTTGGGGTCTGGGCTGGGCCAGCATGAGTCATGCTGGAAATTCGGTGTTCGGTCACGATGGCGGGGTTGCCGGCACGACCGCGTTCCTGCGAGTTTTACCGAAGCAGGACAAAGTGATTGTCCTGTTTGCAAATGGCCCGGGATACCGCGATATCTATACGAGTGTCGTGCAGCAGATTCTCGTCGAGTCGGGCATTGAGGAGCTGCCTGCTGCTGATGAGAAAATTTCCGGAATACCCTGCGCTGGCGAACGGATAAACGCTGCTGACTACGTAGCTACCTACAGGCGCAGGGGTTTAACGGTCGAGATCGGTTTGAGCGGCAGTCAGCTGACGGGGACTCTCGGTGGTGAGTACGGTTATCCCCCATCTGCGCCCAGTCCGCTAACGGCACTTTCCGCCTCGACGTTCACGGCCTACGTGCCCGTCGTCGGCGACACGATAAGACTTGATTTCTTCGATACGGATACGTCCGGCTGCCCCGGCGGGCTGTCTTTTCAGGACCGGGTATACAGGCGGCAGCCACGCCGGCGGCGGCAAGAAGCGGCCGGGTCCGGCGCGTGAACGCAGACGACATCGAGTCATTCCTCCGGGAACGGATAGCGGGGCACAAGGTGCCGGGCGCAAGCCTCGCACTAGCAAAAGGTGAGCGGTTGCTGCAGGCGTCGGCAGGCGTACTCAATCTTCACACCGGGGTGCCGGTTAATACGGAATCCGTGTTCCAGATAGGTTCGATTACCAAGGTCATTACAACGACGCTGGTAATGATGCTGGCAGACCGTGGACAGCTTAAGCTCGACGAGCCGGTCGTCAAATACCTTCCGGGCTTCCGGCTCCGACGCGGCGAACCCTACAGCCGCATTACTACGCGACACCTGCTGACGCACACATCCGGCATAGACGGAGATTTTTTCCTGGATACGGGCCGGGGTAAAGGGGCATTGGCAAAGTACGTCAGGCAGTGTCGGTCTCTGCAGATGATTCATCCGCCTGGCAAGCATTTTTCGTACTGCAATACGGGTTTCGTGATTGCCGGCAGATTGATCGAAGTGTTGTCGGGGCGAAGCTGGGATCAGGTTGTCAGTGAGTGGCTGTTTGAGCCGCTGCACCTTACGCACTCGGCAACGCTGGCGGAGCATCTCGTTGGTAAGTCTGCGGCGATCGGTCATATTCCCGCAGAAGATGACGGGACGACATTCGAACCGCTGTCCAACGCCTATGCCATTCCGTTCAGCATTGGGCCTGCCGGCAGCACCGTGACGATGAGTGCACTGGACCTTCTCACCTTTGCTCGTATGCACGAAAACGAGGGACGGGCGCCGGACGGCCGGCAAATTCTACGCCCGGAATCGGTGGTTGCGATGCAACAGCCATCGGTTAAGCTGCCGGGGTTCACCTCCTGGGGGCGTGAGTGCTGGGGCCTCGGCTGGTCGACAAGTCACTGGGGCGAAAACAGGTGCATCGGACACGATGGAAACACCGATGGCCAAAGAGCATTCCTGTTGATGCTGCCCGATCTTCGCGCCGCCATGGTCCTGCTGACAAACGGTGGCGCCGGTATCGATCTGGCACACGAGGTTTACGACGAGCTGTTCGCCGGTTTCGCCGCGCTAACGCCCAGGAACAGACCGCCGCATGCCGTGATCGACGACCTGGATCTGTCGCCTTACACAGGGTTCTACCGCCATTCTCCCGGTTACTCAAAGGTCTTTTTGCAGGGCCGCGAACTTCGTATGCAGTCCTTCGAAGAACCGGGTTCCGTACCGGAATCGTTCAGTTTGCGGGCGATTGGCGAGTCGACGTTTTTGTGCGATCGGCCTCCCAATGCAAGTCCCTGGTATGTGCAGTTTCCGGACCTCGATGAAGACGGTAAAGCCACCTGTATGTTTTCCTTGTACCGGCGATGCCCGCGTGTCAATTTTGCGGACCTGCAAGCGGCGGAAATGTCGTGAAGGCGGTTCAGCGCGTATTGGACAGTCACGCAAAGCTGTCCCTGCTGACGGGGCCGACCCCGTTGGAACCACTGGATCGCTTAAGCGATTGTCTTGGCGGCCCTCAGCTCTGGGTGAAGCGGGATGACTGCACCGGCCTGGCCTTTGGCGGTAACAAGGTCCGAAAGCTCGAATACCTGCTCGGGGACGCGCTTGCCCGCGACGCTGATCTGCTAATCACCAACGGCGCGCTGCAATCGAATCATGCGAGGCTGACGGCGGCGGCAGCCGTGAAAGCGGGTATGGCCTGCGATCTGCTTCTCGCGCCCTGTGACGCCGGACGTTTTGCGATCGAGCGTAAATCGGGCAACGCGCTGCTCGACCGATTGCTGGGTGCAAACCTTCACGTGAAGGCAAGCGATCAAAATCTGGGCCAGGGTATGCGCGATATCGCCGCGCAAAGACGCCGGGAGGGGTTTTCGCCCTACATTATTAACGCCGGAGGATCGTCTGCTATCGGCAGTCTCGGCTACGTTGCCTGTGCGCTAGAGATCGCCGCGCAGGCGCATACCCTGGGCGTCCATTTCGACTATGTTTTGCACGCCGCAGGCAGTTGCGGAACGCAGGCGGGTCTGGTGACGGGGTTCCAGTTGCTCGGTCTCGATACGGCGGTGCTGGGTGTTGCGGTAAGCCCCGACGGCGAGCAGACGTTTCGTCATGAGCGGGTGGCTGAGTTGCGTCGTGAATTGCTGGCCCTGTTTGACCTGTCTCCTTGCCAGAAGGCGTTATCGGTGCTGTTGACGGGCGATTACAGCGGGCCTTGTTACGGCGAAGCCGATGCAGCGACCTTTGACGCGATCAGCCTGTTTGCGCAGACCGAAAGCATCATTCTGGACCCTGTGTACTCGGGCAAAGCTGCCGCTGCCGCCATTGGCCTGAGCAGAAAAGGACGTTTTTCAAGCGACGCCAATGTGTTGTTTTTGCATACCGGGGGAACGCCTGCGCTATTTGCCCGCTATGCGGCCGCCGGCTCAAATGCAGGCAAGTGTAAGGGGCTAGCGATGAAAACCCGGAAGGATAACGCTGCAAGACCATGAACGAACAGTTGACCAAGAAATCATCGAACTCGATAATCCGTGCAGGCGCCAGGGTACCGGGAACCCCCGGTTGGGCGGGCTGGAGAAAGGTTAAGTCGATGACTAAATCACAGCAAAAAGACAAACAAAAGCACGTGATTGCTTTAGCAGCGGGCCTGGTCAGACAGCAGGGATACGAAAACACCACCGTCCGGGATATCGCCTCTGCGGCCGGCATGCTGCCGGGGTCTCTTTATTACCATTTCCCATCCAAAGCGGATCTGCTGTACGAGATTCACCGCAGGGGTATGGGAGAGCTGCGGGCAGGAGCGATAGCGGCGATTGACGGCATCGTGGCACCCTGGGAGCGCCTCGAAGCCGCTTGTGCGACGCATGTGCAGATGATTCTCGAAGGGGAGGAACATATTGGTGTTGCGGTGTTTTCGCTGCCGAAGTCGGATCCGGATCTGCTAAACCGGCTGACCGCGGCTCGCGACTCCTATGAAGATATTTACCGGCAGTTGATTGCCGAGTTGCCCCTGTCCGGAGAAGTGGATCGAAAGCACCTTCGGCTGGCTTTGCTGGGCGCTCTTAACTACACGGAGGTCTGGCACGGCGAAGGGTCGCTGCAGGCGCACGAGATCGGCAGGAAGATTTGCGAACTGTTTCGGTTTTGCCTGGAACACGGAGCGCACACGGCAGACTCTGCTGTAGCGAAACATGCTGCGCTGATTGAGCAGGCAATGAATCTCGATCACGAGTCGGGTGAGGAAAAAGATCGCGGTAAAAAGATCATAACCGCCGCCGCTCATCTGTTTGCCAACCGTGGCTATAAATCAAGCAGCATGCGCGATATCGGCGACGAGGCAGGCTTGGAGGCCGGGTCGATCTACTATCATTTCAAATCGAAATCCGAGCTCTTCATTGCGATCGTGGACGAAGCCCTGAAGCGTCGCCGCAACGCGATCGAACTCGTGTTCAACGATATTGACGACCCCTGGGAAAAGCTGGAAGTCACTTGTGCCATACACTTGCTTTTCCTGCTTTCGAAAAACGACTTTGCGACTATCATCAGCCAGCCGACCGGCTCTGAAGACACAAAAATATGGGATCGGATTATCAAGGTCAGGGATGGTGTGGAGCAGGAGTTTAAGGGGCTGATCGATGCGCTTGAGCTGCCCGAAGCCTTAAACACAAAGCTGTATTTGTTCGTGTTACTGGGTGCGATCAATACGGTGCATATCTGGTACCGGTCACACCGCGATGGCCCCGCTCAGATCGCGCATCATATCGTCAGCATGTTGCATCCGGGCGAGTAGAATGAATTCCGATCGCAGCGTGTTGCATCGCCTGGATCAAATCGATCGCTTTCCGCTGTGTCACTTGCCTACACCGCTGCAGCCGCTGGATCGTTTGTCTGCGACCCTTGGCGGCCCTCGACTGTGGATCAAGCGGGACGACTGCACGGGTCTGAGTCTGGGCGGGAACAAGTCCCGCAAGATGGAATACGTGATACCGGAGGTCATTGCCAGTGGCGCAGATACGCTGGTGACCATAGGCGCGCTGCAGTCCAATCACGTTCGCCAAACCATAGCGGCGGGGGTCAGGAGTGGCATGGAGAGCTGGGTCGTGCTCGGAAACTGGGTGGGCCATGAACACGCTTCCTATCTGCGCTCCGGAAATCGCCTGCTTGACGAGGTTCTGGGCGCCAGAATTTTTACAGCCGGTGACGACGAGACGCCGGACGATGCGCTGAGTCGTGTTTGCGACGCGGCGATTGCCGCCGGACGCAAGCCTTCCATTGTTGCATTGGGCGCGTCCACCCCGGTTGGGGCTCTGGGCTATGCTCATAGTGCCGTCGAGCTGTTGCAGCAATGTGAGGCAGAAGGTTTCAAGCCGGCTGCTGTGTATTTCGCCTCCGGGTCCGGCGGGACTCAGGCGGGACTTCTGGCCGGCATGCTGGCGGCGAAGGCGCGTACGATTGTTCAGGGCATATCGGTGTTCAATGCGAACGGCCAGGAACTGCTTGGGGTCATTGAATCGATTTGTGCGGAAACCCTGAAACTGCTCGGGGATGCCACAGAGATCGCCTCCGATGATTTGCGTCTGGACGAAACACAGCTCGGCCCCGGTTATGGGCAGCCAACTGATGAGATGCTCGAGGCTCTGCGCCTGCTGGCCCGGCTCGAAGCTGTCATTCTGGATCCGGTTTACACGGCTAAGGCAATGGCCGGCCTGATTAAGGACCTTCGCGAAGAACGCTTTGGAGCCGATGAAAACATTGTTTTCATTCACACCGGCGGTGCACCTGGTTTGTTCGCGTACGCCGATATTATCGATTTTTGATTGTACAAGCTTACAGGTCGAAGCATGTCTGAATACCGGGATATAGAGTGTGTCGCGATGGTCGGCGCCGGTGTCATGGGAAGTAAAGTTGCCTGGGCATGTTGCGTGGCCGGATTAAGCGTGCGCTTGTATGACCCGTCCCGGCCGCAGATGGAACGAGCCCTGAAAAAGATCGAATGCTGGATGCGAGAAGACGGCTGCGCCGAGGCAGAGATCGCGGATGCACTGTCTCATGTAACGCTGCATGACAGTCTCGGTGCAGCCGTCGACGGGGTCGATCTCGCCTTCGAGAATGTGCCGGAGCGCCTTGATCTGAAAAACTCGGTCCATCGGCAAATTCACGAGCTGGTGCCCGAAGACGTGTTGCTGGGTTCAAACGCTTCGTCAATCGTTGTCTCCGACCTGGCTGACGCTTCGGGGCGTCCGGAACTCTTTTTCAACATGAATTTTGCGGACCCCAGGGAAGGGCCGCTCGTTGAGATCATGGTGGGTCCGAAGACCAGCACGAAAACACTGAAGAGTGCCGAACTATGGGCTCGAAAATTAAACATGATCCCGATCATTACGCGCAAAGAGATCATCGGGTATTGCTTCAACCGGATCTGGCGCGCCATCAAAAAGGAGTCACTCTTTCTGGCGGACCAGGGCTATGCGGATTTCGAGGATATCGACCGCGCATTTATGCTGTCTTTCGGCGTTCCGCAGGGGCCGTTCGCGATAATGGATGAAGTGGGTCTCAATTCCGTCAAGCTGGTTGAGGAGCAGTACTATCAGGCGAGCGGAGATGCCAGCGACAGGCCGCCGAAGATACTTAACGACCTGGTCGACGAGGGTCATCTGGGCGTGCAGTCCGGTAAAGGGTTTTACGACTACCCGAATCCGGCTTACAGCCGGCCGGGCTGGTTGGCCAAGCAAGAAGATTAGCGCCCGGCCGGGCCGTTAACGCAAACTGCATGTGATGCCGCTACTGTCAGTTTTTCAAACGTTTGCCCAAATCAAGAAAATACCTCATAATCACTCCATATTCGCTATAAATTATACTGGGTAAAAGCGATATCGATATGAGTGAAACATCAAATCAAACAACTGTTCGGGTCGCCCCAGTGCCTCGTATGACGCTGTCCAGAAAGACCTGCGCCGCGTTCGCCGCGCCGGGTTTTACCGAGAACATGATGATGGCGCCGGTGTTGGGGATTCTGCCCGCCCTGTACGCCGAAGACTTTGGCCTGAGTCTCGCAACCGTTGGAATGATCTTCATGCTGGCGCGGATTTTCGATGCTGTCACCGATCCGCTGGTTGGTTACCTTTCAGATCGAACGCTGTCACGCTTTGGCGCCAGAAAACCCTGGATCGTCGCCGGCCAGTTCTTGTCCATGATCGCGGTCTTCTTCCTGTTCATACCCCGGGAAGGGGCGGGGACGATCTACTTCGCCGTGTTCTCCAGCATACATTTTCTCGGCTGGACGATGCTGATGATTCCGTACAACGCCTGGACGGCGGAGTTAAGCGGAGACTACACCGAGCGCGCGCGCCTGTTCACCTACCGGAGTTGCGCCGTATACGGCGGTGCGCTGCTGTTTACGATAGCACCGCTGGCACTGTCGCCCTGGACGGGAAATTCGGAATACGATTTCGAGTTCATGAAGTTGCTCTGTTACTTCCTGCTGACCGCAATTCCTGTACTGACCCTGATCGCATTAACCGCCGTTCCCCAGGGAAAGAAAATACTCACGATACCGCCCTCGATCGGGGACACTTTGCAGGCGATCAGGAAGAACAAGGTGCTGCTGCTCTTTATCGTGGTGGCGGTAATCGGAAGCCTGGCGCAGGGTATTGCCGGGGCGCTGGAGTTTCTCTATCTCAGCAACTACATGAAGCTCGGACCCCATATTCCGATTTTGCTGACGGCGGGTGTAGTGACATCCCTGTTCGCGATTCCGCTCTGGTATTCGCTGGTGAATCGCTTCGGTAAACACAAACCGTGGGCGATCTCGAGTCTTATCTTCGCGGTCTGTGCGCCGCTGTATCTTTTTCTACAGCCTGGCGAGAAATCGTTGCCGTGGCTGTTCGCACTGATTTTCGTCATGGGCTTCGTCCGCGCAACCGGGGCCGTAGCACCGCAGTCGATGCTGGCCGACATCATCGATTTCGACACATTGAAGACCGGTGCGAACAGGGCGGGCAGTTACTTCTCTCTGCTCATGTTGATCTCAAAAGGCGGACTCGCGGTGGGCGGCGGGATAGGTTTGTGGCTTGTCGGAGCCGGCGGTTATGACCCAACCGCCGCAGTTAACGACAGCTCTGCGAACTTCACTTTCCTGCTGGTTTACGCGCTCGTACCAGGCACTCTGCTTGCCGTGAATGCGCTGCTGATCTTCAGGTATCCATTGAACGAGAACCGCCAGTCGATAATCCGGAAACGGCTTGAACAACTGACAGAAAGAGCGCTCGTCAAGTGAGTTTCATACGTTGAGAGACAAACAATGAATAGAATGAAAAACAAAGTCATCGTCTTTTCGCTGCTACTGGCCGCCCCGCTGCCGGCCCTGCCCGAAGGGCAGTTGAACATCGCATTGACTAACGATGACGGCTGGCAGGCCCACGGTATTCAGGCCGTACACCGGGCATTGACCGAAGCCGGCCACCAGGCAACGATGGCGGCACCGTCCGACCAGCAGAGCGGCAGCAGTGCAGCGATGGACAGTGACAGCATCGAGGTGCGCCGCGTTGCCGAAACCCAGTATTCGGTAACGGCCTGCAAAGACGATGCCTGCGATGCCAGAGCAGGCGCGGAGCCGATAACAGCGGCGCTGGTTGCCGTCGACCTGGCACGGCGAAGCGGTGACGATTCGTGGCCCGACCTGCTGGTTTCCGGCATCAACGAAGGTACGAATATCGGCGTCGCGACACAACTGTCGGGTACCGTCGGGGCGACCGTGGCCTCGCTTTCGCATGTTATGAACAGCGCAGTGCCGTCCATCGCGATCAGCACGGACGAACCGGCGCATTGTGAAGACAACGAATCCTGCGTCATTGCGCACTACGACGACGTCGCCAACTTCATAGTGCGGCTGGTCGAGGTTCTCAACGAACGCCGCGCGGCAAGCGAGTCTCTTCTGCCTGCGGGCATAGGGCTGAACATCAATTACCCCAGCGCGTCACCCAGGGGCGTGCGCGTCGTACGCCAGGAAAGCAAGATGGATATCGGCGGGTCGGTGATGGTGTTCGAGGTCGGTTGCGAGAAATGCCCGGGACTGGAAATAGGCGAGATCGCAGCGGCAACTAACCTTAGCTTCAGCCCGGACAGTGCGGCGGAACCCGGCGGCGAGATATCAAGCTTCAACGAAGGCTACGTCACCATCGTACCTATCCGTATCGACTATACGGCGTCCGACTATCAGGCCTTATCGGACTGGTTTGACGGCATGCACTGGGAGTCGCAGTAACGAATCGCATCCTCGAGGCGGTCATCGCCCCAGAACAGCTCGTCACAAACAAAGAAACTGGGCGACCCGAATACCCCTCTTTGCCGCGCCTCGTCGGTGTTGCCTTCCAAACCCGAACAAGCAGCGTCGCCTTCACTCTCGCAAAGAACGCTGTCATAGGGTTTATTCAGCGATGCCAAGGTTGCTCGCAGATTGGCTTTCGCGCCGGCGGTTAGTCCGCGTTGAAACCAGTTGCGGTAGGTTTCGGCAAGATACTCGCCGCACCAGCCGTCCCGGGCGGCGATCACCGCAATTCGGTTTGCTCGCTCAAAATGTTCCAGCGGGTACTCAACAGGCAGTCTGACAGGGTGACCATAGTGTTCCGCCCTGCGCTCGAGGTCGCGCCACATATAGTTGACCTTGTCCGGTTTGGATGCCGGGAACGGAAAATTATCGGTTTCCAGCATAATTTTTCGAACGTTAAACGGATGCCAGGAAATACTGATTCCGTTTTGCCTGCAGGCATTCTCAGTCCTCATGGCGGACAGGTAGGTGTAGGTGCTGCCCACGGCAAACCAGAATTCGATGTGTTTTTTTCGCTGCATGGTATTTCCGGATCCACGGGTACGGTCTGCGTGCCATGATGATGGCAAATAGTTGGACGTCGCGGAAGTACTCCCGCAAGCTGGGGCGGCCTGAAAAAGTGGTACCCGGTTTTGGCCGGATTCCCCTCTGTATACAGAACGGGTACAGGTGAGGCTGAATGGCAAGTGACAACAGGTTCCGGGAAGCGGATGTAGTCGCGGCGCAGGGCAAGCAACTGCGCCACTATCTGCGCTCGCGTCTGGCCAACGAAGCCGACGCCCAGGACCTGGCTCAGGAGGCCTATTTCCGATTGCTGCGTGTGAAGGACCCGAGCCTGGTTCGGGATCCGGTCGCCTATCTGTATCGTATTGCGAGGAATTTGATTCACGAACTCTATACGGGCCTGCCTCCGGCTTCCGATTCTCTGGACGATGTCGAACTCGCCGATACGGCGACTATGTCGATAGAAGACGTCGCGGAATGTGGACAACAGATGGAGCGCCTGGAGCGGGTCCTGGACACCCTGTCGCCGAAGTGTCGCGCGGCTATTGTTATGCACAGACGAGATGGCATGACCTACAGCGAGATTGCCGGGGCGCTTGGAGTCTCGACGGCAATGGTTAAAAAATATCTTTCACAAGGCCTGTCTCGCTGCCGCAAGCGATTGCGGCGTTTTCACGAGTAGCTAAGGATGAGCAAGGACACATCAGCAAAACGCAGTGACGTCATCGCCGATGAGGCGGCGGACTGGTTCGTGAGCCTGCAGGAGCCCGGTGCACAGAGCAGGGCGGAGTTTGCTGCCTGGTTGAAGACCTCTCCGGAACATGTGCGTGAGTTTCTGGAGATTGCTGCGCTCTGGGAGGAAGTGAACACGCTTCAGTCCCAACCCTCGGTTGACGACCTTGTTGCCATGGCGATCACCGATGCAGATGATTCCAACGTGGTGTCACTCGGTACTCCGGAGCTTACGGCAGCGGCGATACCGCGTTCGAAAACGCGTCCGGAAGCAACGGCGGGACGAAGCCGATGGGCAGCGTTGGCAGCCGCCGCCGTCGTACTGTTTTTCGCCGGGATGCAGATCATGCGCCCACCGGCAGCGGACCCCAATCTGCACACAACGATGACCGGCGAGCAAAGGTCCCTGCCATTGCCGGACGGTTCGATCGTTACTCTCAATACGCAATCGACGCTGCGAGTCGCCTATTCAGACGAGTATCGTGACGTCATCCTCGGTGAAGGGGAAGCGTTGTTCGATGTCGCCAAAGACACTGCGAGGCCGTTTCGGGTGATTACCGAGCACGCCGTTGTTCAGGCAGTCGGTACGCAGTTCAATGTGCATCAGGAAAAAGGGGACCTCGTCGTGACCGTTGTCGAGGGGATCGTCGATGTCAACACGGGGTCCGGGGCCGGGCAATCCGGGCGTATGCGCCCCGGTATGTCGATGCCCCTGGTTTTCGAGCCGCAAAGGCTAATGGTGGGACAACAGGCCACGGTAGCCTCCGGGTCCAGTAAAGTCGTTGTTGCAGAGGCCACGATCGACACCGCGATTGCCTGGCAGGAACGACGGCTGGTATTCGATTTTCTACCCCTTCGCGAAGTGATTGCTGAGTTCAATCGCTATAACGATCCGCCGCTGACGATCAACGATTCAGAGTTGGACTTACTGCCGATCAGCGGCGTGTTTCGATCAAACGACCGGGAATCGTTCGTGCAGTTCTTACAGGAGATGCACCTGGCGAAATCGACGACACGTGCCGACGGCACGATCGTCCTGCAAGCTGTGGACGATGATTCTTAACGAATCGACAAACGTCAAATACGAGTGTCCCGGGACAAAGCGGTACCCGACTTTTTCAGGATCAGCCTCTAGTGAACCCAAGGGGGAGGCATTGCGCCTCGAATATTGGGAACAAAGAGGCTGAATCCATGAATCGATCCATACTGACAATCCTCGTTCTTGTCGCGCTGAATCTGCAATCTGCAGCCGCAGCTGACGACCGGCTCCGGACAATCACGGTTGAACCACAAGCACTCAGTAGTGCGCTGCAGGACTTTTCCGACCAGTCCGGATTACAGATCGCCTACGTAGCAACGCTTGCCGAGAACGTCACATCGCCAGGTACGGATGATGCCGGCAGCCCCAGGCTCGCACTGAATGATCTGCTGGATGGCACCGGCCTGGAACATCGCTTCATTAATGATGAAACCGTCGCGATTGGCCCGGGCAATCAACCCGGCAGTCAGGAGCAGGGGGCCGAAGACCCGGGAAACTCGCTGCCGACACCGCAGCGGATGCTGATGGCCCAGGTGTCGGGGACACGGACTCAGCACCAGGCGAACCGAAGCGGCGACGGAACTGACGGCAGCGTCAGCGGAAAAGTGAGCGATAGGCGCACCGGTGCCGCGCTCGAGGGCGCGCTGGTAAGGATTGTGGAGACCGATCGCAGGACGGCCACGGACAGTCTTGGCAGCTATCGCTTTCCCGGGCTTGCGCCGGGCATTTACTCGCTGGAAGTTTCCTACCTTGGTTTTGCAACAGCGCTTACGCGCATCTCGCTGAACGGCGGTGAGCACGTCAAATACCCCGTTGCATTGGGCGCAGAGGGCGGTCCGATGGATGAAATCGTTGTTTTCGGTTCCCGTTCGGCACGGGCGTTGGCGCTTAACCAGGAAAGAACCGCTGACAATTCTTCGTCCGTCGTGACGGCGGACCTTCTCGGGAATTTTACCGGCACAACGCTCTCCGAGGCCTTGCGGCGGGTACCCGGTATCGCATTTCAGCAGGACGCGCAAACCGGCGATGGCTCCAATATCATTGTGCGCGGACTTTCGCCCGACATGAACGCCGTCAAGATCAACGGCCTGCACGTGCCGGTGGGCAGCGGCCGGCAGCGATCCGCTAATCTCGGCAACCTGCTGGCGGACTCCGTGGGCAAAATCACCATTCACAAAACACTGCTGCCGAGCCACGATAGTGCCGGAACCGGTGCTTTGATCGAAGTGGAAACCAAGTCGCCACTGGCAAGGCCACGTCGTTATCTGAACTTCAGCGTGGAGGGAGGACCAAAAGCCAGGGACTTTAGCGATGACCTGCTGCTGTCGGGAACCGTCGCCGGCACTTTTGGCAGCGATGAGAGTTTCGGTCTGAGTGCGTCAGTGCAATACCGGGATCGCGACGTCAAGTCCATTCGTTACGACAGAATATTTCGATCAGGACAGTATCTGCCGCTGGAAACCGATGGTTCGTTAATAAGCTCGGCATTTCAAATCGATCCTCACCAGGCCTTTCCCTATGAGCCCGGTGCGGCCGACAGTTTTCAAAGCAGTTTAACAACCCGCTACAACGTGGCCGAGATTTCCAACCTTGCCGTCACGATCGCCGGTGAGTGGCAGATGGGCGATCACACGAATCTAAAGCTCGACATGCAGCATGCGGAGGGAGAGCGTTCGCTTTTCGGTCGCAGCTCGGATTTCGTGACCAGCGGGATGTCGTATCGCGAGCTGCCTGTCGTGGCGCTCAACGGCGAAACGCGGCGGGCACTGCGTTGGTCCGGTGGTCAGTTTACCGACCAGGACTATAACCTGAGCCGCGGTCGTACCGACGAGACAGATACTTACAGTCTTCGTGGCGTGACCAGTCGCGGCAAACTCGAGTTCACCTATATCGCCGGTTACGCTCATGGCTCGACAACCACGCCGGAGGACTTGTTCCTGACCTTCGGGCACGTAGATTCCTTCGGTATCGTGAATCCGGATTTCCTGCTTGCGAGTGCCGTTGACCCGGTAGAAGGGCGCGTTATCTCACCGTTCGGAACCTACGCTGGCGGCGATCTTTCGCTGCCGCTTTTTACCGAGGAAGGTTTCGACTATTTCAACGATCCGGAAAACTACAACATCAGCACGGGCAGCATTTTCCGCGACAAGGGCAAGAACGATCGTTACACGGCCGATTTCGGCGTCAAGTATGACGTTGACGGTGAGCACTTCAAATACCTGGAGGCGGGTGTTGATTTCGAGACCGCGAAGTACTCCGTCAGGCTCGATAGCTCGTTTGTATTCGGTTTCGGCAGCATCGGTTCGTTCGGGCTCGATTTCGCGGATTCGAACCTGTCCGACATCGGTCTGTCCGGTCCCGGTTTTCAGGTTGTGTCGGCCGCTGACTTCGCTGCTTTCGCAGACGGCCTTGCCGATACACCGGGGATCTTCGTCGATCCGGACGATATCGACGCCGAACTAAACCAGGCGTTTACGAAAGAAGACAGTCTCGCCGCCTATATCCAGGCGAGATTCGATATTGGCAAGCTGGAGATCATCGGCGGGCTTCGCTTTAGCGAGGTCACGGTTCAGGCGGTTAATCTCGAATCACCAAGTTTCAGCAACGAGTTCTTCCAGCCCGATCGCGAGTTTGAAAATCAATTCAGACGCCTGTTCGACGAATCGGCGACGGCCAGCGATGTACTCCCAAGAGTGCTTCTGAACTACCGGAAAACGGACAATCTGATTTTTCGCGGTGGCTATTATAAGTCGGTTGCGAGGCCGGAAATCGCCAGCCTTTCGTCCCGTCGTCGGCTTGCCCTGACGCTGGCGCCGTTCTTCGGACCGGACCGGAACCAGCCGCGGCTCAACGTTCAGGAAGGAAACCCCGACCTGAAGCCTGCGGTAACGCACAATTTCGACGTGTCGGCCGAGTACTATCACGACCAGATCGGCGCGCTCAAGCTGGGTGTTTTCTACAAGCGCGTTAACAACCTGCTGCAGACGAATCTGACGGAGGGGATAGACGTACTCGACGGCCTCGACCTGCCGGATCACCCCTATTTTCAGAATCTCCCCGCCAATCTCTTCGTCACCGGCTCGCGCCCGTCAAACGACGAGAACGACGCGACAATCTGGGGTATCGAAGGACACGTAGAACGACAGTTTACCTTCCTGCCCGGATTCTGGGGCGGCTTCGGCACCTATGCCAATCTGACTTACACGCAGAGTTCGCGCCACCAGCTGTACAACTGGTTCGGCAGCCCGATTTTCGATGCTGCGGGAGACCTTGTCGGCCGCGAGTCGGTTGAGGTCGATTTCTCATCGGAAGCTTTTTCGCAGCAGCCTGATTATTCCGGCACCTTCGCGCTTACCTATAACCGCAACAATATCGACGCGACGCTTGCCTACAGCGCGCAGTCGCGACGTCTGAGTGGCTTCGGCCCACGTAACCTCTATCCCTTTTTCGACAAGGTGGAAACGCTTGATCTGCACGCCGAGTACCGTTTCGACGTGGGTTCCGGCAGCTACCGCGTTTTTATCGAGGGCAGCGACCTGCTGAAAGGAACCAATGATGCGGATATTCAGAGCTTTATCGGTGGTGTCGGTGGAACGCCGAGCCTGAATACCGGCGGCACCTACCTCGGCGGCCGTGCCTTCAAAATGGGTTTGTCGGGGACGTTCTAAGTAGAAACCCAATTGCCGCCGGTTGCGCGCGACCGGCGGTTGATTTTCGCCCTGGCCCGCTTCCAAACACAAACACGTGACCGAAACCGTTTCGGTGTCCCGAACAATCAAGAGAAACAAGGAAACCACGACAGTGACATTCTGTAAATCATTTCTGCTGGCACTTGGCCTGATCCTTTGTAGCGCGTTTGCCGTTGCCGCCAAACCCTACATAGAACACGACAGCTTCACGCTCGACAACGGGCTGCGTGTCATCGTTCACGAGGATCGTAAAGCACCGGTCGTTGCCGTGAATGTCTGGTACCACGTCGGCTCGAAAGACGAACCCGCCGGTAAAACCGGTTTCGCACATCTGTTCGAGCACATCATGTTTAAAGGCTCTGAGAACTTCAGCGGGGACTTTCACGAGACCCTGAAGAATGCCGGGGCCACCAGTGTCAACGGCACGACGAATTTCGATCGCACACTCTATTTCGAGACTGTGCCTACAGAAGCCTTGGAACTGGTGTTGTGGATTGAGTCCGACAGGATGGGATATTTGCTGGGTGCTGTCACACAGGAAACACTCGATGCCGAGCGCGGCATCGTGCAGAACGAAAAGCGCCAGCGCGAAGGCGTGGCTTTCGGCCGCGCTTACAAGCAGCAGATCGCAGCTCTTTATCCCGAAGGACATAGGTATCACCACCCGACGATTGGCTCCATGGCAGACCTCGCGGCGGCCTCACTTGAAGACGTGCATGGCTGGTTTAAAGACTACTACGGCGCATCCAACGCGCTGCTGGTACTCGTCGGTGACATTGACGTAAAAACCGCTCGCCCGCTTGTGGAGAAGTACTTTGCTGATATCCCGGCGGGGCCTGCTGTCGCCCGGGTGCAGGCAGCGGTACCTGAGCCTGAGAAGATTCAGCGCGACCTCATGGAGGACACGGTCGGTCAGACGCTGCTCTCGCGTGCCTGGGCTGTTCCACCATTTGACTCGCAGGAAAAAGTAAACCTCAATGTGGCCGCGAGTATTCTGAACGTTGGAAAACACTCGCGACTCTACAAGGCCCTGGTGGAGGAACAGGAAATCGCGACCGCTGTCTCCGCGAACGTTCAGTCCGGTGAGCTTTCCAGTATTTTTACACTCTACGTCAACATAAAGGACGGTGTAGAAGTCGAAGCCGCGGAGCGCGCCCTTGACAAGGTAGTTGCCGATTTCCTGGAAGACGGCCCGACGAAACGAGAAATAGAAAATTATCGCAAGAGCCTGGAAGCAATACTGATACGAGGTCACCACAGCATTATGGCGAAGGGCAAAATGCTGGCGGAAGCAGAGTTGTACGCCGGCAGCCTGGATTTTGTCGATCAAGAGATCGCTTGGCTACGGCGGGCAAGTGTCGCCGACGTGACCGCTGCTGCGCGGAAGTGGTTGTCGCGCAACTACTATCAGTTGACCGTCGTGCCTGGTGTATTGCCGTCGGTCAATTCAGCGACGAATAGTAGTTCCGAGCCGGTTTCGGCGACAGTTGACGCCGAAGACAAGAATCGTGTTGCTACACAACCTCCGCTTGGCAAGGCAAGGCCGATGCCAAAAGTAGCGGCGGGATCCGAACTGATATTTCCCGAGGTCCGGAAGGGGAGAACGGCCAACGGCATCGACGTCGTGCTTGTTGAAAAAGACGATACACCGGACGTTCTGATGTCAATGGTGTTCCGCGATGCGGGTTCGCTTGCCGATCAGGGAATAAAGGCGGGGACATCGAATGCGACGGCTATCCTGATGAATGACGGTCCGTCTCATATGAAACTCGACGAGTACTCCGAGCAACGAGAGCGCCTTGGCGTGCGGATGGGTTTTGGTTCAAGAGGTCGTTACCTGTCGACGTCGATGATGGCTTTGAAGACTGAATTGCCCGCGTCTGCAGATCTCTGGGCCAGAACTATCCGCTTCCCCGCCTTCCGGACCGAGGACCTGGCTCGCTGGCAGGATAACGTCGAGCAGGGCGTCGAGAACTTCCGTAATAATCCTACCGGCATGGCGTCGCGTGCGCTCTACTACAACATCCTGGGTCCCGGTCATCCGCTGCGCAGAGCCTGGGATGAGGCTGCCGTCGCCAATGCGCTCGATACCGATGACCTCGCTGCGTTCCACGCACACTGGATCAGGCCTGATAACGCAACGGTCTTCGTTGTCGGCGATATCAGCCTGGCCGATGCGCTCGAGCTTCTGGAGCAAAAATTCGGTGATTGGGTCAAGCCTGAAACACCGCTGGCCGAGGTACCCGGGGT
This sequence comes from Woeseiaceae bacterium, assembly GCA_021773035.1. Taxonomy (GTDB): domain Bacteria; phylum Pseudomonadota; class Gammaproteobacteria; order Steroidobacterales; family Woeseiaceae; genus UBA1847. The sequence continues at coordinate 48,263 of JAJFKU010000023.1, forward strand.
TGCCGCGGTCGACTACGCGAAGTCCGCGCGCTTCATACTGTTGGATCGACCCGGGTCGCAGCAGACAACTATCATGGCGGGACGGTTGATCCCGCCGGCGCATGATATCAACGTCGATGCGTTTGAGGCGCTGAACAGCACTCTCGCCGGCGGTATGACCGCCAGGATCGGTAACAACCTGCGTGTGGAAAAAGGCTGGTCCTATGGTGTCCACGGCGGTGTCACCGAGGCCCTCGGGCAAGGATACTGGGTTGTCACTACGTCGGTGCAGAATGACAAGACTTCGGAGTCGGTGACCGAAATCTGGCGCGAGATGGAGGACCTCTCCGGCAAGGAGCCCGCGACGAAAGAGGAGCTTGAGCTGTTCGTTCGGAGCCGGATCAGGAGCCTGCCGGCGCGGCTGGAGAGCAACATGCAGATTCTCGGCGACATGATGGGGAACTACCACTTTGGCCGTCCTTATGAGTATCTCAGAGGATACGAGAAGCGTCTTGCTACACTGGATCTCGAGGCGCTAAACACCGTCGCGAACGGATACCTGGATCCCGAAGCGATGACCTGGGTTCTGGTCGGTGACCTGTCGTTGGTGGAGCAGGGAATCCGGGACCTGGATATTGCGGTGGTTGAAGTCTGGGGTGAGGATGGCAAGCGAATCAGGTAATCCATCACCGGTATTCGCTCGGATATGATTGCGCACACCGAGTGCAGCGACTACAAAATTGCGACGACGATGCTCGTCATACGAAGACAGGTCTGAAGCAACTGGCAGAACTACAGGGACCTGAGGTACTCGATCAGGTCCCGTTTCTGATCGTCGCTCAGGCCCAGGTTCTGAAAATCGTCATAGTGGTTGATGACATCGAGCAGGGTGCCGAAGCGACCGTCGTGATAATAGCCACCGGTTTCATGTGACCACAGGCCTGCGAGCGGTGTAGTCCGGTAACGGTCTTCCGGTCCACGCTGCGCCTGGAAGCCATCGATGCCAATCTCCTCTGGTGTGTGCAGGTTCCAACCGGGTTCCGTGAAGATCGGCGGTACATGGCAGTTTGCGCAGGCGGCTTGTCCGTTGGGGGCGAACAAAGCCTTGCCGCGCTTTGCAGCCCGTCGGTCGAAACTTCCACGCGGCGGCTTCGGTGCTTTCAGTGCCAGTTGATAAAACTGCAGTTCTGCGAGTTTCGGTGTCACAAGGTCCGGGTCGTTACGTACATTCCCGAAGTTATTCGCAGCTGCGATGGGAAATTTTCCGGCGTCGTTCAGGCGCGGATCATAAAACGTACCTTTACCCTGCATTTCCAGTACGGCAACCAGGGCGTTCCAGTGTGACACCGAACCCCATCCGGACCAGGTATGTAGGTTGATACCGGCAAGTCCGTATGCCGGTGGAATCAAGGTAGCCGCTGAACCTCCGTTGGGCGCAACTGCCTGGCCGTCGAGGAATAGTGCAGCATCGAATTTCCCCGGTCCCCATGAATTGAGAACCTGGCGTACGGTCGCCTCGTCGACGCCAAGCAGCTGTGCGAACGGTGCAACACTCTCGGACGCAGCGATGATCGCGCCGACGTTCAGGTCGCGCGCCGCCCAACCGTCGAGACGTCTGCCGATACCGGGCGCGAACGAGTCGTCAACTGTGCTGTGACACAGTGCGCAGGTGATGCCGATGGCATCAATGTTGCCGTAGTTGTCAAATTGACCACGAACGCCCAGAACGGCATCGAGTTTGAGTAGGCTCAGCGTCGTTGCCGGATCGGTGAGATCGACCTGTCCTCGTTTCAGGGCTCTTCGCAGCGATCTGGGTAAGGCATTGACGTCTACCTTCAGCCCCAGGGCCAATGCAAGCTCGGGGCTAACGCCAGGCCCGACTCCGCCGTTGGCTGTACCGGCAATAGCACGGTGCAGTCCAAGTTGACCGCCCCAGAAGTCCTCATTGCCGAAGGTGTCGTAGCGAAACGTTTTTTTGCCGTCGCGAACCATTTCGATTGCGTTGACGAATGGATTATCCGTGCGTCTGTTGTCGCGATGGCTGCCGCTTGCGGTTTCGATAAGAAACAGAGCGGCGATGACGGCCACGATGGTGGCGTATTTAGCGGTGACATTTTTCATTGCTGAACCCCCTGTCTGTCAGCGATGTTGAACGTGCGATCAAACTAAGTGCCAGGCTAGTGTTGTTCGTGCGGAATGCCTGCAATGGTTGCGAAAACCGTGTCGACAATGCTGTCGCAACGTCGACCATCGAAACCGAAGGTGCTCGGTAGCGCATTTCTGACCCGGCGATCAAGTGCTTTTCTCATTAAGCCCCTGGCTCTGTGAAAGCGGGTTTTTACCGTCGCGGGCTTGATGTTCAGTAGCTCGGCGGTTTCGTTGACCGAAAGTTCTTCGACGCCGCGCAGCATGAAGACGACGCGAAAATCCGGCGGCAGTCTATCGATGGCCGACTCGATGATCTCGAGTGCGTCGTAGCCCATTGCGATTTCCTCCGGCCGGTCATTTGCGTCTGCCGGCGTTGCATCCGGATCCAGTTCCCCGTCAGTCTTTATTTGCCGTTTTCTCGTACGAGAGATCGCTTCGTTGACCACGACCCTCGAAATCCAGCTCGGGAAGCCATCGGGACCCTTGAACTGGGACAGTCGATAGTAGGCACGGACATAGCTTTCCTGCACGACATCCATGGCATCTTCGTCGTTGCCGACAATGCCGCGAGCGAGGCGAAAAAGCAGTCGATTGTAGCGCCGCATGATGCCTTCGTAGGCAGCGCTGTTGCCCGCCAGGACGAGGGCGATAATCGCTGTATCCGTCAACCCGGAGGTGGCCCAGCCGTCTACCGGCGGCAGGGTGCGATCAGCATGGGTGACGGTGTCCATACCTGAGAGACGCAGTTAGGACGAAAGAGGTTCCCGCTTTTTTACAGGACACGGCCCCTGGACATGCAGCGTAAGGAACGTCACCTGGGAGAAGCTTGCAGATCGCGACACTACCGCCGCAGAATTTACGATTCCCGGGGCCTGTTCAAGTCGCGAGTATCTTGTGCGCCTGCATGAGTTGATAGCCTTTATAGAAAAGGTACAGACCAAGCGGTGTCAGCGCGACCCCGATGAGAATCCCGATCGTCGCGATGCCCGCAAGAGTCGTTATCACTGCCCAGAGCAGTACGTACCAGGTGCTCATGCCGTAGGTAAAGCCGGTGACGTCGTTACGCACCAGAACGGCCTTGATACCACTTCTCGTATCGCTGCCGACGACAGTGGCCTCATCGCCGTCCGTCAGATCGATGCCCTTGGGCAGTTTCATCGTTACCGGCTGAGTGCCAACGCGAAAGTTGATCTCTTTCTCGGTTCTGAGCGAGGTGTGTCCCGTGTTGCTGGTTCTGGCGTTTGTAATCTGAGTCTCTTCCCGAAAATTGCTGACCGGCCCGGTGATTTTGACTAGTCCCATCTCTACTCTCCCGTGTTGGTTTGTCTGTGAATAAGTTCGAGTCCCATCGGTCCGTACAGCCGCTTATCACGGCGTGTCAGAACGACCGTCCCCTGGGCGCTGGTGACCAGCACCTTGTCGTCATCCACGCGGTATTCGGCATCGACTTCGGTACCGAGCACCGAGATCTTCACGTCACCGCTGCCGGAAAATGTGTAGCAGGTGATGCCGGCCTTGTCCGCGTAGGTACCCGCCAGCCCGTCGCCACAACCTGCCAGCACAACTGACAGGATGAGCAAGACCCACGTTGTATTCGTTCGCATAAACTGTCTCCGTTGTAACAAAGACTAGGTGTTACGTGCGTTGCAGCGCATCGACAGCTAACGATAGTTAAGGTCAATTAACGCGGGTTTGCGGTTGTGCGCTAATATTCGGATGACAGATACCATCTGGCGGGACCTATGAGTACAACGGCAAGCGCACAACGGAATCGCGGCGTCCGTGCCTCGCGGGCGAAGCTCGCGCACGCCCTGGCCGAGGCCGGGTTGAAAACGCAGGCGGCGCTGGCCGAGCGTATGGCTGACATTGAAGGCCTTGATGCGGCACCGAAAGACGTAGTCAGCCGTGTGTTTCGCGAGCTCTCCGTGGACGCAACGACGGTTGAGCGCGTCGCCCGCGCCCTCGGTGTCGAGGCTTATACGCTGTATAAGACGGCAGACGAGGAGAAGGTCGCCGCACGCGAGTCCAATGCGGTGCCTCGTGTACCGCTATTTCGACGTTTCTTGTTCGCTGCGGTTCTCGCAATTGTGGTGTTGGCTGGCGTTCTTGCCATGCGACAGTGGTTCGATCCCGGGCGTGAGGCGGTGCCCGCCACCGAAGCGACGGAAGAGTCGGCTGTGCTTGGCATGGGAGCCCCGACCCTGGCGGTCATACCCTTTGCTAACGACTCCGACAAGGCGTTCAGCAGTGCGCTACGCAACGTGTTGGGAAACCACTTCAAGGTTGCAAGGTCGACCGCGGAAGTGCTTACGCAGTCGCGCGATCCGGTAGAGGTCGCAAAGCGCCTGCGCACGGATGTTGTCATCGACGGAGATTTTCAGCAGGTTGGCAGGCTGACGGCAATTCGCGTTTATCTCTTCAAAGGTGGCGTGCGGCAGCAAATATGGAGTGACAGCGTGCCGGCTGCAGCAACACAGGAGTCGCTGGCTACCATCGCCGGTGACGCGGCGTTGGCGGTACGCCGAGTTGTCGGGATGCCGGTTCCCGAGAATGCGGCCAGTTATTTTCCACTCGCGCCGGTACAGGACGATTACCTGGAAGGCGAGCGTCTGCTGGATAAACCGTCCAATGAACTCAATGTGAAGCGCGCGCAGAGCCGCTTTGAGGCGGCTCTACGACAGGATGCGAATTACGCGCGCGCGCATGCGGGTCTTTGCCAAACACTGCTCGAAGAACACTGGATGGATAGTGAGGAGCGGGCGCTCAAGGACGCCTCACTGGCCTGCGGCCAGGCATTGCAGCTCGACCCTGACGATCGCGTCGTCGCTGTTGCGCATGCGCACTTTCTTGCACGGACCGGTCGCAACGATGAAGCTATCGACTTGTACGAACAAACAATTGCACAGCACCCGAAGGACGCGGCGGCACTTGCCGGGTTGGCATCGAGTCAGCTGGGGGCCTATCGCGAACACGCCGACCGCGAGCTGTTGATGCGTGCCAAAGCGAGCGCGCGCCGCGCAGCGCAGGTCGACGCATCGATCTGGAAACCCCTGTTTTCACTCGGGCTCATGGAGTGGTTCGACGGCAATGTCGGCGCTGCCATCGAGGCTAGCGAAGCGGCACTTGCGAGAGACCGGAACGAATACATACTCGCCAATCTCGGCAGTTTTTATCTTTGCGACGGCGCCCTGGAGAGCGCACGTGATGCGTACGCAGATGCCAGGGACCTCAATCCGCAATCCTATGTCGGTGACGAGTTTCTCGGCCAGGCGCACTATTTTCTCGGCGACTTCAAGCTGTCCGCCACACTGCGGCAGAAAGCGATCGACTCCGTCGCAAACGGTAATCCGGAGATTCACGAAATGTGGGGTAACCTCGCTGATTCCTATCGACAAAGCGGCGCCGAAGAGAAGGCGATAGCTGCCTATGTGCGCGCAGCGGAGATCGCGGAGCGCGACTACCTGCGCGGCACCGTTCCGATGGCCGATCAGGCGGCACGTGCTTATTACTACACGATGCTTGCGCGCATTGCTCCTGCTTTAGTACCCAAGTCGGTGTTGAACACGATTGCCGACGAGATCGATTCAATCGCGGCGAAACTGGTGTCGTCATCCGCGTTGCGGCGCATGGCGCAAACCTACCTCGAACGCGGCGAAGTCGAAAAGGCGCGCGCAACGCTCGAACGGGCGACGGTGATGTGCAAAGGCTATGCAAAGCTTCCTGACCTCGCGCCGCTGGACCCGGATTAACCACTGCCAGATAGCCTGTGCTGGCAGGCTATGTCCGTTATCTAATAGGAGAGAGCATCACCTACTCGTCATGGGCGCGGATAGCTTCGTCAAGCAGCGTTCTGGCGGCGTGCTTGGCGGTCTTCGCGCTGTCGGGAGAGCAGGACACCTGTGACGTGACGATCGACCCCTCAAGCAACATGGCGATTTCAGATGCCAGCCCGGCCGGGTCATCGACATCAAGCGAGCGGGCGAGTTCTTCGATGTAAACCCGCATCTGGCGCTTGAACTCCTTACAGGCTTCCAGGATGGCCGGGTTACGCCCCGAGTACTCGCCGATCGCGTTGATGAACATGCAGCCAAAGAAGTCGTGTTGCGAAAACCATTCGTGGGCAACGTCGAAAACCGCCAACAGCCGGTCATACGAAGTATCTGCGGATTGCTCCACCGCGCGCATGAACTGATTGCGAAACAGGCCGTCATGATGCCTGAGCGCCGCGACGATGAGTTCCTCCTTGGAACGGAAGTGGTGGTACATCGTCTTCTTCGAGACATTGGCCTGCTCGGCGATAAGGTCGATACCCGTGCCGTGAAAACCCTGCCGGGCGAACAGCTCTATCGCTGTTTCCACCAGTTGTTGTCTTTTCTCCGACATAAAAGTAAACCGATCTGTGAATTCCCAATGATCCTAACCCAACTGCAAGGTAAATAGCCAGTTTGCGGCCGTTTCTGGCCATTCAGGCTGTCCAGGTGCCTTTTTTCTCCAGTTCCGCTTGACAAGGGTAACAGATCGGTATACCTTTTGTTTTCACAAGTAAACAGATCGGTTTACTCGCTAAGTTAACAGGAGATCCAGCAATGCCCACGATAAACCCCGTAGATCCAAACAATGCCGGTGACGCCGCCCAGACCCTGGCGACCGTCAAGGCCCAGATGGGCCGTGTGCCAAACATCTTCGCGACCATGGCAAATTCGGCGTCGGTCCTCGACGGCTTTCTTGGTTTTTCGGCGGCGCTTCGCGGCGGTGTCATAGGCCCGGCTGTCGGTGAACAGATCGCGTTGACCGTCGCAGGTCAGAACAGCTGCGACTATTGTGCTTCGGCCCACAGCGCGATCGCCGCCGGTGCCGGGATTGACAGTCAGGAAGCGGCGGAGAATCTCCGTGGGCGTTCGGGCGATGCCAAAACCGACGCCATGTTGGTCTTCGCTGCAGCGGTAGTTGAGCAGCGCGGGCAGGTCAGCGAGGAACAGATTACAACACTGCGCGAGGCCGGCGTATCGGATGCCGAGTTCGTCGAACTCATTGCGCACGTCGCTCTGAACACTTTCACCAACTATTTCAACCACATTGCCGGGACAGAAATAGATTTTCCGTTCGTTAATTCATCGGCAACAACAAAAGCCGCTTAGGCCAATCATTAAAGGAAAAACCATGAAAATCAAAGCAACACTTCTGGCGCTGACTGCGCTATTCGCTTTCGGTGGCAACGCAGCCGCGGCCGACAATGCGCACAGTGCACCGGCAGTTCAGGGATATGACGTCGTTTCCTATCAGACAGGTAAGCGCCCGGTCCGCGGCAGTGGCCACTATGTCGCCACACACGACGGTGCGACCTACATATTCTCGAGCCAGGAAAATCTGCAGACCTTCAAAAATAACCCCGAGCGTTATGCTCCCGCTTACAATGGATATTGCGCTTTCGGCGTATCCGTCGGTAAGAAATTCGTTGGTGATCCGGAAGTGTTCCGAGTCGTTAACAATCGCCTGTACCTGAATCTCGATGCGACGATTCAAGATGACTGGCTGAAAGACATTCCCGGTCGCATCAAGAGTGCCGACAAGCAGTGGACTAAAATAGAAAATAAGGACCCCGCAGCGCTCTAATTACGATGCCGACAGTCGCCAATAGCCTTCCCCCGGGGCGGTTGGCGACTGTCATTTTCTCTCCTTCTTCGAACTGCCGGTCAGCACGGCGGCTTATAAAAGATCCCCGTTTATATCGACCGCATTAAGTTGCAGCTCATCCGCGGCCTCGCCGCTTGTCGGTATCCACGCCGACAGGCAGCTACGGTCCTCTACGCAGGGGTCCGTCAGGGTTTGCAGGAACGCGATGATGTCGTTGCGTTCGCCATTGTTGAGGTTGACGTTCTGAAGCGCCGCCGGGTCGTTCTGGTTGCGCTCCATCGTGACCTTCGCCAGCACCGCGTTGGAGTTTTGCCGGGCGTTGGGGTAGAGCGTCGTGCAGTTCTCCACGTTCTCGAACTGCCGCAGGTCGCACCAGCCGCCATCGTCGAAAAAATCGTCAACCGTGGCATTCGGATTGTTGTAGTGATTCACGACCTGCTGCAGGGTTTCGTAGGCTCCCGTGTGCATGTAAGGCCCCGTAAGCTCGATGTTCAGTAGCGAAGGAGTGCGGAGTCTGAAACGCTCGGAGGCGTCGCCACTGATATTCTCCCGACCGAAATCGTGATTGTTCGGATTGCCTTTCCCGAGGCCAAACTGCGGTGCGCCGACGGTGTGGCTCTCTTCGTCGGTAAACAGGTCGCCGGAGTGGCATTGTACGCAGCCGCCACCCTGCTGGTTCGCATCCGTATAGAACAGGATCGCGCCCTGCTTGGCATCGTTGCTGATGGCATCGTTGTCTCCCTGAACGTAGTCGCGCCAGGGGTTGGCGACAAAAATCTGCGAACGCTCGTACGCGCTGATAGCTATCATGATGTTGTCGAAGCTAACCAGGCTCTCAGCGGGCGCCGAGCTTGCAAACGCTGTTTGAAATTCCGCGAGCCAGCGGGCGTTCAGCAACTCGTCCTGGCCGTTGCCATAGTCGCCGAGACGTGCGGCGAGGTGTGAGCGGAGTGCCTCATTCGACTCCCCCGCCTCAAGAAGACCACGCATCTCTTCCACCGACGTGACCGGGAATCTCGCCTGCGCCGCGACCAGGTTGGCGCCGGCGGTCCCATCAATGACGTTGATACCGGAGTCCGGCGTGCTGATTCCGGACGCAGCACCGTTTTCGCCGACTTCCTTGCCGAGACTCTCGACTCTTGCGTCCATGAACAGTGCCGAGTCCCACAGTGCGGTGTTGAAGGTTGTCGGCGCGTTACGCGGAACGTTGGGCAGGCCCGTCACGTCGCCGCGTCCCGGGCCAAGAAGGTCGGGCGCGATTGCGCCAACACCAAAAGGAAGCGATAGTCCGTCGCCGCCACCGAGTACCGGGTGGTGGCAGCTGACACAGGCACTGTCCATCTCTCCACCCAGGGCCTTGGTAAAGAACAGCTTCTTTCCCAGTTGCGCCAGCGGGTCCGATATCTGCGGCAGGTTTCTGCCGGTGCTCGGATCACCGCTAAGGCCGTTCGCAGCGATCAGCGCGCGCAGCTGATCGTCGATAGGGGCGTTGTCCACCGGTGGCGTAACCGGCGGTGCGACAACAACCGGCGTCTCAGTGGTGTCGCTGCCGCCACCGCATCCTTGCAGCACGATCGCGCAGAGCAACAAGATGCGCAGATTCTTTACGTTCATTAGCATTCCTTTTCGTAAACAGGTGGTAAGTTAACGAAGGACTCGCTACTGCGACGACAGGATAATGTGGAGAAAGTGTGGAGTTTCTTCATCGGTATTCCTCGTATCCGTCATTTGCTTGTTAAAGTCGCACTATGCGATGGACTATTGGCAGACGGATATTCGTAGCGCTCACCGTGGCGAGCCTCGTCATCGTCGGCCTGAATGCGGCGGCAACGCGCTGGAGTTTTCAGCAGGGTTTCGCCGGCTATCTGAGCCAGCAGGAAACGGAACGCCTTTCAGGCGCAGTGGACGAGTTGGCGGGACTCTATCGACGCGAGGACTCGTGGCAGCTGTTGAGAACAGACCGCCGCGCCTGGGATGAGTTGTTTCGCGATCGTTACGCACCTCGCCCAATGGACGGCGATGCCCGTCGTCCGAAACCACGGGGCATGCCGCCGCCGGACCCGCTCGGTTTACGTGAACGGGTGAGCCTCGTCGACGCAGATGGGGTTACGGTCAGGGGCCGGGAGAGCCGGGACAAAAAGGCTCGCAGTATCGACGTCACGCTGGATGGGGCTGTGATTGGCCGTCTGTTCATCGAACCACAGCCCGGACTGACGGAGACCATCGATCTTAACTTTGCGAGACAACAGTCCGAGTCGATCGCCTACATTGCTGTCGCGGTACTCTTGCTGGCGGCCGCGATAGCTGCGCTTATTGCAAAGCAGCTGGTCCGGCCCATCGCCGCGTTGACTGCCGGCACCCGGTCACTTGGTGCCGGAGAGTTCGAGAAACGAATTACCGTCACGCGCGACGACGAACTCGGCGATCTCGCCCGGGACTTCAATAAACTGGCGGAAACTCTGCAAAAAAACCAGCGCTCGCGGCGGCAATGGGTATCCGATATTTCACACGAACTGCGCACGCCGCTGGCGATACTGAGCGGCGAGTTGCAGGCAATAGAAGACGGTGTGAGACGTTTTGACGAAGGAACGCGGAGGTCTCTGCAGGCTGAAGTCGACCGGCTGCAGAAGCTGGTCGGGGATTTGCATGAGCTGACAATGTCCGACGAGGGCGGATTGCGGTACCGGCTCGAGACGATCGATATTGTCAGTATTCTGCAAGACGTACTCGGTTCGAACCGCTCACGTCTCGGCGATGCCGGACTGTATATGAGTTTTGAGGTTACGGAACAGAACCTGTTGATCGCGGGTGATTCCTCGCGTCTCGATCAGCTCTTTAGCAATCTCATTGAGAACTCGATACGTTATACCGATGAGCCGGGAACGATCGAGATCGGCGTTACGGCAACAGAGCAGCAGGTAATCATCGTATTCGCAGATTCCGCGCCCGGCGTGCACGCCGATCAGTACCCGCGGCTGTTCGATCGTTTGTACCGCGTAGACGAATCCCGAAACCGGGCGACCGGCGGTTCGGGACTCGGCCTGTCGATTTGCGAGTCCATCGTCACGGCGCACTCCGGTGAGATCGTCGCCGAAGCTTCCCATCTCGGCGGGCTTTCCGTCCGCATTACACTGCCAAGGCTAGGTTCGCAGGAGGTATCGGTATGAGCACTCAACGGGTGTTGATCGTCGAGGACGAGGAGAAAATCGCCGGCTTGCTGCGCGACTATCTGCAGCAAGCCGGATACGACACGCACTGGATCGCGCGCGGCGACAAGGTTGTAGACTGGGTTAAGAGCAACAGGCCGGACATCGTCTTGCTCGACATTATGCTGCCCGGCAAGGACGGGCTCTCTATCTGTCGCGAGATTCGTGCGTTCTCCAATGTGCCCGTCATCGTTGTCACGGCGAGGGTAGAGGAAATCGACCGTCTGCTCGGGCTGGAGCTTGGCGCGGACGACTATGTCTGCAAACCGTTTAGCGCGCGTGAAATTGTTGCGCGGGTCAAAGCGATATTGCGGCGCGTCGGCGAGCCGTCAATCGAGGAAGCGGGCAATTACCGCGGCCTGCATATCGACGCAGAACGTTTTGAGGCCTCCGTCGACGGCGTAGCGCTTGAATTAACGCCGGTGGAGTTTCGGGTGCTCGCGCTGCTCGCGCGTAGCCCGGGGCGGGTTTATTCGCGCGACGCTTTGATCGACAGTATGTATCTCGACGGGCGAGTGGTCAGTGACAGGACCGTCGACTCGCACGTCAAAAATCTGCGTAAGAAACTGGTCGCAGCGACTGGTGACGATGCGTGGATACGGTCGATTTACGGCGTCGGCTATCGAATCGACTGAGAAACCCCGTAACAGCTTCACAATTTCTCCACCAAAACTGCGGCCGGAATGCAGACTCCGTTCGTACAGTGATTCTGAATTCACACCTGTTGGAGACAGCAATGAAAACCGTAGTCAAAACTGCTGCAGTTGCGCTGGCGCTTGTAGTCGCAGGCCCGGTATTCGCCGAAAATGCGAATGACAAAAAGCAAGAGCGTCGCGGTCCGCCGCTGGTCGCTATTGAGGCCTGTGCTGCCGCTGTCGATGGCGACAGCTGTTCGTTCGAGGGTCGTCGTGGCGAAGCCTTGTCCGGCCAATGCGTTACGGATCGTGAGGAGGTGCTTGCCTGCCGACCCGAAGGCGGGCCGCCGAAGTTGCGTCAGCGAGAGGGTGAACAGGATGCGGGGGAGTAGGGGTAAGGGCAAGACGGGGAATAGGGATCGAACCGCACCAGGGTCTGAAACCCGACATGGTTTTCTTTTCGGCTAGACGACAGCAATCGCGAGTGTGAAGAGGTACAGTTCGATTTACGCAGTGATGAAGTAGCGGCTTTCCTGCAGCGTTCTGCAGAAGGCTTTCCTGACGTTCAGGTACTAAACCTGATTGATCTGGTTTGTCCCGAAGGGCGTTGTGCGGCGAGTCGGGAAGACGGATTGATCGTCGTTCGTGACCAGGGCCACCTGACGAATACTTTTGTGAATGCCCAGGTATCCGGGGTCCGGGATCGTCTGCTGGCAATGGGTTTGGATTAGGCACAAGCAGGCTTCATAATTGGTGGGAAGAGGTGAATTGGTATGCGTGGGAAAGTTCGGTCCAAGTCCATTCTGATATGCACGGCGATACTGTCGACCGCATTGCTTTACGGTTGTGCCGGTGTCGACGGCGTCTTCGAGCCCGCGTGTACAGCTTACGAAGGTGACAGGCTTACGCTCAGGAACGGTCGTTTTGAATGGTCCCGATTTACAGACGTGCGCAGTATCGACGGCGACGGCAACGAGATCGACCCGTTTCCCGGTTACCCGAAGCTTGGCCGCTACGAAGTCGACGCTACGAAGGTTGAATTTCATGCCGACGACAGAACTGGCCTCGAAGACTATTTCCTGCTCGAGCAAAACGGTTCGCTGTATTTGCTGACCGGCGAGCAAAACGTGGCGGCTATAGCCGGCCAGGGCCTGCCCGACTGCCCTTTGCGCCGCAGCAAGTGAGCGCTTCCTGAACTGAGAACCACGTCACACTCTTGTACCGTCTGTCGCGGATAGCAGACGCATATTCGCTTGCGGGGCACGTGCTATTTTTGTTTAGCTGAAAGACCGGCAAACTACGCGGCAGGTGTGCTGATGATCGGTCTCAGGCGATACGCTTTTTTACTCCTCATGACGGTGTGTTGCTTACCGTTTGCCGCGTTCGCCGGCAACGTGCGTATCGAGTACAGCGAGCCGCTGGAGGACCTCGGTTTTTCTCAAGCGGCGGGTGAGTTTCAGAAGCCTGGCGTGCCGTCCGTCCAGCGCATGCGTTTCAATGCGTTCAGCCGTCACTTCGATGTCGAACTGCAGCTCAATCACGCACTGATCGATGCCGTTGAGCGCCAGTCCCTCGGTGCGGACGTACAGATTTACAGGGGTTCGCTGGCTGCGGAGCCCGATTCCTGGGTGCGCATGGTCATTGCGCAGGGCCAGCCGCGCGGTATGTTGTTCGACGGCTCGGAAATGTTTGCGATCGAGGTCAGTGAGACGACTGGCAAAGCGTTGATCTATCGGCTGGCCGACCTGCATATCGAACCGGGTGCGCTCGCGTGTGCGGAAGCCGGCATGGCGACCAGCGGCGCCGATTTGCTCAAGACGGTCGTCAGCGAAATGACATCCGCGGTTTCCTCGGCACCGGGTGCCAGCTCGCAAATAGACGTGGCCGTGATCGCCGACTTCGAGTTCGCCACCGACAAGGGCAGTGATGCGCAGGCGGCCATGATCACTCGCATGAACAACGTCGACGGTATCTTCAGCTCGCAGCTGGGTGTGCAGATCAATGTCAACAGAGTCGACGTGTTTTCTTCGTCGAACGACCCGTTCAGCGACCAGACCGATTCCAGCCTGCTGCTCGACGAAGTGTCGGACTACCGCTCCGATACGTCGGTGCAACGGGCCAACGGTCTGACGCACCTGTTCACCGGGCGCAATCTCGACGGTTCGACGGTGGGTATTGCGTTCGGTGGGGCACTCTGCAGTAGCCGCTTTGGGGCCGGGCTGACTCAGGCTACCAGCAGCGTAACGACTGACACGCTGATCGTCGCTCATGAATTGGGCCACAATTTCGGCGCACCGCACGACGGCACCAGCGGTGCTTGCGAAAGCACGCCGCAGGATTTCCTGATGGCGCCGAGAATCAACGGCAGCGATACATTCTCGAGTTGCAGCATCTCGCAGATGCAGGACAACGTCGCTCGTGCTTCTTGCATCACGGCACTGGCGAGCAACGACGTTGCTGTCGCTGCCGGTACGCAGTCCGCAACGCTGCTGCTCGGAGACAGTACGACGGTCAGCTTCGACCTTACAAGCGCGGGTACTGACGCGGCGAGCAACGTCTCGCTTTCCGTTACCGTTCCTGTGGGCGTGACGCTGGACAGCTCTTCGACGACGGCAGGTAGCTGCACCGACGGAGCCGGCAGCGTCAATTGCTCAATTGGTACGCTTGCCGCAGGTTCCGGCGCGACCGTGAGCTTGTCTCTAACGTCGCAGACGGTCGGTTCCAGCGATGTCGTGGCGACAGCGTCCGCGAGCGGCGATGCGAATTCCAATAACAACGAGGCAACGATAGGCCTGACCGTCAATCCCGCTATCGATCTTGCTACGATTACGCCGACGGTCGCACAGCTGCAGCTGAATCAAGCCGCGACGCTTCGACCACGAGTAGAGAACCAATCGTCTATCGTTGCAAGCGACGCGGTGATTACCGTCGCGATTGCTGCCGGTCTGCGCATCGACAGCGCGACCTGGCCGGTGGGCGACTGTACCGTGTCCGGCGGGGAAGTCCGCTGTACGGCACCGAGTCTCGCCGCGAACTCCACGACGACGATCGACGTCCAGGTAACGGCTGTCGCAGAGGGCCAGCATACTTACTCGACATCGGCGGCCGCAGGCGAGACGGATCGCGACAGTTCCAACAATGAGAGTTCGGCGCAGGTTACGGTCACGGAAGCATCGACAACGGCGCCGCCCGATAACGAGGAAGACTCCGGCGGCGGCTCAATGGGCCTCGTGAGTCTGCTGTTCCTGTGCGTGGTGACGGTACTAGTCAGGGGACATTCGCGACCCTTCGGCAGCGAAAAACGGGGCATGGCCCCGGTCGCTGCTACTCGAAGCCGGCAGCTAGGGAAGCAAAATGCGACGAGTTCGTCGGTCAGATTCATCGACGGTAGAGAGCAGGAGCGCAGTGGTGACTGGCGAAACGACAGGATCGAGATCCATTGATTTCAGCCGCTTAGGTCGTTCCGATGGCCGATGCCTTACGGCTGATCCCCAGGCGTTTCATCTTGGAGCGCAGCGTACTCGGGGGAATACGCAGCACGACCGCAGCGCCGCCCGACCCTGCTATTTTCCACCGTGTCTTCTCAAGCACGCTGACTATATGGGCGCGCTCGAACGACGAAAGGTCAGCCGGGTTATCGACAGAAAAGTCGGATTTCACACGATCCACAGCCGTCATTGAGGATAGCGGGCCGGCAAGTTCAAGAACAGAGTTGTTCTCTACCGAAATCAAAGCTCGCTCGATGACGCTCTCAAGTTCGCGGATGTTACCTGGCCACCCGTGGTTCACAAGCTCCTTAACCATCTTCGCGGACATCGCCACAATCTTCTTTCCCAAACGCCCGGCGTGCTTGTGGACGAAGTGTTCGGCCAGCAAAGGAATGTCGCCTTTGCGGTCTCGCAAGCTTGGCAGGCGAACTGGAAAGCTGCTGATACGGTAATACAGGTCTGCCCGAAATTCTCCGCGTCCGATGGCGTCTTCAAGGCCGCGATTAGTCGCTGCAATCAGCCGAATATTGGAACGCAAGGTTTTTGTGCCGCCAATACGTTCGAATTCGCCAGTTTGCAGGACGCGCAGCAATTTCGCCTGCAGTTCCAGCGATAGCTCTCCGATCTCGTCGAGAAAGAGCGTGCCGTTGTGCGCTAACTCAAAGCGGCCGCGTCGTTTCGAATGTGCACCCGTAAATGCACCTTTTTCGTGGCCGAATAATTCGCTTTCGATCAAGGTCGCGGGCAGTGCAGGGCAGTTCACACTCACCATAGGTTTATCGCAGCGCGCACTCAATCGGTGAATCGCCCGGGCAATCAATTCCTTACCAGTTCCCGTCTCTCCGAGGATGAGGGCGGTAACGTCCGTTGGTGCCACCTTCTCCACGGCGTGCAAACATCGCCTAAGCGTCTTGTCTTCGCCTACGATCTCGTTAAAACCGTGCGCCAGCTTTACCTCTTCTCGCAGCAGAAAGTTCTCTTCCTGGAGTTTATTTTTAAGGTGTTCGGCCTTGGACATTGCTCTTGATCGGGCAATTGCTCCTGCGAGGTTATCCGCAATGAGCTGGAGTTCGGCGACTGTTTCGGCAGACCAGCTATGCTTCTCCTGAAGGGCTATGTATGCGCAGGCGCCCTCAAGCGTTTCCTCCACCATCAGCGGGATCAGCAAGAGTGACCTTATCCCTCTTTTCCTGAAGATTTTCTGATCCGCAGATGCCGTAAGCGGCATCTGTTCGACGTCGTCCACAACGATCGTTCTACCGGCCAGAAGTTCTTCCGCGGTCCACGGAATCTGGTTCTTGTGCAGGTAGTTTTTCGAACTTCCCGGGTTTTCGTCTTCGATGCGCGTCCAGCGCCGAAACGGGCGCAGGCCTCTGCGATCCGCGGAGAACCACCATACGCTGATCGCGTCCAGTCCGTAGCGGGCGCCGACGGCTTCGAGGCCGTTGCCCAGTTGCTGTCCAATGTCATCGGGGTGCGCCTGAATCAACTCGGATGAAAGGTTGGCAAGCAGTGCCTGGAAGTCGGCACGATGTCTGATGTCGTTTTCGGCGTTCTTACGCTCTGTGATGTCATGAATGGTGCCTGCCATGCCGATCGACTGTCCGTCTTCATCGAAGCACGTCTCGGCTTGTCCGCAGACCGTGAGTTCACTACCGTCCGGCCTGATAATCCTGTAGTCGATAGAGAAAGCTCCCTGGTGCCTGAGAGCATGCCCAAGCGCCTGTTTGACGTTCTCGCGATCATCCGGATGAACGTACTCCATAAACGACTCGTAGGTCTCGCCGAAGGGTTCCGGCACGATCTGAAACAGGCGGTAGATCTCATCCGACCACCAAAGTTCTCTGGTCGCCGCATTCAATTCCCAGTTACCAATTCGCGCAATGCGCTGAGCGTCGCTCAGGCGTGCCTGGATCGCTCCGAGAGTCTCGACGTATTCCAGCTTATCTGCCTGTCGGATTTTCCAGGCGTAGACACGAAATACGGCCAGCGCGACAGCAGCGAGGGCGAGCAGATATACGAGGTAGGCCCACCAGGTATTCCAGAGAGCTGGCGCCATATAGAAGTCGAGCGTCGCATCCTGACGGCTCCAGACACCGTTGTGGTTGGAAGCCTTGACGCGGAATGTATATTTGCCAGCGGGCAGGTTTGTGTAGGTGACCTGGCGTTTTGCACCGGCGTCCATCCAGTCGTGGTCGAGCCCGTCAAGCCGGTACATGAAGCGGTTGCTCCGGGGTGCCGCGTAGTCCAGCGCGGCGAATTCGAAATCGATCACATACTGATCATGCCCCAGTTGTACGCGCCCGTCGCTGGCTCGCGTATTAGCAGTGTCGACGGGCTTATTGAGGCTTGAGAATTTCGTGATGACCACTTGTGGTGGTCGCTGCTTGCCGTCAAGCAGCTGTGGATAAAAGGCGTTGAAACCATTCACGCCGCCGAAGAACACTTTTCCATCGGGAGTGCTATAGCCGGCGGCCAGGTTGAACTCGTTATCCTGCAGGCCGTGACTCGTATCGTAGTTCTTGAATTCAAGCGATTCGATATCCAACCTCGACAATCCCCGGCCGGTGCCAAGCCACAAGTGTCCGGCCTGATCCCATGCTCCACTGTATACAGTGGAACTGGGCAAGCCGTCGCGTGTGGTGAACCGCCGAAAAACTTCTTTGCCGCGTTCCCGGTCGACACGCCGCCAGCGGTTCAGCCCCTTGCCCTTGACACTGATCCAGAAATCGCCCCGGGAGTCTTCCTGAATCATATATATTTCATCGCCGCTCAAACCGTCGGATCGGTCGGGGTTCGCCCGATAGGGTGTGAATACTCCCGTTGAGGGGACGAAACGGTTGAGGCCGCCGCCGTAGGTTCCGACCCAGATGTTGCCTGTACTGTCTTCGAACAAGACCATAACCCTGTCGTCGCTCAGCGTAGCCGGATCGTCCGGGTTATTTCGAAAACGCCTGAACTGTTGGCTGTCGCGATCAAAAGAATTGAGGCCGCCACCGAACGTGCCGATCCACAAAGTGTTCTTGCTGTCCTCGAAAATGGTGGTTATGCCGTCGGAGCTTATGCTGGTTTCGTTCTCGGGATCGTGTCGAAACCGGGTGAACTTGTTCTCGCTGCTGTCGTAGCGATTCAGCCCCGCGCTTCGAGTGCCGGCCCAGAGCACACCCTCGTGGTCCACATGCAGGGACATCACGCGATCGCTGGACAGACTCGTGTCATCTCCCGGGATATGCCTGACATGATGAAACCGGTCAGTAGCCGGATCGAGCACACTCAGGCCACCGCCAAAAGTGGCTACCCACAGCTTTCCTGCCGGCTCTGCGATAAACGACATGACGGTGCTTTCGCTAAGGCTTTGCGTATCGTTGATGTCGTGCCTGTAGTGTGAGATGGCGCGGTTGGCCACGTTCCAGAAGTTCAGACCGTCATGAGTGCCGACCCAGAGCACACCGCCGCGGTCCTGAAATAACGATGCAACGTGGTCGTGCGACAGGCTGTAGCGGTCGCCGGAATTGCTGACGTAGCGATCGAAGTCAGCAGTCTCCGGGTTCCAGGCGTTTAGCCCGTTTTCGGTTCCGATCCACAGTGTGCCGACGGCATCTTCAAAAATCGCAGTGATGCGGTCTGCACTGACACTTGATATGTCACCCGAGTCGTGAACGAAGTGTTCGACCGATTCTCCGTCCTGACCGACTCGGTACAGCCCATCGGATTCAGTGCCTATCCACAAATTCCTGAGTGTGTCTTCAAACAGAACGCTGAGTTGACCGTCATCGGCCATCGACTGGCCTGCCGACTCATACCCGTAGTGCATAAACCTGTCCGCCGCGCGATCGAGTTTGGCAAGACCGCGATCGGTAGCGACCAGAAGCTCACCGTCGCTGTTCTCCAGAATGCTGCGGATGTGAGCGCCGGGAAGGCCATTGGGGTTGCCAGCGTCGTAAGGAAAATGCTCGAAAGTCCCGGTGGCGCGGTTGAAGCGGTCGAGTCCGGCACCGTCGGTCCCAACCCATAACACGCCTGCGTTGTCTTCGTAGACCACATGTACGCGGTTGTAGCTGATCGATTCCGGGTTGGCGGGATTGTGAAGGTAGTTGGTGAACGTCTGCGTCGCGCTGTTGTATCGTGACAATCCGCCGGCATCCGTGCCCATCCACAGTGTACCGCTGCGGTCTACCAGCATGCTGCGTACAGACTCGTCCGATATGGACTGCGGATTATCGGGATCGTTAACAAAAACGGTAAACTCAAAACCATCGAAGCGATTCAGTCCGTCCTGGGTTCCAAACCACATAAACCCTTCCTGATCCTGCACGATCGTAAAGACAAACGATTGCGATAAACCCTGGTCTCGCGAAATCTGTTTGAATCGCGCACTTCCCGAGTCGCTGGCACCTGACGGTGCCGACAGCAGTAACAACGAAAATACTATGACTGAACAACTACGCATATGCGCGATTCGATGGCCTGGTTTGCGTTTTCTCGGTAACACACTGGCAGCGTGGTATTCGCCGGGTCGGTGGACCGGCTGCCGGTCTGTTTGGCGTTATAATTATCTTTTTATTTCGAACACAGTGTTCTAGATTTTTACGTTGTAACTCTAGCAGACAGGAAGGTCTTTGGCAGCCGGGAGTTGGGCTCTTGTTCCCATTGATGGCTTTGTTGCTTTTTTTGCACAGAATTTTCTGTGCATGTTCTTGTTCGAACGGCGCGGAGCTCTTCGTTTATTCGAGAACCGCACCCAAAGGAAGGCCCATGCCGCGCGCTACGGCAGGCCGCTGACGCAGTTTCTGATACCAGTCTTCAATACTGGGGAAATCTCTGATGTTGAGTGTGGTCCATTCCCACACATCGATCCACGGGTATGCGGCGATGTCGGCAATAGAGTAGTGCTCACCGGCGAGATAAGGCGCATTCGAAAGCCGATCGTCGAGTAGCCGATAAACCCGCTTCACCAGCTGCTTGTGATGCTGCAGTGCGAGCTCCGAGGGTGCCGCCGCCAGCCTGCTCCAGTGGTGGGCCTGCGAGCTGTGCGGCCCGAGGGCGGTCAACACGACCATCAGCCAGGCGAGTGTTTTATCGCGGGCGCTGCCGTCCGCCGGCAGGAACTGATTGCGGCACTCTGCAAAGCGTACAAGAATCGCTCCCGATTCAAAGAGTACGCGCCGCGTATCGCCGTCTCGCCAGGTGACGACCGGGACTTTGCCAAACGGGTTGAGCTCCAGCACTTGCGGCTCGAATTGCTGGCCGGCGCGAATGTTCACGGGCCTGACCTCGAAGTCCAACTCAAGTTCCTCAAACAGGATCGACACCCGGCGAGAATTGGGGGTGGCCCACATGTGAAGTTGGATGTCTTCCATGCGCTGCATTGTGACGCCCTGCGATTGCATCGAGCACTACCCGTTAGGGTGGTTTCGGCGTTGCGGCCAACAGCTATCTTTGTTGGTGAACGGTCACCAGTGTGGCCGGTCAACTCTAGTGTTGAGTATTAGAGTCGAGTGAAACCATTTCGAAACGGCGAGGGAGCTACCATGACATCGGAAAACAGAATCAAACCACTATCGTCGCCGATCTCGTCGGCGGTCTCAGTTGCCGTTGCGCTGGCCTGCATGGCGCCAGGTCACTCCGTTGCACAGGATGACGGGGCTGCGATAGAAGAGATCGTAATAACGGGTTCTCGTATCCGCACCGGGCGGCAGGCAGCGTCCATTCCTGTCGATACGGTCTCTTCCGACGACATCAAGCTTTCGGGCTATCAGAACGTCGAAGAAATACTCAACAACATGCCGCAGTTCGTACCGTCACGCACGGCGTCGACAAACTCCACGGCGAATCCGACCGCGACCGGAGCGGCGACACTGGATTTACGCGGTCTTGGTGCTCAGCGCAGCCTGGTATTGGTTAACGGCAGGCGTTACACGTTCTTCGACTCCAGCCAGACGACCGATATCAACAGCATCCCGGCCTCGCTCATCGAGCGTGTGGAAGTGGTAACCGGTGGTGCATCGGCGGTTTACGGATCGGATGCCGTAGGCGGTGTCGTCAACTTCATATTGCGCGATGACTTCGAGGGCGTCGAGATACGCTCGCAGTTCAACCAGACCAGCGAGGGCGACGGCAGCATCACCGACGTTTCGCTAACGCTCGGTGGCAATTTCGCCGACGGCAAGGGTAATGCGGTCGTTGCGTTCAATTACCTCGACCGCGATTCGATCATGACAACCGATCGTGGGTTTTCGTCGAGTGTTCTGACCGACGGCAACGACGCCAACGGCAATCGCGCTCTCGTTCAGGGCGGCAGCAGTTTTGTACCGAACGGGCGCTTCCAGGGAATTCCATCGAGCGCTGCCGACATTGCGGCGATTCCGGGCCTGGACGCCGCGTTGGCGGCGGCTGGTTTGACGGGTATCGGCGGTGACGGTTTCATTCCCGACGACGGCGGCATGAACGTACGCCCGTTCTCCCGTCCGGGCGATCTCTACAACTACACGCTCGACAACTTCCTGCGTATTCCGCAGGAACGTTACAACCTGACCATGCTGGCAGACTATGACGTCGGCGAAAATGCATCGGTCTATTTTGAAGGTGCTTATTCGCACAACCGGACCAGCACGGGTTTCGCGCCGGCCTTCATCAATGAGGTTCTGCCCGTCGAAGTGAATAATCCCTACATCAGCCCGGAGCTTAGCGCCGTACTGCAGCTGCTCGATGCCAACGAAGCGGGTGCCGCTGCCAACGACGGACTCGTTGGACTCGGTATCCGCCGTCGTCTCGTCGAGGCCGGCGCGCGGCGCAATCAGGATACGCGTAACGCGTTCAGGGTTCTGATGGGCCTTGAAGGCAGCTTTAACGACTACGATTACAATGCCTACTACTCCTACGCGAGATCGGACAACACACAGATCCAGCAGGGTAACGTGTCGAGAGCCGCGTTCAGGGCCGGCATATTGTCCAGCGGCGGGGCCGCTCCGGTCGTCAATCCGTTCGGACCGAACATATCGGCCGCGGGTGTCGACTTTATCGATATCGCCGCCACCAATATCGAAGCGACAGAACTGAACGTATTCGGCGCGACATTGAGCGGTGATCTGTTCGAACTACCGGGCGGACCTTTGGCAGCACTGATAGGAACAGAGTGGCGCTCCAGCTCAGTCGATTTCAATCCCGACGAGGCTTTGTTAACCGGAGACGTTGCCGGTTTCAACTCAATTGACCCGGCGGCCGGCCAGATCGACGTCTGGGAACTGTTCGTGGAGTTCCGCGTGCCGTTGATAACGGACGTGTCCGGCATCGAGGCTCTGGACGCAACGGCCGCATTTCGGTACTCGGACTACGACCTGGACCAAACAGGCGGTGTGAACACTTTCCTTGGTGGCTTGGACTGGAAGGTGAACGACAATTTGGCCTTCGGCACGCAGTTCCAGCGTGCGATTCGTGCCCCGAGCGTAGGCGAAGCCTTCGGCGGACAACGTTTGTTCCCGGTTAGCGCTTCCGATCCGTGTGCAGATCCGACGGCAGCAGGGGATGCGACGATCAGCGCGCTTTGTGTGGCAACCGGTGTGCCAACGGCACTGGTGGGCGATCCGACCATTCAGCCAAACAACGAGATCCCGGGCCTGTTCGGCGGCAACCCGAATCTGGCTGAGGAGGAATCCGATACCTTTACGCTGAGCGCAATCATCACACCGGAAGCGCTGCCTAACTTACGCGTATCGATCGATTACTTCGATATCGAAGTTAAGGATGCCATCGGCGCTTTCGGCGGTTCGGTGAACAACATACTGAGTGTTTGTTACACCCAGGTTCAGGACATCAACAGCACGGCGTGCCAGGCGGTTGGCCGTAACTCGACCTCCGGCGTCATCGATACGCTTAATCCGGTGCTGGCAACGAACGTTAACGTCGGCGGCCTGGAGACCTCCGGTATCGACCTGCAGGTGGGCTATACCTTCGATCTCGACTTTGGCATCGGCGGCGGCAGCGAACTCGGTATCGTCTTCAACGCCACCTTCCTCGATGAATACAACCTGATCCCGATCGCCGAGCTGAGCACCGTGAACGACTGTGCCGGTGCCTTTGGCCGGACCTGTGGCGAGCCGAAGTCGGAAATGAAAACCAATACGCAGATCAACTGGACCTCAGGCGACCTGACGGTCGGACTGCGGCATCGCTGGGGCGAGGAAACCACGCTTGACGAGGTTCAGTTCGGCCAGGATCCAAGCACCAAGGCCGTCCCGGTACTGGATGGCGGTGGCTACCTGGACCTGTCGTTCAACTACGAATACAGCGACGACCTGTCCATCTGGGGCGGCATCATCAACGTACTGGATGAGGACCCACCGTTGCTGGGTTCACGCCAGGTTCGCGCCAATACCAGCCCGGACACTTTCAGTCCGACCGGTGCTGAACTGTTCATCGGCGGTGCCTACCGGTTCTAAGGCAGTCAACAGGCGGAAGGTCGAGCGACCTTCCGCCGTTCGGCAGCCGATCTGATAGGCTGGTGATCGATATGCCCGAGCAAAGCGATGTACTGTGGGAATGGAGCGTATTCTGGCACTCAGATCAGCTGCAGTCCTGTCTGCCCGATACGTCAGCGAGCGGCGACGATAGTCTGCAGGGACGATGGCGTCGTTTCTTCGAGGCCCTGCCCGGCGGCGCCGAAGTCCTCGATCTCGGTACCGGCAACGGCGGCCTGGCGACGCAGGCTGTGGCGGTATCGAAAACCAGGGCTATGCCGTTTTCCATTCATGGTGTCGACCTGGCCGACATCGAGCCTGCCCGCTTCGTCGCATCGGCCAAAAATCTGCTGACCGAAGTGATGTTTCATGCCCGCACATCGATGGAAAAACTGCCGTTCGACGATGCCCGTTTTGACGCCGTTGCAAGTCAGTATGCGATTGAGTATTCGAATACGCACAAAAGTCTGCCCGAAGCGTTGCGGGTAATGAAGGACGGCGCCTGCTTCCGTTTTCTTGTGCATGCCGATGACGGCGTATTGAAGGAACGCTGCCGGCTGCAGGCGGCTCAGGCCGATCGGATACTCGACAGCGAGCTGTTTTCTGCAACAGGGGGTTTGCTGCAACGTCTGGTGGCAGCGGAGGCGAATAATACGCCACAGACACTCGCGGCCGCTGAGCAGGCGATCACTGCAGTCAAGGCGGTGTTTGACGATCTTGAATCCCATTTCGAAGGCGATGAAGATCGGAGCCTCGTGAACAATCTGTTCGCTGCGGTCAGAAGCTTGCCTGGAAAGAGGAGGACGCACGGTGTCGATGCCCTGATTGCGATGAAAGACGATATTCGCCGCTTGCTGCTGGCGCAGTCCAGACGGCTCAAGTCCATGCAGAACGCCGCACTCGATGACGCTGCGGCCGCTGAGCTGGTCGATCGCTTACGAGCCCTGGGCGCGCAGAACGTCGTACTTGAAGCGGCAACGACAGGCCACGATGCCGAATGTGTCGGCTACTGGTTATCCGGCGACAAGGCGGCAGGCAGCGGAGCATCCCGGTATGAATAGACGTGGGTTTCTGGCCGGCGCGGCCTCGATGACCGGTGTCGTATTGTCGGGCTGCACACCGCCGGATAACAGCAACGTTCTGCGCGCTGTTTTGCATGCAGATTTACAGTCGCTCGATCCGGTCGTGACTACGATCGGTATCGTGCAGCGGCATGCGCTGATGGTTTACGATTTCCTGTTCGGCCGCGATGTTGGCGGTGTGCCGCGGCCGCAGATGGTCGATCGCTGGACGATGAGTCCGGACAGGCTCAACTGGGACTTTACGCTGCGCGACGGGCTGCGGTTTCATGACGGTGCACCGGTTACCGCCGTGGATGTCGTCGCATCGCTGCGTCGTTGGGGCGCGCGGGATGCTTATGGCCGGCAAATTTTCGCCGTGACTGAAAACCTGCAGGCAGTGAGCGACACGCGCTTTGTCTGGCAACTTAACAAGCCTTATGGATTACTGCTGCACGCCTTGTCCAAAACCGGCGGGCCGGTGGCGGCTATCATGCCGGAGCGAATAGCGAACACCAGCCCGACAACGTCGATTGAGGACAGTACTGGTTCCGGACCGTTCGTGTTCGACGTCGATGCCTGGGTTCCCGGCGCAAAGGTCGTCTATCGCCGTAACCCCGCCTATGTGCCGCGCAATGAACCGCCAAACGCGACCGCTGGTGGCAAGAACGTTTACGTGGATACCGTCGAATGGATTAACATCCGTGACCCGCAATCGGCGGTACTGGCACTGGCCAACGGCGAAATCGACTTCGTCGAAAACCCGTCGCCCGAGTTTTTGCCGCTGCTGCGCGACGCGGGCGTCGTTATCCAGCGCTCCGACACCCTGGGCTTTCAGGGCATGTTGCGGATGAATCATCTGCATCCGCCGTTCGACGACAAACGGGCGCGGCAGGCGTTGTTGTACCTTATCGATCAGGAGCGCTATCTGCAGGCCATGTTCGGCGATCCCGAAGTGACCAATGCCTGCAATGCCTTCTTCGTCTGCGGTTCGCCGCTCGAAAGTACTGCCGGGGTGCCGGCCGGCATTGGCAAAGACCGGGACAAGGCGCGTGAGCTGATGCAGGCATCCGGCTACGACGGACGCCCGCTGGTAATTCTGCACCCCACCGATATTCAGTTCATGAATCTCGCTACCCTGGTTTTGGCCGACGATCTGAAATCCATCGGCGTTGACGTCGATCTGCAGGCGATGGATTTTGGCGCGATGGGTTCGCGGCGCGTCAATCGCTCTGCGCCGGACGCCGGCGGCTGGGACATCGGTCTGACGTATTGGCCGGGCGGCAATGTTTCGGATCCCGTCGGCAATGTGCCCATGCAGGCGAATTGCGATCTGGCGTGGCCGGGCTGGCCCTGTGACGCTGCGCATCAGGCAATGATCGACGCGTTTCCTTTCGCAGCGGACGATCAGTCCCGACGGGCGCTGGCTGATCGAATCCAGGCAAGTGCTTATGACCTTGTGCCTTACGTACCTATCGGCCAGTGGTTTGCGCCGGTAGCTTATAGTCCGCGTGTTTCGGGAGTGCTCGGCGTGCCGGGCAGCACTGTCTTGTGGAATATCGAAAAGGCGCCGTACCGGCCGCTTTAGGACGAATGGTACTTACCTTAGCTTTTTGGTAGCTGTGTCTGAGCTGACATTGGCGAACTTTAATCGGCGCAGGCGGACGGGCGACAGAGTACTTACAGGGAATGGCTCCCTGCGGTCCGCTTTATTTCCCGTAAGCACTCTCTCACCCGCCCGCTTACAACGCTTAACGTAGTCGTCCGGTCAGCACTTCGCATCTGCTCTGACCGGGATGTACCGGCCACTGTCTCAAGGCATCGGTCTGGAAGGGGTATACCGGAAATAAAGCGGACCGCAGGGAGCCATTCCGGTATACCCCTTCCAGACCGATGACCCTGCGAAAATGCCAGTGCGTCGAAGTCAGGTTAGAAGGGTTGCAAAGCACCGGGTTTCGCGAAGTGGCAGGCTGTTTTATGTCCGTCAACCTGTGTTTCCAGCGGCGGTTCCTCCTGGGCACAAATAGCCTCCGCAATCGGGCAGCGCGAGCGAAAACGGCAACCCGAGGGTGGGTTTGCCGGGCTTGGAATGTCGCCCTGCAGAACTATGCGTTTGCTGGCGGCATCCGGATCGACGCTGGGAACCGCCGAGAGCAGAGCCTTCGTATACGGATGGCGGGGATTTTTAAACAGGGTTTTCTTGTCTGCAATCTCGACGATCTTGCCCAGATACATGACGGCCACCCGTGCCGAGATGTGCTCGACCACGGCAAGATCATGCGCGATGAACAGGTAGGCCAGACCGAACTCCTGTTGCAGGTCGACCAGCAGGTTGATCACCTGCGCCTGTACCGAGACGTCGAGCGCCGATACGGGTTCATCGAGTACGATCAAATCCGGTTTGGTGCCGAGCGCACGGGCGATACCTATTCGCTGGCGTTGCCCGCCGGAAAACTCGTGCGGATAACGATCCACCTGGTCCGCACGCAGGCCAACGCGCCGGAACAATTCTTCTACCTCGGCTCGCAGCGCGGCTCCTTTGGCGAGCCCATAGTTCGCGATGGGTTCGGCAACTGACTGGCCGACGCTGCGCCGCGGGTTCAGCGAAGCGTAGGGATCCTGAAAAACAACCTGCAGATGCCTGCGCAGTGGTCGCAATGTGGCCCGCGACGATCGCGATATGTCCTGTCCCTGCAATTCGATCCTGCCGCGTGTCGGTTCGAGCAGGCGAAGAATCGAGCGGCCGACGGTCGATTTACCACAGCCGCTTTCACCGACGAGGCCCAGTGTTTCTCCCGCGGCTATGTCAAAGCTGACCCCGTCGACAGCGCGAACGATTTTGGTGGGCTTACGGAAGGCGCGATCAACGAGCCCGCCGCCGACGCTAAAGTGTTTAACGAGATCATCGACCTTAAGAAGAGCGCTCATCGCTCATCGCCGACATCGTCGCTGCGCCAACAGGCGGCGAGGTGCTGCGAATCGCCATGCGCGACCAGCGGCGGCGCCTCCGCATGGCAGCGCTCGATGGCCAAGGCGCAGCGCGGCGCAAACGCGCAGCCGACAATGGGTTCGAGCAAAGACGGTACGGATCCGGGAATTTCCGTCAGGCGCCGGTTCTCTGTGCTTTCGCCGAGACGGGGCATGGCGCCGAGCAGGCCGAGCGTGTACGGATGACGGGGCGATGCCAGCAATTCCCGAACGGGGGCTTCCTCGACTTTCCGGCCCGCGTAAACGACGAGTACCCGGTCGGCCATTTCGGCAACGACACCGAGGTCGTGGGTGATGAGCAGGATCGACGTGCCGAGCCGGTTTTTCAGGTCGCGCATGAGGTCGAGAATCTGCGCCTGAATGGTCACGTCGAGCGCGGTAGTCGGTTCATCTGCAATCAGTACTGACGGCGTACAGGCCAGCGCCATCGCGATCATCACGCGT
Organism: Woeseiaceae bacterium; assembly: GCA_021773035.1. Classification (GTDB taxonomy): domain Bacteria; phylum Pseudomonadota; class Gammaproteobacteria; order Steroidobacterales; family Woeseiaceae; genus UBA1847. Next base: position 76,299 of record JAJFKU010000023.1, read on the forward strand.
TGACACATGCCGCCGGAGAGTTCGTGCGGGTACTGATCGAGACGCTGCTCCGGTTCCGATATCTGCACCAGTTGTAACATTTCCAGTGCACGCGCCCGGGCTTGCTTCGGTTTCAGACCCTGGTGCAACTGCACCGCTTCGACAATCTGTTCGGCGACGGTGAGAACCGGGTTCAGGCTGGTCATCGGCTCCTGAAAAATCATCGCGATATCGTTGCCACGAATGGCCTGCATCTCACTTTCCCGCAGGCTGAACAGACTGCGACCGGCGAACTGAACGTCGCCGTCAGTAATGCGTCCGGGCGGGTCGGGGATGAGCCGCATCACGGCCAGTGCGCCGACGCTTTTCCCCGAACCGGACTCACCGACAATCGCCAGCGTTTCGCCGGCGCTTAAGACATAGGAGAAATCGCGCAGCGCGGGCACGACGCCATGATCCGTGCGGAACGTGACGCTGAGATTGTCGACGCTGAGCAGTGCTTGCCGATTGTTCATTTACGGCTCATTTGCGGCTCACGTAGCGGGGGTCGAATACGTCGCGCAGCCCGTCGCCCAGTAAGTTAACGCCCAGTACTGTGAATGACAAAGCGAGGCCCGGGAACAGTACGATGTGCGGTGCAATCGAAAACACGGTTCGACCCTCCGCGATGATATTGCCCCAGCTCGGCGTCGATGGCGGCGTGCCCGCCCCGATAAAGCTCAATATCGCTTCGGTCAGAACTGCGGAGGCGAAGATGTAAGTACCCTGAATGAGCAGTGGCGCGAGTGTATTCGGCAACACGTGTCGCCACAGTATCAACAGGAACGGTGTTCCGGCCGTAACGGCCGCCTCAACGTAGGGTTGTTCCTTTAACGACAGGACGACGCTTCGTACCAGCCGTGCGACCCGCGGCACTTCCGCGATCGAGATCGCAATGATGACATTCTTCAGGCTCGCACCCGTCAGCGAGATTAAGGCGACTGCCAGCAGGATGGAGGGAATAGCCATCAAGCCGTCCATGACGCGCATCAGTATCTGGTCCACCCAGCGAACGAAACCGCTCAGCAGCCCGACGATCAGGCCCAGCGAGATGCCCCCGATCGCAACGCCAAAGCCGACCGCCAGCGATACACGCGCGCCGTAAACCGTGCGGCTGTATACATCGCGTCCGATGAGATCGCCGCCGAACCAGAACTCGGCGCCGGGCGCTTCGAGGCGGTTGAACGGCGCAATCGTTTGCGGGTCGACGCTGACCAGCCACGGCGCGGCAAATGCGGCAAACACAGCAAGGCCCAGCATGCCGGCACCGATAATAATATTGGGGTGACGTTGCCAAAGCCGCGTGAGGCCACCGGCCGGCAACGCCGCTGTTGCTGTGACACTCAATGTTTGATCCTCGGATCGAACAGTCCGTAACTCAGATCAACCAGTAAATTGACCACGACATAGGTTGCCGAGAACACCAGGATGACGCCCTGAATCACCGGGTAGTCTCTGCGCAGTATGGCATCCACTGTCAGTCGTCCCAGCCCGGGTATGTTGAAAACCGTTTCGGTCACGACAACGCCGCTGATCAGCAGCGCAAAGCTGATGCCGATAACGGTAACGATCGGTACGGCGGCGTTCTTGAGCGCGTGCCGGACAAGCACCCGTCTCACCGACAGTCCTTTAGCTCTTGCCGCGCGGATGTAGTCCTGATTCAGGACTTCGAGCATCGTTGTGCGGGTGATGCGGGCAATCAACGCCGCGTTGATGATGCCGAGCGAAACGGCCGGCAGGATCAGGTGCTGTGCAAAGGGCACAAAACCGTAGGCAATCGGCACGTAACCCTGTACCGGCAGCAGCTGCAGCTTGACGGAAAACAGCGCGATCAGTAAATACGACAGGACGAATACCGGTACCGAAAAACCCAGCACAGCGAAGCTCATTGCCATGCGGTCAACGATGCCGCCGGAGCGCCATGCGGCGATGACGCCCAGCGGGACGGCAATGAGAACGGCGATGAGCAGCGACGCAAGCGTAAGGGCGATGGTCGGTTCCAGCCGTTGCACGATAAGTTCCATAACCGGCCGCCGCGAGAATATCGATGTGCCCAGATCACCGTGCAGTACGCCGGTGATCCACTGGCCGAACCGCACCAGATAGGGCTGGTCGAGCCCCAGCGACACACGCAGTCGTTCGATGTCCTCAGCCGTAGCTTGCTCGCCGGCGAGCACGGCAGCCGGGTCGCCAGGTGTCAGGTACAAAAGTGAGAACACAATGACCGCGACAATGGTCATTACCGGGATCGTCGCGAGCAGTCGTCGTATCACTACAGCTAACATAGGTCATTGTGTCCCGCTGCAGGCGATGCGCGCAACTACACTTTGGGGTGGTTCGAACGAGCGGGTCGTCGCGTAACATTTCCGCGACAACCTGGATGAGTCGGGAGACTTGCGTGTGCCGTTGGCTGGCCTACATAGGCGAACCCCGCCTTATCGAGCAGTTCTTGTACGAAGGACCGCATTCGCTGTGCGAACAGGCACAGCATTCGCATAAAGCGAAACTGGGCGTGCACGGCGATGGCGGCGGTCTTGGCTGGTACGGCAAGCCGCAGGAGCCCGGTCTGTATCGCGACGCCGGGCCGGCCTGGGCCGATCCGAATTTACGCGAGCTGACGCGTGTTATTGAGAGCCGGGTGTTTTTCGCCCATGTTCGGGCATCCACAGGCGCGCCAAACCTGGACGTCAATTGCCACCCGTTTCGTTCGGGCAAGATGCTGTTCATGCACAACGGACAGATTGGCGGCTTTCGGCAAATGCGGCGCAGGCTTTGTGCGATGCTCAGCGATAGTTGTTTTGATGCCATGGTTGGCGGCACCGACAGCGAACTCCTGTTTCAGCTGATGATAAGCAACGGTTTATACGAAGACCCCGAGCACGCCATGCGTCGCACGATCCAGGATGTCGATGCGCTGCGCCGTAGCGAAGGCATCAGAGAGGCGTTCCGGGCAACGCTTGCGATTACCGATGGCAGCAGTATCCGGGCATTGCGCTGGGCGTCGGACAGCGCCGCACCGTCGCTGTACCTGAATCGCATGCCCACTGGCGCGCTGGTCGTCTCCGAACCGCTCGATGAAGATACGTCAAGCTGGTGGGCGGTGCCCGCGAACTGCCTGCTGCATATCAGTTATGGCAGCGATGGCGTGATGAGCGAGCATCGCGAGTCCTTCATAGGATCGGGCGCGACCTGATGAGCGAACGCTGTTGAGCCCGCTGTTGTAATATTAGCGCCTGCGCACCGGGTCCATTCCGTATGAAAACCAAGTTCATTGCACCGATCGCTCGATTCAGAATGATCGGACGCGACAGCCTGCTGGAGTCCAGCGAAACCGGTCGCCTGGCGAAGCTCATGCTGGTCGCCGCTCCTGCCGGCTTCGGTAAAACGACGTTGCTCATCCAGTGGCGGGAGCGCTTACTCGGCGAAGGCGTAACGGTAGCCTGGTTGTCGCTGGGCATGGAGGATCGCAGCACGGCGGCCTTACTTCGGGATATCGTCGCGTCTATCCAGTTCGCAATGCCCGATTTCGGGTTACGGACCGCTCGCATCATCAACGGTACTGCACGTTTCGATATCACGCGCACACTCAACGATCTCGTTGACGACATCAGCGATACCGCACGGCCGGTAGTCCTGTTTCTTGACGACTATCATTGTGTGAGCAACTCGGAGACGGACGAGTTGATCGAACTCCTCCTGAACCTCGCTCCCGCGAACTTCCAGATGACCGTGGCATCCAGAACACGTCCGCAGTTCGGCCTGGCGGCCTTGCGCGTCCACGACGAACTACAGGAAATCACCCCCACGCAGCTGCGACTGAACCTGTCCGAGGCAGCGGAATTTCTCACCGAGATTCGCCAACTGGAACTCAGCAACGAACAGGTCGCGAAAATTCATGAGCACAGCGAGGGCTGGGTTGCCGGGCTGCAGCTGGCATCATTGTCGCTGCGTGATCCGCATCGGCGCGACGGGTTCATCGATTCGTTTTCGGGGAGTCTGCAGGATATCTCCGAGTACATGGCGAGCGATGTGCTTAGCCAGCAGCCGGAACATATCCAGGAGTTTCTGCTGCGGACGTCCGTGGCTGAACGCGTAAGCGGCGACCTCGCCGCACATCTGACCGGAGCAGAAAACGCGCAGGAACTGCTGGAGGAAATCGAAAGAGACGGCCTGTTCGTCACACCGATGGATCAGGAACATGAGTGGTATCGCTACCATCAGTTGTTTCACGAGTTCCTGTTGACTGAATTGCGCCGTCGTCACCCGGGTGAGCTGGTGCGTTTGTATCGTACCGCGTCGCGCTGGTTTGAGAGTCACGGGCTGTCCGGAGAGGCGGTTGAGTACGGTCTGCTCGCAGGTGATTTCGAGAACGTCACTGCGCTGGTGGAAAAGCAGTCCTGGACAGAGCTCATGGCGGGTCACATCCCGCGGGTCACGGCGTGGATTCGCCGCATCCCCGAAACGGTTAGAAACGAAAACCCGAAGCTGCTCTACCTGCTGGGCACCGCGCTGTATCACGCCAATCAGGCTGATGAGAGCGAGAGCGTACTGCTCAGGCTACGATCCGTCGTCGAGAGTTTTGCCGAATCTTTCGAAGCAGACGAACTGGCCTATCTCCAGGAGCAAATGATCCTGCTCGCGGCTGGCATCGCCATCGCCAGGGACGACCCCAAGCTTATACACGAGCTGCTTTCTCACGAGTTCGGTCACCTCAACGATTTTGAGCGCGGACTGGTCTGCAATTTTCGCGGCTATGCGTTGGCTGAGTTCGCAGAATTTGGCAAGGCAGCAACGGTGTTGCGCGAGGCGCGCCGCTATCACATCGCAGCGGGTTCCGAGTTGGGCGCTATTTACGCGGAGTGTTTTCTGGCACTGACGGATTTCGCAAACGGTAACCTGGATCATTGTTTTGCACGTTTCTCCGCTGATAGCAGTAACTTCTCGGAGCAAAAGTACATCGCGCCGGTTCCGCAGGTCATCCAGGGTATTGTCTTGTATCAGTGGAACAGGATCGACGAGGCACTGGAGTGTCTGCGACCGAACTTGCCGCTAATCGGTGAGGTCGGCTTCACCAAACTGCTGGTCTTCGGCTATACGGCCCTCGCCAGGATCAGCGGTTTGCGTGGTGATCACAGGGCGGCAATGCGCTGCTACGACCTGATCGCTGACGTGGGCGCGCGCTGGGGCACGCCGTATGAGCGGCATCGCTCGCTGGTCGAGGGCGGGCGTATCGCGTATCTGCTGCAGTCCGAGCGGCTGAACGAAGCAATCGATCACGCGTTAAGTAACGAAATCGATGTGGATGCCGACAGCTGGGTCTTGCCGGCTCAGTGGGAGCGCGTTTCCTGCCGCAAGGCGCTGACGTGGGCCAGGCTGCAGATTGCGCTGGGCCGGCCGGATAATACACTGCCGGTGCTGGCGGAACTGCGCCAACTTGCAACGGAGTCGCGGCGTGGAATGCGGGTGTTGGAGTGTTACATCCTCGAGGCTCGGGCGAGATACGACCAGGACAAGGCAAAAGCGCGTGGCTTGATAGACGAGGCTCTCAACGTTGCCGCGCCGAATCGCTCCGTTCGCTGCTTCATCGATGAAGGGCGCGAGATCGACTCTTTGCTACTGGATTCCCGGGAGGGCGAAATCGACAAGTGGCCAAGTTCAAAGCGAAGTTTCCTGGAAGCGATCACGGTTTCAATCGCCTCTGAGAGCACGGCGGCCAGTCGCGAAGACTCACAGGCCGATAGCGTGGTTCGTGGTTTGATTGAACCGATCAGCGAGCGGGAGCGGGAGATACTTGACCTGATTGCCGCTGGCAGCACGAATAACGTGATATCTGAAACTCTGTTCATTAGCCAAAACACGGTCAAATGGCATTTGAAGAACATCTTCGGAAAACTCGGTGTCAGCAACCGGACATCGGCCGTTGCCGTCGCCCGGCAACTGTCTCTGCTAACCTGAACGGCGTGAGTGAAATAATTTTCCAGCCAAACTAGACTAGCCGGATGTCGCTGATTGTTTTAGTTGCCGCCATTCCCTATCTCGCGATAGCTGGATACGATTTCTGGTTGCATGAAACCGACCGGCAGGTACCTCGCGCCGAGAGCGTTTTTCACGCCGGCATAGCCATCGGCGTAGCGGTGTTTTTGTGTGCCGCCGTCATGGGCTGGAATACCCTGGCCGCGGTGGCATTGGTTCTACTGCTGATCGCCGCCATCGTTGACGAGCTGCGGTTTCACGGGGATCTGGATGTCCGCGAAAAGCGCTTGCACATGTTCGGCGGCCTGGCCCTGGCCTTTTGTATCGGAGTATGGCTTTGGACGATCTAGTCGTCGGCGCAGACAGTATCGCGATCAATCCGATCTATGCGCTTTCAATTACGGCTGGATTCGCCTTTATTTTTCTGTTCCCGTTGACCAGGGACTTCACCAGTCCGCGCGAAAAAACGCAATACTATTATCTGCAGTTAATCACGCTCGTCGGCGCGGTGCTCGGTGCGAAGTTCGCGGTTCTCATGGGCGACGCTTTGTGGCCAATTCGTGCGTTTAACGATTGGCCCGCACTGTTGTATTCCGGGCGTTCGATCGTCGGTGCCCTGTTGTTTGGGTTCCTCTTCGCCGAGGCGGCGAAGCCGCTGATCGGCTATCGGCGTCCGCCAAACGATCGTTTCGCGATCCTGCTGCCATTTTCCATAGCGATCGGACGGATAGGCTGCTGGTTCGCCGGTTGTTGCCTCGGACTGCCGATAGAAGCCGGTTCGGGCAATCGATCTGAGCTTGCGCCGCTATTGCATCCGATCCCCCTGTATGAAATCGCGTTCCATCTGACGATCGGTACGATGCTCGTCCTGCTTTATCGCCGGCGTCGATTCAGCGGCCAGCTGTTTGCGATATTCATGGTGGCCTATGGGACATTTCGATACGTATCGGAAACGCTACGCGCTACCGAGAAAGCCTTTTTTGGTTTGTCCGCCTATCAATGGTTCGCCGTAGCGCTTATTCTGGCGGGAATGCTGTCGTACTCTGCACGCCGCCAGAACAAAAAACCGGAGACCGCTTATGGAGCATGAGTCTGAACCCAGGCTGGAGCAAGCCAACGAAGGGCCTGGCCCCGGGGACAATCCGGGCGGTTGTGGCAGCGTCATTCTAAAGCTCGTCGCGGGCGCCATAGTCGTTTTTTTCGTTGCGGTCGCATTGGTCTTCGGCGTTTGTCTGCTGGGGTGAACGGGTAGCGCCTGACAGTGATCGCCGGAATCATCAAGCGCCGCCTGCATCGCGATATTTGCCGCGACCCTGTGTTACACGGCTTTGTTCTTAATCTCTATCTCAACGGCGAAGAGTATCCGCATCGAATCGATGACTACTTCCCGGTTTGGGCAGTGCCCGACGGGCACCTGTTATCGGCGATGCAAAGCCACATGCAGGATGAAGACAAACACGTCGTGTTGTACCGCAAGGCGATCAAAAAGATCGAGCAGCCGATTGTCGAGATCCCTTTGCCGGAGGTATACAACGAAATTATTCGCAGCTACACGAAGGACTCATTTCGTATAGATCGACAAGACAGTGCGGACGACCGAACCTTGAAGCTGGCGGGATTTTTTGCGCACCTGCACTTTCTCGAAAAACGTATTGCCCGGTCCCTGGAGTTCCACCTCGACGGGTGCTCGTCAGCCGTCAGCGATTATCCCGAAAAGGTTGTCGAGATCGTGTTTGGTGACGAGCAGCATCACGTTAGCTACACGCGCGAAGCCGTGTTCCATTTGTTGCCCGCCGAACGGGCAAAAAAGGTTCTTGCGGATCATCGCAGGGCAGAGGCCCGGGCCAACCTCGATTTTTCGTCACAGCAGCTATCGCGATTGACGAAGGACTATTCGGATCGCTTTCCGCGCGCGACCCGGACTATCTACCGTTACGCGGGCGAACTGCTGGAGTGGGGCCTGCACTATGCTTGACCGGGTTGCCGTAGCGCCCGGCTCATCGGCCGTTCATGAGCAGATTCGGTCGTTTCTCGCGGCCATGGATGCGGCCGCGGCGAGGCAGTACTTTCAGGTCGATACCGATGCGTCGCTGCTCAAGTCCACAATCAGCGTCTGCAATACCTGCCTGCAATACTGTGCGGCACTCGTTTTCGAAAGCGACAAGAAGGTCTGGCTAAGCGCGAATTGTAACGCTCATGGCCTGGCGACGTCGTTGCTCGAAAACGATGCCAGTTTCTATCGCTTGTCCAACAAGGACTGCTGGGGCGTTCGTTATGACCACGAACGGGTGTTTAATATTCCATCCTACTCATCCTGTTGCGGCGGCAGCACCAGTTGCGGCGCTGCGACGTCAAAACCGACTTCGATAGCATCCGATCATCACGACCAGATGGCGAACAAGTCCTGCACAGTGCTGCTGGAGGTGACTAACGCGTGTAATCTGGCCTGCCGCGTCTGCTATGCCGACGCGAAGGGCGACCGAATCCTTTCGTTCGACGAGATTCAGGCCTTTATCGGTGACCTGATTCACAGCAAGGGGTTTCTTGACTCTGTGCAGATCACGGGAGGCGAGGCGACTATTCATCCGGACTTCTGGAGTATTGTTGAGTGGCTCTGTGCACAGGCCGGGATCGGGAAAGTCTATCTCCCGACCAATGGCGTTGAGTTCTCGAAGCCGGATATTGCTGCCCGGCTGCACAGATACCGTGACAAGATCCTGGTGTTGTTGCAGTACGATGGTGCCGCGGAGGAAACCAACAGGGCCCTGCGCAGGGCGGATACTCTTCGTGTTCGGGAAAAGAATATTCGAACACTCGACAAGCTCGGCGTCTGCATGCAGCTGACGATGACGATCGCTCAGGACATCAGCGAGGAGCAAATCGCCTGGGTTGTTGAGCAGGGGTTGAAGCACCGCCATGTTCGGCTGGTGGGTATGTTGCCGACTTTCTACACCGGGCGTTATGAACTGGCTATCGACGATCGCCGCAGGCCGACCTTATCGACGGTCGTTAAAGCTATTGCTGCAGGCATGCCCGAGCGTGTTACCGCGGCGGACTTTATGCCAATTCCATGTAGCCACCCGAATTGTGGCTGGACAACCCTGTTCGCGCGCCGCTTTGGCCTTCTGTTCAATATTACGCAGCGTATCGATCTCGAGTCTGTCATGAACGAGGTTGCTTACAAAACGGTCCTGGATAAACAGGAAATCCACTCCGTCATAGGCGGCGGCAGGTCAAGCTGGATCGGCCGGCTGCTAACCGCGGCAGGCCGCGCCCTTATCCGCCCGTCCGACGTCTTTGGCGTTGCTATCAAACCGTTCATGGATCGCTACAATTTTGACTACGACCGGGTTGCCAACTGCTGCCATCATATTCTGAATACTAAAGGCGAGTTGGTGTCGTTCTGCGAGTACAATACGCTTCTGCGGGAATCGGATGCCTGGAGTGTAAAGCAGAAGCTGACGGGGCCGCATGCGAATGTTGCCAGGGCGGTCAGCGAGTCATTTAAGCGTGAGTGATTTCGCGCTGCGAATGGGCTTCAGTGCTCTTGTCGGGCTGGCGATAACAGCGGGCATCGTACTTGCCGCTCGTGAATACATAGAGGCTCGCCGCGGCGGGCGACCCATCGATGGTAAAAATATTCGACTCTCCCTGAGCGCGATCGGGCCAAACCTGGCGACCTACATCCTCGTGGCACCGTGGTGGGCGATCGCGTATCAGTCTGTCGCAGCCAGCGCCCCACAAACACTGCCGATCAACGCAGCGAGTTTGCTTATGGCTTTCGTCGCCTGTGATCTGAGCTACTACATCGAACATCGATGCGGACACCAGCTACGTTTTCTATGGCGCGCGCACCACGGAACGCATCACACTGGCGATGTTTACAATATTCCGCTGGCGTATCGGGTCAACTTCGTCAATCAGTTCCTGTCGCCATTGTTTTACATACCGTGGTTGCTGCTCGGTTTGCATCCCCTGGTTGTGCTGGGTTTCCAGCTATTCGTGTTTCACTTTCAGGCCTGGATACATACGGAAACGATTGGCCGGCTGGGAATCCTCGATCGGGTGTTTAACACGCCGGCAAATCATCGCATGCACCACAGTAGCGACCCCAAGCATCGGGCGGTGAACCTGGGCGGCGTGTTCATGCTGTGGGATCACCTGTTCCAGACCTATTGCACGCCGCAGGACGATGTCAGTTACGGTATCAACAACGTTCCCGCGCCAACTACCTATTCCAGCATCTACACCGCGCCGTGGAAGACCGGGTGACCGTGGCCGGAGCGCTGCAGACCTTGTTCGTTCGGGTGCGTCGACGCTGGCTCGATGTGACCTACTGGTTCCTGTTTACGCCGTTCATAACCGGCATGTTGACACGCCTTGCGACTATCGCCGCTTTCAGTTTGCTGGCCATGTGGGTTCCGCATCCTTTACTGTCACTCGGTTTCTGGATCGAACTGCTGCTGGCACTGCTGCTTGCCGATGTCGCCGGGTACTGGAGCCACCGGCTGCGGCATTGTGGTGTGCTCTGGTACTTTCATGCTATTCACCACTCAGCGACGGAACTCGATGCGCTGGCGGCTGCGCGAATGCATCCGGTTGACGACCTGCTCGATAATACCTGGGTAGGCGTCGTGCTGCTCCTTGCGGGGTTTTCACCGCAGGTCATATTCGCGGTCGGGCCGATACTGTTTATCCACATAGCCCTGACGCACGCGGATGTGCCCTGGACGTTCGGGCCCTTGCGCAAGCTGCTCGTATCGCCGGCGCAACACCGTGCGCATCACGAAATCGGGGCGGCGCACAATTATGCCGGCATGTTTTCGTTTATCGACGTCGTATTCGGTACCTACGCAGAGAGTTCGGGCAGGGACCATGGATCCGGGGAACCGATATCCGAGTCGCTATCCGGTCATCTCCTGTGGCCGTTGCAGAAACTCCGCTACATTTCCAGCAGGTAGGTCGCTTTGATAATAATCTGATCCTGCGAAAAACGGTCGCTGGCGATCAGCCCGTCGCGCCTGTTCCTGTTGTAGACAACATAAAGATAGGACAGCGGTCGGTACTCCCACGACAGCCGGATGTTCCAGATGCTTCTGTCGACGAGGCTGTCCCACTGGTACGAACCCGTCATCTGCAGTCGTGGATTAAGCGCGAGGCGGGCGTTGATTCGATACAGGCGGGTGATCTCGCTCTCGGCGGCCATGCCGAGGTCCTCTATTCGGTTCAGCTGCAGATCGGCGGACAGCTCAAGCTGCGGTTTTGGTACGAAGCGGCCCGAGACCTTGTAGCTGGTAAGTCTGCCGTCGAAGTAGTCACCCGATTCAATCGAGATATCGCCACCGAGCTTCGCCGATTGATCGGTTTTCGCAAACACCCGCAGGCGTGTGTAGTCGTATTCGCCAGGCGCTATCTCGATACCGGCCGGTGAAAATGAGGCCTCGAGCCGCTGTCGGTTGGGCTCCACCGTCAGATCGATCCGCGCGCCGGACTGAAAACGCAGTCGAAGCGGTCGAAGCGTTGCGTAGGCAAACAGCAAGTCGCCGTCGTCGGCGTCGCGAAACGAAAATATCGAGACTCCGGGATTAAAGCTTCGTATCGACTGCGGCAGTTTCGGCGATCGCAGGTCGATGCCGGCGGTCAGGCCGTTCATGACGTAGTTGGCGTCGAGAAGCTCGAGCCCGATGCCCGGATTGTAATCCTTGCTGTAGTAGTTGAGTGAGCTTATGGAGAGCCGGTTGTTACGATAGAAGCCCCACAGTTGAGCACCCAGACCGTCACCGCTTGCATCGTCATCGGACGCGGACACCATGCCCTGTATGCTGAATGACTGCGTGGGTTGCCACAAGCCGTCCATCGTGTAGGTCGCGTTGCTGTTGATACCGTCATCCCGCCGGTAGGTCAGCATACCGCCCAGCCGGCTCTGCCCGGCGACGTTTCTCGAATATCGTGCCACGGCAAAATCTGTCGCGGGGTCTGTATTCTGCGCCCGTTGCCGCATTGCGAGCAGGCCAAGCTGCTGTTTTGACGACCGGCTCGTCAAGCGCAAACCACCGTCCAGCGGAATCGGGTTGCCGGCGTCATCGAGTCCGATTCGACGGCTGAAAAACGGTCGTATCCACTCGGTCACGCTGGCCGTGAAAATGTTGGCATTCTCGAGAAAGAACTGGCGCCGTTCCGGGAAGAACACGCTGAAGCGATCGAGATTGATAACCTGCCGGTCGACGTCTGCCTGCGCGAAGTCGGTGTTCATGGTCACGTCGACGACGGTGTTCGGCGAAACGGCCCACTTGAGTTCGCCGCCGGTTTCGAACTCGGACGCGCTGCTCGACCCGGTTTCACGAAGCTGCTGCAGCAGGCCGTAGGGGTTGAACTGCAGGTTCGGTTTCGGCGGCGGCGTTTCGAAGCCGTACAACTCGCCAGCGTAGGCCATGCGGTCAACTGAAAAGGCACGGGGAACAGCGGGCAGGCTGGCCTCCTCATTCAGGCTGCGAACATTGCGTGCAAAGATCACCCCCAGGCGATCAGCTCCCGCCGGGTAGCGGAGATTGCGCCACGGTATGGCGATCTCCGCTATCCACCGATCACTGTGAACGCTTGTTTTGACGGTCCAGCGTGCATCCCAGTTCAGGTTGACTTCTGACGCATCGATGACTTCGAGGTCACGCTGATTGCCATAGGGAGTTGTCTGAAATACGACGGCATTGCGTTGGTCGAGAAAGCCGTCGATGGCGATACCGAACAGGTCGTTCTCGTCGAAGGAGAAATCGCGCTGCAGGTTCTGCACCCGTGTCGTATCCCGGGGCTGGTAACAGATAGCTGCTATATACAGAGCGTGGTCATCGTAAGCGACATGTACTTGCGTAGCATAGGTGGAGCTTGTCTGCTGCAGCGGTTCTTTTTGTACGAAGTCGGAAATCGCCGTGGTTCGCTGCCAGATGGCCTCGTCCAGTTTGCCGTCGATTTCGATGTTGCCGTGCAGCGCTGTGGCTTGAAACAGCGTTCGTTCTGATGGTGGTGGAAAGACACTCTGAGACGCTGCGCTCTCGGGCGGCAAGAACGCGATGCACATCGCGAGTAACGGCAGATATCGAATTCCTGAGTCTAGACGCATTGCAGGGCTCCCGGTTATATGGAGCGAGCTACGATACGGGCGCATTGCGTATGAGGATTGTCGGTCTCGACGCTCAATGTCGCGAGTTGTCGCAATTAGCGGTGTCGATACAATTTGCGACAGCTTTTTTTTTGGCGCTGTACTAGAGTCCACCGATGGCAGTCAAAACGTCTCATATCGCCGTAGTCGACGACGACGATGACATACGGTCGTCGCTGGCGAAGTACCTGCAGAAGCACGGATTCAGGGTCAGCGTTGCGGCAGATGGCGATGAACTGAAACAGCTGCTTGCAAGCGCCAGCGTTGACCTGCTGATTCTGGATATCATGCTTCCTGGCGATGACGGTCTGACAATTTGCCGGCGCGTTCAGGAGAGCCGGCAGATACCGACTATCTTTCTGACCGCGCTGGCCGAAGACATAGACAGGATCGTCGGTCTGGAACTCGGCGCCGACGACTATGTAACGAAGCCCTTTAATCCACGGGAACTGCTGGCGCGCATTAAGTCGGTCATACGGCGCAGTCAGATGTTGCCGAACACGCCGCGAACCGCAAAGGGCGTTGTTTCTTTCGACCGCTGGCGCTTCGATTTTTCGCGCAAGGAAGTCGTCGGACTCGACGGCGTTGTCGTACGTCTGAGTTCCGGCGAGCACCTGGTGCTGACGTCGCTTATCGAGCACGCCGGCAGCACCTTGAGCCGGGATCAGCTTCTGGATATGACCAAGGGACGCGAGGCACAGCTGTTCGATCGCAGTATCGACAACGTCATCAGCCGGCTGCGCCGGAAGCTGGAAAGCGACCCGAAACATCCGCAGATTATTCAAACACAGTGGGGCGATGGCTACGCTTTCGCCGCCGATCTTGAATCGACGCCGTGAATCCGCTGTCCCGCTTTATGCCGAAATCCCTCGAAGGCCAGATGGTTGCCGTTCTGGGGGGGTCGATATTGCTGCTGCTCAGTCTGCTGGTCGGTCTCGACCTTCTGGATCGCAAGTCGCCCATCGAGTGGGCCGACTCCAGCGTAACGCTGAACCGCCTGGCGAGAATGCAGGCGATTCTGGAAAACGTCAGTTCCGAGCGCCGCGCCGGGCTGTTGGGGTCGCTGTCCGGCTGCCATGAGGGCTATACGCTGACTGCACAACCCTACGGCCCTGTCAGCCTCGATGAACGCACGAACTCTGTGCGCGGTGGCGTTGCCAGGCACCTGGCCATCGACGCGCAGCGTGTGCTCGTCGGCTATACGAAACTGATGCGCAGCGACTTTTCCTATGCTGACTGCGAAGTGTCGGAGATCAAGCTGCCGATGACGGCGATTGTCATCAGTTTTCAGCTGCAATCCGGCGAGTGGCTGAACGCGGAAGTCCATCCGCACGAGTGGCATTTGCAGGACCTGGTCGAGCGCATACTGCGTTACAGCTCAGCCCTGGTTCTCGTCGGTATCTTTGCGCTGTTGCTTATCCGGCGCTTGGGTAAACCGCTCAAGCAGCTGACGAGTGCGGCCAGGCAGTTCGCCGATGGCCTGCAGGTGTCACCGGTTGAAGAAAGCGGACCGGCGGATCTCAGAAGGGCGATCCAGTCGTTCAATGCCATGCAACGACAGGTTGCGGACGACGTCAAAAAGCGAACGGGAACCCTGGCGGCTATCAGTCACGATCTGCGCACCCCGCTTACCGCGCTGAGGATTCGGGGAGAGCTGGTTGACGATGACGAGGCACGCGATGATCTCGTCGCGAGCATCGAAAAGATGGAGAAAGTTCTGTCGTCCGCGCTTGACTACCTGCAGGGTGAGTCACAAACCGAAGTGCTCAGGGACGTCGACCTGAGCGCGTTGCTGGCGAGCGAGTGCAGCGAATTCGAAGAAGTTGGGCAGGTAGCCGTGTTCGACGGCGAGACAGGCGTTCACCTCAATTGCCGACCGGATGCGCTCGCCCGCGCGGTACGTAATCTGATCGAGAATGCGAACAAGTATGGCGGCGGCGCCCGTGTCAGTCTTCGGCTCGGTGCTGCAAACGTCGATATCGCCGTGTCAGATACCGGGCCGGGTATTCCGGCGGACAAAATCGGAGAGGCCCTTGAACCGTTCCGGCGACTATCGGCGGCGCGAGAGAGTCAGCAGGGCGGTTTTGGTCTCGGGCTCTCCATTGTGGAGGCTGTTGCAAGGGGTCACGGCGGCAGGCTGATACTGACGGCCAATGAACCAGGCGGACTGCTGGCGACGATCCGGATACCGCGGCTTCGTCAGTTGTAATAACTCAGACCCGACCGAATTCGAACGGCGAGCTTCCTTGAGAGCTGAAGGGATCGATGCAACACTGGCACTGGGTTCTTGCACCGGTGATTCGTCATACGGCGCAGCCAAACTTGCTAAAAGAATTGATGTTCGGTGCAGGGATGCGGAGGATACGCCAATGACCTCTTCACGACCCACAGGCGAGGTCATTGGCGTAGCCACCGCATCTCGACAGTCGGGCAAGTAATTCCGTTACTGATCGCAGTGCTGAGCAGGTGTTGATCCGGGAGGGCCGAATCCGGAGCCGGTGGGTCGTTTAGACGGCATCGGCCCTCCCGGATCAACACCGGGTTAAGAACTCCACCGGTAATTATTCTGTTACGCCGGCCGCCTGAATCCGCAGGCCAAAACGGTCATTCGATCTCGATATTGTCCGACCGTGACTGTCCGATCAAGTACCGATTATCACAATTAGTCACGATTTACATGCCCCGGTCAGACAGTCGGTTTCCAGCGCCCTTCGATGATGATTGCCTCGGTTGCTCCGGGCCAGGGTGGCATCGTGATGCATATGAACTTCAGGTCGGTCTCTGATACGTTTCGGTATTGAAATTTCGTGCCGACCGGGATATCAATTGACGTACCCGGCACTAACTGCGAAACGCCGCTGTCAGCGCCATCGTCTCTCCATATCTCACCGTGACCCTCCAGCACATACCAGAACTCACTGACCGTTGCGTGAACCGTGGCATTGTTGATCTGGTGTGGCGGAACGGTGCTGTGAATCATGTCGCCCGTCGTCCCGTCCATGATGAAGCGAACATCCGCGCCGGCTGGTGATTTCCTGTCGGCGTGTTCCGGTAGTGTGGTTGTTTTCATGGTTTACGACCTTGTCTCGTCCTGCTCGCTAAAGTTTGAATCATCATGCTCGAAAATCCTGCTGACTCAGTCCTTCGACATTTTCTCCTCTTTCCTGTCGATCAGTGCCTTGACCCTCACAATACGCGCTTCGATATTTTCTATCTCGGACTCCGCGGCCTCTTCGTCGGCCGCATCTGCACTGGCTTCCTTGCAGGCCTTCAGGCGTGCTTTTAGTTCCTCCAGGTTCTCGCGAAGATTCGATACGGATTCGGCTTTCGCAGCCTTATCAAACACCAGCGAGTCCGTCGATCTCGACGGGGATGGAGCGACAGGGCCGTCGCCAACTTCCGCGACGATGACCCGATCCTCATCCAGTGCGCGCGTATTCATAAATGTCGGTGAGACGATTTCTATACCTTCCGCGTGCAGCGCATCCATCGTTCGCCCGCGCAGCTCGCGCCGCTTGTCCAACAGGTGGTTGACCTCTTTCAAAAGACCGGAGACCCGATAAGTGACAGAGTGGTCGCCGAGATCCCGTATCTGGACGAACGGGCTTTCCAGCCCGGTATCGATAGCCGCCTTTATAAGCAAGGTTTCGATCTGATGACGCGACACATCGTAGCCGAGCGATAGCTGGACCGACAGAACCGTGCCCGAAGTTCGCATGACGCGAACCGGGTTTGTTACCAGATAGAGGTTCGGCAACGTTGTCAGGTCGCGGTCTTCCGTCTGAATTTCGGTGTGCAACAAGTCCATTTCCGTGATTCGCCCGAAATAGTCGCCAACGGTTACGTAGCGACCCGGACGACAGTTGCCGATTGTCTTGAGCATGATGCCCGCCATTACGTTGCCAACCAGCGTCGTTGACGATAGCGCGATCGTCGCACTGACGATGAGTCCATACAGGCTCAGCAGCTGGCCGCGGAGTATGTCGCCAAAAGGCATGAACAGGATTAGCAACAACACGGCGGCCAGGACGCCGCCGAGCTGTATCAGCTGCTGCCTGAATTTCAGGTGCGGTCGGCCCTCGAAATAGCTGACTAGGCGCCTGTTTGCGAACCCGAGGCCAAGCACCAGCAACATGCCAATAACAAATACTTGTACGAAGGTCAGTACGATGTTCATGCTGAAGTCCATTTTTCCGCTACCGGTGGGAGAGCGTCTGTGCTTGCTCGAAAAGCTGCCAGCGGTCCTGGTCGATGCCGTCGAACAAGGACTTGTACCGCGGGTCGTCGGCGCATTCCTGCGTTACGTTTCTGATGTAGATCTTCAGAATCCGATCGGGATACTCGCGCAACAAATCCGCATAAACTTCCGGGTCATGTTCGCCGCTGTCGCCGACGAGAATAAACTGTCGCCCGGGATAAGTTGCCAGTATGTTCTCGATTACCGCGGGTTTCGTTTCCGTACCCTTCTTGAAGAGATTAAATAGCGTTTTGTCACGAAAACGTACCGACTTCAGACTAAGCGCCGGGCGCGGAAATCCTTCCTGTTCGAGAAACTCCACGAGTGGCGTGTAAAGCTGCCATGGGCTTGACGAAACGAAGTGCAGACTGCTGTTGTGCTGCGACCAATCGTCATACAGCTCGGCCATGCCGGGCACTGCGCTGAAATCGAGCAGAAAAGTGTGTTCGAGAAGGCTGCTTCGCTGCCTGACGTTCGAGACCTTCACGGTGTCGTCGATATCGCTGATTATCGACAGTCCGTTTGGTGTGACGAGTAACACTTCACCCGAGAAGCGGCGCTTGTCGACGTTGCCGGTAACTGCGGTGTAGCGAATAAGCGAATCTTCCGCGAATGCCTCGATGTCGGCCACGGGAACGACCAGCACCGTCTCGAAGTGTCCGTTGACGTTCGACGGTGGCAGAACGTGGTTGCGCCCGGCCAGAGAGATAACGATCTTCTTGCCGCGTTCGTTATCGGCAATCATCAGGTTGATTCGCCGTGTGAAATTGGCTTTCGTTTCACGGTCCGGTGCCAGGTCATACTCGGTTTTCAGTATCGTCGAGAAAAGCGCCTTGCGGGCGATACTGTTTTCGGGCTCGTATATCCAGCCGTGTATGGGTATGTGCCACTGCTGCTGCGCCTCATCGAGCCACGCCGTCGTGCGAAAAAATACGAGCTGCTCGTCGTTCTTTATGTTGGAGTAATTAGCCACAGCGGCCTCGACAGTTCCGGGATACAGGTAATATCCGAGGATAAGGGCAGATAGCAAAACTACAGCGTTCCTGAGCATCTCAGGGCAAGGTCGCCAGATATTGGGGGGCCAGCGAGACGTTGAGTGCCGCATTCAACACGCGCGCCGTGAACGTTCGTATTGCCGAACCCTGATTGCTTGCCAGCAGCAATTTTTCCGGCGGAAGACGCACGCTCTGGATCAGCTTCTCGTAGTGTGGCCAACCTTCTTCGGACTGCCCGTACAGGGACCACAGGCGGCGCCATTCGAAACGGAAATTCTGCAGCATGACCTCGAATTGCATAGCGATCTGCGGATTGTTTCCTCTGTGCGCCCGTAAGTCGAGTGCGATGTCCTGAGTCAGAGCATCGATCTCACCAGGGTGCATCACCAGAGGTGCGTTGTATTGCTCCGTTAGTATCGAAACCGACTCACCTTCCTTGTAAGGAACTGCCCGGTCCGCGGCAATCGCCGGCTTTTTCGTCTGCCTTACACAGCGCCACTCCGACTCGCCGACCAGCTGCCAGAACCCGGGGGAACCTGCCGTATCGACAACCAGATGGATACGGTTTTCTCCGGAATTATTTTCCACACGGTGCGCTTTCCACGAGTCAAATATCCAGGTTTCGCCGGCGGCCATGTGTACATGGGTGTCGCCGCAGTAGAAAAGTACCTCCGGATTGGTGATGATCGGTATGTGAATTCTGACGCGGTTGTACCAGTGGTAGTTAATGTCGCGATGCTCAGGCACAGCGCAGTTGCCGCCGAGGCCCATTAGCCGCGAACGGCCGTAAACCTCGCCGATCGATGCCAGCACCTGTTGAATATAGGGCGCACGTTGCAGTCGTTCGGTCACCTTCATGGGCCCGTTGAAACCGTCGTTCATTTCCCCGTTGAGTGAAATGAGCGGGATCGACGTGTTTCCCTCGAAACCGTGCGGATGTGGCATCCATTCCGATTCATCGAACGCCAGCACTTCCTGGCTGAGGCGTTCGACGTCGAATCTGAACGGTAGTCGTACGAATTCTGTCGGCAACCTCATCAGGCGGCAACCTCGGTCGATAAGTCGAACTCATCCTGCGGCAGCTCGCTGGCCGAAGTTCTGATCAGCTCAACGGTGTCCTGCAGCCCCGGCAATACGCGGGCCAGTGCTGCTGCGTTACTGCGCCACTTGTCCGCTGCTGGCGGCGAAATCGTATACCGCGAAAGCTTCGACTCACCGCGATCCAGCGCCTCGAGAATTTCGACAGCGGATATACCGCAAAAGTTGCATATCGCCGTTACCGTCGCGGCGGGCGCCTGGACCTGCTGTCCGTAGCTCACCGCCATCCAGCGATCGCGATCCAGTTTAGTGAGCTCAGCGAGAATGCTCTCATTGGCTGCCTGCCATTGGAACGCCGTGATCTCTTCAAGCGATGCGTCTTTGTAGGATTGCCAGCCGGTCGGCAACAGCAGCGACCAGGGTTTACCGCGTTCGGGCAGGGCGGGGTAGGTAACAAATCGCCCGGACTGCCAGGCTTCCATCATGCTACTGATGTTTTCGCGCGGGTTTCTGTAGAGGTAGACGAACAACGCATCCGGGAAAATTGCATTCAGTAAAGACACGCGCAGGGCATTTTTCGGCGTTTTTTCAAGTAGCCGCGGTGGCCGGACCAGCGTCTCCTGTGCGTCCCGAATGCGCCGTCCTCCCGCGTCACGAAGCTTCTCGTAAAACCATGCCCGTATCTGCGCGTTTGCCTCCGGTATGGAGTCTTCGGCAGACAGCGCGTTGGAATCGCAAAAGCGCGTTCTCGGGTTGAATTGATTGAAGCGCTCGAAAATGCCGTGGCTTTCACCGCCGATGGTCCAGAAGTCGCTGCTTTGCGTCAGTGTTTCGAACAACAGCGTACTTCCCGAGCGTGGTGCGGCGAGAATGATGACGGGCCGGTCAAACGGGTAGGTTCCGCGCTTGAACGTGTTTCGGGGAGCTGTGACCGACATCGGTCCGATGTTACGCCCAATTAAAAGCTCCGGAAACCCCGGTAACCCGCCTAGCTCGGCGAATTTGTCTTATCGCCGGTAATGAGGCGCGCGCCGCGACCGTATGTGATGTACTGCCACAGCCAGTTGCTCGCGACGGTAAACGGACTGCGGACGCCGATCAAAAAGTAGATATGGGCAAGCCCCCATACCCACCAGGCGAACAGGCCGGAGAAACGCATGAAGGGTAGTTCGATAACGGCCGACTTTCGACCGATCGTCGCAAGATTTCCGCTGTGCCGATAACGAAATGCCGCGGGCTGTTTTTTCCCCTCCGCTCGTGCGCGGATGACGCTTGCCACATAGCGCCCCTGTTGTTTTGCTGCGGGCGCGATACCGGGCACCGCAGATCCCTTTGCGTCTTTGACGGCGGCCGTATCTCCAATCACGAAAATATTAGAGTGGTTCGCGGCCGACAAGTCGTCCGTGACTTTCACCCTGCCGGCGCGGTCCGTTTCAGCGTCGAGCCAGCTACCGGCGGGCGATGCTGCAACGCCCGCCGCCCATAGAACGGTAGCTGCGGGGATGGGCTTATTTGCCACCATTACGCCATTGCTGTCGCACTGTGTCACGGCATTGCCGAGCAGTACCTCGACGCCGAGCTTTTGTAGTGCCGTCTCCGCGTAGTCAGACAATTCGGCTGATAAGGCGGGCAGGACCTTGCTGCCAGCCTCGACCAGGATTACACGCGCACTACGCGAATCGATACGCCGGAAATCGGCCGCCAGCGTCCGGCGCGCAAGTTCGGCGATAGCGCCGGCGAGTTCTACCCCGGTCGGGCCGGCGCCAACAATGACGAAATTCAGCAGGCGTTCGCGTTCGGCTGTGTCATCCGTCATCTCGGCGCGTTCAAACGTCATCAGGACGCGGCGCCGGATTTCCGTGGCATCGTCGATGCTCTTGAGCCCCGGTGCGAACGGCTCCCAGTCCTGATGTCCGAAGTAGGCGTGCCTGGCGCCGGTAGCGAGAACCAGGTAGTCGAAGGATAGCCGCCGGTCAGACAGTAGTACCTCGTTGCTTTCGACGTTCACGTCAGCGACTTCGTCGAGTAACACGGTGACGTTCTTTTGCCGGCTCAGAATGCCGCGAATGGGCCATGCGATATCGGATGGCGCAAGGCCGGCGGTCGCTACCTGGTACAGGAGCGGTTGAAACAGGTGATAGTTCTGCCGGTCGATGATCGTAATATCGACATCCGCACGTCGTAGTCCGCGCGCTGCGAACAGGCCGCCAAAGCCTGCGCCGACGATGACTACGTGGGGTCTCTTTGCTGGATCTGTATTTTCTGCCACTTTCGTTGTTTACCTTCGACTGGAACCGGTGGCGCTATCGCCACGCTCCCGGTACCAATACATAGCCCTTTGAGCGAACGGTTTTGATTCGCGATGGTACACCCGAATCATCGCCGAGTTTTTTTCTCAGCAGGCTGATCTTATTGTCGATCGTTCTGTCCAGCCCGTCGTAGCGTCCACCCGAAAGCTGCTGCATGATTTCATCCCGGCTGAGGATGCTGCCGGCGCGTCTGGCGAGAATGGCGAGCAGGTCAAACTCGGCAGATGTTAACTGCACCTCCTCTCCGGCCAGGTTGACGGAGCGCTGCGCAAGGTCAATCCGCAGATCGTCGAAATTGAGTTGAGTGGGGTCATCGGCCGTGCTGGCGTCAGCCGGGCCGCGTCGCAGAAATGCTTTGACTTTGGCCAGTAGTAAGCGCGGTTTGACCGGTTTGATCAGATAGTCGTCCGCGCCGATCTCCAGGCCGACAATCTGATCGATCTCGTCCTCGCGCGCCGTAAACATGATGACGTAGCCGTTGTAGCTTGGCCTAATCTCGCGGCAGACAGTAAGACCGTCTTTGCCCGGTAACATGATGTCCAGTATCACGAGGTCAGGTTGCCCGGCGATTATTTCATCGACCGCAGCGGTTCCGTTGTCAATGACGCTCACTGCGAAGCCCTCACCCGTCAGGTATTCCCGAACGGCGTCAGCCAGTGCTTTGTCGTCTTCAACCAGAAGAATTTTCGAACCGTTGTTCATTGCTCTAACTCCGTTCTGTCAGCGGCCAGCGGAGAACGAACTTCGCGCCTGCCATATCGGAATCCTCTACCCACACTTCGCCGGTGTGCCAGCTAGCTATCTGTCTAACAATCGCCAGACCGAGTCCGGTGCCGCCGGAGTCCCGATTGCGGCTTTCGTCACGACGAACGAATGGTTCGAAGATTCTGGTCCGTTCCTGATAGTCAACGCCCGGGCCATCGTCTGACACCGAGATTTCGCAGTAATCATCAATCTTTACCGCTGACACCTTGATACTGGACTTTGCAAACCGCGCGGCGTTCAGTACCAGATTGCTGATGGCGCGACTCATATAGTAGCGCTCAAGTGCCACCGGAAACGTTCCGTCCGGCAGGATGACCTGAATATCGGGGCCAGCGTCGTTATTCCGCCAGTTCTCTCTTTCGCTTTGTAACCACTCACCAATCTGAACCGACTCCATGGTGAAGCTCGGTTTCTCCCTGTCGAATCGTGCGTACTGAAGCATCTCCGCAACCATCGTTTTCAGCTGGTCGACAGAGTGCTCGATACGGCCAAGCTGCCGGTTACGTTCTTCGATATCGGTGCTCTGTCGCGCCAGTTCAATATTGAACTCGATGCGGGAAATCGGTGTGCGCAGTTCGTGGGAAACGGCATTTATCAGCGCCTTATTCGACTGGACCAGGCTCTGTATCTTGCCGGCCATCTGATTAAAAATGTCGATCAGGTGGTTGCTCTTGCTGCCGCGAATCGGTGCCGCACGCGCAGCGAAATTCCCCTGTCCGAAGGCCGCAGTAGCATTCGAGAGTTGATTCATCGAACGCCATGTTGGTGCCAGCCAAAGAACCAGAGGAATCAATACGACCAGGCCGAGGATAATATAGTAAGCGCTGATCACAGGATAAAAGCGTCTTAATGTCGGTGGGCTGAACGGCCCCAGTACCAGGGCGTTGTCGGCAAACTTCTTGTAGACAAGTTCGGCTGGATAATCGGCAGTGATGCTGTCCTCGGTTGCTATCGTGACGATACGACCGGCTTCAAGCTCGGCGAGCTGCGCCTTCGTCAGATCCAGATCGGCAGCAGTGGCTAAGTCGACGGGATAGCCGAAATTGCCGGACGCCGCTTCGATTATTGCGGTCCAGGTTTCTTGCGGTTGATTCCGCAACAGGTTTTCCAACAACAGCAGCGTACCCATGTTTCCGCGCTGGGCTTCGGTGACCAGGTGTGCAGCGGTCTCCTTGGTTTTGTCGAAAACGAGGACCTGTCGGGAATCGTCAAGCAACCGGTATGCGGAGTATGTCGATGGGTCACCGACAACGTCGGAGTTTCGCAGCCGTGCCATGCTTTCGACATCCAGATCGATGTCTTTCAGGTCCTGTAGAGTTACCGCGAATCCGAACCCGGGTGCCCATCGAGCAAGCTGATCAGGCCGCCGATCCACGGATACCGAATTGAGCTCGGCTGCCAGCAGTTCGACGGTGCCGCCATTCAGGTATTCAACCTCCCAACGCTGTACGGATTCCAAAAGCGCACCCTGGAAAAGAGGGAACAGCAGGGCCTGCGAAAGTCCGGCAGTGATCGCGAGAATAGCAATCGCCTGAAGAATTGCCTTCAAGAGGCTTCGACCACCCTGTAACTGTTTGATTTCCTGATTCATTTCGCTTCAACTGCCGATCTGAGGTCACCAGTATGCCCGATCAAACTTCCGGAAATGTCTTGTTCTGTCCGGTTCCGTCGCGTCCTTGATACGGTCCTGCGGGCGACGTGCCGCCGGTCGCGGTTTCGTCTCAACCGACCCGGACATTTCCGTACAGCGTGCGACAAAACCGGAACGAAACCCGTTTCTTCCGTCTCTAGACTTTCCCTGTCGGCGCACACAACGCGCCCTGAACCGAAACACAGCGACATACACCTAGAGGAAACAACAATGAAACACCTACGTAGCAACATAGTCGCGACCGTCATGTTCGCCATGACAGTCGCTGTAGTCAGCAGTCTGCCGTTGACTGCTCAGGCCGATGAGCCATCCCGCTGGAACCTGAAGGGCGGCCTCGTTCTGATTGACACCAGTGATCCCTTCGCAATCGATAAGCCGTCCGGCGGCCAGGTTCACGCAGGTGGTAATGCTGCACTCGGCGCATTTGTCGGCATTGAGTACCGGCTCTCGAATCTGATCGGCCTGGAATTGGCGGCAAGCTATGGGAAGTCGCCCGATGTCAACGACAGCAGCAATGCGAACAATGACGAAATCGGAGGCGGCCCGGGTTTCGTGCCGGTGCTCGCTGGCGCCAACTTTCACTTTAAGAATACCGGCAATATCGATATCTATGCCGGGCCGAGGATAGCGTTTGTCAGCTTCGGCGATTTTGACCTGGATATTGACGGGCAGAAGACACGCTTCGAAGTCGACGACGACTTCGCCTGGGGCGCCACGGCAGGAATCGACTACCGGTTCGGCGACAGTCGTTGGTCGCTAATCGCCGAAGTGACGTATCTGGATGTCGACATGGAAATTTCGGAGCGTGGCAGCACCAGCACCGTCACAACCCAGTTCGATCCGCTCATTGTCAATCTTGGCGCCTCATTCCGCTTCTAGGGAGTAATCACAATGAGAATATCAATGTGCGTATTTCTGCTCTCGATTCTGCTACAGGGTTGCGCGGCGAACATGGCAGCGTCGGGACAAAACGGACCCGATATGAACGTGGTCAAGCGACAACAGACACGGGATGACGTTGAACGGATGCTGGGGTTGCCAAAAGATACGATTCAAAGAAGTGACGGCGAAATCGTCGAACTCTACATCGTTGAGGCACGTACCGAGCCGAGCAAGACGCGAGCGGTGGGCCACGCAACGGCAGATCTGTTCACGTTCGGTCTATGGGAGTTTGTAGGTGGGCCTATCGAGGCTTACAACGGAAGGCGGCAGCGCGTGGTGGTTCAGTACGATGAGGAGGATCGGGTGGTATCGGTGATGACCGACCGGCAGTCGGGCGTCATCGGCCAGGCCTATCAGTGAGCCAATTGAAACAGGAGTTAAACGGCGGCGGTCGAACCCTTCGTTAATGTTGGGTTCGACCTGATCTCGTACCAGCCACGGAGAGTGCTGCAGGGGCTGCCGACCGATATTCATTCCATGAAACGTCTAAATGGGCGAAACCGGAAAGGGGATGGATATCATGAACAAACTTGCAACGATATGGCTGCTGGCGCTGGTCGCAGTCTCACTAAATCTCTCGCAACCTGCTCAGGCATCTGGACAGGGCGCTTGCTCAAAAACCAGTCAGCTGATGCGCTCGGCGTGTTTTGCGGAAACGCGCGACGATTTCCTGGTGCAGAAGGCGAAGTGTTTTAACGAGTCCGAGCGTTACGAAAAGCGCGAATGCATCGTCGAAGCCAGGGAAGAGCGAGACGAGGTCCACGAGGCGTGTTTCGATCAATACGAAGCACGCGAGGAAGTCTGCGACGCGTTGGGGCAGGCAGCTTACGATCCGTCATTCGAGGCCGAGGATTTCGAAACCAGCCTGGGCTCGCTGACTACGCCAAACGACTATTTTCCGATGTCCGTCGGACACGTCTGGACCTATGGCGGTGACGAGGAAATCATGGTCGAAGTGCTTGACGAAACCAAGCACATCGACGACATCACCTGCTTTGTCGTGCGCGATATCGTGTTCGCCGACGGCTTGCTGGTCGAGGATACGGACGACTGGTTCGCCGTGAATCGCAACGATGGCGCGATCTGGTATTGCGGCGAGGAAGTCAAAGACTTCGAGTATTTCGATGGCGATTCGCCCAGTGTGCCGGAACTGGTCGCTATCGATGGCTCATTCAAAGTTGAAAGAGATGGCGATCGCGCGGGCATTTTCTTCCCCGGCTATCCGCAGGTAGGCGATATCTACCGGCAGGAGTTTTCGCTGGGCAACGCCGAAGACATGGCTGAAGTGGTGTCTACGACATACAGCTATGGACAGGATTCCGAGCTCGATGAACTCGTACCGCAGGAACTCGCCGAACTTCTCTGCAACAATAACTGTATCGTAGTCGCGGAAACCACGCCGATAGAACCGGATGTGTTCGAATACAAGTACTTTGCACCCGGCATTGGTTTTTTCGTCGGTACGAGTCCGCCGGACGAAGAGGTCGTATTCCTGACCGGCTGTAGTTTCAATTCAGTTTGCGACGCCCTGCCGGCTGACGATTAGTCTTTGCGCTGCCGAGTGTAGTGATACCGGTCTCATCCTCTCCGTAATTCAAGCGGCGTGCAGCCGTAGTGCCGCTTGAATGTACGGGCGAGGGTGCGGGCCGATGCAAATCCCGTGGATCCGGCAACAACTTCCAGCGACGTAGCCGTGTACTTGACCAGGTTGTAGGCTTTCATTATTCGCCAGTCCTTGATGTAGGCCATCGGCGCGACGCCAACAACGTCCTGGAATCGGCGTACCAGTGTCGCTCGCGACATTCCGACGCGTTCGCCCAGCGACGAGAGCGTCCATTCGAACGCCGGGTCCTGATGGATCAGTGTCAGCGCACGATAGACACGTCGATCGCGCAGCGCTGCCAGGAAGCCGCTTACGTCGTCGTTATTGCTGATGTAATCGTTAAGAAGTTGCAGATACAGGACCTCGGTAAGGCGGTCGGCGATGCGGCTGCTGCTGCCTTTGTAGTCGCGTAATTCGGTGTCGATCAAGGTCACAAGGGACCAGGCCGGTCCGGCCGATCCGAGCTTTGGAAAATGCAGTATTTCGGGAAGAGCATCGAGAATCGGATGCGAAGCACCTTGCTCGAAATGCACCATGCCGCATATCAGCCGGTTCGTGATCTGGCCGTTTTGGAAAAGCGGGTTGCCGAGTTCGCAGGCCTTTCCCGCCCGGTCGCTGGATGTCAGCACGCGGCCCGGCTGATCGGCGATCCAGTGCGAGCTGCCGTTCGGCAGCATGACGATGTCTTTCTCTCCCGCTTTGACGGCATCCTGACCATCGGCGCCGACAAAGCATTCGCCGGACAACACGATATGAAATCGTGGAATGCCGCCTTCAGCCAGCGATATTCCCCATGGAGCCGCGAGGTCCGAGCGAAAAAAAATCGAGCCGCGAAAGCGCAGCGTTTCCAGGATATCGCCGAGTACATCGAATGCCAGATCGTGATTGAGCCGTTCAGACACCAGTTTGATTCTCCGGGGCACCGTGCCGAATAACGAGGCCTCCTATCATCTGCCGCACTGAGGATTTAGGGAGATTCGACATGTTCAGAAACACATTAACACTATCCATAAGCTTGCTGGGGCTAATACTGGCGCTCACCGCTACTGGCGCGGCGGCGGAAGAGTACTTTACGATCGAGGACGGCAAGCTGGAAAGGCCGACCGGATACCGCGAGTGGGTTTACGTCGGTACCCCGCTTACACCGAACGATCTCAACGACGGCAAAGCGGCCTTCCCCGAATTCCATAACGTCTATATCGACCCCGACAGCTGGGCCCACTGGAAAAAGACCGGCGAGTTTCGTGAAGGAACGATCCTGGTCAAAGAACTGGTTGCCGTCGGATCGAAGGCGGCCGTCAGTGGCAACGGCTACTTTCAGGGAGACTTTGTCGGGCTCGAGGCAACGATAAAAAGCAAAAAGCACTTTGCGAGCGAACCCGGAAACTGGGCTTACTATAGTTTTTCCACACCCGATCTCAAATCTTTAACCGAAACAGCCGAGAAATTCCCCGCTGCCTCGTGCAATTCCTGCCATGCGGGCGCTGCCGCCGATGATTTCGTTTTCACCCAGTACTATCCGGTATTGCGTGAAGGCAAGGCCACTGGCGCCGATGCCGTGGGCGGCACACAATCCGACCTGGTCCGGGAGGAGTAGTCATGAGCCGTGTTCATAAGCTCCTTTCCGGGCTCGGGCTGATCGTCGCCGCTGGTCTGTTACTGACTGCGGCATCGGCAGAGGAGGGCTTTTCGCCCTATGTCGATGGCGACGGCAACATCAGCTTTCCGTTGGGCTTTCGAACCTCGATGGTGCACCTGGGCTCGTGGTTCGTTCCCGACGGCGGTGCAAGCGGTTTTCATGACGTCTATACGGAAAGAGAAAGTATCGAGGCCTATCGGGAAACGGGTACTTTTCCGGATGGGGCGACACTGGTTAAGGAACTACGTGCCTCGAACTCCGGTAACTACACAACGGGTGAGGGCGTTAGCCACTCAACCGACGGCCTCAAGCAGTGGTTTGTCATGATCAAGGATTCCGAAGAGCGCTTCGAAGGCAATCCGTTGTGGGGCGATGGCTGGGGATGGGCGCTGTACAAGCCGGACGATCGAAACAGGAACGTGGCAACGAACTACCAGACTGACTGTCTGGGTTGTCACGTTCCGGCCAAGGCCAGTGACTGGGTATATACGGAGGCTTATCCGATACTGACCGAGTAATCCAGCCAATGACTGGCGGTAAGTGCTAGAGTTCGCGCTAGGGTCGAGCTGATCGATGAGTGAGTCTGGCGACGTTTTGCAGGCAACTTTCAGTACACTAAATTTGAAGCCAGGTTTGCTCGGCAATCTCGCTGAGCTCGGCTATACCGAAATGACGATGGTGCAGGCTCAGACTCTGCCCCTGTTGATCGGTGGCCGCGATGTGCTCGCGCGTGCCAAGACCGGCAGCGGCAAGACGGCGGCTTTTGGTCTCGGTTTGCTCAATAAACTGGATGCGGCGTCGTTCACGGTGCAGGCACTGGTGTTATGTCCGACGCGTGAACTGGCCGATCAGGTTGCCAGGGAAATTCGGCGACTGGCGCGTGCGATTCCCAACGTCAAAGTCCTGAGCGTATGCGGCGGTACGCCGCTACGCTCGCAGACCGCATCGCTACAGCGCAGCCCGCATATCGTTGTCGGTACACCCGGGCGCGTACACAAACATCTGCGCAGCGCCAATATCGATCTTGGAAAACTGCAGACCTTTGTGCTCGACGAAGCCGATCGCATGCTGGACATGGGGTTTACGGACGAGCTGAATGCGATCCTCACCTTCGTGCCCGACGAGCGGCAGACCCTGTTATTCAGTGCGACCTACCCCGAAGCGATTGCCGCTATCAGTGCCAGGGTGCAGCGCAATCCGCAGACCGTCGACGTTACTGACGACGAGCAACCTGCTTCCATAACGCAGTACTGGTGTTCCGTGACGCGGGAAACCCGCTGCGCCGAACTGGTACGTGCTCTGCGAGCATGGGGTGGCGCACTGAACCTGGTGTTCTGCAATACCAAGGTCGATTGCGCTGAAGTTTCGGGATACCTGCAGTCGGAGAATATCGTCGCGCTCGCTTTGCACGGCGATCTGGATCAGACGCAGAGAAATCATGTGCTGGTGCGCTTCTCGAATCGGAGCGCGAGTGTTTTGGTCGCGACGGACGTCGCTGCTCGAGGCCTGGATATCAACGATCTCGACGCGGTGTTCAATTTTGAACTGCCCAATCAGGCCGAGGTATATGTGCATCGAATTGGCAGGACAGGTCGAGCTGGGAGAGAAGGCATGGCCGTAAGCCTGGTTGAGGAGCGAGAGACATGGCGTCTGCTGGAAATCGAAAAGCTGTCGTCCGGCGCCCGGCTACAGCAGCGCGGTATCCCGGATGCAAAACGTGCCGATGAAACCTTGCTGCCAAAAATGACAACGCTGCAAATCAGCGGTGGCCGCAAGAACAAGTTGCGGCCCGGCGATCTGCTGGGCGCACTAACGGCGCAAGGCGGAATACCGGGTGCCGCCGTCGGATCGATCGACCTGTTCGATACTTACGGATACGTCGCGATTGAAAACGCGCAGGTTGCGAAGGCATTGCGGCAATTGACCACGCGGCCGATCAAAGGCCGGAAGTTCAGGGCGCGCGTTCGGAAGTAAGCAGCCTATGGCCAACTCATACTTCGTGCATCGGTTCGATCGTTCCAAAGGCGACGCGCTAATGCTGGTCGCTGCCCTGATCTGGGGCCTGGCTTTCTATTTCCAGAAAACGGCAATGTCTCACATCGGGCCGCTGCTTTTCCTGGGTCTGCGCAGCGCAGTCGCTGTTCTCGCTCTTGTGCCCTTCGCCCTGGCGGAGCAGAAGCACAGGCAAGCGGGGGGCGGCAGCGTAACCCGATTCGGGCTACTGGGCGGTCTTGTTTTCTTTCTCGCCGGTTCGCTGCAGCAGTTTGGAATCGTTACCGCGACAGTTACCAATACCGGATTCCTCACCGCCCTCTATGTGGTCGCAACACCCTTTGTCTACTGGCTATTCAAGCGCGAATCGCCGCCGCGGATCATCTGGGTCGCCGCAGCACTGTCCTTTATCGGAACATGGAGCCTGGGCGGTGGTTCGATCGCCAGGCTAACTGAAGGAGACTGGCTGGTAGCCGCCTCAGCCACAGTCTGGGCGGTACACATCGTAATCACGGGTGAGTCCGGCAAGCTTGCCCAACCTCTCACCTATACCTGCATTCAGTTCGCTGTCGTTGCCATACTGGGGTTATCACTCGCGGTGGTTTACGAGCCGATAGTGTGGGGTGCGATAATCGAGGCTGCCGACTCGATTCTTTACGTCGGTCTGTTATCCAGCGCTTTCACCTTCGGCATCATGGCTATCGCGCTACGCAGAATTGCTGCTCCAAGAGCATCGGTGATGTTGTCACTTGAGACCGTATTCGCCGCGGCGGCCGGATATGCGCTGCTTGGAGAGCGATTGACCGTGCTGGGCTGGTGTGGTGCTACGCTGATTCTCTCTGCCGTGCTCGTCTTGCGCCTGCAAAGTGTCACGCGAGAAAATCCGTAAAGGGGTCAGAGCCCTTTCAGAGCCTAGGCGACCTGCGATTTCTCGGTCAGCCCCTGCGAGCGCAGGTATTCGTCGTAGGTACCCCTGTAGTCGACAATGCCGTCGCTCGTCATCTCGATGACACGGGTTGCCAGTGAGGAAACGAAATCGCGGTCATGGCTGATGAAGATCAGCGTGCCGGGATAGTTTTCAAGCGCCAGATTGAGCGCTTCGATCGACTCCATGTCGAGGTGATTGGTCGGCTCGTCCATGATGATGACGTTGGGTTTTTGTAGAATCAGCTTGCCAAACATCAGTCGTCGCTGCTCGCCACCGGATACGACTTTTACCGATTTCTCGCTGTCGTCCCTGGAGAACAGCATTCTGCCCAGCGTGCCGCGCAGTAGCTGTTCGTCCGCGCCCTTTGGTTGCCATTGGGTAATCCAGTCAAACAGCGTCATGTCGGTTTCGAACTCGGACGCATTGTCCTGCGCGAAATAACCGGTCTGCGCATTCTCGGACCATTTGACGTCGCCACTATCGACCTCAAGGTTTTTTAACAGACAGCGGGCGAGCGTAGTTTTGCCGATACCATTTTGCCCGAGTATCGCCACACGTGAGCCCGCTTCGATCGTGAGGTCGAGGTTTTCGAACAACGGATCTTCGTCGAAAGCCTTGCTGATCTTCGTCGCTTCAACAGCAACGCGGCGCAGCGGTTTTTCCTGTTCGAAGCGAATAAAGGGGCTAACCCGGCTGGACGGCTTAATGTCCTCGAGTTTGATTTTCTCAAGCTGTCGGGCACGCGAAGTCGCCTGCCGGGCTTTCGATGCGTTCGCCGAAAAGCGGCTGACAAAGGCCTGCAGCTCGGCCATCTTCGCCTTCTTCTTCGCGTTGTCGGCATGCATGCGTTCTCGCGCCTGCGTTGCCGCCGTCATGTACTCGTCATAGTTGCCGGGAAAAACATGCAGCTTGCCGTAGTCCAGATCCGCCATGTGTGTGCAAACGCTGTTCAGGAAGTGGCGATCATGCGAGATGATGACCATTGTCGATTTGCTGGTTTCCAGGAACTCTTCCAGCCAGCGAATGGTGTTGATGTCGAGGTTGTTGGTCGGCTCGTCCAGAAGCAGGACGTCCGGATCCGAAAACAGGGCCTGAGCCAGCAGTACGCGGAGTTTCCAGCCGGGTGCCACGGCGCTCATCGGGCCCTGATGTTGTTCGACAGGAATGCCGATGTTCTCCAATAGTTCACCTGCCCGTGACTCGGCGGAGTACCCGTCGAGTTCCGCGAATTCGACTTCGAGGTCGGCCACCAGCATGCCTTCCTCATCGCTCATCTCCGGAAGCGAATAGAGTCGGTCGCGCTCCTGCATCACTTCCCAGAGCCGCTCATAACCCATGATTACGGCATCGAGAACGCGGTAGTCCTCATAGGCAAACTGGTCCTGAGACAACTGCCCGACGCGCACGTTGGGGTCGATGGACACGTTGCCCACAGTGGGCTCCAGCTCGCCGGCAAGAATTTTCATCAGTGTCGATTTGCCGCAGCCGTTGGCCCCGATCAGGCCGTAGCGGTTACGGTTGCCGAAGGTCACGGAGACGTTCTCGAACAGCGGTTTGGCGCCGAACTGAATCGACAAATTGGCAGCAGAAATCAAGGGTTCACCGATGGG
This sequence comes from Woeseiaceae bacterium, assembly GCA_021773035.1. Lineage (GTDB taxonomy): Bacteria > Pseudomonadota > Gammaproteobacteria > Steroidobacterales > Woeseiaceae > UBA1847. Next base: position 109,152 of record JAJFKU010000023.1, read on the forward strand.
CTGGATGGACGCGGGTGGCGCGGCCCCGGCTGGGGCGCGCGGATCATAGCAAAACTGCCGGGCCGTTACGAGTTCCAGGTCTCTGCGAAGACCCGTCTGAGATTGGCTCCGAGGATTTTCTCCACCCGGGAACTACTGTGGCCCCGGTCGAGCAGCAGGTCTGCCAGGGTTTCGAAACGGCGCGGGGAATTCAGCTCGCTGGCAAACAAATAGCCCTCGTCGGTTTCGAAAGGTGCCGCTATGCCAAGCGCCTTGCGGCGCCGATTATCGTCCTGGAATGCCTTGCGGTATTCATCGGTCAGCAGCGTTGGCGAAATATTGCCATCGGTGCCAAGGGAAACGTGATCCTCGCCGCCGACGTCTATCGCGTGTTCGAGGTGCAGGACTACGTCTCTTGCGGTTGGCTGCGCGCCCTTCGCAAGGTAGGGCATGATGTAAATTCCGGTGATTCCGCCGGAGTTGGCGACCGCCCTGATCTCACTGTCGCTACGGTGGCGCGGGTGTTCTGCCAGCGCATGGCAGCCCGTGTGCGTGAAGCTTACAGGTCGGGTGGCCGCTGCCAGCGCATCGCTGGTCGTGCGGCGCCCGCAATGACTGAGGTCTAGCGTGAAACCAAGTTCGCACAGACGTTCGATTGCTTCTGTACCGGTTCGGCTGAGCCCGGCATCCGACGGTTCCATGCAACCGTCGCCCAGCAGGTTGCGGCGATTGTAGGTTGGTTGAATTACCCGGACTCCTGCACGATGCAGGGCAGGTAGACGATCGAGGTCGTCTTCGAACGCGACGCCGTCCTGCAGCCCATAGATCAGGCCGGTTCCTTGCGTGAACTTCGCCTGATCGATATCGTCGACAGAGCGGACCCGGCTGAAAACAGCGGGATGCGTGTCCACAACGGTATCCCAGTAGTCGGCACCGCGAACGATGGCCTCGAATGCCTGTAACGGCGGCATCGAACCGACGCTGCCGATCGTCAGGTGGCAGGCCGTTAGTCCGGAACTGCGAACGTCGTCGACAGCCGTTGCGTCCAGTCCGCTGTCGGCCTCTCCATTCGGGTTGCCCGGAAAACCGAGCCCGTCGATAACGATACTGTCGCGGTAGGGGTTGCTTGCCGCGAATGCGCCATGCGGTGCCAGTGCGACGGACCCCGAAGCCAGCAGAAACTGTCTGCGATCTAAACCCATGTTCTTACACTCTTTTGTCAGTCCATAGTATGACAGAAGGAATCGCTTTGAGCCGATCGTCCTGCTATGTTTCGACCTGTATTCGGGGGGGAGGTGCGTAGGGAAATGAGCAGCCAGCTTGTCGAGCCGCCAAACACGGGATCGAGGACTTTCCTGGATTTTCCTCTCGTCTCCGATCTGGACGAGCTCAAAGCTGATTTTGCGATTCTCGGTATCCCGTTCGGAATGCCTTATGACCCGGCAGCGTTTCCGAACGATCAAAGCCGGGCACCCGATGCCATTCGTAGTGCCAGCAGTGAAGAAGACATTGCTTATACAAAGAGTCACTACGACTGGGATCTGGGCGGACCACTATTCGACGGGCGTGATATCAGGGTTGTGGATTGCGGCAACGTAACCGCAGGAGCGAGTGACCACGAAGCCCATTATCGGCGCGCTGAGCAAGTTGCCAGAAAGGTTTTCGCCGCCGGAACAACGCTGATAACACTGGGTGGCGATCACGGTGTTCCGATTCCCGTGATGCGTGCTCTGGAAGTATTCGGCAAGCCGGTGACACTGGTGCATGTCGATGCCCATCTGGATTGGCGACATGAAGTCAATGGGGAGACGAACGGGTACTCGAGTCCGATCCGGCGGGCGTCCGAAATGCCGTGGATCGACAAGATCGTACAAATCGGGTTGCGTGGCATCGGCAGCGCTCGAAGCGGCGAGGTGGAAGACGCGAGAGCCTATGGCGCTGAGTTGATCGATGCTTACGAAATGCACGATATCGGTATGGACGCCGTTCTCGATCGTATTCCGGACGGCGGCCCGTATTATCTGACGATCGACGCCGATGGTATCGATCCGACCATCATGCCGGCCGTACTGGCGCCAACACCCGGCGGCCTGGATTGGCTGCAAACCAGAAAGCTCATTCACGGCCTGGTGAAGAAAGGGCCGGTGCTGGGAATGGATCTGGTTGAAATCGCTCCTGGCCGCGACGTCGGCAATATAACGATGATCTACGCGGAGCGGCTGATCTGTAATTTCATCGGTGCATCGCTTCGCGCCGCAATAACGAGAGCCAGGCGCTGATGTCGACATTGCGCCGCTGGGTGATCATGACGGTCCTGAGTTTTTCGGGAGGTGTTATTTTTCTGCTGCCGTTTTTGCAGGAGGTGTATTACATACCGCTTGCCGAAGCGCTGGAACTCAATAACACCGAGGTCGGCTCGCTGATGAGCGTGTTTGGTCTTACCGCCATGTTGTCCTATTTCCCCGGCGGTTGGCTGGCCGACCGGGTATCGCCGAGAAAGCTCATTACAGCGTCTCTGCTCGCGACCGGTGCTGCTGGTCTTTACTTCGCGACCTTCCCCGCTTATGAAATCAGCCTTGCGATTCACGCACTCTGGGGAATCACAATCACCTTGCTTTTCTGGGGCGCGATGATCCGCGTCACCCGCAACTGGGCGCCGGCTGACGAGCAGGGCAAGGCATTCGGTGTATTGGAAACCGGCCGTGGTTTCGGCGAGGTGTTGAGTTCGCTGGCGTTTCTGGCCGTGTTCGGCGTACTTGGAAGCGGAGACTTTGCGCTCTCCATGGTCATCGTGCAGTGCTCGGGCCTTATCGTTTTCTTGGGCGTTCTCGCCTGGTTCAGTCTGGAGGATACTGTCGACGACGGCGGCAACCCGGAGCAGAAGCCAAGCGTTGGTTTACACGAAGTCATTGCCGTTCTGAAGATGCCGGTTATCTGGCTGATCTCGATTGTCATACTCACGGGGTATTGCGCTTATTGGGGAACGTTCCGCTTCACTTCTTACGCCACCGATATTTTCATGCTTAGCGTTACCATCGGGGCGGGAATCAGCGTTGCGAAGATGTGGCTGAAACCGCTGGCGGCCCTGGTCGCCGGGTTTGCCGCAGATAAACTGGGTATCGCTAAATCCGTTTCCTTTCTATTCGTCGTATTGATCCTCAGCTTCTCTGTGTTCGCCATGCTTCCGGGTCGGCCCGAGCTGCTGCCTGTAATGCTCGTCAATGTCGCGATTGCCTCGCTCGCGGTTTTTGCCATACGCGGTATCTACTTCGCATTGATGGAAGAGGGTGGCGTACCGCTCGCAGTGACCGGTACCGCCGCGGGCGTTATTTCGATGGTCGGCTTTACACCGGACATCTTCATGCCGGTACTGGGTGGTATGCTGCTGGACAACTTTCCGGGGCCGCAGGGCTATCGCTATTTTTTCCTGACGACAGCCGCGATCTGCGCTGTCGGCTTCATTGCATCAACGCTCATCTATCTAAAAATCGTCAAAAAATCTGCCACGAAACAATAAACGGTGAGGGAGAACCGCTATGCAAATCTGGTCCCAGGCAAGTCAAATGGCTGCGCAGACGCCGCCGGAAAGGAATCGCTACGTTGATTTACTGCGTTCGGTATCGATACTCGCGGTCGTCTCTGGACACTGGCTGCTCGCGACAGCCTACGTCGTGGACGGTGAAATAGAAGTTGGGGACCTGCTCTCTGCCGTCCCGAGCGTGCAGTGGCTGACCTGGTTGTTCCAGGTGATGCCGATATTCTTTATCGTTGGCGGTTACTCGAATGCCGTGTCGCTGGAGAGCGCAAGACGTAAGGGTGTAGGCTATGCGGGCTGGCTTTCCGCAAGGCTCAACCGGCTGGTTGCGCCGCTGCTTATTTTGTTAGTGACCTGGGCGATTATTGCCCTTGCGATGGGCTTTTTCGGCGCCCGCCCCGAGGTCATACGGTATGTGTCACAGGCGGCGCTGATTCCGACCTGGTTTCTAGCGATTTACATCGCAGTCGTTATGCTGGCGCCGGCATCGTACAAGTTCTGGCGGCACTACGGGTTTACGTCGTTCTGGATTTTCGCCGCCGGTGCAGTGCTCACCGACGTTGCGTTTTTCGAGGCGGAAATACGCTGGCTCGGCTGGACAAACTATTTCTGGGTCTGGCTTGCCGTACACCACCTCGGCTTCGCGTGGCGCGATGACCGACTCGGTGGCGTGCCCAAGCGATTGCTGTTTTCCGCCGCGGGTTTTGCGGCGCTCTGGCTAATGGTCACCTACGGTCCATACCCGCTCGCCATGGTCGGTTCCCCCGATCCGGAGCTGAGCAATACGCTGCCGCCGAAGGTCACGTTGCTTGCGCTCGGCGTCTTTCAGTTCGGTTTGTTGCTGGCGCTGGAAACACCGATGCGTCGCGCGCTGGATGGTCTGAAGCTGTGGACAGCAACGGTGTTGATCAACAGCATGATCATGACCGTATACCTGTGGCACATCACCGTCATGGTGCTTTTCGGAACGCTGCTCTATGTCACCGGTGGCCTCGGTCTCGGCATTGAGCCGGGGACCGCGGCATGGTGGTGGTCACGGCCGGTCTGGATAGCGATACTGCTCGCGCTGCTGTTGCCGGTAGCCCTGTTGCTGTCACCGCTGGAACGGCGAGGGCCGCCGGCCGGCGCACCGGTTCCGGGCGTTGCACGACAGATCGCGGGTGCTTTGTTAATCTGCGTGGGCATCGCGCTTGTCGCAATGTACGGTTTCGGCGGAGGGCCTTCGCCGAAGCTTGCGACAGCATCCGGGCCGTTTCCGAGAGTGGATGTCGCAGCGTTCGCGATGGTGATCGTGGGCGCCGGGATCAGCGGCTTGTTACCGAAGTGGAGAAAATCATGAATTTTGCACGATCTCTGGTTATTGCCCTGTTGGCAATCGCAGCCTTATTCGCCGCCGATCTTGCCGCTGCCGCGGACAAGAAGGCGCTTGTCGGCGGACGCTTGATCGACGGTCTGCTCGGCGAGCCGATCGCCAACAGTGTCGTGCTGATCGATGGCGACTCCATCGTCGCTGTTGGCACGATCGATACGCTGGAGGTGCCCGCAGGCTACGAGGTGGTGTCCACGGAAGGGATGTCCGTACTTCCGGGACTCTGGGATATGCACGTGCACCTGATGATCAACGGCCATGCAGACTACGCGCACTGGCACTCCGAATACCCTGATCGCTTCGCCGACGAAATCATGCCGGCATCGGCGGAACAACTGCTGCTCGCCGGTATTACAACCGCCAGAGACCTCGGTGCACCGCTCGAAGAATCGCTCGCTATCCGCGAGGCGATTGCCAATGGCGGAATCCCCGGCCCCCGCCTGTTTATCTCCGGACCGTTTATTCAGCATATTCCGTATCCTGGCAGAGAGGCTTATCGATGGGGTGTGAGCGGCGTTCGGGATGCCCGCAACAAGGTGAAGCAGCTCGCGGATGCCGGGGTCGATGTTATCAAGCTGATCGATCACGACGAGATGACCTTCGAGGAGGCTGAAGCCGTCGTGGACGAGGCGCATAAACACGGTCTGCCGGTCGTGGCGCACTCGCACCGGCCCGATGAGATCCGCCGCGGCCTCGCTATCGGCGTCGATAACTTCGAACACACGGGGCTCGCCGCCGCGCCGGGCTACCCGGAAGACATCATGGAGGCGCTTCGGGAGCGAACGGCAACGGGACGAGTGCGTGGCGGACCGTTGTACTGGACGCCGACTGTCGAGGGCCTTTGGAACTACGATCAGGTGATCGCAAATCCGGAGCACCTGGATAACCGCTGCTGGCAGCGCGGACTGAAAGCAGACACGATTGCGGATATCAAACAGTCGATCGAGAGCCCGAAGGATCTGCTGTATTTCGACCTTACGCCGAAGCGCAAGCCGACGCTGATCAACAAGATCACGCAGCTGCGCGAGGCAGGCGTGGTGCTGATGATCGGCACCGATAGCGGCATCCCGATGAAGTTTCACTGCCAGTCGACATGGAACGAACTCGAGGTCTGGGTCAACGTCATGGAAATCCCGGCAATGGAAGCCATACGCGCTGCGACCTACTGGCCGGCAAAAATGATGAAGGTCGCGGATCGCTGGGGAACCGTTACACCCGGTAAGTACGCCGATATCATTGCCGTCAGGGGCGATGTCCTGAAGCACATCAGTTTGTTACAGGATGTCGACTTTGTCATGAAGGGCGGCGTCGTCTACAAGCAGGACGGGCGAGCCGTCAATTGACGCCCGGCCGTTGCTAGCCATTGCCAGAAACCCTTGCAGGAATCGAATGCACCTTGATACCCGAAGAATACTAGGCCTGATCGTCGCGACGACCTTCTCCCTGTCAGCGTATGCAGATGACTATTTCTGGCCGAATGCGGACTACGACCCCGGGATCCCTGCGCTCAAAGAGGTGGTGGGACACGGTTCGGGGGAACGCATTACCTGGCATCGCGATACGGTACGTTACTTCGATGCCCTGGCCGCAGCTGCTCCTGATCGCATCAGGATATTTCGCTATGCGGAGACCTGGGAAGGCCGGGAGCTTATCTACGCCGTCATTACTTCGCCGGAAAACATGCAGCGAATTGATGAAATCAAGGCAAACATGGCCCGGCTCAAGGATCCCCGATCGACGAGCAAAGCCGAAGCCGAGGAAATTATTGCATCGCAGCCGGCAGTTACCTGGCTTTCTTACGGTGTCCACGGCAACGAGATATCGTCCACCGATGCTGCGATAAAGACGGCGTATCATTTATTGGCGTCCCGTGGCGACGAGCGCGTGGCCGATATTCTCAGCAACACTGTCGTCATCATCGATCCGATGCAAAACCCGGACGGCCGGGATCGTTTTATTCATCGTTTCGAGACCGCCAGCGGCCTGCAGCCCAGTCCGCACCGGATATCGGCCGAGCACAACGAGCCGTGGCCGAACGGGCGGACCAACCATTACCTGTTCGACATGAATCGCGACTGGTTCATCATGACGCAGCCCGAAACCCAGGGGCGCATCCGTATCCTGCAGGAGTGGTATCCGGTGGCGTTTGTCGACGCCCATGAAATGGGCTCCGACAGCAGCTACTACTTCTCTCCGGAAGCGCTGCCCTTTAATCCGCATCTTGCGAAGGATCAGACCGAGAGTCTGGAACTCTTTGGTCGCACCAATGCCTACTGGTTCGATCAATTCGGTCTGGACTACTACACGCGTGAAGACTATGACGCGTTTTATCCGGGCTACGGCGCCAGCTGGCCGTCTTACTTCGGCGGCATTGCCATGACCTACGAGCAGGCTTCCGCACGAGGCCTTGTCGTGCGTCAATACGACGGCAACGAAATGACCTACCGTTTTACCGTCCGCAATCATTTCATAACGTCGCTGGGGACAGCGCAGACGGTCGCTGAGAATCGCGGCAAGCTGCTGCAGGATTTTTACCAGTATCAGCTCACCGCTATAGAAGAGGGGTCGAGCGAGCGCATCAGGTCGTACATTATTCCTGCGCAGAACGATCAGTCCGGTGCCAACAAGATGGCGGGCCTTCTCGTACAGCAGGGCGTCGAGGTTTCTCGTGCGACGTCGACATTCAACGCCTGCGGCAAGTCCTACACCGCCGGTTCCTATGTCATCGATCTGGCGCAGCCGGCCAAGCGATTCATCCGCACCATGCTCGATGCCGATGTGCCGCTCGATGCTGACTACCTCGCGGAGCAGGAGCGCCGTCGCGCGAAGAAAATACCCGATACGATTTACGATGTTACCGCATGGTCGTTGCCGCTTATGATGAACGTCCAGACGGACGTCTGTAATCGTTCGGTTTCAGCTAATCTTGTGGCAGCCGGTTCCGGGTTGATTCAGCCGGGTTCCGTGAGCGGCGGCGATGGCACGGTCGCCTATCTGGTTCCGTGGGGTTCGACAGCCGCGACGCGCTTACTCAGCGGTGCTCTGCAACGCGGGCTCAAGGCCAAAAGCAGCGATCTCGCTTTTACTCATTCAGGCGAGCGCTATCCGGCGGGTACTGCGATATTCGACGTTGCCGACAACGGCGACGATCTGCGCGCGACGCTTCGGGAGCTGGCGCATAGCACGGGAGCGGACGTTAATGCCGTTGACGACAGCTGGGTAACAGACGGGCCGAACTTCGGTAGCAACAACGTGGTGAATTTCAACCGGCCCAACGTAGCTATTTTCTGGGACGAGCCAACAAGTCAGTACAGCGCCGGTAATACGCGTTTTGTCATCGAACGCCAGTTCGACTACCCCGTAACTGCGATTCGAACCGCGACGATTGCAGAAGGTGATCTTGGCCGTTTTCATGTTCTGATCATGCCGGCATCTTCGGGTGACTACGCTGCGGTGCTTGGCGAGAAAGGGCTCGCGAAGCTGAAAGACTGGGTAGCTCGTGGCGGTGTCCTGATAGGCATCGGCAATGCGAATCGATATCTTGCCGATCCGGCTATCGACCTGCTTGCGATTCGTCGCGAGGATGCGGTTGTCGAGCATGATGAGGACGGCGCTTCCGGCGACGAAGCCGCCGCCGACGATGAGGAGCCACCGCAAACCGTCGCGGGGCGATACCTCGAAAGTGCAGAAGACTTCCAAAAGCTCATCATTGCCGAAAAAGGTCCTCCCGACTCTGTGGCCGGCGTTCTGGCGCAGGCGAATGTCGATCCGGACCACTGGCTCGGGGCCGGTGTTGCAAGCTCTCTGAATGTGCTGGTCCGGGGGCCGGATATTTATACACCGATCAGGATGGACAAAGGCGTCAATGTGGCCTTGTTTCCGGCCGCCGACGAACTGCTCGCCAGCGGTTATATGTGGGAACAGAATCGAAAACAGCTGGCGTTCAAACCGTTCGTCGTGGCACAGCCCAGCGGCAAGGGCTTCGTGATCGGTTTTACGCATGACCCGACGGTTCGCGCCTATCTCGATGGCCTGAATGTGATTTTCATGAATGCGATCCTCCGAGGCGCCGCGCACGCAAGACCGGTGCGCTGACCCCCGTGGGCACTGCGCTACTCGTAGCGCAGTGCCGTGATCGGATTGGAGCTGGCAATGCGAATTGCGTGGCCCGCGATGGTCGCCCAGGCCAGCAATACCGCGACCAGTCCCGCCGCGATCAGGATCGGTAGCGGCGATTCAATGCGATCGGCAAAGAAATTTAGATAGGTCCTGGAGCCAAAGTAAGCTGCGGGCAGTGCGACCAGCAGTGCCCAAAGAACGGGTGTCGAGAATTGCCATACCAGCAGTCTTGCGATCTGCAGCGAACTGGCGCCGAGTACCTTGCGAACGCCGATTTCCTTGGTTCGCTGCGCCGCCATGAATGCCGCGAGCCCGAATAAACCGATCAGGGCCAGCGACAGCGCGACGAATGCGAAACCCGCCAGCGCGGCGTTCATCAGTCTCAGTATCTGGTAAACGTCCTCGAATACGTCGTCGAGAAAGCGTCCCTGTATCGGGTAGTCGGGGATAACCCTGTTCCAGATATCTTCGATGTTTTCCACGGTGTCCATTATGTTACCGCCGGTAATGCGGACAGAACCGATACGGAACGATTCCGGCACGTACTGGTACATCCAGGGTTTTTCCCGATTGAAAAGGCCGACAATGTTCTGTGTCGGCACCACGCCGACGACGATGAATTCGCGCGAGGTGCCGTCGTCGTCATCTGTTGAGTAAAACCGCTTGTTGACTGCGTCAACGGCTCTCGTGACCCCAAACAGGGGCAGGGCGAGCTCGTTGACCAGCACGTTCAGTGCCGTCGTATCGTCGTCTGTCTGCTTGTCGTTGCTGACTTCTTCGCCCAGGTTTCTACCGGCGATAATGGGGATATCATAGGCATCGAGGAACTCCGGCGACATTCTCATATTCATCAGAACAAATTCTCCCGCGTCATCGCCAGGTTGCAGCGAAACGCCCAGCTGAGAATTGTTTTGTTCGAACGGCACCTGCGACGAGTACGCGACGCTGTCAACATTCAGGAGCGCTTCGAGTTCACGACGCAAAGTGGGTAGTTTGTCACTTATGCCCTCAACCCGAAGGCGGTCGATGGTGTAGATTTCGGAGCGAGGAAAGATGTAGCTGCCTTCCTTGACGCGGTCGTTTTGCATAAACACGATCGTGACGAGCGCCAGCATGAACGCCGAAATCGCGAACTGCGCGCCGATCATTACTGACCGCACTTTCGAGCTTTTCCTGCCTTTGCGTGCCGTATCGCGCAGCGCCTCGATCGGGTTGGTGCGCGTTATCAGCCAGGCTGGATAGAGGCCGGCGCACAAGCCGACGAGCGCCGTTGTCAGCAGTAGCCACGGCAGGGTCTTGAGATAGTCCAGCGTCATGATTTTGTCGGTCGCGTTGTTGAATAGCGGAATGATGACTTCCAGGGCCGCAATGGCGATGACCATCGCGATGGTCGCTATGACGAGACTCTCTGTCAGGAACTGCAGCAATAGCTGTCGCTGGGTCGCGCCCATCGTTTTGCGCATACCGACTTCACGGCTTCTCCCCAATGACTGCGCAGTTGCCAGGTTGGTGTAGTTGACGCAGGCGATAATGAGGATCATGAGACTCAGCAAAGAGACGACACCGATCACCGGCAGCCCGATCATATCCCAGACCGCGGTATTTGCGTCCTGCAATCGATTGACTTCAAAAGCAGAAATTACTTCTTTTTGAGAGTCGGGAACCAGCCGCTCGTAGATACTGTTCATCTGCGACTGCAGCCAGGCCTGGTCGAGCGATTCCGGCAGCATGACGTAGGTTATGTCACCGAACGACAGGTTGTTCCAGTCGCCGGCATCGGCATCGTAGTCGCGTAGCCGGTTCAATGCTCTAACGGGTGCGACAACTCCGAGACCAGTATCGCTGAGAATGGAATGGAAATGTGTGTTGGCAGCTACGTCCTTTATGACGGCCGCCACGTGGAAATCGAACTCGTTGTCGAAGCTAACAGTTTCCCCAAGCACGTCCGTCTTACCGAAATGTTTGATGGCCATACTTTCGGTGAAGAGGATTCCCGTTGGGTCGAGCAGTGCGTCGGCGTCCCCGTACAGATATTCGAAGTCGAATATTTGCAAAAATTCAGGGTCGGCAAATCGAATGTTCTCGTAAAAACTCTCTATGCCTGTCGAAACAAGGTACTCAATGCCTCGCGTGCGAGCGACCGCCGCGATGTCCGGGCTTTCTGCCGCGATGATAGGGCCAACTGCCATGAATACCGCATTGAATCTGTCGACGCCGACATCAAGCATGGGAGATGCGACGGACCCGATAGTGTAGGTATACGGCGTGTTCTTGAAGCCCTGATCATGCGATTCCTCGTACTCGACGAGCAGCCCGCCAAAAACGTAGATGGTAAGGCCCAGCGCAAGGCCACTGATGTTAATGGCTGCGAAAACCTTGTTCTTCCGCAGATTGCGGATGGCTATGACAATGTTGTTCCAGAGCATAATACTTCCCGATTGGTGTTCCCAGGTCAGCCTCAGGCTGCGCGTGTGTTCTCGGTAACAATGTGCCCGTCAAACAGGTTCACCCTGCGGTGGGCGTAATCCGCGTGTGCCGGAGAGTGAGTCACCATGACAATAGTCGTGCCTTCCTTGTTCAGTGAGCGCAGTAACTCCATGACTTCCTGGCCATGAACGGAGTCGAGGTTACCGGTCGGTTCATCCGCGAGGATTAGCGGTTGATCGCCGACAACGGCTCTCGCAACGGCGACCCGCTGTTGCTGACCGCCGGATAGCTGGCCGGGCATATGGTTCGCACGGTGTGCGATTCCCATGCGGTCCATGACACTGTTGACGCGCTTCTTACGCTCTGCAGATGGCATGTTGTGATACAGCAGCGCGAGTTCGATATTCTCCGCGACCGTGAGTTCTTCAATCAGATTGAAGCTCTGAAATATGAAGCCGATATTCTGCTTACGAATTTCGGCGCGCTGCGACTCGTTGTATCCGGCGATGTTCTCGTCAAAGAAAAAGTAGTCGCCCTCGGAAGGGTTATCGAGCATGCCAATAATATTCAACAGGGTCGATTTCCCGCAGCCGGACGGCCCCATGATCGCCACGAAGTCGCCCTGAGCGATTTCGAGATTGACGCCATTAAGAGCAATCGTTTCGACTTCGTCGGTCTGATATATCTTGTACATATTGTGTAGCTTGAGCATTGCTGATCTCCTGCGTTAAGGCTATTGACTATCGAGCGTCAGTCGATCCATATCGGTGTAGCTTGTGTAAGGCGAAGTGATTACTTCCTCACCGGGCTGTAGCCCGTCGAGAACTTCGATGAAATCGGTATTACGACGACCGAGGCGAACGCTGCGCCTGATCGCCTCACTGCCGTCGGCCGAAACGACGAACACCCAGTTGCCGCCGGTCTCCTGATAGAACGAGCCGTTCGGTATCAAGATTGCATCCGAGTTGTCGCCGAGCGTAAGCCGCACCTGCATGGTCTGCCCACGGCGAAGACCGCTGGGTTCTTCTGCAAGCGCCATGTCGACTTCAAACTGACCGTCGTTGACCTGCGGGTAAATCTTCGTCACGCGGAGGTCGATGTCGCGGCCGTTGTGTTCTGCAACGGCGGTCTGCTGCAGATCGACCCGGCCGAGATAGAACTCGTCGATCTGCACGTTCAGCTTGTAACCGTCCGGATCGTCAATCTGCCCAAGTCTGCCGCCGCGGACAATCGATTGTCCGATTTCGATATTGAACCCTGACAGCTTGCCCGGTAAGGGCGCACGGACGCTCAGATCGTCAATGTTCTTTCTGGCGAAGCCGAGGCCCGCCTGCAGCTGACCGCCGGCTTCCCTGAGCTGCCGTAGCTGCGTTTCCTGCATAAGCACATCGGTTGACTGGCTTTCCAGCGTGACATCGCGACGCGCCTGATAGTAAATGAGCTCGTCTTCCAGCTCCTCGATAGTGGAGCGCGAGGCGAGATCTTTCGAAACAAGATCTCGCTGCCGCTCCACGGCACGATTGAGGCGCTTGATCTGATAGTCGATTTCGACCAGGTTGCGCTTGTGCTCAAGACGGTTCTGTTCCAGCTGCAGCTCAATCGTGCGCATGTTGTTGAGCTGTTCGGTAACAGCCGCTTCACGACCGAGCACCTCGAGCTGCAGGTTGGTATTGGACAACACGGCGATCGGATCGCCGGCTGCTACCAGTACGCCATCCTCAACGAGTATCTCCTCGACGCGGCCGCCCTCTATCGCATCGAGATAAACGGTACTGCGAGGCACCAGCCGGCCGCGTAGCGGTATGAAGTCCTCGAACGTCCCGAGCGTAACCGTGGAGACAACGATGCGTTCCGAGTTAATGCTCAGGCTGCGGCCGTTCAGCAGCGTATCGACGAACCACCAGCCGAAAACAAGCACCAGCAGCCCGCCGGCGACATAGCCTGCCCTGCGTGACAGCGGTGTCTTCCTGGCAACTTTGCGGTCCATGCCCTGTCCGGACACACCCATGCCCGGCGGGCTGTTCTGGCTTTTCAGCTTTCTGATTTTATCCATAACCGATAGATAGCAAGTAGCATGCCAATATTTAAGTATTTGTTTTAAAAGAGATTTAAAAACCAGCACGCCGTTGAACTGTACGCTGCCGGACAGTCTGTGTACGATTTCGAACACTCAAGGAGTACGAATCCCATGAATATCGGCACCATCCTGATCGTCGACGACGACGAGGACATCCTGACGGCTGGCCGCCTGCTGTTGCGGCGCCGCTTTGCGGAGGTGGTGACCTGCAGTAATCCAGAGCAGGTGCCGGCGCTACTCGCTAAACGCAGTTTCGACGCGGTACTGCTGGACATGAATTTCGGCCCCGGGGAATCCACCGGGGCCGAAGGCCTCGCCTGGCTGGAGCGCATACTGGAGGTGGACCCGCAGGTCGTTGTTGTCATGATTACCGCTCATGGGAGCGTCAATACCGCCGTGGAAGCGATGAAACGCGGCGCAACGGATTTCATCGCCAAGCCGTGGCAGAACGAAAAAGTTGTCGCCACCGTATCCGCAGCGGTTGAACTGCGCCGTAGCCGGGCGGAGGCGAGCACATTACGGCAAACGAACCGGGTGTTGCTGGAAGAGGCCGTGGCAGGCAACGACATCATCTCCAAGTCGGTCGAAATGGACCGCGTTCTCGCCGTCGTAAAGCGTGCGGGACCGACCGACGCGAACGTGCTGATACTGGGTGAGAACGGCACCGGTAAAGAGCTCATAGCAAGAGAATTGCATCGGGCGTCAAAACGGGCGGGGAAGGTTTTCCTTACCGTCGATATGGGCTCAGTCAGCGAAACGCTGTTCGAGTCGGAGTTGTTTGGCCATAAGAAAGGAGCGTTCACGGACGCTAACGAGGATCGTCTCGGCCGCATGCAGGCGGCGAACGGCGGCACTCTGTTTCTCGATGAAATCGGTAATCTTCCGCTGCATCTGCAGGCGAAGCTGCTGCGTGTGCTGGAGCAGCGCAGCGTCACACCGGTTGGCTCTGACGAGTCGCACGAAATCGATGTGCGGGTGATCGCCGCAACCAACGTTCCGCCACAACAGTTAAAGAACCCGGAGCATTTTCGGCAGGATCTTCTGTTCCGCCTGAATACCGTGGAATTGACGATTCCGCCACTGCGGGACAGAAAGGACGATATCGTACCTGTCGCCGAACATTACATGGCAATGTATTCGAGAAAATACGGTGGCAAGTCGCGTTGTCTGTCGGCGGCGGCGTTGGAGGCGTTGCGGGCTTACTCCTGGCCTGGCAATGTGCGGTCCCTTCGGCATGCGGTAGAGCGTGCTGTCATCCTCGCCGACAGTGAAACTATCGAACCACGTGACCTGCAGCTCGATTACAGTGCGCCAGCCGAAGAACCGCGGCAAACAGGCTCTGCTCCGGCGATCCTCAATCTAGACCGGATGGAGCGGGAAACGATTCAGAAAGCGCTGCGTAAACATGGGTTCAATATTTCGCGAACTGCAGGTGAACTCGGGTTGACTCGCGCCTCGTTGTACCGACGCATGGAAAAGCATGATCTTTAAGACCTTTGGGCTGTTCCTGTTCGCCCGCCTTGCCGTGGTAGGGGTGAGTATGGCTGCAGTGGTGTGGCTGGCGATGCGTCCCGGTTACCACAGTGCGACCTTGATCGCAGTGACACTTTTAATACTTCTCGCCGCCGAGCTATGGCGTTTTATAAGCCGCACGAACAGGGAGACCGCGCGGTTCCTGGATGCTGCTCGCTACGCGGACTATTCGCAGCGTTTCGACTTCGAGAACGACGGCGCCGGGTTTCGGGTACTGGGTCATGCGTTTACAGAAATACTCGATCGTATGCGACAGCGGCGCGCCGGACACGAGATGGAGGTTCGCCGGCTGCGAGCGCTTATCGAGCACATACCCGTACCGTTGCTGACGCTGCATGCCGATGACACGATTACATTGCAGAACAATGCCGCGCGCAGGCTGTTCGGTGCGGAACACGTAACGCACCTGAAGGACCTCAGAAGGTTCGGTTTCAAGTTCGCGGATTCGATCGCGACAGCTGTGCCGGGTCATCGGCAGTTGGTGACGTTCAGCGTTGAGAACATCGAATATCACCTGACGCTCGCGACGACAGAGATCGTCATTGCCGGCAACAGCGAACGCCTGGTTTCGCTGCAGGACATTCAAACCGAACTGGATGCCACGCAGGCCAAGGCGTGGGAAGACCTGGTACGCGTGCTGACGCATGAGATCATGAACTCAATTACTCCCGTTACCTCGCTGGCGAAGACGGCCGTCGACGTCGTAGACGATGTGATCCGAAAAGACAAGGACGACCTTCCCCTGGATGAGGACCTCGAGGATCTGCGCGATGCGGTGGCGACGGTCGCGCGCCGCTCCGATAGCCTGACGCAGTTCGTCGACAGCTATCGTCAGATTTCGCGATTGGCTCCGCCTGAGAAGAAGCGAATCCAGCTTGCAGAGATGTTCGAGACTATCGGTAAACTCGCAGTGGTCGAATGGCCGCAGAGCAAGGTGAATTTCACCTGGGAGGTACAGCCAACGGGCCTTGACGTACAGGCCGACCGGGACTTGCTTGAGCCCGTGCTTCTAAACCTGTTGCGAAATGCCTGGCAGGTAACGGCCGGTGTCGACGATGCAACGATCACACTCACGGGAAGGTTAAATCGCCGCAGCAATGTCGTTATCGAAGTAGCGGATAACGGTCCCGGCGTTGCGGATGCGATAGCACAGAAAATCTTCGTGCCGTTTTTCACGACCAAAGAAGGCGGTTCCGGGGTTGGTTTGGCGCTGGCGCGCCAGGTAATGATCGCCCATGATGGATTTATTCGGCTCAGTAAGAACAAAGCCGGCGGTGCAACCTTCAGCCTGACCTTCTAGTCGATTCCGCAGCGCTCCCGCTAGCGGCGGCTCAGCAGCTTATCCAGATAAGTGTAAGCGGCGTCGGATTCGGACATGACCAGGGCGAACAGGGCTTCCTCCCGCACCGTGCGGCTGAGTTTCCGGTCTTCGATGACGTGCCGAAACCAGCGGAGGTTCTCTTCTGCAGAGACGAGGCCATGATCGACGAGCGCCGTTTCCGTCGAAACGGGGCAGTTGGAGCTGAGTATCTGGATATCGGCCGGTGTGCCGTCACGCATCCGCACATAGACGTGCAGGGTCCCGGGCGCAGTCTCGCAGTTATCGTGACGACCGGAGAAACCGATTCCCCGATCGTCCAGATGGCATCCGCGCTGCGATTTGCCGCCGTTCTTCCTGGTGAAACAGCAAATTTCACTGCTGATATCCGGCGCATCGACCTGCCACGAGTGCCAGCCATCGGCGTCCGGTGCCGGGACTTCGGCCGCTGTGGCACTGCTGTATGACGTTATCGCAACCAATACCCCGCACAGCAGCAGCTTTGTCGGACGCATCACTGACCGCCATCCAGTGCCGAGTCAATGATGTTCCAGACCTCGTCGCTTCCCATGATGACCAGGTATTCAAGCAATTCTCTTTTTGCCGCCGCATTGTCCGTCGAGCGATAGAGCTCAAGCATGCCAATGTCGTTTCCGGAAATCATCATGCCGTCCAGCGCCGCCTCACGAACGTCCTCCGTTTCCGCATCACGGTAAATCTGTACCAGCGTTGCGTTGACCTCGTCGCCACCGACAATTCCCATTGCCTCAATTGCCTGTACCTGCAGTTCGGGATTGCCCTTATCCAGCGATACTTCGCGCAGCGCTTTGAAATCGCCGGAAATGGCGTAGGCGTCGATCAGCGCCTCCGACACTCCCGTGCGCCCGCGCAGTTCGCGAAGCTCTTCGCGGGCGCCCATGATGCCGAGCATATCCACGGCCTCCTCGAAGTCTTCGCCTTCGGCGGTCAGTGCAATATCAAACACCGCCTGTTTATGGCCAGCGATCAGAAAAGCCTCGAGAACCGCTTTCCTGGCTTCGCTGTCGCCGCTGTCGTAAACGGACTTCAGGTTGGACAGTGCCTCGTCATTGCCGCCAATTCCGATCATGCGAATCGCTTCCAGCTGCAAATCGCCACTCGCGTTGCGCGCGAAATCGAGCAGTGTGGCATGTGCTTCCGGCCGGTCAATCTGGCTTAGAATAAACAGGGCACGTTCCTTCAATTCGTCACTGTTGTTGCCGGAAAGTACCTTGTTGACCATCGGCAGTGCTTTTTCCGGCGGTGCTGAGATCAGCGCCTCCATAGCGGCCAGCTTTAGCAACTCAGTATCGTCGGGAGCGTTTTCCTGTGCAGCACCGGTGGTGGTCAGGAACAGCGCTGCCACGATCAGAGCAATTTTCGATAGGGTTTTCATCGTCGTTTCCTGTATCAGGTTGAATGTGCCTCATCTGATGATTCAGCCGCCAGCTTCGTTAGCATCACATTGAGCTCAAACGAGAGCTGCGCACGCAAAGCCTCAGCATCCTCGGGCGCAATATCCGAAGCTGCCAGACGTAGCAAAATGGGTTCGAAGGCACGCAACACGCGGGCGAGCTTGGGTGCGTTGTTCTGATCGGCCGCGGTTTCGTACAGGCGGTTCTGTTCGATCAGTTGCAGGACCAGCGCTGTTCTATCGGTGTCGGGACCCAGGCTGGCGAGTTGTTTCCTGCTGTCGAGAAGATGAAACTGCAGGCCGCGTGTCAGTGCGGCCGGAATGACATCGCTTCTTGGCGTAGTGTTGGCCAGCACCGGCACCTCGTTATGACCGTTGTCGCCGGCAACGAAGATGCCGATTGCTATGCCGGCGGTCAGTGCCGCGGTGACAGCTACGCCCCAGAAGAAAGAGCCCGGATGCCAGTTGCTGCGGTGTGTTTTTTCACGCCCCCTCTCCAGAGCGGCAGCCTTATCAATGGTGTCATGCCACTGCTGCACCAAATGCTCCGGTGCCTTATGTATCTCCTGGCGGTGCGCCGAAACGAGCTCGTCTGTATGGTTCGTATTGTCAGTCATCGTTTTCTTCCTGCAATCTTTGCATGCTTACACGCAGTTTCTTCACCGCTCGAAAGACGGCCTGCTTTACACGGCCTTGTTTTACACCCAGCTCTGCCGAGATTTCCCGAACGCGCCATTGCTCCAGGTGTTTAAGAATGAAGCACACGCGTTCAAGTTCTGAGAGGCGTGCAAGCGCGTTGGCGAGATCGCTCTCCAGTTCATAATCCTCCCAGGCTCGATGCGGTGTGGTTTCAGTGCTTTCGACGTCGTCGTCGAGAACTTCGAAGACGCCGGGCTTGAGCTTGCGTATCTGCGCGAGCGCCGCGTTGATCGCAATGCGATGAATCCAGGTATCGAGACGCGAGCCATGATTGAACTGCTGCCGCTTGTTCCAGGCGTTGAGCAGGGCGTCCTGCACCGCATCCGCAGCCATATCGGGGTTGCGCGTTATTTTCAGGCACGCTGAATACCAACGGTCCGACCTCGCCGAAATCGCCTCGTGAAAATCCGCCTGTGTCGGCGTGCCGCCGATATCGATTACTGCCGCCATCGTAGTTTCGATGCATCAATGGACGGAAAGGTTAGCCTAATCCTAGACGACCTGCCCGGCGGCGTACCCCGAGGACCAGGCCCACTGGAAATTATGGCCACCGAGATGCCCCGTAACGTCAAGTACCTCGCCAACGAAATACAGGCCCGGATGCTGCTTGCTCTCCATTGTTTTGGACGAAATGGCATCGGTATCCACACCGCCGATGGTGACCTCAGCGCTGCGATAGCCCTCGGTCGCTGCCGGTTTGATCTGCCACGACGTGAGGCTGGCGGCGATCGCCCGCAGTTCTTCATCACTGAAACCGGCCAACGGCGCATCCTGCCGGCTGGGCCAGAACAAGGCCTGCAGTTCGAGAACGAGCGCCTTCGGAAAAAAACCGGCGAGCAGGCCGCGTAGCAGAGACTTCGGTCGGGACTGTTTTGCCGCGAGCAGTAGCTCGGCGGCATTTGCATCGGGCAGCAGATCGAGCGTAATCCATTCCCCGGGCGACCAGTAGCTCGATGCCTGCAGCATAGCGGGCCCGCTGAGGCCGCGATGCGTAAACAATATATCTTCGACAAAGCTGGCGCCGCCTGCCGTGACGTCGGCTCGGCAGCTTACTCCAGACAAGCGCCTGCTTAAATCGTGGCTGGCGCCGGTCAGTGTGAATGGCACGAGTCCCGGAACGGTTTCCGTCACCTTATAACCGAACTGGCGCGCAAGCCGGTAGCCGAAATCCGTCGCCCCCATCTTCGGGATACTCAAACCGCCCGAAGCGATGACCAGAGATTCGCAGCTAAATCTGCCGCGACGACAGTCGATGCTGTAGTTTGTTTCGCGTGCCACGGCGGCGTCGGCGCAGTCGGTCAGTATCCTTACGCCCGCGCTGTCGCATTCGGCAGCGAGCATCGCGACGATATCCTTTGACGACTTGTCGCAAAAAAGCTGACCAAGCGTTTTTTCGTGAAAAGGAATGCCGTGCTTCTCTACCAGCGCCACAAAATCCCACTGGGTGTAACGACTGAGTGCCGACTTGCAGAAATGTGGATTGGCGCTGATAAAGTGCGATGAATCCGTGTGCTGGTTGGTGAAGTTGCAGCGCCCGCCGCCGGACATCAGGATCTTCTTGCCGATCTTATTGGAGCCTTCCAGAACAACGACCCGGCGGCCTCGCTGTCCAGCGCCTATTGCACACATGAGGCCTGCGGCACCGCCGCCAATTATGACTACGTCGACATCTTCCATGCCGGCAGAATAACAGCGCTTGCTATACCCTTACGAGGCCATTCGTGACATGTTCGCTGAGCATTCGGATGCGCTCTACCAGCGTGAGTTCGGATTTGTCTTCAGCAAACACGATTTTGGTCGAGGTGTCGCCGCTGTGTTGCAGGGAGTTGATGAACGCATGCAGGTGTTCCATGTCGACGGCAATCACATCGAGGCACAGAAGTCCGTCACCGGCGATAACCGATACGGCGAGTACTTCGGGTTGCACCAGAAGGCGTTTCCTCAGCGTCTTGGCTACCTGGCTTGGCGACTTGACTTCGACAACCGCGCGAACCGCGAAGCCGAGAGATTCATAGTTCAGCACCTCTGCGGCATCGTTCAACACACCGGCTCTTTTCAATGCGGCTATGCGTCGTGACACGGCCGTTCTCGACAGGTGAACCATCGATGCGAGTTCAACCGTCGTTAGTCGTGTATTCGTGGCAAGAGCGGAAAGTATTGCGACGTCGTATTTGTCTAATTCCGTATTCTTCTTGTATTTGCTCACAGCTCTCCCCTGCGCCAACACGCAACTGCAATTAAGTGTGACAACACTTTTCTTTATATCGTTCACTTTTTCGTGCGAAAGAATTAAGTGCAGATGAAACTTTCCATCGTTACTAAAAGTCCGCACGTAATGGTCGCAAATATCTTTTTTACGCACGTTACGTAACAACTTTTTTGAAACTTCGTGCGTCCTATACATAGAACGCTTAGGTAACGCCTTTCCGCCAACATAGAACCCGATGTTCTAAGCGGCCGAAGACGAAAGTAGAAAGTTTTTTAGCGTAAATAAACCAGAGAGTAAGACGATGCATGGTGAGTTAAGACAAGTGGCCGATTTGGCGTTGTTCGCCAAAATTGTTCAAACGGGTGGAATATCGCGTTGCGCGGCAGACCTTGGCATGGAGAGAACAACCATTAGTCGACGATTAGGAGCGCTTGAACGTACGCTCGGTGTGAAATTACTTGATCGCTCGCCTAAACACATTGCCGTTACCGAAGCCGGCCGGCGTTGCCTGGAACAATGCGAGCTGCTGCTGGAGTCCGCGCAGAACGCGCAGTCGCTGGCGACGATTGGGTCCATCATCGCAAATACGGCGCCGATCGTTGTCGGTGCGCCGCCCGATATCATCGACCGCTACCTTGAGCCACGGCTGGCAGCGTTCGAAGCAGAAAATTCCGGCATCCGTATCGAGCGGCGACCGATAACCGTGTGGACCGAGGCGGCCGCTGAGTCGGTCGACCTCGGGATAACGCTGGCACCGGTGGCGATTGCCGGCGGCTGGACGAACACCATTGCGTACGTGCAGCAGTCTGTATTCGCCAGTGCAGAGTACGTGTCGCGGCATGGTCCGGTGCTTTCGCCCTTCGACCTGGAAAGTCATGACTGCATTGTCGAAAACAGTGATGGCGAGCGGCAGTCATGGCGCTTTGAACGCAACGAAAAAACCACCACGGTCACGGTGAATGCCAAATATGTCGTTTCCGGTCTGTTGGAGGCTCGAGAGGCAACGTTGGCGGGGCTTGGTATAAGCCGACTGCCACACTATCTGTGCGAAGCCTATCTGCGATCGGGCAGCCTGGTCGACCTTATGCCCGATACCGAGTCCGCCGGCA
Source organism: Woeseiaceae bacterium (assembly GCA_021773035.1). GTDB lineage: Bacteria > Pseudomonadota > Gammaproteobacteria > Steroidobacterales > Woeseiaceae > UBA1847. Next base: position 130,958 of record JAJFKU010000023.1, read on the forward strand.
GAAACGTCATTGTGATCAGTCCCCGTCAGCGGCAGCGCAAGACCGGCACGGCAGCTCTGCGAATGTACCTGGAGGCTGCTTTTAACAAGCAGAACATCTAGTTCGGGGCCGGCGGGCACGTTTGCGCAAAACTTTGTTGCCACCCTGCAACAAGCGGTAAAATTGCCTCGTAGCAAAAACGCCGAGGCAATTGTTCCCCGTTACCGTTACCCCATTTGCTTCCGTAAACACTTGAATGGAAGCCACCTTGCTGTACAAAAACTACGTCGCTAAAACGCTGTAGCAAAAACGCCGCGTAACTCTTATTGCGTCATATTCACAACACTTTCTTCAAGTGCTCATATCGCTACATGGGCCGCGGTTATCTGGGCGTTTCTGCACGTCTTATGCCTGTTTAGATGCCGCGGTTACTACTTCTTTCCAATGAGTATAAGGGGAACAAGCATGGTTTCGAACCACAAATTACGAGCAGCTATTCGGCTCGGTGTCGGAATGGGCGCCGGGGCTTTGGCTGTCGGTTTTTCGCCAGGTGTGCTGGCACAGGGCGCGGCTGGCGACGAGGTCTTGGAAGAGATCGTCACCACGGGTTCGCGTATCAAGCGCGCGGATCTCGACAGCGCCAGCCCGGTGACCGTTCTCGATCGCGAGGACATTCTGGCGCAAGGTATAACGGATGTCGGCAATCTGATTCAGCGTATGCCGTCCATGTCGGGTACGCCGCTGGGCACGACAACCAACAACGGTAACGACGAGGAAGGTACTGTCGAAATCGATCTTCGCGGTATGGGTCCGGAACGTACGATTACCCTTATCAACGGCAAGCGAAGTGTCGATGGCGGCGATTACACGACGATTCCGTCGATCATGATTGAGCGCGTCGAGATTCTGAAAGACGGAGCTTCAGCCGTATATGGCGCAGACGCAGTCGCCGGTGTTGTGAACATCATTACGCGCAAGGACTTCGAAGGCGTAAATATCGATGTTCAGAACGCGGCATGGTTTGACACGGACAACGGCACGCAGAATGCTCTGTCGTTCATCGCCGGTACTTCTTTCGATCGCGGCAACTTCGTTTTCGGTGCCGAATACATCGATCAGGAAGAGGCGCTGCAGAGCGACACGCCGTGGGCATTCCTGCAGGGGTCGTACTACATCTACTACGACACCGACATCGGTTGCGAAGTTGATCCGTCAAACCTTTGTACGTTCTTCGGCTCATCGAGAATTCCCGAGTCGCGCCTGAACTTCCTCAGCCACGACCCGGACAACGGCGTCAATCGTCTGTTCATGATTCCGACGCCGGGTGCGGTCATGACCCAGTACGACAATCGTACCTACAACTACGCGCCGACCAACTACATGCAGACGCCGTATGAACGTCTCAACTACTTTGGTGAAGGTTCGTTCGAAGTCACAGACGACATCATGTTTACTGCCGCATTCCGTGGTAATAACCGCAACTCCGATCAGGAGCTCGCACCGTTGCCGTATGACACGAACCTCGATCCGGGCTTTGACGGCAGCTTTAACGGTACGTCGTACACGGGACTGTCAGAGCAGAACTTCTATCTGCGGCAGGCAGTGGATGCGTATAATGCAGCCAACGGAACGGCCTTGCCCTACGAGCCTTTGACGAACGTTCGTCGTCGTATGACGGAAACGCCACGCCACTTCTCGCAGGACGTTACGCAGTTCCAGGCTGTCTTCGGTTTCAACGGCACCATTGGCGATAATGACTGGGACGTTTACTACAACAGCGGTAAACGTACGCTGGTGAACAACGACCTCGGTCAGTTCTCGGGTGTTCGCCTGACAAATGCCATGGGTCCGTCGGCCGATCTCGATGGTGACGGAACGCCTGAGTGTTACACCGACCTTACCGATGCGTCGACGCTCATAACCGGCTGTGTACCGCTGAACTTCTTCGGTGGCGAAGGCAGCATCACCCAGGACATGCTGAACTATGTCGGGGTCGAACTGGTTGACTCACGAGTCGCCGATCAGGAAATCGTCGGCGCCAGCATCACCGGTTCCGCGATGGATCTTCCGGGTGGTGAACTGGGCTGGGCTGTCGGTACGCAGTACCGCGCGGAGCGCTTCAAGTACACCCCGGATTCCGCCAAGGCGCTTGGTCTCGTGACCGGCGGAACGGGCCAGGGAACCGACGGTTCTCTGTACTCGACGTCGCTGTTCGGTGAGTTGTACGCACCCATATTCGACAACGGCAGCCAGTCTCTGGCATTGACGGCCGGCGCTCGATATGACGACTACAATCTGTTTGGCGATGACACCACCTGGCAGTTCGGTGTGGAATTCCAGGCGATTGATTCACTGAAGCTTCGTGCAACAGCGGGTACGGCGTTCCGCGCACCGACGATCGAAGAGTTGTTCGACGGTCTCGGCACCAGCGCACCGACGTATACCGATCCCTGCGATCCGGGTGATTTCCAGAACGGCTACACGGGTAACGGTACTGACTTTGCACCAGGCTGTGCGCAGGCTGCGAATCGTACCGATACGCAAACGCGTTCACTCATCGGCGGTAACTCGGAGTTGACACCGGAAACGGCGGATACCTACACAGCAGGATTCGTGTACACGCCTGAATTCGGCAGCGGCGACCTGTCGTTGACGGTCGACTGGTGGCGTATCGAGCTTGACGATGCGATCAGCTCATTCGGTGTGCAGTTCACACTGGATCAGTGCTACGTAGAGCAGGTGCAGGCGTCTTGTGATCTGATTACGCGACGCGGCGATATCGACTACACGATTCGCGACATCGTTGACGCCAACGTCAACCTGGCGGCGCAGACTGGTGAGGGTATCGATACCGAGATTCGGTATAACTTCGATACCGGAATCGGCTCGTTCGAGGCGGCGCTGTTGTGGGCTCACCTGTTGGAGCGTGAGAAGACCCCGCGTCCGGGTGCTCCGATACAGCAGTTGCTAGGTACGCATACGCCGGTAACGGCAGAAGATGGTGGCACCTACGCTGAAGACAAGGCGAACTTCTCGCTGCACTTCACCCGTGGAGACCTCTCGGTAGGTTATCTTGCCGAATACATCAGCGCTATCGATGCTCCGGCAGTGTTCGTGACCTACGATCAGCCGGTTGATTCCTACCTGTATCACGATCTCGTGTTCAACTACACGCTGGATGCAATGGGCGAAACGAGGCTGACAGCCGGGTTTACCAACCTGACCGACGAAGAGCCGCCGTACATCGATCCGGGCTTCAACGCGACCACCGATCCGAATACCTATCGCGTATTCGGTCGAGGTTACTTCCTGAGACTGTCTCAGACGTTCTAAAGAACGGGTAGCTTTGCAGTACCGAAAAGGGCCGCTTTACGCGGCCCTTTTCTTTGGCAGTGATCCGAAGCGCAGAAACGGGCGCCTATCTCCTCGAATTACGCAGTTTCTGACTCTGTAAAAACACCCGGTCGCAGAAGATCATGGCGGCATGAATGCTGCCAGTACCGACAATCTGTTTCGCAAGCGCGCGATCGAGGCACTGCGGGAAAAGCAACCCGGCCGTCCGATCTGCCTGGTACCGCGTCCGTGGCTGTGGTTGAACGGTTTACTCGTTGTGCTGTTTCTGTCGGGTGGTGCGTTTTTGTGCACCGCCGAATTTTCCAGAAACGAGGCGGCACGCGGATGGCTGGTCGCGAAACCCGGCGTTGTTCGCATCGCGTACGACGCATCGACGATCGTTCGGAATATTCTCGCAAGCCCTGGCGACTCGGTTGCCCCGGGCGACCCGCTAATCTACCTGTCGACGGACTCGGGGCTGGTCGGCGGCGGCAGTAAGAACGAGTATGTGCTGGAGAAGATTCGGGACGAGATTCGCGAGATAGACCAGCAAATCTATCTGTCGCATGAGCAGCAAGAACTTGAGGTTGAGACCCTGTCGATGCAGCTACTTGGCTACGATGCCGAGCTGACCTCGTTGCAGGCACGCCTTGCCAGGCAGGCGCGGCAGGTAGCCCTGAGTCGCGACAAGGCCGCCCGTCTCGACAGCGGCCGTGTTTCCGGTGCGGTAACTGACTGGGAGGTCTTGTTGCAGCGTGAAGATCAGGGTTTTCGAGAACAGGAGCTGGTTCGTCTGCAGCAGAGTCTGGCCGCCAAGAATCGTGAGCGGGAATCGTTGCGCGCGCGCCTCGCCAACGTGCCGTACAAGGCCGGGGCGGCGCGATCTGCGTTGCGAACGGCGCACGCACAACTGGCGCAACAGATCGCTGAGTTCGAGTCGCGCCGGCTCACGGTTCTGAATGCTCCGATTGCCGGAGCAGTTGCCTCCGTTGAGGTCGGTGTCGGGACCTTGCTGAGTCCCCGACAGCTAATTATGACCTTGCTTCCGGCCGACATGGTGCTTGCCGCCGAGATCTATGTACCGTCGCGGGCGGCAGGATTCATTCGGCCGGGCCAGACCGTACAGTTGGCGCTCGATGCATTTCCGCCGCAGAAATTCGGTACTTTCGAAGGCACCGTAGAACGCGTCTCGGACATTGTCCTGCTACCGGCGGAAATACCGCAGACGTTTCCCCTTGTAGAGGCGGCCTACAAGGTGCGCGTAAGCCTTCGCGATCCGCAGACCGGAAACCGTATTGGCGGTATGCGGCTGCGGCCGGGAATGCTGTTGAATGCCCGGATCGTTCTTGAGTCCCGCAATCTCGTCGACTGGCTGCTGGAACCGCTGCAACTACAGCGCAGTAACAGCGCTTAGGCGATACCAAAGGTGGCCGGGCGATCGTGGCTTTCTATGAGCGGGCGAAGACGCTTGCCCGTCGTACGGCAGGCGACGACCAGTGAGTGCGGTCTCGCCTGCGTAGCAATGATGGCAGGCTACTTCGGCCTGCCTGCCGATATCTCGTCGCTGCGCAGAAAGCACGAAATCTCTGCGAAGGGTGCGACGCTTGGCAGCATCAAAAAGTGCTGCACGCGGCTGGGTCTCACTACGCGCGCGTTACGCTGCGAGTTCCGGGAGCTCGGAAAACTGAAGACACCCTGTATTCTTCACTGGCGATTGAGTCACTTCGTGGTTCTGAAATCGGTTGGCCGACGATATCTCGTTCTGCACGACCCGGCTCGGGGCGTGGTTCGTGAAGCCTTACCGGCAGCCAGCGACTCGTTCACCGGTGTCGCTCTCGAGGTGGCGGCGCCATCGGAGTTGCGTCGCACGGCTGCGCCAACGCGCCTGAAGCTGAGTGGCCTGATCGCCCGGGACGCCGACATCGGTCGGCAATTTCTGGGTGGGCTGGTACTGGCGCTGATCTGCGAAGTTTTATTGCTGACAACCCCTTACTACCTGCAGATCGTAATAGACCAGGTGTTGAGTAACGGCGACAGCAGCCTTCTCAATACGGTTGCTATCGCATTCTTCTTACTACTGCTGCTGCAGATTATCGCAAACGTCATGCGGCAGTTGACGTTTCAGTATCTGGGCCATGTGACCATTTTCGATATCACGACACGAGTATTGCAAAAACTCCTGAGGCTGCCGGTACGGTTTTTTCGCAGTCGGGATCTGGGAGATATCCAGCATCGCATTCAATCGCTGACCCGGATACAGGGTTTTGTCATTCATGCCTTTCCTGCGCTCGTTCTGGACGCTGTGTTTATCGTGCTGATTACCGCAGTCATGATGGTATATGAGCCGGGCCTGACGCTGCTCATGGTCGTGACTCTCGGCCTCTGGTGTCTATGGCGAGCACTGATCTTCTCTCGCAACCTGCGTCTGAGCAACGACATCGCCCAGGCCGAATCGGCGCTGCAAACCCATTTTCTCGAAACGCTTCGGGCTATGCAGACGATCAAGGTCGGTAACGGCGAGGCAGCTCGGGAATCCGAGTGGAGCAAGCTGTTCGCCGCAGCCACGAATTCGCGCATTCGCACAGCCGTCGTAGCCGTCGTCGATACGGCTATCCGGCAACTGTTGTTTCAGAGCGCCCGCATTATGGCCATCTACCTGCTCGCCGGGAGCGGCCTGGACGGCCAGGTGAGTGTCGGTATGATCTCGGCCTACATCGCGTATCTGGGTATGTTTACGACCCGCGGCTGTGGCGTAGTCGATCGTGTACTCGAATACAGACTCCTCGAGGTACCGTTGAGCCGACTTGCTGATGTCGTGTTCACCGACGAAGAATTATCACGGGCCGCGGCCTGTACCGAGCGGATCGCTAACATCGAGCTGCGCCGGGTTTCGTTCGCTTATGCCGTCGACGAATCGCAGGTATTGACGGACTGCTCGCTGCAGCTCTCGAAACCCGGCTTCGTCGCGATCGCAGGTGTCTCCGGCTCTGGTAAAAGTACCCTGCTGCAGCTGATCGCCGGCAATGAGACTGCCGCGGCGGGCCAGTTTCTGATAAACGAACGCCGGGTCGGTCAGTGGTCGCTTCGGGAACTGCGTGCCCAGACCGCGACGGTGTTCCAGGGGGACACTCTGTTTAGAGGCTCCGTTGTTGACAATATCGCGTTGTTCGACCCAAGTGCCGATATGCTCGCCGTGCGCAAAGCCGCAGATGCTGCCTGTATTGCCGACGACATTGAACGTTTACCAATGCGCTACGAGACAAAGATAGGCGATCTCGGCTCGTCACTGTCGCGTGGGCAGGTGCAGCGTATCCTGCTGGCACGTGCTTTCTACCGCCGACCGGCACTGTTGTTACTCGACGAGGCAACGAGTGGCTTAAACCGCGAACTCGAGAACCGGGTTGTCGCGGCAATAGCGAAACTGGATGCAATGAAAGTCGCCATGACACACAGCGACGTCATGCTGCAGGCCGCCGACGATGTTCTGTGGCTGCATGAGGGAAGACTGCTATTATCCCGGCCTGATCTGAATGTATGAGGCCTGATATGAAGTCGATCCAAATCTTCGTTGCAGTGTTGATTTTCCTGTCGTTCGCGGGCGTTTCCGCCGAGGAAGACAGTTGGGACGTCAATGCGATTCCTGGCGAGCCGAGAGAGGTCGCCATCGATACGCGCTCCGGAACATGGATGAGTGTCGATGTGAGTCCGGATGGCCGCTCCATCGTGTTCGATCTGCTGGGCGATATTTATCGCTTGCCGATAGAGGGAGGCAACGCGCAATCGATCAACAGCGGTTTGTCCTGGTCCATGCAGCCACGCTTTTCGCCGGACGGATCGGAAATAGCGTTCACCAGCGATGCGGGCGGCGGCGATAACATCTGGATTATGGGTGCGGACGGCAGCAATGCCCGGCAGCTTACTAAAGAGGATTTCCGTTTACTGAACAATCCCTACTGGTCGCCCGACGGCGATTACATCGCTGCAAAGAAGCACCTCACGACGACGCGTTCTGCCGGAACCGGCGAAATCTGGCTGTACCATCGAGATGGCGGCGGTGGTGTTGCCGTCGTCGAACGTCCCAATGAAGCACATCAAAAAGCGCTTGGAGAGCCGGCGTTCTCACCGGACGGCCGCTACATTTACTATGCGCTCGATCAGACGCCCGGCGGTAGTTTCATATATGCCCAGGACTCGAATGGCGAGGTCTTCGCTATTCGCCGTTTCGACCTGGAGACGGGCAACAGCGAAGACTACGTGAGTGCCGCGGGCGGTTCAGTGCGGCCGACCCCGTCCCCGGATGGCAAATACCTCGCCTTCATCAGGCGAATTCGCGGCAATACGGCCTTGTTTGTGAAAGACCTGGCCAGCGGCGCGGAGTACCCGGTTTACGAAGGCCTCGACAGAGACCTGCAGGAAGTCTGGGCGACGCACGGTACCTATCCGGGTATGGACTGGATGCCGGATTCAAAAAGTATCGTGTTCTGGTCCGGTGGCGGTATCAAACGCGTGGACATCGATAACAAGGCAGTCTCGGAGATCGAATTTCACGTCAATGATACCCGCACGGTCTACGATGCGCCGCGGGCCAAAGTCGAGGTCGCGCCCGCGCAGTTCGATACGACGATGGTGCGCAATGCCGAGGTATCGCCGGACGGTTCGAAGGTCGTATTCGAGAGTGCGGGGCGACTCTATATAAAGAGTCTTCCCGATGGAGAACCCAAGCGTCTGACGCGCGATGCGACGGACCACTTTGAATACGACCCCAGCTGGTCTCGCGATGGCAGGAATATCGCATTTATTACCTGGGATGATACGGAGCTGGCTCATGTTCATCGGGTGCGTGCAGCAGGCGGCAAAAGCGTAAGGCTGACGCGACAACCGGGCCACTATCACGGTCCGCGTTTCGCCCCGGACAATCGTTCTGTCGTCTTTGAGGCTGGCAGCGGCGGCTACCTGACATCGCCGGACTGGTCGATGCGGACCGGAGTATTCCTGGTCGCGGCCACGGGCGGCGAAGCGACCCTGGTCAGCGAGGATGGCCACAACCCGCACTTCGGTGCTCACAATGATCGCCTGTTCGTCACGCGACGTGGTGACGACGGCCGCTCACTGGTCAGCGTTGACCTGAATGGCGAAAAAGCGCGCACGCACGCAACGGGCGAACACCTGCTGCAATACGAAGTTGCGCCGGACGAAAAACACTTCGCATTTCGGCAAAATTACCAGGTCTTCGCGTTACCACTGCCGCCGGGCGGCAAGCCCTTGTCTGTTTCGACCAGCCAGTCGAGCGTCAACATGACGCAGGCCAGCGGCGATGGTGGTAACTATCCTCACTGGGTCAATGGCGGCGCAACACTTGCCTGGACACTGGGCGCTACGCTTTTCGAGGCAAACAGCGACGAGTTGTTTGCAGTGTCCGGCGATGACGACGAAGGCGGTTTCGAGGCGCCGGCCGAAGGTCATAGCTTGTCGATGCGCCTCGCATCGGAGGTGCCATCTTCCGTCGTCGCCTTGCTCGGTGCGCGTATCGTGACCATGTCCGGCGAAGACGGCGGTGTGATCGAGGACGGTGTGATCGTTGTTAACGGCAATCGCATCAGCGCGGTCGGTCTGCCAGGCGAAGTTGAAATACCCGGCGATGCCACGCGTGTCGACGTAAGCGGTAAGACCATTATTCCCGGTCTTATCGACGCACATGCTCACGGTTCCGCTGGTGTCGGTATGATCCCGGAACAGAACTGGATGGCGTATGCGACGCTCGCGTTCGGTGTTACGACGATACATGATCCGTCGAACGATGCGACCGAGATTTTCGCGGCCGCGGAGATGCAGCGCACGGGGACTATCCTGGCACCTCGTATTTTCTCGACCGGGGACATCGTCTACGGCGCCCGCTCGACGTACTTCGCCGATATCAACTCACTGGACGACGCTCGCGAACACGTTCGGCGCCTGAAAGCGCAGGGTGCGCGCAGTATCAAAAACTACAATCAGCCACGCCGCGAACAGCGCCAGCAGGTGACGACGGCTGCTCGTGAAGAGGGCATGCTGGTCGTTTCCGAGGGCGGCTCGCAGTTTCACATGGACTTGTCGATGGTCGCGGACGGTAACAGCGCTATCGAACACAATCTGCCGCAGTCGATGCTGTACGACGACGTGCTGCAGTTCTGGAGTCAGACCAACGTCGCCTATACGCCGACATTGGGCGTGACCTATGGCGGCTTGTCCGGCGAGACCTACTGGTACCAGGAAACGGAAGTCTGGAAACACCCGATTCTGTCCGCGTTCGTGCCACCGCATATACTGCAACCGCGATCCGTGCGCCGTACGCTGGCGCCCGAATCGGACTACTACCATACGGTAAGCGCAGTGACCGCGAAGATGCTGGCGGACAGGGGTGTCATGGTCAGTATCGGCGCGCACGGCCAGCGCGAGGGACTGGCGAGCCATTGGGAGATGTGGACTTTTGCGATGGGCGGGATGTCGCCGCTCGAGGCGCTGCGAACCGCAACGACTGCACCGGCTATGGCGCTGGGATTCGACGATGATATCGGTTCGATCGAGGCCGGCAAGCTGGCAGACATGATCGTCCTCGACGTCAACGTACTGGAGGACATTTTTCAGTCAGACAAGATCAACATGGTCATGCTGAACGGTCGCCTCTACGACGCGGCTACGATGAACGAAAAAGTCACCGGCAGCCGAAGGACGGAACCATTCTACTGGCAATGATTGCGGGATAAAGGGGTCAGAGCCTGCTCTGACCCCTTTTTTGTTTTCCTGGCAGGTACGGGCCTATCTGTCACGATAGGCTGGCGGTTTCTCCGAGTCCATCTGCAGATAGCGGTCGCGTAGCAGCGTCTGCCGGCTTTCCATCGGCACAGCGACGCCATTGATCAGGACCTGATCCGCATAGCTTGTCAGCTCGAACGGGTCTGCCGGCCAGATGACAATATCGGCGGCCTTGCCGACTTCTATGCTACCGACGCTGTTATCGAGCCCGTACATCTCAGCCGGTGTGAGTGTTATCGAGCGCAGTGCCGCATCCCACTCCAGGCCGTCTGCCACCGCATTGCCGGCTGTCTGCGTAATGTTGCGCGCGTTGTGGGACTGGCTTTGACGATCTGAAAGCGCAAAACGAACGCCCGCTGCCGCGAGGATGTTCGCTGCGCCACGTTTCGCATTGAGGCGATCGAAGTTGCCGGGAAGATTGCTGGTGACACTGAGAATCACGGCTATGTCGGCCTGCGCCAGCTTATCGGCCAGCATCCAAGCTTCAGCACCGCCCACGACGATGGCGGCAAGTCGGTACTCTTCGACGAATGCGACCAGTACCTCGAGATCGCTGGCGCGATCGATATTAACGAGTAACGGGACCTCACCTGAAATGACGCCCTGCAGCGCTTCAAGGTCTGCAATGCTGTGCTCATAGTCGCGTCGCATGCCGCGTTCAAAGTCGCCTTTATGGTCGCGATAGTCGATGGCCTCGTTCAAAGCATTGCGAAACACCAGCCAGGCAGCACTGCGACTGCCACCGGCAAAATGACTGCCACCTTCGCCGAGTGTGACGACCATCGCCGCGCCGCGTTTGTCCAGCGGCCTGTCGTCGCCGAGATTGACGATCGCGGCAAGACCGGAGAGCACATGTCCCGAGGCATCATCGCCGAAACCGGGTGCGGGTGCGATCGCTGCACGCGTGATGCCTTCGATACGCTGCACCGGTATCAGGGTCGAGCGCGGGTTGTAAGCATCTGCGACATCGAAGCCCGCCGTAAATTTATCGCCGAACTGCGACGAATCGACAGGTCCGGCCGAACTGCTGACTTCCACGAGCCCAAGTCTGCCGATGGGGCTGAACAGCCCGGGTGTGACGATCTTGCCGGTGGCGTCAATGACAGTGGCATCGCGGGGAACTCTGACGCCGTCGCCAACGGCGGTAATGCGTCCGTCAGAGATAATGATCGTCGCTTTGTCGAGAGTTCCATTCGGTCCTACTGTATGTACTTTGCCGCCAACGATCGCCGTAGTGTCCGCTATGGCGGGCAGCGCGAAACACAGGGCTGTGAGCAGTGAGACGAGGCGAATCATTTTGCACCCCCTGCGGATGCTGCTGTTCCCAGCGTGAAGTCGGTGACCGGATTGAGTGCGTCATTGCCGCGCTCGTAGGCGAGCGCTCCATCGATGTAGACGCGTTCCGCTTTACTGTAGACACTGAATGGATTGCCGTTCCAGACTACGACATCGGCCATTTTTCCAGCCTCCAGCGTGCCGGTTACATCGTCAATACCCAACGATTTCGCCGCATTGCGGGTTATCCACTGAATGGCCCGCTCGGCCGGGATTTCAACGCCGACCCGGGCCGCTGCTCCCATAACCTTTGCTGTCTCCTGGTTCAGGCGTTGAATGCCGAGACTGTCATCGGAATGGATGATGGCGCAGGCGCCCGCCTTATCGACCAGCGCCGCGTTTTCACGAATACCGTCGTAGGCCTCCATCTTGAAGCCCCACCAGTCCGCCCACATGGCGGCGCAGGTGTCGGCTTCGGCCAGGAGATCGCCAATCTTGTACGCCTCGACCGCGTGATGAAATGCCGTGACCTTGTAGCCGAACTCTTTCGCAACGTCGAGCATGACGGACATTTCATCGGCGCGATAACAGTGATTGTGAACCAGTATTTCGCCGTTCAGTACGCCGGCAAGCGTCTCGAGTTTAAGGTCGCGCAGCGGCGCCTCACCCTGTCCATCCTCGGCGGCGGCAAGCTTGTCGCGATAATCCGCCGCTTCGATCCAGGCAGCTCGATATCCGGCGACGTTGCCCATGCGTGTACCCGGCGCCTGGCCGCGGCCGCCATAAACTCTCTTGGGGTTTTCACCGCAAGCCATTTTCAAGCCATACGGCGCGCCCGGAAACTTCATGTCCATGACATTACGGCCGGGAACGTTCTTAACTGTAACGCTTCGACCACCAACGAGATTGGCCGAACCAGGCAGAATCTGCATCGCCGTGATGCCGCCCGCGAGCGCCTTCGTGAACCCCGGGTCCTGTGGCCAGACGCTGTGTTCCGCCCAGACCTCCGCGGTGACGGGTGCCGTCATTTCATTGCCATCAGAATGCGACTCTGTGCCGGGGGAGGCGTACACGCCAAGATGCGAATGTACATCGATGATACCGGGGGTGATCCACTTGCCGGTCACATCGATAATCGTGGCGTTTTCAGCCGCCAGCTCTGCGCCAAGCGCGACTATTTTGCCATCGTCGAACAGAATGTCGGCACCGTCGAGGCGTTCGCCGTTGCCGGTCAGAACGGTCGCTCCCCGCAGTAGCGTTTTCTCTGCGGCCAGTGCCACGTAGCGGCTGGCGTAGGGCTCCGAGTTGCCGTCTTCGTTGTTTTCGGATTCTTTGCTGCAAGCCGCAGCCAGCATTGCGAATGCCGCGAGCGCGACAATTGATTTATTCACTGAATTTCCCCGACGGATGTGCTGTATTTGTTTATGCTGGCTATTATTGCAGAAGCATTGCGAAGGGGACAGCATTGGCCAGGAAGTTTGCAGCCAGCGGATTCACGCGCTTTCTAGCGACGAGAATTTTGCTCGCAATAGTCGTCGCAGGATGCACGTCGTCGGGCGACCGGCCCGAACCCGTCATGACGCGACATGTGCTGCAGCACGATGGTATGGAGCGCGAGTACTTCGTGTTTCTGCCGTCCGCTTACAGCGCTTCGGAAGATCATCCCGTTGCGATTTTCTTGCACGGCTACGGTGGTACCGCGACGGGAACCGAGGCCGAAGTTACCCAGGGGCTGAATTTCTATGCCGAGGAATACGGCTACGTCGTGATCTACCCGCAAAGTACCTGGTTCATGGCGGGTGAGTCCCGGGAGGCGCAGTGGGAGGCTACGAGCTGGAACCATATATCCGACGGATTCGACAAGGGCCCGGACGGACCAATCTGCAGCGACGATGCCGCCAGCTATCCTTGCCCGCCGGAGTGCGGAAGCTGCGGTCAGTGCGGTTGGGCGTCCTGTCACGACGATGTCGGTTTCCTGAGGGCGCTCGTCGCCACGGTTTCGACCGCGTACAACGTCGACGCCGACAGCTTTTTCGTATCCGGCTTCAGCAATGGGGCGCAAATGGCGAACCGCGTTGCCTGCGAGGCGTCGGACCTGTTTGCCGCCGCCGCGCTGGTGGGGGCTCGGGTTGAGCCCGGTTTCGAGTGCACCCCGACAAGGCGAATGCCGTTGTTGCAGATCAATGGCGGAAAGGACGACGTGGTGCCCCACGACGGCAGCAGGAGCTCCGGCGGCTATTTTTACGCGGCGACGACGTCAGTCAGCGAACATTGGAATGACAATGAGGAATGCGCTGCAGAAAACGAGAACTGGATCGCGCCCGCCATTGACGAAATTGAGGTGCAGTGCACTGTTGCCTGTGGCGATACCGACTATCCTTCAGTCGACTGCATCTGGCCACAGGGCAATCATCGCTGGCCCGGCACGCCGGGCTTTCGTGGCAGCAATGGCTATTGCGTGACCGCATTGCAGGCGGCGAGCATGCCGGAACAGGCGATTTGTATCGACCCGGACCCCGACGTGGACATCTGGGGGTCCAGACTGATGTTCGAGTTTTTCGACGAGCATCGAGGTAACTAGTATGGGTTTGGTTTTCGGAGTGATCGGCGCACTTGCCGGTGGCTGGATAATGGCGGGCAGTGAGGGATTCTTCGGCATTGTCGCCGGCCTGATGATCGGCTGGCTGCTGCAGCGGCTGCTGAACGCCCAATCGCGGATTCGCAGCCTTGCGCAACGTATCGACACGCTCGAGCAGCGCAACGCGGCAACCGCGCCTGTCGAGAAAGCGGCGAAGAAATCGTTGAATACACCGCAGCGAGTGTCGATATACGAACCTACACCGGCCGTGCCGCCAGCGGAGCCCAAGCCCGAGCCCACGTCCGAGCCCGCACCCGGGCCGACACCCGTTGCGGCGCCGGAGCCCGTGCGCCGGGCTCCGATCGAGCCTCAGCCGGAAGCCGATGCGGCGGTCAGAGAGCGAACGCCGGTACCTGCCCCCGAGCCGGGTATGGGAGCGCATGCCCTCGATGTTGCCAGGCGCTGGCTGACAACGGGCAATGTACCGGTCAAAGTCGGTGTCATCATTTCCTTTTTCGGCGTCGCGTTCCTGTTGAAGTACGCGGTCGAGCAACAGATGTTCTCGATACCGATGAGCGTGCGTTATCTGGCGGTGGCAGGATTCGCCGTTGCCCTGCTGGCGTTCGGTTGGCGGAAGCGGGAGGACAACCGGGTCTTCGCCCTGAGTATTCAGGGTGGCGGTATCGGCGTTCTGTTCCTGACCGTCTTCGCCGCATTCCAGCTGCATGGTTTGTTGTCATCGCCGGTCGCTTTCGGGCTCTTGATTCTGATCACCGTCGCCGCCGGTACCCTGGCCATCAAACAGGAGTCGCGGGCGTTCGCGATACTGGGGACGACCGGCGGTTTTCTGGCGCCGCTGTTGATCTCTACCGGAAGCGGTAATCATGTCGCGCTCTTCAGCTACTACCTGATCCTGAACTGTGCCGTACTTGGCGTGGCCTGGTATCGCGCCTGGCGTGAACTCAATATTATCGGCTTCGTTTTTACCTTCGGCGTTGGCACGATCTGGGGTTACCAGTACTACGTGCCTGCATTGTTCGCAACGACCGAACCCTTCCTGGTTCTCTACTTCTTGTTCTACACGACCATCGCTGTTTTATTCGCGTTCCGGCAGCGGCCGAAACTGCGCGGCTATGTCGATGGAACCTTGTTGTTCGGTACGCCCACGATCGCGTTCGCGCTGCAAACACAGCTCCTTAACGACACAGAGTACGGGCTCGCAATCAGTGCAGCAATCGTTGCGACTTTTTATGCAGCATTAGCGCTGTGGTTGCGGCGTACCCAGGAGAAGAATTTCGATTTGCTGACACAGGCGTTCATAGCGCTTGCGGTCGCGTTTGGCACGATCGCCATCCCGCTGGCGCTGGATGACCGCTGGACGGCAATCGCCTGGGCGCTGGAAGCTGCGGCGCTCGTGTGGATCGGCGTTAGACAGAAAACCACGCTTGCCAAAATGTCTGGCAGCGCTCTCGCGTTTGCAGGCGGTGCCGAGTTCTTGAACTACGGCTGGGTCGACGGTCTTGGGATTCCGATCTTGAACGGCAACCTGATCGGCGGCGTTCTGATCGCGCTGACGTCGCTGTATTCCTCGCACCTGCTGCGAACAGACAATCGCGGTCGTGACTGGCAGCAGTTAGCATCCGTGGGCCTGCTCGTATGGGGGCTTGCCTGGTGGTTTGGCGCCGGGTTCGCTGAAATATCCGATCGTTCTCCGTATCGCGCTGAGCTCATGCTGGCGGTGGCGTTCTTCGGCGCAAGCTTCGCGGCGATGAATTTCGCTGCGACTCGCCTGCAGTGGCAGACGCTGTGGCAAATTACGCTCGGCTTTCTACCGCTGGCCGGCGGCGCAGGACTGATCGCCTATGGCTGGACAGACGATCTCGGGATTCCCGTTCTCAACGGCAATGTTCTGGGCGGTGCGCTGATCGCGTGGATGGCCCTGTATTCGGCGCGCAGGCTGCGCAGCGATGAACGCGCCGACGCTTCACTGCGGCCGGTTTCCATCGGATTATTGGCGTGGGGGCTGATGTTCTGGTTCGGCACCGGCGCGCTGGAGATTGCCGATCGCGTACCGGCCAGCAGGCAACTGCATGCTTTGCTGCTGTTTGGCAGCGCGAGTCTCTCGGCGCTCGCCCTCGCAGGGAAACGGTTCGACTGGATTGCCTACCAACGCGTTTCGCTGGCCCTGCTGCCGGCGCTGTTGATCGCGGCACTCGCTTATCTGATTGAATACGACCACTTTTTCGCGGGCCTCGGCGCGCTTGCCTGGCTGATTGCGATAGCTGCCCATGTCTGGATACTCTATGCCTGCGAAAGCGAGCAACGGCGCTTGATAACGGTCGCGCACGGTGGCGGTGCCCTGTTTTTCGTCGGCCTGCTGGCGTACGAGGTGTCCTGGCAACTCGACCGCGTAGTGAGTAACGACGTCTGGTCCTGGAGTGCTGGCCTGCTGGTGTTGGCAGGTGGAGCGTTCGCTCTGTTATTTGAACGCGGCGACAGGCCGAAGCAGGGGTGGCCGTTTTCGAAGCATTTCGATGCCTATTTTCTTGCGGCCCTGTTGCTCGTCGTCGCTTACGCGCTGTTGGTGATCGGCGTGTGTATTAGCGGTCCGGGTGATCCCGCACCAATGACGTATATCCCGATCCTGAATCCGCTGGATGCCCTGTCGATTGCGGCTATCGCGTTGCTGGCCTACAGCATGCGGCTGCAGCAGCAGTACGAGCGCTGGCGTTTCACGGAAGACACGCGCCTGCCGCGCTTTATCCTCGGCGGTGTCGCGCTGCTGCTCTCGACGCTGTCGGTCGTTCGCATCGTGCACCACACGACGGGGGTTGCCTGGGATTCCGGTGCGTTGATGGCGTCGGTTGCCGTACAAAGCACGCTGTCGATCTACTGGGCTATATTGGGTTTGAGCGGGATGGTGCTGGGAACAAAACGCGCCAATCGCAGTGTCTGGATGTCCGGAGCGGCGCTGATGGTCATCGTCGTTCTGAAACTGTTCGTTATCGACCTGGGTAACACCGGAACCGTCGCCCGGATCGTTTCATTCCTCGGCGTAGGTGTCATGTTACTCGTTGTCGGCTATTTCTCGCCGGTGCCGCCCAGGGCTGAACGCGCGACTGCCGGATGACCGATATCGGCGACCTCGATGGTCTGAGAATCGTCCTCGACCCGATAGGGCAGATGGGCGTCGCCATGGCTTTGATGCTTGTCATGTTCAGCGTCGCGCTGGGCTTGCGCCTGCAGGATTTCAGGGAGCTGGCAACCGCACCGTCGATACTTCTCGGTGGCGTCGTTTCGCAGGTACTTTTGTTGCCGCTGGTGACCTTCGGCCTGATCCACCTGCTTTCGCCACCGCCATCGATCGCCCTGGGTATGATTGTAGTCGCCTGCTGTCCGGGCGGTGCCGTGTCGAACCTGTTGACTTATCTATCTCGTGGCGACATCGCCGTATCGGTAGCGCTGACCGCGACATCGAGTCTGCTCGCTGCGCTGCTGACGCCGGCATCGACCATATTCTGGTCAAATGCCTACGCGCCGACGGCACAGTTACTCACCTCGCTAGAGGTCAACCCGTTACTGTTCATCGCTCAGACGACCCTGTTGCTGGCGATACCACTCGCGGTGGGTATGACCGTTGCGGCCAAGGCACCTGACCTCGCTCGCAGGATTCGTGCCAAGACCACGCTGGTAGGAACCGCGGTTCTCGGCGGCACGATTATCTACGGCATCGCTTACTTTTTCCCGCTACTCTGGCCCGCCGTGGGATTGCTTGGCAGCATTACCGTCATGCACAATGCAGCAGCCTTCGGGACGGGTGCCGTCGTCGGTCGGCTGTTGTCACGGCAATCCGCCGTGAGGCGCTCGCTCACTTTCGAGATCGGCATTCAGAATTCCGGGCTTGCACTGATAATTCTGCTGTCCCAGCTCAAGGGCGTCGGTGGTGCGGCTGCGATTGCGGCGGTCTGGGGCGTATGGCATCTCATCGCCGGCGGCATACTGAGTGTCGGCTTCAATTTATTTGACAGAAAAAGGGTAGTCGTTGTCCTCGACTGAAACAGATTCCATAAAGTACCGGCGCGCACTCGGTTGTTTCGCGACGGGCGTTGCGGTGGTCACTGCGCTGGATGAGAATGGCGAAAAAATCGGCATTACGGTTAACAGCTTTAATTCGGTTTCGCTGAATCCGCCGCTGGTGCTATGGAGCGTCGGTGAAGAGTCATTGAGCTATAAGGCCTTTGTCGACGCCGAGCATTTTGCGGTGAATGTTCTGGCAACTCATCAGCAGGCTGTCTGCGAGCGCTTTGCCGCCAGGGGTAACGACAAGTTCGATGGCCTGGACTGTAAGCCCGGCGTTGCCGGTGTTCCCGTACTACCGGAGTTTTCCGCTGTCTTCGAATGCCGTACCGAACATCGCTACGATGGCGGCGATCATAAAATCATTGTTGGCCGGGTCTTGAGTTTCGAGGACAAAAAAAGCGATCCGCTGATTTTCTACCGCGGGCACTATCTCAAGTAGGGCTAAAGACCGACTAAAAGGGTTCTGCCCCTCAGTGCTTGTGTTTGACGCCGAATGCGACGACGTGAATCAACGATCCGGCTACAAAAGCCTGCAACAAAGCTATCGTACGGACCTCAGCCAATTCCAGAATCGATTCGCCGACGAGGTAGCCGGCGGTGGTTGCGAGTATCACCGACGCGAACACTGCCGCGGTAATCGGTATTCCGAAGTTGGGCCTTACTGCCCACCACAGCGCCATGCCGACAGGAAGCCGGTGCAATATGACCGCATGCGCCAGGCCGCGACCGGTTTCGGGCAGCAGTGCGAAACCGTCGACAACGGCGTGAATCAACAATCCCAGCGCCGCGAGTGCCACAATGACGAGGTGCGCGGCATCTGTCGCTTTGTGAAAGAGGCGCTCCAGCACCACCGGAAAGGCGACGCCGAGAACCAGCACCAGGATGGCCAGCGAGCCACCGTGCCTGAGCGCTTCAGGGACGATGTCCACGATGATGATGGCTGCAATCGTTAATACGATCAGAACGTCGAGTGTGCGGCGCAGCAGTCGGTTTCTGTGGCCCGCGGCATAGATGAGCGGGCCCAGCAACAGCGCAATGGTGGCGAGGATCAGGGTCATTCTTTTGAGGCGAAGGCGAGTGTGGTTAGAATGGGCTCATGATTGTGCACCGTATTACCGGCTGTTGCCTGCTTTTCTGCGCCGCCCTCTTGTTTTGGCCAAAAAATGCGGCGGCGCATGGTGGTGTGGTCGAAGAGGACGATCTGTGTGTCATCAAAGTGAATTATTTGCGGGCACACTTCAAAGTCTACCAGCCAGCGGTGACGGGCCATAAGCAGTATTGCGAGGACCTCCCGGTGGCGGCGGAAAGTGTTTTCGTGATGGAGTATCAGCACGATGCTTTATCGGTCATGCCGGTTGATTTCCGGATTATCCGGGACGTGACGGGCAAAGGGCGCTTTGCCCGTATGGAGGATGTCGAGCGCATAGAAAACATCGGCGACGCGACCGTCTTCTACCGGTCGGCGATGGTCGAGCCCGATGTCTATATCGTCAATCACGAATTCACGGAAGAAGGTGATTTCATAGGTATTGTCTCGGCGCAGCATCCGCAGACCGGCAAGCTCTACGCAGCCGTGTTTCCGTTTGAAGTCGGCTTTACCGGGCCTGGCTACTGGCCATTTTTTATCGGCCTTCTGCTACTCGTACAGCTTCAGTATCTCCTTATGAGTGGCCGCCTTAAAAAATGCTTCGGGGGAGGGCTGGCTGTGGCGGTACTGCTGACAGGTGGGCTGTTTCTGCCTCCTGCGGTATCAGCCGACGAACTCTTGGTCACGTACACGGTTCCGGATCACAAGGTGGAACTCAATCGAATGCATAGCTGGATACTGCATATCGAAGATGCGTCCGGCGGCAAAATCGAAGGTGCGACAATTGCGGTAAGCGGGGGCATGCCGGAGCACGATCATGGCCTGCCGACCGAGCCGCGGGTAACGAAAGACCTGGGCGGCGGCAACTACAAGCTTGAAGGCATGCGCTTTCATATGCGCGGCCGTTGGGAGATTGTGGTGACGGTCATCACCGACAACGGCACGTCGGTTGCCACTATTACGTTGCAACTGTGAGATCGATAGTACCCAGGCTCGCCTTTGTTATTGCAGCCGCCTTTTTGGTGTACGCGGCCTGGTTACGCTGGCCGGCCGGACCGCCCGAGTGGTCTGAAACCGAAGTCCAGGAATTACGCTCGCTATGGCTGGAATCGCTGCCGGCTTTACCGCCGCAACCCAGCAATGCGGTCGCCGATAATCCCGTTGCCGCCGAATTCGGTCGCTTGCTTTTCTTCGATAGCCGCCTGAGCGGGAACGGTGGAATTTCCTGCGCTACCTGCCACCAGCCTGAACGTCGTTTCACTGACGGCCTGCAAAAAGGGCAGGCGATCGGGACGACCGACAGGCATACACCGAGCATCGTCGGCTCAGCCTACAGTCCGTGGCAGTTCTGGGACGGCCGCCGGGACAGCCTGTGGGCGCAGGCGCTGGCGCCGCTGGAGGATGCCAATGAGCACGCAACTGATCGGACAGAGGTGCTAAAACTGATCGCCGCAGACGAGTTGTATCGGACGAGCTACGAGTCCCTGTTTGGCGCGCTGCCGGATACGACCGGTGGCGATGCCATCGCTGTGAACACGGTATTCGCCAACGTCGGTAAATCGATCGCTGCATTCGAGCGCACCGTTATGCCGACAGCGGCGCGCTTCGACGACTATGTGCAGGCGGTTGTCGATGGCGACGTCGAGAATCAGCGCAAGATATTCAGCGTGGATGAAGCGCTGGGCCTGCGCCTGTTCATCGGTGTCGCGAACTGTACGCAATGTCACAACGGTCCACTGTTTACGAACCATGAATTTCACAATACCGGCGTGATCAGTTTTCCCGGCGATGCGCCTGACAAGGCGCGTGTTGCCGGCGTTCGCGAAGTCCTGCTTGCGGAGTTCAACTGTTTGAGCGCCTATAGCGACGATCCCGAGCGCCGCTGCGACGAGCTGCTGTTCGCCCGTAAGGATGTCAGCCTGATCGGTGCATTCAAGACGCCATCACTGCGCAACCTGGAGAACACGGCGCCATTTATGCACAAAGGACAGCTGGCGACGATCTCCGAGGTTCTGGATCACTACAACGACGCGCCGGCCGCGATGATCGGACACAATGAGGCCAAGCCGCTGGGTTTGAATACTCAGGAGCTGAGACGGCTGGAAGCTTTCCTGGCGACGCTTAACGCGCCGCTAACTCAGGCGGGTGAGAGTCCTGTCCGGTGATACGGACGACATGATCGCTGTAGAAACCGTTGAAATTGGTCCTGCCACTCAGGCTGTAGGCGCCGATTGAACCGAACTCTATGTGATCGCCGACATCGATGTCCGCCGGTAGTTCGACGCGTGCCGGGAGTTCGTCCGTTGAATCGCAGGTCGGTCCAAATACTCTGAACGCTTTCGTTGTTCCCCGCAACGACTCGGCTTTGCGGAAAACCCTGCACGGATATTGCAGGTGGGCCTTGAACCGCAGTTCCCAGAATGCACCGTACATGCCGTCGTTCAAGTACACACGATCGGATTTTCTCAGCAATACCTGTGTTACCGCGGAGAGCCCCGGCGCGCTGAGCGCGCGACCCGGCTCCGACAGTAGTTCGCCGTTTTCACTGAGAGGCAGGTCCTGCAGCGCATCCTGGGCATGGCCAAAATACTCGTCGAGCGGGGGAACGGTGAGTCCCGGATACGATTTCGGAAACCCGCCACCGATGTCGAGCAGGCGAATTCGAAACGAAAGTCCCGACAATACTTCGCCGGCGATACCCATCGCGTAGCTGTAGGCGGCGGGGTCTTCAACCCCGGTACCAACGTTGAAAGCCAGCGCCGGCTCGGTGCCGGCCTCGTTAATTGCCTGCAGCAGCGCCGGAACATCTTCTGGTCTGGCGCCGAATTTCTTCGACAGGTCTGCTTGCGCTGAAGCATGCGACACAGCCATACGCGCAAAGAGCACTGACTGCGTTACATCGATTTCGCTGAGCAACGGCGTGAGGCCGCTGTAATGATCGATAACGAAGTGTCGTACACCGTATTCCTGTTGTGCCCGGCGCGCATGTCCTTTTTGACGCACCGGGTTCATGAAGTACGCCGTCGAGCCGGGGCAATGCTCGCTGACGAGTTCGATTTCTGCCAACGATGCGCAGTCGAAGTGCCGTATGCCGGCGGTGTAAATTTCCTGCAGCACCTGCGGATGGTTGTTAGCCTTAACCGCGTAAAGAACCCTTCCCGGGAAACCGTCGACAAATTCTCGAGTTGAATCCTGGTAGGTATCTGCATAGATGCAGTAAACCGGTTGCTGCGGGTTTGTTCTGCGCAACAAACTTTCAACGTCGGCGTATGTTTCGCTCACCGCTCAGCCCGACTGACGATGCGGCCAGGGTAACGCATTGTGGGCGCGCCGTTGTCGAAAGCAAGTACGCCGTTCACCCAGACTTTCTGCACGCCAATCGATAGCGCAGTCGGGTTCTGCATGGTGGCTCTGTCCTCAATAACATCGGGGTCGAATAAAACGAGGTCAGCGTAGTAGCCGGCGTTGATTCGACCCCGATCAGGAATCCCCAGGGCAGCAGCAGGCAGCCCCGTCATCTTGTGTATTGCTTCCGGCAGGGAAAGCACGCCGAGGTCGCGAACATAACGACCCAGCACTCGCGGGAAAGCACCGTAACCACGAGGATGGCCGGGCCCGTGTGCGCCATCGCTGCAGATGTTGGTGAACGCCCAGTTCATCAGCGTACCGACATCAATTTCGTTCATCCCCTTGGCGATAATAGCGGCGCCGCTACGCCCGGTTTCGCGCAGGTAGTCATCAGCGGCCCGGGATAACTCCATGAGCGTCGTCTCGGGATCGCGTTCCGTAATTCTGGCAACGTCCGTGATCGTAAAGCCGTTAAAGTCGGGGTTCGGTGCGAAATTCGACAACACGATATCTTCCGCGGCCGCAGTATGTTCGAACGTGAATTTTGCCACTCTTCTGTCAGAAAAATCGCGCTCTGGAAACAGGACCGCAAGATTGCTGGCCCAGCGTTCGTAAGGATAAATATCCGCCGATATCTCGATGCCATCGTCTCGCGCCGCGTTTAGTCTGGCAATGACGACGTCTGCCGTTCCCCAGTACTCGCGATCCGCGAGTTTAATGTGCGAAATCTGTACCGGTAGTTGTGCTTCGCGACCTATCCGGATGATCTCGTCGACCGCGTCGAGAAAGCGGTCGTCTTCGTCGCGCAGGTGACTCATATAACGGCCGTCGAACGCCGCAGCGATTTTTGCCAGCTCAATGACTTCTTCCGTCGTCGAGAAAATGCCGGGTACATACTCAAGGCCGGTGGCCAGGCCGATAGCGCCGTTGTTCATGTCGGCCTCAAGCAGGGCCTGCATGGATTGCAGCTCGGCTGGCGAGGCTGCCCGGCGATTGTCGTCACCCATTACCTGGTAACGAATACTGTTGTGTCCTGAGAAAGACGCGACGTTGACAGAGGCCGGTAGCTTTGCAAACGACAGATTGAATTCGGCCTGCGGCATATGGCGCAGTTCGTCATCGGCATCGGAAAAACCGTCGGCACCCCGGGTTATTGTCGTCACACCCTGGCTCAACACGCCGGGCATATGTCGGAATTCGAGCAGCCCGCCATCGTGGTGACTGTGCGTGTCAATGAAGCCGGGCGCAAGAGCAAGGCCGCCGGCATCGACAAGCGCTTCGCCAGGCAGCGCTTGCAGGTCCCCGGCCGCAACAATCCGGTCGCCATCAATTCGTACTGAGGCATGCACGGGATTGCCACTGCTGCCGTCGTAAACGATCGCGTTGACAATGAGCGTGCTGTTGGTTCGCACTGCAGGTTTGCTGCAGGAAACCTGCACTAGCGTCAGAGAAATCAGAAATGCGAGTGCGCTTTTAGACATTCGGATAAGCACGTATCTTGTTGACCAAACCGGTTGTGATATCGTAACAAGTTCTATGTTGTTACGTTTCATAATGTGAGATAAAAAATGAGTGCCGTCATGAACAGCGACGTGCGATCAATCGAAGATCTTATAGCCAGCCAGAAGTCCGGCTATTCGCTTGACCAGCGTTTTTATACCGACCCCGATATCTATGACCTCGAAGTCGAAAAAATTATTAATCGCAACTGGATACTTGCCGGTCATGCTTCGCAGTTACCCGAGCCGGGTGACTTCAGAGTACTCAATGTCGGTCGGGAGTCCGCGATCATCGTGCGTGGCAAGGACGGCGACTTAAAGGCTTTTGCTAACGTATGCCGACATCGCGGTTCCCTGGTGTGCCTTGAAGCGGCTGGCCATGTCGACAAGTTCACCTGTCCTTATCACGGCTGGATGTATGACATCGACGGCAATCTGACGGCTGCGCGCAATATGGACGACGGTTTTGATAAGTCGGCACATGGGCTGAAGCCCGTTTCCGTCGGTGTAGTTTACGGACTTGTTCTGGTGTGTTTCAGTGATGAGCCGCCGTCGATCGACGGGGCAATTCGGGATATCGAAGAAGCCATGAAGATGTATGACTTCGAGAACCTGAAGGTTGCCGCGCAAAAGAGTTACGCTATTCCGGCGAACTGGAAGCTGTCGATTGAGAACTACCAGGAGTGCTACCACTGCGCAACGGCGCACCCGGAATATGCGCTGATGCATACGATGATGCTGGACGATGAAAAGCGTGAGCGTGCATCTGGTCACATGTATGAGAATATGGAAGCCTGTGGTATCAAGAACATTGAGATAGATTACGTCGATACTGCCGCCCGCCCGGGTGAGATAGGCTTTGGCTACGGTCGCACCGCGATGTTCAACAAGTATAAAACCGGTAGTAAGGGCGGTGGGCCGGTTGCGCCTCTGTTGGGCAGTATCAAGGGTTACGACGGTGGCCAGGCGGATCTGTCCTTCGGTCCGTTCTCGTTTCTGCTGGCGTATAACGATCACGTAGTCTGTTATGTGTTTACGCCTGTCGACCAGAACAACTCGAATTGCGAGATCTACTGGCTGGTTCGTGGCGATGCCGAGGAGGGCAAAGACTACGATGTCGATGAGCTGACCTGGCTGTGGGACGTTACGACGAAAGCCGATAAGGAGATCATCGCGAACAACTCAAAAGGTGTGCACTCAAAATTCTACGAGCCGGGGCCGTTTTCCGGAATGGAAGCCCTGGAGCAGCGATACATCGAGTGGATTCTGGCCGAGTTACAGCGGCCCTAGAGTATCAGGACGGTCTTGTCGCGCGTCGACCTACTACCCATGCGATCGCAACCCCCAGGCTGACGGTGACGATAATAATCGTCGCCAGTGCGTTTATGTCAGGAGACACGCCAAGCTTTACTTTGGAGAAAATGACCATGGGCAGTGTGCTGCTGCCAGGGCCCGAGACGAAACTCGCGATTACCAGGTCGTCCAGCGACAGCGTGAAAGACAGTAGCCATCCGGCGATCATCGCAGGCGCGATCAGTGGCAGCGTTATATCGAAGACAACTCGCAATGGGCGGCCGCCGAGGTCCATCGCCGCCTCCTCGAGCGATTCATCCATGGCCATCAATCGCGATTGCACGATGACCGCAACGTAGGCCATCGAAAAGGTCGTGTGTGCGATCGCGATGGTTGAAAAGCCGCGTTGCCCGGGCCACCCGGTGAGTTGCTGCAGTGTGACAAACAGCAGCAGCAGCGATAGCCCGGTGATGACTTCCGGCATGACCATGGGTGATGAGATCATTCCCGAAAACAGTGTCCGGCCCCTGAAACGCCCGAAGCGGGCGAGTGCGAGTCCCGCCATTGTGCCCAATAAGGTAGCCGCCGTGGCCGAGGTAATCGCAACTTGCAGGCTGAGGAACGCGGCATCCAGAATACTGTCGTTCTGCAGCAGTTCGCCGTACCAGCGTGTTGAGAAGCCACCCCACACGGTCGCGATGCGTGAGTCGTTAAACGAGTAGACGACTACCAGGATCAGCGGTACGTAGAGGAAGGCATAACCGAATGCCAGGGCCGAGAGGATGAAGCGAGACTGCCGTTTCACGCGGCGCTCTCCTGATCCCGGGCCTGGTATCGCTGTAATACGACGATGGGCACGACGAGTAACAGCAGCAGAATGATAGCGACGGCCGATGCGAGCGGCCAGTCGCGGTTGACGAAAAATTCATCGAACAACACGCGCCCGATCAGCAGAGATTCCGGTCCACCAAGCAGGTAGGGAATAACGTATTCACCCATTGCCGGGATAAATACGAGTAAGCAGCCGGCGATTACGCCGGCCCTGGCCAGCGGCCAGGTCACATCCCAGAAAGCTCTTGTCCGAGTGGCACCCAGGTCCTGCGCGGCCTCCACCAGGCTCAGGTCCATACGTTCCAGGGAGGCGTACAAAGGCAAAATCATGAAAGGCAAATAGGAATAGGCGAGGCCGACGAAAACTGCGAAGTCCGTGTACATGAACTGGATCGGTTTATCGATGGCGCCGAGCCACATAAGAAAATTATTGATCACTCCATGATTGTTCATCAGGCCCATCCACGCGTAGACGCGCAGCAGGAACGAAATCCAGAACGGAAGAACGATCAACAACAGCAGCAGGTTGCGGGTAGCGGGATTCGAGCGCGCAATGCCGTAGGCCATCGGGAAACCGAGCGCGAGGCATAGAATAGTTGCGCCGCCCGCCATCAGAACGGAGCGCAGGTAGGTAATAACGTAGAGTTTGTCGGTGAGCAGGAATCGAAAACTGTCCGCCGACGCTGCCAGATTCCCCTGTTCGTCAAAGCTTGCGGTAAACGGTGGTTGCGCGATGACCGGGTCGGCGAGACTGATCTTGAAAACGATGGCGAACGGCGCGAGGAAGAAAACGAACAACCATAAATAGGGGACCGCGACCGCGACGCGCCGCCAGGTCTCATCGTTTTTTGCATTAGCAGTCATCTGCGCCTAATCGAGCAACACGACGGCGCTGCGTGGACGCCAGGAAATCCAGACCTTGTCTTCCCATTCAAGAAAGCGCGTAATCGAGCGGCGGCGGTTCTGCGAACTGACCTGAACCATTTTCCCGGAATTCAGGCGTACACGATACAGTGAACGGTTGCCCAGGTATCCAAGATCGTCTACTACTCCTTCAATGCAGACATCGCCTGCCTCCTCAGGTTTCTCCTTGCTGATAAAGATTTTCTCGGGTCGAACCGCTACTTCGATGTTTTGTCCGACCTCTATCAACTGCCGTCCCAGCGCAGACAGGGTTTCTCCGGCTTCGTCGGAGTAAGCCTCAATGCCGTCCTCGTTAACGACCGTGACAACAGCTTCGAAGGTGTTAATTGTGCCAATGAAGTCGGCAACGAAGCGATTATGCGGAAACTCATAAATTTCCTTAGGCGTTCCTACCTGCTTGAACCTGCCCTCGTTCATCACAGCGATGCGGCTGGAAAGTGTCATCGCTTCTTCCTGATCGTGGGTCACGACGACAAACGTAATTCCCAGCTCGTCCTGGATATTCATCAGTTCGAACTGTGTCTGCTCCCGCAGCTTCTTGTCCAATGCCGCAAGCGGTTCATCCAGCAGCAGTACCTTCGGCTGCTTAATCAGGGCGCGCGCCAGCGCGACTCTTTGTCGTTGACCGCCCGATAGTTGTTCGGGTTTTCGATTTCTGAAGTCGACGAGCTGCACCAGTTCCAGCATTTCACCAACGCGCTTGTCGATCTCCTGCTTCGCAACGCCCTCCTTGCGCAGTCCGTAGGCGATGTTCTTCGCGACATCCATGTGCGGGAATATGGCATATGACTGGAACATCATATTGACCGGTCGGTCGTACGGAGCCTGGTGTGTAACATCGGTGCCGTCGATCTCAATCGTCCCGGAGGACGGTACTTCGAAGCCGGCAAGCATTCTCAGAAGGGTCGTCTTGCCGCAGCCGGAGCCGCCGAGAATGGAGAACAGTTCGCCCCGGGCGATTTCCAGATCGACGTTGTCAACCGCGACGAAGTCGCCGAATAGCTTGCTGATGCCCTTGATGTGAATAAAGTCTTTCACAAGCCGCTCTTTACACGTGCATAGGCACGGGTCCTGACGC
Source organism: Woeseiaceae bacterium (assembly GCA_021773035.1). Classification (GTDB taxonomy): domain Bacteria; phylum Pseudomonadota; class Gammaproteobacteria; order Steroidobacterales; family Woeseiaceae; genus UBA1847. Next base: position 159,055 of record JAJFKU010000023.1, read on the forward strand.
GCTCCTGTTTGGGGCTGGCTGATACTATCGGGTATAACAGCGCCCAGGTTTCTTCGTTTGGAAAGATAGCCTCGTTGTTGAATACGGCGGGGTTGATGAACTCCCATGATGCCCGGTTGGCATTCGCGTAGTTGACCGTATTCGCAATATCGGCGGCAATATCCGGGCGCATCAGGAAATTGATGAATGTATAGGCGTTGTCCATATGCGGCGCATCGGCGGCGATGTACAGGCCGTCAACCCACAGGCCGGACCCTTCTTTCGGGACAGTGTACTGTATATCGATATCCAGGCCGGCTTCTGCTGCGCGCGCCGCAGCGGTCGCATAGTCTCCGGACCAGCTCATGGCGACGCAAACTTCCTTGTTCGGCAGATCGGAGAGCATCTTGGTGTTACTGAAATAGCGGACATACGGCCGTATCTTCGCGAGCTGTGCTTCGGCGATCGCCAGGCTCTCATCGTCGACGGACTCTGGATCATGCCCGAGGTAAGCCAGCACCATCGGGAACAGGTCTGTGGGACCGTCGAGCAGGCTGACGCCGCAATCGGCGAGTTTCGAGATGACCTCCGGGTCGAACAGAACGTCGGCGCTGTCCATGGGATGATCCGGCAGGCGTTGACGCACGAGCTCGACATTCCAGGCGTAGCCGGTGGTGCCCCAGTGATACGGAATGTTGTAGTCAAGGACGGCGTCGTAAACACCGATGCGCTGCAGCAGATCGGTGTCGAGGTTGCGATAATTGCTTAGTCTGCTTTTATCGATACTGTGAAACAGTCCGATAGGGGCAAGGCGGGAGGAAAATTGATTGCTGTGTACTATGACGTCGTAGCCGCTGTTGCCCGCCAGCAGTTTAACGTCGACGACTTCCGACGAGTCGTACATGTCGTAATTGACCTTGATACCGTACTCGGCTTCGAACTTCCGGATCGTGTCGGGAGCGATGTAGTCGGACCAGTTGTAGACGTTGACGACGTTGTTGTCGTCCGTGTCGATGCTGTTGTCGCTCCCGCAGGCGCCGACGAGCAAAAGGGCGCTGCCCAGGCCGGCGCAAAGCAGGAAGCCTCGAGTCACATTTCGTCCAAACCGCGCTTTAAAAGCGATCTGGCGATTATAAGACGTTGCACCTCACTTGTACCTTCCCAAATGCGATCGACACGCAATTCGCGGAAAAAACGTTCGGCGACGTTCTCACGCATATAGCCGCGACCGCCGAATATCTGCACGGCCCTGTCAGCAACGCGGTTTGCCATCTCGGAGACATACAGCTTGACCATCGAGCAGCGGCTGTGCAGCGCCTTGACGTCCTCGCCGCGGTCGCAGGCGCGCGCAGCGTCGTAAGTCATCAGGCGTGCGGCATACAGTTCTGTTGCGCTGTCGGCGAGCATGAACTGAATGATCTGTTTCTCGCTGAGTGGCAGCCCGCCAACGGCACGTCCGTTTGCGAACGCCATGGCCTCTTCAATCAATCGTGCCGCCGCACCGCAACAGCGTGCACCTATCATCAGCCGTTCATGCCGAAACCAGCTGTGCGTGTAGGCCATGCCGTCGCCGGGCCGGCCTACACGCTGTGCGACCGGGATACGGACATTCTTGAATCGATAGGTCGGGTGGTGAGCAGCATAGCTGTGCGTAAATTTCGGTGTGGCCGTGATTCTGATCCCCGGCGTTTCCTGATCGACCAGGAACAGGGCGTCGTCGTTCTCTTCGGGAAGACGCGCCTGAAACCAGAAAAAGTCCGCCAGATTGCCGCTGGTGACGTACCACTTTTCTCCGTTCAGGACGTAGTCATCGCAGTCTTTGACTGCGGTGGCCTCGAGGCCCGACAGGTCGGAGCCGGGACCCGCCTCAGTAATGGCGTAGCAGTCCTTTTTTTCACCACGCATCATCGGTAGCACGTACTTCTCCAGCTGTGCGTCGCTACAGGCGTCGAACATCCATTGCTGTGGCTCGGAAAAACACCATGATAAGGCGTTGGTGATACGGCCAAGCTGCTCCCAGATCGCAACCTGAGACTCCAGCGGCAACTCCCGGCCACCATGACTGCGTGGTACATCTATTTCGGCAAAGCCAAGCTCCAGGGCCCGCTTTTTATTTCGCTGTGTGATGTCCTGCGGCAGATCGCCGTCGTTGAGTTCCGCTTCGACCTCGTGCGGTTGCAGATACTCGTCCGCGTAGGCGCGCGCGATGTCCTGCCACTTACGGGCGTCTTCGCTGATCTCGATTTTCAACGCCTGACAGCCGGAAAATGCTTTGGAAAAACACAGCGCAGGTATTCGTCGATTGAGTCCATGGCTTTGCGGCGATTGAATAATTTCGGACTGACCAGGCAAGACAGCCATAAACCGTTTGTCATAGACGTAAGAACAGTGGCGACCCCTGCCCCGGTGACCTCCTGGTAGCGTCCGTCGGCAACGAGTTCATCGCAGAGGCGTTCGGTGACCGCGTCGTAGTATTCGTCGGACTCCTCGCAGATGCTGCGGTAAGCGGGCCGCCATTTTACTTCTCCCCAGAAAGCGAACCAGACGGCGATCTTGCGGCGATCGCAGATAGCAGGGCTCAGGTCGAGTTTCATCAGGGCGCGTAACTTGTCGGCTGCAGCGGGTCCGGATATTTTCAGAACGCGATCAAACTGGGTTCTGTATTCGTCGGAGAGGTGGCGCAAGGCTTCGCTGAGCAGATTGTCTTTACTTTCGAAGTGCAGGTTGATGATGCCCTGGGAGAGGCCTGCCTCGCTCGCCACATCACCGGTTGTCGTACTGCCAATACCTTTGCGGGCGATGCACTTGACCGCCGCGGCGATCAGCTGCTGTCGTCGTAGTTTGCGGTTTGCTGTGCGCTTGCTGCTTTTTTCTATGGTCGCCATTTTAGAAGTATGCCATAATATGAATGAATACTCATTCATTTTTTATCGTTTACGGAGATCTGCATGCGCAGCCTGTCGCGCTCCAACGCCCATTTTAAGAATGCGAACACGAAAATGCCACTCGGCGTTTCGTCGAACTTCCGCTATTGGGGGGACGACAAAACGATCTACATCGATCACGGCAAAGGCGGGCGCATCCGGGATATCGATGGCAACGAATACATCGACTATCGTCTCGCTTACGGGCCGATTATTCTCGGTTACGGTGACGAGCGCGTCGACGAAGCCGCGAGACAGGGGATGAGTGTCGGTGGTGTGTTTGCCCTGTCAACAGAGCTCGAATACGAAGTCGCGTGCCGCATCAGCAAGATGGTGGCGGCCGCCGAACTGGTGCGTTTTTCAAACTCGGGAACGGAAGCCGTCATGGCAGCGTTGCGCGTGGCGCGCGCCTTTACAGGCAAAGACGGGCACGTAGTAATGGAGGGTGGTTACCACGGCGTCTTCAGCGAAGTGATGTGGTATTCCGAGGTGGAAGACTGGACGCCCGGACAGGGTGCGCCGCAGGTACTGCCCTACGGAGAGGGTGTGCCGGCATTGACCAGGCAGTTGTTCCACTCGGTGCCGATGAACGATGCAAATGCACTTGAAGACCTGCTCAAGGCAAAGCACAACGATATCGGCGCTTTCCTGATCGAACCGATCATGGGTAATTGCTGTGGCATCAAAGCCGACGCGCAGTATATGAAGGATGTACGCGAGATTTGCGATCGCTACGACGTACTGATGATCGTCGATGAGGTAAAGACTGGTTTCCGGGTTGCTAAAGGCGGTGTGCAGGAGTTGTATGATATCAAGGCTGATCTCTGCACTTTCGCGAAAGCAATTGGCAACGGTTATCCGCTGTCGGTGCTCGCCGGCCGCGAGGACGTCATGCGTCACATTGGAGACGGGGTCGTTCATGGCGGGACCTTCACCGCCCACTCCGTGTCCCTTGCGGCAGCGGCAAAAACTCTGGAAATTCTCGACGAAACGACGGCACTGGCCGATATCGAAAGTTATGGTCTGAAGTTGCAGGCCGGTTTAAGTACGATTCTTGAGCGCCGTGGCATTGCGCATTGTTTTTCCGGTCATCCGTCGTTGATGGGTCTGTTTTTCGCGGACACCGTGCCGAGCAATTATCGAGAATGGATTCACTCCGACTATGCGTTCTATGACGCACTTGCTCCAGAGCTTCACGAACTCGGCATTCTCGTCGAGCCCGACTCGCGGGAGCCGTGGTTTTTATGCGAGTCTCACAATGTGGAATGTCTGCAGGAAACGCTGGACAAATTTGAACGCGCGGTGGACATTACGCTGCCAAAACTAAAGCAAAAAGCAGTCGCCGCCGGAGGGCCGATACACCGATGAAAACCTATGACGCCATCGTCGTCGGAGCCGGACATAACGGTCTGACGAACGCCGCATTTCTGGCGAAGGCAGGACTCGATGTGGTTTGCGTGGAGAAGAACGACTACATCGGCGGGGCTGCCGTCAGTCGCAATCTCTACGAGGACTGGTGGTACTCGAACTGTTCCTACGTCTGCAGTCTGTTGCGCCCCGAAATCTATCGTTCGCTGGAACTGCATAAACACGGCCTGCAGGTAACGCCTTACGGCGGTTCTGTGCAGTTCATGGAAAATGGCGACTACTACGGCTCGTACCATGACCATGAGGCAGCGTATCGGGAGATGGCGCGTTTTTCCCGTCACGATGCGGATGCCTACAAACGCTATTCAGCGGACACGATGCGGCAGTGTCGTTTCATTCGCGACTTCCTGCTGAGTACCGCGCCCGATCCAACATCCTTCCGGCCAAAAGACCTGCTGGAGCTTGCCCGCATCGGTGGCAAGTTCATGGAGATGGGCGAGGATCGTATGTACGACACGATTCGCTTCTGGACGATGAGTGTCGCCGAATACCTGGATGGGTATTTCGAGACAGACGTTATCAAAACGGCGATGTCCGGCAGCGGCATTATTGGCACGGCGCTGGGGATTCACTCACCCGGCACGGCTTATGTCCTGCTGCATCACTACATGGGCGACGTCGACAACAATGTCGGTTCGTGGGGCTTCGCACGCGGCGGCATGGGTGCGGTGTCGAACGCCATCGCCGGCGCGCTCCAGGCTGCCGGCGGAGAGATACGCACCGACGCCGGTGTCGAGAAGATCATCGTCAAGAACGGCAAGACCAGCGGCGTTGCACTGGAGAACGGCGACGAAATCCATGCCAAGGTAGTTGTCTCCGCCATGGACGTAAAACGCACCTATCTCAAGTGTATGGACAAGAGCGACCTGCCCGAGAAATTCCACCACAGGATTGAGAATTTCAAGATTCGCGGTTCGTCCGGCAAGGTCAACATTGCACTTGACGGCATGCCCACATTCCCGGCTTTGCCGGAAGGCAGCTCGCTGTATCACAGCGACATGCACTTCATCGACTCCATGGAGCGCATGGAGCGCGCCTACGACGACTGGAAAGACGGCCGCTGGTCGGAAGACCCTTACATCGACATGGTGATTCCAACGCTTAACGATCCGACCATGGCGCCACCGGGTAAACACTTCATGAGTTGTTTCGTGCAGTACTGCCCGCACAAGATCGAAGGTCGCGACTGGACCAGCGCCGAAAAAGACGCCTTCGGTCAAACCGTCATCAACCAGATCGCAAACTACAGTCCCGACTTCAAGGACCTGATTCTGCACGCTGAGATTCGGACACCCGAGGATATCGAAGCGGAAATCGGCATTACCGAGGGCAATATTTTCCACGGCGAGCTGACTATGGATCAACTGCTTTTTAATCGCCCGATTCCGGGTTATGCACAATACCGCGGTCCGGTCGCAGGACTGTATATGTGCGGTTCGAGTACGCATCCGGGCGGCGGCGTAATGGCGGCACCGGGAGCCAATGCGGCCAGGGAGATTCTCAGCGATCTCAAACGCCCCAACACCGTACCGCAAAGCTTTGGGGACGATTGAAGACAATGGACAATAAATTCGATGCGATAGTTGTAGGGGCAGGGCATAACGGTCTCGTGTGTGCTGCATTGCTTGCCAAGGCAGACAAGAGAGTGTTGGTCCTGGAAGCCAACGACCAGGTGGGCGGTGCCGCCATAACGCGCGAGTTCGCCGAAGGGTATTCCGTGTCGGCGTGCGCGCACCTGCTGTACCAGTTGCAGCCCGAGGTTCGTAAAGACCTGAAGATTTCGACGCGCCTTGCGTCTGAAGATATGACCACGATCGCGTTGGCCGATGATGGTAATCACTTGCGCCTGACGACTGACAGCGTAAGCGGCGTTTCCGATGAAGACGCTGAGCAGTATCGCCGTTTTCGAAAGCGCATGACCCGTTTCTCCGACCTGCTGCGAAAGTACCTGAACAAGCCGCCGCCGCGACTGGGGACGAAAGACTTCAAGGACCTTGTTACTCTCGGCCAACTCGGCCTGGACCTCAGGATGCTGGGGAAAGAGGAAATGCAGGAGTTCCTGCGCCTCATCGGCATGAATATTCATGACGAAGTAACGGAGCGCTTCGAGAGCTCGCTGCTTAAGGGCGCTATCAGCCTGGACGCCGTACTTGGGACGCATCTTGGTCCGCGTTCGCCGAATACGATCATGACTTACCTGTATCGCCTTGCCGGCGACCACGGTCGCAGTGGTGTTCCGGCCGGTGGCATGGGCAGCGTCAGCAATGAGCTGGCGGCCGCGGCACGCGGCGCGGGCGTAACGATACGCACGGCTATGCCGGTCAAGCGTATCGTGATTGAAAACGGCCGCGCGACCGGCGTGGAAACCGAGTCCGGTGAACGCTTTGAAAGCTTTACGGTCGTATCCAACGCCGACCCAAAGCGAACCGTCATGGAGCTTGTTGGCGCACAACACGTCGAGACCGGGTTCACGCGCCGGATTCATCACCTCAGAGCCAAGGGAAATGCGGCGAAGCTGCACCTGGCACTGGATGGACTGCCGACGATTGCAGGCCTGTCCAAAAAAGACTACGCCGAACGGATTGTTATCGCACCCGACGAGCACTACGTGGAGCGCGCCTTCAATCCGGCGAAGTACGGCGAGAGTTCGCCGGATCCGGTTATCGAAATGACGTTCCCGAGTTTTCGTGATGAAACGCTGGCACCGACCGGCAAGCACGTTATGTCGGCTGTTGTGCAATACGCGCCCTACAGCCTGAAGGGCGGCTGGAGCGCTACGGCAAAAGCCGAATTTGAGGCGGCGGTCGTCAGAACCATCGAGCGTTACGCGCCGGATATTGCTGAACGCATCACGGCGAGCGAATTGCTGACGCCGGCCGATATCGAGCGTGAGTTTCATATCACCGGGGGGCACTGGCACCACGCCGAGCTCACACTGGATCAATTCCTGTTCGTTCGCCCCGTCAGCAGTGCCGCCCAGTACAGCATGCCCGTCGATGGCCTGTTCTTGTGCGGCGCAGGGACTCATCCGGGCGGCGGTGTCAGCGGTGCCGCGGGGCGCAACGCCGCGCGGACCATCCTGAACGGGGAGAAAGCAGCATGAACACGCAGGCGCCAGTGCACCAGGGTCGACTCAAATCGCCATTCTACTCGCGAATCGAACCACTCGATTTCCTCAACGAGTGGCATGAGTGGAAGGGATATTCGAGCGCGGATTCGCTGTATTGCGCGGATCTTGAGTATTTTGCCATTCGCAACGCGACGGCGGTTTTCGATCTGACGCCAATGACGAAGTACCGTATCAGCGGCCCGGATGCACTCGATTATCTGAACCGGCTGGTCACGCGCGACATGGCGAAGGTAAAACCGGGACGCGTTGCCTACGCGGTCTGGTGCGACGACCAGGGCCAGGTTATCGATGACGGTACGATCTTCCACCTGCGCGAGGGCGAGTATCGATTGTGTTCCCAGGAGCGACACTTCGCCTGGCTGCAAGCGTCTGCACTCGGCTTCGATGTCAGCATTACCCATGAGACAGAGGATGTCGCTGCGCTAGCGGTACAGGGCCCGACATCGTTCAGTACGTTGAGCAATATGGGGCTGGAGGGCCTGGGCGAACTGAAACCGTTCGGGCTGACGCATTTCGATTTTCAGGGCACGGAGCTGATGGTATCGCGCACCGGTTTTACCGGCGATCTGGGCTACGAGCTGTGGATAGATCCGGATAAAGCCGAGGCGCTTTGGGACGCGCTGTTTGCGGCGGGCGAGCTGTATGGAATTCGTGCTATAGGAACGCATGCGTTGGAACTGTCCCGTATCGAGGCCGGTTTTCTCGCCGCCTACATGGAGTTCCTGCCGGCCGACGAGACCGTTCGAACCGGGCGCTCACGATCGCCGCTCGAACTCGGCCTGAACTGGCTGGTCGATTTCAAGAAACCCAATTTCAACGGACGGCGTGCGCTGGCTGAAGAAAGGCGTAACGGTTCTGCCTGGCAGTTGGTGAAACTGGATATCGAAGGTAACAAACCCGCTCACAATTCCTATATCTTCGCAAAAGAGAAAGGCAACAAGAGCGAAATCGGTTTCGTGACGTCCGCTGCCTGGTCACCGATTTGTAAACAGAACGTCGCGCTTGGCACCGTGCGTGCGCCGCACGGCAAACCGGGCGATACTGTCTGGGTGGAAATCTACTACCAGCGTGAAATGCACTGGAACCGGCAGATGGCGAAGGCGTCGGTCGTCGATAAACCGTTCTGGTTCCCGCCGCGGCGCGGTGCCACACCGCCGGGGCCGTATTAAGCGGAACGCTCAATGAAGACGCACCGGCTTGATTCGCTACTGCGACCCCGATCGGTCGCGGTGGTGGGTGCGTCGAAACGCATCGACACGGTAGGTGAGTGGGTACTGAAGAACCTGAAGATCGGTGGCTACAAAGGCCAGGTGTACCCGGTCAATCCCGGCTACGACGAGTTGCAGGGCTATCCGTGTTACGTATCTTTAAAAGATCTTCCTGAAGTCCCCGACCTGGTTGTGTTCGCTGTTGGCGATCAGCGACTGGAGGCAGCGCTGGATGAGGCTATTGCGGTTGGCGTGGGCGCCGCAGTTATTCAATCGACGCTCGTCATGGACAATGATGTCGAGCCTTGCCTCAGGGATCGTGTGCAGCAGAAAATCAAAGCGGCCGGTATGTTGGTCTGCGGCGCCAACGGTATGGGTTACTACAATGTGCGTGATCATGTCTGGACCTGCGGCTTCGACAGTGCGATGCACGATGCGCCCGGTAACGTTGCGCTGATCAGCCATTCCGGTTCCGGGATGTCGGGCATTATCGATTGCGAGGAGCGGCTGCGAATCAATCTCGCCGTCTCGGCGGGTAATGAGCTCAGTACGACGATGGATGAGTATCTCGACTTCGCGCTGGAACTCCCCGAAACACGCGTTGTCGGGCTGTTTGTAGAGACTGCGCGTAATCCGCAGGGCTTCAGGGCCGCCCTGAAGAAAGCTGCGCAGCGACGGATTCCCGTCGTAGCGTTAAAGGTCGGTCGAACCGAAGAGGCGGCACGCCTAACCGTGTCGCATTCGGGCGCTATGGCAGGCGACGACGCGACCTACGACGCGCTTTTCGATCGTTATGGTGTACAGCGGGCGCGCGACCAGGATGAGTTCACGACGATGCTGATCATGTTCGCCGAACTGCACCCGGTGGGTGCGGGTGGACTGGTTTCCCTGCACGATTCGGGTGGCGAGCGGCAGTTGATGGTCGATCTGGCTGACGATGCCGATGTGCCCCTGACAAAACTTTCCGACGATACCGCGCAAAAACTTGTCGCAGTTCTGGACCCGGAGTTACCCGCGGTCAATCCGCTGGATGCCTGGAGCCGGGGAGGACCCGACGCAGCCGAAAAAATGACACGCGGTCTGACACTAATGATGCAGGACGAAGGTGCGGCGCTGGGCGTCGTTGTCCATGACAGGGCGCCATTCGGAAAGATTTACGCCAGCTATCTCACTTACATGCAGCGCGCTCGTGCCGAGTCGGGCAAGCCGGTGGCGCTGGTGTCGGCCACACAGGGAACCGGTTGTGACGACGCAGTGGTTACCAGTACGCACGCCGGGTTTCCGGTACTCGACGGGGTTGGCAGGTTTCTCCGCGGCGCAAACGCATTGCTTTCGTATCGGGACTTCCTGTTGCGCGACACCGAAATCGCCGACGTGGCGGATGACGATGTCGTTACACGCTGGCATGGCAGACTAGGCGGCGGCGAATCGCTGGGTGAGTTGGACGCGCTGACGATGCTGGCCGAATTCGGTATTCGTACGTCCTCCTCCGTCGCTGCCGACGCCGAAGATAAAGTGGTCGCTGCGGCGCAGCGCTGCGGTTATCCGGTTGTACTCAAAACCGCGAAGCAGGGCATGTTGCACAAGTCGGACCAGGGCGGTGTTATCGTCGGCATTGTGGACGAGGACCAGCTACGGCAGATGTATGCTTTGATGCGGAAACGGTTGGGCGATGAGGTGCTGGTTGCCGCCGTCGTCGATAGCGGTGTCGAAATGATTCTTGGCCTGAAACGCGACCCGCAGTTCGGGCCCGTCGTAGTCATCGGGTTTGGGGGTGTTCTGGCAGAGACTATCGCAGACGTGCAATTTGCATTGCCACCGTTTAGTGCGGGGCACGCCAGTCGCTGCATTGATCGAATGAAACTGCGACGACTGCTCGACGGCGTGCGCGGCACGCGCGCTGTCGATACGGCGAGTTTCTGCCGTTTGGCGGAACGGTTCTCGATCATGGCGCACGCGCTGGGTGATGTACTTCAGGAAGTGGATGTGAATCCGGTCATCGTCAACGAAGGTGGCGCGGTGGCCGTTGACGCGCTTGTTGTCGGGCGCGATCGCAGGGAGGACAGAGTTGCAGAAACTTGAAGTCTATCAATCGCTGTGGGCAATGGAGTTACGCAATCCAGGGTTCGCGGAACGGAGCAAAGAGGAGGCCTTCGCAATGATCGCCGAGGCGGGATTCGACGGCGCCTGCATGGACCCTTCGGTCGATGAGATTCCACAGTGCCGGGAGTACACAGGGTTGTTTCGTGATTACGGGCTCGGCTGTATGGTGAATGCATTCCCGTACACGGTCGACGACATGCTGCCGATTCTCGACTTTGCTGCTGAAGTGCAGTCGTGCATGGTGAACGTGATCAGCGGCGTCATGCCGATCAAGCCCGAGGACGCGGTCGCAGACGTGCGCCGCTGGATCGGCGAGGCTGATGAACGCAGGATGCCGCTGTTGTTTGAAACCCATCGCGATGGTCTTCTGAACGATCTCTATTTCACGCTGCAGTTGATGGATCTCGTTCCGGAAATGCGCTTGTGCGCGGATCTTTCTCACTTCGTTGTCGATCGGGAGCTACGTTCGCCGGTTCCGGAGCGGGACCAGGCTTACATCAGTTCGGTACTTAAACGCTCCGACTGTTTCCAGGGCCGTATTGCGAATCGGGAGCAGGTGCAAATACAGATCGATTTTCCTCAGCATCAGGAATGGGTGGCGATTTTCAAGGCGTGGTGGAAAGAAGGCATGCGCGAGTGGCGTAAACGTAGCGCCGACGATGCGACCCTGATTTTCTTATGCGAACTCGGCCCACCGCCTTACGCGATTACCGACGCCGATCGGAACGAACTGTCGGATCGTTGGAAAGAGTCGCTGCAGATTCGTGATTGGGTGCGGGCTATCTGGGGCGAACTCGACGTTGAAGAGTTCGAACAAAAAGGGCTCTGACCCCTTTTTGTCTGGACTCTACGGCGTCTTTTCTTTGATGATGGCGCCGCCTTTGACAACGACGGCAATATCCTGCAGCACGGCAATATCGTTCAGAGGGTTGCCGCGGACGGCAACCAGGTCGCCGTAACGGCCAATCTTCAGTGCGCCGACATCGTCGTCAATTTCCATGTGCCTGGCCGCCGCCGATGTCGCCGCCTTGATGGCCTGCATTGGTGTCATACCGTGCTCGACCATGATAACAAACTGGCGTGCGCCCATAGCGTGCGGCAGCACGCCGAGGTCGGTGCCGAATAGCACCGTAACGCCCGCGGCAACGGCCTTTTCGAAAACGATGCGCTGCGCTTCCGTCGTATCGGTATTTTTTTGCATGAACTCGGCCGCGTAGCCCTGTTCGGCACCGACTTCCTCGGTGTAAGTACCGTTATAGACATCCATCGAGAAGGCCACGTCGTGCTCGACCGCCAGCATAACGGACTCGTCGTCGCCCAGCGATGCGTGTTCGATCGAGCTGACGCCTGCCAGGATCGCGTCCTTGATCGACTCCGCACTGTGTGCGTGCGCCGTTACTTTGATGCCGGCCGCATCCGCGACCTCGACGACGGCGGCGATTTCCTCGCGCGTCATCTCCGGTGCCCCGGGATTGCTGCCGTGGCCGAAAACTGCACCGGATGCAATGATCTTGATGAAGTCGGCGCCACCGGCAACGACTTCCTGTGCCCGGGCCCGAAAGGCATCGGGTCCGCGCGCGACACCCATTCGGTAATAGTTGGGAATGTCGCTGTCTTCGACGCCCGGAATGTACATGTCGCCGCCACCATGTGGGATCGTCAGGTACGGTCCGGCCACCCGGATTCGAGGGCCGGGAATATTCCCGGCATCGATTCGGTCCCTGATATCACGATCAACCCAGCCGAGATAAGCACCGACATGTCTGACGGTGGTGAAGCCCGAGTTCAGAACAACTGCAGCAAGCTCCGCTGCGAGTTCACGCGTGTCGTCCGGCGTGCGTCGAAGGTAGATCGTATAGTCGTCGGCATCCTCGGGGAGTCCGTCGAGGTGTACATGTGTGTCGATGAGCCCCGGCAGGCAGGTGTGGTCGCTCAAGTCCAGCGTTTTGGCGCTGGCAGGCATTGTATCCGCGCCGTCCAGGATGTCGCTGATCCGCCCGCCGCGCATGACGACGAGACGTTCGTCGAAAAGTTCGTCCGATAAACCGTCGATCAGTTTTCCGCAGCGAACAACGAGATCTGCGTCGCCGGTATCTTCGGCAATAACGGCGGCGTCGCGGTTTTCACAAGCAACAACAAGAAACAGCAGGGGAAGCAGGCCGAGCTTATAGTTCATTGGGACTCCTCAATGGTAGACAAACAGTAGTAAGCTGGCGCTCATGTTGCAACCGAATTCTGTCAACGACAATGTGTTCACTCGCCTGCTCGAAAGAGATCGCCCGCTGCTGCTGGATGGCGGTCTGGCAACCCAACTCGAGGCACAGGGTTGCGATATCGGCAACGAGCTCTGGTCGGCTTCGTTGTTGCAAAGCGATCCGGATGCGATCGTGCAGGCGCATCGCGCCTATATTGATGCGGGTGCCGAATGCCTGGCGACGGCAAGCTACCAGGCGAGCCGCGACGGCTACGCGAAGAACGGCCTCAGCAACGGCGATGCCGACAAGTTGATGTTGCTGTCCGTCGAACTGGCCGTTCGCGCACGCACGGCCGCCGGGTCTGTAGCGGCCATCGCGGCGAGCCTGGGCCCCTACGGGGCGATGCTGCACGACGGCTCCGAGTACCGGGGCAACTATGGCGTATCGTCCGATACGCTCAGGGCTTTTCATGAGCCGCGCTTACGCTTGTTCGACGGCAGTGAGGCCGACGTTCTCGCACTGGAAACCATTCCGTCATTGCAGGAAGCGCAGGTGCTTGCCGAGTTGCTGCATAGCTGTAAAACACCCGCGTGGGTCAGTTTCTCCTGTCGTGACCACGAGCATATTTGCGATGGCACGCCGCTGTCGGACGTTGCCAGCCTGTTCGCGGCTCATCCGACCGTGGTGGCCGTCGGAGTCAACTGCACGCCACCTCAGTACGTGCCGTCCCTGGTTCGTCGCCTGTGCGCAGTATTGCCGGGTAAACACGTGGTCGCGTACCCGAATTCCGGTGAGACCTATGACGCTGACAGCAACGGTTGGTCCGGCACTGTTACACCTGGTGATTGTGCCGCGGCGGCCGTTGCCTGGGTAGCAGCGGGTGCGAATATCGTCGGCGGCTGTTGCCGAATGGGCCCCGAACACATAAAGGCCATCGGGCGTTCGATCAACGAAACTGATCCATAGTAATTGCCGCGATATCCGCCGGTGATTCTGCGATGGCTACGGCACCTGCCGTCGTGAGTTCATCGATGGAGCCGTAGCCGTAGGAAACGCCGATGGGGCAAATGTCGTTCGCTATTGCGCCAATTAGATCGTGCTTTCGATCCCCGATCATTATTCGGTAAGCGGCATGCGGGTTTTCGTCAATGGCGTACTTCAGTAGCTCGGCCTTGTTCGCGCGGGTTCCGTCGAGTTCGCAACCGAATACGCGTTCGAAGTACTGCCCCATCTCGAAATGCTCGACGATTCGAGCGGCTGCGACACGCGGTTTGCTGGTGGCGACATACAGCGTGCAATCGGAATTTGCGATCGCCTCCAGTGCCTTGTGAATACCGTCATAGGGGATGTTCTCCAGCCAGCCGACCTCTTCAAAGCGTTCGCGATAAAGATCGACCGCCTGCAGTGTCAATGCTTCTCCGACAATTTCCGGAAAGGTGTCGTATAGCGGCGGCCCGATACAGCTCAGCAGGAACTCCTCCGACGGCGCCGGAAATCCGAGTTTCTCGACGGCGTAGACAAAGCACCTGGTGATACCCTCGTAGGGATCGGTCAGGGTTCCGTCGAGGTCGAAGTAGACGTGTGTTGGCATTCGCGTAGCATATCAGCTTGGCCGGCTATAGAAACATGGGGAAAACAGGCGTTTGAGAATTGCGATCACAGGCTGCGGGCCGGCTGGCCTCGCGACGGCGCTGATGCTTTCCCGGCAAGAACATGACGTCACGATGTTCGAGCGCTTCGATACACCGCGACCTGTCGGTTCGGGGATCATTCTGCAGCCCACCGGGCTTGCCGTCCTGCAGTGGCTGGGACTAACGGACGAGATTCACAAACTTGGTAAACGCATCGACCGTATTAACGGTGTATCGATGCCGTCCGGAAAGCAGGTGCTTGACGTCGACTACGCTGCACTGGGTGAGGGTTTTCATGGACTGGCCGTTCATCGTGCGGCGCTCTTTGAGGTGCTATACGCGGCTCTCCGGTCTTCGGGTATCGAAATCAATACGGGAATTGAGGTCGTGGATGCGATCGTAAGGCGTGGCCTTGTCTCGATAAGCGACAGTGCGGGTCAGCGATACGGCCCATTCGACCTGTTACTGGACGCCAGTGGTGCCGGGACGAAGCTGCAGCAGCACGCATTGCATCCGGCGCGCCTGCGCGAGCTTGAATATGGCGCGCTGTGGGGCGCGTTCGACTGGCCGGCATCGGGCTTCGACGAGAATGCGCTGGAACAGCGTTACGTCCGTGCGCACACGATGCTGGGCATACTTCCGATTGGCAGTCACTCCGCGGTTAGCGGCGACCAGGTCGCCTTTTTCTGGAGTATCAAGACGCGCAGCTATGAGAGCTGGCGCCGAAACGGCCTGGACGTCTG
Source organism: Woeseiaceae bacterium (assembly GCA_021773035.1). Lineage (GTDB taxonomy): Bacteria > Pseudomonadota > Gammaproteobacteria > Steroidobacterales > Woeseiaceae > UBA1847. Next base: position 174,396 of record JAJFKU010000023.1, read on the forward strand.
GAAGCGAGAGGCACTTTCGATCTGGCCGGAGGCGGGTGCGATCGTTGAGCAGATCACCGATGCTTCGGACATGTCGCTGGCCCGATACGGCCACAGTACCTTGCGAAAACCGTATGGCAACAAGATCGCTTTTCTCGGCGATGCAGCGCACTCGACGAGTCCGCAACTGGGACAGGGGGCGAACATGGCGTTACTCGATGCCTGGGAGATAGCCGCTGCATTGCGGCAAACCAGCGATGTGGATGACGCGCTGCGGCGTTATGCGAAAGCACGGCGTTGGCACGTCCGAGCGTTCCAGTTATCCAGCCTCGCGCTGACGCCGTTTTACCAGTCCGACAGCCGCGTCCTGTCGGGATTGAGGGACCTGTTGTTCGATCCAATGGCGAAATTGCCGATCGCGCGGCATGTAGTGGCGGGTTTAATATCGGGAATGCTTGCGGGCTACGGCCCGGCGGGCAGGAAAATGCAGCAGATTACTGCGGGTGCCACACCTACCGAACGCAGCGAGTTGCCGTAAGCTACCGCGTGTGCCGGGCATCTGCCCTTAAGCGCCCGTAGTGACGGACGCGTAAATTGCGACAGCGGTGAAACCAAGCAGAACGATGGTCTCCAGGTGATCGGCGAGCCAGTCAATCGCCACTCGCCATTTTGGATTCAGTTTCGAGTCGTCCATGAACGAGGCGGCTTGCGACTCCAGATCGCCGGGCACCGCGCGACCGGATATCAGGGCATAATAAAAGCGCATTTTCGGACTGGCCGACAGCCACAGTGTAATCGCGAGCAGAACACCCGTCGAAGCTGCGATCCTCAACCCTGGGTCGATAGCCAGGCTTCCAAGAAAACCTTTGCCGTTTATCGTCGATACGTAGAGTGTCACAAAGTAGCCGAAGATGAGTACGCGGCTCAGAGGGCTATTCGCAGTGACCGTATAGACGATCGCGATGGGCAGCAGGAAGTGAAGAATCGAGATATACATGGCTTCTTCCGCGGAAGGTTCGGCCACGCCAGGTCCGCCAATGGCCATCGCCGCGCCATAAACTATTACGCCGACTATCGAGAGAATCGCCAGAACGGATACGAACTTAAGAAGCCACGGAGCGTCCACCGACGGACGATTCGTAAAACCGCCCGTCCAGAGCTTGATCTTTACGCCGGGCCTCATATGGATCACGGTACTTCACCATTGATCGTGTCCTATCGATGTTAGCACTTACTAAAGATCGTGTGCTGCGCAATCGATGTCTGCGTACTGAGTGAAAACCCAGCGACCATCCACGATGTCGGCCATATACCAGCCACACGAAAGCTCTTCGCTGCCGTCGTCGTACCAGTCGCGCCACTTAACTTTGAAAGTGGCGGTCGTTGGGTTGAGCAGGTCGGATCGGTAAGCGGCAATATCGCTGCCGAGCCACCCCTCTGCCTGCCACTCCTGCAGATCTTCGCCGAGCCAGGGTTTACTGTCCGCGGTATAGATCGCGCCATCGCTTTCTCGAACGTGGATTGTCTGGCTGTAGTACGTGGTGAACACGTCAATTTTGTCCCAGGCCTTGTCCTTCCAGTGCGGGGCATATTGGTTTTGATACCAATCGTCCGCTGTCGGAACAGCGGTTTCAGCCTGCGCAGAGAGCGTCGCGAGCCAGGTTAGTCCAATACACCACATCAGGGTTTTCATGAGTCTGTTCCTCGGTTCGTCATTGTCATGCACTATTCAGGGAGCCTTTTTCGTAGCAGCAACTTCAAGCCGGACGATTTCGAATACGCGGCCACAGGAATCCCCGCTAAGCGCGTTATCGCCCGGACTGCAGTATTGCGTGTGCTGCATTGTATCCCGGCGCCCCGGTGACTCCGCCGCCGGGATGCGTCCCGGCGCCGCAGAGGTAGAGTCCTTGTATCGGCGATTGGTATTGCGACCACTGCGGCAGGGGCCGCATGAAAAACATCTGCTCCAGCGATATGTCGCCGTGAAAGATATTGCCTTCGGTAATACCGAACTGCGCTTCGAGGTCGACAGGAGTCAGTACTCGCCTGGCGATGACCGAAGCGGGAACATTCGGCGCGAATTGGCCGATAAGTTCTGTCACTTGGTCCCCAAGTGTTTCGCGTTTCTCCGCCCATGAGCCCTCGTGAAGTTTATACGGCAGATATTGTACGAAGCAGGTCAACATGTGACGATCTCCCGGTGCGAGCGTATCGTCAACGTTAGATGCCAGTACACAATCTACCCACAAGCGTTCCGGTATGTTGCCGCGCCTACAGGCGTTGTAATTGTCTTCGGCTTCCTGCAGCGTCGGAATCAGCGTAAACAGGGAGCGTTGCGATCTGCTTCTGTCGGCTGGCATACCGTTGACGCGCGGTTCTTCGGACAATACGAAATTGACCTTGGCAGCCGGACCGTCCATGCGTATGTTTTCGACGTCGCGGCGGAAATCGGCGTTCAACTCGTTTTTCTCTACCAGGCCGAGAAACGTTCGTTTCGGGTCGGCGTTGGATGCGACCAGTTTTGCATCGATGACTGTGTCGTTTGCCATCGTTACGCCGGTCGCGACGCCGTTCCTTACATTGACCCGTCTGACCGTGGCGTTTGTGCGTATCTCAACGCCCAGGTCTTCACACGCGGACTTCATCGCCTGCGTAATTGACCCCATACCGCCGATGACATGACCCTGCCAGGCCTGTTGCTCATTGTCGCCACCGCTCAGCAGATGAAACAGCAAACCCATGGCTGTGCCAGGCTGGTACGGGCCGCCATGTTTGCCGTACAGGCTATTCGCTAAAATCAGCCGCTTGAGCTTGTCGGACTCAAAGCGCTGATCCAGGAATTCACCCAGCGAGCCGGTCAGGAACCGCAGCAAGCCACTGACTTCGTCACGGCGAATTCCACCGAAGCGCCGGTACAGTCGCCATGCCTGTGACCACTTCCTGATGCCATGCGCATACAGGTCCGGTGGTGATTCGAGAAAGAAGGGCTGCAGATAAGCGGCAAGCCGCTTCAGCTCTTCCTCGGCCGCAAAGAAGTTCTCGATGTCAGTGGCTGCGAAGCGGGCCATTTCGGCCCGCATTTTTTTCTCGTCGGACCACCAGCCAACGACCTCGCCATCGTCGAAAGCCGCCTGCACGCCCGGATCGCAGGCGACCATTTTCAGCCCGTAGGACTCGAGCTTCAGGTCCTTGATAATCGTCGGGCGTAACATGCTGGCGATATAGGATGCGGTCGATACGCGGCAGCCAGGGGCTAGTTCCGGATCAACCTCTTCAGTGACTGCGCAACCGCCGACGACCGCCCGGCGTTCGAGCATGAGCACTTTTCGACCGGCGTTCGCGAGGTAGGCGGCGGCCGTCAGGCCGTTGTGGCCGGCGCCGATAATAATCACGTCGTATTGCATGTTGGCAGCCGTCGCGGTTGAATGCGTCAAGCATATAACAACAGGGCGACCGGGCAACACGGTGAGACCAGATAGTGAAAACACTTCCTAAACTAATAGCGACCTCCGTGGTGCGCGGTTCGCAACAGGGCGAAAGTCACGGCGGCGTGTTTACGATCGATTTTGAGACCCGGGAATGCCAGCAACACGTCGACTGGAATACCGGTGAGATCGACTTCGAAGGCCGCGGTGCCGATCGCGGGCTGCGCGGCATCGAGTTCGATGGTGACGATATCTACATAGCCGCCAGCGACGAGCTGTTCTGCTACGACAGAAACTTTCGTATCAAGCGCTCGTTTCGAAACAACTATCTCAAGCATTGTCATGAGATCAGCCGCATCGATCGGACGCTGTTCCTGACATCGACAGGTTTCGACTGTCTGCTCGCCTTCGACCTGACTAGCAACGACTTCATCTGGGGCATTCAAATTCAGCGTCGCGATGACGCCTGGCACGGCATTCGCTTCGATCCGAGAACGAAAAACGGGCCACATTCGAGCAACAGCCTGCATATCAATACGGTTCATGTTAACGAGAACGGCATATTCCTGAGCGGCCTGAAGACTCGTGCGCTATTACACATCAACAGCAGTTTCGAGGTCGCCGAAGTCTGCAATCTGCCGCAGGGTACGCACAATGCCCGCCCGTACGGTGAAGGTGTCATCCTTAACGATACCGCCAGCGATCACGTGCGTTATGTGGGGCGCGACGGCAGTGGCAAGGCGTTTAAGATCGTTACTTACGATGACAGCGAAATGGAGTTTGCCGGTGTCGATGATTCGAAGCTTGCCCGTCAGGGCTTCGGTCGCGGGCTGTGTGTCGTTGGCGATCGATTGCTCGCCGGAGGCTCATCGCCGTCGACGGTTTCGCTCTACGACCTGGTGTCCGGGAAAACCGTAGCGAGCGTTAACCTGACGATGGATATACGCAATGCCATCCACGGACTTGAAGTCTGGACCTAAAAAAACGCACCCCGGAGGGTGCGTTTTTTTTTCGTGCTTTGAGGCCCGCCCTGTTGCTATTCCCAGCTTCTGTAAAAGCGAACGCCTAGCTCGCGTGGCCGGATAACCGACGTTCTCTGGCGTCCGAAGAACGGCTCGAAGTCGGTAACGTCATGGTAAAGCTGGCCGCGTTCGTCGCCTAAGTTATTGATGAACAGGCTGGCTTCCCAGTCGCCGGCAATGAGGCCGAACTTCAGGTTCGAGACCTGGTACTGCTGCATTTGCATCTGCGGTGCAGGTCCGCCGATTGCCTGTACCTGGTTCAGCGAACTGCCGACATGGCTGAACGAGTATTGGACGAAAGCCTCTTCGCTGCCAAACAGAGATGACGCCCAGTTGTATTGTGCGTAGACAGAGCCCTTGAACTCCGGCGCGAATGGTAACTGCGACCCGTCACCGACACCGTCGAGACCGTCAACCTCACTGGTCACTTCCGAGGACAGCCAGGTCGCGTTGACCCTGATCGACAGACCGTCGCTGGGTGCTGCCTGAATCTGCAGTTCGACGCCATCCGACGTCGCACTACCAATATTGGTCACGCCCTTTTGCCACGGCTGGCCGCAAGGTTGTACCGGATTAACAGCGTCGCAGGGGTTGTTCGATGGGTCGACAACTTCAATTTGATAGTCATCCCAGTCCTGGTCGAAATAGACCGCGTTGATCTGTAAACGGCCATCGGCCCACTGGCTCTTCAGGCCGATTTCCTTGTTGATCAGGAAGTCGGCGTTGTAACCCGGCGGCAGTGCCGGCGCGCCGCGGTTGCGGTTTACACCACCGGGCCGGAAACCTTCCGAGTACAGGGCGTACAGCATCCTGTCCTCGGCAAAATTCCACTGTGCCGAGGCCTTGATGGCAATGTCGTCGTCTTTGGAGTCGATGCGATTAAAACCGTCGTCCGCCGGATTGTCGCTGTCGGCAGCGTTGCAGGGTCCGTCGCTTACCAGGCAGCCCCATTTACCGGCGGCGTCGCCGTTCAACAATTGCCCGGAAGGCGTTCGTCTGCCGCCTGGGTTTTCAACGTGGTAGACCTTGTTGGACTCGACTTCAAACCACCGGGCACCGGCGGTGATGCTGAACTGATCGGTGAAGTTAAAGGTGCCTTCACCGAATAACGCCTTCGTTTCCCAGTCCGTGTTGTCTCGGGAAAACCACCAGACGTCGCTGACCGTTGGGCTAACGTTATAGAGGTTTTGCCAGTAGTCCATGCCCTGGGAAGTACTGTAGTTCTCGACTTCTGTTGTGAAGTCCCATTCCTCGTGACGATCTTCCCAGAAGACGCCCGCGACCCAGTCGAGCCGCTCACCGCTGTAGGCCAGCCGGAACTCCTGGCTGAACGAGGTGTTTTCCTGATCGTTGGTCAGGAAGCCAATCGGGTCGTTGTAGGTGTATTCAACGCCAGCTGGCTGGAAGCAGTAAACGTTGTAGCCCGCGAGCCCGGTCGAGCCGCCGTAACAGAAGCTGCCGAAATAGGCCGCATAGGCCGTTGTGTCCTGCAGGTAAAATGTATCGCGAGTGAAGTAGGCTGATGCCGATGTGAATTGCAGGTCACCGAAGGATCCGTCGATGGTCAGTGCAAACTGCGTCCAGTCGTCGGTTCGACGGTCGGGATGAAATGCGATCACTTGCAGGTCGCCGACCGTTGGGTCGTAAGTGTTTTCCGCCTCGGCGGTCGCAGACTGGTGTGCGATGGCGCCCATCGCGCTCCAGTCGTCGTTGATAAACCACTTGGCGCTGACGCGAGCACCGTCAATCGTCGTTTCGTTCCAGTCATCCTCAACCGCGCTTGTGTTGAACTGCGTACCGTTGATGTCCGTTTTACCCGTTGCCTCGGAGTTCGCGGTCTGGCCGAGGACGTTGTCGATGAAGCCGCCTTCGGTCGCACTGAAACCAACCAGGCGAAGGGCAAACTTATCTTCGATCAGGGGGAGATTGACCATGCCCGAAATGTCGTAACTCGGATCGCCTTCTTCCATCGTTTTGAGTGTGACGTCGGCGAACGCTTCGAACCTCGTCGGGTCCGGTTTGTTGGTAACGATACGTAGCGTTCCCGACTGCGAGCTGGAACCGTACAGCGTTCCCTGCGGACCGCTCAATGCCTCGACGCGTTCGATATCGATAAGACGGACATCGACCTGTGCGTTCTGCGTCAGCGGTTGCTCGTCGAGATAAACGGCAGCCGATGAGGAGGCGATGAAGGTGTCCGGTGCGTCGGCGATGCCGCGGAAGAAAATCTTGCCCGCGCCCGACTGGTTGCCGAAGTAGGCAAGGCTCGGTGTGAACTTGGCATAGTCTTCCATGCTGAACAGGTTCTGGTTACGAATATCTTCGGTACCGAAGGCCTGGATGCTACCGGCCAGGTCCTGGATATTCATGTCGCCGCGCTTTGTAGCCGTTACGGTAATTTCATCGATAGCCGGGTCCTGCGCATGGGCAGGAGCAAAGCCGCCGACCGCTGTTGCGACCGCTGCTGCGAGTGTTGTGTTGTAGGAAATGCCATTCGTGCAAATGTTCGGGTTATTCTGTTTTTCTTCAGACATTGTGCGCCCCCCGGTACACAGAATTAGACTCGATCCATACTAAAAGATGGTGCTAGGACAAGCAACCGGGCCGCTGATCGGCAGGTAGTTTCATCAGTAACGGTTCGAGTACTTCGATCAGCGGCTGCAGCTGAGTTTCGAAGCGCCGCCACGAATTCAGCGATTTGGAATAGATGGGTTGGCGAACCTGCTCGGAGCTGGCGGTGTTCACGGCCCTATCGGTTTCGTAAAAACGCAGGCAGGCGTCATCCCAGGGCAGGTCGCAAAAATCGATGAGGCGGCGGGTCTGATTTTCCTGATCGAGGACCATTTGTTCGTAGTGGACATCGAGAATCCTGCCGGGCAGCAACTCGTGCCAGTGGTTCATCATTCGCTCGTACTCAAGATAATACTCGCCGATTTCGATCAGATCGTAAGTGAATGCCTGGCCCTTGAAGAACAGCTGTTTAAAACTGCCCATACAGCTGTCTAGCGGGTGGCGCTTGGCGTTGACGATCTTCGCGTTCGGTAGAATAAGCCGGATGAGGCCGATACTCGGGAAGTTATTCGGCATCTTGTCGGTGAAGCGGGGCTTGCCTGTTCGGTGGCGAAGTGTCGTGTCCAGGTACCGCCTCCCCAGCTGTTTGAGCTCGTCAGGGCTCAGGTGCTGCAGCGCTTCAGGATAGCTTTCGCCATGCGGCTGTTGCTTATTGATATCGAGAACGATACGCGGCAAATCCGGCAATTCATGCGTTCCCTCAACCTGTTCATGGCTTGCCAGTATCTGCTCAATCAGCGTAGAGCCGGATCGCGGCAGGCCTACAATGAAAATCGGTGACGGATCGGGATCACCGGAATCATCATGTTTGTTTAGAAGATCCGGCGATATCGTTTTGATGATGCGGTCGTGAATAACCTCCGTCCCGACCGGGTCGTAGCGCTCATTTGCGCGACGGAGCTGGCTGCCCGTTTCATAATATGAAAAGGCTCGCTCGAACTGACTGCGATCCTCATAAGCTTTGCCGAGTGCAAAGTTGAAATTGACGCGGGTTTCTTCAGCCAGTTCGTCGTTATCGACATACGTTTCCATCGACGCTATTTCTTCGTCGGTGAAACGAAAAGTCTTCAGATTGGCGAGACTCCAGTAAGGTTCGCCCGAGGCCGGGTGTACGCGCACGCAGTTTCGATAAGCGGCAACGGCGTCGTCCTGCCTGCCGACGGTCTTCAGCGCGTGTCCGAGTCCCGCCAAACTGCCGCCGTGATTCGGTTCAAGCGCTAGCGCCTCTTCAAACACGACGATGGCTTCTTCGTACTTGCCCGACTTGCTCAGCAGATTGCCGAGCAGCATGCGTGGATACGGCAGACGCGGTTCGAGGCGAATCGCCTCCTCGAGAATTTCGCTTGCTTCGCCATAGTCCTCGTTTTCCGTCAATGCTCGCGCCAGATCGATGCGCGCAGCGAAGAATTCGGGCGCGAGTTTGATTGCATTTCGTAACAGCCGTGCGGCGAGCCGGTGCTTGCCCAGCTCCAGAGCTGTGACTCCCAGCAATCTCGTGGCGGTCACGTTGGTTGGGTCGCGCCGCAGTATCTCCCTGTAAATGGTCTCGGCCTTGTACATCTGTCCGGAGCGCTGGTGCCGCACTGCGGCCAGTATTTCGCGACGCCCGGGGTCCAGTTCAAATGACTTTTCCAGCGCAAGCTGAGCTTCCTCTTCGCGGCCGGCCTTCGACAGTGCAATGCTCAAGTCAAAGTGTGCGACGCTCTTCTCCGGCGTCAGTTCGACAACGCGTTTGAAAGACCGCACGGCGTCATCGCCACGGCCCTGGCCCAGTAGTGCGTTGCCGAGTTCTCTATTGGCTTTGGGGATTTCCGGAAATCGACCGAGCACGTCGCGAAGATTGTCTTCTGCCTGCTCAAACCGGCCCTCGCGGACCTGGGCTGTTGCCAGCAACACCCGCATCTTGCCGTCGGCGGGGTCGCCTTTAAGCGCCTTCTGACAAAGTTCTATCGTTCTGCCGGCATCGCCGCTTCGCAGTGTTGCCAGCGCGCTATCAAAAGTGACGCGCATTATCGAAATTCCTGTCTTGGGTGAGCGCTGACGAAACAGTTGAGTGTCAGCCGGCCGTTGCTTATGTCAGTTGTCAGCAGTTCCGGCGCTGCGATCTGCGCGCTATGCGGAATATCGCCGGAGTAGAAAATCAGGCGATTGAGCTTCGCCGGAATCGCCGCAATTCGTTCGGCGATTTCGGTGCTTTCCGTCATGTAGCACGGCGGTTTATTGTAGGTGGGGAGGCGTTGTTTCAGGAACGTGAGCGCCTGTGCCGGATTTTGCATCTCCAACGCCGTGGCCTCTGTGATTGCGGCTTGCTCCTTCCAGCGATAAAAACCGGTACCGCCGAGGCGTTCGTCGTCGAACAGGTACAGGACGGCCGCGAAATTACGCCGGTTCGCGGCGGCCGGTGGGTCGCTGTGACAAAGTCTTTGCAGGTTGGATAGTTCTTCCGGCTGCAGGGTGGTCATCGACAGCATCGACGAGAAGCGCAGGTCGCCGCGCAGGAAGCCAAATCGTCGGCTGAGTGTCGAGCGTACGAACCGACAGACATCGGCCATTGGTTCGGCGTCAAGATCGAGGACGACGCCCGGATAGCTCTTCGGCGGCAGGTAGAACTCGCTTGCCCGCTGCGCTGCGTAGGCCCGCAGTCTTTCCGGCTCGACGAGAAAGTCATCGATGACGGCTATCGACTCGCCGTTGCCGAGCGGCTGCAGCGTAAGCTCAGCGCCTTTGTTGATACCTATCGTACCGGGTTCAGGCACCGCGAACCCCGGATGTATCGATGGCCGTGAGAATCGCTGCTGTTTCGCCCGAGGTGTTGAGATCGGCGCCGGCGATTCCCGGTATTTTTTTGAGTGCCGCCAGCAATTCAGCACAAATCGCAATACCTTCCTGTTGCGGGTTGTCCGCGTTGTCCAGGCGGTCGATGACGGTGCGTGGAATGACCGCATCGGGCCGCTTCTTTTTCCACGCACGAGCGGCATCGCCGGACTCGAAGACCGCCAGCGCCGCAAGCACCTGAAATCGCCAGGTGAGCTTCGCGGCGACCAGTTTTGCGGCGTAGGCTTCTATGATCTTCGCATCCATACATACCTGTAGCTGGATGAACTGTGCGCCGGCATCTGCCTTTGTCAGCAGTTTCTCGGGTTGCCAGTCATCATTCGGCCGGAACGCGGTGGCAACGGCGCCGACATAAAGTTCCGGGCCGTCAGGAAGTTTGCCACCGGCCAGCGCGACGTTGTCGCGAATCGCGGCTGCCGTTGCGACCAGGTCGATGGCGCTAAGGTCGAAGACGTTCGTCGTGCGCGGCAGGTGATCGGCGGGAAGGCTGTTACCGCGCATCAACAAAACGTTCGAGACGCCAAGCGCCTGGGCGCCCAGCAGGTCGCTCTGCACGGCGACCCGATTGCGGTCACGGCAGTTCATATGGATGACCGGATCGATGCCCTCTCTTGTAATTAGCGCTGCTGCCGCGATGCTCGAAATATGTGGTCGGGCATGGGCGTTGTCCGGCACCTGTATGGCGTCAACCGCAGTGGCCAGCAGGCGGGCATCCTGTACCAGGTCATGCGCACTCTGCCCGGGCGCCATCGACAACTTTGCCGTTAACGCAAAGTCCTGCGACTTAAGCGCTTCCCGCAACGTGGTCAATGGTCTACGCGGTCCGTCTTCGGGGCAACGGCCAGTGGTCCCGGTGGAACGTAGTCGAATATAAACGTGATCCGATCGTCGCTGCCCTTGTTCATCACGCTATGTTGTTTCTGGTTGTTGAGTTCGTAGACTTCGCCAAGCCTGAACTGATAGGGCCGGCCATCGATCATGAAGCGAACTCTCGGGTTGGTGGTGATCGGCACGTGGATACGGTGGCCGCAGTGGAATGATTGATGTTGATCGTGGTGCGGGTCGATACGCCCGCCAGCGCGCAGCTTCGCCGCCATCGCGCGAATAATGGTACCGCCTCTCGGGTAGTGTTTGTCGATTATGCGGTGCATCAGCGGCACGGCCGTAGCGGCCAGCCGGTCCCAGCCCGGTTCCTTTTGCACTTCGCTATTCGGCCAGTTGGAGCCGTCGGTGAACACGAGTACGATAGACTCGGTTTGCCGGTGAACTTCGTACTGGTCCTGCCGGTACTGTTCTTCATGCCAGGCCGCATCGTCCTGAGCCAGAATCGCGTCGCGCAGAGCCGTTGAGTCAAATTCGCCCAGCTCACGCAGGGGAGTGCCTATGTCCATCTCTATAGTTTCTAAAATGCCTAAACTCGATCGCCGCAAACTGTAACATAGCGAGATGAACGGAGAAGCTTTGGACAGCTGTGTGAGTAATACCTGGACGCGACCGTTGGCGGCGACCAGCAGCGTTCCCGACAAAGCCGATGTCGTCATTATCGGCGGCGGAATCGTTGGCGTGTCGACTGCCTGGTTTCTGGCCAGGCAGGGCGTCGATGTCGTGCTCTGCGAAAAGGGACATATTGCCGGTGAGCAGTCGGGTCGAAACTGGGGCTGGGTGCGTGTTCAGGGCCGCGATACCCGTGAGATTCCCATGATGTTGGAAAGTCTGCGTATCTGGGAAGACCTCAAGGACGAGATTGGCGAGGACGTCGGGTTCACGCGCGGCGGCTGCTTGTTCACGGCGAATTCAGACAAGGAACTACGCTCGTTTGAGGACTGGGTGAATACCGCCAAAGACTACGGTATCGATACTCGCCTCATAAACCCGGGGGAGCTGCAGCAATACGTGCGCGGCTCCGCAGTTGACTGGAGCGGCGCGATGTTCACGGCGAGTGACGGTCGCGCAGAGCCGCACAAAGCAGCGGCCGCTATTGCCAGAGCCGCCCAACGTAACGGTGCGAAAGTACTGCCGGCCTGCGCAGTACGCGGTATCGAAACATCGGGCGGCAGTGTGTCCGCTGTCGTCACGGAGCATGGCACAATAAGCGCGTCGACAGTATTGTGTGCGGCAGGTGCCTGGACCTCCATGTTTTGCCGTTCGCTGGAAATCGATGTGCCGCAGCTGCGAGTGAAGGGCACCGTAGCCCGGACCGCGCCTGCCGACGAGGTGCTGAATGGCAACGTGTTCGACGATCGTCTTGGCATTCGCCGTCGGCAAGACGGTGGCTACACCGTTGCGCACGGCGGCGTGCTGGAGCATCCGGTAACGCCATCATCGTTTCGGTATTTCTTCAAGTTTCTACCGGCCTTGATGCAGGAGTTGAAAATTGTGCGCTTGTCTCTTGGTAAGGAGTTTGCAGATGAGTGGTCGACGCCAGAAACATGGGCGCTCGACGAGCCGACGCCGTTCGAGAAGATGCGCGTCCTGAATCCGGAGCCAACGCCTGGCGTACTCACGGCGATTCGTCGCAATCTCGATACGATGTTTCCGGCGTTGGCGAAGACGCCGATTGTCGAGAGCTGGGCAGGCATGATCGAATCGTCGCCCGACGTTGTACCAATCATCGACAGCGTAGACAGCCTGCGCGGATTCCATATCGCAACCGGTTTCAGCGGTCACGGCTTCGGTATCGGTCCGGGTGCCGGTAAAGCGATTGCCGGCCTGCTGACCGGCAAAGATTCAGGCATCGATATCTCAGCGCTACGGCTAAGCCGGTTCTTCGACGGCAGCCCGATTCGGCCGCAGTCGTCGATATGAGCGAGATGGCAGCCTATCCACAGAGCTTCTATACCGCCACCGCAGTCGGTATTCGCGATTACCCGGTTCTCGAAGGACAGCGGCAGGCCGATGTCTGCGTCATCGGCGGCGGTTTTACCGGTGTGTCCGCCGCGCTGAATCTGGCGGAGCAGGGATTGGATGTGGTCCTGCTCGAGGCCGAGCGTATCGGCTTCGGTGCGTCGGGCCGATGCGGCGGTCTCGTTGGCAGTGGACAGCGCTGGGAGGTCCTGGAAACGGAAAAGGCGTTCGGTCTCGAACGTTCAAAGGAACTGTGGAAGTTCGCAGAGAGTGGGAAGCAGGATATTCGCGATCGTGTCGACAAACACGGCATCCCCTGTGATCTGCAACGTGGCCAGCTCGTCGGCGTTCACAAGAAACGTTATCTGGGCTGGGCAAGAGAGCAGGCCGACGTATTGGCCGAACGTTATGAGTATCCGTTCTGCGCGGCGCTGAGTGCGGAGGAAGCTCGAGCGCGGGTCGCGAGCGATACCTTTCTGGAAGGCTTATTCGATTCCGAGGCGCTGACCCTGCACCCGCTTAACTACACGCTGGGCCTCGCGCGTGCCGCTGCAGAGAGCGGTGTGCGTATATACGAGGGCTCGCGCGTTGTGAGGTACTCGCGCAGTGATCCGGCAGTTGTCGAAACGGATAAAGGTGCCGTTACCGCCTCGTTTGTCGTGCTCGCGTGTAACGGATACCTGGGTGATCTCGAGCCGCGTGTCGCCAGCAGGATGATGCCCATCAATAATTTTATGATCACGACTGAACCGCTGGGAGAATCGAGGGCAAAGGCGCTCATCAATGGTCGTTTCGGTGTCCACGACACACGGTTTGTCGTCAACTACTTCAGATTGTCGGAGGACCACCGCCTGATTTTCGGTGGCGGCGAGAATTACCGCGCGGGATTCCCCCGCGATATCGCCCGGTTCGTGCGCCCCTATATGCTGAAGTTGTTTCCGCAATTGAAAGATGTCGCCGTCGAGTACGCCTGGGGAGGTACCTTGTCCGTGACAGTGAACCGCCTGCCGCACGTCGGCAGGCTGCAACCGAATGTGTTCTTCGCCCAGGGTTACTCCGGACACGGCATTTCTACTGCGACGTTCGCGGGCAAGGTAATCGCCGAAGCCGTTACCGGCACCGCCAGCAGGTTCGATGTGCTGAGCGATCTGCCAATACACACGTTTCCCGGCGGCACGCTGCTGCGCTATCCGGGCATGGTGCTGGGGATGTTGTACTACACGATCAAAGATCGAATCTGACGTGAAAAGACTAACGATAACCGTGTTGACGCTACTGCTGGTGATGCCGCTCGCCAGGGGGGACGATGGCCCGCGAACCGGTTACTTCATGCTTACGACAACGCCGTTGGAACTGCTGGGCGAGCAGGGGGCTGCCGCGGTGTCGTCGGTTTTCGAAGCGGACGAAAAACTCACGTGGCAGCTGTCGGTGCCGAAAAACTACGATGCCATGAAACCTGCCGGTGTGATGGTTTTCGTCGGTTTTGCGGAGTGGGGTGGGGGTAAGCGCAACTGGACCCCGGTCCTCGAAGATCACAACCTGATCTGGGTCGGGCTGATCGGCGGTGGCGATAACAAACCCGTCAACGAACGCATGCTGAAAGCGGTCCTGGCACAGGCGGTAGTGACCCGCGATTACAGGATCGATCCCGAACGGTACTATCTGTTCGGCTATTCCGGCGGCGCGTATGTGGCGGCGATGCTGGCGACATCGAAGCCCGAAATGTTCAGGGGCGCGTTGTTTTACGGCGATGCTCTTTCCTGGGGGCAAAACCTGCCGCCGAAAATCGATTTGCTGCGGCAGAATCGCTATATGTTCATGTGCGGATCCAAAGACAAGGACAAGCGCAAAATGCAGCGAATCGCAGAAGCCTACAGAGCAGCCGGTATCGTAAACACCAAGGTGGCCCAGGTTGCGAATGTTGATCGCCATATGCCGGGTGCAAGCTACTTCGAGTCGGTGATCGAATACCTGGATTCGCGCGAGTAGATGAATATCGCCATTGTCACGGGCGGCGGGCATGGCATTGGTCGTGCACTTTGCCGCCGACTCGCGAGAGACGGGGTGCGAGTTGTCGTTGCCGATATCGACGGCGGTGCAGCGCAGACCGTTGCCAGCGAGATTGACGGCATTGCCCGCCAGCTTGATGTCGGCGACGAGACGCAGGTATTGGCGCTGGTCGACGGCATTGAACGCGAAGTCGGGCCCGTCGATGTATTCATATCCAATGCCGGCGTCGGATACGGCGATGGTGACGGCGGCGCGATTTCGGCGGAAGGTGGAATGAACCCGATCGAGGATCGCTGGACTGCGAGCTGGAACATCAACGTCATGGCCCAGGTATACGCGGCGCGCGCAGTTATCCCCAGAATGCTGGCCCGGGGTGGGGGCTACATCGTTAACATCGCTTCAGCGGCGGGCCTGCTCAGTCAGATTGGCGATGCCGCCTACTCGGCGACAAAACACGCATCCGTTGGTTTCACGGAGTCCCTGGCGATCAACTACGGCGATGGCGGCATCCGCGTTTCCGTCGTTTGCCCACAGGCCGTGGCGACGCGGATGATCGGTATGGAAGACGACTCAGGTGCGACGACCGGGGGCTTCGGCGGCAATGAAATCGACGGCATCCTTGCCGCGGAAGACGTGGCCGACATCATCATCGATCAGGCCCTGGCAGGGCACTTCATGATCCTGACCCACGAACAGGTCCGGGACTATATACAGCGAAAAGCCGGTGACTACGACCGCTGGATCGGCGGTATGAGGAAGTTCAGGCGCTCGCTTGCCAGATAAGCAGTGACCGTTGTCCTGACCGGCAGTAGCCGAGCACCGGCCCGCTACTGTCCGCGATGATGCGGCGTTGCTGATCAACGTCGTCGGCCGGCACAGGCATTCCCGATATCGGGATATGCGCGAAAATCAAGCCGAAGTCCTGGCATACCGCGGCGATTTCTGCCGCCGTCGGTTGTCCGGGTTCTTCGTTGTCGGGCCGGTTGCAGATTACTGCAGTAAACCCCGCTTCCGCCAGCGCGCCGAGCTGCCCGGGTTGAATCTGTGGCGCGACGGAATAGCTTTCCGTGACGGTCGTTATCTGCATTTCAGTTATTGTCATCGTTTAATCAAACCGCATCGAGAGGAATTTTCAGGTAGCGAATCCCGTTGTCTTCCGGGTCAGGCAGGCCGCCGGCACGCACGTTGACCTGGATGGCCGGCAATAGCAGTCTGGGCATCCCCAGTTCGCTGTCGCGCCCTTCACGCGTGGCGACGAACGCTTCTTCGCCGACATTTTCGTTAATGTGAATATTACTGTCGCGCTGTTCCCGAACGGTCGTCTCCCATGCGTACTGGTCTCGGCCGGGTGCCATATAGTCGTGGCACATGAACAGGCGCGTGTCTTCGGGCAGGCTGAGAATGCTGCGTATGGATGCGTACAGCTGTGCGGCGCTGCCGCCCGGGAAGTCTGTTCTGGCGGTACCGAAATCCGGCATAAACAAGGTGTCGCCGACGAAGGCAGCGTCGCCGATAGCGTAGGTTACGCAGGCCGGCGTGTGCCCCGGGGTCGCGATAACGCTGGCGTCCAGGTCGCCTATCGAGAAGCTGTCACCGTCTTTGAACAGGTGATCGAACTGGCTGCCGTCGGTTGCGAGCCCCGGAATATTGAAAATGTCCCTGAAGACACGTTGTACCTCCCCAACGGCCGCGCCGATGGCGGTTTTTCCGCCGACACGTTCCCGTACATAGGGTGCGCCGCTAAGGTGATCAGCGTGCACGTGCGTTTCCAGTATCCAGTCGACGCCGAGGCCGGCTCCTTCGACGAAAGCGATCATTTCGTCGGCCGAGCGCGTTGCCGTGCGGCCGGAATTCGGGTCGTAGTCCAGTACCGGGTCGATGATTGCGGCACGCCGCGTGCCGGGGTCGCTGACCACGTACGACACTGTGAAAGTGGCGTTGTCAAAAAAGGCTTTTATATCGGGTTGGCTCATCACTTCGCATCTGGCACTCGTGTTCGTATATTCTAGTCGCAAATCAAGTATCGAGGATCAGGAATAATGTCTATAGACAATCTGCAGTCTGCAAACAGGATGGCCGCTTCGTGACGACGCAAGAAGAATTTCGCGTCGTCGGCGGCCTGAAAGTCGCCGCTGTATTCTACGATTTCGTCGAATCGGAGCTACTGCCGGCTATTGGCTTCGATGCAGACGTATTCTGGCGCGGTGTAGAGGAAATCGTCACGGACCTGACGCCGGTAAACACCGAGCTGCTGAAGATCCGCGATGATTTGCAGGCAAAGATCGATCACTGGCACCGCGAGCGGGCCGGACAAGAATGGCGCCATGACGAGTATGTCGAGTTTCTGACCGAAATCGGCTATTTGCAGGCGATCGAGAGTTTTCCCGAGATAGAAACCGATGGCGTGGATGCAGAGATTGCCGATATCGCCGGCCCGCAGCTGGTGGTGCCGGTCAGCAACGCCCGCTTTGCGATTAACGCGGCCAATGCGCGCTGGGGCAGCCTCTACGATGCGCTCTATGGTACCGACGTCATCGGCAATGAAAACGGGCAGGAGCCCGGCGCCGAATACAATCCGGGCCGTGGCGCCGCAGTTATCCGCTATGCGACCGCGTTTCTCGATCGGGTGATTCCTCTTGACGGCATCAGCCATGGTGACGTGAATGTGTATGGACTGGACCATACCGATGACGGTGTGCGATTCGTTGCCTCCCAAGCCAGCGGAAATACGCATGGTCTGAAGGATCCGCAGCAGTTTGTCGGCTATTGCAACAAGCAGCAGGGTTGCGGCTATCTGTTTCGCAATCACGGCTTGCACCTCGAACTGCGAATCGACCCCGAGCACGCTATCGGCAAGGACGCGACGGCGAACGTCGCTGACGTGATTCTCGAATCTGCTGTCACGACGATTCAGGATTGCGAAGATTCTGTTGCCGCGGTCGATGCCGAGGATAAGGTGGCCGTCTATAGAAACTGGCTGGGCCTGATGCAGGGCGACCTCAAAGCGACTTTCAACAAGGGTGGCCGCGAATCGACGCGCTTACTAGAGACGGACCGTGTCTACACGGCGACCGACGGCGGTGAACTCGTGCTCTCGGGACGCAGCCTGCTATTGGTAAGAAACGTAGGCCATCTGATGGCGACTGATGCAATCCTGCATGGTGACGATCAGGAAGTGTTTGAGGGCCTGCTCGACGCGATCGTTACGACGGCTTGCGCCATGACCGATCGACTGCGGGACGGTTATCGGCCTAACAGCAGCAGCGGCAGTATTTACATCGTGAAGCCGAAGATGCACGGTCCCTATGAGGTCGCTTTTACCGATATGTTGTTTGCGCGGGTTGAACAGCTCTTGGAGTTACAGCCGCACACCATCAAGGTTGGCATCATGGACGAGGAACGGCGCACGACCGCCAACCTGCCGGCCTGTATTGGCGCGGCAAAAAAACGTGTCGTCTTCATTAACACCGGCTTTCTCGATCGCACCGGCGATGAAATTCACACCAGTATGCTGGCTGGTCCGGTGCTGCCGAAGGAAACGATCAAGCAGCAGCCCTGGATATCGGCCTACGAAGACTGGAATGTCGATGTCGGTATTCGCTGCGGCCTGCCCGGCAGAGCCCAGATCGGCAAAGGGATGTGGCCCAAGCCGGATGAAATGCGGCAGATGATGGATGTTAAGCAGGCGCACCCGGAGGCTGGTGCCAACTGTGCCTGGGTGCCGTCGCCAACGGCCGCAACATTGCACGCCATGCACTATCACGCTGTCGATGTGCGACGGGTGCAAAAACAGCTGGCAGCGCGAAAGCTTGCGAATCTTGAGGATATTCTGACCCCGCCGTTGGGCGAGGCGACAGCGCTGGCTGCCGAGGACATTCAGAACGAACTCAATAACAACGCTCAGGGCATTCTCGGGTACGTCGTACGCTGGATCGACCAGGGTGTGGGTTGTTCGAAGGTTCCCGATATAGACGATGTGGGTTTGATGGAGGATCGCGCGACGCTGCGAATATCGAGCCAGCACATGGCGAACTGGTTGTTGCACGAGGTGGTAACGGAGCAACAGATACTCGAGACCTTCCGCCGCATGGCCGAAGTTGTCGACAAGCAAAATGAGGGTGATCCATCCTATGAGCGCATGAGTGACGATTTCGACAACAGTATCGCTTTTCAGGCTGCCTGTGCGCTGGTGCTGGAGGGCTCTGAGCAGCCAAACGGTTACACCGAGCCGCTCCTGCACCAATATCGCCGGCGAAAGAAGGTGGAGCTCAAACATTGAGCCACGTGGCAGCGATTCGCGGTTTAGTGCAGCTTCTCATGCTCGTTCCGCTGCTGTCGTTTGCCGACGACAGCTTGTCGGTCGCCGTTGCGAGTAATTTTCACGGGACCGTCACGGAGATAGCAACCGGGTTCACCCGGGCCACACAGATTCCGGTCAATTTGAGTTCCGGTTCTACCGGCAAGCTATATGCGCAGATTGTCAACGGCGCTCCGTACGATATTTTTCTCGCGGCCGACGTGGCGCGTCCAAAGCTTCTCGAAGCTGGCGGCCTTGCGGTCTCCGGGTCACGTGTGACCTATGCGGTCGGTGCGCTGGTGTTGTGGTCTGCAGATGTCGCGTTATCAGGTGAGGATTGCCATGAGGCACTGATGTCCGGGAACTACCGACGGTTGGCCATGGCGAACCCGAAGACGGCGCCCTATGGCCTTGCTGCCAGAACATTCTTGCAGTCCGTGGATGCGATGGAGGCTACATCAGACCGTGTGGTTCTCGGCGAGAACATTTCGCAGACTCTGCACTTTGTGGCTACCGGCAATGCGACGCTTGGGTTCGTGGCCTTGTCGCAGCTCAGGAGCGGCCTGCCGGTTGAAACGGCCTGTCAGTGGCCGGTGCCCGCGTCTTCGCACGCGGCTCTGGATCAGCAGGGTGTGATTCTGTCGCGTTCGGCGAAGCCTGCGGCGGCGCACGAATTCATGGCATTTCTACGTGGCGTGGAGGCTGCAGCGATTCTCGAACGTAGCGGCTACACAGTGCCGTAACAATGGACTTCGGACCTCTCTGGCTATCGGCACGGCTGGCGTTCGTGACATCGCTCGTGCTGATCGTGCTCGGCGCGCCGCTGGCGTGGTGGCTTTCCCAGACCCGATCCCGCTGGCAGCCCGTAGTCCAGGCGATCGTGGCAATGCCGATCGTGCTGCCGCCGACCGTGCTCGGGTTCTACCTGCTGATCTTGTTGGGTCCAAAAGGTGCCATTGGTGCCTGGTGGGTAGAGCTTAGTGGCGATGCCCTGACGTTTTCTTTTACGGGACTTGTGATCGCGTCCTGCGTCTACAGCCTGCCGTTCGCCATACAGCCGCTGCAAAACGCGTTTGAGTCGCTGCCCCGGAAGACGATCGAGGCGGCCTGGACGCTCGGTGCGTCAAGGCTGGACGCGTTCTTTTCAGTCGCTGTACCTTTATCGCTTCGGGGTTTCGTCAGTGCGATCGTATTGAGTTTCGCGCATACGCTGGGAGAGTTCGGCGTGGTGCTGATGGTGGGCGGCAACATTCCAGGTGAGACTCGCGTTGTCTCGATAGCAATTTACGATCATGTTGAAACGCTGAATTATGCGGCGGCCCATCAATTGTCTCTGGTGCTTATAGCCTTCGCCTTTGTGGCGCTGTTTGGCATGTTCCTCATCAATCGCCGCTGGCAGTCGAAATGAGCGCCATCACGCTGCGCCATTTCCTGCGCAAGGCGAGCTTCGTGCTCGATGTCGACACGACGATTCCGGCCACGGGCATCACCGGCGTGTTTGGGGAGTCCGGCTGCGGCAAGACTACGCTGCTGCGCTGCATTGCCGGCCTGGAACGTTCGGGTGACGACGCGCGGGTTCCGGTTCACAAACGGCGCGTTGGCTATGTATTCCAGCAGCCGCAGCTATTTGCTCATCTGAGCGTGCGCAGGAATATCGAATATGGCCAACGCCGCAACCCAGGCGCAACGCAGTCTGTAGAGGATGTTGCACAACTGCTCGGGATCGAAGCTTTGCTGGATCGCTCTACCGACGGTCTATCGGGTGGCGAAGCGCAGCGCGTTTCTATCGCACGCGTATTGTGTCAGTCGCCGCAGCTCATTCTTATGGACGAACCGCTGTCGGCACTCGATGAGCGACGCCGCAACGACGTGCTCCCGTATCTTGATCGTCTGCATGCTGAGTCCCGGCTGCCGATCATTTATGTCAGCCACAATATCGGCGAGATCTGCCGGCTCAGCGATCACCTGCTGATCCTCGATAACGGCAGGGTGGTTGCCGAAGGCGGTCTGCAGGAAACGCTGATGCGTACCGATCTGCCGCAGCTCGGCGGCCGCAACAGCGGCGGCGTGATCGAGGCGACACCCCTGGACTACGACGGCGAATTTGACCTGACACGATTCAGTTTTTCCGGCGGTGCCATCCGCGTACCGGGGCGCTACGATTCGCCAACGGTTCGACTGCGGGTTACGGCTAACGATGTCAGCCTCAGTCGCGTGGCTGCGGATTCAAGCACGATTCTGAATATCCTGCCGGCCGTGATAGAGGAGATGCGGGCAGAAACCGATGCTACGGAACTCGTCAAACTGGCGCTCGGCGAGGATCGCCTGCTTGCGAGGATCACGCGGCAGTCGTCGCGGCGACTCGGTCTGCAGGTTGGCGATTCGATATTCGCTCAGATCAAGTCAGTCACGGTTCGCCGCTGACAGCAGTTCGATAAAAGAGGCTTCGGTAACGCTGTCGGGGAGGCGCTTCGCGACGGCGTCTTCGATTTGTATGTTCCAGGTACCGATGATGCAGGCAATGGTCACGTACATACCCTGAATAGAAATGAGGTCGAGTATCTGTCGCTCGGAGAAATGCTCTGCAAGCGTTACGCGCCGAGTTGCATCGATGTGATGCCTGCTGATCAGGCTGTCGACCGCTGAGAGTAATGCTGCGTCCTTTTCGTTCCAGCCCGGACTCAGGGGGCCTGCGGCGACGCGTTCGATTTCATGCAGCGACAGGCCGGCTGCGATTCCCCGGTCGACATGCGCCGCCCATTCATACCAGGCTTTCATATGCACGGCGACACGCAGAATAACGAGCTCGGCGTCGCGTTGTTCGAGATCGCCGCCGCGAACGGAATACATGCGGTATTGCCACCATGCCCTGAGGAGCTGCGGATGATTGGCCAGCAGGCAATGAAGCTCGATTGGACGGCCGCCCATGTCGTCGATGATGTCCTGCAAAGACGGGTCCCAGAGCCCGGGCGGTAAGGGTTTCATAGGAAACTCCCGATATTCCTTGATGATCTGTGCACTGCGTCAAGTTATCTGCCTCAAGCACAATGCACAATGAATTCTTTCCGGATTGGTCTGCAGCCAGCGTCTGATGTCGTCCCAGGTTTACTACATAATTGTTGCGATGATGCTGGCTAGCGCTACGCTTTCCATCATCTTTTTTATCGCCTGGAAAACTTTAGGAAGGCAGCCCTATACGCTGAGTTGGTCCGTGGCCTTTCTCGCCGCGACCTTTCAGTGGTTTTTTAATCTTCAGTCAGACTGGTTTCCGAACCGTGGAATATACTGGTTGACCGTCAACGCGCTGGTACTGGCCCTGATCACGCTGGCTATTCGCGGTCACTGCCAGCGAACCGACTGCAAGCACTTGCCGAAGAACCTGTGGCCGTTCGCGGCCGTTATCTATTTCGGCATAATCTGGACGACCGTCATCAAGCCGCACGTCGGTATCAGCACCGCGCTGGTACCAGCCACCGCATGCCTGACGATGATCCTGTCGGCGATAATGATTCTCCGGCATCGCGAGCAAACGCGCCCGGCAGAATGGGCTGCCGCTGCCAGCCTGACATTGTTTGCCGCATCGCAGGGCATTGCCGCCAGTATGGCGTTGTTGCAGGGTGCTGCCGGTGACGCGACCTATCAGGCCCTCTACGTGCACTACAATTTCCTGACTATGCCAGCCGGGTACATGGCGACCAGTATGTTCGTTATTTTCATGCTTGCCTCCGACATATCTATCGACATGAAGCAGGTCGCTATTCACGATCAGCTGACCGGTGTGTTGAATCGCCGCGGCCTTGGAGAGCAGGGCGCGCTCGCTTATGCCAACACCCGGCGCACCGGGCGTCCGGTTTCCGTCGTCATGACCGATATCGATCGTTTCAAAAACATCAATGACAAGTATGGGCACGCGATTGGCGATGCTGCACTCATACATTTTTCCGAGCTTCTTAAAACGAACCGCCGGGCCGAAGACATACTGGCGCGCGTTGGCGGCGAGGAGTTCGCGCTGATACTGCAGGGGACAGACCTGCAGAGCGCGCTGGACGTTGCGGACGAACTCTGTACGAAAATCGAGTCGGAGGCGATGCTGGTAGAAGGTTTCGCGCTCAGCATGACGGCGAGTTTCGGCGTGGCTTGCGTGTCGGCCAGCGATACTTGCCTCGCCGACACCATCTGCAGAGCCGATCAGGCTCTCTACCGGTCCAAACGTGCCGGTCGAAATCAGGTCGACCTGGAATCATCCCAGCTCATGCTGGCCGCCGACGGTACGCTCAAACCCATCACCGGCTAGTTAAGGCAGTGTAAACTGTGCGCCGCATCGGATATGAGCGGCAAAACATGGTGGACAAAGACAAGCGGGTTGGCGTGATCGGTGGCATGGGTCCAGACGCGACTGTCGATTTCATGGCGCGCGTTATTGCCGCAACACCTGCCGAGGAAGATCAGCACCACGTGCGCATGATCGTCGAGCACGATCCGCGAATACCAAACCGTCAGGCAGCCATGCGAGGCGAGGGTGAAGACCCGGGTGCTGCGATTGCAGTATTGGCGAAGCGGCTGGAGGCGGCGGGGGCTGAGTTCCTGGTCATGCCATGCAACCTGGCGCACGCGTGGCAGAGTGATATCGAAGCCAGTGTCCGTATTCCGTTCGTGAGTATTGTCGAGGAGTCCGTACAGGCTGCGATTGGCCGCAGCGGCGAAGACAGTGCTGTGGGTCTGATGACGACGCCGGGATGTTTTGCGGCGGGCCTTTATCAGCAGGCGCTGGCGGCTGCCGGTCGGCCCGTGATTACGCAGACAGCCGATGAACTCGCGGCAACCATGGCGCTGGTGCTGCGCATAAAAGCCGGCGACAGGTCGGAAGCGGTCGCGGCAGGCCTGCGGGCGCAGGCGGATCGCCTGATCGCTCGCGGCGCGAAGCTGCTAATCGCAGCCTGTACAGAGTTTCCGCTGGTATTGAACGAATCGATGTTCGACGTTGCTTTTGTCTCGTCGACCGACGTGCTGGCCAGGAAGACGGTCGCCCTGGCGCTGGGCAACGAACAAATATCCGACACACTATGAGGTTATAGCAATGCAGTTATCCGATTTTCCGCGCGCAAGCCTGGCTCACCTGCCGACGCCCCTGGAATATCTGCCGCGCCTGAGCGAGCATCTGGGCGGTGCGGATGTGTTCGTCAAACGCGACGACTGCACCGGCCTCGCGACCGGCGGCAACAAAACCCGCAAACTCGAGTTTTCGATGGGTGCTGCGTTGGCAGAGGGGGCGGATACGGTCATCACCGTCGGTGCCGTGCAGTCGAATCACGTGCGGCAGACGGCGGCTGCGGCCTGCAAGCTTGGAATGGCTTGCGAGGTGATGCTTGAACATCGTGTCGCCAGGCCGAGCGCAATCTATACGGGCTCTGGTAACGTATTTCTCGACCGGATATTCGGCGCAAACCTGCGTGAGTATCCCGCCGGAACCGATTTCAATCTCGCGATGGAAGAGATTGCTGCCGAGGTTCGCGATCGTGGCGGGAAACCCTATTTTATCCCGGGCGGTGCATCGAATGCCGTCGGTGCTCTGGGTTACGTGGATTGCGGTGTTGAGTTGCTGAACCAGTTTCGCGAGCAGGAGCTCGATATCGACCACATCGTGACCGCCACTGGCAGTGCCGGCACGCATGCCGGCCTCGCCGTGGGCCTGCGCGGCAGCGGCAGCGATCTGCCGATACTCGGGATCGGTGTGAACGCGCCGCAGGACGTGCAGGAGGAGCGCGTCTTCCTGCTGGCGGAGGAAACCGCTGCTCTGGTGGGGGCGCCGAACAGTGTCTCGCGCGACGATATCGTCGCCGACTGCAACTATATCGGTCCCGGCTACGGCGAGCCTACAGAGGCGATGAACGAGGCGGTGCTGATGCTTGCCAGGCTTGAGGGGCTGCTGTTCGACCCGGTATACAGTGGCAAGGCGCTGGCGGGAATGATCGACTACATCCGGACCGGTCGCTTCGGCAAAGGGACGAAGCTCGTCTTCCTGCATACAGGGGGTTCCGCCGGACTGTTCGCCTATGCAGATACCCTGGTTCTGTAGGCTACGATGACGGTATTCGTTGCATTACTGCGCGGCGTAAATGTCGGCGGCAACAATCGCCTGCCGATGCAGGAGTTTCGCGACCTTCTGACGACGCTCGGTTGCCAGGACGTGGCGACGTATATTCAAAGCGGCAACGCCGTATTCAGGCACGATGGCGACGCGGCTGACTTGTCGATATCGATCGCCGCGGCAATCGAGCGGCAATTCGGTTTCGAGCCGTCGGTGCTGGTGCTGGCAGCAAATGAGTATTCGGCTGTTGTTGCCGCCAATCCCTTTGCAGCCGAAGTCATCGAGGAAAAAACCCTGCACGTATGGTTTCTGAGTGCCGTCCCTTCGCTGCCGGACACGGCACGCATCGACGCGATTGTCGGCGAGCGCGAGCAGTACCGCTTGAGCGGCACGGCTTTCTATCTGCTGGCACCCGACGGCATTGGGCGTTCCCGGCTCGCGGCGGAGGTGGAGAAGTGCCTCGGAGTTTCAGGCACCGCGCGAAACTGGCGCAGCGTTGGGAAAATTACCCAGCTGGCGGCGACGCTTACCTAGAGTGCTGAATTCAGTTCCCAGTCGTAGTCGATAAACTCTATCTGGTAGTTGCGTGCCCGAGCCAGTTCAGCGGCAAGGTCACCGGAAGCGTGTTGCCGGACATAGGTGTATAAGCCATTGGCGACGGGTTTCCCGTCCTGACGCAGAGCGTTGACGAAGTCGCTCTCATACCATTTGAAAATCATCGACAGGAAAATCGTTTCGTTGTCGTGATCGATCTTTACGTTCGCCGTTTCGTTGATGAACTCGCTGGTTGCTGTCGACAGTAACTCGTCGAGTGCGGCTCCAACGGGAAGTTCCGGCCTGGCAATGGGACAGCTTTCGCTGGCACAGTTGAGGACGAAGTGAATTCTCGGGTCTTTGTATGTGGCACGGATGCGGTCGTTTTCAACGCTGTAGAGACTCATGAATTCGCCGCCAAAAGAAAAACGTTGCTGGTAGAAAAAGCCGAGGCCCTTTACCGCCTCGATCGGCGCCTTCAAATCGGTCACGCTGCGGATAGGCCAATGATCCAGCACCGAGTGGATGACGTAGGCGTTGTAGCCGTACAACCAGTACGCCAGGGCATCGTTGCGGCCCTGGAAGCGCCCCGGCGCGCTGTCCGGACTGTAGCGGCTGACCGCGGCCAGGTACGACCGTAGCTGCGCCCTGGAGTTCGCGGCCTGTTGCCAGCGCGCGTAATCCACGCGCCCGTCCGCACCTACATAGCTTTTCATCAGCTCTTCGAAGCTATCGTGAGAAAACCCTTGCGCCGGAAAGCCAGTCGGCAGATCGGCATCTACAGTGATTTTTCGGGGCCGGTTGGCCCAGAAAAACGCGGCCACGACCACGGCAAGGACGGCGACTACGCCAAGCGCTATTGCTGTTTTACTCATCAATATATACAGACCGCCGATGACGGTAATGTATTACAGCGCCAAAGCATCGTATCATTGCGCGCATGCAGGCAATAATTTCAATTGACGGTTTAAGCAAAACCTACGACGGTGGTTTCAAGGCGCTGGATAATGTCAGCCTCGAGATTGATCGTGGCGAAATCTTCGCGCTACTCGGGCCTAACGGTGCTGGCAAGACAACGTTGATCAACGTCGTCTGTGGCATCGTAAACGGCACGGCGGGAACGGTGACGGTGGACGGCCATGATATCGGCAGCGAATATCGACATACGCGCGCGATGATCGGTCTTGTGCCGCAGGAGATGCCCACCGAATCGTTCGAAACGGTCTGGAATACCTGCCGCTTCAGTCGTGGTCTGTTCGGCAAACCCGCGAGCCCGGAACACCTGGAGAAAGTTCTGCGCTCGCTGTCGCTATGGGACAAGAAAGACACTATCAGTATGCAGCTGTCCGGCGGTATGAAGCGCCGCGTGCTGATTGCCAAAGCGCTCGCTCATGAGCCCGAAGTTCTTTTTCTGGACGAGCCGACCGCCGGTGTCGACGTTGAGCTGCGCCAGGACATGTGGAACGTGGTATCAAAGCTGCGCGAGCAGGGTGTGACCGTGATCCTGACGACCCACTATATAGAGGAAGCGGAGCAGCTGGCCGATCGCGTCGGCGTGATCAACCACGGTGAGATCATACTGATCGAGGAAAAAGACAAGCTGATGCGGGATCTCGGTAAGAAACAGCTGGTGTTGAATCTGCCGACGGCGCTGGCCGAAATTCCGTCGCAGCTGGCGAGCTACCACCTGGAGCTCAGCGACGATCGTCATGATCTGACCTACACTTACGACACGAAACGGGAGCGTACCGGCATAACTGCATTGTTGGGCGAGCTGAACGCTGCCGGAATTCATTTCAACGATCTGCAGACATCGCAGACTTCGCTCGAAGAAATTTTCGTCGACCTGGTGAAAAAAGACCAATGAACTTCCACGCTATCAAAGCGATATATCGTTACGAAATGGCGCGCATGTTTCGCACCGTGGTGCAGAGCATCGTAGCGCCGGTACTGTCAACGTCGCTGTACTTCGTCATTTTCGGTTCCGCGATCGGTTCGCGCATCACGGAGATCGACGGAGTCAGCTATGGCTCGTTTATCGTGCCTGGGCTGATCATGTTGTCGATCATGACCGAGAGTATTTCAAACTCCTCGTTTGCCATTTACTTTCCGAAGTTCACCGGCACGATTTTCGAAGTACTATCCGCGCCGGTGTCCTACGTCGAAGTGCTGCTGGGATACGTCGGCGCGGCGGCCACCAAATCGGTCATCATCGGCACCATTATTCTTGCAACGGCCAGTCTCTTCGTCGACATCGAGATCGCGCATCCGCTGATCATGATCACGTTCCTGTTGCTGACCTGCATTTCATTCTGTCTGTTCGGATTTATTCTTGGTATCTGGGCGACGGGTTGGGAGAAGCTGACGATCGTGCCGATACTGGTCATCATGCCGCTGACGTTTCTGGGTGGCACCTTCTATTCGATCAGCATGTTGCCGCCGATTTGGCAGACGATCAGCCTGTTTAATCCCGTGGTTTACCTCATCAGTGGTTTTCGCTGGAGTTTTTACGGCAACGCCGATGTCAGCGTTGTCGTCAGCCTGGCGACCACTGTCGGCTTTTTGTTATTTTGCCTGCTCGTCGTTCGATGGATATTCAAGACAGGCTACAGGCTTCGCAGCTAGATGGATCGCGTATCGCGAACCATCTTGTCACGTATCACATTGATGGTGGCGCTAGTTGTCGCCGGCGAGCTGGTGTTCGCGCTGCCGTTCAACCTGCCGCGGTTTTTCCGGCCGACGTTGCTGCAGGTATTCGATTTCACGAACACTCAGCTTGGGGACATGTTCGCCATTTACGGCATAACGGCGATGCTTGCCTACTTTCCCGGCGGTGCGGTCGCCGATCACTTCTCTGCCCGTACGCTAATGGTTACGTCGCTGTTTTCGACGGCTGTTGGCGGGCTGTTCATGGCTACGATTCCGGATGCTGCCGGGATGAAGTTCTTGTATGGCTTCTGGGGTGTAACGACGATATTTCTGTTCTGGGGCGCGCTCATTCGGGCCACCCGCGAATGGGGCGGCGACAGTTCGCAGGGGGTCGCATTCGGCGTGCTGGAAGGGGGGCGGGGCCTGGTTGCGGCATCAGTCGCGCTGTTCGCTGTCAATGTGCTGGCCTTCTATCTGCCGGACAACGCGCGGCTGGCAACGGCGGAGGAGCGTGAGGCCGGTCTGCGGACGGTGATACTGCTGTATACACTGGTTACTTTTCTGGCCGGCGTGTTTACGTGGTTCGCCATTCCGGTTGTCAAGAAAGTCGGCGATTTTAGTCCACTTAAAGGTATGGGGGCCGTGCTGCGCCGACCGGTTATCTGGGCGCAGGCGTGCATCATCGTCTGTGCCTACTGTGGTTACAAAGGCCTGGACAACTACTCCCTCTATGCCGTGCAGGTGCTGGGCATGGACGAAGTCGAGGGTGCGAGGCTCGCGTCCTATGGCGCCTGGACGCGACCTTTAGCTGCCGTTGTCGCGGGTGTGGTCGCCGACCGCTTCAATCCGCTGCGTTCGATCGGCGTGATCTTCGGTATTCTGCTGCTGTCCTACGCCGCCTGGTCGGCGGCGGAACCGGCGGGCTCAGGCGTGCCAATTATCTACTTCAATTTCTTCGCGACCTATATCGCTGTTTTTGCGCTGCGCGGGGTTTATTTCGCGTTGCTCGAGGAAAATCAAACGCCGATGTTTCTTACCGGCGCTGCCGTCGGCATGATTTCCCTCGTCGGGTACACGCCGGACATCTTCTTTGCACCGATTGCCGGCCGTATTCTGGATGCGAACCCGGGTCTGGTCGGGCATCAGAACTATTTCGCGTTTCTGGCGGCTATCGCCGGCGCCGGGATAATTACCGTATTGTGGCTTGTCTGGTTGCGTCGTCACGGTTCCGAGAAGCTTTGGCAGCAGGGCAGCGTCGCGGCGAAATAAATCGCCGTTCACAGGGGTCTTTTGTGCGCATGAACCCGAATTCGACACTGAAAGAGCAGTTCCGCCGTAACGCGGTTGCGCTGATTAGCCTGGCCATCGCGATTACGAGCCTGGGTTATAACACCTGGCGAAACGAGGCCAGCGAGCACAATCGAAACCAGCGCCTGGTGTCGATTCAGCTGCTGTTGATGCTCGGGGAGTTCGAGCAGTTGGTAAGGGATCGCCACTACGGCATTGATGTGGACACCGCGGGTATCAGCCGGAAAGCGTGGGCCAAGGTGCTGACCATCCGTGATCTGTCGCAGGTCGCATCGGGTGCCGTGCCGGCGTCCGCGGAGAATCTTTTCGTCGTGTGGAACGATAACTACAAACTGCTGGGCAAACCCGAACAGCCGACCGAAGAAGCGGCCAAGATGGCCAAGCAGGTCGTGGAAAGCGTTATCGCTGCACTGAATGCGGTGCGCCGGGATACGCACGATGTCCTGCAAAGCCTCGACTAGGGATTTCAGTCAGTAAGGTCGAGGCCGACTATGATCGGGTCATGATCCGACGAGCGGTACGGGGTATCCGGATCGAAGCGTGCTGCATCCCGGCCGTTTTCCAGGTTGTAATCGAGTAAGGCCGGCTCGTCGGCATTGATGTGCCATTCGAACGTTTCCACTACCTGCGCCACAAGGCTTTTCGACGCTACAGCATGATCCAGGGCGCCGGCCTGACCATCATAAACATAGGAGTACGGTCTGTCTGTCGCCTCGATCAGGTTCGTCATACCCGCATTCCTGAATACGCGTAAGGGCTCCTCCATGAGGTAGGCATTCAGGTCTCCGATAATCAGAACGTCGGGGTCGCCGCTGCCTGTCGGG
The DNA here is from genome assembly GCA_021773035.1 of Woeseiaceae bacterium. Taxonomy (GTDB): domain Bacteria; phylum Pseudomonadota; class Gammaproteobacteria; order Steroidobacterales; family Woeseiaceae; genus UBA1847. Next base: position 204,782 of record JAJFKU010000023.1, read on the forward strand.
TCCGCATCAACCCAGTCCACCAGTGCTGTGGCCGCGGCACTGCGAGTTCGGTTGCAGTTACCCTGACCGTCGCCGGTATTCGGATCGCCGTTCGCCTCGCACGACGAGCCCTTGGACTTCAGGTGATTTACGACTACCGTGATAACGGCGCCGCTGTTTACGACCTCGAAAGTCTGTGCGAGTGCGGGACGATTCCTGCTGTCATTGAAGCGCGGATCGATCGATGAATCGAGCAGCGCGAACGAACCCGCCAGGCGGATGCTCGATGAGTCATAAACGAAGCCGGTCTTGATAGCATCGCTGTGAATCGTACCGGTATCGACAAAGGCGTAGTGCCGCGAATCGAGGCGGACATTCAGAGCGTCGACAATCGCCGCTATCGATTCGTTTGCGTTGTTCTCCAGCTCGATGAGGCCAATGACGTCGGCATCCATCAGCGCCAGTGTCGACACTGTCTTCGCGAGCTGCCGGGCGAGTTCCTCGTGACTATCCGCGCCGCGGCAATTGTCGTCGCCTTGCGGCCCGCAGCTCGCCCGACCCCGGTCAATATTGGAGAAGAAGTTCAGTACATTGAGGCTGGCGATGCGCACGGAACCACCGACCCCCGGTGCTCCCGGACGTGGATTGTCAGCCTCGAAAACCGGCGCCGTCGTCGGCATCAGGCGCCAGGTTTCGTCTCCGCCACCACCACTCCCTCGCGAGTAACGCAGGTTGCCGGTGGCACCGCCGATGGAGTCGCCGGTCCGAATCGAATAGTCGGCCGTGGGACCGGCGTTCAGCAGGCGTATGGTCGACGGATACTTCGAACGCATACCGTCGTCGAGAACAATCGACCTCGCGGCGATGGAGGTTTTGTGAGCACCGTAACCAGCCGCGTCGGGTAAGTTGTCGTTCGTGAACTGATGCAGCCGGTCGCCTTGCGACAAACCGACTTCGCCAAACTGTTCGAGGGCGCGCAGGTTCGAAACGCCAAGTCGCTGCGGAAACCGCAGTAACATGCCTTCGAAGCGCTCCAGGTCCGCGATGATGTCGCCGTCGCTGTTAGTGGTCACTGCGGCGACAGGTAGGCTGACGTCGGTTGCCGCAATCGAGCCGCTGCCGCTTACCGTGACAGAGAGTGCGCTGACCTGGGTCTCGCCGAAGTACTCCTTGACGACACCCTCGATGTCGACGCGGTCGCCAACGTCGACATCGGTTTCGGGCTGCTCGCCGTCGAAAACGAATACACCTTCCGACGTCGCTGCGTCACTGTCTGGAAACTCCTGCTGAACGTAGAATCCGCCGAGGTTGCTGCTCGTATCGGCATCATTGTTCTGGAAATCGCCGCTTACGATGGCGGAAAAGGACACCTGCTGGCCATTCATCGGGCTTGTGTCACCGGCACCCTGGATGTCGACGATCTGTATGCCGCCAGCCGGCACCGCGGGTTCGCCGTTGCCACAAGCACTAATCAGGGTGATGCTTAAAGCGATCAGTATTCTGTTCATGCGGGCATCTTAGCCCATGTCGAACAGCAATAACTCCGCTTCCGTTTCTGCTGCAATCGATACGACCTGTTCGTCCTGCAACTGCACGCCGTCGCCAGCAGCTACTGCCTGCCCGTTGAGCAGGGCCTCTCCGCGCACGAGTTGCACGAACACTTTGTGGGACGGTTCGACGGCATGTCTGAGCTCGGTGCCGGGTTCCAGTATGCCGGCGTAGACGTCGCTGTGCTGATGCACGGTGAGCGAGCCGTCGCGGCCGTCCCGCGACGCCAGCAGGCGCAGCCTGTTTAATTTATCGTCGCGTGAAAAGGCAGTTTGCTCGTATCCCGGATCGAGGTTCTTCTGTTCCGGGAATATCCAGATCTGCAGCAAGTGCAGTTCGTCCGTCTTCGAAGCGTTGTATTCGCTGTGCTGCACGCCGCGGCCCGCCGTCATGCGTTGCACCTCACCGGCCTTTATCACAGCGCTGTTGCCCATGTCGTCGGTGTGCTCTATCGACCCTGCGATGGGGTAGGTGAGTATCTCCATATCGCGGTGCGGATGCAGCCCGAAACCCTGTCCGGGGCCAATGCGATCTTCGTTGAGCACTCGTAGCGGCCCGAAGCGCACGCGCTCGGGGTTGTGGTAGTCCGCGAACGAAAACGTATGCTTCGCCTGCAGCCAGCCGTGATCGGCGCTGCCGCGGGACGCGGCTGGAATAATCTGAATCATCGTATTTCTCCCATTCGGGTCTGTGGCGCCGTCGTTGTCAGGCCGTGATGACTTCGACGTCGGTGATGCCGATAAAAGCGAGCACGTATCGCAGGTAAGGTGTCGCGAAGTCTGCCGCGCCGCCAACGACCGCGCCTCCGCTCGCCACGGTCAGATAGGCCTTCTTACCTTCAAGCAATCCCTCGGCTCCGTTTTCTGCGTAGCGAAACGTCAGTTGCGCTCTGCAGATCATGTCGATCCAGGCCTTCAGGCTTGCCGCTATGGTGAAGTTGTAAATCGGCACACCAATGACGACGGCGTCGGCATTCTTCAGCTCGTTGATAAGCGTGTCGGAGTAGGCGAGTGCCTCGCGATGTTCCGCGTTGCGCGCGTTCTCGGGCGTGAAATTAGCCTCAATCCAGCGCTCGTCGACGAACGGCATGCCCGCCGCCAGATCGCGGTGCTTTACGGTGACGGAATCGTACTGGTCTTGCAGCGAGGCGATAAGCCTGGCGCTGAGCTCGCGGGTGACCGAGCCGTCGTTTCGGCCGCTGGAGCTTAAGTCGAGAACCTGCAGGGATTGTTGCGACATGTGCCTGTCTCCGGGTGTCGTTGATCAATGGGTGCTATTCTGGTTGTTGACAATAAAGAAATAAATAGCGAATCTTGCATTAAATTGTTCGTGAATTAGCAACAATATGGAAAAATTCGAGGATATTCAGGCTTTTGTGAGCGTTGTCGACGCCGGGAGTTTCACCGCGGCCGCGCGGCGGCTGGATTCGGCCAAATCGGCCGTGAGTCGCCGGGTATCAGCGCTCGAAGAACGCCTCGGCGTGCAGTTGCTGCATCGGACAACCCGGTCGCTGAGCCTGACCGAGACCGGGCGCAGCTTCTACGAATACGGCGCGCGGATTCTCGCCGATCTCGAGGAGGCCGAAGCGGCCGTGCAGCAGCAGCACGGTGAGCTGCGGGGAACCCTGCGATTCGCCATGCCACTGTCGTTCGGTGTCCGACACATGTGCAAACCTATTGCGATGTTCACGAAACAACACCCCGGGCTTCGGTTCGAACTGGATCTTAACGATCGCCGCGTCGACCTGATCGAAGACAACTTCGATATAGCGCTGCGCATCGGTCGGTTACAGGACTCATCTCTGATTGCCAGAAAACTGTTTGACGTGCGGGCCGTCATCTGCGCTTCGCCGAACTATCTGAGCGCTCATGGTACGCCGAAGACGCCTGACGATCTGCGTCGGCACCAGTACCTGGGTTACTCGAATCTGCCGGACCCTGATAAGTGGGAATACGAAGACCGCGATGGTGAGCGCGGCACGATCAGCCTGGAGAACAGCATGACATCCAACAGCGGCGACTTTTTGTGTAATGCGGCTGCGCACGGAATGGGCATTGTCGTACAGCCGACCTTTATCGTTGCGCAGGCGATTCGCAGCGGTAATCTCGTACCGCTTTTGAGTACTTACTCTTTGCCGGTGATGCCGGCCTACGCGCTATACCCTGCGACTCGCCACCTGTCGTTTCGCGTGCGCGCCTTTATCGACTTTCTGGTCGAAAGATTCGCAGGCACGCCGCAGTGGGACAGGGACTGCGAGCAGGGTGGCGAAGTGAAAATCGCAGCCGTGTAATAAATGCCGCATACCGCCGGTCTGATAGCAGGAGAGCACGTCGTTGCGATCCCGAACTTCCCCAAAATCGGCACAGGGATGTGCCGTACCTCCAACATGCGTAGAATGACAAAACAGGTGCGGGAATCATCTGCCGTTGGATGGAAAAAAAATGCAAAGAATAATAGTACTAGTGATCATCCTGTTTCTGGCGTCGTCAGCCGCCAGTGCTGCCGAAACGGTCAAAGAATTTCGCGGTTCCGGCAACACGACGACTGCGGTTTTTACCGTGGAATCACCGTGGCTGCTCGACTGGCGCCTTGACGGCGATTACGATCAGATGGTCGCGCTCGATGTCACTCTGGTTGAAGCGCGCAGCGGCCGGCATGTCGGGCGCGTGCTGCATACAAAGCGCAAGGGTAACGGCCTGAAACTGTTCAAGGAGGCCGGCCAGTATCGGTTGAGAATCTCATCGACACTGGCGCGTTGGACGCTCAAGGTGAAGCAGATCCAACCCGAAGAAGAAGAGCGTTATACGCCCAGGAAACCGAACTGACCTAAGTTCTGTCTCGACTATCATGCCAAACTGTTCGGCTAGGCGCTGCCTGATCTGTTGCTGGGCGCTCATCCTCGGGGGTTTACGGCAGCCTCAACAGTCATTCATATAGCGCCAACTTTCGTTGCGATATCGGACATGAAATCCGCTGAATATTACACTTAGGCGATGCGGTCGCGGTGAGGTTATGCGATCATTCTCAACGTGGGCGACCTGAGAAAAAATAACAGCAATGCGCTGGTCAGTTTTGCGGCTGTCATCGTCATCGTTTACGGTTTGCAGATGGCGAAGGGCGTGCTGGTACCGTTTCTTATCGCTGTGTTTCTTGCCCTCATTACAGTGCGACCCATGTTGTGGCTGCAACAGCGTCGCGTCCCCAGTTTTCTGGCGGCACTGATTATTGTGCTGGCAATGATGCTGATACTGGCGGTGGTTGGCACCATTGTCGGCAGCTCCGTCGCGGATTTCACAGCGGCGCTGCCGGGCTATCAGGCACGCCTCGACGTCATTGTCGACGGCGTCTTTGAGTTCATCGTCGAACATCTGAACGGCGACGAATCGATGGAAAGTCTTGGGGACATGATAAACCCCGGTTGGGCGATGGGGTTTGCCGCCGGTATTCTCAACAGCCTCAAGGGTGTCCTGACCAATACTTTTCTGATTATTTTCACGATAATTTTCATGCTGCTCGAAGCGTCGAGCGTTGGCACGAAAGTAGAAGCGGCGTTCGGGCGCAGTACTGAATCTCTGCAACGGCCAAGGGTCTTTCTGCAGAACCTCGGCCGCTATCTCGGAATAAAGACTGCCGTCAGCGCGGCGACCGGCATCTGCGCGGGCCTGTTGACCTGGTCGCTGGGTCTGGATTTCCCGCTGCTGTGGGCAATGCTCGCGTTCCTGTTGAACTATGTGCCGACTATCGGATCGATCATCGCGGCGGTACCGGCTGTGTTGCTGGCGCTGGTGCAGCTCGGCCCGGGGGCCGCAGGCGCGACAGCGGTCGGATTTGCAGCGATTAACGTCGTATTCGGTAACGTAGTCGAGCCGCGACTGATGGGCTACGGCGTCGGCATATCGCCGCTGGTCATCTTCGTTGGCCTGGTCTTCTGGGGTTGGGTTTTCGGCCCCGTCGGAATGCTGCTGTCGGTGCCGCTTACGATGACACTTAAACTCGCGCTGGAGAGCAGCGCCGAGACCCGCTGGGTTGCGATTCTCATCGGTTCGGAACGTGACGCGCAGTACGCCCTGAAGAACACACCACGGAGTGATCCATGAGAAAGCAGCATCTGGCTGCGCTGTGCCTGCTCGTTCTTTCCGCAACGGCCACAGCAGCCGAACGTGATGCGAAGAGTATTGTCCGCGATGCAATCGATCATTGGCGCGGCCTTTCCTCGTATACCGAGATGACTATGGTCATCCATCGTCCGGACTGGGAACGCTCGATGACAATGAGTGCCTGGACCAAGGGAGAGGACCATTCGCTGGTGCGCGTTCTGGAACCAAAGAAGGACCGCGGTAACGGTACACTGACCGATAAGAAAAGTATGTGGTCGTACTCGCCAAAGGTGAATCGTGTCATCAAGGTGCCGTCGTCGATGATGGGCCAGAGCTGGATGGGCTCCGATTTTTCCAACAAGGATGTCGCTCGCTCGGATGAGATCGTCGACGAGTACGCGCACAGTGTTCTCGGTGTTGAGCTTGTCGACGGCGTGACCGTCTATGAAATCGAGTCCATACCGAATGAAGAAGCTGCCGTGGTCTGGGGACGCGAAGTGTTGCGTATTCGCGAGGATCACGTTGTTCTGGATCACGCGTTTTTCGATCAGGACGATGAACTTGTCAAGACTCTTACAACGCTGGAGATTGCGACGATGGGTGGGCGCACGATCGCGCAGCGGCAGCGTATGATCAAGTCGGATGATGCCGAGGAGTGGACCGAAATTGTCGTCAACAAAGTCGACTACGACGTCGATATAGCCGACAGTCTGTTCACCCGCTCCAATTTACGAAATCCCCGGGACTAGCAGGTCCTGCGATGAGCATCGTGCTGCGACTTGCCTGGCGAAATCTCTGGCGACAGCCACGCCGCACGTGGCTTACGACCGGGGCGATGGTGTTCTCGAATTTGCTGCTGGTTTTCATGATGTCGCTGCAGTTCGGCATGTACGGATTGATGATCGACAATACCCTGCAGGTATTCACCGGCCACCTGCAGGTACAGGCGCCGGGTTATAAAGACGACCAGAAGATGCGTCAGACGGTGGCAGACGTGTTGCCGCTGGCAGATGCGATACGCGCGGAACTGGGCTCGGACCGGGTCGCGGCGAGAGGCTGGGCGTTCGCGCTGGCATCCAGCGAAGAGCGTAGTTTCGGTATCGGAATCTACGGCGTGGAAACAGTGTTCGAGCCGCAGGTCTCCAACATTCCGGGCCTGGTCAGCGACGGACGTTACCTGGCCTCCAACGATGCTGCCGAGATCGTTATCGGCAAAGTTCTGGCAAGGAACCTGCGTGTCGCGGTGGGGGATGAGCTGACCTTATTGGGCAGCGGCGTCGATGGTTCCTTCGCGGCTGCCGTCGTGAACGTTGTCGGCATTTTCGACAGCGGTGTAAAAGATATCGATCGCAATATCGCCGAGATGCCCATTGCGACTTTTCAGGAAACGTTTTTTCTGGACGGCGCGGGTCATCAGATCGCGATCGTTGCCGACAACCTGGATGCTGTGCCGGAAATCCAGTCGCGAGTGCGTTCGGTGTTGCCGAGCGACGGCGATCTGCTGGTGCTCGACTGGAACGAATTACAGCCCGGCCTCAAGCAGGCCATCCAGGCAGACATGGGCAGTAATTTCTTCATGTATTTCGTGCTCGTCGTACTGGTGGCCTTTAGTGTGCTGAACACGCAGTTGATGTCGGTTCTCGAACGTACACGCGAATTCGGTATCGTCATGGCGCTGGGGCTGAAGCCCGGCAGACTGGGAAGGCTGGTCATACTCGAGACGGCGATGATGGGCCTGATGGGCACTGGTCTCGGGATAGTGGCCGGGGGCCTGCTGACACTGTGGTTTACCGGCAATGGCCTGAGCCTGCCGGGGATGGACGAGATGGCGGCGCAGTTCAATCTGCCCGCGAGGATGTATCCCGAGGTTAGCGCGCTGTCACTGCTGGCAGGACCACTTGTCGTGTTTTTGTTCACGATGCTGGCCGCCGTATATCCTGCGCTGCGGCTGCGCTGGCAAAATCCGGTCGAAGCGATGAGGGCGGCCTGATGCATCTCTTCGGTGTTCTGTTTCAACTGGCGTGGCGTAATCTGTGGCGCAACCATCGTCGCACCATCATTATGCTGGGCGCCATCGGTGTCGGTGTGTGGGCGATGATTTTCATGACGGCGTTAACGCGTGGCATGGTGGATCAGATGGTCACCGACAGCATCGGTATCTTGCCGGGCCACGTGCAGATACATAACCCCGATTACCTGGACGACCCGAGTATTTCCAATCGAATCTCGTACACCGATACCGAGCTTCGTCAAAAGTTCGAGTCAGCCGGTTTCGAGTCGTGGGCCAGCCGTGTGCGCGTGCCGGCCATCGTGACGAGCGAACGCGATTCGCGCGGTGTCACGCTGCTTGGTGTCGATCCGGTGGCGGAGAAGGATATCTCGTTCTTCGACTATGCAGAGGTCGAGGGCCGCTTTCTTAGCGACTCCGGTGACAAAGGCATCGTTATCGGCGGCAAGCTTGCCGACAAGCTCGAAACCGGGCTGGGCAAGCGAATTGTCATCATGAGCCAGGACCCCGACAACGATATCGCGGACCGCGGTTTTCGTATTGTTGGCCTTTACTCCGCAAACACCAGCGCTGTTGAGGAGGCGTACGCATATATCGGCAAGTCGACCGCGCAGGCAATGCTGGGGATTGGCGATACCAGCACCGAGGTTGTTTTTCTGGGCACCGAATACCGCAATGTTGAACCGGTCTACGAAGCGGTCGCCGAGCGTGTGGATGAGCGTGTGTCGGTGCAGCGCTGGTACGAGATCGATACCTATCTCGGCACTATGCTCGGCGTCATGGACGGCTTTGTACTGGTCTGGGTCATCGTAATTTTCCTGGCGCTCTCTTTTGGCCTCGTGAACACGCTGGTGATGGCGGTGTTCGAGCGCGTGCGTGAGATCGGTTTGATGCTGGCGCTGGGTATGAAGCCGGGCAGTATTCTCGGTCAGATAATCATAGAGTCGATGCTGTTGCTGACCCTCGGTCTGGCTACCGGTAACCTGCTGGCGTGGGCAACGATAATGCCGCTGCGGGATGGTATCGATATTTCTATCGTTGGCGAAGGTATGGAAATGTGGGGTGCGTCGAGCATGTTGTACCCGAAGCTCTATTTGGGCGACATGGTTCTGGCCAGCGTCGTCGTGCTGCTGCTGGGTTTTCTGGCCAGCCTGTCGCCGGCATGGCGCGCATCGCGCTACGAACCCGTGGAAGCGATTACAAAGGCCTAAAAATGACAGCTGTACGTTGTGTGGATTTATGCAAAACCTACTGCCAGGGCGATCAGGATATCAAGGCACTGGACCATGTGAGTATTGAGATAGCCGAGAGCGGCTTCGTCTGTCTGTCAGCGCCGTCGGGCGGCGGTAAGACCACTCTGCTGAACGCGATTGGAGGGCTGGATATTCCGGATAGCGGAGAGGTCTACGTTGCGGGGCAGCGTATCGATAACCTGAGCAAGGGCGCGCTGGCCGAACTGCGACTGCGGCAGATTGGCTTTGTTTTTCAGGCTTACAATCTGATTCCCGTTCTCACTGCGCGCGAAAACGTCGAGTTCGTTATGCAGGTGCAGGGGGTTGCGGCGGCGGATCGGCATGAAAAGTCCACGGCGATACTGAAAGAGGTCGGACTCGAGGGTCTTGAAGATCGCCGGCCGGCAGAGATGTCCGGCGGGCAGCAGCAACGCGTTGCCGTTGCACGGGCCATTGCCTCGAAGCCGTCACTGGTACTGGCCGATGAGCCGACGGCGAACCTGGATTCCAAGACATCCGATGAACTCATGGAGTTGTTCACGCATCTGAATGAGCATCACAAAACCACTTTCGTTATTGCAACGCATGACCGGCGCGTCATGAAGTATGCGCGCCGCCTGATTCGTATGCTGGACGGAAGGATCGTAGACGATATCGATCAGCGTGCTGCCTAGACTTCTAATACTGCTTGTCTTACTTTCGGCGTTCGCTGCCGCTGACGACAGCAGGACGGAATTTGGCGGTCATGCCAAGCTGCGGCTGCTTGGGCAAAGCTACCCTTCGGAGAGCGTGTTTCGTGACGTGTTCGGCGGCAGCTCGCTTGCCACCGAGGGCGACCTGCGGCTGAATCTTACGCACCGCCGTGGTGGCTGGACGTTTAACTCGAACTACCAACTCGCCGCCTCCGACGGCGAAGCATGGGCATTGCCCGATGATCGCAGAAGGCTGTTCGATCTGACTTCCGTGATCGACGACGGCGATGAATCCGCCTTGCTGCACAGGCTCGATCGACTGTGGATTGGCCACAGTAGCGAGAAGACCGTTTTCAGGCTTGGACGCCAGGCGTTGTCCTGGGGTAACGGTCTTTTCTATGCGCCGATGGACCTCGTAAACCCTTTCGACCCAGCGGCGGTGGATACCGAGTACAAGCCGGGCGACGACATGTTGTACGTGCAGTACCTCAAGGACAGCGGTGCTGATATTCAGGGTGCGTATGTCGCGCGTCGCGATCTGTTTAGCGGCGATGCGCAGAGCGACGTTGCCACAATAGCGACCAAGTACCATGGTTTTGCGGGCGAGAGTGAATTCGACGTGCTGGTGGCGCGCCACTATGGCGACACGGTTCTCGGGTTTGGCGGCAGTCATGAACTGGGCGGTGCTCACTGGAGCGGCGATCTCGTCGTTACCGATACCGAGATCGATACCTATCTGCAGTTCACCACCAACCTGAGTTATTCGTGGACCTGGGCTGGCAAGAACATGAGCGGTGTGATCGAGTACCACTTCAACGGCTTCGGTCAGCACCCGGATGACTATGGGCCGGTGTCACTGTCTGACAATCCGGACCTCACTGTGCGTTTGAGCCGTGGTGAGAGTTTCGCGCTGGGCCGTAACTATCTTGCTGGCAGCGTCCTGATAGAGATGACACCGCTATGGAGTATGACGCCCAATCTGCTGTGTAACGTGGGCGATACCAGTGCTCTGCTGCAACTGGTTAGCAATTACAGTCTCGGGGATAACATGACTCTGCTGGGCAGCTTCAACTTGCCCATTGGCAGCAGTGGCAGCGAATTCGGTGGGGTCGATTCGGGCGCACCCGGGCGTTATCTGTCTCGAGGTACCGGCGTGTTCGCGCAGTTCGCCTGGTATTTCTGATTGGATACCGTGCTCTGCTCGTAGCCAGGCCGGCCCCGTGGGGACATCGTATATCGCGCTGTCTTATGTTTCCCGGACTACGTAACAAAACGGCAACACTACCGTAAAAGGCCTGTAAAGCGTTTGTGATTTCCTCGCTGCTTCGACAACGGGAAGAAACGATGACGCCTTTGGCTATTATTCTGGTAGTAGATAGCGACACGGCTACGCGCAACATGATGTCGCATAAACTACGTGAGCTCGGCCACAGGGTGAGCGAGCGCAGTGATGCGAGCTCGGCGCTCGCCGCGGCCAGGCAAACCTGCCCGGACCTGATGGTGTGCGACTGTTCGCTGCCGGATCTTGCCGGTGTCGAACTGCTTAGTGACGTGCGTTGCAACGACGATCTGAAAGGGATGAGGGTGCTCATGACCTCAGACCGGGAAGAAACATCCGATGTCGTGATCGCATTGGAGTCGGGCGCCGACGATTTCGTTGCAAAGCCCATAAATATTCCGGAATTCGTAGCGCGAATAGATGCCTGCCTGCGGCGACCGGCGAATGTCCATCGCTCGCGCGCCATCAGCGCGGGCGGCATAACGATGGATGTGGTTGGACATCGTGTAAGCGCCGATGGCCACAGCATTTCGCTTGCGCCACGAGAATACAGTCTGCTGCTGTTCTTGCTCAGCAACCAGGATCGGGTGTTCAGCCGGAGCCAGCTGCTGGCCCACGTCTGGGACCGCGATGCGGCCGTTGGGGTGAGAACCATAGACGTTCACATTCGCCGCCTGCGGAGTCTTCTTGAACCGTCTGGCTATGACGAGTATGTGCAAACTGTGCGCGGTAGCGGATATCGATTCTCCCTGTTGGTCTGATCGTTTCGTAACAAAGTGTTAATCCCGTTGTCACGCGGGTTCCATATTGCCGGTTTAGATTGTGCACCTCCTCAAACGGGCAGCGCTTTGCCTATACGAAGCATATCTGGAGAACACCGATGAAACTGACTCGCCTGATCACTGTAACAGCAGCCGGCATTGCGCTTGCAGCCTGTTCCAGCGGCGACATTAACCTCTCACCGTCCACGAACGTAACCGACAGCAACAACACGACGAATAATGGAGCCGGTGGTAGTGCAGACGACGTATGCGCGTTCTACACGAAAGCCGGTCAGACGCTGCAAGGTTCGGCCGATTCCAGCGGTAACTGCACCTACGGCTCGGCTTTCGTCGGCCCGAAGAACAACCTGACTGTCGATCTCCTGATACCGGAGCTGCCAAACGGTGGTGCGCATATATTTACATCGAGTCTGTTTGTCGGCGAGACCTATCGCACCCAGTCGGAGCTGGCCGCAGCCGGCATTACCAAGGGTGGTGACGGTCCGACCTTGACGATTGAAGCCGGCGCAACCCTTGCGTTCCAGACCAACAAGGACTTCATTATTGTCAACCGTGGTTCGCGGATTCTCGCCGACGGTACGGTCGACAAGCCAATCACCATTACCTCGGTGTCGGATATCAACGGCACCGTCGGACCGGAAGACGTGCAGCAGTGGGGCGGCATCGTCATCAACGGTTTCGGCGTCAGCAACAAGTGCAGCTACACCGGGACTCGCGGGCAGGCTGGATTCGCTCTGACAGCGGCTACCGAATGTTCGATCGAGGCAGAGGGCTCGGCTGGTGACGACGAATCCCAGTACGGCGGTGACAACGATGCCGACGAATCCGGCATTCTCCGCTACGTTATCGTCAAGCACACCGGCGCCGAGGTCGGTAACGGCGATGAGCTCAATGGAATTTCCTTTGGCGGCGTCGGTAGTGCGACGGTCGTGGAGAATCTGCAGGTTTACTCAACTTACGATGACGGTATCGAAATGTTCGGCGGTTCCGTGAGCTTCACCAATTTCGTTGCGCTGTACGTTCGCGATGACTCGATCGATATCGATGAAGGCTGGAACGGTTCGATTAGCAATGCGCTGGTAATCCAGTCCGAGACCGATGGCAATCACTGCATCGAAGCCGATGGCATCGGCTCTTACTCCGGCCTGAATGAAGCGACGAAGGACGACTTCATCGCCCGCGGCCTTAACAGCCGGCCGACGATTAGCAACCTGACCTGCATCATTTCGGCGAATATCAACGGGACTCACGGCGAAGGTGCCGGATGGCGCCTGCGCGAAGGCCTGTGGCCCGTCATCAACGACTCGATGGTGGTCTCGTCCTTTGGCCCGAACGATACCAGCGACGCTGATGACAACTACTGTCTGCGAATCGAAAGCGTCGAGTCGCATGAAGCGGCGATCAATGGAGATTTGCAGCTGAACTCGGTCATCTTCGCGTGCCAGGAAAACCAAAAGGGCACAACAATCGCCGATCGCAACGCAACGACGACGATTGCCGGCGAACAGGCGTTCGCAGAGTCCGCTGGCAATCAGTTTGCCACCATTGCCGATGGCACCGTGAAAAACCCGACATCTGCCAACGATGCTGACTTGCTGCTGCTCGAAGGTGAGCAATCGGTTTATTCGCAGTCGTGGTCGACGTCGTTGGTCGATAGCGCGGCACCGGCGGCGACTACTGCACCGACGGCCGGCGATTACCTCGGTGGCGCTGCGTTGTCCGACGACTGGTTTTCTACCTGGACTTATGGCATCGCCGACACGAATCGCGGCCAGCCTTTGTGGTTTGAGCAATGAAAACGCGTAACGCGAAGACTTGCATCGTCGCACTCGCAGCCATAGCTGCGAGTGTTTTTTCGCAATCGGTGCTGGCGCTGGAAGCAGGGGCATCGCAGACCAGGCCTGCGCCGGCTATCGAACAGATGAGAGTCGAAGACGTCGCTATCGAAGAAGTTGTCGTTACCGGTCGCTTCATCAGCTCCAGTCAGGAACTCGTCAACGAGCGAATGTCGGATGCGTTTGCGACCGACCTGCTGGGCGCAGAGGCGATCTCGCGCCTGGGTGACTCTACGGTGGCCGCTGCGCTGCGCCGCGTGCCCGGGCTGACGCTGGTGCAGGACAAGTACGTTTACATCCGCGGTCTCGGTGAGCGCTATTCGCAGAGCACGCTGAACCGTGCGCAGATTCCGTCGCCGGATCTGACACGCAACGTGATCCCGCTGAACATCTTTCCAACATCGATCGTTGAGTCGCTCAAAGTACAGAAGGCCTGGTCGGCGGATCTGCCGGCAAACTTCGGTGGTGGTGCCATCGATATTCGCACCAAAGGTATCCCGGACGATCTGACGTTCAAGTTCGAGATCGGTCTGGGCGACAACAGCGCGAACCCGCGCAAGGTCTACAGTTACGCCGGCGGTGGTGATGATAGCCGCGGTGTTGACGATGGTACCCGGGCTTTGTCGCCGCTGATCCGCGATGGCGTTGTGTCCTACCAGGGCAACCCCGGTGTCAACGCGATACTCAATTTCATGCAGCGGCAGGATGCAACGGCGAGCCTGTATGACGCGCAGACCGTGAACCGCGAGATGGCGCTGGCTCTGAATCGCAATGTCAGCATCGTGGAAGAAGACGCCCATCCGGATTATTCCGCGCGCGTCAGTTTCGGCGACAAGTACGAATTCGGCCGGGACTGGGAAGCGGGTTTCAGCATCGGCGGCTCCTATGGCACGGACTGGCGTTTCCGCCGTGCCCGAACGGCAAGCTTTGGTTTGCCCGAGGAGCAAAACGGCGTCAAGGAAGAGACGACTCGCAGCATCAACATGGCCGGCACCGTGAACCTGGGTCTGAAGTTCGGCGAAGACCATGAGGTATCGACGACCAGTCTTTTTCTGCGCAACACGGATGACGAGACCGAGGTTTTCGACTTTTTCAACGAAAACCGACCGTTATCGAGTGGCCGCGGGTTTCGTAACTACCGGCTGCAGTTCGAAGAACGCGACATGGTGACGCACCAGATAGATGGTACGCACTACCTCGGTGCCGATACGCGTGAACGGCTGCCGCTTGCAGGAAAACTGTTTGCCTGGCTGCCCGAAGACAGCAAGATCGAGTGGTTTTATTCTACCTCCGAGGCCGAAACGGGCATTCCGAATCAGGTCACTGTCGCCTCCGAGACTGTCACGGAGCGCGATTCAGGCGCCGTGCTCAGTGAGTCGGTCCGTCTCACGTCATCGGCAGCGGACTATCGCTTTACCGAGCTGGACGACGAGGTCGACAACTATGGTTGGAGCGTGACAGCTCCGCTGGAATGGGGCAGTTCCTACATTGAACTCAGCGCTGGCTGGGGTCATGCACGCAAGGCCAGAATCTACCGGCAGGACCAGTTCAGTCTGGGCTTCCTGAACGTTGCCGACCAGTCGGTACTCGAAGGCTCGCTGGGGGACGTGTTTTCCGATGAAAACATTCTCGCGGACGTAGCCGATCCCGACCCGGACAATCCGCTGCCGGATGCCCGGGTTTTCGTCAACAACATCGTTTTCGATCGACAGGGCACGAACTCCAACAGCTATCTTGCCGCTACGATGACCGACTCGATCTGGGCCAAGGTCGACTGGACGCTGCACGATACCTGGCGTATCGCTGTCGGTGCCCGGTGGGAGGACTTCCGGCTGGCAGCCGTCGACTGGAATCCCAATGGATTCAGCACAGCTTCACCGCAGGTTACGACCGGCGTAGAGGAGCTCGCGCGCGGTACGTTCAAGGAGGATCGCGTTTATCCGGCCGTCGGTTTCACCTACATGGGCGACCTTTGGGCGGAAACCTTTCAGGTTCGCCTCGGCTACAGCGAGACGGCTATCCGACCGGATCTGCGTGAAATCACCGACTCCAGCTACATTGACCCGATAACGGGCGATCTGATTCGTGGCAATCCGGGCGTCCGGCCGTCGGATATCGAGAGTATCGATCTGCGCGCGGAATGGTATTTCGACAATGGTGATAACGTGACGATGACGCTGTTTCGCAAGGACGTAGACAATGCCATCGAGTTCTTCGAGATTCCGGCCAGCGATACGACGATCGCGAGAGAGATCATCAATGCCGAGTCGGGCTGGGTGCAGGGTGTCGAATTCGAGTTTCTGAAGGAACTCGGTTTCATGGGTTCGATTTTCGATACGCTGTTCGTGCAGGGAAACCTGACTCTGCAGGAGTCGGAGCTCACGGCAGGTCCGAACGCTAACGTGCCGACAAACCCGGTTCGGCCGCTGTCCGGAGCGTCCGATTACGTCGTGAACTTCATGATCGGTTTCGACTCTCCTGATGCACGTCATACCGCGTCTCTGATCTACAACGTATTTGGTGAGCGTTTATACGTCGCGGGTCGAAACGGTTCGCCTGACGGCTACGAGCAGCCGTTCCACGGACTGGATGCGACGTACTTCTGGTATCCGACAGAGCGCCTGACTTTCAAGGCGAAAGCGCAGAACATTCTCGGTGAAGAAATCGACATCCGGCGCGGCGATGTTGTTACGTTTTCGCAAGACCCCGGAACGATGTACTCCATCAGTATGTCCTGGTCGCTATAGACGGAGTTCCCCCTAAACTTCGAGGTATGGCGAGGGGTCAGAGCCCAAAGAGCTCTGACCCCTTTTTTCTTTCACTCAAAAGAATTTTTTTGCCAGACCGATTAGGTCGCCCAGCCCGCTATCCTGTTGCCCGGCGGCGCTCTTCTTGTTCATCGCCCCCATGGCCAGCGTTGCCAGCAGCGGCAGGGCCTTTTTGACCAGGCTGGCGTCGATACCGGTGTCCTTCTCAGCCGCACTGGCAACTTCACGGCTTGCCTGTTTGCTGCCGAGCAGGTGCCCGAGAATTTTATTGCCGTCAAGGCGTGTTTCGTCAGATCGCATTAAATCGGGGTTGTCGATATAGCGGTCATGTGCCCCCGATTGCAAGGCGTTCTGCAGCTTCGCGAGGCCGCCCTCCTGCGTGGCGCTCTTGGAGAGGCTGCCCATCAGGGCCGGCGCCAGTGACGCAACGAGTTTCGACGTATCCGACGATCCGAGCCCGACGGCATCTGCAAGTTGCTTGACGCTGTTGCCGCCGCCGCTACTGTTCAGTAAATCGAGAAGATCCATATCAGGTTTCCTTTGAAGAAGTTTTATTCAGCGGGGATGCGAATCTTCTGACCCGGGTAAATCTTGTTCGGATCCGAAATGATGTCGCGGTTTGCCTCAAAGATCTTCGTGTACTTCGATGCACTACCGTAGAAACGCTTGGCGATACCGCCGAGCGTGTCGCCACTGACGATCTCGTAGAACTCGACCTTTTCTTCCGGCTCTTCCGCTGCCGGAGGTGGCGCTTTCAGGTCATCGGCAACCACTTTTTCCACACCCTGGATGTTGCCGGCAACAAGGATTGCACTATCGCGGACCGCGGCGTTCTTGCAGTCACCGCAGATGGTTGCAACGCCATCGTCAAACGCTACCTCCAGGTTGGTGATTCCATAGGTTTTGATTTCCAGGTGTTCCTTGATGTTATCCGCAGCTTCTGCGTCCGTATTGAATACCTGTCGACCCACATCTTTTACAAAATCGAATAAGCCCATTCGCTTCTCCTGTGCCGGTTGCTTACGGCGTCTGTATAATCAATCATGGATTAGAACGGGATATGGTCATGCGCACAACCTCTTTTTTGCTGCTGCTGTTTCTGGCCGGCTGCTCTGTCAATCCGGTCACCGGCAAGCGTGAATTCAACGTAGTGAGCTCGGCACAGGAACTGCAGATGGGCAAGCAGAACTACGGTCCCATGCAGCAATCGCAGGGTGGCGAATACGATGTTGATCCCGAGCTGACCCGCTATGTACAGGGCGTTGGCCAGCGAGTTGCTGCTCAGAGTGGCGTATCGTTGCCCTATGAGTTTGTTGTCCTGAACAACTCGGTGCCGAATGCCTGGGCTCTTCCGGGCGGCAAAATCGCGATTAACCGCGGCCTGTTGACAGAGCTCAAGTCGGAGGCTGAACTTGCGGCTGTGCTGGGCCACGAAGCCGTGCACGCCGCGGCTCGTCATACGGCGCGGCAGATTTCGCGCAGCCAGCTGATGCAGGTCGGTGTCGCGGCCACCGCGATCGCGACCAGCGACAGCGACTATGGCAACCTGTTCGCCGGCGGCGCGAACCTGCTGGCGCAGATGGGGCTTTCGAAGTACGGCCGCAGTGCCGAACTCGAATCCGACTACTACGGTATGCAGTATATGTCGAAAGCCGGCTACGACCCGGTGGGCGCGGTGGAGTTGCAGCAAACCTTCGTGCGGCTCAGCGAGGGTCGGCGCAGCGATTGGCTGAGCGGCCTGTTCGCCAGTCACCCGCCGTCGCAGGAGCGCGTAACGGCGAACCGGGCGACCGCGGCTACGTTGCCGACTGGCGGCAAAAAGGGCGTTGACGAGTTCCAGGCCGCGATGCGCAACACCCTGCGCACGGTCCCGGCCTATGAGGCTTACGATGAGGGCCGAAAAGCGCTCTCGGAGAAGCGCAGCGATGAAGCGCTTACGTTGGCAAACAAGGCCCTGAACCTGTATGGCGAGGAGGCGCACTTCCACGCATTGCGTGGCGATATCCGGCTCGCGGCCGATAAGTACGATATGGCGATCACAAACTACAATCGGGCGATCAGCCGGCGTGACGGGTTTTTCTACTATCACCTGCAGCGCGGGCTTGCCAGAAATGAGCTTGGGCAAAGCGATGGTGCCGTCAGCGATCTTAGCCGCAGTATCGAGTTGCTGCCGACGGCACCGGCGCACTTCACGCTTGGCAAGATCGCCGCGGCGCGCGGCAATATGCCGGAGGCTGTCGCTCACTATAAGGTGGTTGCCAAAGCAGGCGGCGACTACGGCAAGGCGGCAACGGCCGCACTGGTCAGGCTGGATCTGCCGGACAATCCCGGCACCTACCTTGCGCGGCGCTGTGACGCAGACGGCAGCGGTAACCTGGTCGTTTCGGTACAGAACCAGACCAGCGTACCGTTGACCGGCGTGCAGATTGAGGTGACCTATACGGATGGCTCGGGCCGGGCAGCAAAGCGCCGTTTCGATGTTCGCGGCCAGATACCGGCGGGCAGGATTGCCAGCGTAAACACCGGGATTTCGCCGTATACGAGTGGCAGTGCCTGTCCGGTGCTCGTCGTCTCGGCCGCGATTGCAGAGTAGAGCTTTGTCGGTGCCGAAAACTGCGATTGCTATTGTACTCAGCCTGATCGTTGGTATCGGCATCGGTGTCTGGGTGATGGACAAGCCGGCCCCAAACAGCGAGAACGGTAAGCTTCCGACGTTGGCCCGTGCCGAGCAAAGCCCCCTGCTGGAAGAACGCCTGCGCGAACTCGAGCGGATGGTCGGGGAAGAACGCGACGCGCGAGAAGTGCTTGAGGAGCAGTTGCTGACAATCTTTGAGCAAATCGAAGGGCTGGAGCCTCAGGCCCGTCCGCAGCCTGGCCAGGTAACGTTCGCCCTGTCCGCAGCAGCTGACGCGTCGGCTGAAAATCGCGGTCGGCAGCGCGACAGGGTCACCATGGCGCAGAGACGCCATGAACGCCGTGTGGCGCAGTTTGTTGAGAACGGCTTCTCTCGGGAAGAAGCCGGGCGCCTGATAGAAATGGAGGCTCAAACACAGTTCGAGCTTATGCAGGACGTCTACGACGCGCAGCGCCGCGGCGAAAGCCCTGACTTCCGGTCGGGCGGTCTGAGCACCCAGTCCAGGCTGCGCGCAAAACTCGGAGATGCCGAGTACGAACGTTTTCTGGTCGCGCAGGGGCAACGCACTAACGTCCAGGTTTCGAGTATTCTGGATGGCTCTCCGGGAAGTACGGCCGGTTTACAGCCCGGAGACGAGATCGTCAGTTACAATGGCCGGCGGACGTTCACGATGTCTGAGTTGCGCGAGCTGACGATGGGCGGTGAGCCGGGGGAAGATGTCGTCGTAGAAATCGATCGCGAAGGGGTGCGAATGCAGTTGAGTATCCCGCGAGGACCCATAGGGATGAACGGTAACGGCGCGTCAGTTCGCATCAGGAACTGGTGGGGAGGTTAGTGCGCTCCCACAGCGATATTGACGGTTCCCTTCGGGGGGAGGACTAGCCTTTGGGCATTTTGCGTTACACGATTCCAAATAGTTTTACGGCGCTGAGCCTGGTGCTCGGGGTTGCCTCGATCATTACAACGCAGCTAGGTGACCTGCAATTGGCAGCGTGGATCATAGTCTGGTGCGGTTTGCTCGACGTAATGGACGGTGTGTCAGCGCGACTCCTCAACGCGACCTCGAGTTTCGGCGCCGAGTTCGACTCGATGGCTGACCTTGTATCGTTCGGAGTTGCGCCGGCGGTATTGATTCTGAATGCCGGTTTGCAGATCGGCGGAATCGAATACGAAAGCGGCCAGTTCTGGGTATTGACCGTTGCCGTTGCCGTGTTTGTGCTGGCCGGCGCGATGCGCCTCGCCCGCTTCAATCTGGTCGCCGAGGAAATGACCGATGGCTGGTTTGCGGGTGTGCCGATCACTGCCGCCGGTGGTGGTTTGCTGTCGTCGCTGGTGCTGGTATTGATTTATCACGGTGACGTCGCGGAACTGCTGCCGTTGCACCTGTACCTGCCGGTACTGATGTTTGTGCTCGCACTACTGATGGTGTCCAGAATTCGATTTCCCAAAGCTACCCGCCGCGGCAGTAATTTCATCAATGTTTTTCAGGTCATCGCGATAGCAGGTATTTACTACTGCGGCATTACGCGCAGCTACCCGGAATATCTGTTCGGCATGGGACTGTTCCTGATGATCGCAGGCATTATAGCGGGCCGGATTACCCGCCAGGCTGTCAACGATAGTCGGGCCAGACAATAAACCAGTAGCATTGACGATGGCCATTCGTTGTAAGGGCTTCAGCCTGGGGCCCGCAAATACAACGGGAACAACCCGTATTTTTTTAGGAGTTTGAGTATGGTTCGCCGTAGTTTCCATGTATGGCTGATTGCCGCCATAGTGTGTACACCGGTCGTGCAGGCCGCAGACAGTTTAGATCTCGGCGGCTTTGAGCGGCTTGAGGGCTTCGTCGATCTCTACTGGGACGCGGACAGCGGCCGGATCATGCTCGACGTTGGCGAACTCGATCAGCCAATGATCTATCAGTCGTCGCTGGCCAGGGGGGTTGGGTCCAACGATCTTGGGCTCGACAGAGGCCAGCTTGGTGAGACCAAGATCGTCAGATTTGTCCGCAGCGGCCCCAAAGTGCTGTTGATCGAGGACAATCTTGCCTACGTCGCCGTTAGCGATAACGATGACGAGCGTCAGGCCGTCGCGGAGAGCTTCGCCCGCTCCGTAATCTGGGGTTTCGAGGATCTCGATCCGTCCGCCGAAAGCACTATCGTCGATGCAACGCCGTTTTTCGTGCGTGACTCGCACGGCATATCTGCCCGACTAAACGCTGCCGCGGAGGGTGCGTATTCTCTGGATGCCTCGCGATCCGCCGTGTATATGCCACGGACAAAGGCGTTCCCCGATAATACCGAAGCCGAAGCGATCGTTACCCTGAGCGGTGAGCCGACGGGCGAATATTTGCCAACGGTTACGCCCGATGCGAACGCTTTTACGGTGCATGTGCATCATTCATTTATCCGCCTGCCGGACGACGGTTACGAGCCGCTGCCTTACGATCCGCGAGCGGGCGTTATTGGCTTACGTTGGGATACCGGTGGTTTCGCCGATTATGCGACCGCGATCGGCGACGATCTAACGATCGACTACGGTCGTCGCCACCGCCTCTCGAAAAAAGACCCGATGGCCGAGCTCAGTGAGCCCGTGGAGCCCATTATCTATTATCTCGATCGGGGCGCTCCCGAGCCGGTTCGCTCCGCTTTGCTGGACGGGGCTCGCTGGTGGAACCAGGCCTTCGAAGCGGCAGGGTACAGGAATGCCTTTCAGGTCGAGATGTTGCCCGAAGGGGCCGACCCGATGGATGTGCGTTACAACGTCATCCAGTGGGTGCATCGTTCGACCCGCGGCTGGTCATACGGTGCCTCTATCGTCGATCCACGCACTGGAGAAATTCTTAAAGGCCATGTATCGCTGGGTTCGCTGCGTGTTCGGCAGGATTATCTGATCGCGGAGGGCCTGCTGGCACCTTATGCCGATGACACGGTACCACCCGAGATGCTGGCAATGTCGCTCGCGCGCATTCGTCAACTCTCTGCGCACGAGGTCGGACACACGATTGGCTTCGAGCACAACTTTGCCGCGAGTACTCAGAACCGGGCCTCTGTCATGGATTATCCGGTGCCGCTCATCCGGGTTCGCGATGACGGTTCGCTCGATCTGAGCGATGCCTACGACGACAAGATCGGTGCCTGGGACGTACGCACGGTAATGTATGCCTATCAGGATTTCGCCGGCGGCACCGACCGCAACGTGGCGCGCCAGGATATCCTGAACGAGACGCTGGCGGCTGGCTTTAAGTACGTTGCGGATGAAGATGCACGAGCTCCCGGGACGGCGCATCCGGACGGTAATCTCTGGGACAATGGCGCGGATGCGATCGTTGAACTTGAGCATCTGCTGCGTGTCCGCGATATTGCACTGCAGAATTTTTCGGAACGCAATATACGCCTGGGCCGGCCGCTCGCGACCATCGAGGAGGTCCTTGTACCCATCTACCTGCTGCATCGATTTCAGATTGAGGCGGTCGGCAAGCTGATCGGTGGACAGCAGTTCAACTACAGGCTTCGCGGCGATACCCAGGCCGCGGCAACTCCCGTTCCGGAGGAACGGCAGCGGCAGGCAATCGATGCCCTTGTTGCGACGCTCGACGCGACCAAACTCAGGCTACCGGATGAATTGCTCGCCGCGATCGTGCCGAGGCCGCCGGGTAACCCGAAATCGCGCGAGACCTTCAGCGGCGCGACGGGTGTGGTATTCGATGCCAAATCACCGGCCGCCAGCGCGGTGGCGATGACGCTGGGCGTACTGCTTGAACCCTCCAGAGCTGCTCGCCTGACGCAGTCCGGCGCGCCCGGTTTCGTCGCGGTGACCCGTGCGTTGGTGGCAGCAACCTGGCGCTCGAAACCCGCGGGCGGAATGACCGGTGCCATTCAGCGCCAATCCGCCATGCAGGTGTTGTACGCGCTGCTGCAGCTGGCGTTTGATCCTGCCGTCGATACGGAGGTTCGTGCGATAGCGCTGGACGCGGTCGCAGGCCTCGAAACCTGGTTGTCCCGACAATCTCCGGGCGATGCCGTATTGCGGGCGCACTACGGCTTCGCCCGCTTCGAGATTGAGAGGCTAAAACGCGATCCACAGCAATTGGAGCTGCTGGTTCCCGTCACGGTCCCGCCAGGCTCGCCAATCGGGTAAATCAGTACGGTAATCACTAAACTACACTTTTCGAACAGGTAATAAGATGTCAACAACAATCGCTGTTCTTATCGTTTATCTCGGCATCCTGGCGGCCCTGGCCGTCTGGAGCCGCCGGGAAACACATACCTTGTCCGGCTACTATCTGGCGGGCAAGAAGCTGCCCTACTGGGTGGTCGCCTTCAGCACCAACGCCACCGGCGAAAGCGGCTGGTTGCTGCTCGGGCTGTCCGGTATGGGCTACGCCGTGGGTGTGCAGGCCTACTGGGTCGTCGTTGGCGAAATTCTGGGTATAGCGGCATCCTGGTGGATCGTTTCCCGGCGCCTCAAGAAATTCGGCGATGAGACGGATTCAATCACGGTTCCCGATATTCTGGCGGCAAAGTTCGAGGACCGGTGGAACCTGATTCGCGGTGTCGCGGTGGTGATCATTCTGGTCATGGTGACAGCCTATGTCACGGCCCAGATGGTAGCCTCCGGCAAGGCCTTTAGCAGCTTTCTTGGCATGGAGTATTCGACCGGTGTGATCGTTGGCTCGATCTTTATCATTGGCTACACTTTCGTCGGTGGTTACAAGGCCGTTTCGTATACTGATGTCGTGCAGGGCGTACTGATGCTGCTTGGCCTTATCGCAGTACCCGTCGCAGCGATAATTGCCGCCGGTGGCTGGGGCGAAGTGCATAGCAACCTGACGCTGCAGGATCCGGCATTGGTCGACATGCTTGCCGTGTCCGATTCCGGCAAGCCGGTGCTGATAGCGATCGTCAGCTTTATTGCGATTGGTTTGCCGTTTCTTGGCGTTCCGCAACTACTCATTCGATACATGTCAGCGCGTGACGATATGGAGATCAGGAAAGCGCGGGTAGTATCGTTGACGGTCATGCTGTTTTTCACGGCGGGCGCGGTTACCGCCGGTGTTGCGGGACGCGCGTTGTTTCCGGGCCTCGACGATGCAGAGACCATATTCCCGGTACTGTCGAACAACCTGTTCCCGGAAATCATCGCCGGTATGCTGTTGGTGGTGGTGCTGTCGGCAATCATGTCGACGGTCGATTCTCTGCTGCTGCTGGCGTCGTCATCCGTCGTTCGCGATACCTATCAGAGGATAATCGGTACCAACAAGAGCGAGGAGTCGCTGGCGACCTACGGCAAGCTGGTCACCGTCGTAATCGGTATCGTCGCCGTTGTTCTGGGTATTCAGGAACCGCGTGTTATTTTCGACTTCGTACTGGCCTCCTGGTCCGGGCTCGGGTCGGCGTTCGGTCCCGCAGTGGTCGGCATTCTCTATTACAAGCGCATAACCTGGGCCGGCGTTCTCGCGGGCATGTCGGGCGGTTTTTTGGCGAGCGTTATCTGGCTGACGTCGTTCAAGTCCGACTACCACGACCTGTATGAGGCCATACCGGGCTTTATCGTCGGCTTCGCCCTGACCTATGGCGTTAGCTGGTTGACGAGTAAAAAGGCCGCCTGAATGTAACCAAACCGGCAGCAGCGCCCTATAAGCCAGTATGAAATCCAACTGAGGGTGAGCAATGCGTAATCTCAAAACTTCGTTTCTCGGGCTGCTGCTCGTGTTTTCAGCGCCGGCGACCGCCGATGGCGGCGATGTTCCGGATACTTCGACCTGGTACTTCCATGTCGATTTCGAGCAGATGAGGACCGCGGAGGCGGGCAGGAGTCTCTATACCTGGGCGGTGGACGAAGTCTTCTGGGATATTAACGAAGAAGCCGGTGTCGACCTCGCGAAGGAACTGGACAAGCTGACCGCTTATTCGCTGCCGGGACAGGGGCCGGTGTTCCTTTTTGAGGGCAATATCAGCCAGACATCCAGGGATCGGCTGATGGCGTTCGTTGCCGCCGAAGGCGATCTGGCACCGCTGAAGTCTTCGGGCAGGTCCTATTATCGCCTGAGCGACGGTAGCGGGAGCGACGGCAATGGCGACGCTGGCAACATCGAGCTTCAGTTCGATTCGTTGCAGAACGAGTCGTGGGTCAGCATGGCGCTGGACAACAAGGTTCTGGTGACTGCCACCGAGGGTCAGATGCAGGCCTTGCTGAAGAATAATGGGAGGATCGCCGGCAAGCGCAGCCACAAGGGGGCTTTGCTGGTGTTGACCGCGGAAAAAGCACTACTGCAGGCGGGCGTGAACTCCGGCGAGTTGGGTGGTGGCGACGATAGTGAGCCCGGCTGGGAATCCAACATATTGCGGAATACCGAGCAGGTCGCCTTTCTTGTCGCAGCGGCGGCCAACAAGCTTGCTATCGAGGCGACGCTGGTGACCACCGAGGCCGAAATGGCCGAATCGTTGGCCAGTGTGGTGAGAGGCCTGATCAGCCTGACCGCCTTTAGCGACGATCTGGATGCCGAGGCGGTAGCAATGCTGCAGGGCACCAGGATTGAAACCAAAGGCAAAAACCTGAGTATTTCTCTGGCGATCGACCCCGATGTGCTCGTCGCGACACTGAGTGAATGACGAACAGCAACTAATCGATGCCGCGAAAGCGGGGTCCGTGGTGGCATTTACCGGCCTCGTTCGCAGTTACCGGCATCGACTGCTGCGCTTCCTGCTGACCCGTTGTGGCAGTTATGCAGATGCCGAAGATGCCTTGCAGGATACGCTGATGGCGGCCTTCCGCTACCTGCATTCTTACGACCCGCGGTGGCGTTTCAGCACCTGGTTGTACCGAATCGCTATCCGCAACGCACAGAAGATACGTTCGGAGCTTGTTGTCGAGTTCAGTGAGCTGCGGGACGAGGAAGGGGATCCGCTGCTGCACTGTATCGCCGCGTCGGAAACGGAAAACCTCTGGATCAGCGCACGACGCGTGCTCAATGAAGAGGTTTTCGCGGCGACCTGGCTGCGTTATGCCGAGGACATGTCGATCAAGGATATTTCGATAGCGCTGGACCGTTCGGTATCCTGGACCAAGGTAAATCTGCTGCGCTCTCGCAGAATTCTGGATACTGAAATGAGGCGTCAGAGCAAAGGAGACGAGGCCTATGGATGAGATGGCGAAACGATTAAAGTCAGACGCCGAGCGAATCGACGTGCATATTAGCGACGAACTCGACCGACGTATAAGCGCGTCGCTGCGGGTT
Source organism: Woeseiaceae bacterium (assembly GCA_021773035.1). GTDB lineage: Bacteria > Pseudomonadota > Gammaproteobacteria > Steroidobacterales > Woeseiaceae > UBA1847. The sequence goes on from JAJFKU010000023.1 coordinate 230,877, forward strand.
GTCGGCCCGGAGAAACCCGCGAAGCCGGCGCGGGGCGGGCGTCCCGCGACTTTCTGGTGGGCCAGCAGCCTGACCGGTATGGCTGCGACGGCGGCTGTTATCGTCGTGATGAATGCCCGGCCGCCACTCGAGGAAACTGCAGCGCCGCCTGCCCCGGCGACCGCGGTGGCTGCGGTGCCGGTCATCGACTGGAAAGCCGAAACAGCGATGCTGACGAGTCCCCTGCGGCAGGAGCTTCTGGACCTTAAATCCGATATAAAGAAAGCCGAGCAGAAGGTCAAGGACGATATCGGGCTTTGAACCTGTGGAAAATACGGATTGATTCCACTATCCTCGGACGTTGGGAACAGTTTGCTCGTATCAAATTGTATTCAAAAGCAAAACCAAGATACCAAAGCGGTTACCGCAGTGGGGATTGAGGAAGGCCGCCGCAAGCAAACTGTAGAAGACTAAGAAATCGGCAACAATTTGTTCGCCGAGCGCACGACCATCAAAAGGACGCATGAAGTATGCCTTTCGCTGTTGTCTTGATTCTACTTGTTGTCGGCTCCATTCTTTTTCACCTCCTAAGTCCCTGGACATTTACCGAGTTGGCTTCCAACTGGGAAATGGTGGACTTCACGGTCGATATTACGCTGTGGGTTACCGGTGGCGTCTTTGTTGCCGTCAACCTGTTCATGGCCTACTGCGTCATCAAGTTCCGCTACCGCAAGGGCGCGCGCGCAACCTACGAGCCCGAAAACAAAAAACTGGAAAGCTGGCTTACGTGGATAACCGCCGTCGGTGTCGCGGCGATGCTGACGCCGGGTCTCGTCGTCTGGAATCAGTTCGTCAGCGTGCCCGAGGAAGCGCACGTCGTCGAGGCCGTGGGGCAGCAATGGCACTGGACCTATCGCTATCCGGGTGAGGACGGCAAGCTGGGCGAAGTCGACAGCGAGCGCATCTCCGGCAAAAACCCATTCGGTATCGACCCGGAGGATCCGAACGGTCAGGATGACGTCGTCGTTTACAACCCCCAGGCGCATATTCCTGTCGATCGTCCGGTGAAGTTTCTGCTGCGCTCGAAAGACGTTCTACACAATTTTGCGGTTGCCGAGTTTCGCGTCAAGATGGACCTGGTGCCCGGCATGAACACCTTCCTGTGGCTGACACCGACAAAGACGGGTCGTTACGACCTGCTGTGCGAAGAGCTCTGTGGTATCGGTCACCACACGATGCGCGGCGCCGTGGTGGTCGAAGACAAGGACGATTTCGATACCTGGCTGGCAGGTCAGCCGACGTTTAGCGAGCTGATGGCGACGCCGCCCGGCAATGCTGCAATCGGGTCAGCGCAATATGTCGCTTGTGCTTCCTGCCACGGTTCACAGGGCGAGGGTGTAGTGGCAATGAATGCGCCGAAGATAGCAGGGCAGTCAGCGTGGTATCTGAAACGCCAGATACAGAGTTACAAGACCGGGCTGCGGGGCACGCATCAGGACGATAACTTCGGGCAGCAGATGATCGGCATGGTCGCGACGCTGGCTGACGATGCAGCCATCGACAATGTCGTCGCGCACATAAGGTCGTTCCCCGACAATGCGCCACAGGCAAGCATCGACGGCGATCTCGAGCACGGAGAGAAGCTGTACCGGGTTTGTGCTTACTGTCACAGCGCTGACGGCATGGGTCGACAGGCGCTGAATGCACCGCGACTTGCCGGCATGTCGGACTGGTACCTGGCGCGCCAGCTCAATTACTTCCGAGACGGCGTACGCGGAGCGCATCAGAAAGACTTTTACGGTTTCCAGATGGGGCTGATGGGTCAGTCCCTGCATGACGAGCAAGCGGTCAATGACATCGTCGCTTACATCAACACTTTATAGGTCGATAATCTATGTCTTACGTTGCTATTGCCGATCGTGACCACGAGCAGGAACATCACGATCCGCAGACGTTCATTACCAAATACGTCTGGAGTCAGGACCACAAGGTTATCGCGATTCAGTACGGCATAACCGCGATTTTCGTCGGTCTGATTGCGCTGGGTTTGTCGGCGATAATGCGGCTGCAGCTTGGCTTTCCAGACCAGTTCACGTTCATCAATCCGGAAAACTATTACCAGTTCATCACGATGCACGGCATGATCATGGTGATCTATCTGCTGACAGCGTTGTTCCTGGGCGGCTTCGGCAATTACCTGATACCGCTCATGATCGGTTCGCGTGACATGGTATTCCCGTATCTGAATATGCTTAGCTACTGGGTATACCTGCTGTCGGTCGTCATTCTGATCACGAGTTTCTTCGTGCCCGGTGGCTCCACCGGGGCTGGCTGGACGCTGTATCCGCCGCAGGCCATCATGCCGGGGACGCCGGGTACCGATCTCGGCATCATACTGATGCTCGCATCGCTGGCCGTGTTTATCGTGGCCTTTACGATGGGTGGTCTTAACTACGTTACTACGGTGTTGCAGGCGCGCTGCAAAGGCATGACGCTGATGCGCATGCCGTTATCGGTCTGGGGCATCTTCATTGCGACGATCCTCGGTCTGCTGGCGTTCCCGGCGCTGTTGGTGAGCGCGATCATGATGCTGTTCGACAAAACCCTGATGACCAGCTTCTTCATGCCTGCGATCAGTTCCATGGGCGTGGATCCGGGGTATACGGGCGGCAGCCCTATTCTGTTCCAGCACCTGTTCTGGTTCTTCGGGCATCCCGAAGTCTATATCGTCGCGTTGCCGGCGTTCGGCATCGTGTCGGACCTTCTCAGCACGCATGCGCGCAAGAATATTTTTGGTTATCGGATGATGGTCTGGGCGATTATCGCGATCGGGGGCTTAAGCTTCGTCGTCTGGGCGCACCATATGTATGTCAGCGGCATGAACCCGTATTTCGGTTTCTTCTTTGCGACAACGACTCTGATCATCGCGGTGCCGACCGCTATCAAAGTCTATAACTGGGTCCTCACCCTCTGGGAGGGCAATATTCACTTGAGGGTGCCGATGCTGTTTGCGATCGGTTTCATCTTCACGTTCATTCACGGCGGCCTGACCGGCCTCTTTCTGGGTAACGTGACGATCGATCTGCCGCTCTCGGATACCTACTTCGTGGTTGCGCATTTCCACATGGTGATGGGTGTCTCGCCGGTGCTGGTCGTGTTCGGTGCGATCTACCACTGGTGGCCGAAGATTACCGGCAAAATGTACAACGAGACGCTGGGCAAGTGGCATTTCTGGATGACGTTCCTCGGCACCTACGCCATTTATCTGCCGATGCACTATCTGGGCTTCGCCGGCGTTCCGCGACGTTACTTTTCCATGGGCAACACGGACTTCCTGCCCGAGTCGGCGCAGGATCTGAACGCTGCGATTACGATGTCGGCCTTGTTTGTCGCGGCGACCCAGATATTGTTTTTCATAAACATGATCTGGAGTCTGCGCAAAGGACCGAAATCGGATCCGAACCCGTGGGATGCAACGACACTGGAATGGCAGACGCCGGATCACCCGCCGAAACACGGTAACTGGGGTCACGATTTGCCCGAGGTTCACCGTTGGGCCTACGACTACAGCGTGCCTGGCTACGAGGATGATTTTATTCCGCAGAACGTCCCGCCGGACAAAGCGCCGGCCGGCCGGGATCACGGTGGAGAGCACTAGGTGACAATCGCACTCGTTTTCCTGGCGATTATTCTCGCCACGCTGCTCGGATGGTTGCTTAAGCACACTTTCAACGCGGCGCCGTGGCAGATGGAAACGGTCGGCGATACGGCGCATCACGGCCCGCTGGGTGACGACAAAAGCAAGCTCATCGCGTTGCTGACACTGCTGGCGGTCGTATCGTCGTTTTTTGCTTTGATCCTTAGCGCGTATGCATTGCGCATGGACCTCGGTGACTGGGTGCCGCTGACCGAACCGCAGTTGCTGTGGATGAATACGGCAATGTTGATTCTGGCAAGCGGCGTTTTTCAATGGACCCGTAACGCGGCGATCAACAAGCAGCACAGTCGCCTGTTGCCGGGGCTACTGATTACCGGCCTGCTCACATTGGGTTTCGTGCTCGGACAGTTCGTCGCCTGGCGGCAATTGCAGAGTTCGGGTCAGTTCATCACCAGCAACCCGTCGAATGCATTTTTCTATTTTCTTACCGGCGCGCATGCGGTGCATATTATTGGTGGCCTGATCGTATGGGCCAGAGCCACGGTGAAGGTCATTCTTGGCAAGGGTGACGCGGACGGAATTCGCCGCAGCGTTGAGCTGTGTACGATCTACTGGCATTTTCTGCTGATCGTCTGGCTGGTTCTTTTTGGATTGCTGTTATCGACCTAAGGGGTCCTTATGTCAGAAGCGGTACTGGATAGCGGAGCTGCCGATGCTCCCGACAAGCAAGGTCTTGTAGAAGACTGGTCGCGGGACAAGCAGGTTTTTGGCGTGCCTTGGGGCAAGGCCATGATGTGGATATTCCTGCTCTCGGACACCTTCATCTTCAGCTGTTTCCTGGTTGGCTACATGATGGTGCGAATCTCGACGACGGACCCGTGGCCAAACCCATCCGAAGTGTTCGCGTTGGATGCATTCGGTGTTCCGGTGCCATTGCTGCTTATCGCGATCATGACGTTCATTCTCATAACGTCCTCCGGCACGATGGCGCTCGCCGTCAACATGGGCTATCGAAAGGATCGAAAGAAGACGTTCTGGTTGATGGTGGCTACAGCGATTCTGGGGGCCTCATTCGTCTGCATGCAGGCGTACGAATGGTCCAAGTTGATCTCCGAGGGTGTGCGTCCCTGGGGTAATCCGTTCGGCGCAGCGCAGTTTGGTTCGAGCTTTTTTATGATCACCGGCTTTCACGGAATGCACGTAAGCGCCGGCGTCATCTACCTGCTTGTCATCGCGTTTCGTGTCCGGAACGGGTTCTACGAAAAGCGCGGCGGCAACTATGAAATCGTCGAGATCACTGGCCTTTACTGGCATTTCGTTGACCTCGTGTGGGTGTTTATTTTCGCGTTCTTCTACCTCTGGTAAGAAACAGGACTAATCGATATGGCTGCAGACAGCACACAGCATCCGCTGAAAATTTACTGGATTATGTGGGGTGCGCTCTTCGTACTCAGTACCTTTTCTTACATGACAGACTTCATGGGCGACGGCACATTGCGCACGTTCCTGATCCTGCTCTTCATGCTCGCCAAGGCCGGTGGTATTGTCTGGATATTTATGCACATGGGCTGGGAGCGAATCGCGTTGAAGCTCGCTATCCTCGGCCCGCCGATTGCCATCCTGGTGCTCATCACCCTGATGGCGCTGGAGGGTAACTATGTCGAGGAGTCGAGGTTGCAAAATTACGGTGAAAGCACCTTTGAGCCGGAGACGCCGGTGCATCACTGAGGAGATTTCGGCAAACTGAGAGGGCCCGCGTTTGCGGGCCCTTTCTTTTTTGGCATGGAGTTCATGCACGGCGTAAGCTGGCTGCTGTTTGTTTCTCCGGTGAGTGAGGCTGATATGGGAATTCCAGTCGTTGCGAAGACTGACGATGAAATCGCCCGCTGTTTCGCGGTAGTGGCGGAGTTGAGGTCTCACCTGCAGGCCGATTCCTTTGTCGGCATGGTGCGATCGATGCAGAGCGAGGGCTATTGTCTGGCATTTATCGAAGACGACGCCGAGATCGTCGCGGTCGCGGGCTACCGGATTCATACGACGCTGTTCATGGGCAAGAACCTGTACGTCGATGACCTGGTAACGACCGACAGCGTACGCTCGAAGGGCTACGGTAAAACGATGCTGGACTGGCTGCGGTCCGTCGCGCAGGATGCGGACTGCGCGTATCTGCACCTCGATTCCGGGACGCAGCGGCACCGGGCGCACCGCTTCTATCTGCGACAGGGGATGGATATTACAAATTTTCACTTCAGCCAAAAAATCGACCGGAGCTAGTCCATGCAAATAGTGATGAGCCTGATTGGCGTCGTAACGATTTTTTCGCTCGCGCTGCTGTTGTCGAATAATCGCCGTGCGATTAACCGGCGTACTGTTGCAATAGCTTTCGCTATTCAGGCAATTGTTGGCGGTTTCGTATTGTTCGTTCCTGCAGGCGGCCTGGTTCTCGACAGAGTTGTCAAGGGCGTGCAGTACGTTATCAATTACGGCAACGATGGCATCGCGTTCCTGTTCGGCACCAACATCAACGACTCGCTGGGTTTTACTATCGCCTTCAACGTGCTGCCGGTCATCGTATTCTTTGCCGCGTTGATGTCGGTGCTCTACTACCTGGGCATTATGCAGCGCGTGGTCGGTGTATTCGGCGGCTGGCTGCATAAGCTACTGCAAACCAGTCATGCGGAATCCGTGAGTGCCGTATCGAATATTTTCGTCGGCCATACGGACGCGCCGCTGGTCGTCCGGCCGTATCTCGCTCGCATGAGCCAGTCCGAATTGTTCGCGGTCATGACCGGCGGCTGTGCGACCATCGCCGGTGCCGTGATGATGGGTTATGCGCAGATGGGCGTTGATCTGAAGTACCTGATCACAGCAAGCTTCATGGCGGCCCCGGGTGGCCTGATGATCGCGAAGATCATGATGCCGGAGACAGAGTCTTCCGCGGATATTCCGATACCCGAGGAAAGCGACGACAACGGGGCTGTGAATATCTTCGAGGCCATCGGCAACGGCGCGATGACCGGCATGCAGGTTGCGCTCAGCGTCGGTGCGATGCTGATCGCGTTTGTCGGGCTGATCTATCTCTTCAACGGCCTGCTGTCCGGTGTCGGCGCCTGGTTCGGTATCGAGGGGTTGACGCTGCAGTGGCTGTTGGGGCAGCTGTTTTCACCCGTCGCCTATTTACTGGGCGTGCCCTGGGACGAGGCGGTTCAGGCTGGCAGCCTGATCGGGCAAAAGCTGGTCATCAACGAGTTTTATGCCTATGCCAGTTTTGTCGAGATCAAGGACACGCTGTCTGCGCACACGCAACTCGTTGTAACCTTTGCGCTTTGCGGCTTTTCGAACCTGGCGTCGATCGCCATCCTGCTGGGCGGGCTGGGGGCGATTGTTCCGTCCAGGCGCCACGATATCGCCAGACTTGGCCTTCGGGCTGTCATTGGCGGTACACTGGTAAACCTAATGAATGCGGCGCTGGCAGGGGCTTTTTTCGCACTGCAGTAGATCGGGACAATGCCATGGCAAGAGCAATTATTCTGGTGCTGGACTCCTTTGGCGTAGGCGCGACAGCCGACGCTGACAAGTTCAACGATGTCGGTGCCGACACCTTCGGCCATATTGCGAAGGCACGGGCGGAGTCTGCCGCCGGTCCCTTGCAGTTACCCAACCTCGCCAGTCTCGGCCTGTTCCACGCCGGCCAGGAGAGCAGCGGCGTGTTCTCGCCCGGGTATGACCCCGATATCGAAATCATCGGCGCCTACGGACACGCTGCGGAACTCAGCAGTGGTAAGGACACACCCAGCGGACACTGGGAAATCGCCGGTGTGCCGGTGTTGTTCGACTGGGGTTACTTTACCGGCAAGGACGAGGCGTTCCCGAAAGAGCTGCTGAGTGAACTGATCGAACGTGCCGATCTGCCCGGCGTGCTCGGCAACTGTCATGCGTCGGGAACGACGATTATTGCCGAACTCGGCGACGAACACGTTGCCAGTGGCAAGCCGATTGTTTACACCTCAGCGGACAGCGTTTTTCAGATCGCCTGTCATGAAGAGTCTTTCGGCCTGCAGCGATTGTATGAACTGTGCGATATCGCCAGGGAACTGGTCGATAAATACAATATCGGTCGGGTCATTGCGCGGCCGTTTGTCGGCGACGGTCCCAAGACCTATGTCCGTACCGGTAATCGACGCGATCTAACAACACCGCCTCATGCACCGACCGTGCTCGATAAACTCGCGGACAGCGGTGGCGAGGTTGTCAGCGTCGGGAAAATCTCCGATATCTATGCGCACATGGGCATTACGAAGAAGGTGAAGGCCAGTGGCAATGCCGCCCTGTTCGATGCGACGCTGGATGCGATCAACGAGGCGGGCGATCGCTCCATCGTGTTCACGAACTTCGTCGATTTCGACATGTTGTACGGACATCGGCGCGATGTCGAAGGTTATGCGACCGCGTTGGAGTATCTGGATGGGCGCTTGCCCGAGATACTGGCATTAATGGGCGAGGGCGATCTGCTGGTGCTGTGCGCCGACCACGGCTGCGATCCCACCTGGCCCGGCAGCGATCACACGCGCGAGCATATTCCGGTGCTGGTCTACGGCTCCGGTGTGAGACCGGGTTCGCTGGGGCGCCGTGAGACCTTTGCCGATATCGGCCAGAGCCTCGCCGTGCATTTCGATTTGTCGCCGATGGATTACGGCACCAGTTTCGTTTGAGACAGTTACCAGCGTGTCGAGGTAGGGCCTACCCTGCTGGTTGATAAGTCACGAGCCTTTGCTCGTGCCCCTGGATACGATGCCGGTAGCCAACGCCGTCCCGGCGAAAATGATGACGGCACCGACAATCATGATGAGCGTAATTTTCTCGTCCAATACGATCGCCCCCCAGAACACTGCGAATGCCGGCAGCAGGTAGGTAACCGTGATGGCTTTCGCAGGCCCGACATGTCGTATCAGCCGGAAATACAGAATATAAGCAAAGCCCGTGCTCGCGGTGCCGAGGATGACGACGGATATCCAGGCATCCATCGAGATCGCATGCTGAGGCCAATAGGCAACGGCACCCGGTAGTAGAAACAGCGACGCGGCGATCATGCTGCCGGTTGCGACAGACAATGAGCTCAGGCCGCCCGCGTGTTTCTTCGTAAAGTTGGCGGCAATGCCGTAACAGAAGGAACCCAGTAAGCCTGCCGCAATTGCCATGGCTGCACCGTCAATACCGAACGACAGTTTCGGCCAGGTCAGAACAGTGACGCCAACAATACCGACGAACAAGCCGGCGGACTGCAACGCCGTCAGTTTTTCAGACAACCATAGCCAGGCGATTATGGCCGCAAACAGCGGTGCCGTGGCGTTCAGGATCGACGCATAACCGGCGGTGAGGGTAAGTGTTGAGTAGGCGAATAAATAGAACGGTATTGCCGAGTTGACGACACCGAGAAACACCAGCTTCTTCCAGTCTTGACGCAACGACGCCAGATTTTCGCGAATTAGCAGTACCGGCAACAACACCAGGGCGGCAATCGCAACACGCAGCTCAACCAGAACGACGGGCCCGAATTCCGGTGACGCGATGCGCATGAATAGAAACGACGCGCCCCAAACGGCGGCGAGCAGGATCAGTTCTATCGCGTCTCTTAATTTGATGGCGAATGCCCTTTGTTATTGTTGGCGGGTCAGATCGATTTTACAGATCGTGTGGGTGAGATGAAACATGCATGAAGATGTGGGTTCTAATGAAGGTCGTGCCAGTTTGTTCGGCAGCGCCGGCCGAGCCGAAAAGCCTTTATTGGGATGGCTCCCTGGTATTCGCGAACGGTAATCGGCGCAGGCGGGCGGGCGACAGAGTGCTCACTAGGAATGGCTCCCTGGCGATCCCGCTTGACGGGACCGCAGGGAGCCATTCCGGTATATACCTCCAGATCAATGACCCTGCGCAAATGCAAGTGCGTCAATGTCTGACCAGCCGCCTAACCACTACGCCACGAATCCGCCACCCGTATCGCAATCACCTCGCCTTCCGCCGTCTGCACGCCGCCAGAGTAGACCCGGCATTTGACAACGGTCTTCTTCTCCCCGCATTCCTCGATAGTGGCACGTAACTCAATGTCCTGATCGATCGGTGTCGGCGCCAGGTAGTTGACCGTCAGGCGACCGGTCACGCACCAGATTTCCGGCGCTTCGCCGGTTTCACGGCCCTCCTTGCGATAGTAGTTACTGATTGCCGTGCCGACACTGTGACAGTCGATCAGGCTGGCAATGGTGCCACCGTATACGTACTGCGGCGGCCCGGCGCATTGCTCGGGCTTTGGCGTATAGCGACACACACTTTCGTCACCTTCCCAGTGGCTCTTGATGCGCATTCCCTGCGCGTTGTCGGGTCCGCAGCCATAGCAGTTGTTACCCGGCATCTGGTCCTGTATTGCCGTCATTCGCGAATGCCCTGAGTGTTATCGATTGAGTTCGTAAAGCGCGGTTTGAATCTCCGTTGCGAAAGCTTTTGCCTCTTCCGCGACGCGCTTCGTGTCGATAGTCAGTAGCTGCCGGTCTTTCATCAGGACCTTACCGTCCACGACAACCGATGCAACATCCTGCTCATCCGTGACGTAGACGAGGTGCGATATTACGTCGTAGGTAGGTACATGGTGGACATCGTCAAAGGCGACCTGAATGATATCGGCGCGCTTGCCGACTTCGATCGAACCGATCGTGTCGCCCAGACCTATTGCCGTGGCGCCACCGCTGGTCGCCATTTTTAGGACCGTAGGCGCCGACATAACGACCGGGTCCATGCGGTCAACCTTCTGCAGGAATGCTGCGAGCCGCATTTCTTCCCACATATCCAGGTCGTTGTTACTGGCTGCGCCGTCGGTGCCGAGCCCCATCCGCACACCCGCCTGCAGCATCTCGGCGACCGGCGAAATTCCGGACGCGATTTTCATATTGGACGTCGGATTGTGAATCACGCCAACCTTGCGCTCGACAAGTATGGAAATCTCTTCCTCGGTCGGCCAGACCATATGGGCGGCAATCGTCGGTCCGTCGAAGAAGCCGATCGATTCGGCCAGTTCGACACTGGTCATGCCAAAAGTGTCCTTCGAGTACTGTAGCTCGAACGGCGACTCGGACATGTGAATGCTGATGCTGGTGTCGTGTTCGATCGCCGCCGCGCGGGTGGCCTTGAGCTGTTCGGCATTCAGCGTGTAGTTCGCATGTGGTCCGAAAATCGGTGTAATCCGGCTGTTCTTGTTCTTCCAGCGCTCGATAAAGCCGATACCCTTTCGAATCGAGTCGGCCGCGTTCTCGGCATCCGGACTGCGTTGATCGATAACCGTTGCCGATATCATCGCCCGCATGCCGCAGCTGTCGACGACCTGGGCAATCGTGTCCGGGAAGTAGTACATGTCGACGAAGGTCGTGGTGCCGCCACGGATCATTTCCCAGCAGGCGAGTTCAGTGCCGATGCGTACGAACTCGGTATCGACGAACTGCACTTCAGCGGGGAAGATGTAGTTGTTCAGCCAGTCCATCAGCGCAAGGTCGTCGGCGACGCCGCGCAACAGGGTCATCGCTGCGTGCGAATGTCCGTTGACGAGGCCTGGCATGACGATGCGATTCTCGCCGGGCAGGATTTCTGCAGCCGAATACTCGGCGCTGATGTCTGCCGCGTCGCCAACCGCGAGAATCAGTCCCTCGTCGATGGCGACTGCGCCGTCCTTGTAGACCGACGAACTGCCGTCCATGCTGATCACATAGTCGCCCATAATGATCAGGTCGATCTGATCGGCGTCTGCCATGGACGAACCCTGCTCTTGTGAGGGGTTGCAGGCGGCCAGGCTAAGTGATACAAAAACAAAGGAAAAACAAATACTTATTCTTTTCATAGGAGGTCCTTTTGGCGACGATTGTAGCATCGAATAGTCGTGTTCCGTCATATCCGGCTCCCGCCGGCGGGCAGCTAACAGCAGAGATGCTCGCGGACTTCGACGAGTTCGGATTTCTGATACTCAGAGATTTCGTATCGGTCGAGGCGTGCGACAGATTACGCGCGAGGGCCGCCGAGCTGACAGAAGAACTCGACCCGGCTGCCGTGCGCAGTGTTTTTTCCGCGCTGCAGCAGACGCAGTTGGGAGACAGCTATTTCGAGGAGTCGGGCGACAAGATTCGCTTTTTCTTCGAGAGCGATGCGTTTGACGATAACGGCGAGCTCAGGCAATCGAAAATCGACAGCCTCAACAAGATCGGTCACGCCATGCATGATCTCGACCCGGTATTCGATGCTTTTTCGAGAACACCGGAGCTGGCGGCAACGGTGGGCAGTCTCAATTACGTCGACCCGATCGTGCTGCAGTCCATGTACATTCTGAAGCCGCCACGGATCGGCGGAGAAGTTCACTGTCATCAGGATTCGACCTTCTTGTACACGGAACCGGAGTCCTGCATTGGTTTCTGGTTTGCACTTGAAGATGCCACCGTCGATAACGGCTGTATGCAGTTCATCCCCGGTGCTCACAAAGGACCGCTGAAACAACTTCACTACCGCGACGACAACGGCCAGATGACCTACAAAACGCTCGACGATACACCGTGGCCGGAAGGGGCGGCCGTAGCGGCGGAAGCGAAAGCCGGCACACTGGTCATATTCGATGGTCGCGCGCCGCACTTAAGCGGCCCGAACCTGTCAGATCAATCACGACATGCCTACACGCTGCACGTTATCGACAAAGAGAGCCGTTATCCGGCTGGAAACTGGTTACAGCGCGGCGCTAACTTGCCGTTCCGCGGTTTCGAGTAAGGTCTGTACGCAACTAGGGACCCCAATGCTATTTACTGATGTCATACGCAAAAAGCGCGACGGCGGCGTTCTGTCCGACGAAGAAATTCAATACTTCGTAGACGGGCTTGCCGATAACAGCCTGCCTGCGGAACAGGTGTCATCGCTGGCGATGGCGGTTTTTCTGAATTCAATGAATTTCGATGAGGCGGGAAAACTGACACTTGCAATGGCCGGGTCGGGCACCGTTCTCAACTGGGATGCGGAGGATCTGGATGGTCCCGTTGTCGATAAACACTCCACCGGCGGCGTCGGCGACAAGGTGAGCTTTCTGCTTGCGCCGATTGCTGCCGCGTGCGGCTGTTATGTGCCGATGATCTCAGGGCGTGGTCTGGGTCACACCGGCGGCACAACGGACAAGGCGGAATCGATCCCTGGCTACAACGCAACGCCGGACTTCGATCTTTTTCGTCGCACGGTGAAGGAGGTTGGCTGCGCCATCATCGGTCAGACCGAAGATCTCGCGCCCGCTGACCGGCGGTTCTATTCGATTCGCGATGTAACCGCTACGGTCGAGTCTGTGCCGCTGATCACGGCCTCCATTCTATCGAAAAAAATCGCCGCCGGTCTGCAGGGACTGGTGATGGATGTGAAGGTCGGCAGTGGCGCATTCATGGAATCGCCTGAGCGTGCCACGGAGTTGGCGAAGAGCATCATCGGCACGGCAGCTAAAGCCGGGCTCAGTGCGCATGCACTGATTACCGACATGAACGAGGTGCTGGGTACGACCGCGGGAAATGCACTTGAAATTGAAGAGTCGATGCGCTTCTTACGCAATGAGGCTCGTGATAATCGGCTCGACGAGGTTGTCATGGCGCTGTGCGCCGAAATGCTTGTCGTCGGCGGTATCGAGAGTAATCGGGATGCGGCGAGGGTGCGTTGCGAAGAGGCGGTGGTGAGCGGAAGGGCGGCTGAAATTTTCGGTCGTATGACGGCGGCACTTGGCGGGCCTCAGGATTTCGTCGATAAGTATCCGGCATATCTCGCTAAGGCCCCTGTAGTCCGACCGCTGTTTGCCGCCGGTATCGTGACCGCCGTCGATACGCGCGCGGTCGGTAATGCGATCATTGAGCTCGGCGGTGGGCGCCGTAGCGTGGGGCAGGCGCTGGATCTGGCGGTGGGGTTCACCGATATCGCCGGCACCGGTGTAGAACTGGACGGCGAGCGGCCGCTGGCGGTCATTCACGCTGCCAGCGAGGCTGACGCTGACCGGGCTGCGGAGGATCTGTTGCAGGCCTTTGTTTTGGCCGAATCAGTGCCTGAAACCCGACCCGTAATTGGCGATATTTTGACCGGATAGCGGCCTGCGATGCGGTAGACTGTTACTACGAACAATAAGAATCCACCCGGGGGAAAACCATGTCCAACCTCATCGGTATCGCAGGGATCGCTGTCATCCTTGGAATAGCATTCCTGTTTTCGAGTAACCGCAAGGCCATCAATCTGCGCATCGTTGGGGCGGCATTCGGACTACAGGTCGTCGTTGCGGTGCTGGTTCTTTACTGGGAGGGTGGCCGCCGCGCGATTGAGGTCATGAGCGGCGGCGTAATGGCCGTGATCGGTTTCTCGAGGGAGGGAATCGACATGGTCTTCGGTCCGCTGGCCAACACCGAGATTGTTGGCTTTAGTTTCGCCATCAACGTGTTGCCCATTATCATCTTCTTTTCGGCACTGATGTCGGTGTTGTACCACCTGCGGGTCATGGAGTGGGTCGTAATACTCGTCGGTGGATTTCTGCGCAAGGTCATCGGTACAGGCGACGTTGAGTCCATGAATGCTGCCGCGAATATTTTTGTCGGTCAGACCGAGGCACCGCTCGCGGTACGGCCTTACCTCAAGGGGCTGACGGAGGCGCAGATGTTCGCGGTGATGGTATCGGGCCTGGCATCGATTGCCGGTACGGTGCTCGCGGGCTATGCGTTAATGGGTGCCGAACTCAAGTACCTGCTGGCTGCAGCATTCATGGCGGCCCCGGGCGGCCTGCTGATGGCCAAAATCATCATGCCGGACGACGAGGTCGTCCGTTCGAGCGGGCACGGCAAGCTCATGATGGAAAAGAGTCAGCATAAAAACGTGATTCTTGCCGCGGCTACCGGTACGACGGACGGCTTGCGGCTTGCCGCGAATATCGGCGCGATGCTGATCGCTTTCGTAGCACTCATCGCATTGTTTAACGGTCTGGTGGGTTGGGTCGCGGGCTGGTTCGGCTACGAGTTGACGCTGCAGATGATCCTGGGTTGGATATTCAGGCCATTGATGTATTTGCTCAGCGTTCCCTGGGAGGAGGCGCAGGCCGCCGGGGCGCTGTTCGGCGAAAAGCTGATCCTCAATGAGTTCGTCGCGTTCTCGAACCTGAACGAATATCTGGCCGGTATGAGTCCGCGTACAGTTGCCATCGCTACTTTCTCACTCTGCGGTTTCGCCAACCTGTCGTCGATTGCGATTTTGCTCGGCGGCCTCGGTGTACTGGTGCCGGAGAAACGCGATTTGATTGGCCAACTCGGCCTCAAGGCCGTACTGGCCGGATCGCTGTCAAACCTGATGAGTGCCGCGCTCGCGGGGCTGCTGCTGACGTTTTGAAACCACGCCCATCCAACGCGATGTTATCTCTTATGCGGCCTCCGCGTGCAGGCGCAGGCCAAGCGCCTTCGCAACCTTCAGGACAGTTGCAAGACTGGGGTTGCCATTTTCACTCAGTGCTTTGTACAGACTCTCACGACTCAGTCCGGTAGCGCGTGCCACCTGGGACATGCCCCTGGCACGCGCAATGTCGCCCAGTGCACGAGCGATGCCCGCAACGTCATCCGGTGCCTCCACTAACCACGCATCAAGATAGGCTGCCATTTCCTGCGGCGTACGCAATTGGTCCGCGACGTCGTGGGGGATCGTTTTCGTTTTCACGCTGGACTTCGATACTTTCTTGCGCATGACGGCAATCTCACAGGTTCAGGGCGAGGGTAATGGCCGCCCTGATATCTTCTTGCTGAGTTGATTTGTCACCGCCCGCGAGCAAAACGATCAAGCTGCTTCCTCGCTTCGTATAGTAAACGCGGTAACCCGGTCCGACGTCGATTTTCAGCTCACGGACCCCGGCGTTGAGTATTCTGTACTGACCTGGATTTCCATGTGCGAGCCGATCAATCCGAACCTGTATTCGTGCCCGACCATTACGGTCTTTCAGGGCATTAATCCAGTCTCAATAAACCTCGGTCATTCGTATTTGTGCCATCCGAGTGTATCCTACAGGCTACAGATGTCAAGAGACTATGTATTACCTCCGCGTAACGCTAGTCAGCGTTGGACGTTGCAAAAAATCCTACAACAGAAGGGAAATCAGCCAGAGCGCTGAAAATCAGGCAATTGCGTTGATTGGCTGCCGGCGTCGAACAAGCGCCTGAGATTTTTCCCGCAAGCACTTCCAGAAACTCCGCGCTAGAGCGTCTTGAAGAAACCCCAATCCCGATCCGATCACTCTCCGGCGTCTTCGAGGATTCTGATTGTGTCCACGCCGGGTACCCGAAGCGTAACGGGGTTTTCGACAAGCTCGTTGTCGATGTACTTCAAAGAACGACCAGGCCCAGATGCTCTTCCATTACGTCGAAGTCACGATCCGCGTGGAGGAGTTGGTGAGTGTTCACCATGCAGAACGTGGCGATCAGCATGTCGATGGTTTTGCGAACAGTGATGCCTTTCGCTCTGAGCCTGCGATAGTTGCGGGCGCTCGCGAGGGCTATGTCCTGGCCAACCATCGGTTCGTAGAATAGCGCTTCCAGTGCCGCCTTCGCCTTTCGGAAATCGCTGTCGTTACGGAATCCCTGGAGTACTTCCGTAATGATGAGGTCGCCCGTCATGAGCGGCTCTTCACCGAGGAATGTGTCGAGGAGGTCGGTTTCCCGGCTTCCGGTTCCGTTGAAATAGCCGATCCAGACTGAGCTATCGACAACAATCACTTATCGCGCCGCGTTTTGTCGAGGGAGCCCTCCCAGTTGAGTCCACCGCGCAAGCGTTTAAGGCGGCTTTGGCGCCTCGTTTTTACGATGAGACGCAAGCCTGCTTCGACGGCTTCCTTTTTTGTCTTAAAGCTGCCGACTTTAAGAGCGTCTGCCATCAGATCGTCGTTGATGTCGATGTTCGTGCGCATCATGTCCTCATGTGTATAAAACTCGAATGTATACACATTACTTGAAAGCTTCAAGCTCCGAAACAAGAGGTCGAACCAAGATTAGGAGCAAATTTCCGTTTGGCCCACGAGAAAAGGGGTCAGGTTTATTTGTTCTGACCCCTTCTCCAATCAACGATACAAAGCACGCAAAACCGCTTCCGGCTCCCGTTCCATGACACGCAGCAGCGTATGTGCCGCACCGTCGGGATTGCGCTTACCCTGTTCCCACTTTTGCAGTGTGCGCACGGAAATCATCAAAAAAGTCGGCAAACTGATTCTGTGACATGCCGAATCGTTCACGAACGGCTTTGATACTCGCCGGTGCGAACTCGTATCGTCTGAGTGATTTCGGACGATCCCGGAATTCTTCCAGTCCGGCGATTACGAATCGGTTATGTGATATACAACGAGGATTCGCAGCTGACTTTTGACACCCAATGCCCGAGTCGAAAATAAAATTGGGCAGCCTCTCGCAGGACTGTTGCTGACATTCTGATACGTCCCGGCCCTGTCACGGTGACGAACTCAGGGCAGATGAAAACCGGCTGGTAGCAACTCAGCGATCGAATACTGCTGCCAGTCGCGGCTGTCGTCCATCGTGATGATGACCGTGTTGTCGTCGGCGAACTCCTGGATGCGCTGGCGGCATCCTCCACACGGTGTGCAGGGGCCGACCTCGTCGGAACCGCCGACCACGGCAATACGCACGATCCGCTTGCCGCCGTTCTGGAGCATGGCGGCGATGGCGGCAGCCTCGGCGCAGTTGCCGAGCGGGTAGGCCGCGTTCTCGACATTGCAGCCGACGTGTACGCGCTCGTTGTCGTCGATGATCGCCGCGCCGACGCTGTAACCCGAATAACGGCAATAGGCGTTCGCCCGCGCAGCGGCTGCGGCCTTGATGAGGTCTTCGTCTGCAATCGTCATGGCTAGTCCGTCTTGCGCATCGGGTTGTTCGGGTGTGCGGTCCAATTAAGTACCTCGTCGGTGATGGTCTGTCCTGTACGGGGGTCGGTGCCGGTCGTGAGTTGCTGCATTGAAATGCAGCTATCGACCGGACAGACGCTGACGCAGAGATTGCAGCCGACGCACTCATCATCGATGACTTCGAATCGGCGTTCACCGTTGACGGTGCTGGTAATCGCCTGATGCGAGGTGTCCTCGCAGACGATGTGGCAGCGGCCGCATTTAATGCAGAGATCCTGGTCGATGACCGCCTTCTCGACGTAATTAAGGTTCAGGTGTTGCCAGTCCGTTACGCTCGGCACGGCTTTGCCGACGAGTTCCTCAAGGCTCAGCTGCTTATCGTCGAGAAAAGTGCTCAGGCCGTCGGCGAGATCATCGATAATCTTGAAGCCATAAACCATTGCAGCCGTGCACACCTGCACGTTGCTCGCACCGAGTGCCAGAAAATCGACCGCGTCGCGCCAGTTGCTGACACCGCCGATACCCGAAATCGGTAGTGCCTGCGTTTCTGCATTGCGCGCAATCTCGGCGACCATGTTCAGCGCGATCGGTTTGACCGCCTCGCCGCAGTAACCGCCGTGTGTGCCCATACCGTCCGTCGTTGGGTACATAGTCAGCGAATCGTAGTCGACGCGCATGATCGAGTTGATGGTGTTGATCAGCGAAACCGCGTCAGCGCCACCATCCAGCGCCGCCTTGGCCGGTGGTACCGAGCTCGCGACGTTCGGCGTCAGTTTAACGATAACGGGTATGGAGGCCGCCCGTGTCGCCCACTCCGTGGCCATCTGAATGTACTCCGGTACCTGGCCGACGGCGGCGCCCATGCCGCGTTCGGACATGCCGTGCGGGCAACCGAAATTCAGCTCAAAGCCGTCAACACCGGTGTCCTCAATCATCGGGATGTACTTCGCCCAGCTCGCCTCGTTCATTGGCAGCATCACCGATGCCACCACCGCGCGATCCGGCCAGTCCTTCTTCACCTGCCGCAGCTCATCGAGGTTGACCTGCAACGGCCGGTCCGTAATGAGTTCGATATTGTTGAGACCGATGACGCGCCGATCGTTACTGTGCAGTGCGCTGTAGCGCGGGCCGCTGACGTTGACGATAGGCGGGTCCTCGCCGAGTGTTTTCCAGACAACGCCGCCCCAACCAGCCTCGAAGGCCCTGTTAACGTTGTAAGCCTTATCCGTTGGTGGTGCCGACGCCAGCCAGAACGGATTAGGCGAGGAAATACCGAGAAATTCAGTCTTGAGATCAACCATGTTTATGCCTTCCTCAGGTGTTGGTCGATAGCGACCGCGGCAACTTTGCCGTGCTGTACGGCGCTGACGGTCAGGTCGTCGCCGCCGACAACACAGTCGCCACCGGCCCAGACTCTGTCCATCGACGTCTTCTGGTTTTCGTCAACTACGAAGCGCCCGGACTGGCGCTGAAGAACATCAAGACCGTCATCCCGCATCTTCTGGCCGATGGCCTTGAACACAACGTCAGCGTCGAGCCGCAGCGTCTCATCGCCGGAGGCGAGTTCAAAGTCGACCGCGGAAACATGGCCGTCGCCGGCAATCTTCTGCGGGCTGGCCCAATGGTGAATCGTAACCCCGCTGGTTTGGGCAAGTGCCTGCTCGAAGACGCTCGCGCTCATCTGTTCCGGCCCGCGGCGATACACCATGTGCACCTGCTCGGCGCCCAGTCGTTTGCTCTGCACGGCGACGTCTATGGCCGTCATACCGCCGCCGATAACGACGACGTTGCGGCCCACTGGTAGCGTCGTTTTGTCCTCGGCCTGGCGAAGTTCGGCAATGTACTCAATGGCATTGACAACCCCGTCGAGGTCCTCGCCTTCGATACCGAGACTGTTTGAGTCGGCGAGCCCGATACCGAGAAACACGGCGTCATAGTCTTGCAGTAACTCGCTTAATGGCAGCTTGTCGCCGAGCGCTGTGTTGTTCCTCAGTTCTATGCCGCCAATCGAGAGAATGTAGTCAACCTCCGCCTGTGCGAAGTTGTTGATGGTTTTATACGCGGCGATACCGTATTCGTTTAGCCCGCCGGCTTTACTGTCACGGTTGAAGATGACAGCGTCGTGGCCCAGCGTGGCCAGGCGGTGTGCGCAGGACAGTCCCGCCGGCCCGCCACCGACGACGGCAACTTTTTTTCCGCTCGCCGCGGCCCGCGTAAACAACTGCGTATTGCTTTCGAATATCGGGTCGGTTGCATAGCGTTGCAGCAAGCCGATTTCAACCGGTTTCTCCTCATGCGTATTGCGGACACAGGCCTCTTCGCAAAGTATCTCGGTCGGGCAAACCCGGGCACACATGCCACCCATGATGTTTTCGTTCAGAATGGTCTGTGCCGAACCCTGTACGTTGTCGCTGCGAATCTTCTGAATAAACGCCGGTATGTCGATACCCGTCGGGCATGCGGTGGTGCAAGGCGCGTCGTAACAGAAATAGCAGCGGTCGGCCTCGATCAGCGCCTCCGAGCGGTTTAGCGGTGGATGCAGGTCGGAGAAGTTTTCTTCGACCTCGGCTTTGCTTAAGCGTCCGGAGGCGATTCGGTCATTGGTCGTCATCTTGCGAGCCTATCGTTTTACGGCGACGGGTTCGGCGCGCTTGGCCTGCTTTTTGAGCGCGTCGTAATAGGTCGCAAAGGGCGGGCGATCAACGTAGCGGCCAGCACCGCGTTCCACGTTGAGTTTACCGTCCGCATAGACGAGCTTGCCCTGCGAAACGGTGTGTGAAGGACAACCTTTGATTTCCATGCCCTCGAAAATATTGTAGTCAACATTCTGGTGATCGGTTTTACTCGAGATGGTCTTGCTCGCCTCCGGATCCCAGACGACGATATCGGCATCGGCCCCGACCGAGACACTGCCTTTGCGGGGATAGATGTTGAATATCTGCGCCGCGTTGCTCGAGGTGACCTTGACGAATTCGTTCATCGTTAGTCTGCCCGTGCTGACACCGTGGTGCCACAAAACCTCCATGCGGTTCTCGACGCCGCCGGTGCCATTCGGAATGAGTCGGAAGTCGTCCTTGCCGGCCGCCTTCTGATCCGCACAAAAACAACAATGATCGGTTGCCGTTGTCTGCAGGTTGCCGGACTGCAGGCCGCGCCACAGCGCGTCCTGATGTTCTGTAGAGCGGAACGGCGGGCTCATGACGTGCGCTGCCGCGACGTCGAAGTCCTTGTGCCGGTAAACCGAATCGTCGATCAACAGGTGGCCTGCAAGTACCTCGCCGAATACACGTTGCCCTTCGTTACGCGCCCGCGTGATCGCCTCCAGCGACTGGCGGCAGGAGTTGTGCACGATGTACAGCGGTACTTTCAGCACCTCGGCTATGCGTATGGCGCGGTTTGCTGCCTCGCCTTCGCACTCGGGCGGTCTCGACAGCGGGTGCGCTTCCGGACCCGTCAGCCCTTTTTCGAACAGTTCTTTCTGCAGCCGAAAAACCAGTTCGCCGTTTTCGGCATGTACCGTCGGTATGGCGCCGAGTTCCAGCGATCTTGCGAAACTGTTCACAAGAATCTCGTCGTCCGCCATGATGGCGCCTTTGTAAGCCATGAAGTGCTTGAAGCTGTTGACGCCATGCTCGCGAACCAGCGTTTCCATATCTTCATGGACGCTGTCGTCCCACCAGGTAATGGCGACGTGAAAGGAGTAGTCCGAGACGGATTTCTCAGCCCATTCGCGCCACTGTTTGTAGGCCTCCATGATGCGCTGCTGCGGATTCGGAATAACGAAGTCGATGATCATCGTCGTGCCGCCGGCAAGCCCTGCCGCGGTTCCCGACTCGAAGTCTTCGCTGGCGACCGTTCCCATGAACGGCAGTTGCATATGCGTATGCGGATCGATGCCGCCCGGCATGACGTATTGGCCGCCGGCGTCGATAACCGTAGCGCCGCCCGGCATTTCAAGATTCTTGCCAACGGCTGTGATCTGTCCGTCTTCACAAATTACATCAGCACGAAAAGACTGCTCGGCGTTGACCACAGTTCCGCCTTGGATGTAAACACTCATGATCTGCTCCCGGGCATGCGCCCTGCGATAAAGTAGTAGATGAGACCGCCGAGAATGGATCCGGTAAACCAGCCGTAGGTATAGAACCAGCTAAGCGCGTCGATCTTGAAGGACAGCACGGTCAGCGCGACGGGAATCAGGAACGCGCTCATACCGGCAAGATTCCACGCGGGGTATCCGGCATCGTCCTGATACAGCGCGAGCAGGTCGTACTGCTGATTCTTAACCAGAAAATAATCGACGATCATGATACCTGCAATCGGACCGAGCAGGCTGGAGTAACCCAGCAGCCAGTTGGAATAAAGGCTCTCGACACTCACGTCAGACTCGATCCAGCCCAGTTTCTTCAAGAGCTCCCAGCTCATCAAAAGAATACCGATGACGCCGGTAATGATCACGCCGCGATTCTCGTTGATATAGCGCGGCGCAATGTTTTGAAAACTGTTGGTTGGCGACACGATGTTTGCCGCCGTGTTGGTCGATATCGTCGCCAGGATGATCATCAGCATCGCCAGGATTACCCAGAACGGACTGTCAATGCGGCCGATCAGGTTGATCGGGTCGGAGATGGTTTCGCCAAACAGGCTGGTTGAAGCTGCCGTGAGCACGACGCCCAGTCCCGAGAACAGAAACATGGTCAACGGCAGGCCGATGATTTGTCCGATAATCTGACTGCGCTGCGATTTTGCGTAACGGCTGAAGTCGGGGATATTTAACGACAAGGTCGCCCAGAAACCGACCATGGCGGTGAGCGCCGCCATGAAATAGCCGACAAACGATGCTCCTTCCGGTCGATTGGCTGGCACGGCGAGCAGCTCGCTCATCGATACTTTTGGCACGGCCCAGACAATCAGGCCGATAGCGACGATCAGCAACAGCGGCGCGGCCAGTGTTTCGAGGTGTTTGATCGATTCAGAGCCACGGATAACGACTGCGATATTCAGTACCCAGAATATGAAGAAGCCCAGTACTTCGCCGGTACCGCCCAAAGCGGCCCAGCCGTCGAACAGGGCCGCCAGCATCAGGTGAATGGCAATGCCGCCGAAGAGTGTTTGCACGCCGAACCAGCCGCAGGCGACGATCGCGCGGATCAGGGACGGTACGTTCGAGCCGATAATGCCGAAGGAGGCCCGCAGCACGACCGGGCACGGGATGCCATAACGAGTACCGGGAAACGCGTTTAGCGTCAGCGGAATCAACACCACGACGTTCGCGACGAGAATTGTCCACAGTGCTTCCGACACCGACAGGCCGAAGTAGGCGGTTAACACGCCACCCAGTGTGTACGTCGGCACACAGATCGCCATGCCAACCCACAGGGACGCCACATTCCATCGCGACCAGGTGCGCTGCGATGCTCGCGTCGGCGCGATGTCCTCGTTGTAACGGGGACTGTTGGCAATGTCATCACCGATATCGAGTTCGATGTGTTCGCCGACCGTTCGCAGTTTACTGACAGATGCTGTGCCGGACATTCAGGCCCCCTCGTTTATTCGCCCGTCAATGGACCGTAGGTTTCCGGGCGGCGATCGCGGAAGAACTGCCAGGTATCACGAACTTCGCGCACCATGTCGAGATCGATATCGTGTACGAGCAGCTCGTCATCGCCGTAACTCGCCTGTGCCTCAATGGCGCCGCGTGGATTGACGATGTAACTGGAGCCATAGAACTCGCCCATTTTATCGGCCCACGGTTCCTCTTTGCCGATGCGGTTAATAGCGCCGATGAAGACGCCATTTGCGGCGGCTGAGGCGGGTTGTTCAAGTTCCCACAAATATTTGCTGAGGCCGGCGACTGTCGCGGATGGATTGACGATGTAGTCCGCGCCGTTAAGTGCCAGTGCACGCCAGCCTTCCGGAAAGTGGCGGTCGTAGCAGATATAAACCCCCAGTTTCAGATAGGCGGTGTCGAATACCGGCCAGCCGGAGTCGCCGGGCTTGAAGAAGAACTTTTCGTAAAACCCGGGATCGACCTGGGGGATATGCGTCTTGCGATACTTGCCGAGGTATTTGCCGTCGGCGTCGATCACGGCAGCGGTGTTGTAGTAGACACCGGTCATGTGCTCTTCATAGATCGGAACAACGATAACCATGTTGTATTTTTTCGCGTACTCCTGCATCAGCTTCGTCGTGTAGCCGTCAGGAATTTTCTCAGCTGCCGAGTACCACTTTCTGTCCTGACTCGGACAGAAATAGGGCTGTGTAAATACTTCCTGAAAACACAGTATCTGCACGCCCTGTTTGCCGGCATCCTCGATGTAGGGAATGTGCGCCTCGATCATGCGATCCCGAATTTCATCGGGTTGCATCGACACGTCGCCCTTGAGCGCCATCTGAATTAAACCGCACTTAACCTTTGCCATGCCTTACCCCCATAGATCTTTTCTTTTTCAATGCCTTACAGGCATTCTTGAACAATACAGGATACGCCTTTTATTCGGCCGAAGTCCACGAACCGTGCATCGGGTTCGGCAGGATATACCAGCCATTACCCCAGAAATCCCGGTACTTTTCGAGTGCGGCGGTGCGACTGGCGCGGGTCGCGGCGACGGTACAGGGTGCAACGACTTTCGTGCGTGCGCAGGGAACGAAATCACCGAAGTCGTCACCGATCAGCATGATGATTCTGTGCGTTTTTGCGATGTATTCACGGCGCACCAGTTTTTCGCGATCCCAATCGGACCGTTGGCCGGATAACATGACGTGATCGGCGTCAACGTCGATGCCGACCTCTCGAATGTCGTCAATCGTGGTCTGTTTCTGTGGGCAGGGGTCATCGCTGCCGGATTTCATCTCGCAGGGACGGTTGGTCACGAAAAAGACGGTTACGCCCGATGCTCGCGCGGCCTCGACGAACGATCGAACGCCGGCTATCGGTCGTGACTGGTAGTTGCTGCTCCAGGTATCGAGTTTATGATTTTCGAACGGTCTTTCGAAAGTGAGCTGAAAGTCCACGTTGCTGACAACGGTTTCATCGATGTCGAGTATGACAGCCGCCGGCAAGCTTGACGGCGCTCCGTGTCCGCGCATCGCATCCCAGGTTTTATCTTCGACAAAGCGCGGCAAGTCCTGCTCTGCTTTGCGATAGACCTGCGTGCCAATGGCTTCGTACTCGGCCGCATGCTTTACCCATTGTATCCCGAGATCGTGGTTCGGGTCGTGTGCGTGATTCGATGTCGCACAGGCGGACAATATCGGTAGGTACACGACTGCAGTCAATAGTCGTAAGCTTCGCATGCTCTCTCCTGATGCCACTGGCTGGTCAAACAGGTTAGCATGTTGTCGAATATTCAGGGAAACCACCGATGAAAAGAATTTCGATACTACTATTTGGCATCTGCCTCACAGGCTGCGCGGCCACGCAGCCCACCGCTACAGAAAACGCGGGCCTGACATTCATGCATATGAATGACACTTATCGTGTCGGTGCTGTGCAGGATGGCAGTGCCGGCGGCTTCGGTCGTGTAGTCACGGTGCTTCGCGATCTGCAGGCGCAGGGCAGGGACGTGCGCTTGTTGCACGGCGGCGATTTTCTGTACCCATCGCTGGAGAGTCGCCTGTGGCACGGTCTGCAGATCGTCGAAGCGCTGAATTTCATGGATGCCATGGCGCCCATGTATGTAGTTGCCGGCAATCATGAGTTCGATCGTCGTACCCCTGAGCGCCTGATCGATGCCGTGCGGGCGTCGCAGTTCGACTGGCTGGGCGATAACTATCGTTTCGAAACCGGCGTAGCTGAAGTCGACACTGCGCTGCACAGCGCGTTTACGTTTCAGCACGACGGCAAGACGATCGGAATTTTCTCGCTGACGGCGCACAGGGACCACGGCGGTAATGAGCGTAGCTACGTTCCCATCGAAAAGGACTATACGGCAATCGCCGAGACCGTTATCCGACGCTTCGAGGCTGCGGGTGTCGATGCCATTGTTGGACTAACGCATTTGAACATGTGGCAGGACGTCAGAATTGCCGAGCTTCGCGCACGGCATCCGAGCTTCGTTTTCGTTGCGGGCGGTCATGATCATGAGCCCGAATACAGCCCGTCCAGCGATGTTTCCGCGGCCGTCGTGAAAGGCGCATCCGATGCTCGTGTTATCTGGTTGATCGATCTCGCATTCGACGATGACGGTCTGCCCGTCGTCGAAGTGCAGCAGATGGCGCTCGACATGACAGTGGCTCTCGACCCGGAGTATCAGCTAATTGCAGATAAGTGGCGTGCGCGCTTGTTGGAAACCTTCCCTTTCCTCGAAGCCAGGGTTGGAGCGGCGGCAGTGCCGCTTGACGCGCGCGAAGTTACAGTGCGCGGCAGGGAAAGCAATTGGGGTAACTTCATCGTCGATCAAATGCGCGGCGCGTTCGGAGCGCCGGAGGCGGATCTCGCGTTTATCAACGGCGGTACGCTGCGAATCGACGACATGATTGATGGCGATATTCTCTTCGAGGATATCAGCAGAACCTTCGGCTTCAGTTCTTACCTGCGGCACACGACGGTGACGGGTGCCGAGTTCCGAAAGATCATGGAGGCGGGCTACCGGGGCTTTGGCGGTACGCAGGGTTACTTTCCGCAGATATCGGGTTTTCGCGTTTGCGTCGACCGCAGCCGCAATGAGTTCGATCGCATCGTCAGTCTGCAGGTACCTGACGGCGACGGCTGGTCCGAAATCGACGATGAAAAGGAATACAGCCTGGTCGTGCCGGACTTTCTCTACGGCGGTGGGGATGGCTACGAAATTCCGCAAGATCGCGCGGTATCGAGGCCCGCATCGGAGCTGATTTACCTGGTGTTGGACGGCATTCTCGCAGCGCAGTCCAGCGGGCTGAAGGTCGGCAAGGCGGTTGATCCTTCCAACCCGCGTTTTCAGGAATTACGTGAAGGCAAGGAACCTTGTTTTCCCTGAACAAAAAGGCAAAAAAAAGGGCGGCCAATGGCCGCCCTTTCTCTTTGTGCCTGGACTTGCTTAGCCGCCGAAGCGGATATCAACTCCGAAACGCGCTTCCCAAAGGCTTGGGTTTACGTAGGTGCGCTGCAATATCTCATCCGAGAACTCTTCGTACTGAAGCGGGCAGCCAACGCAGGTGTCGATGTCCCGAATAATTTCCGGTGGGAAGAACTGTGCATCGGTTACTTTGCCCCAGTCGTCGTTCAGCAGGTTGCCCAGGTTCTTGACCTTGAAGTAAACGTTGCCGAACATTCTTTCGCCGAGCGGGATTTCCTGGCGGATGCTGAAGTTCCATGTGTTGCTCCAACCCGTGTGGCGAGCGTTACGAGACTGGAAGCCCGGTTGCAGGCCTTCTCGTGCTATGAACGCAAAGAACTCGTCGCCCATCGCGGGGTCGTCCCAGTTGTAAACCACGTTCGGGTCGTTCGGGCCGGTCGGCACGTACAACAGGTGGCGGCCGTTAAAGCCATCGCCTTCGTGGTCGCCACTATCCATGACATAGGACTGCGACTGGCCTTCGTTGTAATAACCCTGCAGCGAAATACGTGTTGCATTGTCGCCGAAGAAGTTGTGCTCGTAGAACAGGCCCAGCGTTACGCGCTGCGGTACCACCCAGTTCGATGTCTGGGCGCCCGGGTTGTCGATATCCAGCAGCGCTTCGGCTGTGAAGTTCGAACCCGCGGTTGCCGCAACCATCGATGCAACGTCTTCGCCCTCAACCCAGGCGTAGCCCAGTTGTGCCGAAAGACCCCAGTCCCATTCCTTCGACAGCACGAAAGACACCATGTTGGAAACCGGCGTTGCACTGGAGTTGGTCAGCATCAGCGTGTCTTCGGCGGCGCCGGAGTAGTCATAGACCGGTGAGCCGGCCAGCGTTGTGCCAATTTGCTCCTGCGATACGTCGATATAGAACGCCGGATCGTTACCGCGCGTATGCATGTAGTCGAAGTCCAGCGTCATGCCTTCCCACGGCATATCCCAGGTGCCGCCGAGAGCGATCTTCCACTCACTGGGCTGCTCGTAGTTGGGATCGATAAGCACGAGGCTTTCAGGCGCTGCCGTCGCCGGGGTCGAACCCGCGATGAAGTCGAACATACCTTGTGGTACATCGCGGTTCAGCTGTCCGGTTCCGGTCAAAGCGATTGAGTCGGCCGATCCCGGGATGACCGTGAACGAATCGGTGGTGCCGGTTTCTCCCGCAAAATTGAATCGGTTCCAGCCGCGGAAGCCGCCCGGCTGAACATTGGTGATGCCGTCGTTACTCCAGGCGTTGGACAGCCAGACGTTCGGGTTGCCACCGGAATACAGGCCGATGCCGCCGCGCAGCGTCAGATCGTCACGAATACCCCAGGTGACTCCCAGACGCGGCATGAGGAGGTCGATGCCGTCGATATTGGC
This sequence comes from Woeseiaceae bacterium, assembly GCA_021773035.1. Classification (GTDB taxonomy): domain Bacteria; phylum Pseudomonadota; class Gammaproteobacteria; order Steroidobacterales; family Woeseiaceae; genus UBA1847. Next base: position 258,826 of record JAJFKU010000023.1, read on the forward strand.
ATCGTTTCGAATGCCGGTTGCGTCGAAGAACTGCTGGTGAAACTTCGGCCGATCGTCGCTCTCGAAAAACTCGTAACGCAGGCCGGCCGTAATCGTCATGTCGAGGTGATCGACGAAGATTTCGTCCTGGATATACAGGCTGTTCAACACGTTCGAGAACTCTGCTGCTGCGTCGAGGCGATTATTGGTAACGCCGGCGCTGCCGTAGAAGATGCGGTCCGGTCGACCAAGTTCAAACTTGTCGATGCCCGAGAGCCCACAGCCCAGACCGCCCAGATCGTCGAAGCGACCCTGAGCATCCAGCAACGCACAGCCGGCGTCATTGCCGGCCGAATCGTCAAAATAATCGTACTCGCCACCTCTGGAGTGCTGCACGAAAATATTGAAGATTTCGACGTTCTCCCTGTCGTAACCCGCCGTAAGGATGTGGTCACCGGCAAGATAGGTTGCAGAGAGTTTCAGGAACTGCGATTTCGTGCCCAGGCTGTTTGCCTGCCGCGAATCGTCCGCGCCGAGGTAAACGGTGCCGTCGCCGTCGTTAATTTCGATTTGCGAGTCGGCGAAGGTCTTGTCTCCAACCGTAACCTGCGAATCGTCCATCGTGTTGTCGCTGTAGAAAATCTCCGTCGAGAAAGCGTCGGTCCACTGCGATGACAGCTTCATGGTAATCGTCTCGGATTCAGCGCCCTTCACGTAGTAGTGATTGGCGAATTCGAATTCGTTGTCGTCGCCGTCAGAATCGCGATCCTGGAAGCCGTCGAAGTAGTTGTAGATTAGTGCGGCGTTGTGGAAGTCATTGATATTCCAGTCCACGCGCAGCATGTACTTCTCGGTCTCCTGAACGCCATCGCCGCCAGAGCCGCCCGGATCGTAGCCGTAAACGTTATTCGAAAGATCGACAATGCGATTGTAGTCGGCTTCGCTCAACCAGTCGCGCTCTTCGCCACTGCCCTGGCCGTTAAAACCCTTTGCCAGGAAACGCGGTTCGTCAGATTCCTCGTAGGCGGCAAAGAAGAACAGCTTGTCTTTGATGATCGGGCCGCCGATGTTGAAGCCGATGTAGGTCTTGTCGTAGGAGCCACGGGAAAAATCGTCGGGGTCATCCGCGACCGTATCGCCGCGGAAGTCGTTGTTGGAGAATTCGTAAAAAACCTTGCCTTCCCACTCATTGGTGCCCGACTTCGTTACCGAGTTGATGATACAAGCCGAGAAACCGCCGTAAGAAACATCGAACGGTGCCAGTTCAACCGCAATCTGCTCGATGCCGTCGTAAGGGAAGGGCATGCCAACGGCCGTTGAATAGCCGTTCTCATTGAGACCGAAGCGGTCGCCCTGATTCACGCCGTCCAGTGTCGTTGCATTAAAGCGGGGATGTTTGCCGCCACAGTTAATGCCCACGCCGTCTTCGTCAACGTCAATCATCAGCCGCGGATCGATGCCGTAGACATCGGAAATATCACGGCCGAATGACACGGAGTTTTCGAGATCGGCGAGATCGAAAGTTGCCGAAGGGCCAACCGCCACTTCGACGAGGTCGCCGCGCTGGCCGACTGCGACGATTTCTTCTATCGCTGCACCGCCGACGTTGACCGTCAGGTTGTAGGTATCACCGAGGCTGATCGATGGCACCTGGACCGTTTCCGAGTTGTTAACCGTCACTCGATAAGGTCCGCCCGGCAGCAGCCGGGTCGCCAGGAACAGTCCGGAATTGTTGGTTGTGTAGCTGCGATCAACGCCACTGCGCATGTCTTCCACGACAACCGATGCGCCGGGCAGTGCACTGCCGTTGGCGTCCACCACCTTGCCGCGAATCGACGATGTCGTTTCTTGTGCGTTTCCTGCAACAGGTACGGCGAGCATCATCACAGCCGCGAAGGCTGCTAGCACCGATCCTGTAAATCGAGATTTGTTATACATATTGAATCCCCGCGTTGAAAAAGATGCGAAAGCCTAAATCACGAATGTGACAGAGATATTTCGCGCGTTTACGTTATTTGTTCGTGAGTAAGGCGTGCAGACGCGATACCGAACAATTTTGTCTATTATCGTCAGACCAATCTAACGCAGCGAAAATGCTTGCGCAATAAGGGCTTGAGAGTGTTTTCGCATGTGCCGCTCAGGATTGTGGGCGGACCCTGAGCCCCGATTTAGAATCGAAGTTACGATAATGTTACAAGTTATTGTTTTTCTGTTAGTTCGATTGTCGTAACCATCGGCCAATGATCGGATACGCCGTGACCGTTTTTACTATCGAAGCGCTGCGGCGTACCATTTTCGCCGTTTTGTGCGGGGTAGGCATTGGCGATCATTACCGAATCCCCGCGAATTTCTGCTGTTGTTTTTTCGCCACGCGCGGCGCTGAAGAAAATCATATCGAGAAACGACCAGCTGGCATCACCGTGGTAGAAGTAGCTGCCATCGCAATCGTCGCAACCGACGTCATGTGCAATCGTCCAGTAGGGTCGGGCGTATCGCTCGAGCAGGGACTCGCGGTCGTCCTCGCTGCTGGTGGTGTTGAAATCGCCGGCGGCAAACGCGTGCTGCTCCGCGGGCAGCGCATCTCGCAGCGTGGCCAGGTGTTCATAGGCGGCGACCCGCATCGCGGTTGGATGAAACGGTGCCGGGAAGTGCACACTGAAACCCGTCAACAAAGCGCCGCCCGGTAGCGCGAAGGTCGCCTGCAGTACGCCGCGGGTATCGCTCTGTCGGTCGGGAAACTCGGGTAGTTCGAGCGGATGTAGAACCGCCTCGGTGGCCAGCGGCAGTTTGCTCAGGAATGCGACATCGATGCCGCGAAGGTCGCTGCCTTCGACCAGAATGGCGGGCAGGTAACCGAGGTCGGCAAGCTTCTCCGTGCGCAGTCGGTTCAGAATGGATATGTTCTCAACTTCCTGCAGCGCAATGATGTCTGCCCCGCGGCCGTCGTTGACCTGCCGAATGCTCGCCGCCAGCACGTCGAGTTTCACGCCGATGGCGTCGTCGCTCCAGTCGAGGTACAGGCATTCGTTGCGCCAGCTGTCGACGGCAATTTCGTTACAGGCCTCGATATGCGATGCGCTCTGCTTTGCAGCGACCGGCAGGTAGGCCTTGTCGTCCTTGTCGGGATCGTCGATGTTATCGAACAGGTTTTGTACGTTAAAGGTCATGACCGTGACCGTTTCTGTAGCGGCCGGTTGCGGTGCGCAGGCAATAAGACTCAGGCCCGCAAACACGACTGCCAGTCTCGATTCGAAATTCTTCATTTGCCGGTTTCTCCCGCCAGGTCGATACGCAATATGCGTGAATGTTCGTTTTCGCCAGTGATGACGACGGTTCTATTTTCGTCGCCGAACGCGACTGCTTCGGCGTTCTCCAGGTTTCCAAAGGCAATCCTGAGCGGCTTCGCGTTGAGTGCTTCCGGCCAGTCCTGGTGAGGCTGCCTCCGATAGTAATACACAGCGTGATAGGTGAGGATGACGGCGGCGAGATTATCGTCCGAAATGTCCATGCCGACCGGTTGCCAGTACCAGTCCATGTTAATGGGTGCGAGTTCGATGTCCCGGCGAGAGGGTGCTGGCAGGCTTGTTACGGTGCCCAAAGCGGTTGCCGTCACGGTCACGCCGGGTTCTGCCTGCAGCGGCACCGAATAGAGCTGCGGCGGGATATCGCGTTTGGAGAGAATGAGGGCACGGTGTGCGGCGGTATCTATTGTCGCCGATTCCGAATCCCGCGGGCCATCTGGATAGCGGTAGTCGACTTTCCAGGAGAGGTCCGCCGGACCCGGTTTTTCCGGCACGGGTTCCTCGACAAAATACAGCGTGCGCTGCCCGTGTTTGGCGTCGTTGTCGCCAATATCGGCGATCATCAAAAGGGGCTGGCCGTCGAGTTGGAAGGATGCGAGATCTTCCCAGTCCGTGTTGTGCGTGTTCTGAACGATCAGTTCGCCCAGGCGGGCGCCGCTGTGATCGATAGCGTGCAGGATTTCCCGTGCGCCGTTGTCATTGATTACCCAGAGAAGTCCGGGCGTGTGCTGCGATCGGGCGAGTCCGCTGGCTTCGCGGATGGTCGCGTCTTCGAGCTGTCCGCTGTGCTGAAAAACCGGCGCCGCCGGCTGCCCGTTGGTGGAGCAGCCGGCGACGGCCAGCAGGAGTAGCGCTAAACCGCGAATTAGTTGCCGAACTCCCAGGCAACTTCGAGACCGTAGGTCTGCGGTTCGTTGACGAAGGCGGCGTTGTTGCTGAAGTCGATAAAGCCGAGAACGTTGTCCTGATCGGTCAGGTTGCGGGCGAACACGGCGACTTCCAGGCCGTTGTCGTGATTCATGTAACCCAGGCGTATGCCGGTTTCGTAGTGGCCGTCGGTCTTGAACTCGACTGCCTCGTAAAGCGGCATGTTGATGTCGCCATACCAGACCCAGTCATTAGACACGTAGAGCTCGGCGTTGTTGCCGATCGGTGCATGCAATCGCATGTTCAGGTTGTGCGTCGTTTCGGGTGAGCGCGGGAACGGATTGCCGTCAACCAGGACCTGCGCGGCGTTGGCGGGGTTAACCGGGTCGAGCGGTGTGCAAAGGCCGGAGCCACACGGTGCGGTGGCAAGCGTTGCATCCTCGATTTCGGTGTCGTTGTAACTGCTGCCAATCGAGATCAGGAAGTATTCGCCCAGCAGGAAGTCGGCTTCGAATTCGAAGCCGGTAGCGACGCCCTTGTCGGCGTTTACGACCTGGTTGGTGTTGCCGGCGCCACCGATAACCGACAGCTGCATGTCATCGACTTCGTAATGGAACACGCCCAGGTTTACACGCCCGCGACCGTCGAAAAGGTCCGCCTTGTAGCCGATTTCGAACGAATCGATGGTCTCGGCTTCAGCGACGGTCGGCGTTTCCAGGAAAGCGACGTCGCGACCCTGAATGGTCTGTGCGCGGAAACCGTTGGCGAAACGGGAATAAAGGCTGGAACTGTCGTTAAGGCTAAAGTTCGCGGCAACCTCCCAGCTGGTTTGTCCATCGCTGACGTTGATCGGGTCGGCAAGAAACGTGGGGATGCCGAGATCCAGCCAAAGCTGGCCGAACTGCAATACCCTGAAGTCCTTATCGTCGTCCGTATAGCGCACGCCGGCGGTCAGTGTGAGTCGGTCGCTGACATCGTAGCTCGTTTGTCCGAATACGGCCCAGGTGGTGTTTTCCTGCTGGATTTGCGTGTCCTGCCGGCTGACGAAGCCAAACGAGGCAAACGAGTCGGTCGTAACGACGAGGTCGGACTGGAAGAAGAATGCGCCAACCTGCCAGTTGAAGGGTCCGTCGCTGTTGCTCGAGAGACGGAATTCCTGCGTGAGCTGATCCGTATCGGCGCCGTCCTGAGTTACCGAGTCGACGGTAATGGTGCCGGGGAATGTCAGCGCGGGGTTGCCGAAGATAATCGAAGCCGGATCGAAGGTGATGCCAGGCGGCACCGTAGCCGTCGAGGAAAAGTCGACAACGCCGCCGTCGATATCACCGCGACTCGAGCCATCGGCCTGCTGGTATGAGGTAATGGAGTTGAAGCTAAAATTGTCGAAATCCCAGGTCAGGTTTAGCGTAGTTCCGTGCGACTGATACGACTGTGGATTGTTGTCGCCGCCATCGAAGTACACAACGTCGCGATCGTAGTTCGTGTTGAGGCCGTTAGATCCGGTCGACAAGACATTGGCGCGGAAAATCGACGAGGTGCCGTTCAGGCTGCGGTTCTGGTGGCTCAGCAAAGCGGTCAGGTTGTCGTTCGGCGTCCACATCAACTGCAGCCGACCGGCGGATTCGTTGTAGCGGCCCAGCGATTTCTGGTTCGTGAAACCGTTGGTGATCCAGTTGTCCCGCGTGCGGTGCAGAACTGACGCTCTTGCCGACAATTCACCGTCGATCAGGCTGCCACCGACAGCGCCTTCCAGGTTTGTCGTACCGTAGTTCCCGTAGGAACCCTTCAGATAGCCGGAAAACTCCTCGCCCGGGCGGCGCGTGTTGACCTTGATGATGCCGGCCGTGGTGTTGCGACCGAACAGCGTACCCTGCGGGCCCCGAATCACCTCGATGTTCTGAATATCGAACAGCGGAAAACCCTTCAGTACGACGTTTTCCATGACGACCTCGTCCACGATGAACGACACGGGCTGCGATGCGGCAAGATCGAAGTCGATGTTGCCAAGGCCGCGCAGATAGAAGCGGGGTGCGGAGCGACCGTTGGACGATTCGGCGTACAGCCCGGGCACACGACCGGACAGTGCGAGCACGTCTTCGGCGCCACTGAACAGGGCGTTCAGGCTCTCACCCTGCATTGTTGCGACGGAAATCGGCACGTCCTGCAGCGATTCTTCACGTTTTTGCGCGGTGACGACGATTTCTTCGAGAACGCCCTCTAACTGGGCACTCGCCGGCGCTGCGAAAAAGCCGGCCGCGGCGACGGCCGCGGCGACGCCCGAGACGCGGCTAAATAGGGAAACTGGGTTGTTTGTTGGGTTTTTACCACGCATCGTGGATCTCCTGATTAAGCATCTGCGCAGTATAGCGCCGTTACTCCAGTGAGGTGTAGTGTCCGGGCAAAAATCGCGGCGTACAAACGCACAGGAATAAAAGCTGCTGCTGACCGTGATTGCAGATCCTCTGCGCCACGCCTTTCGGGATACTCACAACGTCGCCGGCGCGGACTTCCCTGGGCGCCTCGTCGGCTACGCTCATGAGCCCGGCGCCGGATTCGATGATGTACCACTCGGCGACAGTGAGTGTATGCAACTGGGTGGTCACACCCGGTTCGACGCGAGTTCGGGCGATCGATACCTCGGGGTAGCCGTCATGGTTCAGGAGTTCGGTGATAAAACACCTTTCCGGTGTCCAGAATTCTCCCGGTTTCGCTTTGACGTTCATATACCGGACAATACACCGATTGCCTGACGGGAGAACACAATGGCGAAGCAGGACGTGCCGGCAACGGCTGACTTGCTGGATTTAGGCGGTGAAACGGTGTTGGTCACCGGTGCGAGCGGCAATATCGGCCAGGCTATCGCAACCCGGCTGGCTGAGTCCGGTGCGGATATCCTGGTGCACTACAACGCTAACGAAGCGGCAGCGAGTCAGCTGCTCGACAGGCTCGGCGGCGGTAAGACGGTACAGGCGAATCTCGGCAGCGAGAAATCCGTTGCGGCCATGCTGGCAGCAACGCAGCCGACGATGCTGGTAAACAATGCGGCACTGCAGACAGTACAGAGTCTGGCCACCCTGTCGTTGTCTGACTGGCGATCCATGCTGGCGGTAAATCTGGACGCGGCATTCCTGCTGACACAGCGCGTCGCGGCCACATGGTCCAAGGCTTGCAGACCCGGCGCTATTGTTAATATAGCGTCGATCGAGGGGCTGGACCCGGCCGTCGGGCACGGGCATTACGCGACCAGCAAGGCGGGCTTGCTCATGCTGACGCGCGCAGCGGCGCTCGAGTTTGGCGCATCCGGCATACGTGTAAACAGCGTATCGCCCGGACTGATTGAGTGCGATGGCATCGACGAGAGCTGGCCCGATGGCGTCAGCCGCTGGCTGGATCGGGCACCGCTTGGGCGTCTCGGGGCTCCCAATGACGTCGCTGACGCGGTATTGTTTCTGCTTAGCCCGGCGTCACGCTGGATCAGCGGCGCGAACCTGCTTGTCGATGGCGGCATGTCAGCGCAGGGAAAGTGGTAGTAAGGAAAGCGGTCAAATAATGGCAACCAAACATATGAATGCAGCGCCCGGCGATTTCGCCGACACGGTGCTGATGCCCGGCGATCCACTGCGCGCGCAATACATCGCGGATACGTATCTCGACAAGGTGCGTCGTGTCACGGACGTGCGCAACATGTGGGGATTCACCGGCGAGTACAAGCAACGCCCCGTTTCTGTCATGGCGCATGGTATGGGCATACCGTCAGCGTCCATTTATTGCACGGAGTTGATTACAGAATACGAGGTCAAGCGCGTGATCCGTGTCGGCAGTTGCGGTACCTCGCACCCTGATGTGAAGCTGCGCGACATCGTTATCGCGATGGGTGCTTCCACGGATTCGAACTGTAATCGCATGCGTTTTGGCGGCTACGACATGGCGGCGCTGGCGAGCTTTGACCTGGTGCAGAAGGCGGTTACCGCGGCGAAGGCGCAGGACGTGCGTTACCATGTTGGCAATATCTTCTCGGCGGATCTTTTCTACACACCTGATCCGGGCATGTTCGAAACCATGGCAAAGTACGATATCTACGGCGTGGAGATGGAAGCCGCCGGCATTTTTCCGATCGCTACGGAAAACGGTGCCGAGGCATTGGCTATTTGTACGGTCAGCGACGACATCGTGTCAGGCGCAGAGCTGACGTCGGACGAAAGAGCCACGACCTTCGACGAGATGATCGTGGTCGCGCTCGAAACTGTCGTTGCCGAGGATTAGGGCCTGTTACCATCGTGTGGGTAGGCCCTGTTGCGCCTGAAGAAGCGTCAATCAAGGCGCGAGGAGAGTGGTTTGGTGAATCCAAATAAACGACGAGCAACACTGAGTGGCGCTTCTTCAGGCGCAACCCGAAGGGCCAGAAACATTATTTCGCCCAGCGGCGTTATCAGTCGCTTATGTAGCGGTGCTACACCGCGCTCCTTCTGCCTTGCGGGACAAAATAATGATTCTGGCAGGACCTACTCACACGATGGTAACAGGCCCTAGTATGGCGCTAGCAGCAGTCAAGAAATCAGGAAGACTCCCGGACCTCAGTCGGGTACCGGCCGTGGACGAAGTCGGTGTCAATGAGCGCGTTGCGCGTTTTCAGACTCGCAGCATCAAGAAGTCCTCTAAGGTCGAGGCCTTAAAACTCATTCTCAGTATGATCGATCTGACCACGCTGGAGGGACAGGACACACCGGGTAAAGTCCGTCAGCTTTGTCAGAAGGCCATACACCTGCACGATACGATGCCCGGCTTGCCGCACGTCGCGGCTGTCTGCGTCTATCCGACCATGGTCAGCGTTGCCAAAGAAGTACTGCAGGGCCACGATATCAATATTGCCTCGGTGGCAACGGCGTTTCCCAGCGGTATGTCGACGCTCAGCGTAAAACTCGACGATACGCGCATGGCGGTTGCTGCCGGCGCTACGGAAATCGATATGGTGATCTCACGCGGTGCATTCCTGGCCGGAGATTATCGTTATGTGTTCGATGAAATTGTCGCCGTCAAGGAAGCCTGTGGCGATGCGCACTTGAAAGTCATACTCGAAACGGGTGAACTTGGCACGCTGGACCGGGTACGCAAGGCCAGCGTACTGGCGATGCACGCAGGTGCCGACTTCATCAAGACGTCGACCGGAAAAATCCAGCCGGCGGCGACAATGCAGGTAACACTGGTCATGCTGCAGGCGATTCGCGATTTCTACCATGACACAGGAAAAATGATCGGCATGAAGCCGGCCGGCGGAATATCGACGGCTAAACTCGCCGTGCACTACCTGGTGATGTTGCGAGAAACTCTGGGTAACGCCTGGATGACACCGGAGTGGTTTCGCTTCGGCGCGAGCACACTGGCGAACGATGTACTTATGCAAATAGTGAAACAGTCGACGGGCGTTTATCAGTCCAGCGACTATTTTTCGAAAGACTAATCGCGCGCATTAAGCGCGCATTACAGGTTGAGAGCAATGGCAACTCCCGAAAATAAACTCGCGTTCGATGGTGGCTGGGAATACGATCCGGCACCCGAAAGTACCGACCATATCAATGTCGCGAAACGCTATGGGCTGTTCATCAACGGTGAATTCGTATCGCCGGAAAATGGCCGCTATTTCGATACCATAAACCCCGCGACCGAGGAAAAACTCAGTCGTGTCGCAGATGCGAGCGAGGCCGATGTGGACAAGGCCGTCAGAGCAGCTCGCGAGGCCTATCGCACGACATGGGGTCGCATGAAAGCGGCGGAGCGCGGCAAGTACATTTTTCGTATCGCGCGCATCATGCAGGAGCGTGCGCGCGAGTTTTCGGTGATCGAGTCGCTGGACGGGGGCAAACCTATTCGTGAGTCGCGCGATGTCGACATACCGCTCGCGGCGGCGCACTTTTTCTACTATGCGGGCTGGGCTGACAAGCTCGAGTACGCGTTTCCGGGTCGTACGGCAAAATCGCTGGGCGTCGCCGGACAGATTATTCCCTGGAATTTCCCACTGTTGATGGCTTCCTGGAAAATTGCGCCGGCGCTGGCCTGCGGCAATACGGTTGTTCTGAAGCCGGCTGAAACCACACCGTTGACAGCGCTGAAGCTGGCGGAGGTTATAGCCGACGCCGGTCTGCCACCCGGTGTCGTCAATATCGTGACCGGCGCGGGCAAGGCAGGTGCGGCGATCGTTGAGCACCCGGATGTCGACAAAGTGGCATTCACCGGTTCGACCAACGTCGGCCGCGGTATCCAAAAGGCACTGGCGGGCAGTAACAAGAAATACACGCTGGAACTCGGCGGTAAAGCCGCGAACATCGTGTTTGCCGATGCGGCTATCGATCAGGCCGTTGAAGGCATCGTCAACGGCATCTTTTTCAACCAGGGGCATGTCTGTTGTGCCGGCTCACGTTTGCTGGTGCAGGAGTCGGTCGCCGACGAAGTGATCGAAAAGCTCAAGGATCGCATGGAGACTTTAATCGTTGGCGATCCGCTGGATAAGAACACCGATATCGGCGCGATCAATTCGCGCATGCAGCTCGAAAAAATTCAGTCCTATCTGAAGGTCGGCAAGGCCGAAGGCGCCGAGATGCATCAGAGTTCGTGTCGTGTACCGAAGAGCGGTTACTGGTGTCGGCCGACAATATTCACCGGCGTATCGCAGTCGAACCGCGTGGTGCAGGAAGAAATATTCGGGCCGGTACTGGCGATTCAGACCTTCCGCCGTTACGACGAGGCCTTGATCAAGGCGAACAACACGCCGTACGGGCTGTCGGGAGGTATCTGGACTGACAAGGGCTCAAAGATCTTCAAAATGACACAGAACATTCGTGCCGGCGTCGTCTGGGCAAACACCTTCAATAAATTCGATCCGACATCGCCCTTTGGCGGATATAAGGAAAGCGGTGTCGGCCGGGAAGGCGGCCTGCATGGCCTCGATGCCTACGTGAAGCTGGGAGCATAACGATGTCTGCAAAAAACCAGCGTATCGCGGTTGCAAAGACCTACAAAATCTATATTGGCGGCAAGTTCCCGCGTACGGAATCCGGCCGCTATTTCGCGCTTGAAGATAAAAAAGGCAACGTAATTGCCAATGTCTGCCGCGGCAGTCGCAAGGATTTTCGAAATGCTGTCGTGGCGGCGCGTAAAGCGCAGTCAGGTTGGGCCACGGCGAGTGCTTATCTTCGTGGCCAGGTGCTTTATCGTATTGCCGAAATGCTGGAGGGTCGGCGCGAACAGTTCGTCACCGAACTTGTTCTCCAGGGCGCCACACAACGAGCGGCGGAAAAGGAGATCGACCAGTCGATTGATCGGCTCATTTATTTCGCCGGCTGGACCGACAAGTACCAGCAGATATTCAGCGCGGTCAATCCCGTGAGTTCGTCGCACTTCAACTTTTCAGTGCTGGAGCCGACCGGGGTCGTATCCATGCTGGCCCCGGAAGACAGCAGCCTGCTGGGCCTGATCTCGAATATCGCACCGGCGATCGCTGGCGGTAACAGCTGTATTGTGCTGGCATCCGAGAGTAAGCCCCTGTGCGCAATCAGCTTCGCCGAAGTGTTACATGCCTCCGACGTTCCGGGTGGCGTAGTCAACATACTGACCGGTTTTCGCGCGGAACTGACGGAGTACTTCGCATCGCATATGGATGTCAACGCGGTGATTTACTGCGATGGTGGAAAAGCGGTGGCGCGGACTGTGCAGGTGCTGGCTGCCGAGAACATCAAGCGCGTTATCGCGCGCAACCGCCTGGACTGGGACAGCGACGCCGAGAATCCCTACCTGATTCGCGATACCCAGGAAGTCAAAACGACCTGGCATCCCATCGGTAGTTGATCAGTGTTTACCGGGATGGCTGCCTGGCATTCCGGTATACACCTCCAGATCGATGACCCTGCGAAAATCCCAGTGCGTCGAAGTCAGGCAGCCATCCCGGTAAACACTGATCGACCGCCAAAATATGGCCACCCCAAAAGCTTAAGTAAGTGCCATTCCGATCAGAGCCGTTTTCGGTTTTAGCTGTAGTTATCGAGCAGGCCTTTTTCCACACGCGCACCGACTTGCTGGATGACCGTGGTCGCGCAGTGAGTTCCGTAGCGCGCGCATTCTGCCAGCGATCGATCGTTCGCCCAGCCATACAGGAAGCCGGCAGAATAAGCGTCACCCGCGCCCGTTGAATCTACGAGTTTGTCCACTTTGACTGCGGCCTGTTCGATTGTGACGTCGCCGTGAATGATGATCGAACCTTTTTCAGAACGCGTAACGGCGAATAGTTTGTCCTCATAGGCCGCCAGTTTTTTGACAGCGGCTTCAATGTTGTCGGTGCCGAGCAAGGCGTGAATCTCGTCCTCGTCGGCAACAACGATATCCACGTCGTTTTGCAAGAATTCGACGAACGAATCGCGGTGCCGCTCGACGCAGAAGGAATCGGACAGCGATAATGAAACCGCCGTGCCGTTCTGTCGCCCGATCTTTGCTGCTTCCCGTGCCAGCGCCGGACCTTCGGCGATATCCCAGACATAGCCCTCGAGCAGTATCGCTTTCGGTTTGCCTACGCTGGCTGCGGTGATGTCCGCCAGGGCAAGCCCCAGGCAGGCACCCAGGTAAGTCTGCATTGTCCGCTGGCCGTCCGCGCTTATCAGTATGTGGCTGCGCGCCGTCGGTGCACCTTCGGTAGCCGGAGCAAGGCGAATATCCACACCGAGAGATTGCATGTCGTGATTGAAGATAGCGCCGAGCTGGTCGTCGTGGACCTTGCCGATATAGGCGGCACTGCCGCCGAGATTGGCAAATCCGGCGACGGTATTCGCGACCGAGCCTCCTGACATTTCGGTGGCAGGGCCCATCTTCGAATAGAGTTCGCGAGCCTGGTTCTCATCGATCAAGGTCATTGAACCGGGAGGTGCGCCGATGCTGTCGAGAAATTCCGCGTCGACGTGTGCGAGCACGTCAACGATGGCGTTACTGATGCCGAGTAACTGTACTGTCTGGGTCATTTTAATCTTTCTGCTGGTCCGAAACGGAGCGTAGCCTAACACCGCAGCGCAGTGTGCGCTGCATTAATGCCGTGGTTGGGTGTCGCAGGCCCGCTGGTTATTGTGTGACGGCAATACACTCGATTTCGACGCGTGCATCCAGGGCCAGGCCGTTGGCACCGAGCGCGCTGCGGGCAGGCGGATTCTTGAAGTAGCTGCGATAAACCTCGTTCATCGCTCCCCACTCGGCCATGTCGGCCAGAAACACCGTGCATTTCACAACCTCGTCCATTGATGAGCCGAATTGCTGCAGGACCTTCGAGATGTTGTCCATCGTCTGCTTTGTCTCCCCGGCGATACCGCCCTGTGCGAGTTCGACTGAGCCGGGTACGTTGCCGATGTTGCCGGACAAATACAGCGTATTACCGGCGCGCACGGCCGAGGAAAACGGCAGGTTCAAATCTTCCGTGCCGGGCATTTGCAGATAGCTGACTTCGGGAGTGCGGTCGACTTCGAGCTCACAGGCCGCCAATCCGAAGAGTGGCACTAGCAGCATAAGCAATGCTTGTCGTTTCATTCTAAATACCTCCGGCGCTGGCCGCCATTTTGATGTGTTCTGCCGCGCGAAACGCGAGCGCCATAATGGTCATTGTAGGCTGGCCACGGCCCGATGTAACCATACTGCTGCCATCGCAGACAAACAGGTTGGGTACGTCGTGACAGCGATGATAGCGGTCAACGACCGATGTTGCCGGGTCGTCCCCCATGCGGCAGGTGCCGAGCAGGTGCTCGCCGCCGTTGGTCGGGTGAACAGGATCCGCCCAGGCTTTCTCCGTCCCGGCGGCGTCCAGTACTTCCATGGCGCGGTCCTGCAGGAAGCTTCGCCGTGAAAAACTCTTATCCGTATTCATTGCAGGCCCCCTGATGTTGTTATTCGGGACGGCCTGGCTCAGTATAATCGATGTTATCCGCGATTAAGCAACGGTCGGACAGAGGCGAATGGGACGATTGACCACACACATTCTCGATACAGCACACGGAACGCCGGCTGCGGGCGTTGACATCCGACTGTACGCACTGCGCGCGCAACGGACATTGGCAGCATCGGCGGTGACCAATGCTGACGGACGCACCGAGCAGGCGCTGCTCGATGGGGAGGCGATGCTGGCCGGCAGCTACGAACTGGAGTTCGATATCGGTGACTATTTTCGCGAAACAGCCGCGACCATCGATAATCCGGCGTTCCTGGAGACAGTGTTGATTCGTTTTGCGATTAAAGACGATGAGCACTACCACGTTCCCCTGCTGGTTTCGCCCTGGTCGTACTCAACCTACAGGGGTAGCTGAGGTCTATGGCAGGTTCCGCGACGGTCCGCTTTGTGCTCGACGGTGACATTGTCGAGCTCAACGATGTCGATCCAACGCGAACCGTCCTGCAGTTTCTGCGCGAAGATCTGCGCCGTAAAGGCAGCAAGGAAGGTTGCGCCGAGGGCGACTGCGGCGCGTGCACCGTGGTTGTTGCGGAGCTTGACCGTAGCGGAGATGGCGTGCTGCTTAAGGCCATCAACTCCTGTATTCAGTTTTTGCCCACGCTGGACGGCAAGGAGCTGATAACGGTAGAGAGTCTTGCCGACGGTGAATCGCTGCATCCGGTACAGAAGGCGCTGATCGACAATCACGGTTCCCAGTGCGGTTTCTGCACGCCGGGATTCGTTATGTCGATGTATGCGTTGTATGAAACAAACGCCAATCCCGGCCGCCAGGATATCGATGACGCGCTGTCGGGAAATCTTTGCCGCTGCACTGGTTACCGACCGATCGTCGCGGCCGCGACCGAAATGTACAGTGCTACTGCACCGATACCGAAAGATCGCCGTCAGCAGCTACAGCAGGTGCAGCGTGGCGACAGCCTGCAGATAGAACACCGCGGGCGGCGGTTTTTCGCGCCCGCCAATGTAGACGAGTTCGCAAGCCTGTTGCAGCAGAATCCGGAGGCAACGATTCTGGCCGGCGGCACGGACGTCGGTTTGTGGGTAACGAAACAACACCGCGAACTGCAGACCGTTATTTACACCGGTCGCATTGCTGAACTTAACGAACTCGACGTCAGCGACAGCTATCTCAGCGTTGGTGCGGCGGTAACGCTGACCGCAGCAATACCGGCGATCGTTCGGCAATACCCTCGTCTGGACGAGTTGTTTCGTCGTTTCGCTTCGCCGCCGATTCGCAACGCCGGCACAATCGGCGGCAATATTGCAAACGGTTCGCCTATCGGCGATTCGATGGCCGCTTTGATGGTCCTCGATACGTCGCTGGTGCTGCGCTGCGGGACGCTCGAAAGAGAACTCTCCCTCGACAGCTTCTATCACGGCTACATGGTGAGCGACTTGCAGCCCGGTGAGTTTATTGCCCGCGTAAAGATCCCGTTGCCAACTGATGACGCGATCGTCAGCAGCCAAAAGTGGTCGAAACGATTCGATCAGGATATTTCAGCTGTTTGCACCGCCTATCGGCTGGTCGTCAGGGACGGCAGCGTCAGTGCTTTTCGCATGGCATGCGGTGGCCTGGCAGCTACTGTGAGTCGTGCGACAAAGACCGAAGCGGCGATCAACGGGCAGCCCTGGAGCGATGCCACGATAGAAAACGCCTGTCTCGCGCTGGCGGAGGATTTCGCGCCGATAACGGATATGCGGGCATCCGCCGATAGCCGGCTGCGGGTGAGTCAGAATCTTTTGCGGCGGTTCTTCGCGGAGACGCAGAGTGAGCAACTGCCAACGGTGTACACTTATGGCCGCTGAGTACGACGCGGTCGGTGCGGCGCTGCCTCATGACAGCGCGCACCTGCATGTCACGGGGCGTGCGTCCTACACCGACGATCTGCCCGAACCCCGCGATCTGTTACATCTTGCGGTTGGCATGAGTACGGTCCCGCATGCGGAGCTTGCCGCAGTCGACCTGTCGAGTGTGCTCGCGGCGCCAGGCGTCGTCGACGTTTGCGTTGCCGCGGACATACCCGGCACGAACAATTACGGCCCGATCGTCGCCGACGATCCGATTCTCACCGATGATCGGGTGCAGTATGTCGGCCAGCCCGTATTCGCCGTAATCGCGACCTCTGTCGATGCGGCACGCAAGGCAACAGGTCTTGCCAATATTGACTACCGCGAGCTGGAAGCGATTCTGGACCCGCTGACAGCGGTCGAAAAACAGTCTTTTGTGCTGCCCAGCGAGACCTTGCTGCGAGGCGATCCGGACAGCGCACTGGAATCGGCACCGCATCGCGCGACACGCAGGGTTTTTCTCGGTGGCCAGGATCAGTTTTATCTAGAGGGTCATATTGCGATGGTCGTTCCGCAGGACGACGCTTGTCTGCTGGTCTACAGTTCGACACAGCACCCGGACGAAATTCAGTCCCTGGTGGCGCACGCGACCGGGCGCCCGGCGAGCGATGTTACGGTAGTCTGCCGCAGGATGGGCGGTGCTTTCGGCGGCAAGGAAAGTCAGGCTGCCCTGATAGCCTGCTTGGCAGCACTGGCCGCCGACAAAACCGGCAGGCCCTGCAAATTGCGCCTGGATCGCGATGACGACATGATCATGACCGGTAAACGACACGATTTCGTCATCGACTACGAGGTCGGTTACGACGATAGCGGTCTGATACTCGGTATCGATTTCGAGTTTGCGTCGCGCTGCGGCATGTCGGCCGATTTGTCAGGTCCCGTCAACGATCGTGCGATGTTCAGTTGCGACAACGCCTACTTTCTCGAAAACGTGCGTATTCTCTCACATCGCTGCAAGACGAATACGGTATCGAATACGGCGTTTCGAGGTTTTGGCGGGCCGCAGGGCATGTTTGCGATCGAGTACGTCATTGAAGATATTGCACGCCGGCTTGGCAAGGACCCGCTGCAGGTACGGCGTCGAAATTTCTACGGAAAAGATGTGCGCAACATTACGCAGTATCAGCAGGTCGTCGAAGACAATATCATCGACGAGGTATTTGATGAACTGGTCGCAAGCAGCGATTACGAACAACGGCGCAAGGAAATCCGCACCTTTAATGCGGGCAGCGATGTTTTGAAGCGCGGCATTGCGATTACGCCGGTCAAGTTCGGCATCTCTTTCACCAACACGCTGCTTAATCAGGCAGGTGCGCTGGTACACGTTTACAAGGACGGTACCGTGCAACTCAATCACGGCGGCACGGAAATGGGTCAGGGCCTCTATATCAAGGTCGCTCAGGTTGTCGCTGAAGAACTGCAGATTGATGTTGAGCGTATACGCATCATGGCGGCGGACACCAGTAAGGTGCCGAATGCTTCGGCGACAGCGGCATCCAGCGGCGCTGACATGAACGGTATGGCGGCAAAAAAGGCGGCGACAAAAATACGTACTCGCTTAACCAGGTTCGCCGCCCGTCACTTTTCGGTGTCCGAGGCCGATGTCGCGTTCCACCGCAACCGTGTCGTCTGCGGTGAAAATGAGCTCTCGTTCACCGAGTTGGTGCAACTGGCATGGGCAGACCGGGTACCGCTGTCGGCGACCGGCTTCTACAAAACGCCGAAGATCAATTACGACAGGGCGAGCTTCAGCGGCCGTCCGTTTTTCTACTTTGCTTACGGTGCCGCCGTGACCGAAGTTGTCGTCGACAGGCTGACTGGTGAGAACCGCAGCCTGCGCGTGGACATTCTTCATGATTGCGGTGATTCGCTGAATCCGGCGATCGACCTCGGGCAGGTCGAGGGCGGCTATGTACAGGGCGTCGGCTGGCTAACGTCGGAGGAGTTGTGGTGGAACGATCGCGGTGAGCTTGGCACGCATGCGCCGTCGACCTACAAAATTCCGACCTGTTCCGATCTGGCTCCCGATTTTCGTGTACAGCTGATGCAGAGCGTGCCGAATGCGGAGGACACGATTTACCGCTCCAAGGCGGTCGGCGAACCGCCGCTGATGCTCGCGCTGTCGGCATTTCACGCTATTCGCGATGCGATCGCGACGGCCGCAAGTCCACTGCCGGATTTGCAGGCGCCGGCGACGCCGGAAGCGATACTGAACGCGATACAGGCGGCAGGTCATGAATGAGTGGATTGCGGAACTGTCCGACCTTGCTGCGGCCGGCGAGCGTGCCGTGCTGGTGACGGTTGCCGGAATTCGTGGTTCGGCGCCCCGGGAGATCGGCGCGAAAATGATCGTGACTGCAACGGCAACAATTGGCACCATTGGTGGCGGGCAACTCGAGTACCAAAGCACCCGCGTGGCCGTCGATATGCTCGACCAGCGTGTGTCGGCACTGCGTAGTTTTCCGCTGGGATCGTCGATGGGGCAGTGTTGCGGCGGTGTTGTTGAAATTCTCTTCGAACCGGTACCCGATGGTATTCCGGACTGGCTGCGTGATCTGGGCGCGTTGCATGGACAGCGAGAGGCGGCGGTCATCGCGACTCGCATTTCGACCACCGGTCCGGCCAAGCTGCTTGTTACAGCGGAACAGACCTTCGGTGCCGATAACGGCGCTGTCGATTCTACGATGGTGAATAATGCGCGCCGAATTCTTGACAGCGACCGCAAGGTACAGCGCAATGTGCAGGAGCTCTACGAACCTGTTGTTGCGCCGGACCTTAACATCGCGGTGTTCGGTGCGGGTCATGTCGGCACAGCCGTCGTGAATGCGCTGTCGGGCCTCGACTGCAACATCCGCTGGATAGACAGCCGTCGCCGGGTGTTTCGGCAGGTGCCGGCAAATGTGCGCGCGATCGAGGCGGCGGAACCGTCGCTTGAAGTCGCCGCGCTGCCGGCAGATAGTTTTTACCTTGTCATGACACATAGCCATGCAATGGACTTCGATATCTGCGACCGGATCCTGCGGCGAGACGATGCCCGTTATTGCGGCTTGATCGGTTCGCTGTCCAAGCGACGCCGATTCGAAAAACGTTATCGGCAACAAGGCATGCTGCAAGGCGTGATTGACCAACTAATCTGCCCGATAGGTGTCGATGGCATCAGCGGCAAGAAGCCGGCTGAAATCGCGGTCGCCGTCGCAGCCGAGGTCCTGAAGCTTCAGGAACGTGCGGCGATACAAAGCGGCACGAACATTCCCGACAACGTGCACCCGCTGAGGAGCTGACATGGAAGCATTTCTCCTGGATTGGCTGAATTTGCTGGTGCGTTGGCTGCATTTCGTCACCGGTATTGCGTGGATCGGTTCGTCGCTGTATTTCATCTGGCTGGACAATCACCTCGAAGGACCGCGTGACAGCGACGATGTTGCGAAGGGTGTGGGCGGCGAGCTGTGGTCCGTGCATGGTGGCGGTTTTTACCATGCGCAGAAGTACACGACAGCACCTGCAGCGATTCCCGATCGGCTGCACTGGTTCAAGTGGGAGGCGTACTCGACCTGGCTATCGGGGATGTTCCTGCTCGGCCTGATCTACTTTCTCGGTGCCGAGGTCTATCTTATCGATCGTTCGATAGCCGATCTTTCCGTGCTTGCAGCGATCGGCAGCGCGCTGGCCTTTATTGTCGGAGGCTGGATAGTCTATGACCTGATGTGCAAGTCGCCACTCGCAAAACACGGCGGTGTATTCGCGATTGCGCTGCTGCTGCTGAGCAGCGCGCTGGCCTGGGGTCTGTGCAACCTGTTCAGTGGCAGGGCGGCCTACATCCTGTTTGGCGCAACCCTGGGAACAATCATGGTGGCGAACGTGTTTTTTGTCATTATCCCGGGGCAGAAGAGAATGGTTGCGGCCGCGGAACGGGGCGAGACACCGGACCCGATGCCGGGCGTGCACGCCAAACTGCGCTCGGTACACAATACTTACTTCACGCTGCCGGTGCTGTTCGTCATGACGAGCAATCACTATGCGATGACTTACAGTCATGCCTACAATTGGGCGATTCTGATCGCAATCTCGGTGGCCGGTGCATTGGTCAGGGTCTATTTTGTCGCCCGGCACAAGGGCAGGGCATCGCCGCTGCCGATCGTTGTTGCGCTGTTGCTGATCGCAGGTCTTGCTGCAATTCTCGCGCCGCGGCCCAGCGTCGAAGACGGCGCTGCCGTGACCTTTGCAGAAGTGCGTAATGTCGTGAATGCGCGCTGTACGAGTTGCCATTCGTCGGCGCCGGTTCATCCTGCTTTCCCGGCAGCACCGCTGGGCGTGATACTCGATAACGATGTGCAGATTGTTGCGGAAGCCGAACGTATTTATCAGCAAACGGTCGTCACCAGAGTCATGCCGATCGGTAATCTGACGGCCATGACCGATGAAGAAAGACAGATTATCGAGCAGTGGTATCTGACACTTGAGAGCGGGCAATGACGGACTATCCAAGAGACATGCACGGCTATGGACAGGAGCCGCCAGCGGCCGATTGGCCAGCGGGTGCGCGTACGGCGGTGCAATTCGTCGTCAACTACGAAGAGGGCGGCGAAAACTGCGTACTGCACGGTGACGCCGCGTCTGAGGCGTTTCTTTCCGAAATCGTCGGCGCTCAGGCCCTGCAAGGCCAGCGCCATATGAATATGGAGTCCATCTACGAGTATGGATCGCGAGCCGGTTTCTGGCGTCTGCACCGATTGTTCACGGAGCGAAAGCTGCCGCTGACGGTGTTTGCCGTGGCGATGGCATTGCAGAGAAATCCTGCAGTCGTTGCAGCCATGCTGAACGCCGGATGGGAGATCGCGAGTCATGGTTATCGCTGGGTGGATTACCAGTCCGTCGATGAAGCCATCGAGCGGGAACATTTTCGACAGGCGATGGCGTTACACGCCGAAATTACCGGACAACGTTCGAAGGGCTGGTACCTTGGCCGTTGCAGCCCGCAGAGTCACCGCATCGCTGCACAGGAGGGCGATTTCAGCTATAACGCCGACAGCTACGCGGACGACCTGCCGTACTGGGATTACAGCTTCGCGACGCCGCAGCTGATGGTTCCCTATACGCTGGACGCAAACGACATGCGTTTCGCGACCGCTCAGGGTTTTAACTCCGGCCGGCAGTTTTTCGACTACCTGAAAGACAGCTTCGACATGCTGCACCGGGAGGGCGGACGTATGATGTCGGTCGGCCTGCACTGTCGTCTTGCCGGACGCCCGGGGCGCGCTGCCGCAGTCGCGGAGTTTCTTGACTATGTTGCAGGACACGACGATGCCTGGATTGCGACCCGCCTCGATATCGCCAATCACTGGCGACAACGTCATCCGGCAAAAGGGCTTGCTTAGTGTCGAATCCTGATTTCATAAAACGTTATGGCACTATTTACGAACACTCGCCGTGGGTTGCCGAAAAGGCCGCCGCTGTGCTGGGGGAAACGAATGCAGATACCGAATGGCTGGCGAGCCTGATGGCAGACATAGTCGATAACGCTGCAGCAGAAACGCAGCTCGCCCTGATTCGGGCACACCCTGACCTGGCCGGAAAAGCGCAGGTGGCCGGCGAGCTTACCGCGGACTCGACAGAGGAGCAGTCCAGGGCCGGTCTCGACCAGTGCAGCGCCGAGGAATACGAATCGTTTCAGTCGCTGAACTCGGCCTATAAGGAGAAATTCGGTTTCCCTTTTATCAAGGCCGTTCGCGACAGCAACCGGGCAGAAATACTCGCAGCATTTGCGAGCCGGCTTGGGAATAACTACAACGCCGAGTTCGAAACGGCATTGCAGGAGATTCACAAGATAGCGCGCCTGCGCCTGGCTGCCCTGGAGGATGCGCAATGAAAGCCGCAAACCCGTTTCATCATTGGATTCAACTGGAGCAGCCACGCCTGGGTACGCGCGTAACGTATGCGACCGACGAGTTCTTCGCAGCGAAGGAGCGCATTGTCGATGCCGCTGACCCGGTATTCATCGACGGTAAGTACGACGACCATGGCAAGTGGATGGATGGCTGGGAAAGCCGCCGCAAACGCACCGAGGGGCACGACTACTGCGTTATCCGTTTCGGCGTACCGGGCGTCATTCGCGGCTTCAATATCGACACCAGTCACTTCACGGGCAACTACCCGCCGCAGGCTTCGATAGAAGCCTGTGTCAGCGACTCGGATACTCCCGAAGACGGCTGGCTCGAGTTGCTGCCCAAGACCGACCTGGCAGGCGATTCGCATCACTTCCTGAGCATCGACGACGCCGCCATCTGGACGCACATTCGCCTGCATATTTACCCGGACGGCGGTATCGCGCGCCTGCGCGTATTTGGTGAGGTGGTTGCCGACTTCAGCGGTGTTGACGGTTATGTCGACCTTGCGGCGATCGAAAACGGCGGGCGGGCTATCGCCTGCAGCGACGAGCACTACGGCAGTATGCACAACCTGAATGTGCCGGGTCGCGGCGTGAATATGGGTGACGGCTGGGAAACCGCGCGCCGACGGGGTCCGGGTAACGACTGGGTCATCGTGGCGCTAGCACAGGCGGGCGTTATCGAACGGGCGGAAGTCGATACAGCACACTTTAAGGGAAACTATCCGGACCGGGTCGTGTTGGAAGGGGGGGTGTTCGACAGTGACGAATCGGCGACACCGGAGTCGAATGACTGGAAACCGCTGTTGCCGGAAACGAAGCTGAAGATGGATCAGCAGCACTATTTCGAGAACCTCGAAACGCCGGGTCCCGTCTCGCATGTTCGGATGTCCATATACCCCGACGGCGGCGTGAGTCGCCTGCGCCTGTTCGGCCGTGTCGGCGGTGGAGAGTCGCAATGATCCGCCTCCAGGCCGAACCGTTAACGGCTGATCGTTTCGCCACTTACGGCGATGTGATTGCTTCGTCGCGCTCAGCTTCAGAACCGATGAACGCCGCCCGCTTTGAGCGTTTCGACGACCTTTGCAAAGTCGATATCGCGGACGATGGTCGCGTCGCCGTCAGCATTGCCCGTTGCCGGACACCGACCTGCCTGCCGCTGCGGGTGGACATGCTTGAGCGGCATCCGCTGGGCAGCCAGGCGTTTATACCGTTGTCGCCGTGCAGGATGGTCATCGTGGTAGCGCCGCCGGGAGAATCAATCGATAGCAGTGCTTTGCGTGCCTTCGTCAGCAACGGGCGACAGGGCTTCAATTATCGCCGCGGCACCTGGCATATGCCCCTGATCTCCTTCGAGGCGGGCCAGGAATACCTGATCATCGATCGCGGCGGTGACGCGCCGAACTGTGAAGAGCATGTTCTCGATGACGCGGTCCTTTTGGATATTGACTGAACATGCGGCAAGCGTTTAGAGCTTCCATATTGCATTGCCTGGCAGACCCCGGCGAGGCCTCGATTTCATCGGCCGTGGAGTTTTTTGACGATGGTTTGCTGGTCGTCGAGGACGGCAAGGTGCTGGACGCGGGTGACGCTACTACGCTGCTGGCGCACAGTCACGACCTCGCCGTCACCGAGTATCCGGGTAAGATTATCGTTCCTGGATTCGTCGACTGCCACGTGCACTTTCCGCAACTGGATATCATCGCATCTTACGGCGAGCAGTTGCTCGACTGGCTCAATCGTTATGCGTATCCAGCCGAAATGCGTTTCGCCGACAAGACTCATGCCGAGGAGGTCGCCGCGGTTTTTCTCGATGAGTTGTTGAAAAACGGTACGACGACGGCGCTGGTGTTCGGAACCGTACACGCCCACTCTGCGGACGCGATTCTGGCTGCAGCCCAGGCGCGCGGCATGCGGCTGATCGCGGGCAAGGTGATGATGGATATTAACTGTCCCACCGAGCTTCGCGACGATCCGGTTTCCGCCTATACGGATAGCCGGGCCCTGATCGAGCGCTGGCACGGCACGGACAGGCTCGGTTATGCGATCACCCCGCGTTTTGCGCTGACTTCGAGCGAAGAACAGCTCGCCGCTGCCGGCAGACTGGCGGGCGAATACCCCGATGTCTGGATACATACGCATCTTGCGGAGAACAAGGCCGAGGTTGAGCAAATCGCCCGCCAGTTTCCAGGCAGCCGCAGTTATCTCGACGTTTATGATCGCTTCGAATTGCTCAGGGCGCGCTCTGTTTTCGCTCACAGTCTGCACCTGGATGAGGAGGACCGGCAATGCATGTCCGCCAAGGGCGGTGCAGTCGCGTTCTGTCCGACCTCCAACCTGTTTCTCGGCAGTGGCCTGTTTGATTTACGCGCGATGCGAGCCGCGGGTGTTCGCTGTGGCCTGGGTACCGACGTCGGTGGCGGCACCAGTTTGTCGATGCTGCGAACCGCCGGCGAGGCTTACAAGGTTCTGCACCTGCAGGATCAGGCGATGCCCGCGACGAGAGCGCTGTATCTTGCAACGCTCGGCGCTGCACAAGTCTTGTATCTTGATGACAAGATCGGCAACTTCGCGGCTGGTAAGGAAGCCGATTTCGTCGTTCTGGACCCTGCCGGATCAACGCTTAGCGAGCGGCGTTGCTCGGTTGCGGCATCCGCGGAGGAAAGCTTGTTCGCACTGACGATGCTTGCCGACGATCGGCATATAGCGGCTACTTATGTTGCGGGTGAGGTCTACGTATCCAAATAAATACGGGCGGGGTGCTCAATCCGGTGCGGGTCCGGGATAGCCGACTCTGTCTCCACGAGCCACAGTCAACAGATTCGGCTATCCCGGACCCGCACCTGTTCAGCACTGCGATCGGCACCTGTTTGCGTCACCGAACACTGTGATTGACCAGTTAAATACGTGCTCGACTGTGGAGATGCGGCAGATACGCCGATGACCTCGCCTGTGTTTCGTGAAGAGGTCATCGGCGTATCGGCCGCATCCCTGCGCAGAACAATATTTCGTTACGAACCGATCTAAACAGCGTCGATAATACGGTTCAAGGTCGCGCTGGGCCGCATGGCGCCGGCAGCCAGATCGTCGTCCGGCAAATAGTAGCCGCCAATATCCACTGCAGCACCCTGTGCCGCCAGTAACTCGGCGTTGATCGCGTCCTCGTTGTCGCTCAGGGCTTTTGCCACGTTAGCGAACTTCTCGGCGAGCGCCGCTTCGCTGCCATTCGTTGCCAGCGCCTGTGCCCAGTACATTGCGAGGTAATAGTGACTGGCGCGATTATCGTGCTCGTTGACCTTGCGCGATGGTGATTTGTTGTTTTCAAGGTACTGGCTGTTGGCCTCATCGAGCGTGCTTGCGAGTAGGCGAGCCTGATGATTGTTCGTTTTTTCGGCGATGTCTTCGATAGAAACCGCGAGCGCGAGGAACTCGCCAAGGGAATCCCAGCGCAGGTGCCCTTCGCTCAGAAATTGTTGCACGTGTTTCGGTGCCGAACCGCCGGCGCCGGTTTCATAGAGTCCGCCGCCGGCGAGCAGCGGTACGATGGACAGCATTTTTGCGCTGGTACCGAGTTCCAGAATCGGGAACAGGTCGGTCAGGTAATCGCGCAATACGTTGCCAGTGACGGAAATTGTGTCGTCGCCATTCTTGACTCGATCGAGCGTAACGCGCATTGCCTCGACCGGCGACAGGATGCGCAGATCGAGTCCGTCCGTATCGTGGTCTTTCAGATAGCGATTCACTTTCGCGATGAGATTGCGGTCGTGAGCCCGCTTTTCGTCGAGCCAGAAGATCGCCGTTGTCCCGGTCTGGCGGGCACGGTTCACGGCCAGCTTCACCCAGTCGCGGATTGGCAGATCCCTGGTCTGGCACATACGCCAGATATCTCCGGCGTTTACGCTGTGTTCAAGCAAGACATCACCCGAAGCGTTGCTGACACGTATCGTCCCTGCCGTCTCGACCTCGAAGGTCTTGTCATGTGAGCCGTATTCTTCAGCCTTTTGTGCCATCAGGCCAACGTTGCAGACGTTACCCATGGTCGCAACGTCAAAGGCGCCGTTCCGGCGGCAAAAGCGGATGACCTCATCGTAGATACCGGCATAGCAACGGTCCGGAATCATCGCCTTGGTATCGGCGAGCTTGCCATCCGGTCCCCACATCTGTCCTGAGCTGCGAATAGCCGCCGGCATCGATGCGTCGATAATGACGTCACTTGGGACATGCAGATTGGTAATGCCCTTGTCCGAATTGACCATCGCGAGCGCCGGGCGAGTTTCGTAAACGGCGGCCAGATCGGCTTCGATAAGCGCGCGCTTCTCGTCATCGAGAGCGCCTATTTTGGCATAGATATCGCCGATGCCGTTGTTGGCGTCAACGCCAAGCTCATCGAAAACGGCGGCGTGTTTTTCGAACACGTCCTGATAATAAACGGTAACGGCATGACCGAACATGATCGGATCCGAGACTTTCATCATCGTCGCCTTCAAATGCAGCGACAGCAGAACGCCGTCTTGTTTCGCAGCTTCAATCTCGGTCGCGAAGAACTCCCGCAGCGCAGCGCAGTCCATGCGCGTGGCGTCGATAAGCTCGTCTTGCAGTACCGGCACACGCTCGCGAAGTATCTTTTCACTGCCATCGTTTGCGATCATGGTGATGCTTAAATCGCCGTCGGCATCAACTACCGTGGACTGCTCGCTGGAATAGAAGTCACCGTCCTTCATATGGGCAACATGCGATTTCGACGTGTCGCTCCAGACGCCCATCGAGTGCGGATTTTTCCTCGCGAATGCTTTCACCGCCGCCGCCACGCGGCGGTCTGAATTGCCTTCGCGCAACACCGGATTAACGGCGCTTCCGAGTACTTTGGCGTAGCGCGATCTGGCGTCGAGTTCGGCGTCGCTGTGTGGGTCTTCAGGGTAGTCGGGCAAGCTGAAACCCTGTGACTGCAATTCCGCGATCGCTTCCTGTAACTGTGGAATCGACGCGCTGATGTTCGGTAACTTGATGATGTTGGCGGCCGGTGTTTTGGCCAGTTCGCCAAGCTCGGCGAGTGCATCGCTGCGGCGTTGGTCTTCGGGCAGAACGTCGGAGAAGTTCGCGAGAATACGACCAGCGAGGGAGATGTCGCGTGTTTCTACGATGATTCCGGCGGCGTCTGTGAACGCCTTGACGATCGGCAGCAACGAATAGGTTGCAAGGGCTGGTGCTTCGTCCGTTCGGGTGTAGATAATCTTCGCGTTACTCATGCCTTTCCTTTTCCTGCAGTCGAATTCGGGGCTGCCCCACGTTACGGGCGGAGCATTATAAGACGCTTACCGGCAAATCTCTCGCCTGATTTCCGCGGTCGATCAGCTGTTAACGACCTGAATTGAAGTGCGAAGATGAGACTCCGCTTTCAGAGAATTGGTGATCAGGCAGGACTGCTCGGCTTTTTCGAGTAAACGTTCTGCCTTGCTTTCGTCGCTGCCGGGCACAATCTCAAGTATCGCCGAGACGCTAAATGCCGTGAACTGAGTGATGCGATCGACTCGATCGAGTGTACCCTCGACCTCGCAACTGAGCGATTTCCAGTCCAGCCGCGACGCCCGTGCGATGGCCCGAAACGACAGCACGTAACAGTCAGCGACAGCTGCAACGAGGAGGGACTCCGGCGACCACTGGTCTCCGGGACCACCGAATTCGACCGGCGGTGCAGAGGCCAGGTCGGCGACTCCCGAACTGGAGAGCTTGACACTGCCGGCGGTTTTCGCGTCGGCGGAGACTACGTATTTGTGTGGGAAGTCCTGCATGTTTAATCCTCTTCGCCGCTTATCAGGATAGCCCTGAAGTCGTTGACGTTAGTACGAGTGGGGCCCGTGACGATTAAATCAAGCGTGCCGGAGAAGAAACCGTAGCTGTCGTTGTGCGACTGCATCTCATTCGCGTCCAGACCGAGCGCAGCCGCCCGGTTCAGAACATCGGGCGAAACGAAGCAACCGGCGTTGTCTTCGGTGCCGTCGATGCCGTCGGTATCGCCGGCCAGCGCGTGGATAGCGGGGTGTCCGTTCAGCGCGATCGCCAGAGACAGCGCGTATTCACCGTTGCGTCCGCCGCGACCTTTTCCCTGCACGTCAACAGTTGTTTCGCCGCCTGAAATCAGCACGCAGGGCGCTGGCAGCGGGCCGTTGCCAGCGGCTATCTGCTGTGCGAGTTCGGCATGTCTGCGGGCCAGCTCACGCGCGTCACCGCTCAGGTCGCCGAGTGAGTAGGCCGGTACATCCCGCTCGCCGGCCAGCGCTGAGGCGGCAAGTAATGCGTCATCGCTGGTTGCAAGAATCCGTATATCGCCGTCGTCGATCGATACCGGCCTGCAGGCGGTGATTGCCGCCCTGGCGGCGTTCGATACCGAGATTTGAAAGCGATCGAGGATCTGCAAGGCATCCGCCACGGAACTGGTATCGGCAATTGTCGGGCCGGAGGCAACCATGGAAACGTCGTTGCCGGGAACGTCCGAGATAATCATGCTGATGACCCTGGCCGGACTGCAGGCGGCGGCAAGTTTGCCACCCTTGATACCCGAGAGCTTCTTCCGCACACAGTTAATCTCGTGAATCGCAGCACCGGAGCGCAGCAATTGCGCGGTGATGCTCTGTTTTTCACGAAGCGTGACGCCGCCGGCGGGCAGGCTAAGCAGCGACGATCCGCCGCCCGATAGCAAACAAGCGACGGTATCGTCCGCCGACAGCGCAGTAACGTGTTCGAGGATGGAGCGCGTTGCGGCGAGCCCGGTTTCATCGGGCACCGGGTGAGCGGCCTCGACAACCTGCACTCCCGAACAATTCTCGGCATAGCCATGCGGCACAATCACGGTACCTTCGAGCGCGCCGCCCCAGTAGTTTTCGAGCTGCTGCGCCATAGCGGCAGCGGCCTTGCCCGCGCCGACGACGAATACTCGACCTGCCGGTTTCGGGGGTAACCAGCGCTGCATGCAATGCTCGGGCTTGGCGGCCGCGACGGCCGCGTCAAAAAGCGAACGGAGAAATTGGCGAGCTTCGAGCATCAGCTCCCAGTATTGCCTGCCGCCTTGACATGCGGAGCCAGCCTATCGATCAGGCCGGACATTTCGGGCCTGTTTGCGCGCAGCTCGTCGAGCGTGTATCCCGACAGCTCATACGGCAATACAAGCCAGTCGTTGGTTTCATGTACGAAGTAGTCCGGTTTGCGCAGTGTTTTTTCCGTTGGCCGGTACCAGACGGTCGCGATGCGGATATCCTGTGGCAGGTTACGCCGGGTTTTCTGCGCCAGCTGTTTAATGACTGCGTTCACGCTGGATCCGGTGCTGTAGACATCGTCGACGATCAACAGAGAATGGTGCGCGCTCAGATTTTCAAGCAGGTATTGCAGCCCGTGGACGCGGATGGACTCGGCTTTGCTGACCATTTGCGAATAGCGCGGCGCGCCGGTATAGGAGGTGCGAATGGCGATGTGATCGGTCTTGACGCCCAGATAGTCGAGGCCCTCCTGCACCGCGATACCCACTGCGCTGCCGCCACGCCAGAGGCCCACCAGGAAGTCGGGCTTGAATTCCGCCTCGTAGATATTTGCTGCCAGCTGAAAAGAATCGCGAAGCAAATCGTCTGCGGCGATAAATCGCTCGGTCATTATTGTAATTCCTGAGTCTTGCTGGGATAGAATCGGATTCCGGTATTATAGCGCCAGCTTAAAGTCCGCACTCAAGAGAATAATAATGGACAAGACAGTACTTTCCGCGCAGGACCTGCTCGAGGATTCGATCGATCTTGGCATCAAGGTTCTCGAAAGCGGTTTCAGACCGACCCTGATTATCGCTATCTGGCGAGGCGGCACGCCGGTTGGTATGGCGCTGCAGGAGACCTTGTCCTATTGCGGCATAGAATCCGATCATATTGCCATTCGCACATCCTCCTATATCGGGGTCGACGAGAGAGGCAAGGTTGCCGTTCATGGTCTGAACTACATTATCAAGAAGATCAGGCACGACGACCGCGTGCTGATCGTCGATGACGTCTTCGATACCGGCAATACGATCGTCGCTGTGATCGACGAGCTGAGCCGGCGGGCGCGCGGCAATACGCCGGAGGACATACGGGTCGCCGTGCCCTGGTTCAAGCCGACCCGTAACGAAACGGATATCACACCGGAGTATTACCTGCGCGAAACGGCAGAATGGCTGGTATTCCCGCATGAGCTCGACGCGCTGACACCCGACGAGTTGCGCAAGTGCCGTCCGGAAATCGCGGCGATCATGCACGGTGCGAAGTCAGCGTAGGCCGCGAAGTGCCCAGAATCTGTGTCTATTGCGGTTCCAGCGACGGTGAGCGCCCGGTTTACGCGGCGGCCGCACGGCAGCTTGCCGAATTGCTGGTGCGATCCGGTTACGAGTTGGTCTACGGTGGCGCCGACAAGGGCATTATGGGCGTCATCGCAAACGCGGTTCTGCAACTGGGTGGCAAGGCGCACGGCGTTATCCCGACGGCGCTGCACGATAAAGAGATTGCGCATCAGGGCCTGACGGAACTCCATGTCGTGTCGTCGATGCATGAGCGCAAGTCGATGATGGCCGTATTGTCCGATGGTTTTATCGCGCTGCCCGGCGGTTTTGGCACCCTGGAGGAGATCGTCGAGATACTGACCTGGGGGCAGCTGCAGTTTCACGATAAACCCTGCGGGCTGCTGAATGTCGACGGCTACTTCAACAGCCTGCTCGACTATCTGGATCATGCGGTGGAGGAGGGTTTTCTGAGAGCGGAAAATCGCGCGATGCTATTGTGCGATGGCAGTGCCGCAGGCCTGCTGCAACAGTTTGCGCAGTATTCCCCGCCGCGCGTTGAGAAGTGGACGAGCTAGCTGTGATCGTCGGTCCTTGATCGGGCAATCACTGTCAGACAATAGCGAGAGCGGGTGACCGTTTTGGCCAGCCGACGGAACATTATGGTTGCCGGTGGCGTTCTTAATCCGGTGTTGATCCGGGCGGGCCGATGCCGTCTTCACGACCCACAGGCGACGGCATCGGCCCG